>CAUPWW010000008.1:0-167260 GCA_963515535.1 uncultured Psychrobacter sp.
TCCGCCTTCCCTTTCGACTGGGTGGCATTATACGCGCTTTTAGTAGGGGGTCAAGGGGGTTTGAAAATTTAAATTAACAAATCTTCTAACCCCTTGATTGCTTAGAATTTATATCTCATATTTTGGCTTTAGTCTTACATTTTACTTTTTAAGGTGGTCGCGATACCTGATAATGCATAAATGATACCGATAGCTAAGATGCCCACAGGAATATCATATAAGATAATACTCATGACCAATACGCCGATAATAAGCACCACAAAGGGCACTTTCTTTTTATCGAATTCTTTAAAGCTATAGTATTTGACATTACTGACCATCAATAAGCCGCAGATAACCACCCATACCGCAAATAACAACATGAGAGCAGTATCGTATTGACCGACCCATTCGTTATGATCGACCGCAACCATGACAGCGGCGGTAACTAAGATAGCCGCGAGCGGACTTGCCAAACCGACGAAGTATTTTTTATCGACAATGCCGACCTGAACATTAAAACGTGCCAGACGAAACGCAGCGCAAGCAGTAAAGACAAACGCACAGCCAAGACCGATACGACCTAACGGCTCTAAAGCAAAGCTATAAATCAGGATTGCAGGCGCAACGCCAAAAGCCAGCATATCTGCTAGAGAGTCATACTGCTCGCCAAAAGGGCTTTGCGCATTAAGCATACGCGCGACGCGCCCATCAGCGCCATCAAGAATGGCGGATAAGAAAATCGCCAGTGAGGCTTTGTAAAACTCACCTTGAGTACTGGCTAAAATAGAATAAAAACCCGATAGCAGAGATAAAGTGGTGATAAGATTGGGCGCTAAATATACACCGCGACTGACCACGCGCTTACCTTCGGCGACTTCTGCTTCAATCACCTCAAAGGTTAAGCCATCATAATTATCATCATCCGCTAGGCGAATATTGAAATCATGCTCATCGACAAAAGGCGGCTGAGTGGCAGCACTATCTTGTAACAACGGCTCTTTTACCAAACCATCATTCATAACCTTATCTGTTATGAGGCTTTCTTGTGTCCGCTTGTCTTTTCGCAGACCATCTTTTAGTAGATTGCTTGATGAGTGATCAGTCGTCATAACGATATCCTTATTCGCCAACCAGCCAGCGCACATTGGTGGCACTATCAGGAGACATGTTTGGCGCATCTGCAACTTTTAATACTGGCTGCAAGAAACGCAGTATCTCACGCGCGTGATTGTCAAATTGCCAAGGCGGATTGATAACGAGTAACCCTGTACCGTTCAGACCAACAGCGATATCGTTAGGATAGATATTAAGCTCGCAAACCAGTTGGCGTCTCATCTCTGTACGTTTTAGCTTTTTGTAGAATAGCTCAACCGCTTCTATATTTTTAATCGGGTACCACAAGGCATAAGTACCTTGCGGCCATTTATTATAAGAATGCACCAATAGATCTATCAGGCGGGTAAAGTCTTTGTGCTCTTGCTCGTAAGGGGGATCAAGAAAAATCAGCCCACGCTTCTCTTTTGGTGGAATAACCGCAACGATACCTTCAAAGGCATTGCGATGATGAATACCAATCGGCAATTTATACAGCTGATAATTTAGTGCATCGTATTCACTGGCTTTGGCTTCAAACGCTTCGCCGCGCACGCCAGCATCAGGATTTTTTTCAACATGATGGGCAATCCACCAAGGTGAGCCGGGATAGACTTTTTTATCATACGTGAAACGCGCTTGTTTAATGCCTTCCATATAGTCTTTGACGGCCGCCGGTGCTTTTTCGACGTCAGCTTTTACTAGGGCTTGGATACCGCCTTTGGCTTCACCTGTTTTGCGCGCCTCTTCACTGCCAAGCGAATACAGTCCACGACCGCCGTAAGCATCCAGCACATAAAAAGGTTTGTTCTTTTGCCCCAATTGATTCAGCAGTTGTACCAATAAAATGTGTTTAACAACATCGGCAAAGTTACCAGCGTGATAGGCGTGTTTATAGTTCATAAGATCAAAAGTTTAAATAAGAAAAATTGCATCTATGGTAGCATAGGCAGAGTAAAAGATAACGATGGTTTTGGTAAAAAGGCATGGATTGGCTGTGTATTGACAGCGAATAACATGTTTATCGATAAAGGCGAGGCAAAATGACGCAGATTATTAGCAATCTTGATGTGACAAAGTTGGTCGTCGATCATCCGATTGGAGCGGATAACCCGCCACTACTATATCCCTCTAGCGATAACGAAAGTCAAACGCCGCCAACTCAGCGTGAATTACAATTCTCCGACTTCGATATCGATTGGCAAGAGAAGCTGACCGATAAACAGTTGGATACGTTTGTTGATGATGGTTGGATGATTATTGACGATGTGTTTGAAAATAAAGCGCTATTGGCTCTGCAATCTGAGAGCGGTTTTATTGACTATCGTGACGCCGAGCTGACGGCTGGCATTCGGGTCAGCGATATTCGCGGCGACCGCATTCGCTGGATTACGCAAAACTTCTTTGCCGGGTTTTATTATCTGCAAAGTATCAATGCGCTTGCTGCTTTGTTTAATCGCAGTTTGTTTGCCGGTATCCGCCATAGTGAGGCGCATTACGCTTGTTATCCAGTGGGTTTTGGCTATCAATGGCATAGCGACAATCCCGCTGGGCGTGACGAGCGCGTTATCTCGGCGGTGTTTTATCTCAATGATGATTGGCGCGATAATGACGGCGGCGCTTTAGAAATCGTCGATAAACATGGCGTCCATCATAATGTCATGCCTGTTGCTAATCGGCTGGTCATATTTGATAGTGACCTACAACATCAAGTGCAAATCGCCCATCGTCAGCGTTATTCTATCGCGACTTGGATGCGCCGTGATGGTTTGGTGCCGTTTGTTGGCGACAATATTTAAAATTCATCAGCTATTACTTTTACTTTAAATAAGCCTTGTTAATTAAGGATAATAACAATGCATAAAACTTTATTTAAAAGCTTACTCTTAATTGTTGTGCTCCCTCTGATTGTGAGCTGCGAGACGCTTAATCATCAAGCCGCTACTCAACAACACAATGAGTTATTTTTTACCTATTATTTGCCAAAGTCCACTCCTGAAAAACCTCTAATAATTAATCCGTCCGCTATTACTACTGAATTCAAATATGAGGATGGGTGTCTACTTGCATTTGATGGAAGCAGATGGATGACACCCGTATTTCCCGAAGGACATGCAACTTTTGATAGTCATAATAAGACTTTAAAACTATTAGGAACGAGTTATAAAATGGGTGATGTCATTTCTGCAGCTGGCTATGTGCGTGCTTACAACAGTGATAAAGTTGAAAATTATAGCAATACTCCAGCCGAAAAGTGCATTACAGAGTATCTAGCAACATATTACGGCGATTATGAGAAAATTTACTTGGATAAAAACTAAATTTTTTCAGACCCCAAATTATAAACATCAAAACAACATATCTAGGACTGTCATGAGTTCAGAAAATAAGAGTAAAACCCATCAACAAGCAACCTTAGACTTAAGTATCGCCCTACTTGAACGTCCATCCGTTACCCCCGATGATGATGGCTGCCAAGACATATTGTCAGAACGCCTGACGCAGGCTGGATTTGATTGCGAGTTTATGTATTTTGGTGAGAGAAACCAAAGCGGCGAACATGCGGAAGTCAAAAACCTCTGGGCGCGCCGTGGCACTACCGATCCGGTTATTTGTTTTGCTGGTCATACCGACGTCGTGCCTACGGGTGATGAAAACAATTGGACTTATCCGCCATTTACGCCAACCATTGCCGATGGTTATTTATGGGCGCGCGGAGCAGCTGATATGAAAACTGGCATTGCTGCTTTTACCGTTGCCGCCGAGCGTTTTGTCGCTAATTATCCTAAGCACAATGGCTCTATTGCTTTTTTAATCACCGCAGATGAGGAAGGCCCGTCCATCAATGGCACGGTGAAAGTCATTGAAGCGCTTGAAGCACGTAATGAAAAAATTACTTATTGCTTGGTTGGTGAACCATCAAGTACCGACACGCTTGGTGATATCATCAAAAACGGTCGCCGCGGCTCATTGGGCGCCGAGCTTACCGTCACTGGCAAACAGGGTCATGTTGCCTACCCGCATCTGGCTTGCAATCCGATTCATGCGGCAATGGCGGCATTAGCAGAATTAACCAATGCCACTTGGGATAACGGCAACGAGTATTTCCCTGCGACTTCTTTGCAAATCTCTAATATCAATGGCGGTACGGGCGCAACCAATGTCATTCCTGAAACACTAAAAGTTATCTTTAACTTCCGCTTTTCTACAGAAACGACGGAAGAAGAATTAAAAGAGAGAACTCATGCTATTTTTGATAAATATTTTGAGAATAGTAAAGCCAGTTATGATATCCAATGGAAATTATCCGGTCAGCCATTTTTAACCCCAAAAGGTAAATTGGTCTCAGCCTGCCAGCAAGCGATTAAATCTGTGGCCGATGTTGATACTACGTTATCAACGTCTGGCGGTACATCAGATGGCCGCTTTATCGCGCCAACCGGTGCACAAGTGGTTGAGCTTGGCGTACGTAACGCCACGATTCATCAGGTCGATGAAAAGGTAGAAGTAGATGATTTGGGCAGATTAGCGCAGATATATGAAGGGATTTTGGAGAATCTGCTGCTTGATTAGACATAATTTATAGAAACAAAAAAAGCGCCATCTGCTTCGTATTTGGCGCTTTTTTATTATGATCTTTTATCGATAAGGACTTGAACAACACAGGCCAATTAAGCTACTTACTAGCTTCACTCAATCCCAATATAAACATCAACTTGTCCATACTCTAAATTACCATCAATATAGTGCTCAAAATCGACATTATAAGTGCGAGTATGCTCACAGCTTGAGTCGTTAAAGTACTCCCACGCCTTCTCCCACGCATTCATCACGGTATTAGGCATATTGCCTGTTTCTGAAAAGACTAAGTATTTTCCTGCAGGAATGGTTATGGTTACAAGATTGCTCGTATTAGCGACCGCTCCATTATCCGGCTGCGCCTGCTCATTGTCCATTTTCCAACCAGCGACAACATCAAACGCCCCTACTAAATCAGCACTTTCATAATTGTGGTAGATGCCATAGATATCCTGACCTTCAGGCAAATCACCCATGTAGTTTTGATAAAACTTTTGCCATAAGCGGCCTAATTTTGCCGTTTCGTGACTGATTTCAGCGTGATTAGTGGTGCGTACGCTGATACCCTTACAAGCTATCGCTTCGGGTAGCTTTTTAATTTGTGATGTCATGATGCTGCCTGCCCTGTTCTGCTGTGTGATTTTTATTTGATGTGCGATTAAATGAGCAAAACTGCCTTAATCCGCTTCATCAATCCAATTCATCTGAATGGCTTCTAGGATACCCTCATTTGATTTTTGCGGATCATCATCAAAACCTTCTAATTCCGTCACCCAGCGATGTAAATCGGTAAAGCGAATGTACTGCGGATCGGTTTCGGGGAATTTTTCATAAAGCTCAATAGCGATATCTAAGCTGTCTGTCCATTTTAGTTTTTGCGGGCTCATGGTAGCTCCTTAACTGTTATTTATTTTATAGCTTTCATCGAACTAGCGGTTAGTTTGACTGGTTACCCGTCTAACCATTTACTTGGTAACTTACTAATCCCTATCCTATCAAACTTCGCCAACTGATTATAGACAAGTTCGTTATACCGCCTTTGTTGCTTTAACTTTTGCTTTTGCTTTAACTTTTTGCTTTATCTTTTTATTTTGGTTCTGCAGATTTAATGGCCACTTGATGCTGATTCCAAGAATCAATGACCTCATTTGTTTGCTCGCCTAGCATATCTAATATCTCTGGTGCACATTTGCCTGTTTTATCAGTTAAGACAAACTTGGTCATACCAACACCCATTAACTGATTTTTTACCAAAAAGCGGGTTTCAAAATAGACGTATTTTTTATCCCAACCGACAAGCATACTATTTACCGTCATTTTATTCAGGAATTTAATTTCTTTGAGATAGACCATTTCTTGCATGGCAATAATCCAGCCGAGATTTTTAATCCCCTTTTGATGACAGCAGGCCATCAGCCAACGGGTGATATTGAGCTCAATAAATGATAAATAGCGATAATTGGGCAAATGATCGCGAAATCCCATGTCATGTGGCAATACGCGATAGTGGCGTACAATTGGTTTGGTTAATGTCTCGACACTTAGGTGTTCATTAGCCGTTTGCTGTTTAAGCTGCTGCTTTAATAAGCTGACCATAATAAAAAAACGTATCAACATGTTCATAAATAATTCTCTTAATAGTTATTTTTTATAAATAATGACTGAGTATAGCTTTGATAAATGCTGCTTACCTTAACGCAAAAAAGCCACCTCAGTGACTTTTTTCGTGGAAATATTATTAGTAGATGATTAGCAATTAATGACCGCCGCCATTGATACTACGTACCATCTCTTCAACCATTTTCTTAGCATCACCAAAGATCATCATGGTTTTGTCCATATAGAACAAGCTGTTATCTAGACCTGCATAGCCCGTGCTCATTGAACGTTTAATAACCATGACCGTTTGTGCTTTATTGACCTCTAAAATTGGCATACCAAAGATTGGGGATGATGGATCATCTTTTGCCGACGGGTTGACAACGTCGTTGGCACCAATCACTAAGACCACATCGGTACTGGCAAAGTCGGAGTTAATCTCATCCATCTCAAGGATATCGTCATACGGCACATCAGCTTCCGCCAATAGGACGTTCATATGACCTGGCATACGACCAGCGACTGGATGAATCGCAAAGCGAACATTCACGCCTTCTTCTTTTAGCAGCTCATACAATTCTTTGACCGCGTTTTGCGCTCGGCCCTGTGCCATACCGTAGCCAGGTACAATGACCACACTGCTGGCATTAGACATGAGGAATCCTGCATCTTCTGCTGAGCCTGCTTTGTAAGTTTTTGGTGCGCCATCATCAGCGCCTGCTGCTGCGGCTGACGTTCCCATTCCGCCGAATAAGACGTTTAGCAGTGAGCGGTTCATAGCTTTACACATGATGTAAGATAAAATTGCGCCTGATGAACCAACGAGCGAACCTGCGATAATCAGCATCGAGTTGCCAAGGGTAAAACCAATACCTGCTGCTGCCCAACCTGAAAATGAGTTCAATAGCGACACAACGACTGGCATATCGCCACCACCAATTGGGGCAATCCACATCCAGCCAAATAACACTGCTAATACGGCCATCGCGTAAAAAGCTGGCAATGAATCGGTCATAAAGTAGACGATACCAAAGCCAATCATGGCAATAAATAAAATAGCTTGTACGGGCTTGACCCAGCCGCCTACCAGTGTTTTTGCCCAGCTCTTTGCAGCCAATTTACCAAAGGCAAAAACAGACGCTGAAAAGGTAATCGCACCAATAAAGCAACCAATAAACAGTTCAGCACGGGCAACTGCGCCATGCTGTTGCTCAGTATGCAGTACGGTTGCTAAAGCAATCGCCACCGCCGCCAAACCAACAAATGAGTGCATCAAAGCAACGGTTTCTGGCATCTGGGTCATAGCAACCGTTTTTGCTTTCCACATACCAACGAGGGCACCCAATACCATAGCACCGATAATTAACCAGAGCACAGGGCCTTCGGCTAAGAAAAAGGTCGTTACAACGGCAATTGCCATCGCTACCATACCAAAGCGGTTACCACGAATGGCAGTTTTTGGACTAGAAAGACCACGCAAGGTTAAGACAAAAAGAATGGCACCGACTAAGTAAAACCAATCCGCATTTGCTGCAATCATATTTGTTAAATCGCTCATGCATCGCCTCCGCTTTCAGTCGTCGCAGTTTCAAGAGCTGGCGCTTTTTTCGCTTTTGGTTTAAACATCGCCAGCATACGCTCAGTCACCGCAAAACCACCAAAAATATTGATACTGGCTAAAAACACCGCAAAAGCACCGAGCAAGCTGGTTGGGGTAAACATCGCGCCGTCAATATTGACGGTTTGTAGCATCGCCCCGACGATAACAATACTTGATAATGCATTGGTTACTGCCATCAATGGCGTGTGCAATGCTGGCGTGACGCCCCAAACGACGTAATATCCGACGAAAATAGCGAGCACGAATACCGTAAAAATTGCTACAAACGGCGTGCTACTCATGGCCGCACCTGCTGGCGCTGCCGCTAAAATAGTGGCAATCATCTAATCCTCCTAAAAATTTGTTCGAGTCTGGCAAATGTAAGGTAATGAAATTTGAGACTGGATGTTTAAGGTTTAGCGTTTAGCAAGACGTACTTGGTTGTCATGCGTCACCGCTAACGCCCCTTGAATCTCATCATTCATGTCTAAATTCAGTGCCAGCGTTTTCGCTGAAGCGTCGTCTTTAGCTGCAGGAGCCATTAAAGTAGTGATAAAATTAACAAGGTTATTGGCATATAAATCTGAAGACTGCGCCGCCAGTTGCGATGGAATATTTGCCGCCCCGACGATACGTACACCGTTTGGCGTGATAATGGTTTCATCGGGCACGCTGCCTTCGACGTTGCCACCTGTACCAGCAGCCATATCAATCAGTACGGAGCCAGCTTTCATTTTGGCAAGCGTTGCCCCGTGCACTAAGCGCGGTGCGTTACGTCCAGGAATCTGCGCGGTGGTAATGACGATATCGGCGTTACTTAATGCCTTGTCAACCACAGCAGCCTGATCTTTGATATATTGCTCAGATGGCGTCCATGCATAACCGCCCGTTGCTTTGGCTTTTTGCGCTTCGTCTTCGCTCATCGGCACGTCAAGCCATTTACCGCCAAGCGATTCTACCTGTTCTTTGGCAGCAGGGCGCAAATCACTGGCTTCAACGACGGCACCCAAACGCTTCGCCGTCGCAATCGCTTGCAAACCTGCAACGCCAACGCCTAATATGACGACTTTGGCAGGTTTCACCGTACCCGCTGAGGTCATAAACATCGGAAACGGGCGCGAGTATTCATTGGCTGCGAGCAATACGGCTTTATAACCGGCAAGGTTGGCTTGTGACGATAAGACGTCCATATTTTGCGCACGTGACAAAGTACGTGGCAATAACTCCATAGCAAAGACGGTGGCACCTTTGGCCGCATAGGTATCTAGCTGGCTATTGCGATATGGGTCGAGCATACCAATGACCACTTGACCGGCCGTTAAATACTCAGTCACCGCTGCTGGCAAATCATTGACGGTAGTAATAATTTGCGCTTGCTTGACGACCTCGGTACTACTATTGGCAATATCAGCACCCGCCGCCTGATACAACTCATCAGCGTAATATGCCGCTTGACCTGCACCTGACTGAATGACGACTTCAAACCCTAGTTTACGTAATTTTTTTACCGCGTCTGGGGTTAGTGCTACCCGTTTTTCACTCGCGCTATCTGCACTAATAACACCAATCTTCATACCGTCTCCTTACTTACGTCAAATGACCATACTCACGTTTAATGACTATCTTTTAACACCCGCAACGCATCTTTAAAAAGCACAGGGGACAAAAAAATCTTTGGTCACGGTTGGTTAAGAACTTAAGACCAAAGATTATCAATTTAATAAATGATAGCTCCTTTGCCATCATGCCTTTTTATTATAGAGATAACATCTGCAAACTTTCATTGTCTAATGATGACCCACAAGTAAAATAAAAAGTTAGGAATTTACACCATCATCATAACTTTTATTGTTATATTAAAAACTTTTACTTTTTCCAAAAGCGCGCAAAGCCTGTAAGCTATGAGCTCACAACAAATATAAAAATTGGCTTAAGGTTTGACATATGTCTACGATGACGCTTAAAAATACAAAACCGCTACGACTAAGTCAAGATAAAATACTGTCTAACGTATAATAAGAAAATTTGACAGCTAAATAGAATATCCATTGACCTACTATAAATAAGGAATAACCATGTATTTTTTACTTTCTCCTGCCAAATCGCTTAACGAGAAAGATGCTGTACCAGTCAATCTCGGCAACTACTATAGTCAGCCTGAGCTGATTGAGCATGCGCAGGTGCTCATGAAAAACTTAAAAGCCAAAGAGCCGATTGATTTACAAGAGCTGATGAGCATCTCTGACGATTTGGCGCAGCTCAATGCTAAGCGCAATCAAGACTGGGCTTGGAGTGCAAATACTCCCTTTACAGGTGACAACGCCAAACCGGCAGGCTATTTATTTGATGGCGATGTTTATAGCGGGCTTGATATGTATCACATGGACAAAGATACTGCTATTTATGTCAACGAACATCTGGGTATTTTGTCGGGGCTTTATGGTGTGCTAAAACCGCTCGATTTAATTCAGCCATATCGCTTAGAGATGGGCACCAAGCTAAAAAATGAGCGCGGGGATAATCTTTACGAGTTTTGGGGCGAAGAAGTGACTAAAACAATCAATGCGCGCATGGCGGATAGTGAGGACAAGGTGTTGGTCAACCTTGCGTCTAATGAGTATTTTAAGGTAATAAAAAAGAAAGCGCTAAATGCTGAAATTATCACGCCAAGATTTGAAGATGAGAAAAATGGTCAATATAAAGTGATTAGTTTTTATGCCAAAAAAGCACGTGGATTGATGGTGAAATACGCAGCTGACAATAAGCTGACCAACGCAGAGCAGCTAAAGCAGTTTGATTTAGCAGGCTATTATTATGTCGATGAGCTGTCTGACGATAAAACGTGGACATTTCGTCGGGATGAAGCAAGTCAGTAGTCTTCAAACAAACAACTAATATGCATAAAAAAACCCCGATAAGCTTAGCCTATCGGGGTTTTGTTTGAACTAGGTTTAACAAGTAGGTTATGACAAAGTCATACTTCTCGCGAAAAGCGATTTGTCGAGGAAGACGCGCGAAAATAGTACTTATCGTACATTGAGCGCGGCTAACAAAGAAAAATCGCTTTGTAGCAGAAGTAAAATTACATCATACCGCCCATGCCACCCATACCGCCCATTCCACCGGCAGCGCCCATGCCAGCCATAGCATCATCACCTTGCGGTAAGTCAGTAATCATGACTTCAGTTGTAAGCATGAGGCCTGCAACAGAAGCCGCATTTTCTAGTGCTGAACGTGATACTTTTGCTGGATCAAGGATACCCATCTCTAGCATATCGCCGTATTCGCCAGAAGCTGCGTTGTAACCGTAGTTACCGCTACCGCTCTTGACTTCATTAACCACCACTGACGCTTCTTCGCCTGAGTTGGTCACGATTTGACGTAAAGGTGCTTCCATCGCACGGCGTAGGATTCTAATACCCGCATTTTGGTCGTCGTTATCGCCACGTAGTTCAGACAAGGCATTCATCGCACGAACGAGGGCAACGCCGCCGCCAGGGACAACGCCTTCTTCAACCGCTGCACGAGTCGCATGTAGCGCATCATCAACGCGGTCTTTCTTCTCTTTCATTTCAGTTTCAGTTGCCGCGCCTACTTTGATAACGGCAACGCCGCCAGCAAGTTTTGCCATACGCTCTTGTAGCTTCTCTTTATCGTAGTCAGACGTTGATTCTTCAACTTGACGTTTGATAGATTCAACGCGGTTTTCGATGTCAGCGGTGTTACCCGCGCCATCAACAATCACAGTGTTTTCTTTACCGACAGTGACTTTTTTCGCCGTACCTAATTGCTCTAAAGTAGCAGTCTCTAAGCTCAGACCAATCTCTTCAGAAATCACCGTACCGCCAGTTAACGTTGCGATATCTTCTAGCATAGCTTTACGGCGATCGCCAAAACCTGGTGCTTTAACAGCACAAGTTTTTAAGCCGCCACGCATGTTGTTTACAACTAGTGTTGCCAATGCTTCGTTTTCTACGTCTTCAGCAATGATTAGCAACGGTTTGCTTTGCTGCATGACTTGCTCAAGTAATGGCACGATCTCGCGGATATTGCTAATTTTTTTATCAACAAGCAAGATGTAAGGATTTTCGAATTCAGCGGTTAAGCTGTCTTGCTTATTGGCAAAGTACGGGCTGATATAACCACGGTCAAACTGCATACCTTCAACCACTTCCAAGGTATCTTCAAAGCTTGAACCTTCTTCAACCGTGATGACGCCTTGCTTACCAACTTTTTCCATCGCTTGGGCAATCAGCTCACCAATTTTGGTATCTGAGTTAGCAGAGATAGAACCCACTTGGGCAATCGCTTTTGAATCATCAGCTGGGGTTGATAACTCATGGATTTGCTCAACCGCGGCACGTACCGCTTTATCGATACCGCGTTTTAGATCCATTGGGTTCATGCCCGCAGCAACTGATTTCATGCCCTCAACCAAGATTGATTGTGCCAATACAGTCGCAGTCGTTGTACCATCACCAGCAACATCGTTGGTACGGCTAGCCACTTCACGTACCAGTTGTGCGCCCATGTTTTCAAATTTGTTTTCAAGCTCGATTTCTTTGGCAACCGATACACCATCTTTAGTGATGGTAGGTGCGCCAAATGATTTATCGATAACCACGTTACGACCTTTCGGGCCAAGCGTGACTTTTACCGCATTTGCTAGAACGTTTACACCGTCCATCATTTGTTTACGGGCATCAATGCCGAATTTTACGTCTTTTGCCATGTTAAATTACTCCACTATTATAAGTATGAGAATGCAATGAAAGGTTTCAATGATATTTTTTTATAAATGTTCTTGGGTATAACTGTTGTTGGCTAAAAATCGTTAGCCAAAATTGTCTTATTAGCAATTAGCCTTCTAGCACACCCAATACGTCTGCTTCTTTCATAATCAATAGCTCTTCGCCGTCAACTTTTACCGTTTGACCCGCATATTGACCGAACAAGACTTTATCGCCAACTTTTACATCTAACGCGCGAGTTTCACCGTTGTCACGAATCTGACCGTTACCGATGGCTAGCACTTCACCTTGAGACGGTTTTTCTTGAGCTGAACCAGGAAGCAAGATACCACCAGCCGTTTTTGTTTCTTCTTCGATACGGCGGACGACAATACGGTCATGTAAAGGACGAATATTCATCGATACGACTCCAAAATTTGGTTAGTTAACATAAAGGTTTATTTGAATGAATGATCTCAATACCAAGATCTAGCAGAATGTCTGCTTAAAAACAGCATTCTTTAGATAAGCTTTGAGCTTGTATCAGAAAGTGGGGGCAAGGCAAGTTTGCTTCAAGTGTAAAGCCCAAAAATTTACAAGATTTTTGCACATCCTTACCTATGTAAGCAGTAGTGCGAGTGATAAATAGTCCATTGATTAAATTGCACGCTATTAAAGGCTTTGGCATTGCTTTAAAACAACAAGCCTTCCATCAAATAATAAGAGAGAAAATAAGCGATTGTAAATGAAGCTTTTAGCGGTATCAGCCAATTAACTTCCGCATTTCTTACCAAGCTTACAGCAAGTTACTGCCCGTGCTCGCTTTAGCTAAACCAGCAACATCGACTACAATAGCCTAACGCTTCACTGTGCCCCTGCCCTTGAAAATGTAACAGAGTATGACAATATATAAGGGTGAGCACATAACAATCCCTATAAATAATAGTTAAATAAAATACAGTAGCTTTAATCGAAGCTGCGAATACAGCTTGAAACCAAATTAAGGAATATCCATGAGTTTTTTATCACAAAATAAACAATCCCTAACAACCCATTCTAATAACCCGAAACGCAGCACTTCTAAAATTTTAACAGCCTTAACGACTGGCGTGAGCATTGCTGCGATTGGAGCTTTAAGTATGACCGCACCTACCCTTGCCAGCGCCAAAAGCGTTGAGCCCTCAAGCGCGAACTATAGTTTCACCATTGAAGATAAATATAAAGGTACAGCCACCCGTACGTTGAATAAATCTGGTAATACCTGGAAATACAATGTCAATGCTCGCGTTGCTGGTGTCGCCACCGCCGCGCAAAATAGTACCTTTACTATTAACGGTAATAATGTGGTGCCGACCCAAGCTAGCACCACTTATAAACTATTGGGCGTTGGTCGTACGCACAAATTGGACTTTAATCCAAGCAGTAAAAAGGTAGTAAGTAACTATCGCGGCAAGTCGACGACTTTAAATATGGCGCAGCAAGCCTTTGATGATTTAAGCCTTGAGGTGCAAATTCGCCAAGATTTATTAAATAATAAATTCTCTGGCAACTATTACATGGCGAAAAAAGACAAAATTGAAAAAACGCCATTTAAAAAATCAGGCAATACTAAAATCACCGTACCAGCAGGTACGTTTGATACCGTGCGTGTCGACCGCGTGCACGATGACAATAGCCGCTCGACCAGTTTTTGGTTGGCGCCAAGCTTAGATTATCTGCCAGTTAAAGTCAGTCAAATTAACGATGGTAAAAAGATGGATTTAGAATTAACCAAAGTCAATTAAGCCCTTATCTTTGTATAAATGGTTAACGTAAAAAAGCGGCGCTCTAAATGAAGCGCCGCTTTTTTTTATCCGTATAAAACTGTCTATGTGTATTTTAGCGAGAACGTGGCTGTTTAACGACATTGTTCATTGACGGTAGACGTTTTAGCAAGATAAATAACCAGACGTTGATGGAAAGTAATAACACAAAATCAAGCAGATATACCATTATCTCAGCCCAACTGCTGCCATAAACACGGGTAAACACCACCACCCCACTCGCGCCAAGATAAACCAAGGTAAACATACTGTCTATCAATAGCGCATAAGGCGAACGCCCGCGTAATATCGATGGCGTTAAGACCAGCGCCGGTAGCAACCATAATGCCTGCCAAACAATACCGCCGATAACATCTGGATTACTTGGATTAAAGACGCTGATTAAAATCGGCAACGCCAATAATCTAAACGCCAACCAAACCAACCACGTCACCATCAAACGCTGACGTATAGGCGCTATCGACTTTTGCGCATTAACCGTCTCAGTCGTTTTTGCTGCGGGCGTGTCGATATTACTTTCATGCTTGGATTGGTTAGTGACCATAAGAGATATGTATTTCCTAATTGATAACAGCAAGCGGTAATCTATAAAGGTTAATTAACGCTGCCAATTGGCTTGCGCTAAGGCAGACGCCGTAATGGCCAAACGCCGACCTTGGGCAATCGCCAGCTCGCGCTCATCTGCAGATACCGGTTGGTCGTGTAACGCGCCGCTGACATGACTTGCGCCATAAGGCGAGCCGCCACGCTGCGTTCTATTTAACGCAGGCTCAGCATAAGGGAGGCCCACAATCATCATGCCATGGTGCAATAGCGGCATCATCATGGTCAACAAGGTCGTCTCTTGCCCGCCGTGCATCGAACCGGTAGCCGTAAATACCGCAGCTGGCTTGTTTTGCAGATTGCCAGCCAGCCATAGGGTGACGGTATTGTCCCAAAAATACTTCATCGGTGCGGCCATATTGCCAAAGTGCGTCGGACTACCAAGCGCAAGCCCGCTACAGTCTTTTAAATCATCCATGGTGCAATAAAGGTCGCCCTCATCAGGAATGGCAGGCTTAGTTGCCGTAGTTTCAGGCGCGACGGTCGGTACCGTACGAATACGCGCCGTCATCCCAGCATCTTCAATACCTTGGGCAATGGCATATGCTAATGTCTTCGTCGTACCATAATTTGAATAATAAAGTACTAAAACATAAGGGGCGGTCTGACGCATTAGCAAAACATCCTTACAAAATCGTTAAAATAAAGTGTCAAAGGCGGGTCAACCACACTATGAATGACCCGCATAAATAATAGATGTGCACATTATGCCCGAGTCATGCACTGACAGCAAACAAAGCCCATTTAGTAATGGCGCTTTGTAGATGGTGTAGACAAGCATGTAAAGCAACGCTGACTCAGTGCATTTTGACACAATTCAGTGGCAGATTCTGCACACTTACTTTTGTTACACTATTCGCACTCTTATTGCCGTTAAATGGTTGTCATGGAAAATATACTAAAAAAACTCCCTTTTTTACACCAACGCTGGTTTCAGTTTCTACGTTTTTTGACGCGGCACTTTTTTGAAGACAACTGCCAACAAAAAGCGGCGTCGCTAACGTATACGACGCTATTATCGATTGTACCGATCCTAACAGTACTCTTGATGATTTTGTCGTCAGTGCCAGCGCTTGCGTCGGTCAGAGCGCAGATTTATGAAGTGATCTACAGCAACTTACTGCCGCAATCGAGCTTGCAAGTCAGCAAATATATCAATAACTTCGCTGAAAAGTCATCTAATCTGACCATCATCGGTTCGATGGTGTTGTTTTTTACTACCATCATGACCCTGACGACCATTGAGCGCGCCTTTAACCAAATCTGGCGAGTAGAAAACCGCTCTGGCGGTATGAAAAGCATTCTGCGCTATTGGACGATTGTGACATTAGGACCGCTGATTTTAGGCACGGCATTTATCGTCTCAAGTACGGTGCAAAGCTTAAGTTTCTTAAATCGACAAATCGCCGGCTATGGTATCGACTGGTCGTTTTGGATTCAAATCGTTTCTATTGCGGTCACGGTAGCGGGCTTTATCAGTATGTACTGGTTTATCCCTAAAGCGCGTGTCCCGGCAAAAAATGCGGCGATTGCTGGTGTCTTTGTGGCGATTATTTTTGAGTTAATGAAGAACCTTTTTGGCACGGTCATGGCGAATTTTACCAGCTATGAGGCCATTTATGGGGCGTTTGCCGCGCTGCCGATTTTCTTATTATGGATATATTTGTCGTGGAATTTGATTTTGCTCGGCGTTGAGATTAGCTATACCTTGACCATTTTTGAGACCGAAGAAGTCTATCCGCGCCACCCGCTCCTAAGTTTGCTCGATATGTTAAATCTTGTTTATACCCATCATTTAAAAGGCGAAGCGGTGAGCGAGCAAGCGCTGCGTAATGTCCTAGGGCGCAAAGAGCTGCCAAAATGGTATACCTACATTAACTATCTGCAAGACAGTAATCTTATCACCATGACCGAAGAAGAAGATTATGTACTGAAAAAAGATTTGAGCAAAATGACCTTGTGGGATTTTTATCGTACTCTGCCTTACCCTTTGCCTATCAAAGATGAGCTTGATGAGATGAGCATCGAAGACCAAAAACCTTGGCTGAGCTTATTGGTTGATCGCTTTGAAAATACAGAAGCCTATGCCAAACAACAATTGAACATGCCATTAAATGCTATTTTCGCTCATAGTCAACCCCGTAAAAAGTCAGCGGAAAATGCAGCAAATTCAACTAAAAATACTCGCTCTAAACTCTTTAGAAAATCGAGCGAGGCAACCCCTAATCATCTATTTAAAAAAGATAAAGATAGGGATAACGTCACGCCAGCCTTTGATCCTATCGCTTATGATAAAGACAGCGACGTGGAGTTTGATGAGAATAACAATGAAATTCTCATTCCTAAAGATATCGGCGACAATAAAGTCTCTAAATCTGATCATAGAGCAGGAAAAAGAGACGATATTATTACGGAAGCGGATAGGCCAATAATAAAGTAAGCTAACTATAATTTTTTTATTCGCGGTGACCTGTAAATAAGCTCCTATCATAGGAGCTTATTTTTGCGAAATTTTTGATCGCTCCTATTTATATGGTAAGGTAATTCCTTTTAGACCTCGTTATTTAGTGAGGCAATAGCACGGCTTTTTTCAATAAAACTTGTTTAATTTTTAGGTCGTTTTTGGAGCGCATTATATTGGATAAATACCCTAAAAATGGCTGGCTTAAGTCGCTATTACTCTCCCTCATGCACAGGTTAAAGCGATTTGCCCAGCTCTGGTCGCTACAGACGCTACTGGACTTACCCGATCGCCTAAAAAATCTGTGGCAGCAGCTGATTGGTTCTTATTGGTTTATTCCCAGCGCTTGTGTGTTAGCAGGTATTCTACTCGCGCCTATATTGGTCACGATTGATGAACACTTCGACCGTGAAACGGTTAGAGAGCTAAGCTTCGCTTTTACCGGCGATGATGAGGCCGCCCGCGCTATCATGACCACCATTGCTGGTGCCGTACTCGGTGTCGCGGGGACTACTTTTTCGATTACCATTGCCGTATTATCAATGGCATCTTCGCAATTTGGTCCTAGACTGCTGCGTAATTTTTTAACCGATACGCCCAATCAGTTTGTTTTAGGCGCGTTTATTGGTACCTTTAGCTATAGTTTATTGGTGTTAAAAGCGATTCATAAATACGATGTTGCCTTTGGTGTACCGCAATTGGCCGTGACCTTTGGCATTATCATGGCGATTATTTGCGCGTTATTGTTGGTGTATTTTGTGCAGCATATGGTGCATGCGATTCAGGCATCGCATGTGATCGAAGGTGCCAGTAATGAGGCGATTAAAAATATTCACTACTGGTATAAAGACCGCTGTGAGATCAATCATCAACGTGACGTTGTGCATCAGGATGTCGAACAGTTTCACACTTGGTCTGCAACGCCGATTTATGCGCCAAGCTCAGGCTATTTACAGCAAATCTATCTTAAATCACTAGTGACGTTGAGCCAAGATTATGCAGGCGTGGTGCAAATCAAAGCCAATCTTGGTAATTTTGTCACTGATAGAAATATTATCGGCTATTTTTATCAGCGCCCAGCCAACCATCCAGACAATCGCCAGCAGACCAACACGCCAAAACTTGCCATCGTGCCGCGCGCCCCAGATAGTTTGTTTTGGCAACGCTTTGCTGGCTGTATCCGAATTGAGCAGCGCTTAAGCCATTCTAACGATATCGCTTATAGTTTGGGACAAATGACCGAAATTGCGGTACGCGCCCTCTCTCCAGGGATTAATGACCCAAAAACAGCGGTGAACTGCGTACAGTCTTTGACTAGCTGCCTTAGCATTATGATGCGTCGTCAGCCGCCAAGTCCCTATCATTTTTATATAAAAAATTCAGACAAGTCGACGCCAGTTAAAACAACATCTGATAATAGCACTATTGAAAAAATAAGCCATAAACCACGCGACGCCATATTAGCCGTCGTGACTCATACCCCTAAAATATCCGACTTTATCGATACATCGCTTGGCGAGATACGGCGTTACGCGACCGCAGACTTGATGGTGTTAAAGGCGCTTTGTCAGGCAATGGTAGACCTCAATTATGCCAAAGTTAATAATGCTCAGCAGCAAACGTTACTACATGAGCTGACATTGATTGAACGTGCGGGACAAGACAATCTTAGCTATCAAGCCTTGGTCGACGACCTAAGCGCCATGTGTGCGCAAGCCAAGCAGTTTATTCTCAGCGACAATGCCCAACATCAATACTTTGCTTATGTCGCTAAGTTCGATGCTCATATTCATCAAGCTCTACAAACGCAATCAAGATAGCGTTTAAAATGATCTTTATAACTAAAAATAAGTTTGTCATTCATAACTGGTAAGCCTGCGCAAAAATAACTAAAATAAAACCCCGTTAATCCTTCTAAGTCCTAAAATTGGGACGACTTTTTATCATTATCTGAGACCTTTTTATGGCCCCTACCAGCAGTTTGACCGTACTAGAAATCAGCGCTATTTTTTTATCGATTACTGCCTTATTAACTTATGTCAATCATCGCTTTATCGGCTTACCAACGACGATCGGCGTGATGGTAATCTCCATTTTATTATCTATCGGCGCGATATTTTTGGGCTTTTTAGGTTTTGATCAGCTCATTGATTACGAAGTGAGCTTATTGGAGCAGCTTGATTTTACCGAAGTCTTATTAGATGGCATGCTGTCTATGTTGCTCTTTGCCGGCGCGCTCCACGTCAATATTGGCGATTTAAAACGTTATAAATTGCCCATTGGTATCCTTGCTTGTATTGGCACCATCGTATCGGCGTTACTGATTGCCGCTGCGCTGTACTTTATGCTGCCGCTATTTAATTTTGGCCTACCGTTTTTATGGTGTTTATTATTTGGCGCTTTGATATCACCGACCGATCCAATCGCTGTGATGGGCATTTTGGCCTCAGCTGGCGCACCAAAAAGCATTGAAACGGTCATTGCGGGTGAGTCGCTATTTAATGATGGTATCGGCGTGGTTATTTTTGTCCTGCTGCTCGGTATGTTATCCAGTGGCGATATCCCAACGGCCAACTATGTTGCCCATACCTTAGCCATTGAAGCTGGTGGCGGTATAGTCTTTGGCTTAGTGCTCGGCGCAATTTTGTATTATATGCTCAAAAGCATCGACAGCTATCAAGAAGAGGTGTTATTGACGCTAGCAGGTGTCATAGGCGGCTATGCACTCGCCAGCCATTGGCATTTATCAGGGCCACTTGCGATGGTGATGATGGGCTTAATGGTTGGTAATCGTGGACGGGCGCTGGCGATGAGTGATAAAACGCGGCATTATATTGATTTATTTTGGGAATTGATTGATGAGATTCTTAACGCTGTTTTATTTGTGTTGATTGGTTTAGAGGTGGTGATGATTGCTTATTCAGGCAATTTATTTATCGCTGCTGGTTTGACCATTGTTATTGCTCTAGTTGCACGCTTTGTCGTCGTCGGCATGACCACCAAAACCTTTCACCGTCAGCTTGATTTGCCAAAAGGCGCGTGGAAGGTGCTGACATGGGGCGGATTGCGCGGTGGGATTTCGGTTGCTTTGGTGTTGCAGTTGCCAGCGGGTAGCGAGCGCGATATTTTATTGGCGCTGACTTATGCGGTGGTGATATTCTCTATTTTGGTACAAGGGTTGAGCGTCGGCAGAGTCGCCAAAAGTATTCGCACTGATGAGAAAGTCGCAGAAATATAAGCTTTACATAGTTTTCATTTAGCCATTTTAGTAAAAGAAAAGCCAGTATAAGTATCATCGCTTATACTGGCTTTTTTAGGTCTATTGAACCCGTGTATTGGTTTGCATAACAGCCTAGCTATAGCTATATCAAACCTTTGCGCTTCATATTGCGATAAACCACGATAACAATAATAATATTTGATATTAAGATGGTAAGTTTAAACCAGTCAAATGGGCTAGCAAACAGATAATACAGCTCAATAGGGATAAATATCCCGTAGCCTAACACCCCAAACCAATATGCCCAAGTTTTATCTTGCCACAAACCATACGCTTCAAGAAAGCGCAAACTGGCATAAGCAAAAATGAGCAATAAAAATACCGGCCAATTTTTACTTGCCTGCTGCGCAATGCGTACCGTACTAGCAACTTGCGGTGCTAGCAATTGCCCAAAGGTTTGTTGCCAAGAAGCGATCGCTGTCGTTAGCCAATGCTCAAGGTCACTATGCCATGACCATAAAGCCCCCGCTCCTAATAGCGCACCAACGCCTTTGACCACTTCATAGATTGCGACCGCTTTGATCGATTCGCTAGAGGTACTAGCGCCACTGCGCGGTGTATGCAGCTGGCTGGTCAAATCTTGGTTATCATCCTTCGAGGATGGTAGCAGACTGTCATCCCGTCTGGGCAAATTAGGCAAAGAAAGTCTCCACCACCCGGCCCTGCAACTGCTCATTAAAGAACGGCGTATTCTTACCATTTGACAGCATGGATTCTGTGGTCACTTGCCATTCAAGATTGGGATCGACCAACACCGCGCCGCCGATACTTGCATACTGCTCATGAATGCCCGCAATTTTTGCTGGGTTCAAACAGATTTTATCGACCAGTTGCTCAAGCGTTAATACCTGATCGCGTACCAACTGACATGCCAGCGCCATAAAAGTATCAAAGTTTGAAATACCAGGCGTACTCTCAGCAAAGGGTGCTTTTTTAGCGGTACTGTTTAGCGGCTCATGATGGCTGCAAATCGCATCAATTGTGCCGTCTTTTAGCCCGCGGCGAATGGCTTGCTGATCGGTATTACTACGCAGCGGCGGTAGCACATAGGCTTGGGCATTAAAGCCTTTTAAATTATCATCGGTTAAATACAGCTGATGCATCGCCACATCACAAGTCACCGGCAGACCCTTGTCTTTCGCCCAGCGCATCAGCTCAATCGAAGACTTACAAGATAACTGACTAAAATGTGCA
Organism: uncultured Psychrobacter sp.; assembly: GCA_963515535.1. Lineage (GTDB taxonomy): Bacteria > Pseudomonadota > Gammaproteobacteria > Pseudomonadales > Moraxellaceae > Psychrobacter. The sequence continues at coordinate 21,944 of CAUPWW010000008.1, forward strand.
GCGATACCCGTCTCTTCTACCATCAATAACTGCGTCGATAAAGCAACCGTTTCCGCAATCCAAGGAATGCCTTGCAAACCATGATACGAGGCGATATAACCTTCGTGCGCCACGCCCTCACCAGAGAGACTTGGTTCGTCAGGATAAAAGAATACTTTCATGCCAAAAGTCGCCGCATACTCTAAGGTACGCAATAACACCAAGTCGTTGCGAAAAGGTCGACGCGCATTAGAGACCGCGATACAGCCGCCTTTTTTCAGACCAGCAATATTGGAAGGATTCTCTCCTCGAAGTCCTTCTGTCAACGCACCTAAAATATGCAAATAAATACCGCCATCACTCAGCGCCCGCTCACGCAAACCTTTTAATAGCGAGCCGTTTTCTAAAATGGGGTTGGTATCAGGCGGAACCACCACATGCAAAAAGCCATTGCCACGGGCCGCACGCCCTTCCGACTCTAACGTACCGTGTTGTTGCTGACCCGGTTCGCGTAAACGGGCGCACAAATCAACCAAGGGGGGCAGCAGCCACATTTCGCGCTCGGATTCAAAAGAAGCCAGCTTATCGGTTACTGTGCTTGGTAGCCCGTCTTTAAATACTTTTGGAAGTAAGTCGTGCATATGAATATCTGAATTCGTAATGTGAACCATGAGCGTTATTACCGTATCAATAAAATGGGATAATTGACTTCCTCCCCTCCCTAAAGTGAGGGGATTCCTACTACTAGACGCTCAAGCCCGAGCGCGAGAATATTTTTTGCCGCATTAATATCGCGGTCATGAGTGACACCGCACTCGCAAAGCCATTCTCTTATTCCAAGACCCGTCCTACCTTTCGGACTATTTTGGCATGAGCCACAACACGAACAAGTTTGGGTGGTGTAACTTTCATTTACCTCATCATAGTAGCAACCTGCGTTCTCGCACTTATAGGTCAGTTGCCGCTTAATCTCAAACCAACCTGCATCATAGACGGACTTGGCGAGTTTGCCCCTAGTGAATGATTTTGATTGAAGTTTGCCAATGATGATTATTTTATTAGTCTTGGTAAGGTTGGTGGTAAATTTATGAATCAAGTCTTGGCTTGTATTTTTAATCTTGGCGTGAATCGCCTTAACTCTTTGTTTTTAGCCCGCTGAGCAATGCCTAGTTTTTTAGCGTATTGCTGGGTGACTTTGGTTTTTAGTACCTCACCATTACTTGTCGTTGCTGAGTCCCTGCAACCTAAATCAATACCAGTTTCGCCTGTACCGCACTCAATTTTTGGGTACTCTTTAATGGTGATACAGGCATACCAGTGGCCGCGACTGTCTTGCACAAGCTCACAGGTGTTAATGGTGTAGAGTGCTAGATTATAGCTATCCCACACGTCGATGGTCAGCTTCTTGCCTTTAGCCAGGCTGAATTGAATGGTGGATTTAAGAGCTTTTTTACCTACTTTTTTGACACCTAAGTATTTGATTGCTGCTTTTTTAAAGGGAATCCAACCAAGTGATTTGCGCTTAGATTTTGGGTTGTTGGTTCGCCAGTTTAGTTTGGCTTTTTTGAATTGCTTGCGAGATTTAGTATGGGTTTCAGTGATGGCTTGTAAGGTTTGACTGTGCAAATTCAAAAACTCGCCACTACCTTTTACATAAGCCGCAATATCATAAGCTGAAAAGAAATGATTGGTGCGTTGAAGATGCTTAAAACTCAAGTCATTCACATAGTTCCACACAAAATTAACCGCACCAGCCAGTTTATTTAGCTGATTGGCGTGTTTGTCTTTGATGCGACACTTGAGCGTTTTCATAGAGTGATTATGGTCTTAATAAGTTTGGTTGACAAGTCTGTTTTAAGGCTGAGCGACGATAGCTGACGCCTGATATCCACGCCCTAGAAGGGACATGGTTTTACGGCGCTTTTTGATAATTAAAATAGGGCAGCAGAGGATTATTGACTCGCCGCTTGATGCGCGCGCTGACCTTCCATAGCCAGCGATAACACTGCCATGCGAATCGCAATGCCATTATTTACTTGCTTTAAAATAACAGACTGGTCACCATCGGCAACGCTTGAGGCAATCTCAACCCCGCGATTCATCGGCCCAGGATGCATCACCAACGCATCGGGTTTAGCCAGTGCTAGGCGTTCAGGCGTAATACCATAGTGTTTATAATACTCACTCGACGACGCCAGCAGCGGCGAGCCGATACGCTCATTTTGTATTCTTAATCCCATAATGACATCACAGCCGGTGACGCATTCGTTCATATCTTCATAAACTTGCACGCCAAAACGCTCAATACCTTTGGGTAACAAAGTGCGCGGCGCACAGACACGAATATCTTTAACACCCAAGGTTTGCAGCGCACTGATATCAGAGCGTGCGACCCGCGAATGCTTAATATCACCGACGATAGCTACAGACAACTCTTCAAACGGCCTCGGTGCTTCACGGTGAATGGTCAGCATATCGAGCATGCCTTGCGTCGGATGAGCATGCCAGCCATCACCGCCGTTAATAATAGCAATATCAGGCGTCACTTCTGTCGCCATAAAATGCGCCGCGCCTGACGCTGAATGCCGTACCACAAAAATATCCGCTGTCATCGCTTGTAGATTCCATAGGGTGTCGCGCAAGCTCTCGCCTTTTTTGGTACTGGAGCGCTCAATATCGATATTGAGCACATTGGCACCGAGACGCTTTTCAGCGACTTCAAAGGTTGTACGGGTACGCGTTGACGGTTCAAAAAACAAATTCATCACCGTATAGCCTTCAAGCTCAGGGCGGTTAATCAGTTGCCCATTATCATCAAAAAATGTCTCTGCTTTGGCAATAATTGCCTGCAGTTGCGCTTTACTTAAACCCTCTACCCCTAAAAAATGGCGAATACTGCCATCGTTATTAAGCTGCGGCCGACTGAGCGAGGCGTTGAGCTGTTGATGAATAGTCTCAGGATCAAACTTGGCATAATCAGTCGGCGAAACGGTTGGTGTTGAGCGACTATCGATAGAATTTGACATAATGGCACATCTTTATTGTTAGGTTATATGAGGTGATTATCATTATTTAGGCGTTTTACGCTGGTTGAGCACAGAGACAAGGACATTTTGGCACTTATTTGCTACAATTTAGCGCAATGATAAACAACCTCAAAAGGTAGCTTTTGGCGTCTTATTGAGTAATGGCTCTAGACATATAGCGAACCTTATCAAAAGCCACTTATTAACACCATAAATAATCATAGTGCTAGTGTAGCTGATTTTGAGGTCAGGACAAAGACGCCTTATTGGGTATTTAAAAATTTGCCAAATTTAGGCGAATTTAGGCAAATTACATATGACCTAATCGTCTCTCAAAACTTTATATAATTTTTACTCTCATTTGTCTTATTTTTAAAAGTATTCATTTCAATACTATCTATTTTAACAGCCTTTATCAGGAAGCCTTATGACAACCTTAGCCAATTATCTAAACACTCATGCAAGTAATCCGGCACTTAATGACGTGATTACCACTGTGACTGATGTCGGTAAAACCATCTCGCAGTTATTGAGAAAAGGGGCATTAGCAGATATCTTAGGCGAAGCAGGCAACCAAAATGTCCAAGGTGAAGAGCAGAAAAAACTCGACGTCCTAGCTAACGATTTATTATTAGAGGCGTTGGCAAACAACACGCATTGTGCAGGTGTTGCCTCAGAAGAGCTCGACGATGCTACCCCTGCTAATGCTGATGGTAGCTTGCTCGTATTGTTCGATCCGCTTGATGGCTCATCAAATATTGATATTAATATGGCCGTCGGTACCATCTTCTCTATTTTGCCGTACCAACGCCAAGGTCAAGTCAGTGAAAATAGCGATTTTTTACAAGCGGGTAATCAACAGCTAGCCGCCGGTTATTTGCTATATGGCACCTCTACAGTACTGGCATTAACCATTACCGATAATGTCGTGATGTTTAGCTTAGACCCTGATAGCAATGACTATGTGCTGATAGAAGAAGATGTCCAGATTGATGCGGATACTAATGAATACGCTATCAACGCTTCAAACTATCGCTATTGGCAAGCGCCTATGCAGCAATATATCGACGAGCTCATCGCTGGCAAGACTGGCGTGCGTGGGCGTGACTTTAACACGCGTTGGGTAGCAGCGATGGTCGGTGATGTGCATCGCATTTTATGTCGCGGCGGTTTATTCACCTATCCATTTGACACCAAAGATGCCAATAAAGCAGGGAAATTACGCCTGATGTATGAAGCCAATCCGATGAGCTTATTGATTGAACGCGCGGGCGGCGCTGCTACTGACGCGGTGCAGCGTATCTTGGATATAGAACCAACGGATATTCACCAACGTGTCCCTGTGGTACTTGGTAGTAAAAACGAAGTCGATTACGTTAAAAACCTGCATTTAAAACATGCTGATAAATAAATCAGCTGTACTTATTTTGATAATAATCGGCGTATAGCGGTATAAACAATCGACTTTACGCTGATTATTCAAACTCTTTATATTTTAAGCGATCTATTATGGTAGCAAATCCAACCGAGCTGATTACCTCAGATAAAAATACGACTGTCAAACTTATCAAAGGGCTATTGACACAAGCGCGCCAGCGTAAGAAACAAGGTCAGACCGTCATCGAGGGCGTGCATCTTATCGATGCCGCCCTGCGTAGCGATTACCCATTTGTGCAAATGTTGCTGTCTGAATCGGCGCACCAGCATCCCGAAGTTCAGCAGCTTTTGACGCGCTTGCCGACTTATACACCTATTTTGACTTTAGCAGATAGCCTGTACGAAGGTATTCGTAGCTTAGGGACTGGCATCGATATCATGGCGCTGATTAACATTCCAACGCCTAGTATTAAAGCCATCAATGATGACTGCTTGATTCTTAATGACGTCCAAGACAGCGGCAATGTCGGTACGCTACTGCGCACGGCGGCAGCGGTTGGCATCAAAAACATACTGTGTACCAGTGCAACCGCGCAAGCATGGTCACCAAAAACGCTCAGAGCAGGTATGGGCGCACAGTTTGCCCTTACCATTTATGAAGGGTTAAGCGTGCAAGATATTTTGGATTATGTGCAAACGCCGCTATTTGCTACCAGCTCGCATACCGATACCGTGATTTATCAACACGACTTAAAAAAACCTATTGCTTGGATTATGGGACATGAAGGCCAAGGCGTTTGTGATGAGCTAATGCAATGCGCGACCCCTATTGCCTTGCCGCAGCCTAATGGGCAAGAAAGCCTGAATGTCGCTATTGCAGGCTCATTGTGCTTGTATGAAACGTTGCGACAAAGGGAATATAGTTAATATTGTTAAGTAAATTAAATTTGATAATAAAAAAACCCGCTATAAAAATAGCGGGTTTTTTTTGCTTAATTACTTATCTAGTAATTAACCATTAAATCTTACTAGTTAGCTCAGGCAATGCCTCAAACAAATCGGCTTCTAAGAAGTAATCAGCAACGCTCGCAATTGGAGATTCTGGATCATTGTTGATAGCAACGATCACTTTAGAATCTTTCATACCTGCTAAATGCTGAATCGCGCCTGAAATACCAGCTGCGATATAGAGGTCTGGAGCAACGATTTTACCTGTTTGACCAACTTGCATATCGTTTGGTACATAGCCTGCATCAACCGCAGCACGTGATGCGCCGACCGCCGCTCCAAGCTTATCAGCTAGTGGTTCGATATATTTAGTGAAGTTTTCACCATTTGCTAATGCACGACCACCAGAAACCACGATGCTTGCAGAAGTCAATTCAGGACGGTCAGATTTTGCCATCTCTTCATTGACGAAGCTTGCTTTACCAGTCTCTTGCACATTATTGAGTGTTTCAACAGACGCTGAACCGCCTTCGCTTGCAACAGGGTCAAAAGCCGTTGTACGGACAGTCAGTACCACTTTGTCTTCTGAAGTTTTAACCGTGGCCGTGGCGTTACCTGCATAGATAGGACGCTCAAAGGTGTTTGCGTCTACGACCGCAGAGATTTCTGACAACATGCTCACGTCAAGTAAAGCGGCGACACGTGGCATAAAGTTTTTGCCAGTGGTGGTAGCAGCAGCGATGATATGGCTATAATCACCAGCGATGTCAGCAACCAATAGAGCAATGTTGCCTGCTAATTGATGCTCATAAGCGGCGTTATCAGCTAATAGTACTTTAGTGACGCCTTCAGCTTTAGCAGCTGCGTCAGCGGCTGCCTGCGCGCCGCTACCAGCGACCAATACATGGACGTCATCGCCTATTTGCTTAGCAGCAGCGATGGTGTTCAAAGTTGCCTTTTTTAGACTGGCATTGTCATGTTCTGCATATACCAAAATTGCCATTGTTTTTATCCTTTATTAATTCGTATCATCTATTCATGCGGTTGTTTGTGTACAAAACGATTTATCAATCCAGCTTAAATATGAAACCTTTTAGATAACATCATTTTGCACAAGATATGCCGTAGCAAAATATTAAAAGACTCACGCCTTAGATAACTTTTGCTTCATTTTTTAGCTTATCGACCAACTCGTCAACTGAACCTACCTTGATACCCGCTTTACGCTCAGAAGGTGGCACGACTTTGATAATTTCTTGCTTAGAAGTCATATCGACACCGAAATCAGCAGGCGTTTTTTCATCAAGTGGCTTTTTCTTCGCTTTCATGATGTTAGGCAATTTTGCATAACGTGGCTCATTTAAGCGTAAGTCAGTGGTGATAACCGCTGGTAGCTCAAGTGCTAGGGTTTGCAGACCACCGTCGATTTCACGCGTAACGTTGACTTTGCTGCCTTCGACTTTTACTTCTGACGCAAAAGTACCCTGACCAATACCCATCAATGCTGCTAGCATCTGACCCGTTTGGTTGTTGTCGTCATCGATGGCTTGTTTGCCCAATAGGATAATATCCGTAGACTCAGTTTCAGCAATATTCTTAAGGATTTTAGCAACCTGTAATGGATAAGGTTTTTCGTCAGTTACGACCAAAATCCCACGGTCAGCACCTAAGGCTAAAGCGGCACGAATTTGCTCTTGTGATTCTTTTGGACCGATTGAGGCGACGATGACTTCATCAATCACGCCCGCTTCTTTTAAACGAACGGCCTCTTCAACAGCAATTTCATCAAAAGGGTTGATTGACATTTTAGTGTTAGATAAATCTACGCCCGAATTATCAGCTTTTACACGAACTTTTACGTTGTAATCAATGACACGCTTGACCGCTACTAATGCTTTCATACGTTCCTCGTTTATTAATGTTATGAATTAAAAGTTACCAATTAAGAACCAAAGGTTCATTCTTTTTAAACTATGGTGCAAATTGTCGTTCAAAATACTACTAAAGGTTTTTATCACATTAGCATAGATTTAAACATAAATATGTATAAGCCGCTCACCCAAGATATCGCGGCATCATGTTTATTATTCGCTAGTCATGACTTATTATCGGTATTTACTCACCTAAGTATTTACCAATAATAAAAGTATACCAGTAAACGCTTAAATCCTGCTAAAGCTAAGCCAACCGTTATTATCAGACCCGTCTATCTTGCGTGAGCACAAGACTAAGGTCAAGACAACGCCGTGAATAATGCGTCATAAATTTGTCACCATTGTTGCAAAAACTGTCTATAAGAGCTTAAATAGAAAGTTAATTTGCTCGAATACGCTAACTCGACCATACTTTATAACAGAGAAAGCTGTGTAATTACTGCCTACTTTACTATAATTTCAACTTTTTATTGTTCAGGCGGGTTATCAGATTTACTCTTAGAGTTAATTAACAAATGGCTGTCACGAATATCATCAAATAACGACCAATCTGGTGTCGTGTTGTCATTTTTAATCACGCTCATATCGCCCGTCGTTTCCATAATAACAGCAAATACTTCACTCTTTGATTTCAATCCATTTTTACGCAATACTTCCTGCACGTCACTTTTGGTCAGATTGGCCTCTTTTAAATTATCGCAAAAATACTCACCGTGTGCCATTAATATAATCGCTTGATTATCGATCAGTGTTTTTAGAGGCTTAGACTTACGCCTGATGACAGAGATGGCAGCTTGAATAAGAAACAATACCGCTACAGCGACTAAGCCTTGTGACAAAGATGGACTGTCAGATAAGATGGTGGACGCCAGTATGCTACCGATAGCGACGGTCATGGCAAAATCATAGCTTGAAAGCTTGGAAAAACTGCGTAGCCCCATCAACCGTGTAAACACAATGAGTCCCAAATATAATCCAAGCGCTGATAGTGAAATGCCAACTATTTGCTGCCATTGAATCGCAAACCATTTTTCCCACTGCATACACTTGCCTTTTTTATTTGCTTTTAACGTCTAAAAACTTTTTTGAAATAATCTTTTATCAAGACAACAGCGCTGTTATCAAAAATAAATAATCACGCTTTGTCCAAACTTACAGAATTTAAGTCATTTTCTTAAAAAAGTATCATAAAAAAAGCAACCTGATAAATGGTTGCTTTTTTTTAAAGTCTAAACAGTATTTTTATTGTTTTAATAAACAAAGAAATCAATACTTATTGATCATCTTTATGATATCAAGCTGACTGATAAATCAGTTTACTCAATAAGCACTAAGATTAGATAGCTTCGATTTGCTCAGCTTGTGGGCCTTTTTTGCCATCACCTAAGATGAAAGACACTTTTTGGCCTTCGGCTAGAGTTTTGAAACCGTTACCTTGGATAGCGCTGTAGTGAGCGAATACGTCTTGTCCGCCATTGTCTTGAGCGATAAAACCAAAACCTTTAGCTTCATTAAACCACTTTACAGTGCCTTCAACTTTCTCTGACATAAATTTTCCTAACTCTTTAACTGTTGGCGAGACGTGTGTCATCACCGATTAATTGATATATACTCGAGTACTTTTTGCTAAATGCATCGGCTTAAAGCCTTGATTTATCTAGCAGATAATCTAAAGCTCTTGCCTAAAATCCTACGAATACAAGCTGATTATAGCAGCTTTTCTAAACTGCAACAGGTTAAATTATTTTTTTTTGTAAAAAACTGTGGCTTTCTGTCAGCTTTATCATTAAATAAATATTTATTATCTAAATAATTGTTTTTAATAGTTATTTTATAGTATCGAAGCTAAAACAATTGATTTACGATGCATTTAATAGCATAACAACCAAAAACATCATTCCAGCGCTACCACATCGTTATGCAGGTAAGGGCAACCAGGGCGATAATAAAACCAGCAGACATAAGGCAAAAAATATCAAAGAAAACGACTGACTGTAGGCAATATATTTAGCTGGCACAACCAAATCCTTGGGCGAGTCTGGTAGGCCTTTGCGTTTGAGTAGACGCGTGCCATATATCCAGCCGTAGACGGTATAGATGCTATAAGCGACCGGCACAGCAATGGCCAATGGCGCTAAATCAATGACATATAACGCTAAGGTAGAGACAAAGAACCAAGCGGTATCCAGCAAAGAGCTGATGCGAAAGAACTTGGATTGCGGCAGCTTACCTTGGTTGCGCTTGAGCATCTCGCCTTCTATCCAAATCAATACTGCTACCACAGCGCTCAGAGTAATGTAGATAAATTGCGGCGTTAGCCAGTTAGGACTTGGTATTTGCACAACAGACAACCTGTAATTAAGAAAAAATAAGAATAAAAAATCAAGCGCTCAGATCATTCTTTAGCGTTTGGTTTTAGTGTTTTTTTAAATAAAATAAGCAAGTCTGCTTATATGAGGCAGTAATAATGAGTTTTCAACCAGTAGCAAACGATTACGGTGGCAACTTTCTCTAGATTATTGCATTGCTAGCCATTAAAAAAACCCATGCTATCAAGTGATAACACGGGTTTTGATTTCTAAATAAGCGATTAATTATCTAATCCCTCACTAGCCAATTAGTTTTTGTCTTTATCGATGATTTTGTTACCGCCAATCCAAGGCATCATGCCGCGCAATTTCGCACCCGTGATTTCGATTTGATGCGCAGCGTTGTTACGGCGACGGGCTGTCATTGATGGATAGTTGGTCGCGCCTTCACTGATGAACATTTTTGCGTATTCGCCAGATTGGATGCGTTTTAGCGCATTGCGCATGGCTTCACGTGATTGCTCGTTGATCACTTCTGGACCAGTCACGTATTCGCCGTATTCAGCGTTGTTACTGATTGAGTAGTTCATGTCAGCGATACCGCCTTCATACATGAGGTCAACGATAAGCTTTAGCTCATGTAAGCACTCAAAGTAAGCCATTTCTGGTGCGTAGCCTGCTTCTGTTAAGGTTTCAAAGCCCATTTTTACCAGCTCAACCGCGCCGCCACAAAGTACCGCTTGCTCACCAAATAGGTCAGTTTCAGTTTCATCTTTAAAGGTGGTTTCGATGATACCTGAGCGACCACCACCCACGCCAGCAGCGTAAGATAACGCTAACTGCTTAGCTTGACCTGACGCATCTTGATAGACCGCGATAAGATCTGGGATACCGCCGCCTTTGGTAAATTCTGAGCGTACGGTATGACCTGGGGCTTTAGGCGCAACCATAATAACGTCAAGGTCGCTACGTGGCTCTACTTGGTTATAATGAATGGCAAAACCATGAGCGAAAGCAAGCGTTGCACCTTCTTTGATGTTTGGTTCAATCACATCGCTATAAAGCTGTTTTTGGAACTCATCAGGGGTTAAAATCATTACGACGTCAGCCGCTTTTACCGCTTCTTCTACTTCTGCAACTTTTAGACCCGCGTTTTCTGCTTTTTTCCATGAGCTAGAGCTGGCGCGTAGACCAACGGTGACATCGACGTCTGAGTCTTGTAAATTCAACGCGTGTGCATGGCCTTGTGAACCGTAACCAATAATGGCAACTTTTTTGCCTTGGATGATTGATAGGTCACAGTCTTTGTCATAATAAACGTTCATAAATACAGTCCTTTTCCTAAAACATGGCTGGCCATGGATAATAAGCGCTCCTGCTCTAACCGAAACTCTAAAGTGTTGGCTAAAATGAGCGCGCTGTTGATAATAAATTAAGGTTTTTAATAACGATTATAAAATTATAAGCTTAGGGTCTTTTCGCCGCGTGCAATGCCAATCACACCCGAACGCACCACTTCCATAATGCGCTCGCGACCAATCACATCGATAAAGCCGTCAAGCTTGGCTTTATCACCAACGATTTGAATGGTGTATAGATTAGAAGTCACATCAACGATTTGAGCACGGAAAATATCGGCACTGCGTTTGATCTCTTCACGTACGCCGCCTGTCGCCCGTACTTTAATAAGCATGAGCTCACGCTCAACGTGTACATTGTCTGTTAGGTTTAGCACTTTAACCACTTCAATCAATTTATGCAATTGCTTGGTAATTTGCTCAATACTTTCAGGCGAGGTAATCGTTGTAACCGTCAAGCGTGAAATACTGGGGTCATCCGTAGGGGCGACGTTTAGCGTTTCGATATTATAGCCGCGTTGGGAGAACAAGCCGACTAACCGTGACAACGAACCCGCTTCGTTTTCCATCAATACCGAAATCAGATGTTGTTGTTGCATTAGGTACGCTCCCCTTTTGTTAACCACATATCACGCATCGCTTGCCCCGCGACTTGCATCGGATAAACATGCTCATTACGATCGACATAAACGTCGATAAATACCAATTTATCAGTCATAGCCATAGCTTCAGCCAATTGTGCTTCCATCGTCGCAGGATCGGTAATCTTAATACCGACATGACCATAGCTTTCAGCCAATCTGACAAAGTCTGGTAGTGAGTTCATATAAGACTGCGCATGACGGCCTTCATACAGCATGTCTTGCCATTGTTTGACCATACCCAGCTGCGCATTGTTTAGGTTCAAAATCTTGACTGGCAAGTTATATTGTAAGCAGGTTGATAGCTCTTGAATATTCATCTGAATAGAGCCTTCACCGGTAATACACACCACGTCACGCTCAGGATTGGCAAGTTTTGCCGCCATAGCATAAGGCAAGCCTACACCCATGGTGCCCAAACCGCCGGAGTTCAACCATTGACCAGGCTCATTATAAGTATAGTAAAGGGCCGCAAACATCTGATGCTGACCGACGTCACTGGTGATAATGGCATTACTATTGGTCACTTTATCTAAAGCTTGCACCACCGCTTGTGGCTTAATACCATTGTCAGTACTGGTGTCATAACGTAGCCCATGACGCTTACGCCATTCATTAATCTGTGACCACCAATCTAATAAGGCATGTTGCTCAAGCTCTTTATCGTCACCGATGATTTCTAACATATCGGTCAAGACCGCTTTAACATCGCCGACGATTGGAATATGGGCATTAATGGTTTTTGAAATGGATGCCGGATCAATATCGATATGAATAATCGTCGCATTCGGACAGAATTTTTTGACATTATTGGTCACGCGGTCATCAAAACGTGCACCGATTGCCAAGATGACATCAGCGTGATGCATACTCATATTGGCTTCATAGGTACCATGCATCCCAAGCATGCCTAAGAACTGATCATCAGAACCTGGGAAAGTACCCAAGCCCATTAAGGTATTGGTGACTGGCAAGTTTAAGCGATGAGCAAGCTCAGTTAACTCTTTATTCGCTTTACTCCAAATGACCCCGCCGCCTGCATAGATAACCGGACGCTGCGCTGATAGTAAAGTTTCAACGGCCTTTTTAATTTGACCGCTATGACCTTTTAGTGAGGGCTGATATGAGCGGATAAACACGTCTTTTGGATAAGCGTAGGCAAATTTTTCACTTGGCGCTGTCATATCTTTTGGTACGTCAATGACTACTGGGCCTGGACGTCCAGACTGAGCGATATGAAAGGCTTTTTTGACAATCATAGGGATTTCGCTAGCGTGGCGCACTTGGAAGCTATGCTTGACGATAGGGCGCGATACCCCAACCATATCAGTTTCTTGGAAGGCATCTTCACCGATTAGGCTACTAGGTACCTGACCTGAAATAACCACCATCGGTACCGAATCCATAAAGGCGGTGGCGATTGCCGTTACCGTATTGGTCGCACCTGGACCTGAGGTCGCGAGCACCACACCTGTCTGACCGGTCACGCGTGAATAAGCATCTGCCATGTGGCCGGCTGCTTGTTCATGACGCACTAAAATGTGCTCAATATTTTCTTGTTGAAACAAGGCATCATAGATATGGAGAACGGCGCCGCCTGGATAGCCAAAAATATATTTGACCCCTTCATCGGTCAGTGCTTGCACCAACATCTCAGCGCCAGATAACATCACAGGCTGCTCGCTACCCTCTGCAAGGCGTTGTTGCTTTTCTTCAAAATTTTTGGCGGCATTACCCGTTTGGGTATGTCCAGTCATATTTGGACTTTGCGTGGTTTGCGTCACTGTCATCACCTTTTTTTTGTGGTAAGAATGCTTGCTGATTTATAAGAGAAAACACCGTTTGTACAAGGTTGTTCGTCTTACAAAGAAGACTCGGGATTCTTATCCATATCAAGAATGTGTGCCCACTATATCCAAGTAACGCTGTTATATAGAACAGCATCGCACTCAAACACAGCAATATATGTAGGGTCAGCTTTGTGGCAGGATTTTATCGACAGACAGTGACAAGATGCGAATGCACCTATAAAAGAAGCTTACTATTTTGAGAATACAAGTTACGACAGTAATAAATAGAGGCAGGATATAAAACGACTCTCAATAATATTGACACGCTATAGGATCGCTAAATCTTATAACTTATTTAGTGAGTTGTTATTAAAACTATACATTGCGCCCTGTTGTTTATTACAGCCAAATCTTACGAACTACAGAAATAATAAGTTTATCTTAGTCATTGTAGACAGATAAGTCCGCAGACAATAAATATAGCTTTGAATACGCATTAGGATAATGGCACTCTACTCCATATCATTGTCACAAAGAAAATAAAACTGAGCAAGCTACTGATAAGCAACCCGTAGTCCTTATTTTCAAGTGCCACGGCAATTTATAAAAGCCGCTCACTGACCAATCAACTGCTATTATATTCGATGGTTTGGGCACCTTTGTCAAGAAAAACTTCTAAACCCTATCCCTAACTATTAGTTATTAAATAATGTACATTTATAAGTATTATTTGCTAAAATCAAACGCTAGTGTATTTATATTGTTATCAAGTCGATTAAATATTATCCTTAGCTGATAAATACGTCCGTTTCTTACCTATTAAGAGGATTGTCACTATGGCAATTGTTATCATGGCATCTGCGTCTTGTGTGAACACCGCTACCAAACTGCTTCTAAGTATCAGCACGGCGTGTATGCTCATGCTGCCAATCAATGCCAGTCATGCCATTCAGGTTTATAAATCTATCGGCGCGCATGGCGAGGTGAAGTACAGCCAACATGCCCCGCAAAATGGTAGAAATATTGAAGTAATAGAGTTTCGTAGTGACGGTAGACAAAGTAACGCCGGACAATTGGCAGGAAAAACTGAAGCCAATCAGGCGGCTCCGCAAAGCGCTGAAGAACAGCGCGTGGCTCAACTAGAGGCGCGCATTAAAGAACAAGAAGCACAGGCCAATGCCCAACGTTGCCAATCATTGCGTAATAATTTGACCAATCTAAATGTTGGTGGACGTATCTATGAGATGGATGCCAATGGTAAACGTCAATATTTAGATAGCCGTGAAATTGAGCTAAAACGCGAGCGTGTACAGCAAGCCATCAATCAATATTGTAATGGTACCTAAACTCGGTCTTCATATACCTTTGAATAATACCATCACTGCTCTATTCAACGTTAGTCGTTGATACTGATGACTGATGATTCAGTCAGTTATCAGGTGCATAACATGGCGAATAGCAACGGGCATATCCTGTGCTTGTAAGCCTCGTTGGCCGATTAATAATGAGCGACAATTATAAGTAGGGCTAAGACTTTCTAAATTTTCTGCCTGCCCCGCTAAGCAGTCGCCCGCCAGACCATGAAGCAGAACCGCTTGGTGCAAACTACGCGCTTCTTCGGTTAAATCCTTTTGCGCTAGCAGACCTGCAATGACGCCTGATAACACATCGCCCATGCCAGCGCTTGCCATCCCAGCATTACCGACGCCACAAACGTAAATTTGTCTTTCCTCAGCCTTTTGCTCTAGCACTAACGACCCTGCCCCTTTTAGCACCCAATCGCCGCCATAGATTTTGGCGCACTGTTTTATTGTGGCTAACCTATCAGCTTCTACTTCACTGACCTCTTTATTCAACAATCTTGCCGCTTCACCACTATGCGGTGTTAGGCAAACTTGATGTGCGCTACTATATGCTTTTAGCTGGGTAACCAGTTTATGCTGCTCTGCCTGCAATGTTGCTAAATGATATAAACCATCCGCATCAACCACTATCGGCTTGCTGTTTTCTATCGCCGTTTGGATATAATTTATAAACAACGCTTTTGCTTTGTCATCACGGCCAAGTCCCATGCCGATAGCAATAACACTGGCTTCTTGGATGAGGTTTTTTACGCCATCTGTATCGTGTAAATTGATGGTCATCGCATCAGGCAATGAAGTTAATAGGGCGCCGTGAAATGCTTTATGACAAGCGACGGTGATTTTACCCGCACCTGTCGCCATTGTACTTGAAGCCGAGAGGATAGCGGCACCGCCCATGCCTTGCGAGCCATCAACGCGATTACCAGCAATCACCAATACATGCCCGTAACTGCCTTTATAACTTTTTTGTCGGCGTGGATTCAATGCATGCGCGGTTGTCAGGAGTTTGGCCTCCGGCTTACACTCTTCACTAGTCATTTGATAAGGTATCAGCGGAATATCAATCACTTGTCCACTAAAGTCCATACCATCATTGGTATGCAAACCAAATTTGCGCGCAATCAAACATAATGTCGCATCAGCGTTTACAGCTACTTGGTCGAATACTTGCCCAGTTGCGGCAACCAAGCCACTGGGCACATCAACCGCAACCACTAAAGCGCCATTATGCTGCGCGGCCTCGTTAAGGGTGCAAATTGCCTGTTTATAAATACCATCAGGCGCGCGATCTAACCCTATGCCAAATAACGCATCGATATACACGTCTGCTTGTAGCGGTTTACCTGCGTTTTCCTTGTCATGAACGCTCATATCTTCAAAGCGTAGATAATCACAGTTAGCAGATAGCGCTACCTGTAGGGCTTGTGTGGCATCAGATAAAGAAGCTTCTTTGTTAAATTGCTGGGTTGTCTCAGCTATCGCAAAATCCTGTTTGTCAAAACCAACCGTGATGATTTGTACTTGCCAGCCCATTTGTTGCAAATAATAAGCAATCAACCAACCATCACCGCCGTTATTACCCTTCCCGACCCAAATATTCGCTCGAGGCGAACACTTAATGCGATTATGAGTGTTAGTAAGCACTGAGGAATAAGAATTAAGCATTTTTTGCTCATAAAGCGCCACAATATAATGTGCCATCTGCCATGCAGCCTGTTGCATTAAGCCAAAACTATCATGACCTGCGCCAAACCATGCCTGCTCCATAGCATAAATCTGCTGACTACTATACAAAGCTACTGGTAAGGTCGTTTTTGTGGATACATCGGTTGCTACTGGCATGGTTCATCCTCGCTAATTTTTATTGGCTGGTTTTATTATTTTAACCATAAGGTAATGTATGGGTGGTATCAGCTCTATCAAATTTTACGAGAGCTTACAGCTTGGTATAAATACAGATTTATTGGTTTTGCTACTTGCGCTCGTCGTTCACTGGCTTATCATACTGCTATTCACATTATCATTTATAGCGCATTATGAACAGCAAAGCCCAACCTAAACAATTTCAATCGACACAGCCAAACGCCCAGTCCTCAGATACTTACAATTGGCCAGCGCAGGCGTTTGCGCCTAATCATGCAGAGCAAGCAAGAATTGCCGTTCATAACGCCTCAAGCTTTGCTACACCAGCAGAGGTTAAACTATGGATTAAAGCCCAAGCACAAGCCCTAGGATTTGCTGACTGCGGCTTTTTATCGGTGCATCACCCTTTATTTATTCAACAAACAGAACATCTAAAACGATGGCTGGCAAAAGGGTATGAAGGGCAATTGCAGTTTATGCATCATAACCATCATCTGCGAGCACAACCCGCGCAATTGGTAGAAGGCGCAAAAACCATCATCAGCGTGCGCATGGATTATTTAACCCAAACGCCCACGCCGCGTGCGGTCACTGATAACGCTTATCCCAATCAAGGTATCATCGCCCGTTATGCTAGGGGGCGTGATTATCATAAAACCATGCGCAGTCGCTTAAAGCAATTGGCATTAAAAATTGAAGCCATGCTACCTGAATGGCAGCATCTTAATATCGGCTCAGAGCAGAATTTTATTTTTCGCCCCTTTAGCGATTCTGCGCCTATCTTTGAGCGTCCTATTGCCGATGCGGCGGGGCTTGGTTGGACGGGCAAACATACCCTGCTTATAAACAAGCAAGCTGGTTCATTTTTTGTATTAGGCGAGCTATTTATAAGTCTTGAGCTACCCGATGACGAACCGGTTAAGGAGCATTGCGGCAGTTGCAGCGCCTGTATCGACGTCTGCCCTACACAAGCAATTATCGCGCCCTATGAGCTTAACGCTTCTGCTTGTATCTCTTACCTTACCATCGAGCACGACGGCATTATTGATAGCAAATATCGCCGTGCCATCGGTAATCGTATCTTTGGTTGTGACGACTGTCAGCTTATTTGCCCGTGGAATCGCTATGCCAATATCACGCCAGTAGAAGATTTTGCTCCAAGGCACAATCTTGATAACAGCAGTTTGCTTGAGCTATGGCAATGGCAAGAAGCACAATTTATGAAAAAAACTGAAGGCAGTCCGCTTAGACGTACCGGTTACGTGAATTTTTTACGCAATATTGCCATTGGCCTTGGTAACGCAGATGCTAGTACGGAAATAATTACTCAGCTGCAAACAAAATTGGGCGTACATAATGCCATGTTGGACGAACATATTAATTGGGCAATTAAAGAACAGCAGGAAAAAATAGGAAGCTTAAAGCCGTAAGTCCTATGACAAATTATAGACCAAAAAAAATGCCTCTAATGTCAAGAAGAGGCATTTTTATTAGTACATAACTTCAAATATCTGTGTTTAAGCGCTTATATTTAAATGCTTAAATTTGAACGCTTATACTTTAACACTTAGCTTTAAGCACTTAATAGCCTATTACGGCTTAGGAATACGCAGTACTTGACCTGGATAAATCTTATCTGGATCAGAGAGCATTGGCTTATTGGCTTCAAATATCTTCATATAATCACCCGTTGAACCATACACTTCTTTGGCAATTTTAGATAAGCTATCGCCAGATTTCACGGTGTACATCGTAGATTCAGGCGCATCTTCTTCAATGTCGATATTATCAATGACTTTAGCGACGTTTTGCACGTTACCGATAGCGATAATGGCTTTTTCGCGATCCGCTTGGGTTTTGGCCTTACCACTAATTTCTGCGGTATCTGTAGAACCATTATATTTTACTTTTAGATTGCTGATATTCAAATTTTGCTGCTGAATACGGCGTAATAAAAGGTTGGCAACTGACTGAGCAGAAGGCTCTGTGCTTTGAACTGGAGTATTGGCATCGGCTTTGGTTTCCGCTTTGGCGTCATGCTTGGCATCGTCACGGTTAAAAATCTTTTCACCAATGTCTTTTGCAAAACTAAACATACCCATAAAATTGCTCCTTAAAATATTGTTATCTATTATTTATCATTATTGTTTTAATAGGCAATGTATTTGACGTTTGTCACTCTCGCATCGCCTATATCTGGACATAAATTTTATCTTCAAACGGAGGTTAAGGTTTCATCAATGTCACGAATATCACCTTATTACTGCTTACCATTCCTAGTATAGACGAAGGCAAATACCGTCTCTAGTAATAGTATGTTGAGTAATGTTGATTTGGCGTAGCTTATGTAACTTTATCATTAATAGCTACCGTTCAAATATGGCAGTAAACTGAGCAAATATAAGTAGTAAAACAGAGAGTTAATCATTCCCTCTAAAAAACAGTGTTAAAAAAACCGCTTATCAATAAAGATAAACGGTCCTATCATACTTACTAAGCGAATGATTAATTACAATTGCGCTTGTACGTAATCAATGGCTTTTTGAACAGTCGTTAATTCTGCTGAATCTTCATCAGGAATAGTGATGCCAAAATCGCTTTCGAATGACATAACCAACTCAACTAGGTCTAATGAATCAGCACCTAAGTCTTCCATGAATGAAGCATCATTGTTAATGTCTTCAACGTTCATACCTAATTGTTCCGCTACCGCAGATTTAACTCTTAGCTCGGTATCATTACTCATGTAGATTTCTCCTTTTTGATCTATTATTTCGACAAATTGCCATAGTCTTATGACAAAGCGCTGTGGAAGTATATATAAAATGGGCTGGTCATATTATCACGGTTGTCTGGAAGACAGATAACCAATTATACGTTTTGACTAATGTTTGCTAAAACCTAGCTATCATACAGGGCTTTGACAAAAAAGTATCCGCTATTATAGCACCCTTTATTATAGTTTACACTCGTTCACAGAGTTTTTTATTATAACTATGTAACGCACCGTTATAATAATAAATAACGCTAAATTAGAATAATAACTTCTAACCCTACATGTACATACCGCCATTGACAGGAATAACCGCGCCAGTAATATAGCTGGCTTCATCACCTGCTAAGAAAAATACGGCGGCGGCAATATCTTCTGGCTGACCAAGACGGCTGATTGGAACCGCATCAAGCATTGAGTTAAGTAGGCGCTCGTCAAGCTCATCGGTCATATCGGTTTCAATAAGACCCGGTGCCACACAGTTAATCGTCACTTGGCGTGAGCCGATTTCGCGCGCTAGCGTTCGGCTAAAGCCTTCGACGCCGGCTTTAGTGGCCGCATAATTAGATTGACCCGCATTGCCCATTTGTGCAACCACAGAAGTAATATTGATAATACGGCCACGACGCGCTTTCATCATTCCGCGTACTGCCCGCTTACTCATACGATAAACCGAAGTCAGATTGGTATCGACAACATTGTCCCAATCTTCATCTTTCATACGCATCAATAAACCATCTTGAGTAATACCGGCATTATTAACCAGCACTTGTACGGCACCGTAAACACTTTCGATTTCTTCAAATAACTTATCAATCTGCGCCGTATCGCGCACGTCTAGCACGCGCCCAATACCGCCACTATCGTTTAAGTATTCTTCGATAAGTGCTGCGCCTTTTTCGGTGGTCGCGGTGCCAATGACAAAGTGTCCTTCTTTGGCAAAACGTTTGGCAACGGCTTTACCGATACCGCGGCTTGCGCCTGTCACTAATGTAATCGTACGGCTCATGATAATACCTCCATCAACTTATCTAAACGGGCAGGCTTGTCGGTAGGATAACTCACAATAGGATGTGCTTGACGCTTGGCCAAATTACTTAAAACATTACCACTGCCACATTCGATTAAAATATTAATTTGCTTGTCGGCTAATTCCTGCATGGTTTTTGACCATAAGACTGGTTCACTGAGCTGCTCGGTCAATGCTTGCTTGATAGCGACTGCATTGCTTTCAACGCGCGCATGGCGGTTTTGAATCACTGGAATGGCCGCTTGATCAAATTGAATGGCTGCCAACTCTTGCGCCAAAGCGCTAGTCGCAGGCTCCATAAGCGCACAATGCGACGGCACACTAACCTTTAATGGGATGGCTTTTTTACCGGTATTTTGAACTTTATCAATCACGGCATTGACGCCAGCGGCGTTACCTGAAACCACCACTTGACCTGGACTATTAAAGTTTGCGGCGCCAACAATGGCATCATCAACGTGCTCGGTCGCTTGTTCGCATAAGTTTTCGACGCGGTGGTCTTCAAGACCCAGTACCGCTGCCATCGCTGTATCGACCCCTGCCACCGTCTCTTGCATCAATTGACCGCGTTTATGCACCAGTTTGACCGCATCAGCTAAGGATATTACGCCAGCAGCACATAAGGCGCTATATTCACCCAAGGAATGGCCCGCTAGGTAACAAGGCTTATCTTCTATTTTTTGTTGTAAGATGCGCCAAATAGCGATACTAGCAGTCAATAAAGCCGGCTGAGTATATTGGGTTTGGTTCAGTTTGTCTTCGTCCTGACAAATTACCCATAAGTCTTCACCAAGCGCTGTACTGGCTTCGGTAAAGGTATCACGAATTTCAGGATAGGTTTCAGCAAGCTCGCTCAGCATACCGACCACTTGTGAACCTTGTCCAGGGAATAGCACAGCTATACGGGTGGGTTGTTTTTTTACCATATCGGGTACAGAGGCCATAACCAATATTCCTTATTTAATTGGAAATACCCCTAAATGAATGGGGTTTATTATAGAATTAGAGACTAATAAAAAGATTCGCTGTACAAAGCACCGCTATCATTATTCCTTTAAGACAGCTGACTGCTATTAAACTATACACTGACGCAGACAATAAGCATAGCTATCAAAGACTGAACGCTTAAAATGTAATATCTCTATAATCACTACTTGATAAAAAATAGATAACAAAAAGCCAAGATATCTGACTTCATAATATATGATAGCGAGATAACTTGGCTCTTGTTTGCTTAAACTGCTTGCACCATAACAACTGTGCAAAATCATTGATAGTCATTAGAACTACCAGCATTTTGCATCAACCATCAGCGCGCAAATAAATTAAGCGTCTTGACTAACTTTGAAAAGCTGGCGACCACGATAGAAACCATCTTTAGTCATGTGATGACGACGATGTTTTTCACCAGTAGTAGCGTCGATGCTTAATTCAGCCACTTCCATACGATGATGTGAACGGCGCATGTCACGACGAGAACGACTTTTACGACTTTTTTGAACAGCCATGATATAGCTCCTATACTTAAAAGGGTTAAGCTTGAAATTCAGCTTTAATCGATACCGACAGAGGCTATATAATCACAACAACCTAAGTCTTACGCATCATTAGTTAAATAGATTGCCACACGTATTAAAGTGCTGACTACGTCTAAAATCTATAGTTCGTTTGCGAAGCCAGCTTCTCTCTGCCAGCAGCAGGTTGCTAGAATGCAATAAACGGGACATTATACGCATGTTTCGCCAATTAATAAAGCCTTGCTTTTCACTCTTAAGCAAAAAGCTGATAAAAGGTAGAAAGTAATGATTTATCGACGTTATACTGCCAGTTATGTGGCTATAACTTGCCCTTTAACGATGCTAACGCTGCAAAAGGATTCTCATTTTCCTCTTCTTCTGGAATGTCACCAAACTGCTCAACACTCATCTCGCAATCATCGTGCTTTGGTGCCAGGGGCGCTTTTAGCAAAATCTCATCTTCAATCAATTTTTTAAACGACAATAAACGCTCAGGGGCAGGCTCGGTGATGATTTCATCGAGCAGCAGGTAATCTTGCTCTTCCCCGACCAAACGCATTTGGCTTTCGTTATCTAACAATGCAATATCATAGTCATCAGTCAAATCAATGGCAATCGGTTGCAAACAACGCTGGCAGGTCAACCATATGTCACCTGTGAGAGTAAAAGACAAATGCAACACATTATTATGGCGATATAGGTTGGCATTAAGCTCAAGGTTTGATTGCTTGTGCTCAGTTGACAAGATGGCATTTAGGCGCTCAAACGAACGCGGCGCAACTTGTCCTGACCATTCAAAACCACTGTCTTCCCATTTGCTTAAAGAAATATCTTCTGGCAAGTTGCTCGACATTGCAGCTGCTGTTTTGTCAGCCTGAAGCGCTGACGGCTTGGTTATTGGAGTGCTTGACATGCGCGGCCTCATTCATCAAAAACGGTGTATAATATTGCCTGCCATACTAACGGAAAGCGCCGATGAGCGCTAGGGCTAGTATGTTAAGATTTTTGGTAAGTACTTTCGTATTAAGTTTGTATTTACCTCGGCTTGCTCGCGTTGTAAATTACGCGCTCTACCTTTTTATTTGGTTAATATATTCATATGATATCGCCTGCTATTGATCCTGACTTTTCCATTTTGCTTTCTGGCTCTGACGTAAAATGTTTGCTACATCGTTTAAATACTTTAGAAACCAAAAAGCCATCTGAGTTTTTGAGCTTTATTTCAAAGATGCAGTTAAACGCACTGTCAGAACAATGGCAGAAAATTATCCATGCTAAAGATATCAACCTTATTGATGAGAATGAAAAAGCAGCAACCGATTGGCTGATAAGTCTCTTTAATACGCTATTTGCCCACCAGCACGTTATCCTAGTACGCGGCATCGGCGAACCAGAGTATTTCCCTGCCAAAGACAATCAGCCAGCACGTATTGAATTTGCCCATGGTTTCTTTCAAAGCGCATTGCATGAGTGTAGCCATTTTTTTATTGCAGGTGGACGTCGTAGACAGCTCTCTGACTTTGGCTATTGGTATGCTCCCGATGGGCGCACAGAGGCTCAACAACAAGCGTTTGAGCATGTAGAAATCAAACCACAAGCGTTAGAGTGTTTATTTACTTTAGCGTGCAGGCGTCCTTTTCAAGTCTCGCAAGACAATCTGTTTGCCACCTTTGATACCAGTACCAGCACCTTTGCGCAGGACGTCTATCAGCAGGCTAAAGCATATATCGCTGAACCTCACACCATACCCCGTGATGCCAAAATATTATTGCAAGCATTATTGATGATTTGCACTGTTGATTAGCCACACAAAATTGTTCTTTATATATGTATTTCCTATCGAAAGTATCCGTGGCGGTAGTGTTAACGTTTCCCTACTCACCGTAACGCCTTGCTAATAAACTTATATTTACTTTGCGTTATACTGATTGGGTAGTAGCGCTATCATTTAATGCAGTCAAAGAGATACGCTAAAAAACAAGATAATTTCATTTTTTAAAAACTGCCTATGAAGCACTTTATAATTATAAAATAAGGAAAAATCATGCAAGTATTTTACATTCATCCGGACAACCCACAACCACGGCTTATCGAACAAGCAGCAGATTTATTACGTAACGACCAATTACTTATCTATCCTACCGATACCAGTTATGCGTTTGGCTGCCGCTTAGGCGCTAAAGACGCACTAGACAAGCTTAAACACATCCGCGAGCTTGACGATAAGCATCAATTCACCTTGTTATGTCGCGATTTAAGTGAGATTGCCAACTATGCAACGGTGGACAATGTGCAATTTAAACAGCTAAAAGCGCATACGCCGGCGCCGATTACCTTTATTTTAAACGCCACCAAAGATGTACCTAAGAAGTTGGCGCATCCTAAGAAAAAAACCATTGGTATTCGCGTGCCCAGTAACCCTATCGCACAAGCACTTTTAGCAGCGATGGACGAGCCTATATTAACCAGTTCACTCATATTGCCGCACCGCGATGACATATTGGACGATCCCTTTGAGATTGAAGAGCTACTCGGTAATCAAATAGATGGTCTCATTAATGCAGGCATTAAAACCACCAAACTGACCACCATCGTCGATATGACCAGCAATCAGCCTGAAATCATCAGACAAGGCGCGGCTGACGTCAGCTCACTCGTACCATAAAAAAATTTTAAGAATAAAAGGCATAAAAAAAGCTCCAAATGATTGGAGCTTTTTTTATTATACAATGAGCGTATAAAATTAGTCACGATCAACCAATTCTACATAAGCCATTGGCGCATTGTCACCATCACGGTAACCGCATTTTACGATACGCAAATAACCACCTGGACGAGTTTGGTAACGAGGACCTAACGTGCCAAATAATTTGCCTACCATAGTTTTGCTACGCATACGGCTAAATGCCAAACGGCGATTAGCAACGCTGTCTTCTTTAGCCAAAGTGATTAATGGCTCAGCGACGCGGCGCAGCTCTTTTGCTTTTGGTAAAGTTGTTTTGATCAGTTCATGCTCAAATAATGAGTTGGTCATGTTCTGAAACATTGCCTTACGATGACTGCCGGTACGACCCAGCTTGACTCCACTCTTACGATGGCGCATAGTCAAAAATCCTTAAAGTTTAACGGCTACGATAAGAAAAGCGATCATCAACACGAAGGTCAGCTGGTGGCCAGTTGTCTAGGCGCATACCGAGCTCTAAATCTTTAGACGCTAGTACGTCTTTGATTTCGGTCAATGATTTCTTACCAAGATTTGGGGTTTTTAGTAGTTCAGTCTCTGAACGCTGTACCAAATCACCGATATAGTAAATGTTTTCAGCTTTCAAGCAGTTGGCTGAGCGAACCGTTAGTTCAAGATCGTCCACAGGGCGTAATAGCACCGGATCAACCTCTTCTTTTTCTTTCACAGGCTCAGGCGCTTCTTCAGCTTCTAGGTCAACAAAGATAGAAATCTGTTGTTGTAAAATAGTGGCTGCTTTACGAATTGCTTCTTCTGGATCGATAGTGCCATTAGTTTCAAGCTCGATGATAAGACGATCAAGATCGGTACGTTGTTCTACACGTGCGTTCTCAACCTGATAAGCAACACGCAACACTGGGCTGAAGCTTGCATCAAGCTTCAAGCGTCCAATCGCTTTAGTGTCACCATCTTCACGACGCTGGTTTGCTGGCTCATATCCACGACCCATTACCACACGCAGACGCATCTTAAGATGGCCACGATCGCTTAATGTACCCAATACCAAGTCTGGATTGATAATGTCGACATTATGCGGCAACGTGATGTCTGCAGCAGTAATAGTGCCTGGACCTTGTTTATCCAAGGTCAAGAATACTTCATTTTGGTCATGAAGGGTAATTGCCAAGCCTTTTAAGTTCAAAAGCAAGTCAAGTACGTCTTCTTGTAGTCCTTCAAGCGTTGAGTATTCATGGTCAACACCATCAATCTCCGCTTCAATGACTGCAGCACCAGGTAATGAAGATAACAAGATGCGACGCAAGGCATTACCTAAGGTATGCCCAAAGCCGCGTTCTAACGGTTCGAGCGTGACTTTCGCAATCGTTTCATTAACCGTATCCACGTTAATGGCGTTCGGCGTTAGAAACTCAGTTGCACTTAGCATCATGATGTCACCTCGATTTATTAAACTGGTTTAATGAACGTTGATAGCTCAATGCTATTTTTATAACATCGAGCAGTACGTTACTTACTTAGAGTATAGCTCAACGATCAAGCTTTCGTTGATTTCAGCAGGTAGATCAATGCGATCAGGCGCTTGTTTAAACGTGCCTTGTAGTTTGCTGTGGTCAACGTCTAGCCATTCTGGAATACCACGTTGTGTCGCTAGCTCAATAGCGTTTTTAATACGTAGTTGTTCACGAGACTTCTCACGGATAGCGACGACATCACCATCTTGCAACTGAATTGATGGAATGTTCACACGAACAAACTCATCACGACCAGCTTTTTTAACCATCACAGTGCGATGGCTAACTAACTGACGCGCTTCAGCGCGAGTTGAGCCAAAGCCCATGCGGTATACTACGTTATCAAGACGACTCTCAAGCATTGCTAACAAGTTTTCACCAGTAGCGCCACGTTTACGAGCAGCTTCTTTATAGTAGTTTGCAAACTGACGCTCTAATACACCGTAGATACGCTTAACTTTTTGTTTTTCGCGTAACTGTAGAGAGTACTCTGAGCTCTTATTACGGCCAACACCATGTTGACCAGGTGGACGAGCCGCTTTTTTCGTTTTTACGTCATATGGTTTAACACCAGACTTAAGGCCTAAGTCTGTACCTTCACGACGTGATAATTTGAGTTTTGGTCCAATATAACGGGCCATTGTTATGTCTCCTATAAGCTCTTATGATAAAAAGCTTCGTCTTTAATATTAGACGCGGCGCTTTTTCGGCGCACGGCAACCATTGTGTGGGATTGGGGTTACATCAGAGATGCTGTTAACTTTATAACCCAATGCACCAAGTGCTCTTACCGCAGACTCACGACCCGGTCCTGGTCCTTTAACCAAAACGTCGATATTCTTAACACCGTATTCTTGAGCTGCTTTACCAGCTACTTCAGCTGCAACCTGAGCTGCAAAGGGTGTAGATTTACGTGAACCACGGAAGCCTTGTCCACCTGAAGTGGCCCAAGCCAGTGCATTACCTTGACGATCGGTAATCGTAACAATGGTGTTATTAAAAGACGCATGGATATGGGCAACGCCCTCCGATACTGAACGACGAGTCACTTTTTTGCGACTACGAGTGTCTTTAGCCATCTTTTAGCTTCCTAAGTTAATTATTTTTTAAGAGGGCGTGTCGGACCCTTGCGAGTACGAGCGTTGTTCTTGGTATTCTGACCTCTAACTGGTAGGTTACGACGATGGCGGATACCACGGTAACAACCAAGATCGACCAAGCGCTTGATATTCATTGACACTTCACGACGAAGATCACCTTCAGTCATGTAATTTGCAACTTGTGCACGGATAGCATCTAACTGTGTATCATCTAACTGGCTAACTTTAGTAGTAGGGGCAATGCCAACTGCTTCTAAGATTTTCTGAGCAGTAGTACGACCTATACCAAAGATATAAGTTAGTGAAATAACAGCATGCTTATTATCCGGAATGTTTACGCCGGCAATACGAGCCATTGATTTCTCTCCATTAAAGAAAAATAAGCGTTATTTATCAATAAGGCGTTATTCTTCAGATTTGTTGCTGTCAATACCAAAGCTTTTATAATTTTTATCGCTGCTTCGACTTAACAAGTCTATTCATTGACCATTTATAAAAGATTTCGCATAAACTACGGCAAGTGGCGGATGATATCGCATCCGCCGTTATTTTTCAAGTATTAATTGTATAAATCCAATAAGCGTAACGCTTTATGTCTTTAAAACCTTAACCTTGACGTTGCTTGTGGCGAGGTTCTGCGGTACAAATAACATGTACACGGCCTTTACGGCGCACAACTTTACAGCTACCACAAATCTTCTTAACTGATGCTTGAACTTTCATAGCATACTCCTTTGAGATATCGTACCGCTCATTTAAGATTGAGTGGGCGATTGAATTAACGTCTGATCATGATATTGATGGGTCATCAAATGCGCTTGGATTTGCGAAATGAAGTCCATTACCACAACCACCATAATCAGTAATGACGTACCACCGAGTTGAAACGGTACACCAAACGATGACTGCACGACCATTGGCATTAAACAAATAACCGTCATATACATCGCGCCAATAAAGGTCAGTCGGTTTAATACATGATCAAGGTAACGCTGAGTTTGTTGTCCGGGGCGGATACCTGGGATATACGCACCACTACGTTTAAGGTTTTCAGCAACTTCACGCGGACTAAATACCAATGCCGTGTAAAAGTAACAGAAGAAAATAATCATTGCGCCAAATAGAACCAAATACAAAGGCTGCCCTGGAGACAACACCAATGCCATATTTTGTAATATCTTTTGTGTAAAAGTAGGATCAGCCGATTGACCAACCCACTGCCCCAAACTTGCTGGAAACAACAATAATGAGCTGGCAAAAATAGCGGGAATAACCCCTGCCATATTTAGCTTAAGCGGCAAATGCGACTGCTGCTGAGCATAAATTTTGCGACCTTGTTGTTGCTTCTGCGCATAGTTTACTGGAACACGGCGCTGGGCACGTTCAATATAAACGATACCAGCAGTCACTGCGATGCCTAGCAATACAAAGATAAAAAGCACAATCAAGTTCATCTGTCCTTGATTGACCTGTTCAATAGACTGCGAAATCATACCTGGCGTACCAGCCACAATACTCGCAAAAATGAGCATTGAGATACCATTACCTACGCCGCGTTCTGTAATCTGCTCACCGAGCCACATTAAGAACATAGCGCCTGCTACCAATGAGGTAACCGCTGGAATATAAAACGTCAAACCAGTAGATAAGGTAAGATTCTGACTGATTAAGCCAGCACACATTCCTAATGACTGTACCAGCGCTAATCCAAGCGTGCCTTGACGGGTGTACTTGTTTAGCTTACGTCGTCCCGCTTCGCCTTCTTTTTTGAGGGCTTCAAGCGATGGCAACACCGCAGACATCATTTGAACGATAATCGATGCTGAGATATATGGCATGATGCCAAGTGCCATGATGGACATACGCTCTAGTGCACCACCTGAAAACATGTTAAACATGCTCAAAATGGTATTTTCGTTGCGCGAAAACAGATCAGCCAAGTTAACCGGATTGATACCCGGTACAGGGATATGCGACCCTAAACGATAAACAATCAATGCGCCGATTAAGAATAATAAACGCGTCCACAACTCATCATACTTACGTATAAAGGCAAACGGATTGAGCGGTATACCAGTCGATGACATTGATTGTTTTGACACGTTACTACTCCTCGATGCTACCACCAGCAGCTTCGATTGCTTGCTTGGCGCCTTTAGTCACTTTGATACCTTTAAAAGTATAAGCTTTAGTGACTTCGCCTGACAACATAATACGAACGCGCTTCATGTCATGACGGATAACGTTAGCAGCTTTTAGTGTTTCAATGCTAACCACATCGCCTTCGACTTTGTTCAGTTCAGACAGACGAACTTCAGCCGTCGTCATTGCCAATTTACTGGTAAAACCAAATTTTGGTAGGCGACGATATAAAGGCATTTGACCACCTTCAAATCCTGAGCGAATGCTAGAACCTGAACGCGATTTTTGACCTTTCACACCACGGCCGCCTGTTTTGCCAAGACCTGAACCGATACCACGACCACGACGTTGGGCAGTTTTTTTCGCGCCAACACCTGGTGATAATTCATTTAATCTAAGTCCCATTACGCTTCCTCCACTTTTACCATGTAGTTGACGCGATTGACCATACCACGGGTTGAAGGAGTGTCTTCTACTTCAACAGTATGACCAATACGGCGTAAACCCAATCCTTTCAAGCTCGCTTTGTGGCTCTTGAGGCGATGGGCACCCGATTTAAATTGAGTGACTTTCATTTTTTTCATCGTAACTCACCTAGTTTCTAAGTTAACCCAAGATTTCGTCTACAGATTTACCACGTTTTGCTGCCATCTTTTCTGGAGTTGACATATCACGTAAACCATTGAATGTTGCGCGAACAACGTTTGCCGTGTTGGTAGAACCATAAGATTTTGTTAAAACGTCTTTAACACCAGCAACTTCTAATACCGCACGCATAGCGCCACCAGCGATTACGCCAGTACCTTCAGATGCAGGCTGCATATAGACTTTACTAGCACCATGACGTGCTTTGATCGGATGGAACAATGTTGCACCATTAAGCTCAACAGTAATCATGTTGCGCTTAGCAGCTTCTAGAGCTTTTTGGATAGCAGCTGGCACTTCACGTGCTTTACCACGACCAAAACCAACACGGCCATTGCCATCGCCCACTACGGTTAACGCAGTGAAAGAGAAAATACGACCACCTTTAACCACTTTTGCAACGCGATCAACGGTAACTAAGCGTTCTACTAGACCGTCAGTCTGTTCATTTTTATCATTTTTATCATTTCTAGCCATGATTAAAACTCCAATCCGTTTTCGCGAGCAGCTTCAGCTAAAGCTTTTACTCGACCATGATATTTAAAACCACTACGGTCAAAGGCAACTTTAGTAATACCAGCTGCTTTTGCGCGTTCTGCGATCAATTGGCCCACAGACGTCGCTGCATCAACGTTACCAGTTGCACCTGAACGTAAGCTGCTGTCTAAGGTAGATGCCTGAGCAATCACTTCATCACCGTTTGGAGAGATAATTTGGGCATAAATATGTCTTGGGGTGCGGTTAACCGTTAAGCGATTTACGCCTAAAAAACGGATATGTGCACGGGTTTTCTTTGCTCGACGTAGACGAGCTGCTTTTTTATCAAACATTTCAACTCACCTTATTTTTTCTTGGCTTCTTTGCGAATCACATGCTCGTCACTATAACGAATACCTTTACCTTTATAAGGCTCTGGTGGACGGAAAGCGCGGATATTAGCTGCTGCCTGACCAAGCTGCTGTTTATCGTTTGATTTTAAAACGATTTCAGTTTGCGATGGCGTTTCAGCTGATACACCTTCAGGTAGCGTATATTCTACTGGATGAGAGTAACCAACGTTTAACGTTACTTTATTACCAGTAGCTTGAGCGCGATAACCAACACCAATAAGTTGAAGGCGTTTTTCGAACCCTTCGTTTACGCCTATTACTAAATTATTTAGTAAAGAGCGCATGGTGCCAGTATGCATCATGGCTTCTTTTGAATCGGCTGCAGGTGAGAGAAGAATTGCATCATCTTCCTGTTTTAGCTCGACCAATTCATGCAGGCGTAAAGACATATTGCCATTTTTGCCTTTAACTTCGACCTGCCGATCGTTCAAAGTAACACTTACGCCACTAGGCAGTGCTACTGGGGCTTTAGCCACACGAGACATAGGAATATTCCTTAAAAAAATTAACTTGCTTTTATTAGCGAAAAAACTAACAGGCTAAAAAGCGTGTTAGTTTAGCATAACTGATTGCATTAAGCACCCATCAATGTTAAAAAATATTCATTATAAGATTGATAAGTGCTTAATGATAATCAAGTAGACTTTATCGTCGCGTTACCGCTAGCAATGATTGCTAGTTAGGCAACGAAGGCAACGATTTCACCACCGATACCAGCAGCACGTGCAGCACGATCGCTCATGATACCTTGGCTGGTTGATACGATAGCAACACCCATACCTTGTTTAACAGTAGGGATAGCGTCTTTACCGCGATGCTGGCGTAAACCAGGGCGGCTATAACGTTGAATCATTTCGATGACAGGACGACCTTCGAAGTATTTTAATTCGATGGTTAACGTTGCTTTGTTGTTATCTTCTTCAGTCACAACAGCGCTGGCTACATAACCTTCGCTCATCAATAAGTCAGCGATTGATTTACGTAGTTTAGAGCTCGGCATTGCTACCGATACTTTATTAGCCATTTGTGCGTTACGAATACGGGTTAGCATATCCCCAACGGTATCTTGCATACTCATATCGTTACTCCTTACCAGCTTGCTTTACGAACACCAGGCACATCGCCTTGCATGACACGCTCACGCAGCATATTGCGTGATAAGCCAAACTTGCGGAAGTAACCATGAGGACGACCTGTGATAGCACAACGGTTGCGCAGACGTACTGGTGAGGCATTGCGTGGTAGCGCTTGTAGTTCTAACATCGCGTCCATACGCTCTTCGTCTGATGCGTTGATATCACTGATAATTTCTTTTAGCTTAATACGCTTTTCAGCATATTTAGCAACCATTTTTTCGCGTTTTAATTCGCGGTTAATCATGCTCTTCTTTGCCATAACGTCTTTACCTTATTTAAATGGGAAGCCGAATGCTTTAAGCAACGCACGACCTTCTTCATCAGTACCAGCTGACGTGGTGATGGTCACATCCATACCGCGGATACGATCAATCTTGTCAAAATCTACTTCTGGGAATACTATTTGTTCTTTGATACCCAATGAGTAGTTGCCACGTCCGTCAAAGGCTTTAGGTGAAAAACCGCGGAAATCACGAATACGAGGAATTGCAATGGCAATGAGACGATCTAAAAATTCGTACATTTGCTCACCGCGTAGCGTTACTTTACAGCCAATTGGCCATTCTTCACGAATCTTAAAGCCAGCAACTGATTTGCGCGCTTTAGTGACGACAGGTTTTTGACCAGCGATTGCGGTCATGTCAGCTACTGCACCTTCAAGCAATTTTTTGTCTTGAGCTGCGCCGCCTACACCCATATTAAGTGTGATTTTAGTGATTTTAGGCACTTGCATCACATTCGCCAAACCAAGCTCTTCTTTGATTTGCTGCTTTAATTCTTCGTTATATAAAGATTTTAATCTTGCCATTACCATTACACCCTTAGTGTCTTACGCAGTCGCCACTACTTCACCGTTCGAACGATAGACGCGTTGTTTCTTGCCGTCTTCATCGAACTGATAAGTAATACGATCAGCTTTTTGGGTTTGCGCATTTAATATTGCGACATTTGAGATATGCAAAAAAGCTTCTTGCTTAACAATACCACCTTCGGTACCAGTTGCCTGATTTGGCTTCTGATGTTTGGTGACAATGTTGATGCCTTCGACTTTAATACGATCATTTTTTACAGCTAGTACAGTACCTTGTTTGCCTTTGTCCTTCCCAGCAATCACGATAACTGTATCGCCTTTACGTAATTTTGACATGGATTACCTCACAATACTTCTGGTGCTAGTGATACAATTTTCATAAACTGATCACCACGTAGTTCACGAGTTACCGGTCCAAAAATACGAGTTGCTATCGGTGCTTTGTTTTGGTTCAACAATACCGCAGCATTGTCGTCAAAACGTAGAACTGAACCATCAGGACGACGAACGCCTTTTTTGGTACGTACAACTACCGCATTCATCACGTCGCCTTTTTTGACACGACCACGTGGAATGGCTTCTTTAACCGTTACTTTAATAATGTCGCCAACTGATGCATAACGACGATGAGAGCCACCCAGTACTTTAATGCACTGAACTCGTCTTGCACCGCTATTGTCTGCAACTTCCAGCATCGATTCAACCTGAATCATAGCGTTACTCCACACGTATGAGCAATAAAAACCAGTTGCTGCCGCTAGCACAGAATGAGTAGTCGGCATTTTAATATTAATAACCGCTGCTACTCTTAATGTGAGTGATATACGCTCGGCGCAATCAGCATCCTTAAAAAGGCGGCTATTTTAACAGCTTCTGGCTTTTAATGCAATTTACTTAGATTTTTTCTACTTTTTCAACCACATCAACCAAAGTCCAAGACTTGGTTTTTGAGATTGGACGCGTTTCTTTGATGCGGACAAGGTCGCCTTGTTGGCAAACGTTATTCTCATCATGGGCTTTGATTTTTGTAGAACGACGAAGCTGTTTGCCATATAAAGGATGACGAACCAGACGCTCAATCAAAACCGTGATGGACTTGTCCATCTTGTCGCTGACAACTCGTCCTGTCAATACGCTAGCGTTAGCTGTTTGATTGTTATCGCTCATGAGTCGCCTCGTTGTTTCTCGTTAATCAAAGTCTGAATCTGAGCAATCGTACGACGATTGCTTCTGACTTCATGGGTATTACCCAACTGACCCGTTGCTTTAGCCATACGAATACGGAAAGCATCAAGTTGCTTTTCATCAAGTAACTGAGTCAGTTCTTCTAATGATTTATCACGTAATTCACTGATCTTCATTACATTATCGTCCGCTTAACAATGGTAGTTTTAAAGGGCAGTTTTGCTGCAGCAAGCGTTAACGCTTCGCGAGCAAGTTCTTCTGAAACCCCTTCGAGTTCATATAGCACTTTACCAGGTTTGATTTCGCACACCCAATACTCGACTGGACCTTTACCTTTACCCATACGTACTTCTAGTGGTTTATTGGTAATAGGTTTGTCTGGGAATACACGAATCCAAATCTTACCGCCACGCTTAATTTTACGAGTGATGGTACGACGTGCTGCTTCAATTTGACGGGCAGTCATACGACCACGAGTCAACGATTTTAGACCAATTTGTCCGAATGCAACGGTGCTTCCACGGTGAGCAAGACCTGTGTTACGACCTTTGTGCATTTTACGAAACTTGGTACGTTTTGGCTGTAACATAGTTTAACCTCTGTCTGTGTTTCGACGGTTTCCGTTTCCACGACCACGGCGTTTTGGCGCACGAGTCTGCTCTTCTTTGACGGGATTGTATACGCTGTTCATACCGTCAAGGATTTCGCCACGGAAAATCCAAACTTTTACACCGATAGTGCCGTATGTGGTTTCTGCACGAATTGACGCGTAGTCAATATCAGCACGGAGTGTGTGCAATGGCACACGACCTTCACGGTACCATTCAGTACGAGCAATCTCAGCACCGCCAAGACGGCCAGACAGCTCAACTTTAATACCTTTAGCACCAGAGCGCATGCTGTTCTGTACGGCGCGTTTCATCGCACGACGGAACATAACACGGCGCTCAAGTTGGCTGCCGATACCGTCTGCTACCAAACGTGCATCAAGATCAGGTGATGTGATTTCTTCAATATTAACCTGAGCAGGTACGCCCATAATTTTGGTCAATTCTTTTTGAAGTCTTTCGATATCTTCGCCTTTTTTACCGATAACAATACCAGGGCGCGCAGTGGCGATGGTAATCTTAGCAGCACCAGTAGGACGCTCAATCATGATGTTGCTGATCATAGCGTTGTCTAGTTTTTTGCGTAGATACTCACGAACTTGAATGTCGTTGATGAGGTATTCTGAGTATTGTTTAGGGTTAGCATACCAGTTTGCGTTATGCTTTTTGACAACACCAAGACGAATTCCGATTGGATGTACTTTTTGACCCATAACTTATTCTCCTACCTTTATAGTGATGTGACAAGTACGCTTACTGATACGATCAGCGCGACCTTTAGCACGTGGTAGGATACGTTTTAGCGTAATGCCTTCATCAACGTAGATGGTTGATACTTTAAGGGTATCAATATCTAAACCGTTGTTGTGTTCGGCATTGGCGATGGCTGAGTCAAGACATTTCTTAACGAAGACAGCGCCTTTTTTATTACTATACGTTAGGATATCCAAAGCACGCTCGATAGATTTGCCACGAACTTCATCAGCAACGAGTCTAACTTTTTGTGCCGATATGGCGGCACCGCGTAATTTTGCAGTTACTTCCATGGTAAGCACCTTATCTCTTAGCTTTCTTGTCAATGCCATGACCACGATATGTACGAGTCGGGGCAAATTCACCTAGTTTATGACCAACCATCTGCTCGCTTACGATAACCGGTACGTGAGTACGGCCGTTGTGAACAGATAAGGTTAGGCCAACCATTTGTGGCAAAATCATCGAGCGGCGCGACCAAGTTTTAATTGGCTTGCGAGAGTTGGTGTCTAATGCATTTTCAACTTTAGCAAATAAGTGCGCGTCTATGAATGGACCTTTTTTCAATGAACGAGGCATGAAACTCTTCCTTTATTTCTTCTTGGCGCGGCGGCGGATGATCATACTGTCAGTACGCTTATTATGACGCGTTTTAAGTCCTTTAGACTTCTGACCCCAAGGGCTGGTTGGATGGCGACCTTTGTTACGACCTTCACCACCACCGTGTGGGTGATCAACCGGGTTCATAGCGACACCACGAACAGAAGGACGAACACCGCGCCAACGTGAAGCACCGGCTTTACCAAGTGATTTCAAGTTATTTTCAGTGTTAGAAACTTCACCAATAACAGCACGGCAGTTCACGTGTACGCGGCGAGTTTCACCTGAGCGTAGACGTAGAATAGCATAAATACCGTCACGACCTAGTAGCTGAACGCTGGCACCCGCAGAACGAGCTAGCTGTGCACCTTTACCGATTTTAAGTTCGATATTGTGAATCACAGTACCCAATGGGATGTTTTTCAGTGGTAGGCAGTTACCTGGACGGATTGGAGAGTTCTCTCCTGACATGACAGTATCGCCAACTGCTTGTTTTTTAGCAGCAATGATATAGCGACGTTCGCCGTCAGCGTACTTAAGTAAAGCAATGTGTGCAGTACGGTTAGGATCGTATTCGATACGCTCAACCACAGCTGGGATATTGTCTTTAGTACGTTTAAAATCGATAATACGATAATGTTGCTTATGACCACCACCAACGTGACGAGTCGTGATGCGACCATTATTGTTACGACCACCTGACTTACCTTTTGATTCGAGAAGTGCTGCAAAAGGACGACCTTTGTAAAGGTGTGGATGCACCACTTTTTCAACAAAACGACGGCCTGGTGATGTTGGCTTTGCTTTTACGATAGGCATGAGTGTAATCCTTATTCGTTGTTCGCTGTTTCACTAGTAGAAGCAGTCGTGTTTGCGACCTCTTCACCAGCATCAGCCATTTGTACATCTTGACCAGCTTTTAAGGTAACGTAGGCTTTTTTATAGTCATTACGACGGCCGATATTTTTACCAAAACGCTTTGTCTTACCTTTAACATTCAAAGTGTTTACTTTTAAAACTTCAACGCCTTCGAACATCATCTCAACCGCTTTTTTGACTTCAAGCTTAGTAGCATTAGAGTCAACTTTAAATACCTGTACACCAAGTGAGTCGCCAAGCATTTGAGATTTTTCTGAGAATACAGGTCCTCTTAAGACCTGATAAAGTCTTGCGTTATTCATGCTAGTGCTTCCTCAAATTGTTTCGCAGCTTCAACTGACATGATTACTTTATCAAAAGCAATCAAGCTCACTGGATCCACTTCGTTTGTACCAAGTACATTGACGTGTGGGATGTTGCGCGCAGCTAAGTATAGATTTTCGTCAACCTCTTTGGTGACGATGAGTGCACGAGGTGCGCCCAAATCATTCAACTTTGCAATCAGCTCTTTGGTCTTAGGAGCAGAAACGCTTAGCTCTTCAACCAAAATCAAACGCTCTTGGCGAACGAGTTCGGCTAGGATGCACTGCATAGCACCGCGATACATTTTGCGGTTAACTTTTTGTGACCAATCTTGTGGTTTGGCTGCGAATGCACGACCACCTGAACGCCAGATTGGGCTACGGATAGAACCTGCACGAGCGCGACCAGTACCTTTTTGGCGCCATGGCTTGATGCCACCACCAGAAACTTCGGCACGGGTTTTTTGAGCGCGTGTACCTTGACGGCTACCTGCAAGATATGCGGTGACGACCTGATGCACTAATGCTTCGTTGAATTCACGACCGAAAGCCGTATCAGAAAGCTCAACTGCCGCCCCTGTAACTGTTTTTAAATCCACGTTAATCCCCTTGCTTAGGCTTTGACTGACGGACGTACGATGACATCGCCACCGGTGGCACCTGGGATAGCACCTTTGATGACAAGTAACCCTTTTTCAACATCAACCGATATCACTTCTAGGCCCTGAACGGTAACGCGTTTGTTACCCATTTGACCTGGCATTTTTTTGCCTTTGAAGACTTTACCTGGTGACTGGTTTTGACCAGTTGAACCAAGGACACGGTGAGACACTGAGTTACCATGAGTGGCATCTTGCATGCTAAAGTTGTGACGCTTTACGCCGCCTTGAAAGCCTTTACCTTTACTCTGTCCTGTGACATCTACAATCTGACCTTGTTCGAACAAGTCAGCTAGGATCTCACCACCAATCTCACGACCTTCAAGATCGCTGTCAGTGGCACGAAATTCCCATACACCACGACCAGCTGCAACGCCAGCTTTAGCGAAGTGACCTTTTTGTGCAGCAGTTACGCGGCTGTCACGACGAGTACCTGTGGTAACTTGAATGGCTTGATAGCCATCTACTTCAGTATTTTTTACTTGAGTAATGCGGTTAGCATGGACCTCAACCACTGTAACAGGGATAGATTCGCCTGCTTCAGTGAAGATACGGGTCATGCCGCATTTTTTACCGACTAAACCGATCGCCATTTTAGACCTCTTTATATCTTATATTAATGGGTTGGGTGTGTTTTGCATTAACCCAAAGCAATTTGAACGTCAACACCCGCCGCTAAGTCTAACTTCATTAGCGCATCCACAGTTTTGTCGGTAGGCTGAACGATATCAACCATACGCTTGTGAGTACGGATTTCGTACTGGTCACGAGCGTCTTTATTAACGTGTGGTGAGGTTAGAACGTTGAAGCGCTCAATGCGAGTCGGCAACGGTACAGGACCACAAACTTGCGCACCGGTGCGCTTTGCAGTATCAACGATCTCTTGTGCAGATTGATCAATCAGACGATGATCAAAAGACTTAAGACGGATACGGATTCTCTGGTTAGCCATGCCAGCAAGCTCCTAATATGTGCTTTTGTCATTCTTGCTTTGCAAAGATATGAGCAAAAGCCGTTTGGTTAAATATTCACTTTAAGCGGCCTTCTGTTCTTAACCAGAATGAGTTCGTTACCAGAACTTATAGCGTGCCAAAAGCAAAATAGTTTAAAGCCCCGCCGACCCTTCCATTATAGGATGTCAGCAAAGGCATATTGAAATAGTGCTAGAAACGATGCTCTAGCTGTCATAGCGCCAGCTGTTTAATTGGCTGCGCATATATAATTCAGTGGTGTGTATTATACATAGTATTTCGCTCATTGCAAGGGTAATATCGGCGATGTTTTGAGATCCCACCCTTTATAAACAAGCGTTTTTATTAATAATTTTCTTATCAAAACCTCAGTTAATATACTTTATAATGGTATAAGTTTACGCTGGCGCTAGTCCAAAACGATGTCATATTGCTCTTGGGTATACAGGTTTTCAACCTCAAAGGTAATCACTCTACCTAATAGATATTCTAATTCTGCCACGGTATCTGATTCTGAGGTTAACAGTAAATCAATGACGGCAGCATGGGCAACGACGGTAAATTTCTTCGGTGAGTTATAAGTGCGCGCACAGCGCATGATTTCGCGAAATATCTCAAAGCAAACGGTTTCGGCCGTTTTGACAAAGCCGCGACCCTGACAGGTTGAGCAAGGCTCACAAAGCTGCTGTCCAAGCGACTCACGGGTGCGTTTACGCGTCATCTCAACCAGCCCAAGCTCACTGACTTGGGTGATTTTGGTTTTGGCGTAATCTTGCGCCAACTGTGCTTGCAAACTCTCAAGGATGTCGTCTTTATGCTGCTGTTCAAGCATGTCAATGAAATCTAAAATAATAATACCGCCAAGATTTCTTAGGCGTAATTGCCGTGCAATAGCATGGGTGGCTTCTAAATTGGTTTTATATACCGTATCTTCTAACGAGCGCCCGCCGACAAAAGAGCCAGTATTGACATCAATGGTTGTCATGGCTTCGGTTTGATCGATAATCAAGTAACCACCAGACTTTAAGTCAACACGGCGTTTTAGAGCATCGCGCAAATCATCCTCGACACGGTGGACGTCAAATAAGGACGGCTCGGCGGTATAATGCACAATACGGTCATATATAAAAGGCACAAATTCTTTGGCAAAGTAGCGCACTTGCTCGTAGATTTGCGCGTTATCAATCACTACTTTTTCGGTATCGGCATGCACCAAGTCACGAATAGAGCGCAGCGGCAGTGATAATTCTTGATAAATAAGCTCAGAGCTTTGATTTGGTTTTGTTTCTTGGCGACGGGCGCAAATGGTGCGCCAGAGCTGCAATAGATAGTAAATGTCTTCTTCAAGTTTATCGACGGGCACGCGCTCAGCTGCCGTACGCGCAATCAGGCCACCTTGTAGGTTGACCGTTTGCATCAGGCTCGCCAGTTCCGTTTTTAGCCGTGTGCGCTCATCAATGCCGTCGATACGCTGCGAGATACCGATATGGTCACTCGATGGTAGATAGACCAAGTAACGTGATGGCAGCGATATATTGGTGGTTAAACGCGCGCCCTTGCTACCAAGCTGGTCTTTGGTCACTTGTACTAAGATACGTTGGCCTTCGTGCAGCCGATGCTGGATAAGAGATTTTGTAACAGCTGCAACCTCCGTACTGTGTGCACTAACAACGGGCGGCGTCACCGCCAAATCATCCGCAGAGGCTTCTATAATAGAGCGTTCATTAGCGGTATTTTCTGAGGTATTGTGCTTATCTTCATTGACGGGACGCGGCTCGCGCTGCATGTCATTAACATGTAAAAATGCGGTGCGCGACTGGCCAATATCGACAAAGGCTGCCTGCATACCAGGAAGCACGCGTACTACCGTGCCCAAATAAATGTTGCCGACCAAACCCAGTTTATGGTGACGCTCAATATAAATCTCGCCCAACACCCCGTTATCTAACACGGCGACGCGCGATTCCATGGGACTAATATTAATCAGCAGCTCTTCGGACATAATATTTTCTCTTAGCACTCAGCTTTCTTGTGAAGCGTTCATCGTTTGGTAGCCTCACAGTGTACCAAATGCACCTTAGGTTTGCCCATTATCCTAGCGTGTCATTATGTGCAGATGATTGAGTGATAGCCATTTGCCATCTCATGTAAGACCAACCATTTAGTTATCCTACATCAAATACGCGCTACTCTAACCTATTTATTTGCCTAGTTTATTTCTTCAGTGCTTAGGCTTTCTTGTTAGCGCTAACGGCTGTGATATTATTAATTAACGCCATAGTTTGTGCCAGCGGTAAACCAACCACATTGGTATAGCTGCCATTAATGCGGCTTACCCAGGCCGCGCCCAAACCCTGAATACCGTAACCACCGGCTTTATCAGCAGGCTCGCCACTGTCCCAATAATTACGCATCATCTCTTCGGTTAAAGGAATAAAGGTGACATCGGTGCGCTCAGTGATTTGTTGTTGATTGACGATTTGAAACGCTCTGCTGGAGTTTGGAGAGCTTGAAGACTTAGCAGATAACAATACTTGAGTTGCTTGCACTGCTGTCCATACCTGGTGGGTGTCATCAGACATCTGTTGCCACATGCGGTAAGCGTCTGCTCGGCTGTCGGGCTTGACCAATACCGTTTTGCCATCGGCTAAGACGCCAATGGTATCAGCGGTTAAAATGATAAAGGATTCGGATAAATTAGCGCAATCAGCATGGTTAGCTTTTAATTCTTTATTTAACTGTTTTAGCGCGGCATCTGCTTTGCTGGCAACCATACGCTCAATGTAATCTTTAGGAGATTCATTCAACTGCGGCGTTTCATCAATATCGACGCTCATGACCGCAAAGTCTAGTTGCGCTCTGGTTAGCAGCTCATGACGACGCGGTGAGCCAGACGCTAAAATGAGGTTCATCGTAATACTCTTATTTTATAAAATTATGGTTTTGCGGCTTTTTGGTTTTACAGGCAAATGGTATATAAAGCTAGCGAGCAAATCTCTGTAATGCCAATAGCACCAATGGCCAGCTAATGATACTCATGAATAACGATAGAGCAGATTGGGCAACAAAGGTATTTTGGATAAAGAGTTGCAATATCCATAAGCTGACTTGAAAAACAACCAATCCTAAGCTCGCTATGAGCCAAGCGCTAATGGTATTAAGCTGTCTGATATAAATACTGGTGATTTTTATGACCATGGCGACCATCACGGCGGCGAACGCTTGCTGACCTAGGTGGGTATCCATTAATAAATCGGCGATAATGCCGATAGCAAAGGCACTAAAAATCCCGACATAGCGCGGCTGGAACAGTAACCAAAAAATGAGCACCATGATCATGATCATCGGGCGCAGTGCTGCCATACTTGGGCTTAACGGATAGACACTTAGCGATGAGGCAATAATGAAACTCAGTATAATCAAGGCCGGGAGTACCCCAGTTGCATCATCAAAATCCGCGTATGCCATGAATACTTACCTTTAGCGAGAGTTTAGCAGCTATTTAATGGTTTATTTGATATTGAAAAGAGTATCAGCTTTAGTTGACCAAACAATTTTGCATACTATTTATCTTATCTGTCTGTCCAGACGTATATGTGATTGTCTATGCTATAAATGATGACGCGCAATGTGGACTTATAAGTAAGCTGACAAGCCCTTAGTTTTCTTTAATACCGGCATTTCTTCGATTAACCAGTTTATCTTGCAGCACCAACACATAAGCGTTATCAATAAAGTTTGCGGCTGGCGTGACTTCAATACTTCTAAAGTTATCTTCTTGCGTGTCTTCGACATGGGCAATACGACCAACGCGGTAGCCCGCCGGAATACGTCCGCCCAAGCCTGATGACACCAGCTCATCGCCGACGCGCACATCTGAGGTTTTAAAGATGTAGTTAAGGCGTAATGAGGTCGGTATGCCCTCGCCCGTGACGATAGCCCGCTGTCCGGTGCGTTTGACGGTCACAGCAACCGATTGCTGCTCATCGGTAATCAGCAATAAGCGACTGGTATTGGGATAGACATTAATAATCTGACCTAAAATACCCACTTCATCGATGACCGTTTGACCAACTTGCACGCCATCTTGCTCGCCTTTATTCAGTA
Source organism: uncultured Psychrobacter sp. (assembly GCA_963515535.1). GTDB lineage: Bacteria > Pseudomonadota > Gammaproteobacteria > Pseudomonadales > Moraxellaceae > Psychrobacter. Next base: position 64,853 of record CAUPWW010000008.1, read on the forward strand.
CCACGATTTGCCTGAGCAGATTGGTATCCGTTCCAATCACTTGCGCGAGGTTTAAATCAAATTGCTCAGGGCGCGTGGTCGATAAGATACCTTGCAAGCGCGCGTTTTGTGCCAAGATATAATCCTGCTGTTGCAGCTTGGCTTGGGCATGGATGAGTTGCGACTTTAGCTGCATATTTTCGCGGCGTAGCGCCTCTTTCGACTGCAAACTACCACTTGACCAATGTTTTGCGTAACTTGGCAATAACGACAACTCATAAATAGGCTGCATGGCGGCATGGGTGGTCGAGCGTATCGGCTTAAACCATTCTGGATTTTTGCTATCAAACCACATCAATACCAGCGCCACTATCAATACGATAGCAGTCTTACGAAGCGCGAGCGGCTGACGAGCAAAAATACTTGGAATCATAATTGGTCTAATCTAGAGGTTTTAAGGTGAGCAATAGTTGCGACTCGCCATAACAGCAGCAAATATCAGCCTATAGCGTCAGTTCAAAATAATATCGATACGTTAATAACCACGCGTGACTTATCGTACTGCTATCGCATTTTGGTATGGCTAAATGTCATTAAAGGCAACCTTATTGGCTACCTTTAATAGGAAAAAAACAAATAGAATCAAACAGTTTTTATAGCACGCTACTATTTACAACTTAAACAAAAATCATATTTAGGCTTTTGTTATTGATAAAATCAAGCGCAATACCGCCGCCACGGCTGACACAAGTCAATGGCTCTTCAGCGACCGTTACAGGCAGACCGGTTTCTTTAGAGATAAGCTTGTCTAAATCACGCAGCAATGCACCGCCGCCAGTTAAAACAATACCGCGCTCAGCGATGTCTGATGACAGCTCAGGTGGCGTTTGCTCAAGCGCTGCTTTTACCGCGCTGACGATACCGCTTAATGGGTCGCTTAAAGCTTTTTGTACTTCTTCTGAATTGACCGTAAAGGTTTTTGGCACACCTTCTGCCATGCTGCGACCGCGAACTTCAACTTCTAATTGGCTGTCTTCGTTTAATGCCGAACCCACCTCTTGCTTGATACGCTCAGCAGTGGTTTCACCGATCACGCAGCCATGTGTACGGCGCACATGAGTAATAATCGCTTCATCAAACATATCGCCGCCGATACGAATCGACTCGGCATAGACGCAGCCCGACAAAGCGATAACAGCAATCTCAGTCGTGCCACCACCGATATCAACGACCATTGAACCACTGGCTTCATGCACGGGCATGCCCGCACCAATAGCGGCGGCCATAGGCTCTTCTAGCAACAAAACTTTGCTCGCGCCAGCCGACGATACCGCTTCGCGAATCGCTTTACGCTCAACCAACGTCGATTTGCAGGGTACACAAACCACCACGTTGGGATGCGCCATAAAACGCTTGGCTTTTACTTTAGTGATAAAATGCTTGAGCATTTTTTGTGTCACTTCAAAGTCTGCAATCACGCCATCTTTTAATGGGCGAATAGCCGTGATATTGGCAGGCGTACGCCCTAGCATCTGTTTGGCATCAATACCAACGGCAGCGACAGTAGGGTTTTGGGTACGATTACTACGTAGCGCGACCACTGTAGGCTCGTCGAGCACCACACCTTTACCAGGAATAAAAATAAGGGTGTTCGCAGTACCGAGGTCGATTGCGATATTATTTGATAAAAATCCAAACGGGTTCATGGCTAATATATCCAGCGTATTACAAATGAGGCGAATGAGGCGAACGAAATTGACTGAGGGTTACTCGTCAGTGTTGAGCAGGTCGTCGTTAGACATGACCTATGGTGCGAGTTTATCATCGCAGCAAGTCAAACCGAAGCAATAATGATGAAATGAAAAAACTGAGCTAAATTATACCGATTTAGCTCAAAAAAAACACAGATATTTGCATCAGTACGCTAGGATTTTGCCGTTAAACGCGAAAAGATGTTACAAAGTTTGAAATAACAGAGCAGAGCATGCCATTTAATGAAACATCATTTAATTCAATCACTAACAAGGCGCAATAGCCAATTAATCTTTCTGTGGCGGGTTTGGCTAAGGTATTAACTTAACGTGTCGCTGATCAGTGGCTGCATACTGTAACGTATTTCTGAAGGCAATGCTGAGCAATTGACAATCAATCCATAACTATTCGGTCAATTTTGTAACGCTCTTTATTTGAGTAAAGTTAGTAAAGATACAGCAGCAATCGATGCCCTACTCTGTAATCTTCGCTGAGATGCTTTATAATAAAGGCACTCTTTATAAAATACTCAGGTAGATTGTTTATTTGCGCGTATTTTAAACATTATTACTTTATTTAGTCATTACCTATTTTTACCCCTACTCTAATAAAAACCATCCTTCACTGGAGAAACTATGTCACAGCAAACCCTCGCCGCTGAAAGCAATGTCAGCCGCCAAGAAATCTTAGAAGTTGCCCGTCTTGCACGCCTCGGTGTTGATAAAGACACCGCCAGCAGCTACGCCGACGATATCAGCGATGTATTAAAATTGATGCAAACGCTTGGCAGTGTCGACACTACTGGTATCAAACCTTTATCAAACATTCATGAAGTTTGCCAAGATCTGCGCGCCGATGTCGCCAAACACGATATCAATCGCGAGCGCAATCAATCGGTCGCGCCTGCCGTAGAAGCAGGGTTATATCTTGTGCCACAAGTGATTGAATAATTGCCCCAATAATTTTTACCGTATTCCACTTTATTTAATGTTATTCACATTTTGACGGACGACACCTTATGTCTGAACTTCATCTTTTAAGTACCCAGCAGCTGATTACGGGCTTGCAAGACAAACAATTTAGCAGCGCAGAGTTAACTGAGCACTATATCAAGCGTATCGACGCGCTCGACAGTAAGATCAACAGCTTTATCACCCACACCTCCGAAACCGCGCGCGCGCAAGCAAAAGCCGCTGATGAGATGCGTGCCCAAGGTGACAAGCGTCCCCTGCTTGGTGTGCCGATGGCGCATAAAGATATCTTTTGTACCCAAGGTGTCTTAACGACTTGTGGCTCAAAAATGCTGCATAACTTTGTGTCACCTTATGATGCCACTGTCGTCGCCAATATCGATAAAGCCGGCATGATTAGCCTTGGTAAGCTCAATATGGATGAGTTTGCGATGGGCTCGGATAATGAAAGCTCGCATTATGGCGCGGTACACAATCCTTGGAATCTTGAGCGCGTCCCAGGTGGCTCATCAGGTGGTAGTGCCGCTGCCGTCGCCGCAGGGTTTGTCCCAGTCGCTACTGCTAGTGATACGGGTGGTTCTATTCGCCAACCTGCGTCATTTTGTGGTTTAACCGGTATCAAACCAACTTATGGTCGTATCTCGCGCTTTGGTATGATTGCTTATGCGTCAAGTCTTGACCAAGCGGGTAGCATGGGCCGCAGTGCTATGGACTGTGCGTATCTGCTACAACCGATGATTGGTCACGACCCACGCGATGCCACTTCTATCAAGCATGATATGCCAGATTATGTGCAAGACTTAAACCATGCTGTCGCTACCGCTGGTGACAGCGCCAAGCCGCTAGAGGGCTTACGTATTGGCGTGGCAAAAGAGTACTTTACCAAAGGCTTAGATGCTGAGGTCGAGCAAGCAGTACGTGCGGCGCTAAAACAATACGAAGCGCTTGGTGCGACGATTGTAGAAGTGAACATCACTGACCCTGAGATTACCCTTGCGACTTATTATATGCTCGCCCCTGCTGAAGCCTCATCGAACTTATCGCGTTTTGATGGCGTGCGTTTTGGCTATCGCTGTGACAACCCAACCGACCTTCTCGATTTATACACGCGCTCACGCTCAGAAGGCTTTGGCCCTGAAGTACAACGCCGTATCTTGACCGGAACTTACGCGCTATCAGCCGGTTACTTTGATGCCTATTACACTAAAGCTCAAAAAGTACGCCGCCTTATCGTGCAAGATTTTGAAGACGCCTTTAACAATTGTGATGTCATCGCCAGTCCTACCGCGCCAACAGCAGCTTATAAACTTGCTGAAGACCTCGACCCTGCAACCATGTATTTGGGTGACGTGTATACCATTGGTGTTAACTTAGCCGGTCTCCCTGCCCTTAGTCAGCCGGTTGGTTTAACCTCAAACGGCCTGCCAATTGGTTTGCAGTTGATTGGTCAATATTGGCAGGAGAGTAAACTACTCTCTACCGCGCACCTATTCCAGCAGCATACCGACCACCATTTACAACACTCTACCATCGCGAAGGAGACGGTATAATGAACACAGCAACTACTACTGATAATGCCGCTCAGCAAGAAATCGTCCGCAAAGAGCTGTTCGTTGATGGCTATGAAGTGGTCATCGGGATTGAGATTCATTGCCAGCTCAATACCGAAAGTAAAATATTTTCCAGCGCGCCGACTGACTTTGGTCATGAGCCAAATACCCAAGCCAGTATCGTTGATTTAGGTTTGCCTGGCGTATTGCCCGTTCTTAATACTGGCGTCGTCGATCGTGCCTTAAAGTTTGGTATTGGCGTCAATGCTGAATTAGGTTTATTTAACACCTTTGACCGTAAAAACTACTTCTATCCAGATTTGCCTAAAGGCTATCAAATCACCCAAATGGCCAACCCTATCGTTGGCAAGGGTTATATTGACGTGGTGGTCAATGAAGGCGAGAAAAATGAATACCCGAAACGTATGGGCATCACTCGCGCGCATTTAGAAGAAGATGCTGGTAAATCCGTGCACGATGCCGTCGATGGTATGACGGGCGTTGACCTTAACCGCGCAGGCACGCCACTTATCGAAATCGTCTCTGAGCCTGACATGCGCTCAGCTGCTGAAGCGATTGCCTATATCAAAGCCATTCATCAGCTGGTCACCTGGCTTGGTATCTCAGACGCAGTAATGGCTGAAGGCTCATTCCGCTGTGACTGTAACGTCTCTGTGCGTAAGCCAGGCGCTGATCTCGGTACACGTACTGAGCTAAAAAACCTCAACTCATTCCGCTTTATCGAGCGTGCTATCAATCGTGAAATCGAACGTCAAATCGATATCTTGGAAGATGGCGGCAAAGTCGTACAAGCAACCATGCTATATGATCCAGAGCGTGACGAAACGCGTACCATGCGTACCAAAGAAGACGCCAACGACTATCGCTACTTCCCTGATCCTGACTTGCTACCTGTCCGAATTGAGCAGCATACCGTTGACGCGATCAAAGCAGCCATGCCAGAGCTTCCTGTCGCTCGCCGTGTACGCTTTGAAGAAGCGCTGGGTCTGTCAGAATATGACGCTCGTATCTTGACTGGTAGTCGTCAAATTGCTGATTATTTTGAAGCTGTGGTTGCAGAAGTTGGGCAAGCAGACGCCAAAATGGCTGGCAACTGGGTTATGGGCGACTTGCTCGGCGCCCTCAACAAAGACGATAAAGACATCACCCACTCCCCTATCAGCGCCAAGCAGTTGGCTGGTATGCTAAAACGTATCAAAGATGACACGCTATCTGGCAAATTGGCTAAGAAGGTCTTTAGTGCGCTATACGAGCGTGAAGGCGGCGATGCTGATGACGCTGCTGATAAAATCATCGAAGAAAAAGGGCTTAAGCAAGAAACCGATACTGGGGCGATTAAAGCCATCGTTGAAGAGGTCATTGCCAAAAACCAAGCGATGGTCGATGAGTATCGCGGCGGTAAAGAAAAAGCCTTTAACGGTCTGGTTGGGCAAGTGATGAAAGCCAGCCGCGGCAGTGCCAACCCGCAGCAAGTCAACCAAATTTTAAAAGAGCTGCTGGGATAGCCCTGCTAATATGGCGCTCATACTGGCTATGGATATGTCAAATTTTGGGGCAAATGGGTAGCAAGATAAATAGCCCTTGCAATATGCATAATTTTGCGTAAAATAGTCAGTCATTCGGGGCGTAGCGCAGTCTGGTAGCGCACCACACTGGGGGTGTGGTGGTCGCAGGTTCAAATCCTGCCGTTCCGACCAAACACAATATTAGGGCATACCGTCATTGACCGTATGCCCTTTATTTTGGGCGTTTTTCAGGTATTGAGCGTTATATAGGTGTATGGCGTTCCATATAGAATGTTGGTATTATTGTTGGTATTGAGCAGTACCAACATGGACAATACCAACAAAGGATAACCCCATGCCCCTAACCCATACAGGTATCAACAAGCTACAGCCTAGCCAAACCGCGATTGATACAAAACGACCTGATAAACACAGCGATGGTAACGGGCTGCAATTATGGGTGAGATACACGGGCGTAAAGTCATGGATTAGCGCCTACCGCTGGCAAGGTAAACAGCAAACCCTCACTATTGGTACTTATCCAGTCATGAGCTTGCAAGATGCCCGTAAGCGCAATATTGAGATTAAGCGGCTCATAGCTGATGGTGTGAACCCAAAAGACGATAAGAAAAAGACACAAGCAGATAATGACGGCTCAAGGGCGTTCGATACCATAGCCCAGCGGTGGCATGATGACCGCAAAGCACACATTGCCGCTACCACCTATAGCCGTGATTATTCACAGTACCAGCGCGATATTAAGCCCGTCATTGGTCACATGAACATAGAGGACATAACCGCGCCTGATATTTTGGCTATTGGTAAAGCTATCGAAGCAAGGGGCGCTAGTGACATGGCAAGGCGTGCAATGCGTCAAACGGGGCAGATATTCAAACAAGCCATACGTGAGGGCTTAACCAATCTCAACCCAGCCAACGACCTAACCGAAGCATTAAAACCGCATAAGGTGAAGCACCATAGCCGTATCACCAGCCAGCAATTACCAAAGCTACTACAAGATATTAACGCTTATGAGGGTGACCTACTGGTAAAGCTAGGCTTATGGTTTATGTGCTATACGTTTGTGAGGACGCAAGAATTGCGCTTTATGGAATGGTCAGAGATAGACTACAAAGCTAAGTTATGGCGCATACCAGCCGACAAAATGAAAATGGATAGACCGCACCTAGTACCGCTTGCCCCTCAAACAATGGCAATCTTAGAGCAAATCAAGGCGCTAGGGTTTTCGGACAAGTATGTTTTCTTTAATACCTCAACCCGTAAGCCATACAGTACAAACGCTTTTATCACTGCCCTATGGCGCATGGGTTATAAGGGCAGAATGACGGGGCACGGCTTTAGAGGACTTGCCAGCACTACCCTACACGAACAGGAATACATGCACGAAGCGATAGAGCTACAGCTGGCACATGAGAAAGAAAACAAAATCAGCAAAGCCTATAACGGGGCGCAGCATTTAAAGTATAGAACAGACATGATGAATAAATGGGCGAACTTCATTGATGATGCTTACGTTGGCAAGATTGATAACTTGATACATACGAACTTTAAGAGTAATAATGATATTAAACATGGGTAATATTTGTTATTAAAAGTTTGCGAACTAATAAGAATTAGGACATTGTAAGAGAATATCGAGCAATAATTTGAATTGTAAAAAAGGATGTTACTTACTTTTAACAAAAGGCAAAATTATGAATTATAAGACACTATTAGCCATGGTTTTAGGCAGTACTTTACTTATTGGCTGTTCAACCAAGCCAGCAACATCTTATACACCTATAAAACCTATTCCCCAAGCTACAAATGGTGGGAATGATGCAAAAATTGTAGTAAGACGTGATACTGGTTTTATGGGTGCAGGCTGTAGGGTTGATACTTATTTAGACGGAAATAAGTACGGTAGTTTAAAAGCGGGACAGTCGCTGACAATTGCTACTACTTCAGGCGAACATATTGCTTCAGCCAAATTCGTTGGGGCATTATGCCCAGATAGACTTAGTGAAATTGAAGTTAAATTAGACAAAAATCAAATTAAATATTATCGATTAGCATTTGATGCAAGCGGATCATTTAGTATTATGCCTACATTAGAAAATCCTATTCAATAATTGGTATGACTGCATAGCATTGATTAAACTTATATAACACCACCTATGCAAGGCTAGGACTAATTACCCGAACGACAGCTATTTTCACACGCCTTAAGCTGTCACTGCCTTGCACCCTCTTATGAATTAAAGGTGTGAAATTAAAGGCGCGTGATTATGTTAGATTTCTATACCCTTCAAAAGACGCTTACAGCGTTATCCAATGATGAACACAAATACACCCCCACCGATGTAGCCACCCTATGCAGGGCTGGCAAGCTAACACCGTTATTTTCTTATAATCGTTGTATCGCTGTAAAAGCTGAGTTAATGAACGGCAATACAGGCGAGTATTATGAGTGTTTTTCAGCAGGCACTATTACCCCATTCAATGGTTATTTAACTAATCGTCAACTTTTAGACTTATTAGATGGTTATAGTGACAGCGTAACCCTTGAATATGCCTATAATGATAAAGGGTACGAAGTTTTATTAGTAGCTCATGAATTAGTGACAGACCGTTTTATTAATGATGAAAACTATGATCCATATAGCAATGAAGACCCTTTAACAGTGACTAGGGAACAAATATTATTTAAACGTGAACAAGTAGATGCATTGGCAGGACAGACCCAAGACCTACAGCGCCATAGAGTGCAAACAGATGAAACAAACACCGATAAGAAGCTGATCGCAATGATGGCACTATTATTAGCTAAGCAATCTAATGCTTTTCGTATTGGTCAAAAGCCAAACTATAAGCAAATAAATAAAGCCATTCTTGACCTTGCTACTGACTTAAAAATAGATAATGAGGACATGACAGGCTTAAAAGCTAATGCTCATAAAATTAGTAAAGCAGTACAAGAACATGCTGATATGTTCAAGCTATCAAAAGATTAAAAGCCCCGCTTTTAATTTTAATTAATTCAAATTAATTTATCGAATAACCCTACTTCATATTATAGACACATCGCAGCATACCGCAGCGATGCAACTTATACGATATGGAGTAATTAACATGGTTAAGCAAACAACCAGCCAAACCCCCGTTACTGATAACACCTCGAACAATACCGAATCAACCACCGCAAATAGTTCAGCTATGCAGCATCTGCCTATCACTGGCATGGGCAGAGCAAAGGACATACTCCCGTTTCTCCCCTTTTCTAAAACAACGCTCTTTGAATGGTCAAAAGATGGGCGTTTTCCAGCACCCGTTAAGCTGTCACCAACGATGACCGCATGGGCTTATGCATCGGTTCACGAATGGATCAATAAACACACCTCAACCACTAGCGAGGTGTAATTAATGACTATTAAAAACCAACTTAAAGAAATAGCAGAAAACCTAGCATTTCATGAAACCCTAACTTTTAGAATAATGACAGCGATGATAGAGGAGGAGCTGAGCTACAGTGACTTTGAGTACAACATGTTATGCCTTGCCAGCAATATAGATGACGAGTACACCAGCATACAGGCAATCATTGATAGCTTGCCTGATGACGATACCAAAGGGGGACAATAATGACAGACGTTAAAGACAACAAAACCCACGGCAAGGTGGGTTTAACTGGCATCTTAGGGGATTATCCACCAGCAACAGTAGAAACGCTGGCAGGTGATGACTTGCTAACGAAGTTACACGACATTTTAGAACCTGAAAGCTTGTTATATATTAATACTAGAATTGCCCCAAATCAAGGCGATTATGCAGGCGAAAAGTTAGACACTGAAAACAGCATAGGGCTAGTTTTACGTGACAAAGACTATGAGCCAGCAAGCCTTATTTGTATTACACCTAACAGCAATAATAAGCCCATAGTTACTGATACAAGCAAATCATGCGCGTTTATCATTGGTAGTCTAAATAGTGACCATGAGCTAGTAGCAGTTAATAACTTACATGACGCTATAGAGCTAGCATATTATTTTATGAGCGATAAAATCACCATAATAGTTAGTCCTAATGACTGGCTGTTTACTAATACGGTAAAGCATTTTGCACAAGATACCAAAGTAACTATATTCACAACCTTAGAGGAGAAAAACAAGTTAAGTAAGCAGCTGGCAGGTATAAACGTAAAATTAGTTGTCCCTGCCTTGAGTATGCTGTCACACGTTGAGCAGAATATAAGTTATACAGAAGTATTGTTTTATGATGATACGCAAATAATAGACCTACAAAGCAGCGACTGGGCAGATCCTGAAATGCTAAGCACCGACCCAAGCAAGCCGACACGCTATCCTATAGAGGCGTTCACAGGCTTACTAAAGAAGGTTGTTGAGGCCATAGCATATTACTCACAAGTACCTAATGCTATGGCGGGTCAGTGCGTTTTAGGAGCATTAGCACACATTGGTCAGCGGTTTATTGATGCACCCATGGGACACGGTCATCAACCTGCTAGCCTAATGGTAATTATCGAAGGCGAAAGCGGTAGTGGTAAAAGCACTTGCATGGGCTTAACTCACTTTAAAATTAGAGAGCATGAACGCCAACAGTATGAAGCCTATGCAAAAGATATCGATAACTGGAATGAAGAGAAAATAGCAACACCTCCTAAAGAAATGCAAGCGTTTCTTGAGAACAACCCAAAACCCCAAAACCCTGTGACCGTATTTAAAGACGCTACAATTGAACCAATACTAGATAAATTTGTTAATGGCGACATACATAACGCATCATGGACAACGGACGAGGCGGGTCAGTTTTTTAGCGGTTATACTATGAAAGGCGATACAGCAGGTAACGCCCTATCAGCACTTACCACTCTACACAGTGATGGTGAAATATCCCGCTTACGATCGCAAAAGAATGCTTATGCCATGGCTAAAACTAACGCTTATAGTGTACGATTAACGCTAGTTTTAATGGGACAGCGGGTAGTATTAGAGGAGGCATTAACCGATCCATTGATGAATGAGCAAGGCTTTTTAGCCCGTGCTCTGATTGCCTGCCCCGAGGACTTGAGAGGTAAAAGAACATTAGACGATATGCAGCGCATAAAAGATAAACCGCATGATAACCCTGATTTAATAGAATATTGGTCACGCTGTCAAAACATGCTAATACCATTTTTAGGCAACATTCCAAGAGAGCTAAACGGCAAGGAAAGCCCACGTATAAAAATACAGTGGACAGACAAGCAAGCAGAACAAGTATTTTATCAGCATATGCAAGGCATAGAAAACAGGCAAGCAAAAGGCAAGGAGTTTGAATACCTAAAAGGTTATGCCTCACGTATGGCAGAAAATGCCAGTCGTATAGCCTCATTAATGACTTACTTTGAAGGACGGAATACTATAACTACTGATAATATAACACGCGCTTTTATGCTGGTTGAGTATTCCACAGCTGAACGCTTACGGTATGTTGATGCAACACCGCAAGGCGCACAGAATAACAGTGAGAAGTTAAGCAGCTGGCTAGTGGACAAAGCAAGGAGTAAAACACCCCACAAACTAAATAGAACTTACATATCAAATAATGCACCTAGCCCCATGCGTAGCAATACCAAGATATTACAAGCTGAACTATACAAATTAGAGTCTGCAGGACATATTAAGCAAGAAATGGAGGGTAGTAAAAATGTGGTTTATATCAATCCTAAGCTATACGGGTAACATATATTCCTAGAAATCTTGCTTAAACTGCTTAAATAACCCCCAGCCTAGACGGCTGGGGGTTTTTAGTTAAGATAGCCAAGTCTTAAGCTTGCTTAAACTGCTTAAAACTAACTGATATTACTATTAACTTAAGCAACTTAAGCAGGGTTAAGCAAACGTCAACCTTAAACAGAAGGCTTATTATTCACAGCTTACAGCCAATTTAAGCAACTTAAGCAGCTTTTAGGGGTATCTATATGTAGAAGTGTATTAATTAACTTAAAGCGTAGGTATATACTAATCTGCTCTATCAAGGTTATAAGCCTTCTTAATGAATTTTTTAAAAACGAGACCACTCTAGTCCATAAACATCAAACTTAAACTGCTCAGCTCCATGATTATAAAAATTCACTTCAACCGTAACCGTTTTAGAGTTTTTTAATTTTTTGACGAATCCACCTATGTTGTTTGTTAAAAATAGAACCTCGCTTGATCCAGCTTCAGCTTCCGTAGTTTCATATCTCTGAACCTCACCATCATCGAACTTTATATTTACATGACAATCTTGGTAGCCACAAAAAATCTGGCCTTTATTAACTATAAACATTATATCTTTACCATGCTTTGCATTATCTCTTAGCAAGATGTTTAATCTAGTACCACCTTGATAAGGAAATTGAAGCTCAACTGTATTAATCGATTCGTTTGAAGCAAAGTAAGAGGTTTCGCCTCTCATTTCATCTTCAGACTCGTCATATTCCCAGTTACTCGATAGTATCTCAGGTTCTTCAACTACAGGCTCAGGCTGGCTTATCTCCTCAACCTTCACCTCACCTTCTTTTACTTTTTCATCTTCAGCAGGCTCTTGTTTATCAGTGTTTTTTTCCCTTGAACCATTTTCTTCATTAATAGCTCTTATTTTTTCATTTGTCTCTTTTATTTGTTCATTATCACCTATACTCACAGTAACGCCTGCTAAGAACAATAAACATCCAGTCAATAAATACATCTCTGGTTTGATCTCTTTTTTAGTTTTTACTCTTACTACTTTTTGAATCAGCGGTGTAAACATTATTGCTGATAATAGCACTATCAAAAACCCCAAAATATTATTAGCAGAAGGACCAATTAATACACCTAGTGCCATAAGTGCAATAAGAGAAGCCACTAACCACATTATTACACTAATTACTTTATCGCGCATATGCTATCTACTTAACTGAATTTAGTTGGTTTTAGTCGATTGGTAAGTGCAATAATAGATTCTAACAAGCTAATCATCAAGGTAAAAATTATTTAGGTCTTTAATTAAAAAAACTCACTATGTTATAATAAAAGTGAATTTCACTAATGATTTAGATAACAGGTGAACTATGCCAGCCATTGCTACCGCTCCAAACCTCAGCCATTTTCCAAGATTAAAAATAGCTAGCTATCGCGATCAATTGAGAGATAGCAATGCTGATAGCTTGCGAATGAATTATAGCTATCGTGGTGAGTCTTATAGCTACAGCATTAAGCTATCTACAACAGCTTGCCATTACGGGGGTTATCGTCATTGGTTTAATTGCCCGTCATGCTCAAAGCGTACAAGCGTTTTGTATTGTATTCATATCTACGTCTGTAGGCATTGCACAGGGGCTAATTATGGCTCGCAGCTAGAGCAGCCTATTGATAACCTGTTTAGGCGTTTAAATGCTATTAGAGCGCGGCTAGGCTGGCGAGTAGGCATTGCTAACGGATATGAACACCGACCCAAAGGAATGCACCGAACCACGTATGACAATCTAACATGCGAATACGATAATCTGATGGAGAGATTAATAGGTGCACACCGTAAAATGCTAGATAGAAGCTAATGATAAAATAATATACTGAGTTGCGAATCAGGTAGCGATTAATACATAATTAGCGAATTAGATAGAGCCTTGATGCATAATTTTCCGGCTTAAATTAGATATCGACGACCATGGTAATGAGGCTCTGTCCAAACAGTTGATGCTTCCCACAAATCAGATAAATTAATGTTTAAATTGGACATTTATATATATGCCATCAACTTGAGTGAACAAATATAGGTTATAATTGTTCATCATCTTAATATAAGGCTTAGAGCTATGGCTTTAATAAATTGTCCAGAATGTTCAAATCAAGTAAGTGATACAGCTCTCGATTGCCCATCTTGTGGAACATCTTTAAATAAACTAAAAAGAAGTTTTATAGGGAAAGTGTTTAAATGGCTTTTTATTTTATTTAACATTTTTATGCTCGTTGCGTCATTTAAAGCCTGTGGAGGAGTGTCTGAAGTTTATAATTCTTCTCAAAATGAATATGAACAAGCAGGTGCAGCAATTGGCACAACGATTGGAATGGGACTTATTTTAACAATGTGGGTCTTTATAGATATCATTTTGGGGCTATTTGTCTTATTTACTAGACCAAAGAGATAAGTTAGAGCGGGCTGAACATTCTTAACTAAGGAAAGAAACTATCATTAATAAAAAAAATATTGTTGGTATTATTGTTGGTATTCAAGTTTTTTTAAAAATAAAAAACTATATAAAACAATAACTTATTTATATATTTTACTTCCTGCCGTTCCGACCAAACATAGTAGTTAAACAAAAAAAGCCAACCATTGATATCAATGGTTGGCTTTTTTTATGCTCATTACTCTTCATTAAGTATTACAAAGACGCTTTAGTAATCGCACTTAGCGCTTCATTGATAACAAAGACTTTGGATTTGATATCTTTAAAACCATATGAAGTCAGTCTTTGGGTATGCTTTTCTAAATATCTGTTGGCATCGTCCAAATTATCAAACACATAGATACCGCCCGCTTCTTGCGTTGCTTCGTTTTCTGTCCATAGCTTATAGACCAAACCGTTTTCGGTTGCGATATCTTCAGCCAGCTCTTTCATAGCATCAAAAAAAGCACTACCAAAAGGACCGTTATAAGGAAAGTCGATTTGCAAAAGGTACTTCATAATTTAGTCCTCTGTATTACTGAAAGGTTGGCAATCATATATTCTGCCAGATGACTACAATCTTAACATATTACGATTCGCTATAGACTTTTAGTAAGCAAGTCGCTAGGGTAAATACTTTATATTTACTCTGGTTTGTCCTATGTCTGAGCTTATGCCGCGCCTTGATAGCTATGCACCTTGGGAAACTTATCGGCGACCTTTTGTACGTGATTTGGCGTATGTGCTCGCCTGCCCTAACGTCTTGACGACGTGGTTGGATTTCGCACCGCATCAAACTACCCACAAAGTTGCAATACATAGCGCAGACTTTTGGCAACAGCAATATGCCGCGTACGAGCCGCGTTTAAAAGAGTTGGATACTACCTATGCTTATCAGGCGCTAACCCTCTATTTATTAAAACGTCCTAGCCCCAATCGCTTGGGTTTTCACTTTGAAGGATTGTTATCGTTTTGGCTAGAAGATGGCTTTGCACGCAAATTACATCGGTACGAGACGCTTGCCAATAACGTGCAGTTATACAATGGTAAGCAGACAACAGGCGAGCTTGATTTGATTTTGTATAATCATGAAGACAATCTGGTTGAGCATTGGGAATTAGCGATTAAGTTTTTTATGGGTTCAGCGCCGTTTGCACCGATAGATTGGGTCGGTATCAACTCCAACGATAATTTACAGCGTAAAATGACCCACATGCAAACCAAACAGTTTCGTACGGTGTGGGTCGAGACTAAAAGTCATGGCCAAGTAAAGATTGATAAGCGTTATGGTGTTATTAAAGGACGCTTCTTTTTACCAATGAACATAGCCAATTTCGTCTATCCCTCTTGGCTAGCGCCAAGTTTTCCCATGCACGAATGGTGCGATAAAACTGATAGCGCCTCTCTTGCAACCATTGATATCCCTGCATTACGCGCCGCTCATTATATTGAATGGTTTAGCAAGCGCGACTTTTATGACAATCGTCAGTTAGCCCTTATGTATTCTGAAAACGGTATTTTAAGAACAGGATTATATTTTGAAGGTGACAGGCCGATGGTGATTTATCCTAAAAATCCTGACCAAGCAAAAGACATACGTTAAGCTTGTATTATAAACTTAATAACTCTCAATTACCTGCATTAGCTCATATCTGAGCATATCGGCACTTGGCATCCGCTCGGCATGAAAGCGCACGATGGCGATACCGGCACTGGCAAGCGCTTTGTCTTTTTTATTATCCGCCTTTTGCCGCGCTTTACTATTATGCGTCCAATCATCAAGCTCGATGGCGAGCAAGGTAGTCTGCGCATCGATATCCACGATGACATAGTCGACGCTTTGGCGGCAAATACGGTTAAACCAAAAACTACGCTCCGAGGTTTCGTCACTGTTTGCTTCAATGATGCGAGACAGCTGAACTTGGACAAAGATATGATACTCTGGCAAAGCATTTTTTAACTTATTAAAAAAGATCACTTCCGTGTCCGTCATAATAGGCATCGGCGCAAATGGCCAAATAGCCAGCTCATCACCGCGCACAGGTGGCGGCTCAGGCTCAGTGGCCTGCTTATTAGAAAACAATTTTGGCAAGGTGATCAGCCCGACAAATCCAACTGCCAATATTAAAAATATGACGCCAAATGACATGGTTTTACCTTATACATGATGAAAGCCGTCAGCTACGTAGATGATGTCATTAAATAAAATGACGACACATAGCCAACCGCGACAGGGCAGCCTTTATAGGCTGACAGGTTATACAGTACAGAAAAGAACAGGAAGAAACAGAAAATAGCGGCGCACATCGTAACCAAGTTGGCCCCAATCGGCAAACGATAAAACAAAAAACACGACAATAGGTGTCGTGTTAAAAAATTTAGCGAGAAGGATAAAAGTGAAAACGGACGTAATTAAAATTGTTCGGTTTATTTAGCGCCAGTATAAAACCCAAGCATTGGTGGTATTGACTTTCGGGTCGCTATTGATCTTATCTTTTAGTGCCAAAGCGGCTACTTTACCACGTTCAGGACCGACGATGACGCGCACACCACGGCTGGTAGGACTGGTTTTGACTTGATAGCCCGCTGATTGGAATTTTTTTGCCAACTCATCCGCTTTGGCTTGGTCATTCGCCAGTGCCACTTGTACGCCAAAGCTACCTTTAGCATCGGTTTCTTTCACTTCTTTGCGCGCCTCACTAAGTTTCTGCTGCGCTTCACGCTTGGCATCGGCCGATTTTTTCGCTAACGCTTCTTCTTTTTGACGCTTTTCTTCACGCGCTTTTTCAGCCGCTGCTGCTTCACGTGCTAGGCGATCTACCTGCTGACGCGATGGGATGGTAATATTTTGACCCAGTTGTAGCGAGGTTGACGGTGAAAGGTTATTCGCTTGTGCCAAGACTTCTACGGGCATATTGTGTTGCCGCGCCAGTTTAATCAGCCCATCACCCTTTTTTACCTGATAATCCGTAGGCGATTTTGGCGCCTCATTTTTAGCGATTTCTGCAGCTTTTTGTTTTTTCTCAGCTTCAGCTTGTTTTTTAGCCTCTGCCTGCTTTTTTGCTTCCGCTTCTTTTTTACTCTCTGCTAGCTTTTTAGCGGCCGCTTGCTCTTTAAGCACAGCTTGGCGCTGAGCTTCTTGTTGCGCTTGAGCGGCTTTTTTCTGCTCGCGTGCGCTGTTAACATTCTCAGTTGCCGCGGCAGTATTATTGCTATCCGTACTAGATTTGGTCGCCATCACTGTATCTGTTTCAGCGTCTTTACTCTCCTCGGCTTCTTTATCTTTAGCAGGTACAGTGCTCGCCAAATATTGCTGACTTTCGGCGCGTGCTTTGGCCAATGCTTGTGCTTCAGCCGCCTCTTGCTCGCTTAAGAATTGCTGCGCACGTCTTTCTTGCTCTGCAACGCGGGCGGCGCGCTCTTTTTGTTTTTGTGCCAAGATACGCTTTTCAGTCTCGATATCAGTCGTCAAGGGCTGTGGAGATTCTTGCGCTGGGCTTTGTTTTTCTATCATCGCTGAAGCAGGTTTTGTTTTATTGCTATCGCCAATTTGTTGCACCATGGCGTATAGCATCACGCTACCGCCGATAATCATCCCAATGCCCAATAAGGCTTGTCTCGAAAAGTTCATCCGTTTACGTCTCTTAGTTGGTAATAAGGTTGATTGAGCGGCGCAACTATCGTCCCAAGCTATGTTTATATAGCTTTAATAAACAATCTTGAAACTTAATATCGCCGCCAGTTACGTCCAGCCATTTTTAAACGCTAAGTCAAGCTGTACAAAGCCATTTTAATTTGTACATAGCATTGTATAGCAGTATGGTAAAGCAGTTTGATTATAAAGCATATTTTTTATACTGTCTGCTATCATGCTTCTGTTAAGACTAACATTAAATCAGCAAGATTTTAATTTAAATTATCAGCAGCAAGTGCCGCTAGCGCCTCGCCAATCGTATGGAACGAGCCACATACCACGATTAAGTCTTGCGCTTGACTGCCCTTTATAACAGCAGAGGTGGCTTCTGATAAACGTTTAAACACATGTATTTGTCCCTTATCAACATAACTCGCTAAGATACTTTGTAGCTGCTCAGTGCTGGCTGCGCGTGGATAATCAATCTCAGCGATAAACCAATCGCTAATAGGTAAGCCTGCTTCAGTCAAACGCTGCACGACTTTCTTGATATCCTTATCGCCCAACATAGAAAACAGCATTTTAATGTTGGCAGGCCTGCTACTTAAGTGTGCGCAACTATTTTGTTTAGCCAAATGCTGCTGCCAACGCGGTAATAATTGCGCCAATAAAAACTCTACGCCTTGCTCGTTATGCGCCACATCAAACAGCCAATGACGGTTATGGGTCTCACGATAATCAAAGCGACCGGCAAGCTTGACCGTTTGCAATGCCTTTTCAATAGCACTTTTATCGATATTTAACGGGCTTGCCAGCACCGCTGATAAAGCATTGGCGGTGTTAGTCAAGGATAGCGCGGGGCGCGGTAGTTGCATAGTGACAGCAGCATTACTATATTGCCAAACGTCGGTATCCACTTCACGATAATCAAAGTCTTGTCCGGCTTGATAACAGCTTGCCTGATGCGTAGCAATCGCTTGTTGTACACTCGCTGGCATTGCCTTGTCGCCATAAATTAGGGTAATACCATCGCGTAAAATACCCGCTTTTTCACGGCCAATATCTTCGACATTATCCCCTAGCCAATCGACATGATCGATAGCGATATTGGTAATCACCGCCATATCAGGATCAATGATATTAACCACATCTAAGCGACCGCCGAGCCCCACCTCTAACACCCAAACATCGCAGTCTGCTTCAGCAAAGATTAATAATGCTGCCAATGTTGTCATCTCAAAAAATGATAAGGTTAAAGCGCACTGTAACCTTGCCGTCTCTACTTTGCTAAAGGCATCAATCAAGGTCTCATCACTGACCATCTCGCCATTGATACGCACGCGCTCGTTAAACATACTCAGATGTGGGGATTGGTACAGTGCCGTTTTATAACCTGCCGCTTGGCACATCTGCGCGATGACCGCAGTTGTTGAGCCTTTGCCATTGGTACCCGCTACAGTAAATACATAAGCATCGTCTTTGGCTGACTGTACCACGCCTAACGCCTCAGCAACCGGCAATACGCGCGATAAGCCCATATCTATCGCTGAGACATGAATTTGCTGCATATAATCAAGCCATTCGGTCAAACTCGAGTGCTCATTAGGAATATTAGAATTAGATACGATAGAGTCAGACATGGACAGAACCTATATGGAATTTTTCGGGAAAATAGAGAATGAGAAAATGCTTAATTAGGAAATAGAGACAGTATATAACTACCTAGCCAAAAAGCAAAAATAGCATTTACCGTGATTGACGATAAATGCTATTAATTAATAACGATCTCGATTGCCTGTTTACTAAACCAGCTTAGCACATGTTAGGCATCAAAATTCGGTACGCGGCATAACTTTGCCAGCAGACGGTAAATGGTATCAATGAGCTGATGACGGTGCACCACTTCATCAACCACGCCATGCTCTAACAAGAACTCGGCACGCTGGAATGGCTCTTCTAGTGTCTCACGTACCGTTTGTTCAATCACGCGCTTACCTGCAAAGCCAATCATGGCCTTTGGTTCTGCTAAATGAATATCACCTAGCATAGCAAGCGATGCCGTCACCCCGCCATAAACAGGATTGGTCAATACCACGATATATGGCACACCAGCTAAGCGTAAGCGTTCAATCGCTGCCGCAGTACGAGCCATTTGCATCAAGGATAGCAGACCCTCTTGCATACGCGCGCCGCCAGAGGCCGCAAAGCAGACTAAGGGTACTTTATCTTTAAGGGCCTTTTCAGCCGCTTCTACAAAACGGTCGCCAACCACCGAGCCCATAGAGCCGCCCATAAAACGGAAGTCAAAGGCACACGTCACGATATCAAGATTGCGCAATTTACCATACATCACAATCAGTGCTTCAGACTCGCCGGTTTTGTCTTGTGCTTCGCTCATACGCTGCGGATACGGCTTACTATCCACAAAGCTCAATGGGTCTTTGGCAGTGAATTGCTGTCCTAGCTCACCCTCTACTTGGTCGAGTAGCCAGTTTAAGCGCTCACGCGCACTCATCGGTAAATGATGGTCGCAATGCGGGCAGACATAACAATTGAAAATCAGCGCCGTATTGGTAATCATCGAATGACAACTGCTACACTTGGTTGACGGCTCAGTTTCGACCGCCGTCAAAGGTGCAGTCAATTGCTGTTTAATGCCCGGTATCGGGCGCTCAAACCATGATTGCCTAGCGGAACTGCCATTTTTTTCAGTCGTGCTTGTTTCAGTATTATTTGCAGTGGTCATATCAGGTTTTGTTATCGTATCAGTCATAGTATTCGCCATTATCAAAGGCTTATCGACAAGTTAGCCAAGTTGGTTTAATTGGCTTAGTCTCTTGTCCCTAAGAAGTCCGTTTATAAGAATAAATTTAAAAGTCACATATCGTTATAACATCAGCAGTTATCAAGGGCGCTTATGCGTAACTGTAACAATTTATATATGATGTTAGTTTACACACGTAAACTAACTTTAGCAAAGTCATTTGCCTATGTCTTTATAAACATTGTTATAAAAATTGCGCTAGCCTTCTAAGCCTTTCAAACTAAGCCTTTCAAATTTTTATACCAATAAACTCGATATAACCTTAGGCGGTTAAACTATCAAGTGCGCCGCGTAGCTCATCCATCTTAGCCATGATTTTTTGCTGAGCAGCAGCAACAGCAGTCGCATCACTTGCATTTATATCAGCAAAGTTTTGCACTAGCGCACTACCGACGATAATACCATCGGCGTGCTGACCGATCGCTTTAGCAGAAGCCGCATCACGAATACCAAAGCCCACACATACTGGCAAATCGGTCTCGGCTTTAATCGCTTGTACTTGGGTTGCCACATCATCGGTATCAAGCGTCGCCGAGCCGGTCACGCCTTTTAACGACACGTAGTAAATATAACCACCGCAATGGGCCAGAACTTGCTCACGGCGCTCAGGCAAAGTCGTTGGCGATAATAAAAAAATCTCATTCATCGCATGTTCAGTCAAATGCTGCGTAAAACTGCCCGCTTCGGCTGGTGGCAAATCAACCATTAAAATACCATCGATGCCTGATTGCTCACATAAGGCGACAAAATTGTCATAACCTATGATTTCCACGGGATTCAGATAGCCCATTAGGATAATTGGTGTTTGCGTATCTTGTTTGCGGAATTCTGCCACCATGTTTAGCGCATCACGCGTACTAGTACCGGCTGCTAACGCGCGCTCGCCAGCTGATGCAACAGTTGGGCCATCGGCCATTGGATCAGAAAACGGCAAGCCGACTTCAATCATATCTGCGCCGTGCTTAACCAAGTCATGTAGTAAGCCAACAAAGTTAGCAGGGGTTGGATCGCCCGCCATTACATAAGGAATCAGGGCTTTTTTATTTTGGGCTTTTAAGGTTTCAAAGGTGCTTTCAATTCGGGTCATAGTGTTCTCTACAATTAATTCAAACTGGCTATATTGGCTCTATATATATTAAAAAGAGCCAATCAATTTATTTTATAAAAGTGGATTTATAGGGTGCAGTACAATACGTGGCTACAACTCAATACCTTCCGCTTTCATTACCGAATGCAAATCCTTATCACCGCGACCCGACATATTGACGACAATGCTCTGCTCAGGGGTCATGGTTTTCGCCAGTTTCAATGCATAGGCGACAGCATGCGCAGACTCTAATGCAGGTATGATGCCTTCTTTGCGCGTGACTTCATGAAAGGCGTGCAACGACTCTTTATCAGTACAGCCAACGTACTCAACACGCTTCATGTCTTTTAAGAAGCTATGCTCAGGGCCAACGCCCGGATAATCAAGTCCCGCTGAGATAGAGTGCGTCTCTTGAATTTGACCTTCATCATCCGCCATTAGATAAGTACGATTGCCATGCAGCACACCGATTCGGCCAGCAGCAAGTGGCGCTGAATGACGACCGGTCTCAATGCCGTCACCTGTCGCTTCGACACCATACATTTTGACCTCAGTATCGTTTAGGAAATCAAAAAATAGACCAATCGCGTTTGAGCCACCGCCGACACAAGCAACCAAGGCATCAGGCAATTTACCGGTTTTTTCTAAATGTTGAATACGCGCTTCTTTACCGATAATCGCTTGGAAATCACGTACCAGTAGCGGATAAGGGTGCGGCCCTGCAACGGTGCCGATAATATAATAGGTCGTATCGACATTGGTCACCCAGTCGCGCATGGCCTCGTTCATGGCGTCTTTCAGCGTCCGCGACCCTGAAGTCACTGGCACCACCGTTGTACCGAGCAAGCGCATACGATAGACATTCATCTTTTGGCGCTCGACATCATCGGCACCCATATAAACGATACACTCTAACCCTAAGCGCGCAGCTATCGTTGCCGTCGCAACGCCATGCTGACCCGCCCCAGTTTCGGCGATGATACGTTTTTTACCGCACATTTTGGCAAGTAGTGCCTGCCCGATGGTGTTATTCACCTTATGCGCGCCCGTATGATTTAAGTCTTCGCGTTTAAAATAAATCTGCGCGCCACCAATCTCATCACTCAAACGCTTGGCATGATAAAGCGGGGTTGGGCGACCGACATAATTGACCAAATCATTATGATATTCTTCCCAGAACGCCGGATCGGCTTTTACTTTGGTATATAAGGTTTCAAGCTCTTCAAGCGCTGCCATCAGGGTTTCAGAAACAAAACGACCGCCGTGAACGCCGAAATGCCCACGCGCATCAGGGTATTGGTTAAAGTCTTGCACGTTTTCTGGATTGGTAAAGGTATTGACGGCTTTAGCCGTGGCAGATACATCTTTGCTTGCGACATGACTCATGATAATTCCTACTATAATAAGTGGTATTTTTTAGAATAAATAAAGGGAAAGATTTTAGGTAATGAGCTATTTAACAAATGAAAATCCACCGTTAAAAGGCTAATTACTGATATTCGAAGGTTCGCTCGGCGTCTCGTTTTGCCATCGATCGCGTTTAACTGCTTTCATAAAGGCACGCATTTTAGCAGCGTCTTTTTTACCTTTGTCGGACTCAATCCCGCCGCTAACATCGACGGCATAAATCGGCAACTCTAAAGTAGCAGCGACATTATCGGCATCAAGCCCGCCCGCTAAAATAATAGGCAGCGAGCTGTCTTGCGGTAGCAAACTCCAGTCAAAACGTGCACCTGTGCCGCCATACTTATGCGGATGGTAAGCATCGAGCAAAATACTGTTCGCGCCAGCGGCAGCAAACTCATCAATTTGAGCGCTTACGCTAGCAGTGGTGTGCTGCTCGGTATTGATACGCAAGGCTTTTATCCAGCGTTTATTGACCGCGCTTGCCAGCTGCTGACACTGCTCGGGCGTTTCATCGCCGTGGAATTGAATGATATCAAAAGGGACATAGTTTGCCAGTTCAATAAGTTCTGCTCGCGGCATATTGACCACCAAGGCCACGACACTGATAAAAGCGGGCAAAGAAGCACTTAGCAATTGCGCCTGCTCAATAGTAACAGCGCGCGGACTTGGTGGATAAAACACCAAGCCAACGGCATCGACACCCAACTGAGCAGCCATTTTAATATCACTAGGCTGGGTAAAACCACAAAACTTCACCTGCATAATGTGACCTTAGATATAACATCAAATAGACATGACACTAAATATAACGTTGATAGATTGGCTCGAATACATAGACGACGATAAATATTGATTGCCAACGCTAAAAAGCAAATATGATGATTTGTTAATTGAATGGCAAATCCATTGCATCCAAAAACTTATCCTAGCATACTTTTATTCACAGTTTTGTTTATGATTGCGATTGATTAATATAGGAAAGGTGGAATGTCTAAAACGGTGGCGGCAACGTCTCAGCACATTGCTAGCAATAATAAGGCGAGTGCAAACCCTGCCCATTATTTAATGTGGTTTCGTCGTGACCTGCGAGTTCATGACAATACGGCATTGGCAGCGCTTTGCGAGTGTGCAAATGCGGATAATGCGCGCATCAGCGCTATTTTTTTTATGACGCCTGAACAATGGCATGCACATGATATGTCACTCACCCAGCTCGATCATATCGCCCGTACCTTGCCAATCTTAGCAACCTCTTTGCAAAAACAATTGAATATCAACTTAACCGTACAGCTCTGTGCCAGCTTTTCTGATTGTATAGAGTCGCTCACCACCTTGTGTGAGGTCAATGATATCAGCCTTGTCATGGCAAATCATGAGTACGAAGGTAATGAGATTGACCGCGACCAAGAACTACTAAACCAACTTACTAAATCCGCTATCGAATTTATCCGCTGGCACGACCAATGCATTTTGCCACCAAAAACCATTACCACCAATGACGATAGCATGTATCAGGTCTTTACCCCATTTTATAACAAATGGCAGCATACCTTGGACGTTAGCAATTTACAAATGCACCAAGCGATGGCGGTAAACTATCAGTCAAATAGCAGCCAGTCAAAAACCACCCTAAAAACTGCAAAAGATAGCGCTCATACTGTCAAAGACATAGAAAAACTCAGTAAAAAAGCCGTCGAAGATTATCAAAAACGATTAGAGACCGCCGTAGAGTATCAGCACATTGATTTCAGCGCTCAGCTTGAGCACGCTAGGATGGCTTATCCAGCGGGTGAAGGGGCTGCGTGTCAACGTTTAGAGGATTTTATTGCGGATGATATTGATAACTATGACATCAGCCGTGATGTGCCAAATTTGCAAGCGACCAGCCAACTATCAGCCTATCTCACTATTGGCGCAATAAGCCCAAGACTGTGCTATCTGCAAGCCACAAAAGCATTAGAGAGATTACAGGGTAATGAGAACGGCAACTTTAGCAGCTCTGATAACAATGATATTAACCGCTGGATAAGTGAGCTGGCGTGGCGTGACTTTTATCGTCATGTTTTAGATGATAAGCCCGAGCTTATTCGCCATAAAGCTTATAAAGAAGAAACCGATAACAAGATTAACTGGTCATATAATCAGGATGATTTTAAGGCATGGTGCACAGGCATGACAGGCGTACCATTGGTCGATGCGGCGATGCGCTGTCTCAATGCGACCGGGTTTATGCACAATCGCTTACGGATGGTAACGGCGATGTTTTTGACCAAAGATTTATTAATAGATTGGCGCTTGGGCGAGCGTTACTTTATGCAGCAACTGATAGATGGCGATTTTGCGTCCAATAATGGCGGCTGGCAATGGAGCGCGTCAACTGGCACAGATTCCGCACCTTACTTCCGTATTATGAACCCTTTTAGCCAAGCTAAGAGCCATGATGCTGATGGATTATTTATTAAGACTTGGCTGCCAGAATTAAAAGACGTGCCGAGCAGTATCTTGCACAGCGAAGATAAAATGCGTAAAGCGCTGGCAAAGAGTGGTCAGTTTGCTGACACTGCTTATCCTGTGCCGATGGTTGAGCATAAGGCAGCACGAAAACTGGCGATTGCTGAATTTAAAAAATAGCCTATATTTAGAAGCAGTTATGATTTAAAAACAGCAATACTAATTGTCTGTTTGTACTAAGCTACTTTGTGCTCCACTAGGATTATCCACATCGACAGCAGACTGTACTATGCGCATCTGAATGGTATAAATGGCATAGGCTAAACAGGTAAAGCTTATGATAAGCAGCACCCAAGTGGCAAAAGATAGCGATTCTTTTTCTTTAGGGCGTTTCGTTAATATGCGCTTCTTGTGAGCAGAGGGCTGATTATTGGAAGTTGTCATATACGCCACCTCTTATATCATATAAGCTTATTTCAACGACAGCATTTATAAGACTGTTGTTAATGATAAATAAGTTCTGCTATATAATATAGTAACCCTATTGCCAATAAATTCAAGCAACATCTGGTAAGTGGTGTGGCGTTTCGTTAAACCGTTTTAAGTATTAAGCCGTTGGCATTTGACACGCGCCTGCGCCCTGCGTGGTTACCGTTACGACAGCACCGGTCAATGAAAATAACTGCTGCAATTGGGTTTGCGCATTTTCTAATGCCAGATTCATCACATCACCGCGACAAGCACGCTCAAGCACTTCTTTTTTCGCCATACTCTGCGCTTGTTGCAAGATTTTTGGATCGACCTGCATCATACCAAAAGCGCCCGTTTGCCAATCATAGATTTCGATATCATCTAGATAGACAGAGAATATCTCTGACGGTGGCAAGGTGATATTGATTTGCGGCATCATTGAGACAGGCGTATTAGCATCGGCTTTTTGCACCTTTTCAACATCAATCTCTGGCTGCACCACCTGTACCATCTCTGGCGTTAATGCACTCAAATCAATCCCTGCTTCTACGCGCCCGTGTGCAATAAACAAGCCCTTTTGCTCATCTTGCCACAGCTTCATCCAACTGCCTGGTTTTTGGCTAGTGATAACGGTATCGACACTGAATGCCACCGTCTCCAAACGATTTAATTTTTGAATTTGCATCACCACCCCTTCACGGGTAATGGTTTCTATCGGTTCTTCCTTAGTGAGGTTTTGCAGGCTATAAATCGCAAAAGCGAGCGTAGCAAGACCGATAAGCAATACCAGCCACGATAGCATCGAGATGGGTTTCTTCGCTTGCGTGTGCTTGTCATTGTTATTAGCCGCGGGAGAGTGATTATCAGGGTTGACCATGTAAACTACCTCAAGGTTTTATATTAATTCTTATCAGCATAAAATTGCTAAATACCAAACCTTTAATGCTATTTGTTTATAAGTATTTCAAGCAGTTACTACCATTCTCCTACATAATTGATGAGTTTGATGCCACTTTAAAAAATAGCTTTTGCTTCACTGTTTATCCCTTTATTCTTTTATGTCCAGAATCTATAAATCCGTGCTGCTTTATCAGCTAACCAGAGTTCTATCTTTGAGTCTCCAAAATTGGCAATTTTTGAATTAAACAATCAGCTTATTTTTAGCCTTGTTATTGAGTTTAGCCACTGTTTAAGCTGAAACAACAAAAAGTCATTGCGTCTTAGGCGAACTTTACCTAACATAGTCAGATTGTATAAGCAAAATGTTGGCATGCAGCCATTTTTCTGGCTTTTTTACCAAAAATATGACGCTGTCAATATCAATGTATTCATACAAAAATAAAAGTTTCACCCTTTTTGTAAGGCGTTTTATAAACGCACTTTCTAATAACGTGCTGCTTGTTGCAGTACTTTTTAGCTAGGCAGGTCCTAGACTATTACCAAGTGATAAAAGGTAAGCTTGCGTCGGCCACCAAAGCACACGCTAAATATCCTCCTATTTCTTATTTATTTTATCGTTGATAAGGTTCCGCTTTATTTATGAAAGCCAGTCAATTTTTGTTTGCCACGCTAAAAGAAACGCCCAGCGACGCTGATATCGCCTCAAGCCAACTTATGGTAAGAGCAGGTCTTATTCGTAAAATCGCTTCTGGATTGTATATCTGGCTGCCGATGGGTTTGCGCGTGTTGCAAAAAGTCGAACGCATCGTTCGCGAAGAGATGCAAAACGTCGGCGCTCAAGAAGTGCTGATGCCCATGACCCAGCCTGCCGAGCTTTGGCAAACGACCGGGCGTTTTAATGACTATGGTCCTGAGCTGTTACGCTTTAAAGACCGTCATGACCGCGATTTTGTCTTGGGTCCGACACACGAAGAAGTCATCACCAACCTTGCTCAAGGTGAGCTGCGCAGTTATAAGCAGTTGCCGATTACCTTTTTCCAAATCCAAGGTAAGTTCCGTGACGAGATTCGTCCGCGTTTCGGTGTGATGCGTGCGCGTGAATTTACCATGAAAGACGCCTACTCGTTCCACGCTGATCAAGCGTCTTTGGCAAAGACTTACCATGAGATGTACGATGCTTATACGCGCATCTTTACCCGTTTGGGCTTAAATTTCCGTGCCGTACAAGCGGATACGGGTTCTATCGGCGGTTTTGCGTCGCACGAGTTTCATGTGTTGGCAGACAGCGGTGAAGATGATATCGCTTTCTCTGACGTTTCTGATTATGCAGCCAACGTTGAGCTTGCCGAATCGGTCAGCACCGCTGAGCGTCAGCCACCAAAAATGGCGCGCGAAGACGTTTTAACGGAAGATATGACCAGCTGTAAAATGGTTGCTGAGCATCTAGGCGTACCATTAGAAACCACGGTGAAAACTTTAATCGTCCACGGTCATACAGAGGACGGTGAGCCGCAATTAATCGCGATTGTCTTACGCGGTGACCATCAGCTCAATACCATTAAAGCTGAGAAAATCGAAGAAGCCAATGTACCGCTAACGATGGCCTCTGATGAAGAACTCAAAGCCGCTGGTTTGCATAAAGGCTATATCGGCGTTGATTTGGATATGCCCGTATTCGTCGATCGCTCGGCAGCTTCTTTGTCAGATTTTGTCTCGGGCGCCAATGAAGTCAATAAACATACCATCGGTATGAACTGGGGGCGTGATGCCAGCATTACCCGCGTTGTTGATGTGCGCAATGTACAAGAAGGCGATCCCTCTCCTGACGGTAAAGGCAGCCTAAAAATCAAACGCGGTATCGAAGTCGGTCATATCTTCCAGTTGGGTGATAAATACTCGCAAGCGATGAATGCAACCGTTTCTGGTGAAGATGGCAAGCCTGTGACCATGATGATGGGTTGCTATGGTATTGGCGTCAGCCGTATTATCGCGGCTGCTATCGAGCAGAACAACGATGAAAACGGCATCATGTGGCCTCAAACGCCAAGCGTTGACGATTCAATTGCGCCGTTTGAAGTCGCTATTATACCGATGAAGTCAAAAGAAGACACCGTCATGCAGACGGCGACCGCGCTGTATGAAGAGCTAAAAGCTAAAGGTGTTAACGTCTTGCTTGATGACCGTAATGAGCGTCCGGGCGTGAAGTTTGCCGACCTTGAATTGATTGGTATTCCGCATCGTATCGTGGTTTCAGACCGTAACTTGGCTGAAGGCAAATACGAATACGTCAATCGCCGCGAAACAGAAAAGCAAATGCTGAGCCGCGAAGAAGTGATGGCAAAAGTAAGCGGCAAATAGTTTTTAATAAAACTTGCTCAATAAAAAAGCGCCTATCTGAATCAGATAGGCGCTTTTTTTAAACCAAACGCTGCAAAATCAATTTAAATAAAACCATTACCTTACTGGCGAATTAAACGACTTGGCTGCGGTAATAACTTTATATCACTGACGCGGCAAGGATTGATATCGATACCGCCGCGGCGTGTATACCAGGCACGCACCATCAGCTCGCTTGGCTGATAGTACTGACTCAAATCAGCAAATATCTGCTCGACACACTGCTCATGAAAGCCATTATGCTGACGGAAACTTAAAATATAACGTAACATACTTGCTTCATCAAATGCTTTATCACTGGTAATTGAAACCGCTAATGTTCCCCAATCGGGCTGATTGGTCACCGGACAATTACTCCGCAGCAGGTTAGAATAAAAAGTATAAGGCTGCGCAACTTTCTCATTGCTGCCGCTTTTTAAATCAGTAGCCGTTTTATCCTCACTTAATAACGCTGCATCGGGATGCGCGCATAATACAACTTTTTCACTGCTATTATCTAAAGCGTTATCAATACAAATACCTTTAGGCTGGGCAATCAAAAATTCCGTCGCCTTATTATGTAAATCATCATTTAAGCCAAATAACTGAGCGGTTACCTCTGCTTGCACGCATGCGGACAAATCTTTGGCTATCAGCGCTTGTACTTCATCCCAACTAGCGAACTCGGTAAAGTTAATACTATTTAAATATAGTTTTAATGACTTTGATTCGACGATAAACGGCGAGCTTGCCGGAATACCAAAACGCGCAATCGCCACTTGCGAAACACCTTGAGGATTGAGCCAAGACAGCTCGAAGGCGTGCCACCAATCGACGCCCACTGCTAGCTTATCATCTTGCCAGCCAATCACATCGCGCCCTAGATTGCGCGCTATTGGATAGAGGGTCTCGGGACTATACTCAGTTGGATAATCAGTGGTTTGTTCGCCTAAAATACCGTGAATACTCATGGCTACTTCCTAATAGTAAAACTAATGATAGTTGAAATGCTAGAGATGGTAGAGTTCATTTAAAACTAATAGAGTGCGACTGGGATGAATTTTTCGTAGCATCTGTGCACCAGCAAGCAAGGAAAATTTATACCAGTCGCACGTTATCATGAAGACATCGATTTTATTTTGAACTGACGATATTATAAATAGAACTCGCCCTAACTTATAAACGAATACGCGAACCATCACTTAATAGTCGATAAGAGATGATATAAAAAATGACGCAAAAGGCAAAGATAGCCGCCATCGAATACCACACATCGACATCAGAATAGCCAAGAATGCCGTAGCGGAAAGAGTTCACCATATAGACAATTGGGTTTAACAGTGAAATATTTTGCCAAAATGGCGATAAATTTTCCATCGAATAAAACACCCCGCCAAGATAGGTCAGCGGCGTCAATACAAAGCTTGGAATGATAGAGATGTCATCAAACGAGCGAGCGAATACCGCATTGATAAAGCCGCCTAATGAAAACAAAGTCGAGGTGCCAAGGACGGTAAACACCGTGACAAATAAGTGCTCGATACCCAAATCGGTAAAAAACAACGCCACAATCGAGACAATCAAACCGATCGCCAGCCCGCGGAAAATACCACCACTGATATACCCCATCAAAATCGCATGCTTGGAGACCGGTGAAACCAAAAGCTCCTCAATACTGGCGGTAAACTTGGCACTAAAAAAGCTTGAGACAACGTTGGAGTAACTGTTGGTGATAATCGCCATCATGATTAGACCAGGCACGATAAACTGCATATACGGCACCCCACCCATCTCACCGACACGTGAGCCGATCATCTTACCAAAGATGACAAAATACAGGCTCATGGTAATGACAGGTGGCAGTAGGGTCTGCGGCCAGATACGTAGGATTCGGCGCACCTCTTTTAGCCAGATGGTACGAAAAGAGATCCATCTTTTATTCCACGACATGGTTTTGTGATAGTCGATGCTCTGATCTTGATCAACGGCCTTTTGACTCATAATCCCGCCTCCTTCATACTGTCTGCACTTTGAATGTTTTTTTCTACCAAGCGCATAAATAGCTCTTCTAAGCGGTTGGCTTTGTTGCGCATACTGGCCACCGTAATGCCTTGAGCAGATAATTGGTTAAACACACCATTTAACGACTCGCCTTCTGTTAAGGTTACCTCTAGAGTCTGCTCATCTGGCTGCGACAACCCTGTCACCCCATCCAGCTTTAGCGGCTGGGTCAACGGGGTTTCAAGATCAAAAACAAATGTCTCCACCGATAATTGAGCGAGCAAATCTTTCATTTCGGTATTGATGCGTATCTCACCATGATCCAAAATAGCGATACGCTTACAAAGCTGCTCCGCTTCTTCCAAATAATGGGTGGTCAAAATAATCGTGGTATTTTCTTCAACGTTAATCTGCTGCATAAATTCCCACATCGAGCGGCGCAGCTCGATATCGACCCCAGCCGTCGGCTCATCCAAAATCAATAGTTTTGGTTTGTGAATCAAAGCACGAGCAATCATCAGACGACGTTTCATCCCGCCAGATAGCTCGCGTGATTTACTGTTGCGCTTATCCCACAGCCCAAGCGCGGTCAACAAACGCTTGGCTCTTGGACGAGCTTCTTTGGCCGGGATACCAAAATACCCTGCTTGGGTAATCAAGATATCTTGAACTTTTTCAAATTGATTAAAATTAAACTCTTGCGGCACCACGCCAAGATACTGCTTGGCCAGCGCTGGGTTTTCGAGCAAATCGGTGCCAAAGATTTTGACACTACCAGTGGTGGGTTTAAAAAGTGAGCTAATAATGCCAATCATCGTTGACTTACCAGCACCGTTTGGCCCCAGCAGCGCAAAAAAACCACCCTGCGGGACGGTTAAACTGACATCTTCGAGTGCCGAAAACCCGTTGTCATAGGTTTTAGATAGGTTCTGAATAGATAGCGCTGGCACCTCAGACATGAATACCTCGTTAATAATGATGTATCTATAAAAGAATATAGAAGACGATTCGGGAAAAGTTAGTTTTTCTCATATTTGCTCTCGTCTCTTACGACGAGTATAGTGTCTAGATGTGAGGCTCGCGGTCGCAGATTTCAACGTTAGGATGATATAACCACGATATTAATAATATCAATCGACGACCACAAAAAAACGCCTACCTCATTAAATGAAATAGGCGCTTTATAAGCTTCTAGATATGACTGCTGTTATTCCCAATACTGTAGCGTTTTTAGAATATTTTGACTATATTAAGCAGAATAATTATAAAAAAGCAAAGTAAGAGACGATAACTGCTTTACCGTCTCCTACTTTTTTCTATTGCTTTTTTACATATAGCACAGGCAATTAGCTTGCTTCATCAACCATATAATCCACTGCGCTTTGTACTTCTTCATCAGGGATATCAGCGCCACCTTTAGCAGGCATAGCGTTAAAGCCGTTGATAGCATGGGTATACAAGGTATCTTTACCTTTGGCGATACGAGGACCCCAAGCGCCAGCATCACCTAGCATAGGCGAGCCAAGTAAGCCTGAGGTGTGACACGTTTGGCAGACAGCGTTATAAACGGCTTTACCATCACGCGGACCATCACCTGCTGCGGGCCCTGCAGAACGTGCTGTGACGTCGCATACTTCGTCGTCCTCAAAGCAGACTTTAGCAACCGGCTGAATACGAGCAATCAAGTTAGGATACAAAGCGATGAGCTTTTGTACTTGTGGCGTATCTTGCGGAATAGGCTCTTCTTCAGCGGCAGGTGCGGCAGCGGCTGTTGCTTCTTCAGCAGGTGCATCTGCATCGGTCGCGTCTGCTTGCGCAGCTTCATCGGTAGCTGCAGCGCCATCGGTAGTATCAGCAGCAGCTTTGGTATCGTCACCCAATTTTTCAGGCAAGTTATCGACAACCTCTTGCCCTTCTGCGACATCAGATACGGTTACAGGCGTGTCTACAACACTTTCGGCTTGGCTCACAGCGATACTAGCGATTCCTAGAATGGCAGCTGCCGATAACATAACTACTTTTCTCATTCGTCACGTTCTCTTATTGCGTATACAAGGGCCGACACGACTTGGACATTCTGTTTGTCCTCCTTTGATAACCAAGCAGTTATCAATAGCAAACAGCCATCCCGCATACGGGCGCGCTTGTAATCGGTGATTATAAATATGAATTCTCCCTGACATTATAAGGGAAAAGACAGGTAGATTGCCATGCCTGTTTGCCGACTATGGTGTTTTTTCTTAAAAAACGCCAATAGCGGCCTTCATTCATTGGCTTTATGACTTTTATTTGTTAGACTAAGCGGTCTTAATTTTTAGACGCCTTTTCGTTCTAATAACGGCTAATTACCCTTATTTATATATCATGGCATTAGTTGAGATTTAGTCGCTAAATGACGCGCTCGTAGCTCAGTTGGATAGAGTATCGGTTTCCGAAGCCGAGGGTCGTGGGTTCGATTCCCGCCGAGCGCACCAATCATCATAATCAGTCGTGTTTTACCCTTTTCTAGTCCTACCTATTACCTCATAACACTTTAACGGCAACGCTTTACGCTGTTAACTGCTGCCTATCATTGTGCGCTAACAACGATAAAATGTTGTATATAAAGTTGTTAAATCTATTTAATTTATAAAAACCTACTCTGCATCTTGCAAATTCGCTGTTAGCTGAGCGCGGCTGGGGACACGGTGATAATTAATCACGGGTACGTCACCCAAACGGCGCTGACCGGCGGCAAGCTTTTTATCAATGGTAATCATTGCCACTTTTTTATCTTGCTTGCTAATCAGTAAATGATTGGCTTTACGGTTAACACGGTAGTCAGGAAAATACTGTTTAACCAATTCTGCAGTTTTTTGTAGCGCATCATTGAGTGGTGTTTTTGCGCGCCCTAACTTTAGGTTGTGCTTATCGGCGGCTTTAGGCGCGCGCGATTTTGCCAATACCCATAGTCCGATGACAACCGCGAGCAATATGACAAGCCACCAAATACCATCTATCATAGAAGTCTATATCCAATCTTAAAAAGGGATGGCTCATGTTAACAGAATTATCACCTGCGTTAATAGCCGAAGTCGAGCGCGCTGCCAAATTGCTGTGCTCAAAACAGTGCATCTGTATTTTAACGGGCGCTGGGATTTCAGCAGAAAGTGGCATTCCAACGTTTCGAGATAAGCAAACAGGCCTTTGGGAAAACTATGTGGCTGAGGACTTGGCAACGCCTGAGGCTTTTGCTCGCGACCCAAAACTGGTGTGGTCATGGTATCAGTGGCGCCGGCAGTTGGTCGCTGAGAAAAAACCAAATCCTGCTCATGATGCTTTAGCACAGTGGCAATATCATAGCCAATCTACCGATCAGCAATTGACGCTTATTACCCAAAATGTCGACGATTTGCATGAGCAGGCTGGTAGTAGTGTCACCCATTTACATGGCAATCTTTGGCAAAATCGCTGCAGTCAATGCGATGCGCCCTACCAAGCGCAATCTACAGGCTCATATAGTAGTGCCGATACCCTAGGTTATAGTGATGCTCTGATTACTTGCCCGCACTGTGATGGCTATATACGCCCTGATATCGTCTGGTTTGGCGAAGCCTTGCCTGTACAAGCCTGGCAGACAGCGGAGGACGCGGCGGCCAATTCTGAAGTATTTATGAGTATTGGCACCTCAAGCCTCGTTTATCCTGCGGCAGGTCTAGCGCAATTAGCAAAAGATAACGGCGCTAAAATCATCGAAATAAATCCACATCCAACACCAAATACCATCGTTGATATTACTCTAGCAGAAAAGGCTGGAATTATTATGCCGTTATTAATCCAAAAAATTACGGCTATGTAATCAATTACGTTGAAAAGTGCCTGGCGTAAAAGAAAAGGCTTAACGATTTATATAACCGTTAAGCCTTCATCATTGAAAATAACTTTACTCACTCCTACCGGAGAGCAAGATCCACTTGCGCTAGGTATTTCTCTTTTAATTCATTATCTATAAATGAAGATCTAAAAGAGTTTTTTACCAAAGTAACGATATCATTTTCTGTCAGCGGTAGATGTTCACATATATTGATAAAGTTTTGATTCATATAGCCTTTAAAATAAGCAGGGTCATCAGAGTTGACGCTTACATTTAAGCCATAATCGAGCAGCTCTTTAATATTGTGCTGTTTGTAACTCTCAAATACTTTGAGCTCAATATTAGAATTCGGGCAAACCGTCAGCGGCATTTGCTCGTCTTTTAGGCGTTGCATCAACGCTGCGCTCTTTATCGATTGTACGCCATGATCAATGCGATTGATTTGCAATACATCTAACGCTTCATAAATATAAGAAAAATCTGCTTCTTCGCCAGCATGGGCGACCAGCTTAAAGCCCGCTTCTTTGGCCTTTTTAAACACTTCTTTAAACTTGGCGGGAGGGTTACCCAATTCTGAAGAATCCAGACCGACGCCGATGATATCGTCTTTAAATGCTAACGCTTGCTCTAAAGTCTCGAACGCCTCTTCTTGCGATAAATGGCGTAAAAAACACATGATAATACAAGAGGTGATGCCGTATTTTTCTTTAGCATCATCGAGTGCCTCTTTGATACCAGTAATGACTGTCGCAAACTCAACCCCTCTTGCAGTATGGGTTTGCGGATCAAAAAATATCTCCGTATGGACGACATTGTCTTCGACACACTTTAAAATATATTCCCACGTTAAATCATAAAAATCGTCTTTGGTAATCAGAACGTTGGCGCCCGCATAATAGATATCTAAAAAAGTTTGTAGATTGGTAAAATTATAGGCACGGCGGACGTCTTCGATATCGTTATAAGGGATAGCGATATTATTTTTTTTTGCCAGCCTAAACATCAGCTCCGGTTCTAATGAGCCTTCGATATGTAAATGCAGCTCTGCTTTTGGCAGTTTTTTTATCAGCTCAATCATGGTGTTGGCATGGTCCTTTATCTAAATTTACTTGTTATTTCTTTAAGCGTTATTTTAAAAATGCTGTTAGTTTGAAAAATTGTTATTAAAGAAACTGCTATTTTAAAAGCCTTTACTTTGAAAATTGCTATTTTAAAAACACCACGGTATCAGACAGCTCATTACCAGCAGGATCGTGTTCAAGATGATAATACTGCCGCAATAACTGACCTACCTCGTCCAACAACTCCATCAGGCTTTCTTCGGTTTTTTGATTGGCGATACCTGAGACCGCCTTTTCACACATGGCGCTCCACACAGTTGGACTGACATGCGTGCTGATACCGCGGTCAGCAACGATCTCTAGCTTGTGCTCGCAAATATTGACATAAATCAAAACGCCGGTGTTTTCTTCGGTATCCCACACACGGTATTCGCTAAATAAATCAATCGCCCGATCGCGGCAGTCAAGATGATAAGCATCTTGGATAGGTAAATGGTTTTCGATAATTAAGAACACCTCGCCGCGATGCCCGCGCTCAGCCAGCGTCACCTGCTCTGTCAGCCGAGCTTTGGCCGCGGGCGTGAGCCACTTGTTATGCAACATGGGGACAAACAGTACTTGACGCCACCAACGCGCAAAACTTGCCTGCGACGAATTGCTTTTTACCATTATATTATATCCTCAAGTACGCCATTGCTGGCAATCATCTAATGTCCGAACCTAATTTACCCTTGTTACTCTTATAGAAATCGTCTCTACCAAGAGCCGCCCGCGCCGCCACCGCCAAAGCCGCCGCCACCGCCGCCGAAGCCGCCGCCGAAGCCGCCGCCACCAAAACCACCGCCGCTAAAGCCGCCACTACCACCGCCCATACCTGGTAAGAACACTATACCACCGCCACCGCCGCGCCCGCCACGACCACCGCCTGAGCCGCGCGAAATTAAAAACAGCCATAAAAATATCGCCATAATTAACGTCATAAAGAAACCGCCGCCTAAAGCCAGCGAGCCCATAAAGAAGCCGCCAGCGGTCAAAATAGAGCCAAAGATACGCCCAAAGATACTGGTAATAAAGCTACCAAATATCATCGCCATCACAAATAAAAACACCGGCGATGGGTTTTCACCAATGTCATTTTGATTTTGACTGCGTTCAGCCGCTTGCGCATCGGCACGCGCCAACACTTCAGGGTCAGCGGTTAGGCGCGTTTGTAGGGCGCTAACACCAGCCAATATGCCAGCACCATAGTTATTTTGCTTAAATAGTGGTGTGATATCTTCGCGAATGATACGGTTGACCGCCGAATCTGGCAATACGCCTTCTAGCCCATAACCGGTTAAAATGTAGATATTGCGGTCATTAACGGCAACGACCATCAAGAGACCATCATCAATGTCTTTATTACCTAACTGCCATTTTTCGGCAACTTGTAGCGCATAGTCAAAGATTGGCATGCCATTGGTCGTCGGTACAATGACAACCGCGGCTTGTGCCAAACCTTTTTGATAAATACTTCTTAGCTGCGCCTCTAAACGCTGCTTTTCTTGCGGGTTTAAGATATTGGCTTGGTCGATAACTGGCGAGTTTAAGATGAGCTTATCGGCATCGACGCCCTGAGCACTTGATTGTACAGGCGGACGATTAGAGGTTGTTGAGGTGGTCGTATTATTGGAATTAGCAGCATTAGGATTGATAGCATCATTGCCAAGAATGGCTTCATTAATTGCTTCGTTACCTAAGACGGCATCGTTGATGGCTTCATTCGACTCAGCAGCTTTTGCAATCGCCACCAAGTCCTCGACACTACGGTTTTGTATATCTGAGGTGCTATCGCTAGCGACCGCCGTATTATCACTAGTACTGGGTGCAGCATGCAGCAGCGAGCCACTCCCAATACTTAGGGTAAATAATAATGCGGAGAAGAGTGCTGTTGAATGCTTCATCTAATCTATACCACCTAAAATAACATCTGTACTAATAAGTAACTACAAGACCAACGGCTATAAACGGCAACAGAAAAAACAACTGGCGATAAAGGCGTTCTATCATTTTTGATCCCATAAACGGACTATCAAATAATTGCACTGTCACATAAACAGTAGCATTTATTCTTCATCATAGTAGATAGAACGCTTAAGCTTAAACTTGGCTTTACTGCGTTGTCTGCGCATTATCATCGTCAAAGTTGACACTCGGTGCAGTCGATATTTCTTTTTCGTTAGCGACGCTAAAGTTTGGCTTGGGATCCATACCAAATACTTTGGCCGTAATATTGGTTGGGAACTGACGCACGGTGGTGTTATAACCTTGAACTTCTTGAATATAACGGTTACGCGCCACGGTAATACGGTTTTCTGTACCTTCTAGCTGCGCCTGCAAATCTTGGAACAAAGCATCAGATTTTAGCTCAGGATAGCGCTCAGAAACCGCCATCAAACGCGATAACGCGCCGGTCATCTGGTCTTGGGCAGCCGCATAGCGCTCCATCGCCTCAGGGTCATTGAGCAGCTCTGGCGTGACCGTGATACCGCCCGCTTGTGAACGCGCCGCTGCGACTTGGGTAAATACTTCTTGCTCCTGCTTGGCATATTGCTGCACGACTTTGACTAAGTTTGGCACCAAGTCAGAACGGCGCTGGTATTGGTTGACTACTTCTGACCAAGCCGCGGTGACCTGCTCATCTTGCGCCTGCAGATTGTTATAGCCGCAACCGCTCAAACCGACGGTAGAAGTCGCTAGTACCGCTGATAGCAACATAGGTTTTAAAAAAGATTTACGCGTCATCGTTGACTCTCCTAATGATAAATAACAAACAAAACGTTTTTTAATCGCTTTTTTAATTCTAACCACTTAGATTATTTATAGTTTATCGGCTGCGACTTTCATAGCCTACAATATGGCAGCCACGATATATTGTGCTAATAATGGCGCTATACCGCCACTTTTACAATTCATCGTTACCAAAACACAACCGCAAAACAGCATTTATCATAGAGCTGTGGCGCATTTTAGGCATTTAGCGCTGCTGTTAGCGCGCTTGTCTTTTAAGTCCCGATTAACGGTTAATTAAAAAGTATAGGCTAATACAAGATAAATAGAAGATTTTTTTGACCTTGTATAGGCAATCAAGCGAAGAAAACCATTTATAAATGAACGCTCTTATAAAGAAAATTCTAGTAATTGCCTAAAAAATATGGCAAATTGCAGTTACGTAGCCGTACGGTTTGAATACATTTGGTAGTGGACTTATAAGAATTTTGGTACTCGCTGCATGTCAATGTCGCATCAAAAAGGATTGATAAACGACTAAAGACTGCTCTATTACCTTACTCTACCATGTAAGTGTAGCCAGCTGATACGACTCATAAAAAGTTAAGTGCCATCCGCTCGCTTACTGAGATGATGGTTATTTATATAATAACCGCCTGTTTTATCCACTGGTTTATTTTAAGCGCTTTACATAAAAGCAGCCTTAATAAACTATCAACGCTGATAAGCGGTTGCATACGCTTATTATTGTTAATAAACCAGACGGATAACAGCAGACAACTACAGTCCATCCTTAGTGGCTAAGCGCATATGAAACTTAATCTGTAGGGAGAATTTCCAAGACAGTTAAGCGCATGCAGATTATTTGAGTGGTTGGCTTTAATAAGGACATTAAAGCGAGCTTCCTCTTAGCATCGTCATATATAGTCACTTTGAGACAGTACTAGGAATATACATATGGAAGGTTTAGTTAATTTGGTAAACGGAATTATCTGGAGCCCAGCATTGGTTTATCTATGCTTGGGCGCAGGTTTATTTTATTCCATCATGACGCGCTTCGTACAAGTACGTTTATTCAGTGAAATGATCAGCTTGCTGTTTAAAGGTAAGTCAAGTGCACGAGGTATTTCATCATTTCAGGCACTCGCTGTATCCCTAGCGGGACGTGTGGGTATGGGGAACATCGCGGGGGTAGCAGCAGCTATCGGCTTCGGTGGTCCTGGTGCCGTATTTTGGATGTGGGTTGTGGCATTCTTAGGCGCATCTACCGCTTATGTCGAATCAACCCTTGCACAGATTTATAAAGAAAAAGACGTTGTCACTGGCGAATACCGCGGTGGTCCGGCGTATTACTTTGAGCGCGCTCTAGGCCAACGTTGGTATGGTATCCTCTTTGCGGTCGCTTCTATTTTAGCTTGTGGTATGTTCTTACCTGGTGTGCAAGCAAATGGCGTAATCAATGCCTTTGCACAGGTCATGGGTGAAGGTACCATCATGAACCTTGGGAGCTTAGAAGTTGGCTCTATGCGTCTTGTGGCATTGGGTATCATTCTAGTGGTGCTAGCGACTATTATCTTTGGTGGTATTAAACGTATCGCAACCTTTACCGAATATGCCGTTCCTTTCATGGCACTAGGTTATATTGGTCTTGCCCTCGTTATTATGTTTACTAACTATGAGATGATTCCAGAAGTATTTGGCTTAATCATTGGTGACGCCTTTACTGCGCAAGCGGGTTTTGGTGCAGCCATCGGTTGGGGTGTAAAACGTGGTATTTACTCTAACGAAGCGGGTCAAGGTACAGGTCCTCATGCTGCTGGTGCTGCCGAAGTTGAGCATCCATCACAGCAAGGTTTGGTACAAGCATTCTCAGTCTATGTTGATACCCTACTGGTTTGTTCTGCGACCGCCTTTATGATTTTGACCATGGGTACTTATAACATCCAAGGTACGCTACCTGAAGGACAATACATCGTACAAAACGTGGCGGCGGGCGTTGAGATTAACTCACCTGCCTTTACCCAGATGGCAATGGAGTCCGTATACGGTCAGTTTGGTAATACCTTTATCGCTATTGCCGTATTCTTCTTTGCCTTTACCACTATTTTGGCTTATTACTACATCGCTGAAGTAAACGTTGCGTACTTAACGCGCTTTATCAGCCGCGGTGCTAACAAGACTGGTCTATTCTTAGTCAAAGTACTAATCATGGTGATGGTTGCTTATGGTGGTCTTAACTCAGCAGGCTATATCTGGGCAATCGGTGATATCGGTGTTGGTCTGATGGCATGGCTAAATATCATCGGTATTTTGGTTATCTTCTTTGTCGCGCGCCCAACGCTCACGATGCTGAAAGATTATGAAGCACAGCGTAAAGCTGGCGTGCAGCACTATACGTTTGATCCAGTAAAATTCGGTATCAAAAACGCGCCGTATTGGGAAGAGCGTCATCTAAAGCAGCAACAAAGAATGGCAGCCCAAGATCCACTTCATAAAGAACGTCTATAATTTACTAGGCTGTAATGTTATCTAAACTGTATTGATGACATTAAAAGTAAGGATAAAACAGGAAGCCTGAGGCGATGGTCTCGGGCTTTTTTATGGACGTAAGGTTGTCATACAGACTGTGATATGTTTTGTGCTAAGTCATTAAATACAAAGAAGCCCAGCTTGGTGGCTAGGCTTCTTAAATACTTTTATTGTTGTTTATAGCGATAAAATCAGCTTATTTAGGCAATAAGACCGTATCGATCACATGAACCACACCATTGGTTGCCATCATATCGGTACCAATGATATTAGCGGTGTAACCACTGGCATCGGTAATTACGTTAGCATCACTGATAGAGATGGTTTGGCCGTTTGCCGTATCGATAGCGGTACCATAAGAGATGTCAGCCGCTTTGACCACCATCGGCACGACATGATACGTCAATACGCTGGTCAACATCTCTTTATCACCGAGCAGCTGCTCTTTAGTGACGTTTAGTTTGGTTAACAAAGCAGCAAAAGCATCATCGGTTGGTGCAAATACGGTGTACTGACCTTCTGCCATCATCATATCATCAAGGTCAGCCGCTTGCAGCGCTTCGGTTAGGATCGTTAAATTCTCATTGCCAGCAGCCATTTCACCGATACTTTGTGTCGCTGCTGTATCTACAGGCATCGCATCAGTAGACTCAGCCACTGCTTCAGCTGGCATATCTGTGGTGGTTTCTGGCTCAACGGCTACGTCAGTAGTCGCGGCTGGCTCAACTGGCTCAGTAACGGCTTCTTTATCATTACAAGCCGCCAGTGACATGGCAGCAGTAACGACAGCAATAGATAATAAATTCTTCTTTAACATAAGTCATTCCTTTGAAATAACGGGTTTATGGATGGTACTTTTTGTTTTTAGAACGGTTTTAGCTTTGGAACTTTTAAATTTAGATACTGTTATAAACACGGATAAATAAAAGCTTCTGAATAAAAATGCCGGTAAATGAATGATAAGTTAAGTAATATCTCTCGATGCCTACTATCTTAACTTATTATTTTTTACTTATTGCTTACTTAGGTAACAGCACTCTATCAATCACATGTACCACGCCATTACTCGCCGCAATATCTGTTTTTAAAATCTTGGTGGTACGACCATTTTCATCCATTAATCTGCCTTGGGGCGTAAGCACCAGCGTGTCATTACTGAGCATGGTGTAATTACCAGGTCTGACGTGTTTTTGATAAACAGGCGTATTACCTTTGAGCACATGATAGGTCAAAATTTTGGTCAATAACGGCTTGTTAGCAAACAGCTCAGCCTTGGTCATGCCAGTTTCTTGTAACGAATGACTACAGGGTTTAGTAAATGAATGGTTTATCGACTACAATTTATTGATTTTTATTACGGACTTACGGTCAGATTGTCTTTCCTTAGAATCCTTGCCTATCCCGTTTTTAATTCCTAATTGTTAATCATTCACAAATAAAAATCATTAACAGTTACTAATAAGCATTGCTTATAAAACGTCAATCCTTCTGAAATTAAACTAACATATCGTAAGGCATTATAAATTTGCGTTTAGGCTAATTTTTGTAGCTTACGTGTAAACCAAGGC
Source organism: uncultured Psychrobacter sp. (assembly GCA_963515535.1). GTDB lineage: Bacteria > Pseudomonadota > Gammaproteobacteria > Pseudomonadales > Moraxellaceae > Psychrobacter. The sequence goes on from CAUPWW010000008.1 coordinate 107,756, forward strand.
AGTTTAATAAAACCTTGTTTAAGCAACTGCTTTATAAATACCAATCAAAGCTTTAGGTATTCCTCTATTGAAATGATATTCATTTGTACCAAGCAGCGTTATGCAATAGAATTTAAGGTTATGACGGTACTTTTAATGCAATGCTGGCTTTTAATACCATGATCATTTCGTACAACGATAGTTGGTCGTAGCAATAAGTTATTGATATAGTCAGTTCAAAATAAAGGCGATACGTTATAGCTTTTTGCAACTGGTATAAATTTTTCTTGCTTGCTGTTATCACAGAGGCTACGAAAAATTCATCCCAGTCGCACTGTATCGATTTTAGAGTAATTCTACTATATGTTTGAATACGATGCCGTCAGTGATAGTGCCAAAATAGAATAAGCGGAATAAGCACAATCCCGCGAGTAATAGCCGTTTCGTGCTAGAATAATCCGTATTTGCTTATCGATTTTTAAGCCACCTTTTTATCAATACTCTTGTTTTATACACCCTATTTTATCAGTAGCTAACTTAGTAAGCTCGCCCTAAAAATCTTGAACACTTTATCTTCTTCCTTTTCTTATCTTGACTCTAATAAGCAGCGCTCCTATGACTCAAAACATCATCACCCCACCGACCTGTTCTCATAATCATACTGGTGTCGCCAATACCAATACAGCCAATACCACCAATGTATCAAGCACGGCTAATGACTTTATTTTGACGCCGCCTGATGTATTTCCTTATAAAGCGCAGCAACTAACCGCGCGCGCTCGTATTACTGAGCAGATGGCGACGCGGATTATGATGTTAGATGGTGCGATGGGCACCCATATTCAGACTTTTAAGTTAGAGGAAGCAGATTATCGCGGTGAGCGTTTTGCCGATATTGAGCAAGATGTACGCGGTAATAACGATTTGCTGGTGCTCACGCAGCCGCAGATGATTAAAGAGATTCATCGTGCCCACCTTGAAGCGGGTGCTGATATCATTGAGACCAATAGTTTTAATGGTACGCGCCTATCAATGGCCGACTATGAGATGCAGCACCTCGTGCCAGAGCTGAATAAAACCGCCGCCAAGATTGCGCGTGAAGCCGCCGACGAATTTACTGCCAAAAACTCTGAAAAACCGCGTTTTGTCGCAGGTGTCATTGGGCCGACGTCGCGTACTTGCTCGCTATCGCCCGATGTCAATGACCCCGCCTTTCGCAATATCACCTTTGATGAGTTGGTGCTAAATTATCGTGAAGCGGCGCTGGCCTTAATAGAAGGCGGCGTCGATATCCTCTTAATCGAAACCATTTTTGATACGCTCAATGCCAAAGCCGCCATCTTTGCGGTGACGGGCATTTTCGAGGATATTGGCTTTGAATTGCCGATTATGATTTCAGGAACGATTACCGATGCCTCAGGTCGGACGCTTTCAGGCCAAACGGCTGAGGCGTTTTATAACTCGATTCGCCATGCCAAGCCGCTATCGGTTGGCTTTAACTGTGCGCTAGGCGCGGATGCACTGCGTCCGCATATCCAAACCCTATCAAATATCGCCGATACTTATGTGTCAGCGCATCCAAACGCCGGTCTGCCCAATGAATTTGGTGAGTATGATGAAACGCCAGAGCAAACGGCGGCCCTGCTCGAAGGCTTTGCCAAAGCAGGTATTTTAAACATCGTTGGCGGCTGCTGCGGTACGACACCTGAGCACATTCGCCTCATTGCGGAGATGGTCGCCAATTACCCACCGCGCGTGATTCCTGAAATACCGCCTGCTTGCCGCTTATCGGGACTTGAGCCATTTACCATTACCCCTGATAGTCTGTTCGTTAACGTCGGTGAGCGTACCAACGTGACCGGTTCAAAGAAGTTCCTGCGCTTGATTAAAACCGAAGCTTATACCGAGGCACTCGATGTCGCCCGCGACCAAGTCGAAGGCGGCGCGCAAATCGTCGATATCAACATGGACGAGGGCATGCTCGACTCCAAACAGGCGATGATTCATTTCGTCAATTTGGTCTCTGGTGAGCCTGATATCAGCCGTGTGCCCCTAATGATTGACTCGTCAAAATGGGACATTATCGAAGAAGGGCTTAAGCGCATTCAAGGTAAATCCGTCGTCAACTCCATCTCCCTAAAAGAAGGTAAAGCTGAATTCATGGAGCGCGCCAAGCTCTGTATGCGCTACGGTGCGGCGATTATCGTTATGGCGTTTGATGAAGACGGACAAGCCGACACTTACCAACGTAAAATCGAGATTTGTCAGCGCAGCTACGATATCTTGGTCAATGAAGTCGGCTTCCCTAGCGAGGATATCATCTTTGACCCGAATATCTTTGCGGTTGCAACCGGTATTACCGAGCATAATAATTACGGCGCTAACTTTATCAATGCCACCAAATGGATAACCGATAACCTGCCAAACGCCATGGTATCGGGCGGCGTCTCCAACGTGTCGTTTAGCTTTCGCGGCAATCCGATTCGTGAAGCCATTAACTCGGTATTCCTTTATCATGCGATCAAAAATGGTCTGACGATGGGTATCGTTAATCCAGCGATGCTTGAGGTTTATGACGATATTCCTATCGAAGCGCGTAATGCCATCGAAGATGTGATGCTAAACCGCAACCAAGGCGAAAGTGGCCAAGAGGCAACCGAACGTTTAATGACCATTGCCGAAAGCTATCAAGATGACGGCAAGAAAAAAGACAGTGCGGTCGATATGTCATGGCGCGAAGGCACGGTGGAGGAGCGTATTGCCCATGCGCTAGTAAAAGGTATCACCACCTTTATTGACGCTGATACCAAAGAAGCGTGGGAGAAATATCCCAAACCGCTCGATGTTATCGAAGGGCCGCTAATGGACGGTATGAATATCGTCGGCGACTTATTTGGCGCTGGTAAAATGTTCCTACCGCAAGTGGTCAAGTCTGCGCGCGTGATGAAGCAGTCGGTCGCTTGGCTCAACCCGTATATTGAGGCAGAAAAAGTCGAGGGCGAAAAGAAAGGTAAAATCCTCATGGCAACGGTCAAAGGTGACGTCCATGATATCGGTAAAAATATCGTCGGCGTGGTCCTCGGCTGTAACGGCTATGAAATCCTTGATTTGGGCGTAATGGTGCCCTGTGAAAAAATCCTCGATACCGCCATCAAAGAGGAGGTCGATATCATTGGGCTATCAGGATTAATTACCCCTAGCCTTGATGAAATGGTGTATGTTGCCAAGCAAATGCAAGAGCGCGGCATGACATTGCCACTCATGATTGGCGGTGCCACAACCTCTAAAGCGCATACGGCGGTCAAAGTTGAGCCACAATATCAAAACGATGCCGTCATCTATGTATCGGACGCCTCACGCTCTGTAGGTATCGTGACAAAATTATTATCACAAGAGCACCGTCAGAGCCTTATCGATGAAACGCGCGAAGAATATATTAAAGTACGCGAGCGCTTAGCCAAACGTCAGCCAAAAGCGGCAAAAATCTCTTATGCCGATGCTATCGAGCTTGGTTTTCAGTACGACTGGGACAACTATGTGCCGCCTGTGCCAAACAAACTTGGTCAAGTTATACTCGATGATTACCCGATTACCAATATATTGCCTTATATCGACTGGACGCCGTTCTTTATCTCGTGGGGATTGGCTGGTAAATATCCAAAAATCTTACAAGATGAGGTCGTTGGCGAAGCAGCGCGCGATTTATTTAACAATGCTAATGACTTGATGAAAAAAATGATTGATGAAAAATTAATCGTTGCCAAAGGGGTGTTTAAACTCATGCCAGCCCGCCGCACGGGCTCGGATACCGTCACCGTCTATGATAAAGCTCCGACTGAGGGCGGCACGGCAGAATATCAGTTCGAGCATTTACGTCAACAAAGCGACAAAGCCAGCGGCAAGCCAAACTTTAGCTTAGCGGACTTTATCTCGCCATCAAAGACGCATACTGATTATCTTGGCGGCTTTACCGTCTCTATCGTGGGCACAGAGGCGCTTGCTGAACAGTACAAAGCAGCTGGTGACGACTATAATGCCATCATGGTACAGGCCTTATCTGACCGCTTAGCCGAAGCCTTTGCCGAGCATTTGCATGAGCTCATACGCAAAGAATATTGGGGCTATCAAGCTGACGAAAATCTAACCAATGATGAGATGATTAAAGAAAAATACGTCGGCATCCGCCCAGCGCCTGGCTACCCAGCCTGCCCTGAGCATACTGAAAAAGGCAAGCTGTTTGACTGGCTTGGTACGGGCGCGGCTATCGGTACTAAGCTCACCGAGAGCTATGCGATGTGGCCTGCGTCCTCGGTCAGCGGCTTTTATTACTCGCATCCAGATAGTGAATACTTTAACGTCGGTAAAATCGACCGTGACCAGTTAGAAAGCTATGCTGAGCGTAAAGGCTGGGATGTCAAGACTGCTGAGAAGTGGTTGAATCCGAATTTGTAACTTTGCAACGTAATAACCGGAAGCAATAAATGATTGATAAAAGTAATTTCAAAGACGTTCTTAGATTTTTAGGCTTTGTAGAAAACGGCGCTGTTTTTAGCAGGGACTATGACAATAATGCTTGGTTAAAAGTAGATTTTAGCCAACAGCGCCTCATTTATCCTGAGGACTTAGGGCTTACCATTCATGAACGTCAAACGTGCAACTTTTCACAAAATGAAAACTTTGTCGTTTTTGAATGTGTCCATCGTTTATTAGCTCAAGGTTATAAGCCTGAACATATCGAGCTTGAACCCAAATGGCAGCTTGGTCGTGGTGCGAGCGGCGGTCGGGCAGATATTTTAATCAAAGACAACCAAAATGATACGCTGCTGATTATTGAGTGCAAAACTAGCGGCAATGAGTTTAGTAAAGCTTGGAATCGGACGCTTCAAGATGGTGGTCAGCTATTTAGCTACGTCAAACAAACCAGCACCACACAATTTGTCTGTTTGTACGCGTCTAACTGGACTGACGACAAAGTTAAGGCTGACTACTACCTCATTTGCCTTAATGATAACGATAAACGTATCAGTGAGCTGTCAGAATTAAGCGATGAGCCAGTTGCCACGTTTGCCCAAAGCAAATCGCGTAACGTTGAGGACATTTTTAATACTTGGAAAGACACCTATCAGCGCGACTTTGACACGCGCGGTCTGTTTGAAGCGGATATTCAGCCGTATCATATTGGCAAGAAAAACTATTCACTTGCTGACCTTGAAACCATTAGCAGTAGTGATATTCAGGGCAAATACAATGAATTTGCGACTATCATGCGGCAGCATAACGTCTCAGGTCGTGAAAACGCTTTTGACAAACTGGTCAATTTGTTTTTATGCAAAATCGTTGATGAAACCAACAATCCGCAAGACTTAAAGTTTCGCTGGAAAGGTGTTAGCTACGACAGTCCCTTTGAGTTGCAAGACCGCTTGCAAGCATTGTATCAGCAAGGCATGAAAAAGTTTTTAGATGAGGAGGTGACCTACGTTCGAGATGATGAGGTCGAAACGGCGTTTCGCTTTTATAAAAACGACCCTATCGAGACACAAAAAGCCATCAAAGCGATGTTTCGCCGTCTTAAATTTTTCACCAATAACGATTTTGCCTTTATTGATGTCCATAACGAACGCTTGTTTCAACAAAACTCCGCCGTATTGCTAAAAATCGTCAAAATGCTAGAAAATATCCGCTTAAAAACCAATGAGGAAAACCAGTTTTTAGGAGATATGTTTGAGGGCTTTTTAGACCAAGGCGTCAAGCAATCTGAGGGGCAATTTTTTACCCCAATGCCCATTGTTAAATTCATTATGAATGCGCTGCCGCTTGATTCACTGATTGCAAGCGTAGAGGATATTCCAAAAGCCATCGACTACGCTTGCGGCGCGGGTCATTTTCTAAACGAGTACGCCACCACCATCAGACCTATTGTTGAGAGTGACCCGAACAAGGACTTAACCGCCTATTTTGACCAAATCACTGGCATTGAAAAAGAATATCGGCTATCAAAAGTCGCCAAAGTCTCGGCATTTATGTACGGTCAAGACAATATCAACATCATCTACGGCGATGCGTTAGGTCATAACGAGGACATCAAAAATAACAGCTATTCGGTACTGGTTGCCAATCCGCCTTATAGCGTCAAAGGCTTTTTGGATACGCTCACGCCGCGTGAGCGCAAATCGTTTGAGCTACTCGGCTATATCGATGAAAAAAGCTTCACAGTCAACAACAGTATTGAAACGTTTTTTATTGAACGTGCCAAGCAGCTGCTAAAAACAGATGGCATTGCCGCCATTATTGTGCCCTCCTCCATCTTGACCAAAGGCAAAGCCAGCAGCACCTCAAGCTCAAAAAACGTCTATGTTGCCGCCCGTGAAATCTTGTTAAAATATTTTGACATCGTTGCCATCGCCGAATTTGGCAGCGGCACGTTTGGCAAAACTGGCACGAATACGGTCACCCTGTTTTTACGGCGCAAAACCACTGACGCGCCGACCGATGCTGACCACTTTGCCGAGCGCGTCGAGCACTGGTTTGCTGCCACCCCAAGTCAAGCCCAGTTAGGGCAAGCCGTTGACAGTAATACCATATTTGATGACCGTCATTTTATCAAGGCTTACTGCCATCATATAGATATTGACCCTGAGGACTATCAATCGCTGCTGATGGGCGCGCCGAGTGACACACTTTTGGCGACAGACTATTTTGCAAGCTATGTTAAAGAGTTTGATAAATGGTCGGAGATTAAAAACCTCAAAAAACGTCAGTCTTTTAAAGTGCTATCCAAAGATGAACAACAAGCCGAGCTTGATAGGCGATTGGTTAATTATCTAAAAGCCGCTGAACAAGACAAGCTATATTACTTTGTCATGGCAAGCCGCAATCCGCAGCCGGTGCTGATTATCAAGAGCCCAAGCACCAATAAAGAGATGAAAGCCTTTTTGGGCTATGAGTGGAGCAGCGCCAAAGGCAACGAGGGTATCAAATACTTGGGCAATGCCAAGCTTGATTTGGCAGATGTCGCTGATGAAGACAGTGGCGAGGTGGCGCTTGAGGAAGAGGACAAGCGCGTCTTGAGCAACTTATACAACCTTGATAACATCAACACGCCGCTTTATGACCCCAAAGACAAGCATAACCCTAATAAAATCAATCGTTTGATTTGTCAAAATTTTGAGCAACAGGACATTGAAATTCCAGACGAGCTAGCGCCGTTTGTGACGCAAGCGCGGTTGGTGGATATGCTTGATTTTTCTGTGGTGGATTTTAATAAAAGTTTAAGTTTGACACCAAAAGAAGATATTAAAATTGATACGAAGTGGCAAGTAGTAAGAATCTCAGAAATAGCGAGTACAAGCTCGGGCGGAACTCCAAAGTCAGATAACTATCAATACTATGAAAATGGAACTATTCCTTGGATTAATAGTGGCGAGGTAAGAAATGGCTTAATAAGTGAAACTGAAAATTATATTACTGAACAAGGGCTAAAAAACTCATCAGCCAAAATATTCCCAATTGATACAGTGCTAGTTGCTATGTATGGCGCTACCGCTGGTCAAGTAGGCATCTTAAAATTTGAGGCTAGTACCAATCAAGCAGTTTGTGGCATAATGACTGATGATAAATGTTTACCAATGTTTTTATTTCATTATTTATCCACTCAGCTTGATACACTTCTTAAACTAAGAGTAGGAGTTGCCAGATTAAACCTATCTCAAGATATTATTCAAAATAGCAAAATCCCCCTACCGCCCCTCGACGTTCAGCAGCAAATCGTTGACGCTTGCCAAATTATTGACGACGACGTGGCGGCGGCACAACAAACCATCAAAGATTGTCAGCAGCAAATTGCTCAAGCGATTGCTGAAAGCCTTCAGCAGTCGTCACAGCCTTTACGCCTAAACGATATTGACAATTTTACTGTTGGTATTGGCTCAAGGGTACTTAGCAGTGAAATTCAGGACACTTATTCGCCAAATCTAACGCCAGTATTTAGCGCCAACGTTTTAAAGCCTTTTGGCTATATTGATAAGCAGTTTTTTAAAGATTACGATTTGGCAGCGGTGCTTTGGGGTATTGATGGTGATTGGATGGTCAATTATATTCCTGCACAAACACCTTTTTATCCGACCGACCACTGCGGTTTTATTAAGGTAACGACCGACCAAGTTAATCCAAAGTATCTTGCGAAAATATTAAATAAAGCAGGTGAAGAAGCACGTTTTTCACGTCATCATCGGGCTTCTACGGAACGGGTTAAAAACTTGACCTTATTATTCCCAAACATTGAAATACAAAATGCCGTTTGTCACACCATTGAGCAAATGGAAGCTGAAATTGATAACGCTCAAGCTATCATTGATGAAAGCGCCGATAAAAAACGCGCCATTATTGACAGTTATTTATAACTAAAAAAAGGGCGATTCAGCCGTTATCGCCCTTTTTACTCCGCCGACACTTCTCCGAACAATAAACCACCTGCTCCCAGTCCTTTTCCCACTTTTTGCGCCACGTAAAAGGACGCTGACAGACGGGGCAAGTTTTTTGCGGTAAGTTGACTTTTTTATGTGCCATAGGTTGACCCCTTTATCTGCCCCAACTTGGCGCGCGAATGACGCCGCCAGTTTTGCTGCTGATGGTATAGCTGCCACTGCCAGCCAAAGAGCGGATAACAAGGCTGCTTCCAGTTTGACCATTGATTGCGGCGTTTTGCATGGGATAAACGGCGTATTGACCACTTGGCGACAGCCGTGCTGGTTCATCAAGTCCAGTATCGCCAAGGTCAACGACTTGAGCGCTGCTCAGGGTCATCACCGCCGCTTGCTTACCGTTTAAAAAGCCAAGCTTTGAGCCATCAAGGCTGACCATCGGACTTGCCGCGTAGCCTGCCGTTGATATTGGTACGACGCGGCCGACCTTACCATCAGCGGTTAAATACTGCCGATACAATCTTGGGCGACCAGCGCGTACTTTGTCGCTGGTATAAACAAAGCTTTGCCCGTCGCTTGCGTAGCTTGGCTGCACCTCCGTGCTTGGTAAGGTGGTGAGCTGTTTGGTATGACCGTCACTTAAGCGCATCTCATAAATATCAGCATTGCCGCCAGCGGTAGAGCTATAGAGAAGTTTTTGCCCGTCAGGCGCAAATGAGGCTGATAAGTTACTGCCTTTATGACTCACCGTCAGCTTGGACGATTTACTGGTTTTATCATAGATAAAAATCTTTGGGGCTTCGCGCATCGCTTGTTTACTATAGGCAAGTTTTGAGCCGTCAAACGACCACGACGGTGCGTAAATATAGCCGTTTAAGCGGTCAACAAGTTCGCGGTTGCTACCGTCAGGGCTGATGGTATAAAGGCTCGATACCTTTGCCGCGCCAAAGCCTGCCTCCTCGACATAAGCTATCAAGCCGTTTTTATCGCTCATTGGCATTTTATTAACGATGGGATTGGCAATTGGTGCTGAGCCTTGCTGAGGTAGGTTTTGACATCCCGATGTCACGACCGCAGTTATTCCAACTGCCGCAAAAATTTTATTCACAATGATTCTCAAATTTATTATGTTAAAAGCCTATTTTAGCCGATTGATTTATAAGAATGCCAAAATTTAGCCATAAAAAAAGCCCCAATGGTTGGGGCTTTTTTTCATTCTACCTAATCCTAAGCGCTTTTAAACTTATTTAGCAACCGCTTTAAAATGAGCCACTTGATTGCTATTAGTAATGGTCAAAATAGGTGTGTTATTGGCATTATTATTGATGCTGTACTTACCTTGTACCGTTGCCATTGTAGCTGTATCAAAGCTGGCTTGGGGCTCAGGGCAGGCCATCATCGTTGACATCACATTACCCAATACGACATTGCCATTTACTACGCTATAGCTAGCACCCATGTTATTACAAGTGTTAGCGAAGGTTACGCGGTTGGTTGCACCGTCTTTAAAGAATTTTAGCGTTAGTGGTTTGCTTGGATCAAAGAATAATTGGCTCACTTTGTCGCCATTGGTGCGCTTAGCATCGACAAGCTGCCAGTTATAGGCTTGTAGGGCGTCAACAGTAATTGGCTGGGTCACAGGCGCGGTCACGCCAGGTGTGGTTTGGCAGCCGGCAGCAGTAAGTGTACCAACCGCAAGGGTGGCAGCCATCATCATTTTAGTCATATTTTTCATATAAACTCCTAGAGGTTTCAAATATAAAAGGACAAAGGTAAAGAGTATTGTTTTTATCATATTAAGCGGCATTCGCTAAGGTTAATGTGTCCTGATTAATGTGCGCTACTTAATATGTTTTATCGTTAGTCTAAACAGTGAGGTTATTATGCCCATTTTTCATAAGCCTGTCATGATAGATTGAGTACCAATTACCGTTATATTTGTTCTACTTTATAGCTTTTTTGCTAACACACCTTGTTACAATACCTATTCTCTGCTAGTAATTCAGTTAAAAAGACTCTTTAGACCACTGAGTTTGTCATTTCACTCTTAAATATTTTTTATTTTTACCTAAAAATTGATATCGAATCTAATTAAGATTTGCAGCCTTTTGTTGTTGCAAAGCGGCATAACCTGCCAAACGTTTGCGTTCCGTTTCATTAAATAATTGCTGCTCTATTTGATTGATTTGGCTTTGCGCTTGCGCCTTATCAGAATTTTGACTTAGTAGCTGCTGTTTTTGGGCTTGATACTGCTTAAAACGCTGATCAAAATGAGCATTTTGTTGATCGACCTGCGCAAGCCTTGCTGCTGCTGGCGCGCCGACCAACTCACGACGCATATTATATAATTCTTCAGCCGTTGCGCCCTTGGCTTGCAGCTGCTCTGTACGACTGAGTAACTCCTCCAAATTGGCCTGCTGAGCAATATTGGCTTTGGTCGCATTATCCGGCATCCGGCTAATATAATCTTGCTTTGCCGCTTCTTTTTGGGCGTCAGACATTTGCTTATCTTGGTTAATTTTTACCATCGCAATACTATAATCGTCATATTCATCTTCTGCGCCAAAAAAGGCGGTGATAGTAGTTTTATCAAAGTGCTGCTGGCGTAATTTGGCGACATCTTGCCGCTGCTGCGCCACCATATTTAAATCCAGCTCGCCATTTTTGGTCGCTTGTAGTTGCAGATTGCCATAACGGCTTTCTATTGTAGGAATGGCTTTAAGATAGGCGATATACTGGTCAAATATCTTCATCGCTTGGCTGGCTGCAGGCTCTGGCGTATGACTGCGGATATAACTCTCCACCCGCGCATAAATGACGGCTTCATCCTCTTCGCCTAGCGCCGATAAAAAATAATCAAATAAGCGCCGTAGCCCTTCGGTGACGACCAATTGTTTGTTTTCATCAATGATAATCTCACCGTCGACCTCCGTTCCTTGCAAAGAGCGCGGTAAATTCTCAAGACCCGTGGTAAATTGAGAAGCGTCTTGCTTGGATAATGCGCCAACATTATTATTAACATTCGCCTCGTCTATGATACTGGGATTGACTTGGCTGTCCTGCGCCGTAGACTGTGCTTGAGAAGAGGCATTACTAGAATTGTTGGGCTTAAACCACCAAATAATCGCCACGACTAAAACGATTATCAGGGCGATAATAATGAGCAAAAATGGTGAACGGCACTTAGTTGACATAACGACACTATCTTATTTAATCAATCGGTTGATAAGGAATTTACTATTTATAAGATGGGGCAAAATAAAAGGGTCAGTTACGTAGTGACCCTTTTAGGCAAAAGCGGTTTATTTGCTAATTTACATTTAAGCCTTAATAATTAAATTTAATTACTAAATTTAGAAATTGGCTTTATAAATTGGCATTTTTTAAACGGTTAACCTGATCGCGATAGACGGTTTTAGGATTAGGTTGTCCCCATGCGACCAAGCCTAATAGTTGATTGACCGAATCCATATGGTTCATTTTATAGTCATCGCGGATGACATGACCTAGGCGGCTCGAGCAAGCGGAAACCAAGCCATCATTTGGGTCATTTTTAAACACTTGTGAGGTCGCTAGTAGCACATAATCCATCGGGTCTAACGCATTGGTTACTTGTCCAACGCCACTGAATGAATAGTAGTTGATACCGTTTACCCTAGTATCTTTTGGTTGACCACAGTAGCTTGAAGGCATGGCCGCTGGGAACTCACGGTTAAAATCAGCCATATATTTAGTTGATAAGGCAGTAACCGCACCAAATCCGTCCTGTTCTTGTAGCTTATCGATAGGGATACCAGCATTCAAATCCATAAAATTACCTAAGAAACCAAACAAGGTAAGCGCAGCTTTGGTAGCGGTATTATACTCACCATTGACTCTGTCATTATCGATCTGCTCAACCACCCAATCGGCTAACGCCGCCCCTTGCTCTGGACTGGCAACCGCGGTCACTGACGCCACGTACTTTGGCTCAACGGCAGCAACATAACGAATATCATGGCCGCCATGACTATGCCCGATTAAGTTCACCTTAGGGCTACCAGAAATCGCGCTAATGGTTTTTACTTGCTGTAGTAGCTGCTCACCGCGCACTCGGCTGTCGTTAAAAGAAGAGGTTTTGGTGGCGTAGACTTTTGAGCCGCCACTCATCAGGGTTTGCGGGATACCATAAAAGTAGTCGACACCAAGTAGCTTGGTAAAGCCGACCAGACCATGAGTCATGACAATGGGATATTTGGTATCAGTATGTTTTGAGGTGAAAAATTTGCTATCGACCATTTTACAGCCGGTGGCATTGGCGCAATTATAAAATTGTCCCGCGCCTTGCGCAGAAGTGGTTTGTAAGGTCATGAGGAGCACACCGGCAGCAATAGCGCCAAGTGAAGGTAGAAAGGCGCTGGGCATTATGGCAGCGCGCAGGCGAGATTTTAGAGTCATAACAACATCCTTGTTATTGTAAAATAAAAGCGTGAAGCCATTTTTATGCGGCTTATTTTTAACGTTTAAACGTTTATTTTTTTACGCTTAGCTATTGCGTCCTGCACCAAGCGCTCAAAACCGTTGCCAATTCATTTAGCAAACAAAATTACAATACTTATATCATCTACAACATTCAACTGCTTTTTGATATATGCGTCATATTTCGATGACTATATAGTCACGTATAGGCATATAAATAAGCTGAGACAGATAGTATCACTATAGCGCCAGGCTTGATAAATGCGTACAAAGTTGCTAAAGGTTAGCAAAACAGCGATGCTTGCATTTATGGTATAATTGCCTACCTAAATTCTATAACTATAAGTACGACTATGATGACCAAAAAATCCCTTATCCAATCTCCTGAAGCCATAGAAAAAATGCGCGTGGCCGGTAAACTTGCTAGCGATGTGCTGGTGATGCTCGATGAGCACGTCAAAGTTGGCGTCAGTACCGAAGCATTAAACCAAATCGCTCACGATTATATTGTTAATGTACAAGAAGCGATACCTGCGCCGCTTAATTATAATGGTTTCCCAAAATCTATCTGTACCTCAGTCAACCATGTGGTTTGTCACGGTATTCCATCTGAAAACAAGCTGCTAAAAGATGGCGATATCATCAATATCGATGTCACGGTTATCAAAGATGGCTATTACGGCGATACTTCAAAAATGTGGATTGTCGGCAATGGCTCTATTATGGCGCAGCGTATCTGTAAAGTGGCACAAGATGCCCTTTATGCGGGTATGAGTGTGGTCAAAAATGGCGCGCGCTTGGGCGATGTCGGTGCGGCTATCCAAGAAGTGGTTGAACCAGAACGCTTTAGTATTGTGCGCGAGTTCTGTGGTCACGGCATCAGTGATGAATTCCACCACGAGCCACAAGTCATGCATTATGGTAAAAAAGGCACAGGCTTTGAGCTAAAAACCGGCATGACCTTTACCATTGAACCGATGATTAACCAAGGCACGTGGCAGACCAAAATTTTACCGGATGAATGGACGGCGATTACTAAAGACCGCAAGCTGTCTGCGCAGTGGGAGCATACCTTGGTGGTGACAGATAATGGCTGTGAAGTCTTTACCGGGCGCCCTGAGGAAGATTTAAGTTTTTTGACCCAGTAACCCGTAATACGTAAAAAGATCGCCTAGGCGGTCTTTTTTTTGCCTGAAAATTCAGGCATATTGGCGGTGCTATTTTTTGTTTTTCAGCGTGAGATTTGCATTCACCCATTTTTTTAGCACCTCTATTTACAACCTCTTAATCGGATACCCTTCATGTTTACTTGCGATGTCGCGACCATTGATTTGACACCTATGCCTCTATTATCAGACCATAGCACTACCACTGATAGCGCGACGTCGCTCAGTAATCGCGAGCACAGTATTCCTAAGCACAGTATTTCCGAACAGAGTATTGCTGAATGGCTGATTCAAATCAATGACGATATCAGCCGCGAGCTTGAACGCGGGGTCAATATTCGCCAATTGGTAGCAGCTCGTGCTTGCGTCATTGATGAGTTACTCGTTGCGTTGTTTAAATGGTTTGAAATTGATAAAACAGACTTAGCCCTATTTGCCACTGGCGGTTATGGGCGCAGTGAGCTGTCGTTATATTCAGATGTCGATATTTTGCTGCTGACGCCCAATGAGATTGAGGCCGACAGCAGGGAGAAAATAGATAATTTAGTGGCGCTACTGTGGGATATTGGGCTTGAGCCTGCCTTGTCGGTGCGCAGCGTCAGCGAATGCTTGGAAGCGGCGCTCGACCACACCGTTGCCAGCACTTTGCTAGAAGCACGGTTGTTAGTTGGCAATGAAGCGCTGCAAGAAGTACCCCATAAAATCGTCAATACCCAGTGGTCGCCACGTGATTTTTATGAGGTAAAAATTAAAGAGGCAAAAGCGCGTTATTTGCAGCACAATGCCACCGAATATAACCTTGAGCCTAACATTAAAACGGCGCCCGGTGGTCTGCGTGATATTCATATTATTGGTTGGGTGACCAAACGCTACTTTCGCGTCAGTAAGCTTTATGACTTGGTGCAGCAAAACTTTTTGACCGAAAAAGAGTTTGATGAGCTTAACTTTGCCGAAGGTTATTTATGGCAAATTCGCCATTATTTGCATGAGCTGACTGGGCGCAATGAAAACAAGCTGCTGTTTGATTATCAGCGTGAAATTGCGCAAATGATGGGCTATGAGACGCAGCCTGACGACCAACCGAACGCTGCCGTTGAACGCTTTATGCGCGATTATTATCGCTGCGCCATGCAGATATCGACGCTGTCTGAGATGCTGACCAATCATTATTATGAGACCATTATCGAACCGCAACTACCGGACGAAGAACGACCAAAAAAGCATCCGATTAATGCTCGCTTTAACCAAGTCGGCGAACAAATCGCAATATCGCATCACCGCGTCTTTGCTCAGCACCCTGAGGCGATTTTAGAGATGTTTTTGCTGATGGGCCAATACGGTATCAAAAACGTCCGTACCCATACCTTGCGTGCGTTAAAAATAGCGGCGCGCGGTATCGATCAGGTCTATAGAGACAACCCCACCCATCAAGCGCTGTTTTTAGCCAATTTAAAAGAGCAAAATTATTTATTTCATCGCCTGCGTACCATGAACCGCTACGGTGTTTTGGGCAGCTATATCCCAGCTTTTGCGCAAGTGACTGGGCTCATGCAGTACGATTTATTCCATCGTTATACCGTCGATGCGCATACGTTATTTTTGATTCGTATTTTGCACCGCTTTACCGATCCGCGCTTTTTTGAGGATTTTCCACTGGTCAGCTCCATCTTTCAGCGTATCGAGCGCAAAGAGATTTTGGTGCTGGCGGCGATGTTTCATGATATTGCTAAAGGTCGTGGCGGTAATCATAGCCAGCTTGGCGAAACAGAAGCGATTGAGTTTTGTCTTGCTCATGGCATGAGTACTGCGGACGCGCATTTGGTCGGCTGGTTGACGCGCTATCATCTGCTGATGTCGATGACAGCGCAGAAAAAAGACATCTCAGACCCAGAAGTGGTGACGCTGTTTGCCGATTTAGTTGGCAACGTCACTCATTTAAACCATCTGTATGTGCTGACGGTCGCCGATATGAATGCCACCAATCCCCAGCTTTGGAACAGCTGGCGCGCGACCTTGATGAAGCAGCTGTATTCGCAAACGCGGCGTATCCTGCGCGCTGATATTGACGCCCCGACTAACCGCCAAGACATGATTAAAGCCACGCGCAAACAGGCGCTGGCGATGCTTGATAATGTCGATAATCAACACATGAATCGCGAAGAGGTTTTACGGTTGTGGGATGACTTGGGCGATGAGTATTTTTTGCGCGAGATCGCAGAAGATATCTTGTGGCATACTGAAGCCATTTTAAACCATCCGCCGATAGGCCGCGCCTCCGATGCCAATAGCCAACCCTTAGTTGTGTTACGTGAGCATCGCGAGTTGGCACTGGATGCGGTGCAAGTGTTTGTTTATACCCAAGATCAGGTTAATTTATTTGCAGTGACCATGGCGGTATTTGACCAAATGAATCTCGATGTTTTGGATGCCCGCATCATTACCGCAACGCGAGATTTTGCTTTAGATTCCTACGTGCTGCTCGACCGCAGCGGCACGCTATTGGTTGATACTGACAGCCAACAAGAGCTTAAGCAGCGCTTAATCGACGCCTTTAAAAACCCGACGGTGCCCAAGCTTACCAATAGAAAAATGCCGCGGCAACTGCGGCATTTCGATGTCGCTACCACGATCAACTTTGAGTTTAATGAGGCGTCAAATCAGCATATCATGAGTTTAGAGACCCTTGATCAACCAGGCTTACTTGCCCGCGTTGGTCAGGTGTTTTTACAACAACAAATTGAAGTGCATGCCGCCCGTATTACCACGTTAGGCGAGCGCGCAGAAGATATGTTTTATATCAGCGATCAAAACGATCAGGCATTGTCGGCGGATAAACTTGAGACATTAAAGGCAGCATTGATAGCAAGCCTGAGCATTCGTAACGATGGTTAATTGCTATATCAATACTTTATGCGCAAAATTTTTATGGTTGGAAATTTAAGAGCTAGAAGCTCAGTCATAAATACAAAAAACGCTACGGTATTGCTGATATCATTTTTTTGTAGCCTCTGTCTGCGCAGGCACAGCAAGCAAGAAAAATTGATATCAGCAGTGCGTAATGTACCGATATTACTTTTCACTTACTATACTTATATTAAACGCATACTTTATAAGACGCTTTTATAGACCATCTCGCTTGCCATTTCTTTAAGCTCCTCATCGGCAAGCTCCAACGGCAAAATCTCTGCTTCTACCTGCTGCTGCCCAAGCATCAAGCGCCCAGCGTCTACCTCTTTTTGTAGCAGACGATGCAAACTGGCTAAATGAAATTCGCCGTCGTAGTACTCAAAGATTTGCTGTAAGGAAATCGGGGCTTTGGCATGCACATCATTATAAAGCGTGTCAGCGGCCAAAATGGTCATCTCGTTAAGCGCTTCTTCACACAAGACATCGACTTGATTGATCTTATTTTGTAAATGCGTGGCCATACGGCCCTTAAAACTCAACATGACAATAAAAATCAGCGTCTGTACCACAAACAAACCCATATACTGCCATAAAGGCAATGAGATGTTTGACAGTTTGCTCAGGAGCATAAGCACCATCGCCACCACCACATAGCTGACCAATTGCCAAAGCAGCCACATCATAAAGCTGTTATCGCCAAACCAAAACATCTGCCGCTCTTTTAACAGCGTCAGCTGCTGCCGCGCCTGCCACCAATTATGCTCGCGCTGTTTTAGTTGCTCGTATAGCTCAACACGCTGGCTACCCTCAAATTGTTGCACATTGATATCTTTAGCGCCACGCTCATCGGTTTTTAAAACACTAGACATATCAAGTTTCCTTAAATAATCTGACGTTTTTACGGACAGTTATTTTTTGCTTGGTTAATAAATGACGCTATTTTAATTTTATCTATACTTAATCACATGATTAAAATTGGCCAATCTCAATACAGGCTACCGTCTAAAAAACAAGCGCTATGCAAGGTTATTCACCGTATAAATTACGCAAAACGCTGGTTTAACATTGACAATAAACCGTCTGAGAAGAAAAAAGACAAAAAATAAGAGAAGTGCTACACTGCTCAAATGTAATTTTTCTTTATCACTTTATTATTAATTGTCTATTATAGTTAGCCTACTTATGAATCACAACTTGACGACTCTGCACCCTTATCCGTTCGCTAAGATGGCGACTTTACTCGCGGACAGTACGCCAGCCTATAACTATAGTGAAATTAAGCTCGGTATTGGAGAGCCAAAACACGAGCCGCCAGCATTTGTGTTGGACGTCCTACGCGAAAACTTGGACAAAATAAGCCAATATCCAACCACCAACGGCCTATTTGAGCTACGCCAAACCATCGCCCATTGGCTTGAGAAGCGCTTCTTTTTAAATCACCTCGACCCACATAGCCAAGTATTGCCAGTCATGGGTACACGCGAGGCGATTTTTAGCTTGGTGCAAGCGGTTATTGACCATCCACAAACCAAGTTGTCCGAAGACGAAGCCAATCAACTGGCGGCTCATAATCAGCTAAGCGCGCAGCCATTGCAAAAAGCAGATGAGGCACCAACCATTGTGATGCCCAATCCGTTTTATCAGATATACGAAGGCGCTGCCATACTCGCGCAAGCGACGCCGTACTTTATGCCTTGCAGCATTGATAATGATTTTAAAGGTGACTATCGCGCGGTACCGAGGGACGTTTGGACGCGCACGCAGCTATTGTTTGTCTGTAGCCCAAACAATCCAACCGGTTCGGTCATGACCATGGATGATTGGGAACACTTACTGCGTTTGTCCGACCAGTACGGCTTTATCATTGCCAGCGATGAGTGCTATAGCGAGCTGTATTTTGACAGCGCACCGATTGGCCTGCTGCAAGCTTGTGCAGCGCTCGGTCGTCATGACTTTAAAAATTGCGTGGTATTTCACTCTTTATCCAAGCGTTCAAACTTGCCCGGCCTGCGCTCAGGCTTTGTGGCTGGTGACGCTAATATTTTGCAGCCTTATTTGCAATATCGCACTTATCAGGGCTGCGCAATGCCGATACCGCATCAACTGGCCTCCATCGCTGCTTGGGAAGATGAAAAGCACGTGGCGCACAATCGAGCGCTTTATCAAGAAAAATTCTCCCTATGGATGTCAGAGCTTGGCGAATTGCTTGATTTACGCATGCCAGAGGCGGGTTTTTACTTTTGGGTAAAAGTCCCTGAGCAATTTAATGGCGACGACGAAATCTTTGTCAAAGCTTTATATGAGCAAGCAAATATTCACGCGCTGGCGGGGCGTTATCTGTCACGCGAGGTCAATGGTAAAAATCCTGGGCAAGGTTATGTGCGCATTGCTTTAGTTGCCAGCGTTGAGGAAAGCCGTGAAGCCATTAATCGCATTCGCAAACTGCTTGGTGCTTAAAAACTCACTCAAAAACTGAGCTTAAAAAAATTTTAAAATCTATCTTGAAAATTTGTTTCAAAAATTAGCTGAAAAATCGAAGTATGAAACAATAAATAATACCTCAATATTAAATATAGTATCAGAGAACCGCATATAACCACAATATTATCGTGGTTATATGCGGTTTCTTGCTATCTTGTCTATTAAACAATGCTATAGTAGAAATAACGTGACACTTTTTTATATCTCCTTATCATTTATAAAACCCCTCTTCCAAAAATTTTGTTAAATATGCCATCAAGGATGATGCCATGCCCCATCTCGATTTTACCCAGCCACCCTTTGACGTATTAAGCGCGGCTGAACGCCAAAGCGTCAGAAAAAACACCCAAATCCGTTATCTTGCTAAAGATGAGCGTTTATCAGCCGCTGATTTAAGCTATTTTTATGTGGTCATTAAAGGACAAATCGAGCAGCTGCTTGCTGGAGAGTTCGTGGCGACTTATTTGGGTAGCAATCATACCGACCATCTAAATAGTAATGATTGGTTTGACAGTCGGCGACTACCAAAAACGTTTACAGAAGAGGACAAAGACGCCGCTAGCACCCTACCTATAAACAGTAGCGTCCCTACGAACGAGAATACTGTAACGCCCTACGAGTTTCGTGCGATTGAAGACACCCTGCTGCTGCAAATCAATGGCACAACCGTTGATAAAATCAGTGCGCAGAATCATTTGGTGCGCCAATTACTCTCAGAAGATTTACCTGAACGACTCAAAGCATTGCAGCAGCGGCGAAGCGGGCAAAGCTTAGATGCTGGCTCTCATGGTTATAATGAGCAGCAAGAAGTCCAGCAAATTATGATGCAGCCGGTGATTGATGTCAGCCTATTGCCCGTGCATATCATTGATGCCACCAGCAGCCTATATAAGGCGGCGCATATCATGACCAAAGCTGGGCTTAAGCATGTGTTGGTGCGACCGCTCGACCAATTACACCCTGCTCAAGCGCAAACATTAGATAATGATTTAAAAACGGATTTAGACCAAAACTTAGACGACAACCCAGACAACAACCTAGATAGCAGCTTAGTCACTGATAGTGCTAACGCAAAAACTTCCAACAGCTACTCTGGTCGTACG
Organism: uncultured Psychrobacter sp.; assembly: GCA_963515535.1. GTDB lineage: Bacteria > Pseudomonadota > Gammaproteobacteria > Pseudomonadales > Moraxellaceae > Psychrobacter. The sequence goes on from CAUPWW010000008.1 coordinate 128,270, forward strand.
TTAGGTATTTTAACCGACACCGATATCTGCCGTGCGGTGAGCGACCAGCAAAACCCTATGACAACGCCTTGCCAGCGTTATGCAAGTTTCAATCTGCGCACCATTGATGCGGACGACGAGATTGGCGATGCGCTATTGACCATGACGCGCTACCGTATCCATAGGCTACCGGTGATTGATGTCAATGGCGAGGTTGCAGGCGTGCTTGGGCAAAGTGATATGCTCGCTCATATTGGTCATCATTCGCAGCTGATTAGTCTACAGATTGAACAGGCAAAAGACTTGCCGAGCTTGGCTACCGCGGTTGAGCTTATCGGACGCTATATTCGCGCGCAGCACCAAAACGGTATCAAAATCGGTAATGTCAGCCGTATGGTACAAACCCTTAACGCTCAAGTTTTTACCAAACTGTGGCAACTTATCGTACCTGATGAAGTAATGAAAAATACTTGCGTTATCGTCATGGGCTCGGAGGGTCGCGGCGAGCAAATCATGCGTACCGACCAAGACAATGCGCTGATTATTCGTGACGGTTATAGTCATCCTGACTTAGCTCAGTTCGCTGAAACCTTTAACCATCATTTAGCGACTTTAGGTTATCCGCTTTGCGATGGCAATATTATGATGACCAATCCGCTGTGGCGGCAGCCGCTCAAACAGTTTAAAGCGCAGATTAGCTTATGGTTTAGAAATACCGACCCGATACATAGTATTTATTTGTCGGCCATATTTGATGGCGATTATGTCTGCGGCGATGAAACGCTACTGACGAGTGTGCGCGAGCATTTAAAAGTTGCCCATCACCAGTCAGATTTGATGTTTGTGCGTCAGTTCGCTCGTGCCGCTTTACAGTTTGGCGATGTCGGTCAATGGTGGCAAAAGTTTGTGCCGCTCCTTGGCGCTAAACCCAGCTCCTACGATATCGACCTTAAAAAAGCCGGTATTTTTCCGCTGGTGCATGGTATTCGTACTTTAGCTTTAGAAAACGATATTTTTGATGCGCCGAGTAGTAAAGGACGCCTTAAAGCCTTGGTACAAGTGCGCGCCTTAACCCAGCAGCGCGCTGACACTTTGCTTGAAGCATTAGAGTTTTTTATGGCGCAGCGTTTGTCAGTGGCGCTATCGACAGATGATAAACATGCGCGGCAAGTTGATCCGACCACTTTATCGGCACTCGAGCGAAACTTATTAAATGAATGCTTGGCCGTGGTCAAAAGCTTTAAGGGTCAATTAAGTCGCCATTATCAGCTAGAGTTTAATTAAAATAAATAAGTCAGCTGATAAGAACGCTGGGCGCAAAAATAAAGGGGAGCAAAAATAAAAGGGGAGCAAAAATAAAAGGGGAGCAAAAATAAAAGGGGAGCAAAAATAAGATGCGTTGGCTAAAACAGTTATCGTCTCATTGGCAAAAACACCATTTGCAGCGCCCTGAGCTGGTATCGATGTTTAATAAACCTTTGGCTGATAAATGGGTCGCGATTGATTGTGAGATGACAGGACTTAATCCAAAAAAGCATCACCTGCTCTCTATCGCTGCTATTCATATCAACGGCGATAGCATTGATACGGGTAACGGTCTGCATCTGGTTTGTCGGCCGCCAGTGATGCCTGACCGTGATACTATTGTGATTCATGGGCTGCGTACTGCCGATGTTGAGCATGGTATGAGCTACGATGAAATGCTGGCTTTAGTACTGCCTTTTATAGACAATCGACCGCTAGTTGGGTTTTGTCCGCAGATAGATATAGGGTTTTTGAATCCTTTGGTCAAGCGCTATATGGGCACCACGCTACCGAATAAGGTCATTGATATATGGCAGTTATACAATCGGCGTATGGGCGATCGTACGCAGGGTATTCCCAATCAATCACAGCATTTGACCAATATTTTAGCGCATTATGAGATCCCAGAGCTTGGCACGCACGATGCTTATAACGATGCCATTATGACAGCCATGGCATTTTTGCATCTACGCCAACGCTGATACTACGTGAAAATAGCAACTCATGTTACCATAGGCTGTTTTTGCCACCTGATGATAGACCGCTCATGCTACTCTCTTCTAAAACTGCTCACCGCCCTACTGCCATTGCTCAATTAAGACCCTTTAATCAGCATCTATTTAGTAAACCGCTATGTACGCTCAATAAGCCTGCTCACTACCTAGCATCGCTGACCTTATTTGCGAGTGTTTTGCTAACGCCGCTATGTGCGCAAGCGGCCTTACCAGAAGCGATTCAGACAGCGCTTACGCGCGCAAACTTAAATGCGACCGATATTAGTATGGTCATCACCCCAGTCGGTGATAAAACTGCGAGCCGCTTGCCTGCGCCTATTCAGGTGATTGATAGCCCTAAAGCCGCTAATCAGCCTGAATCGCTAACTACAGATAGTGCTGCCGCAGAGCCTAACGGCATCCAAAAACAAACGACTCAAAATAACAATACTAATGCTAAAGAAATAACCATTCATCAAAGCACTTTAGTGACGATTGAAAAACAGACGATTAAACAACATGCAAGACAGCTGCATGCTTATACAGATGATCCTTATACTTATCAAAGTATAGAGAGCGTGCCAGCGCTACTGCCCGATGATGCTTTGAAACCCGCTAAAAGTAGTAATGAAAATGAAAGCAGCAAAAACAATAACGACAAATCGACTGCTCGTAATCCCGCTATCAAAATTTCGTTTTCACCGCTATTAAGCCATCAATCCGATATTGCGCGCACGCCTGCCAGCACCATGAAACTGGTGCCAAGTTTTATCGCCTTAGATACGTTGGGCGCTGACTTCGTTTGGCACACCCGCGTTTATCATACCGGTATTATCATTGGCGATACGCTCTATGGCGACTTGATTATTCAAGGTAGTGGCGACCCAAAAATGACCCACGAGCGTTTACAGCAACTGCTTTATAAAGTGCAAACGGCTGGTATTCGCCATATCAATGGCGATATCATCGTCGATAGTAGTGTTTTTAAAAACGTCACCAAAGACCCTGCCGCCTTTGACAACTCGCCGCTACGTCCTTATAACGCCAGCCCCGATGGTTTTTTGGTCAATTTTAGTAGTGTCGGTATTCAAAGCTATCTGCTAGACAATACGCGCGCTCAGCTAACCTACACACCGCAATTGGCAGATTATCAATTACCGAGCATGATAAATATGCGCTCGGCTGCTTGCGGGCAAGCGCGCTATAGTATTGCGCCGCAGTGGCAAGCGGCACAATTAATTCTCAATAGCAATTTACCAGACAGCTGCGGCGAACATGCTTTTTATGTCGCCTACCCTGACGCCAAAGATTTCGCCGCCCGCGTCATTGCAGCTAAATGGCAAACGCTTGGTAATACCTTAAGTGGTAAAGTCATCGCGCAAGAAACGCCTTATCATGCCAATAACCCTGCTAATAAACAGACAAAATCGCCACATGGTTTGGCAGCTATTGCCATGTCACCCTTGCCCATTGTCAGCTATCCTTCTTTAAACCTTAAGCAGCAGATTTATGATATCAATCACTTCTCTAATAACGTGATGACCGAACAAGTAGCGCTTTCTATCGGCGCTTATAAAGCAGATGTGCATAAAAAAAACACGCACCAAGAAAGCGCTAACGAGCAAGGCACTGATACCGATAAAACAATTAACAATCAAGCAATCAGCTTATATCAATTTGGTCAGCCAACAGCGACCGACTATCCGCAAGCGCTGCAATCAATCAATCAGTGGTGGCAAACCAACTTGACTAGCCCACCGCCGCATTTGACCAATGGCTCAGGACTCTGCCGCGATTGCAGCATCAGTGCCGCGAACTTAAGCGAGCTGTTGACCTACGCATACAACCAACCAAGCTTTGATACTTATGTGAGCTCGCTAGGCATTGCTGGGGTCAGTGGCACCATCAGCGCCCATAGTGATCGCTTACCAAAATCGCAAGCCATCGGTCGCGCTTGGATAAAAACCGGCACCTTAAATAATGTCACCTCGATGGCAGGCTATGTCAAAGGTTTGTCTGGGCAAGACTATGTGGTGGTCGGACTGATTAATACAGATCATGCGCTTAATGCCTATACTGCCCGTACCGTATTAGATAGCATGTTAGATTGGACAGCGCAGCATTGACAATATCGACCACATTGATAGAAAACATTAATAAAAATCAGCGTTCATGCTTAATATGTTTTAACACTCTATGCTTTACCCTTTATAAAGGTTATTTTTATGTCACGCAAACCAATGCAGCTTAGCAAGCGTCTTAGTCCAGCAAAAGATGGTCAAACAGCGGGCAATACTTCTAGCAACCTAAACGTAATGCCGCCTAAAATGGCGCCATATATCGGATTCTTTGCGGTAGGTTATGTTTTGGCCAGCGCCATATTTATGATGGTGCAAACCAAATTTGCCCTAAACTCACAGCTGGTGACTGCCGTATCCATCATCGTCGGCGCTTATATCGCAGTGCATAAATTTATTAAGCATCAGCAGCGTGCGCTAGATAAAAAAGAAATCAATCGCTTGATGTTTGGCGGCGTTGCGGTGGTTTGGCTACTAACGGTGATTTATTTCTTGGGTATTTGGTTTTTCTTGTTTGATGCCGTGAGCCGTGAGGTATTGACTGAAATGGCTATACAGCGACCGCTACCGCTGCTTTCGGCGTTGGTGATGATATTGGTGCTGAGCTTAGTCAGCGCGCGTCTTAGTATCTTGTTGATCAACCGTCTTCTTAATCCTAAGCATAGCCGCTAATTGTCAAGCGCTTTGAGCGCTCGCCATTATTGAGTACCTATAGAGACAAGCCAATACAAATTTTTTGCCCTATTAATGATGAAATTCCGTTACGCTGTTTTTAGCCTCATCACTTCTGATAGCGATAATACATTACACAGTGTTTTATGATTAATAGGAGTCCAGATAATGGACATGCTGCTTTTTGACAATATAGAAAAACTTGGGCGCATTATCCTAACAGCGGTCATGGTTTATGCGTTAATTGTGTTAATTACCAAAGTATCTGGCAAACGCTCGACCTCGCAGCTCAATAACTTTGACTGGATTGTGACGGTGATGATTGGCTCTTTGAGTGCCAGTACGATTTTACTCGAAGAAATCCCGTTTATCGAAGGCAGCGCCGCTATTGTGACCTTGTATTGTTTACAGTTTTTAGTGACTAAATATGCTTCTGTCTCAGCCAGTTTTAGTCATCTTATTTTATCGGAGCCGCGGATTGTTTTTTATCAAGGGCAATTCTTACCAGATGCCATGCGTAACGAACGCCTAACGCGTCAAGAGCTAGAAAGCGCGATGCGTTCTGAAGGTATGAATAGTTTTGATGATATCGAAGCGATTGTTTTTGAGTCAGATGCGACATTGACGATTATTCCAAAACCTACGCCCTCGGATAGTAAAAACGACGAGCAACAGAGTGATGACGGCGTATCAGAAACCATCAAGCCGCTAATGTCAAATGATGACTAGGAAAGATGCTCTAAGCGCTTTAAGGTGATAGCGTTTTAAAATAAAAGCATTGAGGTAATGGCTTAACGTTAAAGCATTAAAAAAGGACAGCACATATCAATCTGCTATCCTTTTTGTTTTACAAGCTTGCTTTATAAATTTGCTTTTATAAAAACACCGGCAAAAATTACTTAATGCGCTGCCACGTTTGCGAGCGACCAAAGACAGGTGTGCCGACATAGCCACGCAGTTTTAAGCTTTGACCATTGTCACTCAAGGTTATCTTACCAGAGTAAGTTTTTCCTGATTCAGGGTCGACCAGCTTACCGTCACTCCACTGGTTATTACCATCGGCTTTTAAACCTGACAATATTTGTAGACCTTCAACTGGTTTGTTTTTTAGGCTACCAGGACATTTGGTACAAAGCGCGTCTGCTTTGTCCTTATTCAATACTTTGATGATTTTTCCTGAAACTTTACCACTGCTTTCGGTCAATTGAATAACGGCTTTTTTCTCGCCAGTTTTATCATCAATGGTTTGCCACTGTGTGCCATTTAAAGAAGCAGCAAACACAGAGGTTGAGAGTAGCGCACCTGCGCTAAGTGCTAATAGGCTTGATATAGTACGGTTCATGAACGACTCCTTTCGTTTAAAAAACATTGCAAACTATCTTATGCTCTATCAAAAAGATGGTACAAGATTGCTGACGCTTTCTTTACTATTCAACGATAAATACTGGCTAACAATAAGACCATGTGATGATAAAAACAGTCAGCATAATAAAGAACAACTGTTGGTCGAAGGCTAGTAAAGCACAAAAAAATACTTTGTAAAAGGTCTGTTTGTTACAATAACTTAAGCGCAGAATTTTTTTGTTACATTTAACCCATTATAAGAGTGGTCTATATTGTGAAAGTAAGAATATTGAGTGTTGGAAATAAAATGCCCAAATGGGTACAAACTGGTTTTGATGAATATTTTAAGCGTATCCAGCCTATGCTTAGTACCGAAATCGTAGAAATTGCCGCCGCTAAACGCGCCAAAAACCCCTCAGACGCCAATTTGGCGCAGTACCGTGAGCAAGAAGGTCAAGCGATATTAGCCGCTCATGCGGCGGCTGGACGCGAGCAATTATGGGTACTCGACGTAAAAGGCAAAATGCTCTCAACCGAACAGCTGGCTGAAAAATTGGCTGATGGCATGCAGCAAGGCGATGATATTGCGTTGGTCATTGGCGGCGCTGACGGCGTATCGCCAGAGGTATTGGCAAAAGCAGATGTGAAATGGTCGTTATCTGCGCTGACGCTGCCACATCCTTTAGTGCGCGTGGTATTAATGGAGCAGCTGTACCGTGCCATGAGTATCAATCACAATCATCCTTATCATCGCGGTAACTAAGACCTTTAGAAAAAACAGTCATTTACTATAAAAACCACCCATGCCCTCTAAAAAATAATGGCGACGCCTCGTCGCAAAACGGATTGAAATATAGGCGCGCGCCCTAATAAATGCACCATGAAACATCCTAAACCTGCGACACCTAAAGCCATGAGCGCCGCTGTGCAACCTGAGAGCGAACGTCAAAATACGCCCATATCAAAACCAGCGCCTATTAGCTCAGCGGCTGCTTGGACAGATGCGTCTGTGCTAGCGAATCCTATAACCTCAAAACAGACTAAACTGCCCGCATTATTTATCTCACATGGCGCGCCGACGCTCGCCATCGAACAATCATCAACTACCAGCGCGCTGGCACGTATCGGTCAAAACTTACCCAAACCGCGCGCCATCATTATTATGTCGGCGCACTGGCAGTCGGCCAAGCTTGAAATCAGCAGCAACCCGCGACCAAAGACGTGGCATGATTTCTCTGGCTTTGCGCCCGAACTCTATGAGTTGCAGTATCCAGCAGCCGGCCAGCCAGCGCTTGCGGAGACAGTGGCGCAGCAGCTAACAGCGCGCGGTATTACCTGCCGTGTAAACCCTTTACGCGTCAGTGACCACGGGGTTTGGGCGCCGCTTTTACACCTGTATCCTGATGCTGATATACCCATCGTGCAAATATCCTTGCCACGCCATTATGACAGCGTCGCTTGCTATCAATTGGGCGCGCAACTGGCGCAGTTGCGCGCCGAGCAAATCCTTTTGATTGGCTCGGGCAATATCACCCACAATTTACAGGCATTACGTTGGCAAGCAGAGAGTATTGATGAGAGCGCCAAAGACTTTAAAGTTTGGCTGCTGCAACAACTAAAAACAGACATTCCAAGTGCCTTAGATTGGCAGCAATATCCTAATTATCAAAATGTACATCCAAGTGATGAGCACCTGTTGCCGTTATTTTTTGCTTTAGGTGCTGGTCAACGCGTTTCTGTGGTGCATCAAAGCATGGCGCATCACAGTTTGGGTATGGATATTTATCGCTTTGATTAGTGCTTCGTTTACATTAAACTTTTAATCAAAGCGCTTTTGCTGATCTCTACTTTTTAATATAGAAGTTATCAAAACTTTTTTTACCGTATAAAACTACTTTTCAAAAGCTGGTTTGGTAAACATGCCAGCACGCTCCATCTCGCCTGCGATACTAAATAGCGTCGTTTCATCATTCATGCGCCCGATCAGCTGCATCCCAATCGGCAGACCTTTTTTACTCATACCAACAGGTAACGACATTGCTGGTAAGCCGGTGACATTACCCAAAATAGTAAAGCCCATTTTACCAAGTACTGGGGCGCTGAGCTTTTCAATCATACCTGAGCTAAAAGCAAATCTGCCCATGTTAATGCCTTTATTGAGCAGGCCTGCGCTGCGCATCAGTGTTTCATCCATACGGCTTGGCGGTAGTACGCCATGCTTGACCGCAGGCGTTGGAACGGTCGGGCATAAAATCATATCGTAGGTCTCAAGCAGCAAACCTGTTTGGTATTGGCTATCGTGCCAGCCATGCTTAGCGTGGGCTAAATTAACGGCGGATAATGAGCGCCCAAGCATCGCCATATTATAAGTCTGCGGCTCAAGGTTTTGGATATGCTGCGTGCCATAACAGCGCTCGATATTGTCAATGGTAAAAGCGGTATGGGCACAGACCACCACTAAAAAATCATGCCAAAATTGCTCAATATTAATATTTGGCTCAGCTGGGACCACACGATGACCCATGGCTTCTAGTTGCTTCGCGGTTTTTTCTAATACAGCAAGTACTTCTTTATCGACCTCAGTATTGGAAACCAATGGCTGTTGATGCAGGGCAATGGTTAATTGCCTTGGCGCGCGCATGGCAGCTTGCAAAAACGTACCATCGGGCGGTGCAATGACGTAAGGCGCGCCGATTTCCGCGCCACTGGTCGCATCAAGCATCGCCGCGCTATCACGCACACTTCGCGTAATCACATGGTCAGCGACCGCCCCTTCCCAGCCTTCACCAATTTCTGGGCCCAAAGGGTTACGGCCTCGACTTGGCTTAAATCCAAACGCGCCGCACCATGCCGCCGGAAAGCGTATCGAACCACCGCCGTCACCCGCACCTGCCATTGGCACAATACCGCTTGCGACTGCGGCGGCACTGCCGCCCGATGAGCCGCCTGAGCTATAACCTTTTTTAAAGGGATTGTGCGTGACGCCATGAGCTTTGGGCTCAGTGGTAATAATAAGGCCAAATTCTGGCGTATTGGTTTTGCCAAAAGTATTGACGCCAGTGGCTCTCATGCGCTTAACAATTTCGCTGTCGCTTTCTGACATAATATTGACGCTGCGACTGCCCATGGTAATTGGCTCACCCTCAAAATGGAACGACAGGTCTTTGAGCAGATAAGGGACGCCGTTAAAGACGCCTGTTGGCAAGCCCTTTTTTGCAGCAGCGTAGGCACGCTCATCAAAGCGGTGGATAATGGCGTTTAATTTAGGATTAAGCGCATTGGCTTGATTAACGGCGGCATCTAACAATTCTTTGGCGCTGACTTCCCCTGCATTCACCAGCGCTGCCAACGCCAATGCATCATATTGGGTATATTCTTTAAACATAACTGACCGTCCTTGGAGAGTGATAGATTCATATTTTTTAGAATTGTTGCTTATTTTTTATAAACACTCACCAGTTTAGTATAAAAAATTGTCGTTTCGCATTGATAAATAAACTCAATAGTCATTTGCAGGTTAGCGCTACTTTATTTCTCCAACAAAAAAGCGAGCCACTCTCATGACTCGCTTTTCATGTTAAATATGAGGTTTATTAACCTTTACATCAACAGCTCGCGCTTACCACTTTTGCCCATTGAGCTGACCAAGCCCGCCTCTTCCATCGAGTCGACGATACGCGCCGCACGGTTATAGCCGATGCTGAATTTACGCTGGATACTAGATGCTGATACCTTACGCGTTTCCATAATAAAAGCCACGGCGTCATTATATAAATCATCATCTTCACCAGACGCATTGGCGGTACTAGCGCCACTACTCGGACTCGATAGCTCAAAGTTACCGGCCATATTATCAATATAATCGGGTGCGCCGCGTTCCCGCCATGCATCACAGACACGGTTGACCTCTTCGTCGCTGACATAAGCACCATGCACGCGGTCCGGCTCAATTTGCCCAGGCCCTAAGAACAGCATATCGCCGTTACCAAGCATGTCTTCTGCGCCGCCGCTATCCAGAATCGTCCGCGAATCAACTTTTGAGTTTACTCGGAGCGCAGCACGCACCGGAATATTGGCTTTAATCAAACCAGTAATAACGTCGACCGATGGCCGCTGAGTGGCAAGCATTAAATGAATGCCAGCCGCGCGTGATTTTTGTGCCAATCGCGTAATAAGCTCTTCGGCTTGCTTACCGACCTGCATAATCATATCGGCAAACTCATCGGCGACAATAACAATCATCGGTAAGGTTTTCAGCTTAGGCGCTTGGCTAATACTGACGCTGTCATTGGGACGCCATAAGGGGTCGAGCATCGGCTTACCTGCTTTTTCAGCGGCGATGACTTTTTTATTAAACTCGTTAAGTTTACGCACCTTGAGCAAACTCATCAGCTGATAACGGCGCTCCATCTCTGCTACGCACCACGACAAGGCGCTGGCCGCTTCGGTCATATCAGTAACAACAGGTGTTAACAGATGCGGAATATCGTTATAGTTGGCAAGCTCGAGCTGCTTTGGGTCAATCAAAATCATACGCAGCTCATTTGGCGTATATTTGAGTAGCATAGAGAGTAGCATCGAGTTGACCAAGACCGATTTACCAGAGCCTGTGGTACCTGCAACGAGCATATGCGGCGCGCGCGCAAGGTCGGTGATAATCGGATTACCGCCGATATCTTTACCCATCGCCATGCTGATTTGCGCCTTGGGGTCTTTAAATTTTTCCGTATTTAACAGTTCAATCAAACGTACCATTTCGCGCTTTTTATTGGGCACCTCGATACCGATATACGGCTTACCTGGAATGACCTCAACCACACGAAGCGACGCCATCGATAGCGAACGTGCCAAATCGCGTGAAATACCCGTCACCTTGCTGGCTTTAACGCCAGGCGCAAGCTCTACTTCAAAGCGCGTAACGACAGGACCTGGAATGGCATTGACCACGTTTGCTTTGACATTAAACTCTTGCAGCTTAATCTCTAATAATTCCGATAACTGCTCAAGCTCAGATAAGGTATAGCTTGGCTTACGGTCAGGGTCTGGCTTATCTAAAATCGACAGCTCTGGAATCGGCGTCAGGCTGCTACGATAAGCGGCGGTTTGCATCGAGCGTGATTTTTGACTAAAAGCAGCATCATCACTAATATGCGGCATCACTGGTAGATCAGTGTCGTCAGCTCGGCTGTCATCTTCTGGCACCATGTCAGTAATATGATTGCTGCTATCACCCTCTGGCACCGCAAAGCTTACGGTCGGTTTAGCGGCCACCGGAGCAGTATTGGTCACCGAAGTACCAGTGTCCACCGTCGGTGCTAATTTTGGATTGGCAGGCGGCGTATTGGTCGGCGTCATGTCAACGGTTTCACTGATTTCATCGGCTAGAGCAGCATTATCTGTTTGCCAGTCCTTAGTTGTTTCAGCTACTTCAGTTTGAACTAAAGGCTCAGAATTACTTGAAGAAACAGACTTATCAATAGACCAAGCTTCAGAAAACTCATCCATTAAGTCATCGATGGCATTAGTTGATGAATCGTCTACTAAACTTGGCTCCTCGGCAAATGAGGTTTCTACTACTGGCGCTTCAATCAACGGCTCATTTTGCGTGAATTCAGGCGTGACGGGAACAGCGGCATGTTCTGCTAGCCACGCATCCGCCAATGCATCGACGCTTTTTGTGGTTTCATCTGTACTAGAAATCTCAGACGCAGTTGCAGACTTATTATTGACGAAGCCGTTATTATCAGTGTCATTAATTGGCTGAGCATCTAAGCCTTGCTTATTTGTAGCAGAATCATAACCAAACGTCTCTTGCCCAGCCATTGCTTCGCTTGCCAACAAATCATCGACCGTATCGGCATCGTTCCAAGCAAAACTTGGTTCAACTTTGCGTGCAGGAGCGGTAATAGAATTTACATTAGCTGTTTTTATAGTAGCCTTTGACGCTTGCGGCTGATGGACGTGATTGAAACTACTTGTATTCGCAGAAGCGGTTTGTAATTGCTCATCTTGCGCTGCGCTATTCGTTGCCGTTTGTGCCACTGCTGCCGCCGCTGACATAGAGGCTTTAACGCTAGCACCGAGACCCGACGTCGCTAAAAACTCTTTCAATACGTTGTTAAAACGACCATTTTTATCGGCGGTTTGAGCATAATTAGCATGGTCAGTAGCTGGCAAATCCAGTGGCAATTGCTCAAATGCTGGTGCCGCTTTTGCATCACTCACATTTTCATCGTTTTGCTGTTGCTCAGATGCTGCTGGCGCGGCTTGTCTATTTGCGCGCTTACTCTCACTCCCTTGAGCCACATTGTCTTGAACCGCAGTATCGCGCCATGACCACGTTTTAATTTTTTGATAAATCGCTAGCCAATGAATATTAAAGGCAAACGTAGCAGTAATCACCACAAATACTGTCAAAAACGTCACACTACCCCACTGCGATAATAGCTGGGCCAAACGTGCTTGCAGCTCAAGCCCAATAATACCGCCAGCAACCCCTTTAAGCCCTGATGTCATCGGGTCTGCCACTTGCTGTACCAGCGCCACCAATTGCGCAAATAAGGCACTGGCACTTAACAGCAAAAATACATAAGCCACCAAACGTAATAACCAAAACGTTGGTTTGTTATCCCACCAAATCAGCACCGATTCATAAACCAAAAACGCCAGCAACCACCAAGCACCAAACCCAAAGAAGCTATAGAGCAAATCTGACAGCCAAGCGCCCATCTCGCCGCCCATGTTATTCACGGTCGTCATGTCACTGCTGATATGCGACCAGCTCGGATCGTTACCCGTATACGTCATCAAAATGACGAACAAATAAACCGCCAGTATTAACCCAAGCAGGGTAAATATGCCCTTTTTTAAATACTCAATAAGTGGTGCTGATATCACGTAAGATCTGCCTTGTTGTCAATACTCGTTGCTAATGCTCGTTCGTGCTGGTTATTAATATAAATGGTTGCTAGCTTATGATTGGAATTTTTCATGTTGAAATGATTTTCTACTATTAAGTGGCACTATATAAATACCATTATAATTTGATGCGCTATTCACTGACCACTACGCTTGCATAACTTCTTATAATAACAAATACATAGGCGTAGTGGCGACAGTGTTATCAAGAAAGCGCAGAAGAAAATCAATTATTAAGCGATTGAGCAAAAAACGCAGTCATTAACCGAACATTCGCCACACCTTTCAGTAATAAACCAGTATGCAATAAAAAAGTATGCTTTCATTTTAAGAGCAGTTTTTAAGCGCTCCGTGCTTTGATTCTAATGATACCCATATTCATTTTAGCAAACTTGCACTTTTTGCCCTCAGCCCTTATGTTATTATCACACAGCAATAAGAAAAACCATATTCATCGCGATTTTAGCGACTATTTTTTATAACATTTATCATTTGTACCACGTATTTTAATTTTTATATTTCTTATTTAGATAGCAAGCAAGGAAATTTTATGGCAACTGATAGCACGGCTCCGCGCCACGAAAAACTCATTATTTTGGGCTCAGGCCCTGCCGGTTACGCCGCTGCCGTTTATGCAGCACGCGCCAACCTAAAGCCTGTTATGGTCACGGGCTTAGAGGTTGGCGGGCAGCTAACCACGACTACTGAAGTCGATAACTGGCCAGGCGATGCGTATGATTTGACCGGTCCTGCGCTTATGGATCGTATGAAAGCCCATGCCGAACGCTTTGGTACCGAACTGGTCTACGACCATATCAATGAAGTCGATTTAAACGTACGCCCTTTTAGCCTAATCGGTAATAACGGTAGCTATACTTGTGATGCCTTGATTATCTCAACGGGCGCATCTGCGCAGTACTTAGGCTTAGAGTCTGAAAGCAAATTCCGCGGCCTTGGCGTATCAGCTTGTGCCACCTGTGATGGTTTCTTTTATAAAAATCAAAAAGTCGCGGTCATTGGCGGTGGTAATACCGCTGTCGAAGAAGCCTTATACTTATCAAACATCGCCTCTGAAGTAACGCTAGTCCATCGCCGCGACAGCTTACGCGCTGAAAAAATCTTACAAGACAAGCTGTTTGAAAAGGCCAAAAACGGTAACGTCAAAATCGAATGGAACCACAAAGTAAAGGAAGTGGTCGGTGATGATATGGGCGTCAACGGTTTGATTATCGAATCGATGCTTGATGGCAGCACCAAGCAATTAGACGTATTTGGCATGTTTGTCGCTATTGGGCATAAGCCAAACACAGATTTGTTCAAAGGCCAGCTAGATATGAAAGATGGCTATCTCATCGTTAATAGTGGTCTAAATGGCAATGCCACGCAAACCAGTATCGAAGGCGTCTTTGCCGCAGGTGACGTCGCTGACCACGTTTATCGTCAGGCGATTACTTCGGCGGGTACTGGCTGCATGGCAGCGCTTGATGCTGAAAAGTATTTAGATGCGATTGGTGAGACAGTGGCAACCGATCATACTTATGCGTCGACATTGACTGAAGATAAAGAAGAAACTGCAGAAAACCAGGATAAAACAAGTAAGTTATCAGCTGATAAAGAAGCTTTATTGAACTTACGTCTTAATTCATGATTGATGGTAATCTAGATAATGCACAGATACTAAGAAGTCTTGGGCGTTATCACTTCCCTGATCCTGCGATCGTTGATGCTGATGGCATCGGTATCGTCGCTATCGGTGGAGATTTAGCGCCTGAAACGCTGATTTCTGCTTATGCGCAGGGATTGTTCCCGTGGTTTAATGAAGATGACCCTATCGCTTGGTGGTGTCCTGAGCCGCGCTGCGTTATGCAGCCAACCAATTATAAGCCTAGTAAATCACTACGCAAACAAGCGAATCGCAGCCGTTGGCAGTTGACCCTCAATCAAGCGTTCGATGACGTTATCCATGCTTGTAGCTTACCGCGTAGCGATGGTTTCAATAACACATTACCCGAGGGCGAACATACTTGGATTCATCGTGAGATGATTGACGCCTATACCGAGCTACACGCACAAGGCTTTGCGCATAGCATTGAGGTTTGGGATGATAAACAGCAGCTAGTTGGCGGTTTATATGGCTTAAAAATAGGCGGTATGTATTTTGGTGAGTCGATGTTTCATGTTGCTTCAAATGCCTCAAAGCTTGCCTTTTGGGGTTTGATGCGCTTATGTAAACAGAGCAATGTCGAATTGGTAGACTGTCAGCTGCCAAACGACCATCTGCTCAGTTTGGGCGCTGAAACCTTGCCACGCGCTGACTTTTTGCTAGAGCTAGATACCCTCATTGGCAGCCGTTCCGTTAAATGGCAAAGCAACTCTCATCAACCGTTAGCGGCCTCATTACTCGATAACCCACAGCCGTGGCAATTAAAAGTATAAGGTAAACTGAAATAACTCTAATATCAAATAAGCATAGCAACAAATAATGCTTTTTATCATTTTTTACACAATTAGTAAGTTAGGTATTTTACTTACGAGGTCAGCATGGCACCCGATACAGCATTTTTATTGATTGGCACACTAGCGGCGCAGGCCAATACTACCAAAGATACCATTCGTCATTACGACCAACTGGGGCTACTGAAATCTCGCAAACGCCAAGCAGGCTCCCGGCTTTATACCGAGTTTCATCCCGAATGCGTCGAGCGTATTGAGCTGATAAAAAGCGCCCAAGCCATTGGTTTTACGTTGACTGAAATCAAAGACAGCCTCAATGATTATTACGATGGCCAGCTTGATATTGATTTGCAGCTAAGCCTTACTCAGCAAAAACTGACGCAAGTTAAAAAGCAGCAAACGACGATTAATCTGATGATAGAGATGTTGGCTGAACGCATTGAAGTGCTTGAACGCATGAAAACCGATGAAAACTATCTCTCCAATATCGATATCTGCAAAAAGAAAATACCGCCACAAGCATAACTTAACTATTCTCTAAACGACCCATTGTTAATGGTAAACTCGCTGCATAATCAAGGCATCGATAGCGAGCTTATGCGGCAGTAGATAATAATTTTTGCGTGTATGAATGACAGCAAACGCTTGCTGCTCATATAAAGCAATCGCTGGCGCATTGTCTGCGCGCACTTCTAAAAATAAGCTTTCTACTTTATTATTTATTAACTCATTATTTAATGTAGCAAAAAGCTGCGAGGCAATACCTTGACGCTGATAGTCAGGATGGGTACCAATACGCAGTATCTCTGCTTGCTCAAAAATTACTTGATAGAGGCAGTAGCCAATGACTTTATTATTATCGGCTTTATCTTCTTGTTTATAAACCATGAGCATATGCATACTATCTTGCGCGAGCATCTCAGCCAACGTCTGCTCAGTCCATGCGTCGTGCGGCTGTACGAGCGCTTCGATATTTGCAGTGGCTTGAATCGCTTGTTGCCGCTCTGATGTATTGGTTGCTAATTTCTTTATAATAAACACTGCTTTTCCTTTTATTTTTCTTATGCAATAAATGCCATCTTATTGTCATGTTTTATCATTACTCAGAAATGACATTATCTATGTCATAAATACCCGCTTTAGCGTCTCATATTTAACGCTATCTTAGACATTCATTTTAATGTTGCCAAAACTTTTGTAGAAAACATAAAAAAACTGCGTAGTCCTTATCTTTAAGAACCACGCAGTTTGATCACATTTAAGCATGTATTAACGACTAAAGGTACCCATCAAACTTCAATGCACTTAAGGATTGTGATTAAGCATTACTTTTCAAATATTCTAACATGGTATCAGCATCTGATACTTCAAACGGGTCTGTCGGGCAGTTGTCATCAAAACCCGCTTCTTTAAACACTTTTTTGATTTCTTTATTATCGACATACATCGAATACCGCCATGAGCGCATACCAAAGCCAAGATTGCTCTTATCAACCAACATGCCCATTTTACGAGTGAACTCACCATTACCATCAGGAAGCAAGAAAACATTTTCACGGTTTTGCTTTAGACCCCATTGGTACATGACAAAGGCGTCATTAACAGAAATACAAACGATTTCATCTATGCCTAACGCCTTAAATTCATCGTAAAGTTATTCATAACGAGGTAAATGGCTGGTCGAACACGTTGGCGTAAAAGCGCCTGGTAGAGAGAAAACCACCACTTTCTTATTAGCAAATAACTCATCCGTGGTTAGGTCTTGCCATTTAAATGGGTTATCTCCGCCGATAGATTCATCACGAACACGAGTTTTAAAAGTTACATCAGGTACATGGGTAATCATTACTTACTCCGATTTAGGTTATTATGTTTTTATTTTTAAAATGCTGCCATCATATAATAAGGGTTATAGCTATCTATAAGCAAATCTTTAATCTACTATATATGAAGCAGTCCTTATAATTGATAGCTTCGGAATTTATTTTTTCAAATTAGAGAAAAACCCTATTATTTACCCCTTATCCTCATTCACACCCCACAAAAAAAGCCACCCTTTATCAGGATGGCTTTTTCTTATTGCTTAACGTAACAGATAACTTTATAGCGTTCGTGCTTTGATACTTAGTTAAGGACGTTAGCAACAACACCAGCACCTACGGTACGGCCGCCTTCACGAATTGCAAAGCGTAGACCTTTGTCCATAGCGATTGGGTGGATAAGCTCTACGCCCATCTCAACGTTGTCACCAGGCATAACCATTTCAGTACCGTCTTGTAATTGGATGGCACCAGTGACGTCAGTGGTACGGAAGTAGAACTGTGGGCGATAGCCGTTTAGGAATGGGGTGTGACGACCACCCTCTTCTTTTGACAGTACGTATACTTCGGCGTCAAATTTGGTGTGCGGGGTGATTGAACCTGGCTTCGCTAGTACTTGGCCACGTTGGACGTCTTCACGTTTGGTACCACGTAGTAGTACGCCACAGTTTTCGCCTGCACGACCTTCGTCAAGCAGTTTACGGAACATCTCTACACCAGTACAGGTAGTTTTTTGGGTGTCACGAATACCGACGATTTCGATTTCGTCACCTACTTTTACGATACCTGATTCAACACGACCTGTAACAACGGTACCACGACCTGAGATTGAGAATACGTCTTCGATTGGCATTAGGAATGCTTTGTCGATGTCGCGCTCTGGCTCTGGGATGTAGGTGTCTAGGGTGTTTAGTAGTTCTACAACCGCTGGTTCGCCGTATTTGCCGTCGTCGCCTTTTAGGGCTTGGGTGGCTGAACCTTTGATGATTGGGGTGTCGTCGCCTGGGAAGTCGTAGTCGTTTAGCAGTTCACGAACTTCCATTTCTACTAGTTCTAGTAGTTCTTCGTCATCCACAAGGTCACATTTGTTCATGAAGACGATGATGTACGGTACGCCAACCTGACGTGATAGCAAGATGTGCTCACGGGTTTGTGGCATTGGGCCGTCAGTTGCTGATACGACTAGGATTGCGCCGTCCATTTGAGCGGCACCGGTGATCATGTTTTTGACGTAGTCGGCGTGACCTGGGCAATCGACGTGAGCGTAGTGACGGGTTTCGGTGTCATATTCTACGTGTGAGGTGTTGATGGTGATGCCACGGGCTTTTTCTTCTGGTGCTGAGTCGATAGCAGCGTAGTCTTTGGCTTCGCCACCAGAGGTTTTTGCTGCTACGGTTGCGATAGCGGCGGTTAGGGTTGTTTTACCGTGGTCAACGTGTCCGATGGTACCGACGTTGACGTGTGGCTTGCTGCGTTCAAACTTGGCCTTTGCCATGGGTATTTCCTCTTTATTGATGAATCTTTAACAATCAAAGATCGGTAAATAGCTGTTTGACGGTTCATGATGCATAAAAACCATCAAACCGTTGACGCTATGGTTTAGCTACTAAAATAAATGTATTCAAGATGCTTGCTAGCTTAACTGCTAAGCACGTCTTTATATATGGGCATTATACTTGTTTTTCAATCGCTTGCATATTGTGCCATCTGCTAGCACATCTCAACAAAACAGTTTTTCTCTAAATATGACTAACAAATAGATTTATAAACCTACTGACAGCACTAAAAGGCAACACCTTAGTGTCACCTTTAAATGATTAACTGCCACACTCTATTTATAATTTTCAATATTTTATAATTCGATATTGCTACAATATTTTGTAAAATATAATGTCTTGTCAAAATATGATACTTTATCAAAATAGTAAAGCATATATACAAGGCTTGGAAAATAAATGGAGCTCATATCGAGAATTGAACTCGAGACCTCTCCCTTACCAAGGGAGTGCTCTACCGCTGAGCTATATGAGCATATTCTAGTTAACCGATAGGTTACACTAAAAAAAATATCACGATACAGCAATAATAACTGACTGTCGTGATGTTTGATGGTGTTTGCGATGGTACATATATGGAGCGGGTGGCGGGAATCGAACCCGCGTCATTAGCTTGGAAGGCTAAGGTGTTACCATTATACCACACCCGCATTTACTCTTATATTGTTTGACTCGAATAGCGAGTTTTGCAAGATAAAAAGTATGCTTGGCGCTAGGACAAACTTAGAACAAATATGGTGGTGGGAGAAGGATTCGAACCTTCGAAGCTTTCGCGACAGATTTACAGTCTGTTGGGTTTGACCGCTCCCCAATCCCACCTAGATTGCTTGTTATAAATTGCCTTAATGTAAAGCAAATTCATAAAAAGCGACTTTGAAAGAGATGGTGCCGACTGCCGGGATCGAACTGGCGACCTACTGATTACAAGTCAGTTGCTCTACCAACTGAGCTAAGTCGGCTTGTTCTCTCAAAGTGGAGGCTATTCTATCAAATATTTTGCTAGACGCAAGCCCTTTTTCGATTTTTTTAGCTTTATTTTCATAAAAGCTATCAAACACTTGATTATGTTGCTATTTTTTCTCACTTAAATTTGCCGCCATTATTAAAGCTAAATTGATGAGACATCATTTAAAGCATAAACTGCCCGCTTTCATTGCTTGGCTTGATAAAAATTGCATAGTTTTTTATGAAATCCATAATCTTTATCAACGGGCAGCTGCTTTATTTCTTTATGAATACTGTTAAATTTATAAAGATAAGTTTTTACATGCTGCCTTTATTAAACAACCATAGCGCGAGGCCAATGATTAAAATAGCAATAAATACCCAGATAAACCAACCGCCACTCGGTTTTTTTTCGGCTTGTCCCGCATTGGCAGGATTGTTAAGCGCCTGATCCATGGCATTATTACCTGATGTACCAAGGTCACGCGGCTGACCCAAATTGGCCGTGCCTGAAAACTGGGCAGTAGCGGCTTGCTTGGCGCGCAGGACATCAGGATCCGCTTCTTCTTGCAAGGTGGTCGTCGTGGTTTTATCATGCGCTGCAGCATCGCTGTCATATTGAGCTTGACGAACCGCGCTCGGTGCTGGTTCATCAACAACTGGCGCGCTAGTTGATCCTGGTTCTTCTTTAGGCGTCCTTGCTGCCTGCTCGTTTTGCTCAGTGATAACAGGAGTGACTTCAGCCACTTCAATCGGTGCTGAAGCATCATTATCGGCCGCAGATAACACCTCATCGATTCCTGCTTCGTTGACTACAGGTTCAGCGGTGGCAGGTGTCACTGCCGTGTCATCTGCGGTTTTAGGCTCAGCAATAGTATCAGTGCTCGCGCTTGGCAACGGCTCATCTGCTATTACGTGAGCAGGTTGTTCATCATCTAAATTTGTCGTAACGGGCGCACTCACTTGAAAATTAAAACTTGCAAAGCCTAGTGTATCATTGGCATCAAGACGCTTAGATTTATTGGTCTCGATACGCTGCGCATTGATAAAGGTGCCATTTGATGATTCTAAATCCTTGACGTACAACTCGCCGTTTAACACGCTTAATACCGCGTGATTGCGCGACACTTGCTTGCTGCCGAGCACCACATCGTTATCACTGCCGCGCCCAACAGACAGACTGTCGCTGACGGTTAAAGTGAGATCGCCCAGCGCTTCGGTCAGGGCATTAAGTTGCCAGGTTGCACCCTCTGTAGCGACTGGTGTATTGGCGTTTTCTGTAGGGTTGGTCATGTTATCACTCCTTAATTTTATTTAATGTTTAATGGCTATTTTTATTTAACATCTGTTTTCAAATAACTGGCTTTATAAAACAATATGAATAGCGGCTAAAAATTATCGTCTGCATTATTTAGGTATAAAACGAGGTTTGATGATCCCGCCGAGCTTGTCGTAAGGAATACTCAGCACGGGCATGCCATAGGCGTAGGGGCCAATAGAATAATGCTGATAACGTATATCGATCCCCTTGTCGGTCAAAGTCACGTTGTCACTTAAGGTAAATGGCCAGTTTTTCTCATAGCTCGTAACGTCATCAGCGACTGTTTTGACCCAATCTTTATAAGCATTATAGGCCAGTGCTTTAAATTTTGATTTTTGGTTAGACTGCAGCATATCTGCCAATTGGATTTGGCTTTTGGTTTGCGGGTCAAATATCAGATACTCGCTATATGGCATGCCATGAGCGCCGCCGGTAAAGACATAGGAGTTTATTTCAAACAGCTCAAAGTCACTGACGTGACCCAAATATTCGGGTGTCACCATGAGGCTATAAGCAAAAACGCTATCAACTGGTAAATCAGTAAACTGCGCGCTAACAAAACCGTCGATAGCCGCTTTCACCTCTGCTGGGCTGCTTTTTTTGGTACTGGACACAGACTCAGTCGGTTTACTATTGACGACTAAATTATCGATACGCGCATTGGCAAGCTTATTTAACCAAGCATGATTGGTCTTAAGATATTTCACCTCAATATTTGGGCAATTATCACGCGCCGTACATTTTTCCTGTATTTTTTTAGGCAGTTCATATTCCAAATATTCGCTATGACTAATCAAGCTACCCGCCTGCGCTGATAGGCTTAAAACGCCAAGCAGCAAACCACTACTTAGCAACATAACCAAACGCCGCACACTGCACTGAGATGGGAGTGGTTGTGTAAATCTTGAGTTATTATGATCAATGTGAGCTGCAGATTTCATATAGACTCTTTCACGTACAAATAAGTTTTATTGATATTCTACCGTAACTATTACGCCGTATTGTAGGCGCACTGTTTGTGTTTTTGAGTACTTAATGTTGAGACGCGTGCTTATATAGTCAATTCATTCTAAAAATGATATAGCGCTGCTGGGATGAATTTTGCGCAGCCTCTGTGATAACAGCACGCAAGTAAAATTTATACCAGTAGCGCGTTTAGATTTATAACAATTTTAATTTGAACTGACTATATTTGGCTGCAATAAAATTTTTCGTAATAAAAAAGACACGATAGCGTGTCTTTTAAAAGTAAGCATAAAGATTGATAAGTCTGCTTTAATGCTCGCGTGTACTGCTAAAGGTGATTTCTGGGTAACGGTCTTGCATCAACTGCAAGTTCACCCGTGATGGCGCAAGATAGGTCAAATAGCCGCCGCCATCTATTGATAACTGGTCATGGGCTTTTTTCTTAAACTTCGCCAGCGCCACTTCATCATCACAGTGAATCCAGCGTACGGTTGCAATAGAGACTGGCTCAAAGATACATTGCACTTTGTATTCTTCTTTTAGGCGATGGGCGACCACTTCAAACTGTAGCACACCGACCGCGCCCAAGATTAAATCGTTATTAATCTGCGGCATAAACACCTGCGTTGCGCCCTCTTCGCTCAATTGCTGCAAACCTTTTTGCAAGGCTTTTGATTTAAGCGGGTCTTTTAATACCACGCGGCGGAATAGCTCAGGGGCAAAATGTGGAATACCCGTAAAGTTTAACTCTTCGCCTTCAGTAAAGCTGTCACCGATAGAAATGGTGCCGTGGTTATGAAGACCGATAATATCGCCCGGATAAGCTTCTTCTAACGCTTCACGGTCACCTGCTAAAAAGGTTAACGCATCGGCAATACGTACGTCTTTACCCAAACGCACGTGCTTCATCTTCATACCTTTTTCATATTTACCCGAGCAAACCCGTAAGAAGGCAATGCGGTCACGGTGACGCGGGTCCATATTGGCCTGAATCTTAAACACAAAACCGCTAAATTCGGTTTCGGTTGCGGCCACTTCGCGCTCATTGGTCGGATGCGATTTTGGCGGCGGTGCATATTTAACCAAGGTATCGAGTACCATATTAACGCCAAAGTTACCTAGCGCCGTACCAAACAATACAGGGGTCATCTCACCTTTTAAAAACGCATCAACCTCAAAGTCTTCGAGCGCCATTTGTACCAGCTCAAGCGACTCCTCAAAAGCATCAAACATCAGCTTGCCCAAGCGCTCTCGAATATCAGGATAATCATAGCCTTCGCGGGTTTCAGCAACCATTATTTCGCCGCCGTGACCCTTTTCATATAGGTAGGTTTTGTTTTCGGTTAAATGATAGACGCCAACGAAATCTTGTCCCATACCAATCGGCCAAGTGACCGGAATACATTTAATCTTTAGTACCGCTTCGATTTCACTAAGTAGCTCAAGCGGCTCGCGAATCTGACGATCAAGTTTATTGACAAATGAGATGATAGGCGTATCACGCATGCGGCAAACTTCCATCAGTTTGATGGTCCGCTCTTCGACACCTTTTGCGCCATCGACCATCATCAGCGCACTGTCTACCGCAGTCAGAGTACGATAGGTATCTTCGCTAAAATCGGCGTGACCTGGCGTATCTAGTAGGTTGACCACATGGTCTTTATAAGGGAACTGCATGACCGAGGTGGTAATCGAGATACCACGCTCCTGCTCCATACTCATCCAATCAGATGTCGCATGGCGATCAGTTTTGCGGCCTTTGACTTCACCAACCACCTGAATCGCTTGCCCCCATAGCAGCAGCTTTTCGGTCATGGTGGTCTTACCCGCATCGGGATGCGAGATAATGGCAAAGGTGCGGCGTTTGGCGACTTCTTTGCTTAATTTCTTTGGATCTACGCTCATAATTTCGGCTTCAACGGTTGTGTGATTTAGAAATCAATCTAAATAAATAGGATAAATAATGGGCGTATTGTAGCGGATTTAGCGTTTGGTTGCAGAATTAGCGCATAAAAAAACACTCTCTCATGAACAAATAGAGAGTATTTATAACTTTTATCTTTAAATAATTTTAAACGTTAATAGTAGCGCTTGATTTCTCTTTCTAAAAAGTCAGCGGCAACATCATTGACAATCGTGCAATCAACCACACCGCGAAAGCTGTTGGTATTTGGATTGCTACTGCCTTTGGCCACATAACTGGCTTCATAAATATCTTTACTATATTCAACCCCGTTATACTGATAAGCCGATTGGTCTTTATATTCAAAAAACATCACTTGCCCCGCTTTTTGCTTGTTATTGATACCAACGCCAAACCTTGAGGTACTATAATCTCTATCATCATTAAAACGTGCTTCGGCTGCCGCAACCCATTTATCAAGCGACGAGTATCCTGTTTTGTCTTTTTCGTTAAAGGCTAAAAATGCGCGCTCGCTGCTGACAACGGGAATATAGCAAACCGAGCCTGCTGGAAAGGCTAAATTGGTTGGCAGCTTAGAATAGTGATTTAAGGCCGTCATAATGCCGCGACTGTCGCTTAACGTAACGCCTGCATTATAACTATCCGCTTTCACACCTGACAAGTCCAAGGTTTTATAAGTGGTTTGATAATTGAACTTGTTATTGCTGTTTTTTTCATAAATAGGCCGTTTGACCGTGCGCCCACTGACTTCAATATTTTTGTGTTCCAATCGCCCTTCGAACTTATCGGCTAGTACCGTTTTGTCTAAAGTATTTAAACTTTGATTACTGTAGTTATTGACAAGATTTCTGGTTTTAATCTCATAATCACCGGTACGATAGGTTTCATCGATGCGCGCAATCGCAGTCGCATTGGCTTTACTGTCATAGCTATCGGCAAATCTCGTTAGCGTTATATTATTGCTACTGCCTACACCAAAAAACACGTCCTCTTCTTCGCAGCCACTGAGCGCAAGTGCCATTAGAGAGACGATACTTGGTAATAAAATCCATTTATTCAGCGAGGCATTCATTAAACAATGTCCTTATAATTAGACGCTTTTTAGCTACTTTGGTTACTGTAATATGTTAGTAAAATACTTTTTGTGATTAGTTTACATTAATAGTATCGTTATTTATATATCAAAATCTTACTATTGTCGTTTTAGAGAACTCCGATTAGACATTTCAGCAAGTTACCATTTCTAAACTTGTGCGATACGTTCAGCGTTGCTCACTGTGCTAATCTAAGAAGTTACTATGTAAAATCGCTTTTTAAGTAAGGTCACATGTAAGGAAGGTCACATAGTAGATAGATCATTTAATTATAAAAACCAACAACAAAGGATGTGTTATGAAAACACAACAAAGGATGTGTTATGAAAACATTGTATTCTACTAAAGCAACCGTCACTGGCGGTCGTACTGGTAATGCTAGCCTGCAGGACAGTGATTTAACCATTAATATGGTCGCGCCGGGTTCTGGTAAAGACGGTAACAATCCAGAGCAATTATTTGCCATGGGTTATGCCGCTTGCTTTGATGGCGCACTTGCGGCGGTCAAAGGCGAAGAAAAAGCAAAATTTGATTCAACTACTGAAGTATCGGTAGATTTAATGAAAGGCGAAGGATTGGACTTTAAATTGGCGGTAAAAATTCACGTAATTGGTGAAAACACAGAACTATCAGCCGACGAATTTCAAAAACTGGTCGAAAAAGCCAATAAAGTTTGCCCTTACTCGAAAGCCACGCACGGCAATATCGATAGTGAAGTGACGTCAGAGGTAAAATAACACCTAAAAATAAACCGGTTAGTGAGTCAAAATTAGCCTAATAAAAGAACTCAGCTGGTCTGGGTTCTTTTTTATTAGCTGGTATTTAGGTTCTTAACTGCTCGTTTTTACCAACCATTTATTAGTTCGCCATCCATTCGGCAAGAAGGTATTTTATCGTTATAATGAAGGTATCTTTTTATCCAATTTTTCAATCAATATCTATTTTACCCAATACTTGCTGCCCAATTTGATAAGTGACTTTCTATGACCGACAACGATCACAACTCGCACTCGCCGATTAATCCCAATACGCTACCAAACTTTGCCACCATGCCAAATGTAGCGACCATGGATACCAGCCATGTCAATAAAGAGCAGCCGCCCTTTATCTTGGTCGATGGCTCTTATTATTTATTTCGCACCTATCATGCCTTGCCAAAGACCATGCAAAACTCTCAAGGTCTGGTTACCAATGCCATACGTGGGACGTTAAATGCGTTATTAAAACTGATGCGCCGCTATCATCCAACCCACATGGCGGTTTGTTTTGATACCAAATCACCGACTTTTCGTCATGCGATGTCGGAAGAATATAAAGCCAATCGACCAAAAATGGATGTAGAGCTTGCCGAACAAATTCCTTATATTCATAGTTTGGTGGTGGCATTAGGGATTCCACTATTGCGTATCGAAGGCGCTGAGGCCGACGATATTATTGGTACGCTTGCCCATCGCGCCGTTGCCGAAGGTCATCACGTCGTTATCTCGACCGGTGATAAAGACATGATGCAGCTGATTAATGATTGCGTGATACTAGAAGACAGCTTCACAGGAAAAGTCACTGATAGCGCAGGCGTGGTGGGAAAATTTGGCATTAAGCCTGAGCAGATGATTGATTTTCTAACATTAATGGGTGACTCATCCGACGGTATTAAAGGCGTTCCCGGTATCGGTAAAAAAACCGCCAAAGACTTGCTTAATGAGTACGGCAACATCGACAATATGCTTAAAAACGTCGCCAATATCAAAGGACGCGCTGGCAAAAATCTGGTCGAATATGCCGACGACATTCCCTTTAATGCCCAATTGGCCACTATCGTGACTGATTTAGACATTGGTCAAGATTGGCGTGATTTAAAAATCAATACCGATCCTTGTGCTCACATTGATGAGCTACGCGCCCTATACAGCGAGCTTGAATTTAAAAATGAGCTGGCATCACTCGACCACCCGAATCATCCTGCAAATGGCTCGCAAAGTGTCGCCGACAGCCAAGCCAATGCCGAATCGCAAGCACAAATTGCCAAATCGTTACAATCAAGTATCATCGATAATATTAAAAACAGTAAAAGTCATGATAAAGCGTGGCACACTATTTTAGACCAGCCTGCTTTTGACAGTTTGGTGAAGTTACTAGAATCAGCGCCGCATTTTGTCATTGATACTGAAACCACCAGCGTTTATTGGCGTCAGGCTAAATTGGTTGGCTTGTCTTTTGCGGTAAAAGCCCATGAAGCTTATTATGTGCCGCTAACTCATAGTCTAGAAGGCGATGAGCTAACGGCCAAACAGCTTGACCGCGATAGCGTTTTGATGCGCTTAAAACCCATCTTAGAAAACCCAAATATTGGTAAAATCGGTCAGCATTTAAAATATGATGCCCATATTCTTAGTTCTTATGGTATCGATTTATTAGGCAGTATTCATGACAAACCCAATAATTGGGCGATGGATACCATGCTTGCCAGCTATGTGCTTAACGCGGCCGCTACTCGCCACGGTATGGATGATTTGGCGCGGCACTATTTGCAAACCCAAACCATCAGCTTTGAAGACGTTGCTGGTAAAGGCGCCAAGCAAGTGTGTTTTGACCAAGTTGCCATTGATTTGGCCAGCGACTATGCCTGTGAAGATGCCGACATTACCTATCAGCTGTTTGATTTATTTAGCGAAAAACTGGCGGCAGATGAAAACAATGCCAAGCTGCTCCACGAGTTAGAAATTCCAACTGCAGAAATACTTTGCCAAATGGAAGCAAATGGCATTTTAATCAAACGTCCATTTTTAAACGAGTTATCCAAACGTTTTGACGAAGAAATCATTGCGCTTGAAAAACGCGCGTATGAAGTCGCTGGCGAAGAGTTTAATCTTGGCTCACCAAAGCAGCTGGGTGAGATGCTGTTTGAAAAGCTAGGCGTTGCGGGCGGTAAAAAAACCAAGTCAGGTCAGTACTCGACTGGCGAAGCGGTATTATCAAAGATTGAGCATCCGTTGGTTGAAATCGTCCTTGAATATCGCGGCTTATCGAAGCTTAAAAGCACCTATACCGATGCGCTTGATAATGTGGCAGATGCCAAGACCGACCGCGTGCATACCAGCTATCATCAAGCATTGACCAGCACCGGACGCTTATCTTCAACCGATCCTAATTTGCAAAATATCCCGATTCGTACCGCCACTGGTCGCCTGATTCGCCAAGCGTTTATTGCCCCAGAAGGTCGCGTGATTTTAGCCGCAGATTATTCACAAATTGAGCTACGTTTAATGGCGCATTTTTCAGGCGATAAAAACTTAACCCGTGCCTTTAACGAAGGTTTAGATATTCACACGGCAACGGCTGCTGAAGTCTTAGGCAAAGCCGTTGAAGAGGTCAGCGCCACTGAGCGCCGTAACGCTAAAGCCATTAACTTTGGTTTGCTCTACGGCATGAGTGCCTTTGGACTGGCGAAGCAGCTACAGATGGGCCGCAATGAGGCGCAAGATTATATCGATATGTATTTTGAGCGTTATCCAAGCGTCAAAGACTACATGATCAATACCCGTGCCAGCGCTTATGAAAAAGGTTATGTTGAGACAATATTAGGCCGTAAGCTTTATACGCCTGATATCAATCATAGCAATCGTATGGTCAAGCAAGGCGCTGAACGGGCAGCGATTAATGCCCCATTGCAAGGCTCAGCGGCTGATTTAATCAAGCTTGCGATGATAGCGGTCGATAAAGTCTTGCCAAAAGAGCATGCAAAAATGCTGCTGCAAGTCCATGATGAGTTGGTGTTTGAAGTCGATAGCGATAAGGTCGATAGTATTCGCCAACTGATTACCGACGCTATGCAGGATGTCCTGACCACAACGGCTGTTGCAAAAGGCTGGGATGTGGACTTTGCTGTACCGTTATTGGTTGAAACCGATATTGGTAGCAATTGGGACGAAGCGCATTAATGACTGAGATAAAAGAAAAGCCTAAACGATAGCGTTTATCATTGCTCGTAGCCATAAGCTTTTCATAGCAGTATAATACATCTAGGTTAGATTTTTTTACCTATTAATGCTTTAGATATCAGTTTTTACACGGTAATTTACGATATAAAGTGAGCCTTCGCGCTCACTTTTTTGTTTTGAAAACTAGGAGCCTTTATTTTGACTTCAGATGGCGTAATCGAACTACCAGGTATCATTATGTTATTCGCCTGCATATTCCGCTGTGCTCAATATATGAAACAAAGTTAGCTCAAACTGGGTCGATATTTTTGGTTGGCATCCGTATTAGTATTTTTTGCTGTGATACGTCGTGAGTTAAGTTACGTGCCTGAACTCTTTATTCCCAGTAATTTTTCATTTTTGAACCACTCTTATGATTGGTGGGAAGACGCTATACTATTAACGGTCTATCTACTTATTGTGGGCTTGTTGGCATATAGCGGGCGTTATCTGTGGGCTGTATTAAAAAAGGTACCAATATCCCTATATATCACTGTGGTTGTACTGGCATTGTTAGAGTATATGGGTGAAAACGCCATTTTCATCCCTGAAAATATGGGGGAAATCGTAGAGGAAATTGCAGAAACCAGTGTTTATGCGATTGCTTTAATTTACTTGTGGCGATTTAAACTTAGCGATTTTGACCACTCTGTTTCATATCAGCCAAATCATCACCAACCGTGTAATGCACATGAGTAGGTTAATGATTCTAAAATAGTTTCTATAATTATTAACGCTAAAACCTTTTTATGGCTGCCTACTGAACTCATACTGGCAGCCGTTTTTTATCTATCCTTACATTTTTTGCACATCCTGTGACACCTCACTACTATTAGTTGCAATTATAACGCGGCAAACTGATAAGCATAATTTTGATAATTCTAATTCGAACATCATAAAAAACACTGTTAATTATAACGATAATGAGGATACAACCATGGATAACTCAAAAACCCCATTACCAGAAGAGATGGATCATATCGAAGGCGATAGCAGCATTGATGATAACGAAGACGGTAGCCAAGAGATTGATTTAAACAATCCTATGCTGCATACGTTTGATGACGACGATGTCATCGACAATAGCGCAGGATTCAATAATTCTGAAGTCGGCACGGACGCCACCCAAGGACTGACACCAATACATCGCCAAAATATCGATGAAGCTCGGATTGATGAGGTGTTGGTCGAAGACAATCTAGACGATAAAGATTATCCTGACATCGTCGATATTGCGGACAGAGATGCGGCTAAAGTTTCTAACGATGATAATTTTTAGAAATTGCGTACTAATAAGATAGCAAATAATTTAGAAAAAAATACCGAACATTATGTCCGGTATTTTTTTGACTTAAGAAAACCATTAAACCCAACCATCGAGTGTACCAGCCCAGCCTTTAACCAATGGCAAGCTCAATGCGGCAAGCAAATCAATATGCGCCTCATCAAGGTTTAATGCTGGAATATAATGATACTCTTGCCCGCCTGCATTTAAGAAATTATCACGGTTTTCGATTGCCAATTCTTCCAGTGTTTCTAAGCAATCCGCTGAAAACGCTGGACTAATCACTTGTACCGAACGCACCCCAGATTTGCCCCAATCTTCTAATACCACATCGGTATACGGCTTGACCCATTCTTGTTTACCAAAGCGCGACTGAAAGCTGATAATCCACTCGTCATCTTGCAGACCAAGCTCGTGCGCCACTTGCGCAGCGGTACATTTGCAGCGTTTTGGGTACGGATCGCCTTTATCAGCATACGGCTGCGGAATCCCGTGAAAGCTAAACATCAACTTTTCAGGCTTGCCATGCTCGGCTTGAAAGCGGCGAATCGAGTTGGCCAATGCTTGAATATACAGCGGATGCGCAAAGTAGTCTTTGACAATGCTATAGTTTGGCAAGTTGCGTTGCTTGAGCGTCCATTTGGTCAAAGCATCATAGACGGCACCGCCAGACGAGGCAGAATACTGCGGAAATAATGGCAAGACGACAAAATGGTCAACGCCCTCAGCACGCAAGTTGTCCATCACATCAGGCAAACCCGGATTACCATAGCTCATCGCCGCATGCACAGAAACGCGAAATGGCGCCACGCTATTTGCCAAGCGTGGCTCGAGCAGCTCAACTTGGCTGTTTAATATTTTGCGAATGGGTGAATCGCCTTCCCAAATACTGGCATAAGCTTTTGCCACACGTTTTGGGCGACTTGGCAGGACAAATAGATTTAGAATGATCGCCCATAAGAATTGAGGGATTTCAATCACGCGCGGATCGGACAAAAACTGTTTTAGATAACGACGAACGGCGGGTGCAGTCGGCGCATCTGGCGTGCCTAGGTTGACCAATAAGACGGCAATACGGGGCGGCAATTGAGGTTTCATAAGGGCATTATCTATTCTTGGATTATGTTATGGTGAAGTTATAGGCTTTGATCAGCTCAAAGGTATTTCAAAATTCATATATTTTAGCCATTTACTTAGCAATAGTAATATTAAGCCTTAATTAACCGTACTTGGCAATTATCAAAATATACTAAGCAGACGACAGTCAATCACATACCGAATGATGGTTAAATAAAAAGGCTGATACTTATCATCAGTGTAGCATTTTATCCACCAAAAACGCAGGGCGAAACGCTTGTTATTTAGAATTACCCTACTGTTAATACCCCAGCTACTGATACTTTGCTTGAAAGACCGCCTATCAAGGTTGTACTCCTAGGCGCATCGCCATACAATAGACAAGCTTATAATAAGAAAGTCGTCAGACCCATTCCATTATTGTCACCTTTCTAGGTTTGTTTTGTTTATAACTATTTTTTTATCCATAACTGTAACTGTTGTTTTGTGAGGTAGCTTTGAGCGCACGTTCTGATAATACCAGTGAGCATTCCACCAACCATTCTGCTAATACGACTGATTCTATCGATTCGGTAGGCTCAGTTGGCCTCGTCACGCCGCAGACTTTTCATTTCGCTGAACCATTGACCTTGGAGTGCAATCGCACCCTACCCTCATTCGATTTAATCTTTGAAACTTATGGCACGCTCAATAGCGACAAATCAAACGCCATTTTGATTTGTCATGCCTTATCAGGTAGCCATCATGCGGCAGGCTTCCATAGTGACGACGATAAAAAAGCAGGCTGGTGGGACAATATGATTGGCCCTAATAAAGCCATCGATACCAATCAGTTTTTTGTGGTTTGCGTCAATAATATCGGCAGCTGCTTTGGCTCTACTGGTCCAACCACCATCAATCCAGATAGTATAAGCGATGAAGGTGAAGCGCAGGTTTATGGCCCTGACTTCCCCCTTGTCACCATTAAAGATTGGGTAAAAACCCAAGCCATGCTCTCAGACCGCTTGGGTATTGAGGTTTGGCATGCCATTGTCGGTGGCTCGATGGGCGGCATGCAGGCTATGCAATGGTCGGTCGATTATCCAGAACGCTTAAAACGCTGTGTGGTCATTGCCAGTACACCAAAGCTTTCTGCGCAAAACATTGCCTTTAACGAAGTCGCGCGGCAATCCATTCTCTCTGATCCTGATTTTAAAGACGGGCGTTACTTACAGGCGGGTACCTATCCGAGGCGTGGGCTGATTCTTGCACGCATGGTTGGGCATATCACCTACTTGACCGATGATGCGATGAAGGCGAAGTTTGGTCGTGATTTAAAATCTGGCAAGTTTATGTATGGCTACGATGTCGAGTTTCAGGTCGAGAGCTATTTGCGCTATCAAGGCGAACGCTTTAGCGAAAACTTCGATGCCAATACCTACTTGCTCATGACCAAAGCGTTAGATTATTTTGACCCGACGCGAGATTATCCGGCAGTAGCAGAGCTAGAAACCTCCCTCGCCGCAGCAGTAAAAGCTGATTCTACCGAGAATGAGCTTGAGAAAACGCTAAATAATAGCGCCACTATTGATAATACTGACAAGGCTAATAACGCTGATAATGTCAATGTAGCCAATGCAAAAGAGCTGAACGCCCTAAAAGCTGCCTTTGCTCATACGCAATGTCAGTATTTGGTGGTGTCATTTACCACCGACTGGCGTTTTGCGCCCGAGCGCTCACAAGAGATTGTCGATGCCCTGATGGCAACTGGCAAACCGGTCAGCTATATCAATGTCGATGCCCCGCACGGTCATGATTCGTTTTTATTTGATATTCCACGTTATATGGGTGCGGTTAAAGGCTTTTTGACCGCGCCATTTATTGCTAATCGCTTGAAAGCCAAAGGAGCACGCTCATGAGAATGGATCATCAATTGGCTGAGCGTTGGATAGCGCCGCACTCGCATGTACTGGATTTAGGCTGCGGTAACGGCGAGCTGCTCGCGCATTTACAACAAAATCTAGGCGTCACCGGTTATGGACTTGAGATTGACGAAGATAAAATCAATGAAGCCATCACTAAAGGTCTATCCATCGTCGAGCAAGACCTCAATGACGGCTTAAGTCGTTTTGCCGATAATAGCTTCGATACCGTGGTTATGGCGCGCGCGCTGCAAGCGGTAAAAGCGCCTGATATATTGCTGCTCGATATGCTACGCGTTGCCCGTGAAGCCGTGATTACCTTTCCTAACTTTGCCCACTGGCAAAATCGCTTGCATTTAGGCTTAAAGGGTCTGATGCCAGTTTCAGAAGCACTGCCTTATGAGTGGTATAACACCCCAAACATTCACTTGTGTACTTTTAAAGATTTTGAGCAACTATGCGCGCAGCATGATATTCATATCATTAATCGCTTTGCGGTCAGTGATTCGGAAAAAGGGTATAAGCCGCTGATGACCGCATTAATCAGGCAAGCACCCAATCTGCTCGCAGATGTCGCCATTTATCGGGTTACCAAACAAAAACCTACTTAATAGTGAGGTTACGCGCTTGTTGTTAACGATAATTTAAATAAAAAAGTAATAATATTAACCTTAAGAGAATGTTAATTTATCCTTACGATTAAGTAACTATATGATTTTATTGAGGACAGCGAAGTACAAGTAAGCAATAAATCATGTAATTAGTATTTGAGTTTCGTAAGTTTGGGTGTTAAGCTAGCGAAATAGTGTCAGTCATACCCCATATACGACCGTTTATCGGATTTTTTAACCGTCTATCGGCTCTATTTGGCAACGACCCACTAAATATATAAATGTTATTGCTAATGATTAGGTAAGAAGGTAGCGCAAAATTTCACCTAATTGTTATCGCCGCCTAACTGTCTCTTGCTAGACAATTTAGCGGTGCAACTTTTTCTTTTGCTTATTAACTGCCTAATTTTGGAGCTGCTATGAAATTACTAAAAGCTGCGTTGTTTACCGCCTTGTTTTCTTGTGCAGGCCTTGCCAACGCTGAGTTAATATCAAACGTGCCACTTGACACCTCACGTTTTGAGCTAATGCCTATCAGTGAGCTGTCTGCCAGCGCTGCCCAAGGTAACAATCACGCCCAGTTTTACTTAGCCAAGCGTTTGCAAAAAGGTGAAGGCGTCGCCCAAAACACCCAGCAAGCCATCCAGTGGTATACCAAAGCAGCTCAGCAAGGTGTCGCCCCTGCTCAGTTGAATCTTGCTATCATGTACTTACGCGGTGAAGGCGTTCAACCTAACTTGCAACAAGCGCGTCTATGGTTAGAAAAAGCCGCGATGCGCGGTGATAACCGTGCCAGCTATACGCTTGCCCTGCTTGATGAAAAGCAAAAGAATCTGGTCGATGCTTATAAATGGTACGACTTGGCTGCCCGTGACGGTATGCTCGATGAAAAAGTCCGTAACAAAGCCCGCGGTAAAATCGGTCAATTAGCCTTGAACTTATCAAGTGCTGATATCGCTAGCGCGCGTAGTAAAGCCGACACTTGGTTCCAAAGTAAGTAAACTCTAATTTAGACTTTACACAATAAATATAAAAGAAGCTCAGTATCATACTGGGCTTTTTTATTTGTTATTTTTATGATCTGCCGTATTTCGATGAAATTATAGAATGATAAAACTGCCAAAACCTTTTTAAAATTTGTTAAACTACGCCCGCATTAGCCAATTCCACAATTGCGCTAGTGTTATAGCTAATCTTACATTTAAACCAATGCACTAGGTTTGCGACCTAGCCAGCAGGAGAAATACATGAGTACCTCACAAACGACTGACGTACAAGCGTCAACCCACGCCACCGAATATGATAGCGTCACCAATAATATCGTAGTTGCCGCCCTTTATAAGTTCACCCGCTTTGCCGATTTTGAGCAATATCGTGAGCCAATCTTAAACACCATGCTTGAGAATGACGTCAAAGGCACGCTGTTAATTGCTAGCGAAGGTATTAACGGCACGATTTCTGGTAGCCGCCAAGGGATTGATAATGTCTTAGAATACCTGCGCAGTATCGAAGCCATCGGTAACTTTACTTTTAAAGAGTCATATACCGATGCTCAGCCTTTTTATCGTACCAAGGTAAAGCTAAAAAAAGAAATCGTCACCATGGGCGTGGAGAATATCGATCCATTACAGTCGGTCGGTCGTTATGTAAAACCAAGCGAATGGAATACACTAATCTCAGACCCTGAGGTTATCCTGATTGATACCCGTAACGATTACGAAGTACAAATTGGAACCTTTCAAAACGCGGTCAATCCAAAAACCGAAACCTTCCGCGAGTTTCCAGAGTATGTGGCAAAAGAGCTTGACCCAACCAAGCATAAAAAAGTTGCGATGTTCTGCACAGGTGGTATCCGCTGTGAGAAATCGACAGCCTTTATGCGCGAGCAAGGCTTTGAAGAGGTCTATCATTTAGAAGGCGGGATTTTGAAATATTTAGAAGAAATCCCAGCCAGCGAGTCCATGTGGCAAGGCGACTGCTTCGTCTTTGACAACCGTGTCTCGGTCAATCACAATTTAGAGAAAGGCAACTACGAGCAATGTTTTGCTTGTCGTATGCCGATTACTGCCGATGAAATGCAAAGCGCCGCCTACGTCAAAGGCGAATCGTGCCCACACTGTATCGATAAAGCAACCGAAGAGCAAAAAGCGCGTTTTCGTGAGCGCGAGCATCAAATGCAGTTGGCAAAAAAACGTGGTGAGGCGCATATCGGTAGCGAGGTGATTGACGTGATTGAGAAGCGTAAAGCGGCTAAGATTGAAGCTCGCCGTCAAGCGCAAGCCGCTAATAAAGCCAAAGCTTAATAAGTTAAATCAACCAAAGCTTAACGGCGTTGGTATTTATTGAATAATGCTTGTAAAAAAAGAGGTCACTAGCGCCTCTTTTTTAACCCTTTTTTATACTGCTGGATAAACTACTTGGCCTTGCCTATTTAGCTCAGCCCCAGGTGTTGGCTTGGCAGCATCTAAGCGACCAACGCCCATAATATGCTCTACCCTATGGCCTCTAAGCAGTAAATAATCGGTAATGATGCGCCGATGGCAACGCCACCATACTGCTTCAGAACACATAAGGGTAAGACGCTGTTTTTCTCCCAGTTGAATGAGTTGATCGAGGGCGGCTTGAAAAGTATCACTTAACGCATAATCTGCATAGTTATGATGCATAGTTATGAAAAGCTTGCACGCGCCATAGATTATTGATGTCTTTATCGACTTGCTTTTGCTTCGGACGTCGCCGGCCAAGATCGAGGCAGTGCTGATAACTGATGCCAACTTGACTGAGTGCTTGTGGAAAAGTATCGATATTAAAAACAGGATTGGTTCGAGAACGCGGAAAGCTGCGCACATCGATGAGTAGCTCGATACCCGCTGCTTGAAGCATCTCAATCAGCTCACTAAGACTACGGGTCGAATGTCCAATCGTATAAAATGTGGTGGTCATGGATAAACCGTTATAAAGTTGTCGTTTTACAATTTATTGTTGTCGTCTTATTTGGCATGGTTTTGTCTTAAATGGTTTAATGATTGTACTCATTCAATATTATCCAACCTAAACTTGCTCATTCTTTAGGACTTTTGTAGGACAATCGTGCTCGAAGGTCGCTAACGCAGCAAAATCAAGCAAAGCAAACTAAAAAACTATACATCTCTACTACTTATAACGTTACCCAACATAAAAAAATAGCAGACAACCATCAAGGTCATCTGCTATTTCATTTAACTTACTTTAAGACGTTAAAACGTATCTTTATATCATCAGTCTTAAGCGTTATGAATAATCTATTAAAACAAGATACGTACACGAATGGTTTCTTCAACATCCTTTAGCTGATCTAGAGCGGCGCGTGAATCGTTGTAATCTACGTCCATCACTAGATAGCCAACGTCACCTTCGGTCATGAGACTTTGCGCTAAAATATTGATATGCGCTTCGGCGAACAGGCGGTTAATCTGTGACAATACGCCTGGAACGTTTTTGTGGATATGCAGCAGACGATGCGTGCCTTCTTTAAACGGTACAGAAACTTCTGGGAAGTTTACGGCTGTTGCGGTATCACCTTGGTCAGAGTAACGAACAAACTTATCGGCAACTTCAAGACCGATATTTGCTTGCGCTTCTTGCGTTGAACCACCGATATGCGGCGTCAAGATAACGTTGTCAAATTTACGCAGTGGTGACTCAAACTCTTCATCTGCTGATTTTGGTTCTTTTGGGAACACATCAATCGCTGCGCCCAAGATTTTACCGGACTCAAGGGCTGCTGCCAAATCATCAATCTCAACGCAGGTACCGCGAGCGGCGTTGATAAAGTAGCTGCCGTCTTTCATGTGCGCAAATTGCTCAGCTTTCATCATATAGCGCGTGCTTGGCACATCAGGCACATGCAAGGTGACAATATCAGCGGTTGATAATAGCTCTTCTAAGCTGCCAACTTGCACAGCGTTACCGAGTGGCAATTTGGTCACAACATCGTGATAAATGACTTTCATACCAAAGCTTTCCGCCAATACCGACAATTGCGAGCCAATAGAGCCGTAACCGACGATACCGATAGTCTTACCACGTACCTCATGTGAGTTGGTCGCAGATTTGCCCCAACCGCCGCGATGGACGGTAGCATTTTTTTCAGGGATACCGCGATATAGCATGATGGCTTCGGCAAGCACCAGCTCCGCGACCGAACGGGTGTTCGAATATGGCGCGTTAAAGACAGGAATACCCAAATCACGAGCGGCGTCCAAGTCAACTTGGTTGGTACCGATACAAAAGCAGCCAATACCGATCAGCTTGTGGGCGTGCTCAAGCACTTCACGCGTCAGCTGCGTGCGCGAGCGGATACCGATGAAGTGAGCATCTTTAATTTTTTCGATCAGCTCATCTTGATCTAGGGCGTGACTGATATTCTCGATGTTATGGTAACCAGCCTCTTCCAATACTTTTAACGCATTGGCATGTAGACCTTCAAGCAATAAAAACCGGATCTTGTCTTTTTGTAGTGATAACGCCATGTGAGAACTGTCCTATAATTGTCTTATAAAAATCATCAGTGGGATAAGTCTGATGGATGAAACGAAAACAGTCTGGATATCTTACACAAAATTTGGCAGCGATGTTAGCAGATTAGATGAATTATTGCTTATCAAGCCTGAAAACTTTTTATGCTATAGTGAATCATGGTATATAAAACTTATAACCAAACCTGATTAAACTGTTTTTAACGATTTAGGCGAGACAGATAGGCGTATGACAGCACCTCTATCTATCATTGCGCTACGCGCTCGCTTATACTTATCTAAACCGACTTATTTATATAAACACAGTTAGCACCGCTGAGTTATATCCATTTAGCGATATAATAATCCCTTTTATGCATAGCGCTTATGTTTCTACCGAGATTTGACCATGACTTCTTTAGCTAGCCAAAGCAACACTACCGCTCAAAACAATGCTATTACCCCTACTACTGCCGTCCAGACTATCTTAAGCAGCTTGCTTGACGTTCATCATTTCGACCCCAGCCAAATCAAAACCGATAGCGAGAGCCTCGA
>CAUPWW010000009.1:0-155092 GCA_963515535.1 uncultured Psychrobacter sp.
TCGCTCTTGCTTGTGCTTATATCTGGCTCAAATTATGAATGTTCAACACGCCCTAATTTCTTTCTAACTTTCTAAGGAGACCCTATGGCAGGTGCCAGTTTATTAACCCTACTTGATGATATCAGTGTGATACTCGATGATGTTTCGGTCATGACTAAGGTCGCCGCCAAAAAAACCGCGGGGGTATTGGGTGATGATTTGGCGTTGAATGCCGAGCAGGTCACCGGCGTCACAGCAAATCGTGAGCTGCCAGTCGTTTGGGCGGTTGCCAAAGGCTCGTTTATTAATAAGCTTATTTTGGTGCCAGCAGCTATCCTTATTAGCGCCATTTATCCGCCTTTAATTACCTTTTTGCTGATGTGTGGCGGCTTGTTTTTGGTTTATGAAGGCGCTGAAAAAGTGATACATCGCTTTTGGCCGCATGCCTTGCCAGATGATGAAGAGCAAAATGCTCGTCGGCAAGCTAACGCTGATAAAAACGTTGATTTGGTCGCCTTTGAAAAAGAAAAAATCAAAGGGGCGGTGCGTACCGATTTTATTTTATCAGCAGAAATTATTGTGATTGCGCTAGGTGCGACGGCAACCGCTACGTTGTTACAGCGTAGTTTGGTGCTGTCTATTTTAGCCATCGGTATTACTGTCGGTATTTATGGTTTGGTCGCGGGCATCGTTAAAATCGACGACTTAGGCTTGCATATGATGGAGAAAGATGGCGATTTTACTCAAAAAGTCGGTAAGATTTTATTTGCGGCAGCACCCAAACTGATGAAGTTTTTATCTATCGCTGGTACTTTGGCGATGTTTTTAGTCGGTGGCGGTATTTTGGTGCACGGTATTAACTTTTTGCACCATGAGGTTGAAGATATTGCGCATTTGACAGGCGTGTTTGAAAGCTTTACCACTGCCTTATTAAATGGCGTTATCGGCTTTATTATTGGTGCGGCTATCGTTGCGCTATTTACGGTTATCAATAAGATACGTCATAAAGACGAGCCTACTGCCCATTGATCTTGTTTTTCGAAGATTAAGACTATCAAAACGTGGCATTGATATATAGTGAGTGAAAAGTAATATTGATATCAGCAATACCGTCGCGTTTTTAGGATATTTTGACTATAAAAGATCGTTGTAAAGCTATATTCATAGAAAAGCCCCAAAGTTTCTAACAACTTTGGGGCTTTGTTATTTTATAAAAGATTACTTATAACGGCTATTAGCTTTCGCTATCTGAGTCATCAACACCTGAGCCATCAGTTTCTGATTTTTCCGCTTGCGTCGGCTTTTTATGCTCTGCTTTCGGCTTACGCGTCCGCGCTTTTGGCACTTTTGGCGTCGTTAAATTAAACATGCCTTTTTGTGGCAGTAGTTGCTCAGCCACATTTTCAATCATGTTTTTATAACTGGCGATGGTCGTTTTTGACTTCGCCGCCTGAATTTCCTCTTTTGTCGCTTGCTCAGATAGCTGTTCAGTTGGCTCAGATGCTTGCTCGTTTTCGCTTTGCTCGACATCAGAGTCAGCATCTTTAGCTTCAGTATCTACTGTCTCAACGTTTTGCGCTGCTACAGCATTAACCTCAGGTTGCTCAGCGTTCTCTGCTTCGAGTGCTTGCTCTACTTTTAGCAGCTCTTCATTATCGGCGCTGACATCGTCTGTCTGACTTTGATTGGCCAGTGCAGTGGCGTCTACATTCTGAGCGTCAACGTCAACGTCAACGTCAACGTCAGCGTCGCTGTCGGCTGCTAGAGAGCCGTTTTTAGGCGCTTCGGCGACTGTGGTTGCAGCTGGCTCCTGATAGTCAGGATGCTGACCGCGTGGGTCGTTGCTCGCGCGCTTGCTAATCGGGCGTGGTTCAACGGCTGTTTTGCCCTGCGCTGCGGCAAACTGACTGACGGCTTGCGTCATTGCTGCAAAGCGCGCGAGATAATCCGCTGCTAAAGGCGCATAACCATAGTTACTGAAGTCAAAATCTTGCTTGGCAGTTTTGCCAGTCTCGACTTTAGACTCGTTGTTACTATCTACCTTTACGTTAACAGCGTTAGCTTGCTCTAGATGCAAAGCGATAGCCGCATTAAAGCAATTAATCACGCCTTCAGCGGCTAAACGCGCTTGCGCCTCTGGCAAGGTTGCGCGGATAAACTCGCCAACCGTGCCGCGGATAGCTGGAACGTTCACAGCGCGTTGCTCATTTACCACAGGCGATTGATTATCCGATGCTGTAGTTGTCGAGGCTTGAGCATGCTGACGACGAACCACGCGTGGATCATTGCTGGCTTGACCGAACTTTTCAGCCGTCACATAGCGCTCGGCAAATAAAGCTTGATGGTCAAGCTCAAACGCTGATTGGTTAATACTGTTAGTAGTATCCGTATTAGCATCAACATCAGAAGCAGTTTGCTGCGCTTTCTCGATAGGCGCTATGCCATCAGCTTTTTTGCTAGTTTTGACAGCACTACGACTTTTAGAAGTCGCTTGCTCAACCGCTGCTGATGTTATAGCTTCGATATTACGCTGGTCTACAGATTTGGCGTTAGACTTTTGCACTTTATCGTCAGTAGCGCTTGGCTTGGCGTCATCCGTTTGTGCCGCCGCTAATACTGTATCGACACTTGCAGCATTATCCTTTTTAGCAGCAACAGCTTGTTTCGGACGGCTGTCTTCTTGAGGCGCTTTTTCTGACTCAGCTTTATCGCTCGCTTTGTCTGAATTTTGCTTTTCAGAGAGCTGTTTTTCAGATTCTGGGCGCGTTGCTGTTACCGATTTGCTGTCATCTAAAGACAAATGCACAACTTCGGGTGACTTGAGCTCCGTAGCCGCTTCATTGACCTGTAACACCACTTCATTAGGGTCTTGGTTGCGGCGGGTACTGGTCTGATTTTTGTCATTGCTATGACTGGTCTCTTTGTTGCTTTGCTCGTTATTCGCACTTAACGTCTCACCGCGCTCAATTTTACCGCGTGAGGAGCGCTGACTGTTTGATTTACGCTTGGCACGCGTTTGCTCATCTGTGGTATTAGCGTCTTTCCTAGCAGCGTCATTGTGCTCGGTATTGCTATTGTCATGTCCATTACAACCGCTGTCTTGGCGGTTGTTACGATTACGGTCGTTGGTGCATCGATTATCATGCTGACGTTTATCTTGACTATCAGCCTGCTTGTCGTCAGTGCCGGTTGAGCGGCTGTCGTCTACGTTGTTGCTAGCAGCATTACCATTGGACTCATCTGACTGCTCTTTTCTTTGACGCGTTTTAGAGGGTCTTGATTTACGCGGTTTACGTCTTCTTCTGTCTTCAGCGTCGTTGTTATCATCAGTATTACTATTAGCGGCTTGCTGACGATTAGTGTTCGGCTGTTGCTCAGTGTTCTGCTGATTGCTTGCCGTTTGCGGCGCTGCTGCGGCTTGAGTGTTGGCGTCTAGGGCGCTGTTATCGATTTGTCCAAATGAGCCAAGGCTTTGAGCGCCCGTGTTTACCAGTGCTTCAATGGCTTCGGCAGCATCACGACTACTGACCTTAGGCGTCGTCGATGCTTGCGGCGCTTGGGCAAATAGGTTGGATAACCAAGCGACTGCTTGCGGTTGGGCGGTAGTCGCGTTATTGTTTTGTGAAGCTACTGGCGCCGCGGTAGTCGCAACAGTTAGCGCGTTTTTTGACTGCGTTTGTGATTGAGTTTGTGGTTGCGGCGCACGTGCTGGTGCAGCATTGCTGCCATTAGCATTAGCATTAGCATTAGCATTGCTACGATGGTCATTGCTATGACTGGTCGTGCTTTGCTGCTGACTATTGGCACGAGGAGTCGCTTGACTGTTTTTATTGCTGCCATTAT
This sequence comes from uncultured Psychrobacter sp., assembly GCA_963515535.1. Taxonomy (GTDB): domain Bacteria; phylum Pseudomonadota; class Gammaproteobacteria; order Pseudomonadales; family Moraxellaceae; genus Psychrobacter. Next base: position 3,823 of record CAUPWW010000009.1, read on the forward strand.
CAGCTGCTTGACGTGGTTGGCGGGTTGGCTGCTGCTCAGGGCGCACTGAATCAGCGGTCTGCCAGTCGACGTTATAACCTAAATCGCTATGCTCTTGCTGTTGGGTATCGGTGATACGCTCATAGCTCGATGGGGCAAAACCATCACGATTAAAATGCAGCTTAAAGTTTGGCGATTCTAAATGCGCATGCGGCAAAATGGTGATACGCGTACCGCTGTCTTGCTCAAGATAAACCAAGCTATCGCGCTTTTCGTTTAATAAGAACGCAGCAATATCAGTTGGCACTTCAGCCTGCACTTCGCCTTGACGTTCTTTGAGGGCGATTTGTTCAATTTGACGCATAATTGACAGTGATAACGAGCGCAAATCACGAATCATGCCATTACCATGACAACGCGGGCAGATGTAGCCGGTTGACTCTTCGAGTGATGGACGCAAGCGCTGACGGCTCATTTCCATCAAGCCAAACTTAGAAATATCACCAAACTGTACGCGCGCGCGGTCATATTTGGTTGCTTCAACCAAACGTTTTTCCACCTCTTTTTGGTGCTTACTGTCATTCATATCGATGAAATCAATGACAATCAAGCCGCCCATATCGCGCAGGCGTAACTGGCGGGCTATCTCATCGGCAGCTTCTAGGTTGGTATGATAGGCAGTTTCCGCGACATCTGAACCTTTGGTTGATTTGGCTGAGTTGATATCAATAGACACCAAGGCTTCAGTTTGGTCAATAACGATTGAGCCACCGGATGGCAAGCGCACTTCACGTTGATACGCCGTTTCAATCTGCTTTTCGATATTAAAGCGCGAAAACATCGGCTCGTAATCGGTATATTTACGCAATTTTTCAGCTTGTTTTGGCATCACGGCATCGATAAAACTCGCCGCTTCCATATAAGCGTTTTCGTTATCAATCCAAATCTCGCTAATATCATCACGCAGGTAATCACGCACGGCACGGGTGACGACGCCTGCTTCTTGGTGTACCAAACGCGGAGACGGGTATTTTTTATTTTGCTCTTGAATGGCTTGCCAGATATTAAGCAAGTGATTTAAATCGTGTTGCAAGTCTTCTTGGGTTTTACCAATACCCGCAGTACGAATGATGACGCTCATGCCTTTTGGCAAATCAAGATTGCCGAGCATACGCTTCATATCTTCGCGCAATTTACCCGAGATTTGACGCGAAATACCGCCGCCACGAGGATTGTTTGGCATCAATACTAGATAACGCCCTGCTAAAGAGACATAAGTCGAAAGGGCTGCGCCTTTATTACCGCGCTCTTCTTTTTCGACTTGGACGATAAGCTCATCGCCTTCTTTGATCAATTTTTTGATGTTTTCATCGCGTGGATTGCCGCTTAGATATTCAGCAGAGATTTCACGAATCGGCAAAAAGCCTTGGCGCTGTGAGCCATATTCGACAAATACCGCTTCAAGCGATGGCTCGACACGGGTGACGTGACCTTTATAAATGTTGGATTTTTTTTGCTCGCGGGTACGGTTTTCTAAATCGAAATCGTAAAGATGATTACCTTTACAAAGGGCAACGCGAATTTCTTCGTTTTGAGTAGCGTTGATTAAAATGCGTTTCATGTTTGAATCCTATGAGTACGCATAACAACGACGGGGCAGGCTTTCGGGCAAGGGAGCAAGTGCGGTTAAGGGTAAATTAACCTGAGTAGATGTTAATGAGCGGGAGAACGTAAAGCAGAAATATCGGCAAGCACATGAGCTTTTCGTCACTGCTGTTAACCTAAAATGTATTAGCCATTTATCCTGCTAATGTCGGTAACGTTTGTATAGATAAGGTAGGGTGTAAGGCTACTATCTATATCATATTATGAGTAAGCTTGCTCTAACGATTAAGGCACGCGCGGGTTTGTGGTCTTTTGACAGTCATTTATCCAAGTTTAATCCGCACACCTTGTAAGGGCGGCGATGGATAAAGACTGAGATATAAGAGGTCACAATTACCAAAAAAGCATCGTGTTGTCACAATTAATCAATCAAGGTCTAGCAATCATAGCGCTGTTAATAAAGAACTGTTTTATCTATCGGTAAATTCTAGTGCATAAAACAGTACCGTGCAGCGGTTATCCTTTTAGGTAAAGCAATTGGTCATTCTTTATTTATCGTTCTTTTGGCTATCACGTCAAAAATATCTGGGGTAACTCAAAGCTAGGTGGCGCTGCTCTCATCATCAGCGGGGCGTACTTGGCAAACAGAATAAATGACCGGCTTATCGGCGCGGTGTCTCTTGTCTATCCTACTTCGCGTGCTCTGTTTGACCACCAATACTCAGGCAGCTATCGATAATCAATCAATGATGCTCGATTCTGGCTCTAAGCGACCCATACTTGCTCAACTGTGCGCTAAAGGACTGGCTGATAATTAGTTATGCGTGATAAATAATTATCAAAATAAGTCGTGGTTAGGCGGTAGTGAGTAAATGTTATGTTGTTATCGCGCGATAAAATGGTTGTTAGCCAATTTATCAAAGCGATGTCGTTTAATATCACCGTGTTTTGTCTTGATAAAAAACTATATTACTAAAAAACGTTGTACTAAAAATTTTGGCTACTGATACATCCTATATATAGATAATTATCAGCGTTGTTCTTACAATTTATGGGGCATTATAGGGTATATCAAGGGATATAACACCCTTAAAATCAGATGAAACGCACAAGTTTGGCAACCTTTATAACTGCCATCGCCTGACTAACTAGGAGTAGCAACGGCGTAATATTGTCTGTAACAACAAGGAATTATTGTCGCAGCCTCTGCTTAATTGGCGCTCAACATGCTAAACTATAGCAAATCTTTGTGTAAATACCTAACTAAAAATGACAAACTCAAAAATGCCAACCGAACAGCCTATCCACGAAGCGCCCGCTATCTTTAATAGTAAAACGCGCCCGCAAAGTGCCGATGACGAAATCAGTAACTTTGAAAAGGTCAATTACCTTGAAGTCACGCGCCATCAGCACGACCAGCGTTTGGATAACTTTTTGCTCAATCGCTTAAAGGGTCTGCCGAAATCCCACATCTACAAGATGATTCGCTCAGATGAAGTGCGCGTTAATAATAAACGCTGTAAAGCGCATGACAGATTGCAGCGTGAAGACGTGGTACGTATTGCGCCTGTACAGCTGGCGACCCGCGATAAACCGATTATCAGCGCTGAGTTTGCCAATAGCTTATTGGCGCGGGTAGTCTACGAAGACGAAGGCCTAATCGTGCTAAACAAGCCTGCTGGTATTGCTGTGCATGGCGGTAGTGGGGTAGATTTTGGCGTGATTGAAGTCATGCGCGAAGTGACAGGTAAAAAATATCTCGAGCTGATTCATCGTATCGATAAAGATACTTCAGGCTTGCTGATGGTTTCTAAAAAGCGCTCGGTATTAAAAGTGCTACAGCAGCATTTGGTCGACAAAACCATTCAGAAGCATTATTTATGTATCACCAAAGGTCAACCTGCGCTCAATGAGCAGCGTATCGACGCGCCATTACTGCGCTATACGCTCGCTAGCGGTGAGCGCCGCGTAAAAGTAGATGCGCAAGACCCACAAGCCAAAGAAAGCCAGACAGATATTATCGTACATAGTCGCTTTACGTTAAATGAGCAGCCAGTGAGCCTAATTGAAGCAAAGCCTTTGACCGGGCGCACCCATCAAATTCGCGTGCATTTGGCCTATATTGGTCATGCTATTTTAGGTGACGATAAATACCATGTGCATGACAAATCAGGCGTGCATCGTTTGTGCTTACACGCGTGGCGCTTGGATATTCCTGGCTATGAAACCATCACCGCACCATTACCAGAAGAGATAACGAATTGGTTACCAGCAGATATTAAGCTGCCTAAATGATTTTTAAGAACTTCTTTTTAAAGACTGTTTAAAGTCTGATAGTCAATGCAGTTTTGAAATGACTATTTAACACAATCGTCACAGTTGCTTATTTGCACATACATTCGCCAAATAAGTGACCGTGACATTTCCATATTTGCCATTTGTTATTTTTAAAGGGTTAGTCCATGACAGCATCTAGCGCTAATGAAACAGCGCCAACTAATACTTCTGAATTAGCAGCCGAGCATCATTTAGCGGATAAAACGCTGATTATTTTTGATTGGGATGGCACTTTGATGGATTCAATTGGCCTAATCGTTGAGTCGATGCATGTAGCAGGCGAGGCGCATGGCTTTACGACCACGGATGAGGCCGTCAAAGACATTATTGGGCTGAGCTTGATGCACGGCATTGAGATTTTATATCCGCAAGCAAGTGATACACAAAAACTCGCCATTCAGCAAAGCTATGCGGAGTATTATATTCCGAACAGCCATCGTACGCCGTTGTTTGCGCCTATTGAAAATATGCTCTTGACGTTAAAGCAGCAAAATAAGCAGCTTGCAGTCGCTACTGGTAAGAAAAGAAAAGGATTAGATCGAGTATTAGAGGCTTCTGCTAGTCATCATTACTTTACTATCACCCGCTGTGCTGATGAATCCGGCTCTAAACCTGATCCGCAAATGCTTCGCGATATTTTAGATCACACCAAGCAGCCAATCTCGCAGGCAGTATTTATCGGTGACAGTATTTATGATATTCAAATGGCCAATCGCTTGGGCATGACCAGTATTGCCGTCAATTATGGCACAGCGTCAAGTAGCGAGCTTGCCGCCGAACAGCCAACCTATCAAGTGGACACGCCGCAAGAATTAGTGGCATTGTTATGTGCATAAATTATGTGCTTAACCAAAATCTCATTTAAGCTTAGTCAATAAAGTTATTGAAAAGTAAATTTCCATAAAAAAGGGTTTATCGTTATCAGTGATATACCCTTCAAACCCTTCTTTATTTCTGCTTGGCGTTTGCACAAGTAGCTGTCTTTAAATCATTAAATACGATAATTTATTCAGCACCTTTTTACTTATCAGCGCTTTGGTCGCTATTTTCTATGATGCTTTCTTGGTTTTCAGTAGTAGATGCTTCAGCATTTTTATCCTCATTGGCCTGATATTGATACCAATTGCCCATGACCCCAGCGAGTTCATCAAGACCTTCTTTTCTTAGGGCAGAAAATAGCTGTATCGTACAGTCCAAGTCCAACTGCTTAAGTCTCTTACGGGTATTAAGCAGCGCAGTTTTAGATGCGCCATATTTAAGCTTATCGGCTTTGGTGAGCAAAATATGCACCGGCAGCTCGCCATCTTTTGCCCAATGCAGCATTTGCTCATCAAAGAATTTAAGCGGATGACGGATATCGGTCATCAGCACCAAACCTGCAAGGCTGGCGCGCGATACCAGATATTCTTCTAGCTCAACTTGCCATTCTTTTTTCATCTCAAGGGGCACGGCCGCATAACCATAACCTGGCAAATCAACCAAACGCGTATCGGTGTCGCTAATACTAAAAAAGTTAATCATTTGCGTACGCCCAGGCGTTTTAGACGAACGTGCCAGTTGACGCTGATTGGTTAGGGCGTTGATAGCGGACGATTTCCCCGCGTTCGAGCGACCAGCAAAAGCGACTTCGAGCCCTACATCGGGCGGACAAAGGCGAAAAGTTGGCGCGGACATCATAAATTCAGTTTGCTGAATGCGCTGACGGGCTTTGGTATTAAAATCCGCATGTTCGGCGGCGACATCTTTAAACGGGGTACTCATAAATGACTCATTAATCTTAAAAAATTAGATACAGTAGTGAAAAGTTTGTGAATAAAGCAGAGCGGTCAGCAATGCTCAAAATAGATAAGTGGTAAAAATAGGGTGTTAATAATATAAGTGTTTGAGGATAATGCCTATTCTATACTATTACAGCGCTTAGTTATTGAAATAAAGGCAATTATCCTCATAATAATCACAACATGACATTAAATAAAGGCGTGTCTGAGTCCAGATTTTTATTCAAATAAACGTTGTTAACAAAGCTAAACCATATTTATATATATTAATATGACATATATTGTTACAATCTTTAGTCAGATAAAGTAAATGATCATTGCACGATAAACGCTTAATAAAATCATGGATTAAGCGAACGAAAAAGATATGAGGTGTCTTATGTTCTCAATCACCGACATTTTTGCCAAAAGCTATCGTTTCTTAGCTGCCAGTAGTGCTGCTTTAATCATTGGTACGGCGACGATAAGTAGTGCTGGCGCTGCTGATATTGCCACGTCCTATAATAACTCATGTGCCGCCTGTCACGATAGTGGTGCACTTAATGCCATCAAAAAAGGCGATAGTGCCAAATGGCAACAGCTGATCAAACAGAAAGGTATGCCAGCGCTGGTTAAGTCTGTCAAAAATGGCATGATTCAAATGCCAGCGGGCGGCTTATGCCAAGACTGTAGCGATGACGATTACCGCAAGCTTATCGAGTATATGAGCAAGTAGTAAATGAGCAATAAATAGCCAAGCAGTAAGTAGTCTGGTATGGCTAAATAAAGGCAAAGATAAACGATATGGGGCGCAAGGTTAATAAACCTATTGCGCTTTTTGTTTTTTTATTAAGTGAATAAATGTCGAACCGCCAGAAAAAATAACCAATGCTACGATTAAGTAGGCAAATAGTAAAAAGTCTTGCTATAATAATCCAAAATAAACCCTGATATTAGTAAGTACTTTCGGGCTGCTTGTGATAAAGACCGCGTAATACATAGCGTAGCTGATTAGATGCTATGTTTGTAGTGGATGCGGCTTTTGATAATGCAATCACTCTAAATAATGCTTACGTCGAGTTAGTAGGATTTGTATCAATGAAAAAGTTAATCGCTGCCGCCAGCTTATGTGTTGCAAGTTTCAGCGTACAAGCTGCTATTATTGTTCCTGAACATGACGTCAATGCAGGTAAGCAAATTGCAGAAACCGTTTGTGCGGCTTGTCATGGTGTTGATGGTGTCAGTCCTGTGCCAGCCCAGCCGAATCTTGGCGGTCAAAACGTAAAGTACTTATATAAGCAGTTGGTCAATTTTAAATCAGGCTACCGTAAAAACGGTATCATGCAATCACAAGTTGCCAATTTGTCTCAGCAGGATTTAGCCAACGTCGCAGGTTATTATGCCAGTCAAAAACCTTGGGGCGTCGCATTTGGTAATCCTGCGACCACGCAAGAAGCGACTAAGCTGTTTTTAGGTGGTGACAAATCTCGTGGCGTTATCGGTTGTGCAGGCTGTCATGGTCCAGATGCTGCCGGTAACGTTTGGGCTGCATTTCCGCGTTTAGGTGGACAGCATGCTGAATATATTGCCACGCAGCTAAAGCTTTTCCGTGCTGCCGGACGTGTTGATGATATCGATAGCGACGAGCAAAAACGTGTTAACGATGCGGAAAAAGAAGGCGAGATGGGTATGATGCAAATGGTTGCGGCCAAACTATCTGATCGCGATATTCGTATCTTGGCAGATTATGTGAGCGCGATTCACTAATCTGCTACCTATATAGCGGCTCGCACTTTGACGCGCTTAGTGAGATTATATAATAAGTGAAGCAATTTGCTGCCGCCGTTATGATTTAGCTCTCAAACCCCGATTTCGGGGTTTTTTTATAACTGTTAGTCCTTATATAATTTGCATGAGCTTTGCTAACCCTTATAAGAATTAAGCGGCTGTTATATGACGCTATCATAGAAAATATAGATGTCTATCAGTACTTTATAGCCTTAACTATTATTCACTTTGAATCGCTTGGATTTAGATTATGATGATTCGCTACGCTTCTTACTTTATCGCCGCGCTGCTACCGCTATTATTATTTCGCTGGTTTGCGCCCGCATCCATAGGCGAGATTGATTTTTGGTTGCTATGGCTTGTGGCGATGGTATTGGTTTCGCTGCCTGTCGTTTATGCGGAGATTGCTTTGGCTTATCGTAGCGCTGAGGCGCCGTTGGCGGGTATGCAAAAGCTTACGCGTGAGGCAGATGCCAGCACCTTTTGGCGCAGTTTTGGTTGGCTTGCGGCACTGGTTTCTATCCTCATTGCTGCGCTTGTCATATCTGGTGCTAGTACGGGAGTTTTAGCGGCTTTAACAGAACTCAATAGCGTGCCCGATATACCAAGCTTTGCCATTGCGGCAGGATTAATGGTCATCGCCGTTTTATTAAGCTTACTAGGCGTAGCGCCGTTACCAATTGGCTTGGGTTTAATGTTGGTCGGTCTGTTATTGGGTGCGGCCAACGGCTTGCCAACTATCGCTTTTGCCATGACCGATGTCAGCTTAAGTGAATGGGCGCGCGCAGTCGCTTTGGCGTTAGTGAGCGTTGGTGCGGGTACAGGTTTATACTGGTTTGGTCAACACCTAGTGAGCAAGCAAACGGTCACGGCGGTAGGGGCTGATAATCACAATGCGCAAATCACTGGTAATAGTGCCGCGCCAGCATATCGCGCAACCAAGCTGGTGTTACCGATTTGGATATTACAGCTAGTGGTTGGCGTGGTCGCTTTATTTATCAGCGGCATGGCGCTACCACCGATTGGGCAGTTACTTTATTGGGTCGGTGTGCTGTTTGTGGCCAGCTATTTATTACATTACAGCTCTCAGCAATTGGCGCATAAACTTGGTTTACTAGTCAGCGTGGTATTAACCTTTATGCTAGCGCTATTGTTAGTCGTCGCCATACCGACCAATTGGCTCGTCAGTATTTTGGTGATTATTAGTAGTATCGCTGTACTGTTATTGTCCGTTTTTGCTGGTTGGCAGATGAAAATTAGCCATTTGCGTAAGTCTTTAAACTTTGGCAATGAAGCCTTTTATAACTTATGGCGGGTGGCGATACGCCTAATTGTGCCGCTGGCATTACTGTTAGCATTAATCGGTTGGGTGATGCAGTGGTTAAGCTAATGACCGCTGTTAACCATAGTGCAGCTGATAAAGATGAGGTTAATGTTAACCCAGCTCAGACTGATCTGATAACAGTATATCTGGCGTATGCAGAAGAGGCGACGCGTCAGCATTATCAATCTATCCAAGTTAGGCGGGGCACAACTTTGTATGAGGCCTTGGCTCAGGCAGGTTGGCTGACACAGTTTGAAGAGCTAGCAAGCTGGTGCGAGCAAGTTGCCAATACGACAACGCCAACGGCTAAGCGCTGGTATGTTGGAGTATACGCGCAAAAGCAGCCACTCAATTATATAGTGCAGCCTTTTGATCGCGTAGAGGTATATCGCAGCTTAAGCGCTGATCCCGTGTCTCAGCGCAAAAATAAATCTCGCGGTTAGTTTTTAGAAATTTCGGTCAGACTTATGATGCTGGCAGGCTATCGATACCTTCAATACGGGTCACTATACCGTTATCATCGAAATAAACAATCAAATGCTGGCTGGCATTTTTGACATCGGCGATACCTTTGCGGCGACCTTCTGTTCCGGCTGTATAGTCGTAAATGTAGTCCCAGCGTTTTGGCGCGAGCGTGTCTCTAATTGCTGGGCTACCAAGAATATAAAGCACCTGATTTTGATTCATACCCACTTGTACTTTTTGCGCTTGCGCTTGGGTGATGGCAGTGCCTTGGGGCAAGTCAATCTTATAAACACTCAGTAATGAGCAGCCAGACATAGCCATAGTGGCACCGAGCATAGTCGTCATGGCAATCTTACGTAAGGCGTTTGCAGAGCTTAACGAACGGAAATTAAAGGTCTTTATCATGGTAAAATGACTCATAAAAAATGGGTTAGGCGCTGCTAAAAACCGATAATGGGGGTCTTGCAGGCAATCTTGCACAAATGATACGTCATTTACTTGCAATTGCCTACCACTTACGACATTATTTACCAAGCGCTGTCTTAGCGCCTTTATTATTTATATTTTAAATTCAAACACTTGGCAGCGATTTTTCACAAAAAAATGCTCTGCATAATCGCTCATTTTTTATTGTTTTTATATTTTATCTGCACTTATTATTCACTATTGATGTTTATTCAACTCCTGTTTTTTGAATTCATTTGCTAAGACTTTCATAGTCAGAAGGGATATTATGGCTTCTTTTACCAATCAAGATTTACGTAAAGCGGGTTTAAAGGTAACGTTACCACGTATCAAAATTTTAGAGCTGCTCGAAAGTGCAGAGCTGCATCATATGAGTGCTGAAGAAGTGTATAAGGCGCTGATTGATCAAGGCGAAGATGTGGGGCTAGCAACCGTTTACCGCGTATTAACCCAGTTTGAGCAAGCGGGTATCGTTGAGCGCCATAACTTTGAAAATAATTTATCGGTGTTTGAGATTACCCAAGAAGAGCATCATGACCATTTGGTTTGTGATGTGTGCGGCAAAATCGTCGAGTTCCATAACAAAACCATTGAAGAAGAGCAGACCAAAGTAGCGGCAGAGCACGGCTTTAAGCTATCTGGACATTCCTTAGTGCTGTACGGTATTTGTGATAATCAAGCTTGTCGAGACAACGCGAAATAAGCGTTTGAGAAAACGATTATCTGATATTGATAATCTTTAAAAAACTGTTAATTTAACAACCGAAAAAAGCCCTTACATTTGATAAGGGCTTTTTTATGGGAAAATTTAACTAAATTGAGATGGTTTAAGTAATATCTAACGATAAACTATCGGCACCTTCGTCTAAATTAGCCGCGCCATTTTTACCGCTTAATTTAATTTTTAGGCGTAAATCATTAGGGGAGTCGGCGTGGAGAATGGCTTCTTTATAAGTAATTTCACCATTTTCATATAAATCAAACAGCGCTTGGTCAAAGGTTTGCATACCGCTCTCACGTGAGCGCGTCATGACATCTTTGATTTCATGCACCTCGCCTTTACGAATATAGTCGCTGATCAGCTGTGAGTTTAAGAGAATCTCAATAGCGGCGCGGCGTCCTTTACCATCAGACGTTGGAATCAATTGCTGAGCGATAATAGCTTGCAAGTTTAAGGATAAATCCATAAACAACTGATTATGGCGACTGGTTTCAAAAAAGTGAATGATACGGTCAATCGCTTGGTTGGCGTTATTGGCGTGCAAAGTAGCAAAGACCAAATGCCCCGTTTCTGCGTATTGAATCGCATAGCTCATGACTTCGCGGTTACGAATCTCACCAATCAAAATCACATCAGGCGCTTGGCGCAAGGTATTTTTTAGACCCGCTTCAAAAGAATGGGTGTCGATACCGACTTCGCGCTGGGTAATGATACAACCGCGATGCTTATGCACAAACTCAATCGGATCTTCGATGGTAATAATATGACCGTGTGAATTTTGGTTACGATGTCCAATCATAGCGGCAAGGGTGGTTGATTTGCCCGTTCCCGTTGCGCCAACGAGTAAGATAATACCGCGCTTTTTCATGGCCAGCTCTTTTAGCGCGGGTGGCAGGCGCAGCTCTTCGACGGTGGGGATTTTATTTTCGATTTTCCGCAAAACCATCCCTGCCATGTCGCGCTGGATAAAGGCACTGACCCGAAAACGGGCTTGCTGCGCCTGATCCGAAATCGCAAATTGACACTCATTGGTCTCTTCAAACTCTTTTTGCTGGCTTGGCGTCATGACCCCTTTAACCAATCTCATGGTTTGCTCAGCGGTTAATGGCGTTTTACCAACGGGCAAGATTTTGCCATTGATTTTCATGGACGGCGCGACATCAGCAGTAATAAAAAGGTCAGAACCGTTTTTATTAATCATTAATTGTAAAAGCTTATCAATGTCCATAACGTACCTACATTTGGAATATATAGATTAAAATTGCTGCGATCAGACTTTAAAGCGGGCAATAACAACCGTTGAAATAACTAAAGCTGAGTAAAAGCTTTTAATCATTTATCTATAACTTTAACAAAAATCCGTGTTAAAAATTTTAAAGCAATGTAAACCCATACTAAATAAAGGCTTCAGGCTGTTTGGCATAAGGGCGAGCGACATCTTTACTAATGGTGCCTTTTGAAACCAAGTTTCTGAGCGTTTGATCAAGGGTAATCATGCCTTCACCTGCACCAGTTTGGATAGCAGAATACATCTGCGCGATTTTATTCTCACGTATTAAGTTACGAATCGCGGACGTGCCGAGCATGATTTCATGGGCAGCAATACGTCCGCCAGTTTGGCGGCGTAGTAGCGTTTGCGAAATAACCGCTTGTAGCGACTCTGAAAGCATCGCCCGAATCATATCTTTTTCGGCTGCAGGGAAGACGTCAATGACGCGGTCAATGGTTTTGGCAGCAGAGCTGGTGTGTAAGGTGCCAAAGACCAAGTGTCCTGTTTCTGCGGCGGTCAATGCCAAGCGAATGGTCTCAAGGTCACGCAGCTCACCAACAAGGATCACGTCTGGATCTTCACGTAGGGCAGAGCGTAATGCAGGCTCGAAACCTAAGGTATCGCGGTGAACTTCCCGCTGGTTAATCAGACTCTTTTTAGATTCATGAACAAATTCAATCGGGTCTTCGATGGTTAAAATGTGCTCTTTACGGGTTTCATTGATATAATCAATCATGGCAGCAAGCGTGGTAGATTTCCCTGAGCCCGTTGGACCTGTGACCAGTACCACACCGCGTTTAAAGTCGGACACCCGTTTAAACACCTCACCCATGCCTAAGTCTTCCATGGTGAGCACTTTAGAGGGAATGGTACGAAAAACAGCCCCGGCACCGCGGTTTTGGTTAAAGGCGTTGACACGAAAGCGCGCTAAGTTTGGAATCTCAAAAGAGAAGTCGGTCTCAAAGAACTCTTCAAAGTCGGCGCGTTGCTTATCATTCATGATGTCATAGATAAGCTGATGCACCACTTGATGCGTCATCTCAGGCATATTAATACGGGTCATCTCACCATCGACACGAATCATCGCTGGCATACCGGCTGAAATATGTAAATCCGACGCTTTGTGCTTAACGGTAAAGCGCAACAAGTCTTCGATGCTTAAAGTATGCTTTTCTGCCATGATTGGATATTCCTATCAATAAATAAAGATGAGCCAAAAAGCGCTAGAACGTATCATCATCCATGAGTCTATGCCGCTATTTAGAGGAGGCTCCTTAAAATTCGTCGGTCTTTACGGTTACCATTACGATGTTTTTTAGTAGTATTCGTGAGACCATGTAACAATATCATAACAAGACTGTGGTTATTTAACCATCTACTATATGAAGAAAATGCAAAAATAGTCCATCTTCCCCTTATTTTAGTAATATAACGTCACTGCTACTTCTTATTAAAATATTGATGATTTAAATTGCCATTTTCTTATTTCATTTCTTAACTCAAGAACCGCTAAAATAACTGCATAATTTACCCGTGAGTCCTTTATGAACGATAGCTCTAACCAACAAAATAACGAAAACCATTTCGATGCTGCAAGATTAATTGAAAACTGGCAGCAAGTAAGCGAACAGGTGGCGCAGGCGTGTAATATTGCTACAAGAAAAGAGGGCGATGTGACCCTGCTAGCGGTGTCCAAAACCAAACCTGCCGAGATGATTGCGGCTTTAGCGCGTCAAGGGCAGCGTGATTTTGGTGAAAATTATCTGCAAGAAGCGCTTGAGAAAATACAGGCTTTAAAAGAGCAGGCGGAATGCAAGCGCATCGTTTGGCACTATATAGGCAGTATTCAGCGTAATAAAACCCGTGATATCGCCGAGCATTTTGATTGGGTGCAAACGCTTGAGCGTGAGATTATCGCCAAACGTTTACATGAGCAGCGCCCAGCCGAGCTGCCAGCGCTTAATGTGCTGGTACAAGTCAATATTGATAATGAAGACAGTAAGTCAGGCTGTCTGCCAACGGAACTTCCAGACTTGATAAGCGTGATTAAAGATTACGAGCGCTTGCAATTGCGTGGGCTGATGATTATTCCCGCAAAAGCTAATACCGATGCCTTTGCTCGCACCAAGCAGTTATTTGATAGTATCAAACGTGAACATCCAGAGTTACAGCAGTGGGATACGCTGAGTATGGGCATGAGTGATGATATGAGCGCCGCGATTGCCAACGGCTCGACCATGGTACGCGTCGGCACGGCGATATTTGGGGCGCGTACCTGATTTCTGTATTCTTATTAAACCCATTAATTGAGGGTCAAGCTCTCTAAATTTATACGGTTATTTATGGTGAAATGCACTTCGAAATGCACCTTTTATAAAACTGGGTCTTTAAGTTTGGTGACAAGTAGCTGGGTGATTTTTAGGTTATCAGTCGCGATAATCTCAAAACGATAGTTGGCGTATTCGATGGTATCGGTTTTCTTAGGGATTTTGCGTAGCATATACATCATAAAACCGCTGATGGTTTCATAATTCTGACTGCGCGGCAAATTAACGATATCGAGCGCGCGAACCACATCTTCAATGGGCGTCATACCATCGATAAGCCAAGAATTATCGGTACGCTGTACGATAGGCTGCTCCTCAACCGTGACCAGCTCTCCCATGACAATACTCATCACATCGCGTAGGGTAATGACACCAACCACCAGGCCATATTCATTGACGATAACGGCAAAATCAGCGCCGGTCGATTTAAACATTTCTAATACTTCAAACAAAGACAAGGTATCGGGTACAAATAATGCCGGTTTTAATAGCGCTTTATCGGTTAGGCTAACTTCTTGCTGATTGAGCACCAAAGCTAGAAAGCTGCGCGACTCTACATAGCCGATAATTTGCTCTAAATCGTCTTCCTCGCAGACCAAAAACTTATTGTGTGGCTGGGCAATCATGACCTCAACCACTTCTTCGGTGCGGGTTTTACTATCAAAATAGACGATATGCTCACGCGGATTCATGACTGAGGTGACGGTACGCTCTTGCATCTCAAAGATGTTTTCAATCAAATGATGTTCTTGTTTTTTGATCACTCCAGCTTCCGCGCCCGCGTCCATCACTGCATAGATGTCTTCTGGCGTCATATCATCTTGGCGTGTGGTTGAGATACTAAAAAACTCAAAAATCAGGTTTGCTGCGCCATCAAAGACCCAAATAACGGGCTTAAAAATAAATGTCAGCGCCATCATAGGGCGTACCAGCCGCACCGCAAAAACTTCTGCATTAGACATCGCCAAACGTCTGGGCATCAAATCGGCAAGTAGAGAAAATAAGCTGGTAATCACGACGAATGAGATAACCGATGACACCGCTTCATTCTTGACTAACAGCTGTAAATACGGACTAATAGCCGACTCACCAACCGCACCAGCTGAAATGGCGACAGCATTAAGCACGACTTGCACCACCGTAATAAATCCACCAGGATTTTCTTGCATATGCAGCACATCAAGGGCGCGGACTTCGCCTTCTTTGGCCATGATTTGCAGCTTAATCTTACGACCAGCAGCGATAGCAATTTCTGCCCCAGAAACAAAGGCACTCAAAGCCAGTAATAATAAAAGAAAGATACTAGCGGTTAGCAAACTCATGACGGACTCGAATAACGATAGGTAGGGTAGTTAAATTGAAAGTTATAGTAGAAATAAGGGAAAGTAGAAAACTTGGCTTAATTACTACGCTAAAGGTTTATATAAATAAAAACTTTTAGCAATAAAAACTAAAAAAGCTGGGTAAGTACCCAGCTTATTATAAAACATTTTGATTATATTATATCCAATTATATAAAAACGTAAAGTTAATCAACCTTTGAGCTTTTATTCAAACAGTAATTAAGACAAAATACACACACATCTAAAAGGCTACAATAGTGACTTTTATAGTCGAAGCTTAACCTTTTATCGACCATTTATTGACTAAAGGAAAGCGGCGCTCACGGCCAAAGGCTTTATGGCTAATTTTAGTCCCAATCGGAGCTTGAGCACGTTTGAATTCGCTATTATCAACCATTTTAATCACCTTAGCGACCAAATCGGCATCAAATCCTTTATCGACAATATCTTGATAGCCCATATCTTCGTCGATATACGACATCAAAATACCATCTAGCACATCATAGTCAGGCAAGCTGTCTTGGTCTTCTTGATCAGGGCGTAGCTCAGCTGATGGCGGACGTATGATGACGCGCTCAGGAATAACTGGCGTGTCCTCTAAACGGTTGCGGTAGCTGGCAAGCTTATAAACTTGCGTTTTATATACGTCTTTTAGCACGTCAAAGCCGCCTGCCATATCGCCGTATAACGTTGAGTAACCAACTGCTAGCTCTGATTTGTTACCCGTGGTGATGACTAAATGCCCAAATTTATTGGACAAGGCCATCAGTACCACACCGCGAGCGCGCGCTTGGATGTTCTCTTCGGTGGTATCAGCAGGTGATTTGTTAAATAACGGCGCCAAGGTATGGCGGATACCTTCAACGGCATCAAAAATCGGGCAAACCGTATAAGAAACGTTTAAGCGGCGGGCTTGCGCTTGGGCGTCTTCTAAGCTGATTTGAGAGGTATATTCGTACGGCATCATCACCGCATAGACTTTATCAGCGCCGAGCGCATCGACAGCGATACACAAGGTTAACGCAGAATCAATACCGCCTGACAAGCCAACGATAATACCCGAGAAACCCGAAAGATTGACATAATCACGCAAACCGACGACCAACGCTTGGTACATCTCTGACTCGCGGCTTAATGACAGCGGCGCTTTTGTTTGCGTATCAAATTTTGCGGTTTTTACGTCAAATGTCGTCAGCAGCAGCTGATTCATAAAGCGCGACGCTTCGTGAGCGACGCTGCCGTCAGCTTGAATGGCCATAGAGCCACCATCGAATACCAAATCATCTTGTCCGCCAACGGCATTTAGATAAATAATTGGCAAATTATTTTCGCGGCTACGTTTGGCGAGCATGGTTTTACGATTGTCTTGTTTTTCAATTTCAAACGGTGAGGCATTTAAGCAGGCCACAAGGTCAGCACCTTGTTTTTTGAGCTCGGCAATTGGACCCTTTTCCCACAAATCTTCGCAGATAAGTAGACCAATGGTGATACCTTTATAGTCAAATAAGACTTGATTACGACCTTTATCAAAATAACGGCGCTCATCAAAGACGCCATAATTTGGCAAAATTTGTTTATGATAAAAGCCTTTTTGATGACCGTTATGCAAAATCGCCGCCGAGTTAAAAGTGCCATGATGGTCGACATGCGGGTAGCCCACAATCATCACGATATCATCGATATCGCTCAAGCTTGATAGCGCGCTTTTGACACGGCCAGATAGGCTAGGACGTAGCAGCAAGTCTTGCGGAGGATAGCCTAACAAGGCAAGCTCTGGGAAAATGATGACATCAGCGCCTTGCTCGCGGGCTTGTAGGGCAAGGGCGCGCATTTTTTCAGCATTGGCGGTGATATCGCCGACCAAAAAATGTGATTGCGCTAACGCAAAAGTGACGCTGTCTTGTGATTGAGAGCCTATATTGGCCGCATTTGACGAATTAAGATTGGGATTATCAGTATCTTTGGTGGTGTCTTTTGACATTGTTATTGTTCCTATCAATAGGTTGTGTAAATGTATTGAATCTAGCTAGGTTTTAAATAAAACCAAAGCAAAATAGTTTATAAAAGTAATGCAAAATATAAGTCTTTATTCATGCGCTCAAATCATGACTCTTGAATAGAAAGTCTATGCTGAGCGCAGCAGGATAGTCATTAATGCAATGAATATCAGTCATGCTAAAATATGCAGCGCTACTCTAAAAGGGAGTGCTTAACACCGTTTAGAGTAGAGTAATCAATAAAGGTTGTCAGAAATAAGGTTAAAAATGCTAGGGCTGATTTTGCTCTAAACAAATAACAGCAAACCCGCTTAGTAGCATTTAAATGTGCAAATTAATCCCTTTAGTATAACATCAATTGTCTGCACAAATAGAACTGCGCAGTGATTTAGCGCGCAAGTTATTACCGCAGAAGTCACTAACGAGCAGATAAATGAGTATTGTTTTATTGCAATAATTTTGTTTGAACATTTTTGACAGTACTTCCCAATATTCGGGTTTACAGCGTACAGCTAAATGTAAGTAAAGATTACAACATAGCCTTATTTATTTGGTAGGCTTTGAGGCATAATAAGCCGTTATTATGTTTGGGCTTACTCTTCTAAATATAGAGAAATGGCAAGTTAAGAGCGATTTTATGAATCACAATTATTTTCATCGTTGAATACTGTTTTTATAACCAAATAACATGTTTATAAAAGCGCGCTATGATACGGTAGCGCTATTATCAGACTTATTTTTCACAATGATTTTGTCTGATTTATAAAGCGAATATCTCGCAAAGCTGACAACGTAAAATTTATAACGCAACACACTCGCTAAGGGATATAAATGATGGACGCGGTCTGTGATTTTTATCCACCTATTTATAAACGTTACAGCAGCGCCAAATTGGCTGTCTGCTGCCCGTTCTTGGTTTATACGCTATGATCGAAAACTGGACAAAAGAATTTATTATTCAGCGCTTATTGGCTATCACTTTGCTGGTGGTGCTGATTGTATTGTGTTTTCAAGTCGTACAGTTTTTTATTGTACCGGCGCTGTGGGCCGCGATTTTGGCGTACGTCACCTTTCCTATTTATAATTTTTTCCACCAGCGCGTTCGCTTTAGCTCAAACTTTAGTGCCGCCATTATGACGGTGAGCATCACATTAATGATAGGTCTACCGCTCGTTGCTGGTATCTTTATCTTGCAGCAAGAAGCCTTAAGCCTGATTAGCAACTTAATTTATCGCATCAAGGTTGGCTATTTGGATGTGCCAGACTCTATCAAGGACTTACCCGTCATCGGTCAGCAAGTTAAAGATGTGTTGTGGAGAATTAATAAAAACCCAGAAGGCACACTAGAGGCTTTTCGTCTGTGGGTGCAGTCGCATCTATATTATGGCAAAGTCGCGTTCGATGTCGTTTTCAGTAGTCTTGCCAAAATGGGGATGGCGCTGATGACGCTGTTTTTCTTTTATCGCGATGGCATTAGTTTGGTACGTCAAATCCGCCAAGCCTTACGCAATATCATTGGCAATCGCATCGATGGTTATATTGACTCGGTCGGTACGACCACCCGCGCGGTAGTCTATGGCATTGGCTTAACCGCATTGGCGCAGGCTTTACTCGCTGGTGTTGGTTATTATTTTGCTGGTGCACCAAGTCCTATTCTACTGACCATTGTCACTTTTATTATCGCTTTAATCCCCTTTGGCACGCCATTTGTTTGGGGCGGGGTGTCTATTTGGTTATTAAGCCAAGGTCATGCTGTAGAAGGGATTGGCTTGGCGCTTTGGGGCATATTGGTTATTAGCTGGGTTGATAATCTTATACGTCCTATTGTGATTAGTGGCGCGACCAAAATTCCTTTTATTATTATTTTTATCGGGGTACTGGGCGGTCTGACGGCGTTTGGTTTTGTCGGCTTGTTTATCGGCCCTGTGGTATTGGCAATCGGCCTTGCGGTATGGCGTGAGTGGATATCGCAGCATAAGAATGATTTATTTGCACAGCACGAAGATATGCTTGCTGACGCCCAGATGCACCCTAAAGTTACGGCACAAAACAAAGACGAAAATATCGTTTCTACGGATTAGCGGCATCTTTAATTTAAGCAGCAATTTATAAAAAATACACCTTGCTAATCCAGCAATCATTGATAATAAACCTTTAGAGATAGGGCTAATTAAAAATGCCACATGCGAGCGCTGCAAATAATGAACATATGCGTCCTCTAACTATCATTGCTGATAGCAATATCGCTAGCCTTGATGAGTTTTTTAATGCGTCGACGCTTGGGCAAAATAATAAACGACCAGTAAATATTATTAGCGTTGCTGGGCGCGCTATCAATGCCCAGTTGCTCGCAGAGTATCAGCCTGACGTACTGTTGATACGCTCGGTGACGCCAGTTGGCGAGGCGCTATTGGCAAACAATAATACCGTTCAATTTGTTGGTTCGGCGACGATTGGTACTGACCATGTCGATCAAACCTATTTGGCAGCGCGCAATATCACCTTTGCCAATGCCGCAGGCTGCAGTAAGCATTCGGTTGCGCAGTACGTATTGACCGCTATCTTAAATTTACGTCCACAATATTGGCAGAAATCGACGCCGCCCGTGACCTTGGGCATTATCGGACTGGGTAATATTGGTAGTACTCTTGTGGAGTACGCTCATGATTTAGGCTGGCAAGTATTGGGTTACGATCCGCTACTGCCTGCATCGAACATCAATAATGCCAGCTTTGAGCAAGTATTGAGCCAAAGTAATGTGATTAGCTTGCACGTGCCGTTGACCGATAAAAAACATGCCACTAATCCTACTGGTAGCGACTATCCAACTCGTCATTTAATTGATAAAGAAGCATTGGCTGCGATGCCAGCAGATACTTTGTTGATTAATAGCGCGCGTGGGCCGGTCATTAATGCCGATGATTTGCAGGCAGATATTGCCCGTACTGGACGCCAAGTGGTACTCGATGTGTTTGAGCATGAGCCTGAGATAGCAGCAAATTTATTATCCAAACTTGCGATTGCCACGCCGCATATTGCTGGCTACACGTTAGAAGGTAAGCTCCGCGGTACGCAAATGATTTATGATGCGCTTTGTGAAAAATTAGCAGTGGCCCCTGTGCAAACCATGCATAAATTATTGCCGCTCAATATGTTTTTATGGTCTGAGCTAAAGGCGCATCCAGATAGATTGGTGAAGTTTTATGACATCATGGCAGATGATGCGGCACTGCGAGATAAATTAATAGACGGACAAATAAAGGGTACTGACTTTGATCAATTGCGCCGAGAGTATCATTTACGCCGCGAATGGCAGTTTTAAAAGACAGCCAGCTTTAAAGGTTAAAAGTCCATTTCAAAGCCTATTTTAATTATTTGATTTTTTATTCGAAAACTATAGTACAGAGTAATGACCCAAGCAAATAACCTTTCCCTTAAACCCAGTTATGCGCCAACGATGACATTAGCGATGGCACAAAGGCGTGCGCAATTTATCAATGCTATTCGGCAGTTTTTTGCCACGCGTCACGTGCTTGAAGTACAGACGCCGTTGCTCTCACAAGCGGGTAATACCGATACCTTTTTGCAGTCGGTAGCGGCGCAGGTTACTTATCAAGATAAACCTTGTACCTATTATCTGCATACGTCGCCTGAGTTTGCCATGAAGCGCCTACTTGCCAGCTGGCAGGTGCCCATTTACCAGATTTGTCCGGTATTTCGTGACAATGAGATAGGCGTGCGCCACAATATTGAATTTACCATGCTCGAGTGGTATCAGCCGAACTATAGCCTAGAAGATATGGGCACTGAACTAGGCGAGCTATTGGAGGCGCTTTACGGTTATCCGATTGTGCTAAGCCACTACCGCTATGTCGATGCCTTTATGGATTTTGTGGGTATTCATCCGTTAACGGCGAGTCTTGCCGCGCTACAAGCGGTGGCAGAAGACAAAGGTTTAACAGGGTTTGATTTTAATAGTGCAGAAAATGGTGCAAACAATAGCGAAGAAGATATTCGCCAAAGCTGGTTAGATTTATTGTTTAGTCATGCCGTCGAGCCAAATTTGGGACACGATTTGCCGACGTTGATTATAGAATATCCGCCTGCGACAGCAGCATTGGCGAAAACGGCTATCGATAAAGACGGTAATATAGTCGCCAAGCGCTTTGAGCTTTATATTAACGGTATTGAAATTGCCAATGCTTACGATGAGCTGGCAGACGGGCAGGCATTAAGAGCGCGCTTTGAGCGTGATAATCAATTGCGCAAGCAGCATAATCTGCCGCAAATGCCAATCGATGAGCATTTATTAGCTGCATCTGATGACTTAATACCTTGTAGCGGTATTGCTGTCGGTATTGATAGATTGCTGATGGTCATCACAGGCGCTAGCAGCTTAGAAGACGTCATTCCATTTCCAAGTAGCCAGGCTTAGTTGCTTTTTAATATCGTTTAATGTAACCATTAATTTTTAAATAATCTATAATAAAAGACGCATAAACCAGATAGTTTATGCGCCTTTTTATTTCTGTGTTTTTAACAATGCTTCAAAGCTACCTATTATTTATTATAGCTTTTATTTATTAAAGTTTAGCCAACGCTGCATCGATGGCGGTCTCACCGTTATGCATACTAAAGACTTTTTTAATCGTATTATCAGCATTTAATACAGCAGCCAGTGTGGTAGCCACATCTTCAATAGCGTTTTCGCCCGCATTGTCATCGTTAATGGTGATTTTGCCAGTCCCTGCACGTTCTTTTAGCGCACCTGCCTGTACGATAGTGTAATCAAGCGTGCTATCGTTAATCAACCATTGATCGGCGTAATGCTTACAGATATAGTATTCTTTTAAGTCGGCAATACCAGGCTGGTTCCATTTACTGGTATCTAAGGAAAATACCGTGCTGAGCATGATATAGCGTTTGATACCTTTATCTTGAACCGCTTGCATCGTCTTAACCGCACCATGTAAATCGACTTCTAATACATCTTTCCCACCAGAACCAGCAACAAAATAAACCGCGTCGATATCCGATTCAATCTGCTGTTGAATGGCGTCTTTCTCAGCAGTAATATCTAAATCTAACTGACTATAATTGTCATCGCTAAATAATTTTTCATCTTGACGGGTTGTGCCAATCACTTGATGGTTATCCGCTAATAGCTGCTTAACCAAATCTGTACCCACTCGACCGCTGGCGCCAATCACTAAAATTTTCATCATCATTTCTATTGTTATATGAGTTTTATAGGCATTATCTTTACTTTAAAACTGATCGTTTTAAAAGTTGCCTATAGGGTAACAATAATGATGAGCACATTTCGTTATGAAGCGTGCCGTTTGCATAGTGTTTGGTTATGGAGTGTATAGGGTTTGCAAGGCGGCCTTTAGCAAAGTCGTTTTTTATAAAGATGAGAAAGTCATAAGAAAGATAGGAAGGACAGATGACGAAATAAGGGACAGGGAAGTTAATACATTAAGTTGACGCGATGCGTTAACGCACCAAGCGGTTAAGACCGTCAGCAAAGGCTTTTTTGTCACGGTCACCGTAAGGTTTCTGCCCACTCATTTCTTGCAATTCAAGCACGCCCGTACTGCGCATGGTATCCATAAAATCGCGCATATTGAGCTTTTGCTTGATATTGTTTTTATCATAGACCACACCGCGCGTGGTCAAAACCATACCGCCTTTATCTAAAATGTCATTGGCCAAAGGAATATCGCTGGTAATGGCCAAATCGCCTGGCTGGATTTGCTCGACGATATAATCATCGGCTTTATCAAACCCTGACGGCACCACGGTCATGACAAGCAGTGGTGATTTGCGCAATTTAATCGGCTGATTGGCGACAAAAATAGCCATGGTTTGCGTACGTTCAGCCGTTTTGATAATTAAGTCTTTGGCAATCAATGGCACCGAATCGGCATCTACCCAAATCTGCATTATTTCTCAGCCTTGTCGGTGTTTGATGATGCCTCAGTTTGGCTACCTTTGACTTCATTTTCATTATCTTTTGAAGTGCTGTTAGGTTTCGTATGGCTTGCTTTCTCTAGCGTACTTGTTTGCTTTTGGGTAATAGTAGGGGCGAGTTTTTTATCAAGCCCCACTTTATTTGGCAAGACGGCAACCAGTTTGGCTAGCGCAGGTTCTAAATCCGCCACGTCATTTGGCATCAAGGTAATATGGGCAATTTTGCGGTCTTCGCGCTCAGCCTTGTGGTAGCTATGATAATGGGCGCCATCGATATTGAGCACCGCGCGGATATCAGGATACTGACCCAAGACATTCAGCATAATTGCTGGATGAACGTTGTCGGTATCGCCCAAGGGCAGATTGACCACCGCGCGGATATGGTTTTCAAATTGACTGGTAATCGCGCCTTCGATACTCCAATGTCCAGAGTTATGGACGCGCGGGGCAATCTCATTGGCCAGCAGATAATCGTTACCGCGCGCATCTTTACTTACAAACAGCTCAAGCGCCATCACACCGACATAACCCAAGTGATTCATCACCGTGCTAATGGCATCAGTTGCTTGCTGAAATAAATGGCTGGTACCAACCGCAGGGGCGCGGGTTTTGGCTAAGATACCATGATGATGGTGATTTTCGACCAAATCATAACAGCGCACTTGACCATTTTGCGCGCGTACAGCAATGATAGACACTTCGCGGCTAAAGTTAATAAAGCCTTCTGCGATGAGGGGCGCAGGCGTTGGTGTCAATGACCCTTTACCGCTAACCGCGTCTTTCAGCTCATGCCAAGCAGTTTTAATATCGCTGTCTTCTTTAATGACAAACTGACCTTTACCATCATAACCGCCGCGGCTGGTCTTGAGCACGATCGGTAGTCCTAGCTTGTCGCAAGCTTGCTTTAATTCAGCTTCAGAATTGACCGCCATAAATGGCACAGTGGCGATATCAAGCTCATTAAACATGCCTTTTTCTTTTAAGCGGTCTTGGGCGACATCAAGGGCAAGCGGTGGCGGGAACATACCTTGTTTGCTGCCTGATTTTGATAGATGCGCTAACTGTTCAACAGTCGCCGTTGGCGTGTTTTCAAACTCTAAAGTAAAAACGTCAGCTGCGGCGATAAATTCATCTAATTGCTCGCTAGAAAAAACTTTTCCGTAAAGGCTGGCAGGACAGTCGGCGTTGTCTTCTAAAAACACGCACTGATAGCCGAGCGGTAGGGCAGCTTGGGCGAGCATCATACCAAGCTGACCGCCGCCTAAAATACCGATGGTACGGATGGTCTGGGTAACAGGATAAGCATTGGCGGTAGTCATGGCAGGCTCTTTACATTTAAAATGAATAAGGGTTTTTAGTAAGGGATTAGCTAAAAGTTAAGGTTAGAAATAGGAAAAGGTGCACCGTATGCACCTTATCTTTAGTAAAACTCATTTGGCTATAAATATCAAGTTTAGCGCATGGCAAGTATCAAATATTGCTAGCAAGAATATTGTTAATAGCAGTTTTTGCTAAAAGGTTAACTCATCTTGCTTACTTTACTGATTAATAATACCGGGCGTTGGACTTGCAAGAATGGTTTCTGTTTGCGCTTGACGCATGTTATCAAGCTTAGTAGCAAGCGATTCATCATGCAAGGCGAGCACCTGAATGGCAAGAAGGGCGGCGTTATAGGCACCAGCAGTACCAATGGCTAAGGTACCAACAGCCACGCCCTTTGGCATTTGTACGATAGAAAGCAGACTGTCCCAACCGCTAAGCATGGACGATTTAACAGGCACCCCAAACACAGGCAGCGGCGTTTGACTGGCACACATACCGGGCAGATGCGCCGCCCCGCCCGCTCCAGCGATAATCACCTGCAAACCATTATTTTTCGCGCTTTTGGCATAGTCAAACAATCTATCTGGCGTACGATGGGCTGACACCACTTCACATTCAAAAGCAATATCAAAGTCAGCAAGCAACTGCGCCGCTGCACTCATGGTCGCCCAGTCCGACTGCGAGCCCATAATAATACCAACTTTTGGTTGACCAGCAGGGGAGGTAATAGGACCGTTTTGCTTAATAGCAGCATTTTGTGTAGTAGGGTTCACAGTAGCGGAGGTGGTGCTCATGCTTTGATATCCTCAAAAAGACCATCATACAAAAGTTTTGCTGCCTTCGTAAAGCCAAGTTTGTCGTTTACTGTCAAAGCTGACCAAATAGCAGTTTTTTATGTCGCGGTTTTATAGGTTTATAGTGGGCCTTCATCATGACGATATTGCACAAAGTTACTGGCTTTCAATGGTAATGGCTGCTCAGTATCAAGCTGATAACAGGTCATATAACCGCTATCTATGGCTGCTGAATAATCGGTGCAGACCACTTGATTGCTTAATGGTTCAGGGTTGCCAGTGAGCCAATAATGCCCAACAAACACGGGTTTGTGCGTTTTTAGCGCGAATTCAATGTTCTCTGCCATGGCATCGTTTGGAATCTGCGCCAAGCCCGACTTGGGCGCACGGGCGATTTCATGTATAGGCCGCTTATTTAGCTCATCAAGCCACCAGCGCACGCGTACTTGTGAGCGCGCTGCACCGTCTTTATCGACCATGACTAAACCTTCAGGCAACGCCGTTTCCACACCTTTTAACACACGCTCAAGCGCGTTGTAGGCAGGGCTATGTTTTTGTGAGGTGGCAATGACCGCTTCAGGGGTCAAGCAATTATCAGCAGTGAGCAAAGGTTTTAATACCGCCATGCTATCGACATCCCAGCAAGCGTGGACAAAACAGGCGTAATCGGTCTCAAGCCAAAGCGGTATCTCATAAAACCGCTGCAACCAGTATCGATGCGCTTCTGAGCCAAAGGGCACTTCGGCTAAAAACGCTTCATGTTGGCGTACGTGTACATCGCTATGCGAGCGTAAATAGCGCTCGGGCTGCTTTGGATCAAGCATCGCAAAAGCCAAAGCATTGTATTCATGATTGCCCATCACCGCATCGGCCACGCCTGCGTCTAACATCGCAAAAACAATTTCAAGGGTAGCGACCTGCTGCGAACCTCGGTCAATCAAGTCACCAATAAATAGAGCCCGATGCCCCGATGGCGGTACAAAGTGGCTGCCATTATGCACATAGCCCAACTGCTTTAGCAGCCCAACCAATTTGTCCGCATAACCGTGAATATCGCCAATAATATCTATAATCATAATTCTTTATCAAATTCTTAAACATGTTGTTAAATACAAATTAGGGCAAAACATCAAACGTTATCAATTAGCAAATTTAAAACTAAAGATTCTAAAACTAACCGATCTAAAGGCCAGGAGACAATAGCGCATTCAAAAAGTGCGGCAAGACGCGAGGTTCTAAAATAATGGTCGCAATCACCCCAAACGCGCCGCCCCACATATGCGCCATATGATTGATATTGGAGCCGCCGCGTTTATCGGCGTAAATACTATAAGCAACGTAAGCGACAGCAAACACTATCGCTGGAATGGGAATAATAGCGAATAAGTAAATCTTTTCCCACGGTGCTAGTAAAATAAATGCAAATAGCACCGCTGAAACCCCACCTGAAGCACCAAGGCTTAAATAGCTGGCGCTTTTTTTATTTTTAAGATAGCTTGGCACCATGGCAATTACGATAGCCAACACATAAAAAACCACAAAACCATAACCGAATAAAAATGGCTGATATAAGCCTTCGATAGCCCGGCCAAAAAAGTATAGGGTGAACATATTAAACAGCAAATGCATCGCATCGGCATGAATAAAGCCGTGGGTCACAAAGCGATCCCATTGACCGTTATTCACCGCCGGCGGATAAAAAATCAGTCGATTAAATAGGGTTTTGTTTTGCCACGCCAATAAACTGACAATAACCGTAATAATGATAATAAGCGTCGTGTGGTTGAACAAAGGAGAGTCCTTAGGCCGAGCCTGATAGGGGGCAGTGTTATAGAGCGTAGTGCTTAAAGACCAAATAAGTTGGATAAAAAATAACTAAATATGGATGCTGAAAATAGCTAAAGCTTACACCAACAGTAATAACAGTGATGATAAGGCAAAAAACCAATAGACGACAAAATTATGCTTTAATAATCGTTTATATTGAATAATATAACAGCGTAACAGGTAACTAAGTAATGCTTCGTATACTGACCGTAACGTTTAACGACAGAATAAATATTTATCAAAAATAAATGATCGCTCGGTGATATTTATCCAGTTTTACGCTTATTGAAATATTAAAAATGATACGCAATTTATATGCCAATATTAGCTTGTTAAGTATCAACTCAGTACCGACTAAGTGCTGACCTGTTAAGCGCGCATTTTTATGGGCGTGCTACAGTCTACAGCGTATAAAACCGAAGTCAAAAAAGAATCGCTGTCTCATATCTTAAATTAACGCCGATAAAGGCTGGAACTTATGAATATCATCGACCAATTAGAGCAGATAGTAACCCCAGCCGTCTTAGGTAGCCAGATTAATAATGAACAGGTTATTGATGGTCATCGTATTGATCACGGCAGCGTGTCTTATGTCAGCTTATTGGAGCAGTTTTATGCCATTTTAGCGGCGCGTTTGGCATCGCCGCAAATTTACTCGCAGTTATTGCATGATGATGAGCCAATTGCGAATGAAAATATAGTAGAGACGCCATTATTTGAACAATTATGGCAAGCCCCAAGCGCGCGTCAAACCATTATCGAGGAGCTGGCAGCGACCCATCATATTGATAAGCTGACTACCACAAAGCTTATTATGAATGCTGCGCCACTGGCTTATCGTGAGCTTAAAGTCATGGCCAACGGGCAGTTTTTACCAGCATTTTTACAAAGTGAGCAACCTTCACTGCGCCATTACCTGCCAATATGGGCAGCACCGCTCATTACCGTCACACAAGATAATCCTGATGAATTGTTTGATTATCAAAACGCCATAGTCAATGCTGCGACAGAAACCGTTTTATTAAATAAAGACGCTACTGAAGCAAGCGTAGTAAGCCCTTCTGCGAACTTGATAAAACAACCAAACGTGACAACAGAGCTTGCTAGTGAAAGCTTTGATAACAGTCTAGAGACGAGTGCCATTCATGCCAATCCTGCTGAGCATCACTTAGCAGAAGACAACAGTTTAAAGCGCGAAAAAGTACGAACCCGTAACCAACGTAATGACTTATTAATACGGGTGTTTTTACTATTTGCCGCCATCGCAGCGATTGGACTGGTATGGGCATTTTTAATTAAGCCTAATGACGCGCCGCCTGTAGAACCAGTGGCCACTGCGCCTGCTGTCATAACGCCTGTCGCCGAGCCGCCCGCGCAGGTATTAACGCCGGTTTCACTTATCGTTGGCGTGGATAATAACGGTAATTTATACACCTGTAGCGCCTCCGTCGGTGATGCCGCGCTACAAAATACCATCCAACAAGCGCTTAATAGTAGCTTTGGCGAGCAGGCGGGGATGTGTCAGTTTACGGTACAAGAAGGCGTGGCTAACAATATTGCCAATATGCCTATCGAAGCCCTGCCTAATATTCTGACATTATTAAGAGCGACACCATTTGCTCGCTTACAATTGCAAAATGACCGTATGATGATAGAAGCGCCAGATGGTATGCAGCTACAAAGATTGGCCACTGATATCCGTACTCTGGCACCAGCAATGATAGTAGATAGTACTGCGCCGTTACCGTTACCTAATAATACAGAAAGCGGCATAGCCGCCGATAATATGAATATAAATGGGGCAAACAATCAGTTTGCCCAAGATGGAAGCAGCATAAATGACCAGTACGCTGGCACTAATAATATGAATAACAGTAATGTAAATAACAATAACGACTATCAAGCTTCTGATGACGTTACTGGTGATAGCGTGACACCTGCACCAGCACGCAATAGCGACTTTAATAATCCGCCTAGAGCTAACGAGCCTAGAATTAACGAGCCTAGAATTAACGAGCCTAGAAGCAATGACCGTCCTGCATCGACGCGGCCACCGGGACCTTTTTCAGAATCAGAAGTAGACGATATGGCAAATAGCGTTATCATGGCCGAGCCTGCGCAAGTCAGATAGATAGGCCTAAAATATAAAACCCATAGGAAAGAATGCCCCAAAAGTAGGTGGCTAAAAGGGGGACAGGCACAATCACTTACTGCGCTCCTTTTTTATTTTTACCTAAGTAGACATAGCGCCAGTTGAAAATATAATGGATATGTTAGTAATTTGTACTGTAAAGACTTCGCAGTTACGTGTCACAACTGAAACATTACTTAACGTAGCAATTGCACAACAGCCCATTGATTGTGAATAGAGTCTTAATACTTTTATAATAACAAAAGTTGAATATAGACAAATAGTGCTGATATTTATTAAGTTATTTTTGTTAATTGGTTTTTTACTAAATATGAGTATTAAGAAATATCAGTACTATTAATTTTTTATTTTTTTGAGAATGTAGTTTGGTGCAAAACAATTATTCAAAATAACAATTATTGAGGAATGATATTATGGATCTTATCAGTCACTTAACGCGGACGGTTAGTCCTGCAGTATTAGGCGGTGATCGCAATCCCGCTAAACAGAATTTACTTGAACAATTTTATGCTATTTTTGCCGCACGCCTAGCAGATAATACGACTTATACACGTTTTGCTAATGAAAATATCGCCCGTGATGACCAAGGGTTTTATGACCGCGTATGGACCGATGGTGCTCACCGCGACCAAATCGCCCGTGAGCTTGCGGGTAAACATAACGTTGATGCGACTGCAGCCCGTGGCTTGATTGCGATGGCCGCACCATTGGCATATCACGAAATCAAAAGCTTGGCCGGAACCACGCCTGTGCCCCAGTTTTTAAATAACAATCTTGCCAGCTATCAGCACCATATTCCGGCATGGGCAAGCGCGGTTCTGCCTGCAGGTATGATTGCCGCACCAGCTGGTGCTCATGTGTCTGATACCGTCAGCACTGCGCCTATTCGCCGTGAAGAGGAAGAAAAAGGCAGCTTTATGAAAGCGCTGCTGCCGATTATCGGTTTGATTATCTTAGGGGCGTTGGCGTGGGCGCTGCTAAGAGGCTGCCAAGACAATCCTGAGCCGGTTGGCACGCCAGTTGCGGCTGAGCAACAAGCCGTCAATGATGATGGCCAAACCGCGGTTGCGGCTGCTATAGAACCCGCTTCTTTACGTATTGCGACTGGTGAAAATAGTGGACTATATGCCTGCCGTATGAACGTCGGTAATGAGACGCTGCAAGGCAACGTGATGAACGCGTTGACAGCGACATTTGGTGATGAAGCCAATAATTGCCGCGCTGATGTCGATGATTACTTCTCGATCGATATGCCAGCTGCCGCTCAGCTTTCTTCTATTTTACCAATTGTCAAAAATGTGCCAAATGCCAGCATGCTGATTAAAGGCGACACTATTACGGTCAATGCGCCAGATGCAGAAGCATTAGATAAATTAGTTGCTGATTTACAAGCCGCAGCACCAGCTATGACGGTACAAGCAGAAGGTCCGCTCGATGAACAAAGCGAGATTGATCGCAGTCTAGCAGCATCACAAGCGGCGATGCAGAACCTTGGTCAAGATCCAGATCCTCGTGATGTGGCACGCGCGCTGAGCCTGCAAGTCGTGAACTTTGAAGTAGATAAAGCCATTATCCCAGAAGCCAACAAGCCACTATTGGACAATGCTGTTAAGATTATGCAGCAAGTGCCAGATATGAAACTGTTAATTATTGGTCATACCGACAAAACCGCCGATGCCGCTTATAATATGAAGTTGTCACAAGAGCGCGCGCAATCGATGAAAGATTATTTGGTCGCGCAAGGTGCGGATCCAAGTAAGCTTATGACCAAAGGTATGGGTGAGACAGATCCAATCGCTGATAACGCTACAGAGCAGGGTCGTTTCCGCAACCGCCGTATCGAGTTCGTCGTCTATGATGAAACGGCAATGGCCAATGATGGCGTGGCGATTAGTAACGGTGCGCTCGATCCAGACTTGAATCCATTGGACAGTAATAATGATGATTTGATGCCTGACAGTGATGACCGTACAGGGAACAATTTACCGGCACCGAAGAGTTCGATACCAACATCAAATAGTAGACCAATTGACCCAGATTTAAACCCATTAGACCGCAATAACGATGATGTTTTACCAGATAGTGATGATGCCAGTCGTGGTACTGCTTTAGACCCAAAAGCTAGTAATTAATAAATGTTCTACTGATTTATAGTTGTCTATCGATAGCTAGTATTAATATTAAAAAGACCGCATCTTATGTTTAAGGTGCGGTTTTTTGTTGCATTAAATAAAACTGGAATGAAGCTGGTTTGGTTACATGAATTATTTATAAGCGGTTGGATCTTTTGACTCAGTAGGCGCTTCTATTTGATTCATAAAAAATGCTTGTAAGATATTTTCCTTTGCTTGTTGCCAATGAGCAAACTGCTGGCACGTTGATTCAAGGTCGCCCTGCCAAACAGGTATTTGCCCACGCATGGCTTTGATACGTTTTTGGTCAGGATAGGGTAGCTCTTGGGCAGCTTTGGCCGCTTCGTGAGCAGCAACGCGATCATTACAAACCAGAGCAATATCGCAGCCTGCTTCAATCGCTGCTTTGACGCGGGCGCTGACATCACCAGCAGCTTGCGCACCTGCCATCGATAAATCATCAGAAAATAACACCCCATCAAAATTCAGCTGCTTGCGAATGATGTCTTTGAGCCAAATTTTTGAAAATCCAGCGGGTTTATTATCGACTTGTGGAAAAATCACATGCGCCGGCATTAAGGCGTCAAGCCAAGGCAGCGTCTGCGCAAACGGCTGCATGTCGCTATTAATAATCTCATCTAAACTACGTGTATCGATTGCTTCTGCCACATGCGAGTCAGGCGCGACGGCTCCATGACCAGGGAAGTGCTTACCAGTGGTTGCCATACCCGCCGCTTTCATACCGCGCATAAACTGGCTTGCTAAAGCGATAATGGCTTGTGGGTTTTGATGAAAACTGCGATCGCCGATCACTTGGCTGATACCGCCTTTATCGAGCACCGGCGCAAAGCTCAAATCAATGCCGACCGCCAATACTTCTGTTGCCATCAAATAACCGCAGTCGTAAGCAAGGCTGAGGGCGCGGCTAGGGTCTTGGTCAAATAAATCGCCAAGTCTACCCATCGCTGGTAATGGCGTAAAACCTTGTCGTAATCTAGCAACGCGACCGCCTTCTTGATCGACGCCAATCAATAAATCGGCATTATGCTGGCGGATATCGTCACACAAGGCTCGCACTTGCGCCGCATCTGTCACATTGCGGGCGAATAATATCACCCCGCCTACCTGTGCTTGTTTGATTAAACTGACATCTTCGGCAGTCAGTGCGGTACTATCGATATCAATCATTAAAACGCCGTACATTGCGTGATCCTTATCAGGCTAGAGGGTGGTTTTCTCATTTGTACTACATTATAAGTCAAATCGAGACAGAGCTTAGAGATGAGAGGGTTTTTTCTTATGGATAATCTTTCTGTTGCGGATGGTTTGGCGCTACTTACATTTAACTTATATTATGCCAGTAATTGCAAGGGGTGCATAATAGCGGTTTGCTTGGCTTAAATGAGCTAGGTTTAAATATAACCAAATGCACCGATGTATGCGCTACAAAATAGCCAAACCGCGTGTAAGATTGCTTATACAGATTGAGACAGTGGTGTGTTTATAGCTGTGCTAGTATTAATTGATTTTTAACAATAAAAATAAGGATCTTTCCCAAGATCATTATCCTGTATTTGTCTGCTTTTAATGCTAGTGTAACCTATGGTTTAATGGTAAATATAATAGGATGAAAAATCGCGACATTTTTTGGCTCATAGTCTCATGACTACCCTCTATTGGTAATAACAACTCAGCATACTTTTAACTTAAAATAATTAGGTACATACGATGAAAAAACAACCAGCACAGTGGTTACTCAGTGCAGCGTCAGTGGGCGTCGCTGGTCTTATTCTTACACAAAGCTATAGCACCGCAGTGGCTGATAGCAATACAGCAGGCTTTAAAGCCACCCCTGAGCAACAGGTCACCACCCGCCAAGTAGCCGCTTTGTTGGATCGCAGCCATTATCTCAATCAGCCGCTTGATAGCGAGATGGGTAGCGAGATTTTGTCTATGTATATTGACAGTCTCGATCCAAACCACACCTTATTTTTGCAATCTGATGTCGATGAATTTAAGAAAAAATATGCCGACGAATTTGCCGCACGTCTAAAACGTGGCGACCTATCGGCTGGCGTGGCGATTTTTGAACGTTACCGTCAGCGCTCTAATGAATATTTTACCCTATCAAAACAACTGCTAAAAACCAAGATAGATTTGACCAGTAAAGATAGCATTGTCCTTGACCGCGAAAAGCTCAGTCATTTTAAAACCAAAAAAGAGCAGCGCGACTATTGGACGCGTCAGCTGAAGTTTCAGTTGATGAGTATTACTTTAGGCCAAGAAGATGAAAAGGCGAAAGAAAAAGTCTTTTTAAGTAACCCTGACATCACGCGCGGACAAGACTTGCTGCGTAATGATAAGCGCACGCCAAGTGAGATTTTGCTCAATCGTTTATCACGTCAGCAAGAGCAGCTTGCGCGTCTAAAAGATGATGAAATCATGGAAACCATCTTAAATACGGCGATGCTCACTTATGACCCGCACAGTAATTATTATGCGCCGATTCAAGCCAATGAGCTACAAATTCAATCGAGTCTGCAATTAGAAGGCATCGGGGTTTCGATTCGTCCTGATCGTAAAAACCCAGATTATACCCGCATTGTGACCTTGGTAGATGGCGGTCCAGCGGCAAAATCCGGTCAAATTAAACCCAACGATTTGATTATTGGCATTGCCAAAGACGGCGAAACCATGGTTGATGTGGTCGGCTGGTCAACGCGAGAAATCGTCGGTTTGATTCGTGGTAAACGTGGCACGCCAGTGACTATCAAGGTGCGCCAACCAAATACGCCTGATGCTAGCGCCCGTAATGTGACGGTGGTGCGCGATATTATCCAGCAAGAAGAATCGGGTGTAAAACAGCGCGTCATCGAAGTACAGCGCCCCAACATTGATAAAACGCCAAAACGTATTGGCGTCCTTGAGATACCAAGCTTTTATCTCAACTATCGCGCGCGCCGCAATGGCGAAGAGTACCGTAGCGTCAGTATTGATACCGAAAAAGCCCTTAAAGCGCTCAATAAAGAAAATATCGACGGTTTGGTGGTAGATTTACGTAATAACCCAGGCGGCTCGCTCGATGAGGTCGCCAAAATGCTTGGTTTCTTTATCAAAAGTGGTCCATTGGTGCAGATTCGCGACAATCGCGGCAATATTCAAGTCTACCGTGATGACGATGGTGGCGAGCAACTTTATGATGGCAAGATGGTTGTTTTGACCAACTTAGCCTCTGCCTCTGCCAGTGAGATTTTTGCCGCCGCGATTCAGGATTATGGCCGTGGTCTCGTTGTCGGTAGCACAACGACCGGTAAGGGCTCGGCGCAAATACAGCTAGATAGCCTAGCTTTAGGCACAGCAACGCTCACGCAGCGTAAGTTCTACCGCATCACTGGTGGCAGTACGCAAAACAAAGGCGTGGTCCCTGATGTCGAGTTGGTTAATATCTACGATGATGCGACTTTTGGCGAGCGCGCGCAGAAAAAAGCCTTACCTTGGGATACCATTAAAACTGCCCCTTATAAGCCTGAAGGTAAATTCTCTGCCAATACCTTAGCAACGTTAAATCAGCAATCAAAAATCCGTCAGCAGCAAAATCCGCACTTTGTGTATTTATCGACGCTGAACGATATTCGTAATATGGAAGATGAGAAAAAACCGATTCCTCTTGATATCAATAGCCGCCGCGCCAAAATGCAGCTGATAGAAAAACGCTCATTGGAAGCGGAAAATAAACGTCTGATCGCAACAGGAGAGCGTCCTTATGCCAA
Source organism: uncultured Psychrobacter sp. (assembly GCA_963515535.1). Lineage (GTDB taxonomy): Bacteria > Pseudomonadota > Gammaproteobacteria > Pseudomonadales > Moraxellaceae > Psychrobacter. The sequence continues at coordinate 39,172 of CAUPWW010000009.1, forward strand.
TTGGAATACCTACCAAGCCGCAATGGATGCAAAATTTGAAGAGCGCAGCCAGATGAAAGAAAGTAAGCGCCCTGAGCTACCTGAAGACGAAGCCTTCATTAAAGAAGCGGCTTATATCATGCTTAGCGCCGATGCAGAAGCGCAGGCCAGTCCAGAAGAAAAGCTATAGAAATTTCAATTTTCAAAGCGTCGCTATCGTCATTAAAAATGCGTGTAAGCATATGCTTACACGCATTGACGTTTGAACCTCTTACTAACCTAGGGTCAATCTGCGATTATACCTGTACGGCTCGATTGAACGAAACGGTTCATAGGTACTAGGGATTGGTACTTTAAAGGTCGCATCAGGGATAGGTGGTTTGTTGATTAGGGATGATAAGGCTGGATGCCTGAACGTTATAAGATACTCCGGGATTAAGTATCTGATAACATTAACATGGATGGTTAGTGATAAAAGCCGCATAATGCTTGTCTTTATGCGGCTTTGTTACGTCTGCAATAGCTTTTAATCCAAAAACTTTATTAAAATCAATTCAAAAAAAAGGACAGTAGTTTGCGCTACTGACCTTTTTTAATTAGGCGAAAATATTATCGGCTATAAACCGTTATTCTTCGCCTAACTAGCATATATTTTACGCTTATACGTCTTATGCTAATCTTAAAAAAAGATTAGTGCTCAACGCCGCCAGCGCCATGGATATGGCCATGGTTTAGCTCGTCTTCAGTGGCTGCGCGTACTTCTTGAATTTCTACATCAAAGGTCAAACGCTTACCAGCTAACGGATGGTTTGCATCAACCGTCACTTCTTTATCGTTTACGTCAGTCACAGTCACTAGCATCACTTGACCGCCAGCTTCTGACTGAAATTGCATACCAGGCTGGATATCATCAACGCCTTGGAAATTTTCACGTGGTACACGTTGTACCGCTTGCTCTTGGTATTCACCGTAACCGTCAGCAGGCTCTACGACGGCATTGACTCTTTCGCCAGCAGATTTGCCTTCTAGTTGTTGCTCAAGACCTGGGATGATGTTGCTATGGCCATGTAAATACGCAAGCGGTTGACCTTCTGGAGACTGGTCAAGGATATTGCCTTCGTCGTCTTTTAGCGTGTAGTTAAACTTGACGGCAGTGTCTTTTGCGATAGTAGTCATAAATTATCCTAAATATGTCGTTATTGAAATTTAAATACGGTTGCAATAAACCTAAAAAAGCCAATCAGCCAGCCAAATAGCCACGTCATTAGTTAATTATCATCAGTTTATTAGGGTAACTTTAGCAGTTAGCATCTTTAATTGCGATGCCTGCCATTGGTTTCAAGGTTAAAATCCGAAAAAATAGCAATTATTGGGCAAATTAATGTAAATAAATATGATTTTTCAGTTTTGTGGTTGGTAAAGGTAAGAGGCGAAAGTTTGCTAGTTGCGTTTTTGCATCATGACTCCTACCATAGTCATAAACATAAGGATAACAACGATTATGAATTTAGCTTCTCAAGTCTCACCGATTAATAATTTAAATCAGCCAGCCGCTCATGTCTTTTACCAACTCGACTTTGCGCGGTTTTTGGAGCATTTGGTCGATGTCGCGCTGACGTTTACCGCTGATACTGACGCGCCAAGTTTGTGGCTACCTGCATGGATACCCGGTAGTTATTTAATGCGTGAATTTGCTCGTAATATCACCGCGGTGCATTATAAAATTTTAGATAACCAAACGCTAAACAATCAAACATTAAATAGTCAACTCACGGACAGTGATAAAGCAACAAACACGTATCGCGCGCAAAAAATCGATAAAAATACGTGGCAGTTACCAGAGGCGCGGGCAGGACAACGCATACATGTGCATTATGAGGTGTATTGTTATGATTTATCGGTGCGTACGGCGTATGTCGACCAGCAGCGTTTTTATGGCAATTTTACCTCGCTTGCATTAGCGATTGATGGGCAAGAGCAAAAAGCAGTAGCAGTTGATTTAATCGTGCCAGCTGCATTTTTAGCGGATAAAGACGCTAGCCGTGTGCGCTTGGCGTGTGGACTTGAGGCAGTACAGTCGCAAATTGATAAGCTGCGAATATATACTCTACAAGCAGACAGCTATCATGAGCTGATCGATCATCCGTTTGAGATTGCCGAACAAGATAGCTTTGATTTTATCATCCAAGATGATAGCCATCAGACGCTTAGTCATCATTTTTATCTTTCAGGTAAGCATAGCGCTAACATGGGACGCTTGCAGCAAGACGTCACCCAAATCTGTCAGACTTATTTAGATTGGCTTGGCGATGCGCCCTTTAACGATTACACCTTTATGACCTTTGCCAGTGGTCAGGATTATGGCGGGCTTGAGCACATCAATTCGACCAGTTTGATTACCCCGCGTCGCGATTTGCCTAGTGTGGATGAGCCAAAAGTGCCAACTGCTGATTATCAGCGCTTTTTGGGCCTATGTAGCCATGAATACTTTCATGCATGGTGGGTCAAAACCGTGCGTCCAGATGTGATGCTAGAGGTGGATTTACGGCGCGAAGCCTTTACGCCGCTGCTTTGGGTGTTTGAAGGTTTTACCTCTTATATCGATGATTTTATGTTGCAAGCGTCAGGCGTCATCGATAAGGCGAGCTATCTTAAATTACTCGCCGAACAAATCAATCGCTACTATCAAACCTCTGGTCGCGCGCATCAAAGCGTTGCCGAGTCGAGCTTTGACGCTTGGATTAAGCTCTATCGCAATGATGAAAATACTGGCAATGCGGGGATCAGTTATTACAACAAAGGCGCTTTGGTGGCGTTATGCTTGGATTTAACTCTGCTTGCAAAAAGCGATGGACGTTATCGTTTGTTTGATGTGGTTAAAGCCTTTTATAGCCAAGCAAAGCAAAAGGATAATAAGCGCATCGGTATCAATAGCGCCGATATAGGAGCGGTTATCGGGCAGTTTATGCCACGAGCAGATTGGGAGGCGTTTGAGCGCCGTTATGTCAATGGCGTTGAGGAGCTGCCGCTTGAGACGCTGCTCGCGGCCAACGGTATTATAATGCATACCAACACCAAAGAAACGGCAGATAAAAACATACCGTGGGGTATGCGCTGTAGTGAGACGCCACTGGGATTAAAGGTTAATCGCGTGACACGTGACAGTATGGCTGCTAAGGCAGGTATCTCAGCGCATGACGTGATTGTCGCAATCGATGGGATTAAAGCAGACACCAAGCAATTAGCAACGCTTAGCACTGCTACACGCCCTGTACAATGTCATTTATTTCGCCGTGATGAGCTAATGGTAGTGGAGGTTGTGCCTAAAGAGTTGGGTGATAAAGATACGTACGACGATAATCAGAAAGTTTTCCCGCATAGCATCATCTTACGTTTAGCAAGGGCAGGTGCAGATTGTGAAGACGATGAGGGCTCTGTCGGGTCTAATACTGAAGATACATGGCTAAATGCGCTAGCACGCTAGCACGCTAGCACTATCAAGGATAATGCTCAAACAATAAAGCAATTCGACATTAAAAACCCTTGCTAAGCTGCGTACTTAGCAAGGGTTTATAGATTTAATATTCAGCGTGGTATAAATAATGGTTAAGACGTTATAGCTGTTTAACTTGTCACTTTATTGGTTTCTTTGATTACTTCTTTATCATTTGCTTTATCATTGATAACGGCGTCATCAGTATCGGTAATCGCGGTATCAGGCGCTTTATTTGCCGCAATCCAGCTTTGCATCAGTTCAATCTCAGGCTGCTGCGCATCGATAATGTCTTGTGCCAATTTGCGCATTTCTTCATCGGTACCGTACTGAAGTTGCACTTTTGCCATGTCCACCGCACCGATATGATGTGGTAACATACCGCGCGCAAATGCCATATCAGCGACAGGCTCAGCAATACCGAGCATCATATCGCTATGCATAGTATTCATTCCCTTTGTATACGCTGCTTGCATGGCTTCGGTATTGGGTTTTGGTTTGGGCGCATCGGGGTGGCTTGCGAGCCATTTATTAAGAATATCAATTTCAAGCTGCTGCGAGTCGATGATGTCTTGTGCAAGTTTACGCATGGTTTCATCAGTGCCGTACTTTAGCTCGATTTTTGCCATATCTACCGCGCCGCGATGATGGCCGAGCATGCCTTTGGCAAAGGCAGTATCAGGATCGTTATAGCCCATGCCAACCATCATTTCATTGTGCATACTGGTCATAGACTTGGTATAGTCTTTGAGCATATCTGTCATTTGTTCAGCGTCTATTGCTTCATCATTGGCAGTCATGTTGTGCCCAGCATGGGCATCCTCGGGATCTGTTTCAGATGTTTCATTATTGGCTTGAGTGGCCTCTTCTATTGGTCTCACCTCATTATCCTCAGTTGCTGGCTGGCAAGCGCTTAGCAGCAGGGTAGTAGCCACACTGGTAGCAAACAAAGCAAAATGACGAGAGGCAATCATGATATATCCTTATTAGCAAAAAAACAGGAAACAGGCTCAACGAAAAATAAGACAGAAAACAACATCAATAATGGCCAAATTTAAACCGATATAAAACGCGAAAATAGGGCACGGTTGGCAAGTCAGTGCAGTTTTGCATCTTAACAGATAAACCTTACGCGTTCGAGACGCGCCGTTTAATAAGTCGTAATATTTCAATAAAAACAAAATTGGTTCATATAAGCGCATAAGGTTTAATTTGCCACGCTAATCTAATCTAATCGACAATCCCTAACTGCCGACAGCGCTCACTATTTAGGTGAATACGCACAAACTCACCAACGCCAAGCGAACCAAGCTCAAATCCTGCCACCGACCAACGAATCAGACGCAAGCAAGGCAGTCCAACATGAGCGGTCATGCGTCTTACTTGGCGATTTTTGCCCTCATAAATGGTCAGCATTAGCCATGACGTTGGCACGTTTTTACGCTCGCGAATGGGCGGATGACGTGGCCATAAGTCAATCGGCAAATCGCTTTCCTCAACCAGTCGTACAACTGCTGGCAAGGTTTTGCCGTCTTTTAAATACACCCCCGCCGCTAGGCGCTCTAATTGAGCCGCACTTACCAAACCTTCGACTTGTACCAAATAAGTCTTCTCTTGCTTTTGTTTATTTTGGGCGAAGTTCTTGGCTGACGGCGGCTGGGTAATGGCTTTATTTACCCGTCCATCACTGGTCAAAATCAGCAGGCCTTCTGAGGTGGCATCAAGTCGACCGGCAACGCGCAGCGATTTGTCAGTGAAATACTGCGATAGAGTGCTGTGGTCATTGTTGCTGTCATCACGAAATTGACTTTGGACGCCGTAAGGTTTGTTGAATAAAACTAGGCTAGAGGTCGACATAAAATGGCATTTCCCAAAAATAAATTGATTGCTACAACATGGCTAATTGATGTTGCGTACAGCAGTCTAGGACGTTTTTACGCAAAAGTAAAAAACCGATTGTTGCTAAAAAATAACTCGGCGAAGCTTGCCTACTAATAACCGTAAACGAGAGGTTAAATAACCTTGTTTATATTGTGGTATTTATAATATTGATTGGTAAAATTGACGTATGCAAAAGAAAAATTATCAGTCATGCTTTTATGTTAGTACACTATTTAAGGTAAATGATGATATTTTTATATAATTCATCTGATAGAAATCATGAAAATCATCATTTTTGCTTCACGTAACTTTGGCGCTTTAGTCATAAAAATAGTGGCAAGAAATAGGATTTTTAAAATGATTATCTAACATATTTTTAAACCTATTGGCATATCGGCATTTTACGCAAATTATTAATACGTAACTCGCTAGCACACTGCCATTTTAAAGCCAAAATGTTTTAGCCAGCATAACAGAACGCCAAGGAAACTGGCGCAACCAATATATAAGTATAAAAGGAGTTTGTCCCAATGCCCTATGATAAAGTTATCGTCCCAAGAGACGGCGCAAAAATAACCGTCAACGCTGATTTATCCCTAAACGTCCCCAATCATCCGATTATCCCCTTTATCGAAGGCGATGGCATCGGCGTTGATATCACGCCGGTGATGATTAAAGTGGTCGATGCCGCCGTAGCAAAAGCCTATAAAGGCAAAAAATCGATCGTTTGGATGGAAGTTTATTGCGGCGAAAAGGCTGCTAAAATCTATGACGGCGAATACATGCCGACCGAGACGCTGGAGATTTTGCGCGAGTATGTCATAAGCATTAAAGGGCCTCTGACCACGCCAGTTGGCGGCGGCATGCGCTCATTAAACGTCGCGTTACGGCAAGAGCTTGACCTGTACGTCTGTCAGCGTCCCGTACGCTGGTTTGAGGGTGTGCCAAGTCCTGTGCATAGCCCAGAGCTGACCGATATGGTGATTTTCCGCGAAAATTCAGAAGATATTTATGCCGGTATCGAGTGGAAAGCGGGCAGTGATGACGCCAAAAAAGTTATTAAATTTTTAAAGGAAGAAATGGGGGTGACTAAAATCCGCTTCTCAGATGACTGCGGTATCGGCATTAAGCCTGTATCAAAAGAAGGCTCGCAGCGTCTGGTGCGTAAAGCCATTCAACATGCCATCGACAATGACTTACCGAGTGTCACTCTCGTGCACAAAGGTAATATCATGAAGTTTACCGAAGGCGCGTTTAAAGAATGGGGCTATGAGCTTGCCGCTGAGCGTTTTGGCGCTGAATTGCTCGATGGCGGGCCTTGGATGACGATGAAAAATCCAAGAACCGGTAATGATATTATCATTAAAGACGTCATCGCTGATGCTTTTTTGCAACAAATCCTGATGCGCCCTGCTGAATATTCAGTTGTCGCAACCTTAAACTTAAACGGTGATTATATCTCTGATGCGCTCGCTGCTGAAGTTGGTGGTATCGGTATCGCGCCGGGTGCCAATAAGGGCGGTTCCATCGCTGTTTATGAAGCCACTCACGGCACAGCGCCTAAATATGCTGGTCAAGATAAGGTCAATCCAGGCTCGTTGATTCTATCGGCAGAAATGATGCTGCGCGATATGGGCTGGATAGAAGCGGCTGATCTTGTTATCGAAGGTATCAAAGGCGCGATTAAAAATAAAACCGTCACTTATGACTTTGAGCGTTTGATGCCAGATGCTATTTTGCTCAGTAGCTCCGAGTTTGGCAAAGCCATTATTAAACACATGGATGCGTAAGGGCTTTATAGCATGTGATTTTATAATTTATAGCGCAAACAATAAACCATCTATATTTTTATAGGTGGTTTTTTTGTGCTTATGGTTTTTATACTGATTATTGAATTTCAATTTAACTGTCATTTTTACCACGACTTTTACCGCTACCACTTGCCGTCCATTTAACCACCGATAAGCTGGTTGAAGCCATTAAACCGAGCACCAAGTAGCCAATCAACGCCTGTAAGCTTGCAAAAACCCGAGTGATGCCTTGCGGCCGAAAATCGCCATAGCCTGTCGAGGTAAAAGTGACGACGGCATAATAGCAGCATGCCCAAAAATCTTGCGAAATAGGATTACCATCGAGTGTGGTGTCGACGATGCCCACCTCGTAATAAAGTGCCGAAAAGGTGAGCAAAAATAAAAAGACGTTGAGCGTTGTCATCGCAAGCTCTTTCCATAAATTGCCATCATCGCCATAGATGCGCTGCAAGGTGCTAAAAAGCGACCACATAAAAATACCGCAAAATAAGAAGGCAAGGCCGATAGTAAATATATCGCGCCACCTATTGTCTGGTAAAAAATGCATCAGTAAATACCATAAACTGCCAGTGAGGATATAAATAAAAAGGGTGCTTCTAGCGGTTGTTATTTTTCCTAGTATCATAAGATGTCATCCATACGCTCAGTATTATGCTTAGTCTTAGGCTCAGCAAATGCTCAAAAATAACTTTAACATTGGGCGTCATCTAACCATAGCGGTAGGGCGCTTTATATAAAACATTGTGTCGGTGTTTGCTTTGAACGCTTTAAGCAGCCCAAAACCCATAAAAACGCCCCAATAGCCTAGGACTATTGGGGCGCTTGTTTTAAACTGGCTTTAATAAAGCTTGTTCAGCCAGCTTTATTCTATTTGCAACCAAGTATTTATGACAATGAAGCAATAGCTTCGTTGAATAACGGACTTGGACGCATGGCTTTCTCAGCCAACGCTTCATCAGCTAAGTAGTAGCCTTTTAAATCCATCGGCTGACCTTGAACTTCATTTAGCTGCTCAACGATAGCGGCTTCATTTTCTTCAAGTTTTTGGGCCAGCGGCGCAAACTGTGCTTTTAGCTCGCTATTTTCATCTTGAGCAGCCAGCTCTTCTGCCCAGTATTTTGCCAGATAGAAATGACTACCACGGTTATCAAGCTCGCCTGTTTTACGTGATGGCGATTTGTCATTTAACAGTAATGTTTCAGTCGCTCTATCAAGGGCGTCTGCCAATACTTTCGCTTTGGCATTGTCATCATTTTTGGCCAAATGCTCTAAAGATTCGGTCAAAGCTAGGAACTCACCGAGAGAATCCCAACGTAGATGGTTTTCTTCGAGGAGCTGCTGTACGTGCTTCGGTGCTGAACCGCCTGCGCCAGTTTCGAACAAACCGCCGCCTTTCATTAGTGGCACAACTGATAGCATTTTCGCACTGGTGCCCAATTCTAAAATCGGGAACAAATCAGTCAGATAATCACGCAAGATATTACCAGTAGCAGAAATCGTATCTAAACCACGAGCAACACGCTCTAGGGTATAACGCATGGCGCGAACCTGAGACATGATTTCGATATGTAGGCCATCGGTGTCATGGTCTTTTAGGTACATTTTGACTTTTTTGATCAGCTCGTTTTCGTGCGGACGGTATGGGTCGAGCCAGAAAATAACTGGCGTATCTGATTCGCGCGCACGGCGAACAGCAAGCTTCACCCAATCTTGGATAGGAGCATCTTTGGTCTGACACATGCGCCAGATATCACCTTTTTCGACGGCTTGCTCCATGAGGACTTCACCAGTATCCACATCTACGATACGTGCGATACCAGCGTCGCTTGACTCAAAGGTCTTGTCGTGTGAGCCGTATTCTTCCGCTTTTTGCGCCATCAAACCTACGTTTGGTACTGTACCCATGGTGGTTGGGTCAAAGTTACCATGCCACTTACAGAAATTAATCATTTCTTGGTAAATACGCGCAAAGGTCGATTCAGGCATGACCGCTTTACAGTCATATAATTTGCCATCAGCGCCCCACATTTTACCGCCATTACGAATCATTGCGGGCATAGACGCATCGACAATCACGTCACTTGGAGAATGGAAGTTGGTGATGCCTTTTGAAGAGTCAACCATCGCTAGGCGTGGACGATGTACTTGGCAGGCGTGTAAGTCGCGCTCAATCTCTTCCCGTAAGCTGGCTGGCAATTCAGTGATTTTTTCGTACAAGCTTGCCATACCGTTATTGACGTTGATACCTAGCTCATCAAATAACGCGCCATGTTTTTGGAAGGCGTCTTTATAATAAATGCGCACTGCGTGGCCAAAGACAATAGGGTGTGATACCTTCATCATCGTGGCTTTTACGTGTAATGAAAATAAAATACCGGCTTCGCGGCAATCTTCCATTTCACGCTCATAAAATTCAAGCAGCGCTTTTTTGCTCATAAACATCAAGTCGATGACTTCTTTATCAAGCAAGGCAATCTTTGGCTTTAGCACCTTGGTCGTACCATCTTCGAGCAACAGCTCCATACGTACGGTACGCGCTTTATCCAAGGTCATCGACTGCTCGCCGTCATAAAAGTCGCCGCTATGCATGTGCGAAACGTGAGTCTGTGACCACTGCTTCCATTCGCCCATCGAGTGCGGGTGTTTACGCGCGTAGTTTTTTACCGCTTTTGGCGCGCGGCGGTCTGAGTTACCTTCACGTAATACAGGGTTGACCGAGCTACCTAGTGCTTTGCCGTAGCGCTTACGGATACTTTCTTCTTCCTCAGTTTTTGGCTCGTCTGGAAAATCAGGAATCGCGTAGCCTTTACCTTGTAACTCTTTAATAGCCGCTTTTAGCTGCTGTACAGAGGCACTGATATTTGGTAGTTTGATGATATTGGCGTTTGGATCTTGAGTCAATTTGCCAAGCGCTTCTAAGTTATTTGGAACGCGCTGCTCTTCGGTTAAGTACTCTGGAAATTCGGCCAGTACGCGCGCTGCGACCGAGATATCACTGGTCTCAACGTCGATGCCTGCTGTTTGGGCAAATGCTTTTACAATCGGCAAAAAGGATAAGGTGGCAAGCGCTGGGGCTTCGTCAGTTTTTGTATAAATAATTTTTGACATGTTAGTAGGTTTTTCCTTGTTGTCATTAATGAGGTTAATAAGGCTGCGATATCATTTAATAGCTCTATACAGTCCTTATACCATAATGGTCTACGGGGTTGGTTCGAGTTCAATCGAGGTCCAAATACATCAGTCGTCTTTTAGTGCCATTCTTGAGCGAGTATGACAGCGAGAAAAGCTTCGTCGCCAGCCATTTGCGTTTATTCGTCTTTATAAAGCAGGCGCTCGATCAAACACTAGCTTTATTAAAGAGTGATTATAAAACATTATAAAAGGTCACACTCAAAAGAGCGTTGCTAAAAATTTATGCAAACCAGCGACTCAATACTCATGATTTACCATGCTCTGAGCGCGAATGGCTGACGCTATATTATAGTTGATCCACTATAAATCTGATATGATGTCAATGTTGTATATTGAACTAAGTATACTATTTTCGCTCATACCCTATGTATCTGAATTATATTAAGCTAATAATAACCTTATTCTACCAGTCCTCGCCCTCAATATCATCTTTTGCGTGTAACTAGCGCACTTTTAGTGCCATTTTCACTTCTGTAAGCTTGTTTCTGTAAGCTTGTTTGTGAAATGATGCGCTTATTGACGTTGAAATAGTCTAGATACTTAAATTATATGTTTTTAAATTAGCTTTTTAGAGTATCTGTTTTTTAACATATTAATACTAGCAACACGCAATCCTACGCCCCCTCAATAAAAGACTTAGTAATCTGTGCGTATGGCATTTTTATGCGCCTTTGTTTATAACCCTTCTTCATAAAAGTATTTTAGCACCAGATAATTTTTATTTTTTTTGCAAATTGTGACAGCAAAAGCGCCGATATTTGCTAGGCTAGACGATAAAAATAAATGAGCTTAAGAAAAAATCCTAAAAATAGTGTGGTGATGATGAATTTACAATACGCGTTACTCAGTGATAATAGCTGGCAGGATATGGCGCGTTGGCAAACGCCAGATACGCCTTTTATGACATTTGAGTTTTGGCAAGCACTAAGTGATACAGGCGCAATTGGTGAGCAAGCAGGTTGGTTGCCGATTTATGTCTTAATCCATCGGCCAAATGAGACAGATGGCGTTATTGATAATAATGCGAATGATGATAAAGGTAATGCTGCGCAGCCAGTGCTTACTTCAGAACCAATAGGACAGCCTATTGCCGTTATGCCTGTTTTTATTAAAGATCATCATCAAGGCGAGTTCGTTTTTGACCATGCGTGGGCACAAGCTTATGCGCAGTATGGTCTTGATTATTATCCACGCTTGGTGACCAGTGCGCCTTATACACCAGTAACTGGACAGCGTCTGTGGCTAGCAGCAGGTGAGACGCTAAATGCGGATATTTTAAAGACAGCTATCGCAGGCGTTGATGATATCGCCCAGCAAGTAGAGGCCTCTAGCTGGCACGGTTTGTTTGCAACGTCTGAGATGGTGGCTATTGCCACTACAGCAATGCCGACTGATATCGATATAGAAATGGCGCTTAATAATCAAAAAAATAGCGGTACGGTAGAAGCGATTGAGCTACCGATACTTGAGCGACAAGGCTGCCAGTTTTTATGGCAAAATAAAAATATCAGTCAAAATAACGAGCAGTTTGCCGACTTCGAAGCATTTTTGGCAACCTTTAGAGCCAAAAAACGCAAAACCGTGCGTGCTGAGCGGCGTAAAGTTGCCGAGCAGGGCATCACTTGCCAGCGTAAATGCGGGGTTGCTATCACTGCAGAGGATTGGCAGACGTTTTATCATTGTTATGTGATGACCTACGCGGTACGTGGGCAGCAGCCTTATTTAACGCTAGATTTTTTTAAAAGACTGGCTGCTAGCATGCCTGAACATTTGATGCTCACGCAAGCGCTTGATGCCAATGGTGAAATTATCGCCAGCAGTTTATTTTTCTACGATACACCGAACAACAAAAACGCCACGCTTTATGGTCGTTATTGGGGCGCGCTCGCTGAGTATGATAGCCTGCACTTTGAGCTGTGTTATTATCAAGGTATCGAGTTTGCGATTGAGCAAGGTTTGACGTATTTTGACCCCGGTACCCAAGGTGAGCACAAATTAGTCCGAGGTTTTGTTCCGACCAAAACTCACTCGTTGCACCGCGTTTATGATGGGCGTTTTGTCCCAGCGATTAGTAATTTTTGCCTAAAAGACCGCATGCACATGGCGCAATATCGTAAGCAAGCCTTTGCAGCATTGCCCTTTAATATTGATAATATGCCGACGATTGATAGTCCTGATTAATCCTCAATCATTTTTTTTGCTAATCTTTGCCCAATGACTTCCTACCTAATACTTTTCTATCAGCTGTAAACTATGACATCTAATCTCTGTTGTTCTGCTCCATCATCCGCTCCCACTGAGCTAGTCAATTTTCTCAATACCGAAGGGTCGCTGACGGCCATGCTCGAAGTAAAAGCAGGTCAGCCATTACGCGTCGAGCGCAGCTTTGAAGGTTATCGGTTATTATCTTTGGCACAAAAAAAGCAATTGGGTTTGCAAGGCGCGGCGTTAAACCGTCCGTTATTGGCGTGGGTACGCGAGTCGCAGTTATATGGCAATAATGAGCAGCCATGGGTACAAGCCCAAAGCATTTTCCCGCTAGCAAGTTTGAAGGGGCGCGCCCGCCGTTTACAGCAGCTAAAAGGTACGCCGATTGGCTATGTGTTGTTTAAGCGCCGTCGTACTTTGCCCAATCGTCGTTCTATCGAAAAGACGGCAGATGGTTGGCGACGGCAGACGCTATATGATTGGTATGGACGTAAAATACTGATTAGTGAAACTTTTTTAGCAGCGTTTTTGTCCAAGAGTGATTAAATAATTGCAATAAAAGCGGCTATACAAAATCAGTAAGTCATTTATTTTATTGCTCATTTATTTCTCTAATAGCGCCATTTAAATCTCTCAGCTTTCCGTGAGGTTTTTTTGCGCTCATCGCACAAAGTTTCATGCTACACTTAAGCTATAGCGATGATGTCGATGCCCTTCTGCGCACCGATTTTATTGCTGATTTGGACAAGTTTTTAACAGGTCAATTGTCTGCGCTTGCCAATTTTACCTTCTTTTATTATTCGCCTCTTTTCAATGAGCACCACCATTAACGATAGCCACTACCTAGGACATCACTATGTTTAAAGATATTTCTATCAAAGAGTTTGATCCAGTACTTGCTGAAGCCATGGCCGCTGAAAGCGTGCGTCAAGAAAACCACATCGAGCTTATCGCTTCAGAAAACTACTGCTCACAAGCAGTGATGGAAGCCCAAGGCACTGACCTGACCAATAAATACGCTGAAGGCTATCCTGGCAAGCGTTATTATGGTGGTTGTGAGCACGTCGATGTGGTCGAACAATTGGCCATCGACCGTGCCAAAGAATTGTTTGGCGCAGAATACGTCAACGTGCAGCCACACTCTGGCAGCCAAGCAAACTCGGCTGTTTTCTTAGCGTTATTAGACGCCAATGACACCGTGCTTGGCATGAGCTTAGATGCTGGTGGCCACTTGACGCACGGCGCGCACATTAACTTCTCAGGTCTAAACTACAACGCCGTACAGTATGGTTTGGTTGAAGAGACTGGTCTGATTGATTATGACGAAGTTGAGCGTTTGGCAAAAGAGCACAAGCCAAAGATGATTATTGCTGGTTTCTCAGCCTATTCGCAAGTGGTCGATTGGCAGCGTTTCCGTGATATCGCTGATGAAGTTGGCGCGTACCTTTTAGTAGATATGGCACACGTTGCTGGTTTGGTCGCGGGCGGTGTTTACCCAAACCCAGTACCATTTGCCGATGTGGTCACGACTACCACGCACAAAACCCTACGTGGTCCGCGCTCAGGTATGATTTTAGCACGTGATGAAGAATTGGCGAAAAAGCTAAATTCTGCCGTATTCCCAGGTAATCAAGGCGGCCCACTCATGCACGTTATCGCGGCAAAAGCGGTTTGCTTTAAAGAAGCCTTAGAAGATAATTTCAAAACTTATCAGCAGCAAGTGGTTAAAAACGCCAAAGCAATGGCAACAGTCATCCAAGACCGCGGCTATGAAATCATCTCTGGCGGTACTGAAAACCATCTTATGCTGATCAGCCTAGTCAAGCAAGAAATGACGGGTAAAGAAGCGGACAAATGGCTTGGTGATGCGCACATTACCGTGAATAAAAACGCCGTACCAAACGATCCAAAATCGCCATTTGTGACCTCAGGTATCCGTATCGGTACGCCAGCGATTACCACGCGCGGCTTTAACGAAGCACAAGCGGGCGAGTTAGCTGGTTGGATTTGTGACGTGCTAGATAGCCGCGGTGATGAAAAAGTTACTGCTGAAGTACGCGGCAAAGTAGAAGCTATCTGTAAAGAGTTACCAGTTTACGAAAAAAACCAGTAATTTTCGATTGCTTGATTTTTACAGTTAGGTTGAAAAAAACCGCTTAGCTTGATGGCTAGGCGGTTTTTTATTGCGCGGGCGTTTATTTTTTAAGTGGTCAGTTTATGCGAATTAAACCGTCTATACGTACAAAGCTGGGCAATCCGTCACTTTAAAAAAATCTCTGTTAATACGACTTGATAGTATAGTCAATTCATTCTAAAAATGACATAGCGCTGCTGGGATGAATTTTGTGCACCCTCTGTGATAACAGCACGCAAGTAAAATTTATACCAGTAGCGCGTTTAGATTTATAACAATTTTAATTTGAACTGACTATACAAAGTTACCTGACACACCTTTTAGCCACCAAGCTGGTTTAGAGTCAATGCTAAAGTGAGGCCAATGGTGGTGCTAATACCCGCCCAATGGTTGCTGCGTTTAAAGGCGGTCGGGAAGACCTCGGTCGCTAAAGAAGCAATAACCGCTCCTGCTGCAAAGCAATTGATCGCACTAATAACGGCGTCATCGACATTTTTTAACAGCACCTTGCCTAGCATAGCAGCCAGCGATAATAAAATCGCTGCCCCAATCCAAAGCATCAGTACTTTTTTATTGCTGGCACCGTTGCGGCGCATTTCTTTGGCACCGCCTGCTGCCTCTGGTAAGTTGGATAACAGAATAGAGCCCGCCAGCGCCGCCACTTGCATGACGTTGCCACTGATTAAGGCCACACCCAGCGCTAGGTTTTCTGGTATGCCATCGAGAGTGATGGCTGCCAGTAGTCCTGAGCCGCCATCGGCATTGAGCTTCTCATCGAGTAGATAGTCGACACTCGCAAATACCACTGCGCCCAGCATGGCAAAGGCTGCTGTTACCCAAACGCCGCTGTCAGTCACCGCTGGCTGTATCAGTTCGATGACGACCGATATCATTAGCGCGCCGCCAGCGAGCGCCAGTAAATTCCCTTCAAGCCAGCTAGGTAAGTGCCCGTAAAGCCCCCAAAGCGCTCCGATAATCAGAGCGCCTGAGACTACAATAATCACTGCAAACATTAACATAATAGGCCTCAATATTTTTATAGGCTATTGATAACGACTAATGGTTATGGTGTCATTATAAATTGCGTAATTGTTGTGTTAGACGCTGTTAACGGGCTATTTTGCTCGTATAAAAAAATCAAAAAACCCCGATTATATTTTTATAATCGGGGTTTATGGATATCCATTTAGGTTAACTTTCTACTCGGTAGCTTACATAAACGGTAATTTGGTAAATATCTGCAAGATAGTTGCGTTAACGATATCGACAAAGAAGGCCCCAACCATCGGTACAATCAAAAACGCTTTCGGTGATGGCAAATAGCGATCGGTCACTGCCTGCATATTGGCAATCGCCGTTGGCGTCGCGCCCATACCAAAACCTGAGTGTCCGGCTGCCAAAACGGCGGCATCATAGTCTTTACCCATGATTCTAAAGGTAACAAAATAAGCATAACCAATCATGACTAAAGTCTGCACGACTAAGATAATCAATACAGGGCCTGCCAAATCTGTCAACTCCCATAGTTTTAGCGATAGCAGCGCCATGGCTAAGAATAGACTTAACGACGCATTACCAATCACATCGATAGCACGGTCGAACATATCAAAATTAAACACCATGGTTAAAGCATTACGGATAATTACGCCACCCGCTAAAGCCCAAACGAAGGTAGGCAGCTCAAACGCGGTATCTGCTGCAACCAATGTCATGATGTCTGCAAACGCCAACGCTCCTGCAAACAAAGCCAATGATTCAATCGTTGAAGAGGCGGTAATCAAGCGAATGTTATCAGGTTTTTCAAACATCTCTTCATGGCGATGATCGCCATCTTCGCTGTGCTTGGTACTATATAACGACTGCTTGCCAGCAAGCTTTTCAACCTCGCTTTGATTGGGGTTAACAGGGGTCGGTTTTAGTCCCATTTTATTGATCAATCGGCGTGCAACAGGACCACCAACCAGACCACCTGCAACCAAACCATAAGTAGCAACGGCAATACCAAGGGTAGTAGCACCAACCACATTGTATTGTTCTTCTAGCACAACGCCCCACGCGCCTGCGGTACCATGGCCGCCTGTTAGAGCAATAGAGCCAGTCACCAAGCCGAGCAGCGGATCAAGTCCCAATACGCTGGCCATCGCCACCCCAACCACGTCTTGTAAAATAATAAAGACCGAGACGACGATGGTGAAAATTAATAAAGGCGTGCCACCTGCTTTCAGCCGTCCAAAGTCGGCGCTAAGTCCGATAGAGGCAAAGAACATCAGCATGGTCGCTGTTTGTAGTCCTTGGTGGAAGTTAAAGCTATAACCCCAAATCAAATTAAGGGCATAAACAATTACAGCAGCAATCAAGCCACCAGCTACGGGTTCTGGGATATTAAAGTCTTCCAAAAACTTGATTTTTTTAACCAAAAAGCGCCCTAATAATAGCACCAATGTGGCAAAAATCAGGGTGTAATATCCGTTTAATGTTACTTCCATAAGTTCATCCTTTCTGTAAATATGAATTCACCTAAATTCGAGATAAAACTGGCTTTATCTCGAATTTAGGTTCTGCTCGTTTTGCTATTTGTAGGTATCGTCTGACGCCTCAATAATCCATAATTGCGGTTTGCCAAAATCTTTATAAGCGTCTTCGATCAGGCGCTTAAAGACATTAAAGTCCTCGCTGTTGATTTTTTCTACCGCATTTAGGTAAAGCGTGAAATCTGTGATATCACTATCGGTCAAACAGTCCCAAGCGCTGTCCCAATTATGGGCAAAATAACTGGGGAAATTGGCCACTTTCGCTAAGCTATTTAGCAGCGTTTCTTTATTCAAAACATCGCCAATGGGAATGTTAGTCGCATGCTTAGGAATGCGATGAATAAGCGCTTCGTCTTTTTTTTGCGTGTTGTTTGGTTGGGTTTACTAGCGGCGTTTTTGCGTCTGTCGTTTCTAAAATGCTTAATTCGTTAGCGGTGACCTCGCTTGCGCGTAATTGGTTTTTATCATTACGTTGACTGTTAAAATAGACACATTGATCCTCACTTATCGGCTGCGATAAGCGCACGCTGCTGATATGAAAGAAGACATCTTCACCTTGCTTGTCTACATCAATAAAGCCATAGCCTTTGTCAGCATTCTAGTGGTTAATTTTGCCACTTTGCATGGGCACGGCTTCCTATAGCGTGGTTTTTATTCAGCCAAATAATTTTTATATGCCATATATAGCATATTTATCAATAATAAAAAAAACGTCAGCAATTAAGCTGACGTTATTTAAGATTATACTCGAATTGGGCAATAAATTATAGTGCAGCAATGATGCCCTAGGCGCGTGTTTCGCCGTGACCGTAAACAATCCATTTTTGCGAGGTTAAGCCCTCAAGCCCCACCGGTCCACGGGCATGGATTTTATCGGTCGAGATACCGATTTCCGCCCCAAGACCATACTCAAATCCATCGGCGAAACGGCTCGAGGCGTTAATCATCACGCTTGCCGAGTCGACTTCACGGATAAAGCGCTGCGACTTGGTGTAGTTGTCGGTAATGATCACATCGGTATGATGACTGCCGTGAGTATTGATATGTTCAATCGCTTCGTCGATACCCGCTACCACTTTAACTGCCAAGATAGGCGCAAGATATTCGGTATCCCAGTCCTCGCTAGTCGCTGCCGATAAATGACCTTGTAGGGTAGCATTATTATTTAAAATCGCCTGTGACTTCTCATCAAGGCGCAGTTGCATGGCGTCATCGGCTGTTACGATGGCTTCTGCAATCTTTGGCAATAACTCATCGGCGACATTTTCATCGACCAACAGCGTTTCCATGGTATTACAGGTACCGTAGCGATGGGTCTTGGCATTGACGCTGACTTTGATAGCAATATTAGCATCGGCATCGCTATCGATAAAGGTATGGCAATTACCATCTAGGTGCTTAATCACAGGAACGCGGGCATCGCGGCTGATACGTTCAATCAAACCTTTACCGCCACGTGGCACGATGACATCGACATAATCTGTCATGGTGATGAGCTCGCCGACAGCCATGCGGTCAGTGGTTTCTAACACTTGTACGCTATGCTCAGAGAGACCGACCTTTTTTAAACCCTGTAAGATACATTTGGCAATTGCTTGATTAGATTCAAAGGCTTCAGAACCACCGCGTAAGATAATAGCATTACCAGATTTTAGCGCCAGCGAAGCCGCCTCTAAAGTAACGTTGGGGCGTGATTCATAAATCATACCTACCACCCCGAGTGGCACACGCATCTTGCCTAAATGAATACCTGATGGACGATAAGTCATGTCGGTCACTTCACCGATAGGGTCAGGCAATGCCGCCACGTCTTTTAAACCTTGCAGCATACCATCGAAGCGCGCATCGTTTAGCTCAAGGCGATCGAGTAAGGCTGCGTCCAAATCGTTTTTTTGCCCGTTATCCATATCGATTTTATTGGCCGCTAAAATGTCAGCTTTGGCGCTTTTTAACGCATCATAGATTGCCATCAGCGCCGAATTCTTATCGCCAGTATTGGCCGCAGCTAACGCTCGTGATGCCGAGCGCGCTTGCTTGCCGACCGTCTGCATATAGGCGGTTACATCTGTAGTATTCGATTGCGTCATAAATTAACATCCTTTTATCATCAATAATCTAAAAAATATCGTTTAGCGCTCTAATGGCGCTCTGCTATTTAACATAGAGGAGATGAGGACGATAGTAAAGTCGATTTTGTGAACAACGACCGTTTAGCAAGCACTGTGGAGTTTTCTTATGTTGGATTTTAAGGTTTTTAAATTTTTATAGCGTCTATAAGTACTTAAAGGACATAGTAGAATTACTCTAAAATCGATACAGTGCGACTGGGATAAATTTTTCGTAGCCTCTGTGATAACAGCAAGCAAGGAAAATTTATACCAGTCGCAATAAAGCTATAACGTATCGCTTTTATTTTGAACTCACTATAGTATGCTGTTACGTACTTTTAACAGAACTGCGCTGCAACTGCTAAGGTAGTCGTGGTCAATCGTGAGTATAGTGGGCGCTAAGACGGTCAATTCATACGCTATCTCATACGTTATCAATGAAAGACATAGCAATTGGCTGAGGCAATAAAGTGATGAATTTTATAAAGATTAATAAATTAAAGACTCATGGTGGAGAAAAAAATGGCTATTAAAAATAAAGCATATAAAAACTGGTTAACGGTAGGCTTGGTAGCAGCAGCCCTAAGTGTCAGCGCCTGCGGCAAAAAAGACGAAGCGCCAATGGATGTTGAACCAACCGCTGACGCGCAGACGCCAGTAGAAAATAACGCTACCGGCGTGGCAACGGCAAGTAGCACGGATGATGTTGCCGTTGCAAGTGCCGATGCTAATGATGGTATGGCCGTTAGTGAGAATGATGATGTCGCGGTAGCAACCGCTGATGACGCAGAAGTCCTTGATGGAACTGAAAGCGAAGAGCACATTTCCACTTACTAGTTAAGCTTGTTAAATGCCGCTTGCAAGCGTCGACTGACTATTTAGCAGATAAAACAGCGCTAGCGGCGTTAAGATGATAAAATAAGGCCCATAACTGACTATGCGTTATGGGCCTTATTTTGTCGTTGATTCTGTTTAAAAAGAATACCGCGCTACTTAGTTAGAATTATCTAAGCCGAGCGCCGTTTTGAGTATTTCTTTATCGGCAATGAATTATCCTGTCAAACTCTAATGACTCTTAATGATTTTTAATAACTGAAGGGGCAGGGTTTGCCTTTTTATCGCATTATAGGCGACAATGGCGCATTTTTTATTCATGTTTTCACTCATATTTATTGGAAGTCTGCTAAACCATGCTTGATACTGCAAAGAATCCGACTCGGCCTATCGCCTTAGATTTACAAGACGTCCATAAAAGCTACGGCTCGTTGGCGGTGCTAAAAGGGGTGTCTCTCACCGCTTATGATGGCGACGTCATCTCTATTCTAGGCTCGTCTGGCTCCGGTAAGTCAACCTTGCTGCGCTGCATTAATTTGCTCGAAAAACCCAATCAGGGGCGTATCATCATCGGCAATGATGAGCTGATACTAAAGCCTGCCAAATCAGGCGAATTGCAAGCGGCAGATATCAAGCAATTAGAGAGCTTACGCGCGCGCGTGGGCTTTGTGTTTCAAAACTTTAACTTGTGGCCGCACAAGACCATTTTGCAAAATATCATCGAAGGACCCACACAAGTCTTAAAAATTAAAAAAGACCAAGCGATTAGCGATGCAGAAAAGCTGCTCGATAAAGTGGGTCTGCTCGATAAAAAAGACGCTTATCCAGCGAATTTATCGGGCGGTCAGCGTCAGCGGGTAGCGATTGCGCGCGCCCTTGCGATGCAACCGCAAGTCCTATTGTTTGATGAGCCAACCTCCGCACTCGACCCTGAACTGGTCAATGAAGTGCTCGCGGTCATGCGTGAGCTTGCCGAAGAGGGGCGTACCATGTTGATCGTTACCCACGAGATGCGTTTTGCCCGTGAGGTATCAAGCAAAGTGGTGTTCTTGCATCAAGGTATCATCGAAGAGATTGGTACGCCTGAACAGGTATTTGATCATCCAAAATCTGAGCGCGTTAAAGACTTTATGGCATCACATCGTCAAAACTAGAAGCGAGTGTTTTACAGGTGTTTGGTTGAATATCAAAAAACCTAAAACGCTTACGATGCAAAAGTTGCCCTTAGTAATTTTCTTGGCCTAAATTTTCTTAGACTATTTATTACCGAATAATCACAGTTGGTATGCAAAACGTTTGTTTTTGATATTTGAGTCAGGTATTATCAAAAGGTTTATAGGCAGTCGCAACTGGCGTCTGCCTATGTCTTTATGTTCATTGACTTGCTTATCTGGCAGGGACGTCAGAGAACAAAATATCAGAACCCTATATTAAAAACCCCATCAGAATTTAAGGAATGTATGATGTCGAATTCTCGCCTATTGTGGTCATCGCTGACCGTCACCGCTGCGCTTATGCTTGGCGCTTGTAGTCAGTCTGCTAATGACGCTACTGATACCAACGCTGATGCCCCTGCCGCAGAAACGTCCGGCAAGACCATTCGTATCGCCACTGAGGGCGCATACCCTCCTTTTAACTATACCAATGCTGATGGCAGCTTGGCAGGATTCGATATCGACGTCGCCAATGCCTTATGTGCGCAAATGCAAGCCAAATGTGAAATCGTTGCCCAAGATTGGGACGGTATTATTCCAGGGCTATTGGCACAAAAATACGATGCCGTCATCGCGGGCATGTCTATCACTGACGAGCGTCAGGAAAAGGTTGATTTTAGTGAGCCGTATTTTGCCAATACCATGGTGTGGCTAACCGATACCAACGGCAAGTTTGACCCCAAAGCCATTAAAAACCTAACCCTTGGTGGTCAGCGCTCAACGACACCTGGCGCGTATTTGCAAGACAATTATGAAGGCAAAGACGGCAACACCGTCAAGCTTTATGATAATTATGACAATGCCTACTTAGACCTAAAATCTGGTCGTAGCGATGCGGTACTTGCCGAAAAAGTCTCTGCCAAATCATGGTTAGCGGACAATCCGGAAGGATTCGGTATCGTGGGTGATGAGATTGATAATGACGATAATATTGCCATTGCTGTCCGTAAAGGCGATCCAATCAAAGACGACTTTAATAAAGCGCTGAGCGAAATCCGTAGCAACGGTGAGCTTGCCCGTCTTGAGCAAGAAAACTTCGGTCAGTGATTTGCTTGATGCGCTTTGCGAGAAATCTTTAACTGATAGCTATTAGTCAATAGACGGTTTCGATAAGCGCTGATTAACCAATGTCTGACCCATTGCGGATGAATAACGGCTGGTAAATATATTAAGGAATAACCTCTATGATCACTTTAATGACCTCATCAATCAGCAAAAAAGCGCTATGGCTTGCGCCGCTTAGTGCAGCGATGCTGATGCTTACGGCTTGTAATAACAGCTCTACGCCTACAGAAAATACGGATGCCGCTGTTACAAGCGACGCACCGTTACATATAAAAATCGCTACCGAATCAAGCTATAAGCCTTTTAGCTATACCGACGCTAATGGCAAATTAATCGGCTACGAGATTGAGCTGGTAGATGCGCTATGTGCGCAAATGAAAGCTGAGTGTGAAGTTATCTCGCAAGATTGGGACGGTCTTATTCCAGGGCTAAATGCGCAGAAATTTGATGCGGCCATCGCGGGTATGTCAATCACGCCTGAGCGTAAAGAGGTCGTAGAATTTAGCGACCCTTACTTCCATACTGGTATCATTCTAATCGGTAAAAAAGGCGATGATATTAGCGTTGATGGCCTAAAAGGTCAGCCAGTTGCCTCACAGCGCTCAACGGTTGCGTCACAATATTTGCAAGAAAAACATGCCGACTCTGACATCAAGCTTTATGACACTCAAGACAATGCTTATTTAGACCTAACTTCAGGTCGTGTGCGTGCCATGATGTCTGATAAAGTCACTGGTATCGACTGGTTAAAAACCGAAGCTGGTAAAGACTACGAAATCAAAGGTCAAGAGATCAGCACCAGCGATGATGCGATGGGTATTGCTTTCCGTAAAGGCGATCCATTGGTTGCCAAGTTTAATAAAGCTTTGGCTGAACTAAAAGACAACGGCACTTATGATCAAATCACCGGTAGCTATTTTGGTACCAGCTCAACGGCGGCCGCGCAACAAGCAGTAGCGACTGACGGCGCCAAAGAAGTTGTCGTGGTTGATGATGGTAATGTCGATGCCAATGCGGTGATTGCCAAAGAAGAACAAGCAGAAGCGGCGACCAATTAATAGATTTTTCTCTTGTAATGTATAAGATAAGCGCTGATTTTAATAAAGCACGTTTTAAAAAGCGTGCTTTATGCTATTTATAAAAGTTTGTTCCGTAATAATTTTAAACAAAAACAAGTAACAACATCAAGGATGATTATGAGCAACCATCTTCTTTTAGCCACTATGTCTAGTACGTCCTCTGCTACCTCATTCGCTAGTAAGCACTTGTTAAAGGCAAAATCGATGCTAGCCTTAGCGGCATTGTTGGCTTTAGCAGGCTGTAGTAATGGTCAAAACGAGACTAACGAAAGCGCAAGCACGGATACGACTAAAACGTCAGAAGCGGCAGATAATAATAGCGCTGCGGTCGACGATGATAATGTACTACGTATCGGCACCGAAGGCGCTTATGCCCCTTTTAATTATACCAATGCCGATGGCACGCTTGGCGGCTTTGATGTTGAAATCGCCAATGCTATTTGTGACGATTTGCAGATGACCTGTGAAATCATAGCGCAAGATTGGGACGGTATTATTCCGGGGCTTAAAGCGGGTAAATATGATGCCATCGTGGCGGCGATGTCGGTCACGCCAGAGCGTGCAAAGCAAGTGGCTTTTACTGATCCTTACTTTAGCAATGCCTTAGTGTTTTTAGCCAAAAAAGACAGCAGCTTTGATCCTGCTAATAGCAGCGATATCGATGCGCATTCTATTGCCGCCCAGCGCTCGACCATCTCTTCGCAGTGGTTAGAAAACGCCTATCCAAAAGCTGATATGAAGCTTTATGACACCTTAAGCAATGCGTTTTTGGATTTGGGTTCTGGTCGCGTTGATGCCATGATATCTGACAAACTCCCAGCGCTAGAGTGGCTTGGCTCACCGTCAGGCAGCAATTATGCCATCAAAGGCGATGAGATAGATATTAATGATAATTTTGCAATTGCTGTACGTCCTAATGACGAAGCCTTGCAAGCCAAAATCAATAAATCTTTGGCCAATCTAAAATCCAATGGCACCTATGATAAAATCAATCAAAAATATTTTGCCGTACCAGCAAAGGCGGCAAACACTGAGTCGGTAGCACCCGAATCGGCAGTAGAAAATGCAGCGCAATAAGCGCTTATTATCATTGTTATATTAATCACGGTTTTCCATATTTAGCGGTAAACGTGAAGTCATAAAAGCAAAAAGACATTACCATCAGGGTGGTGTCTTTTTTGCTTTAATAATAGGTTTTACTTTACAACCGATACAGGGCGAGGGGGATAAATTTTTCGAAGCCTCTGGAGTGCAAAGCGCACAGCAAGCAAGAAAAATTTATCTCACTCACACCTGGTTATTATCCTATCGATTTTGTTTAGAAATGATTATCATGATTCCTTACTCAAAGAATCACCACAACTTTATGCATTATGAAGGGTCAACTTTTATCAGATATCACTGATTTATAGGCTATTTATCCTGATAAGTATCTATTTAGGCAGCGCTTTTATGCGTCAGTATTAACATAGCTGGCAGCGAATATGATAAAATCAGCGCTCATTTCTACTGTGTCAATTTCCGCCGCTGTAATCGTATGAATATCACGTCATTCTATGACGCAAAAAACCGCCATCTATGCGGTTGGTCATCCGACTATTTGCAGCGCTCAGCTATTGATGCTGATTCTTTTAACTCATATTTTGCAACTTGCTAATATAAAGAGACTGAGTGGATAATTGTGTTTGATTTACAAGGATTTGGCGCGCTATTACTAAGCGGCGCTACCGTCACTATAAAGCTTGCGCTGACCAGTCTGGTCATCGGTATGGCGTTAGGCTTGCTTGGCGCGACGGCCAAGATGTCCAATGTCTGGCTGCTACGTAAGCTTGCGACGGTCTATACTGCCACGATGCGCGGCATCCCTGAGCTGCTATTGGTGCTGTTTATTTATTACGGCGGCTCGATATTGCTCATGAGTATCCTCAAAAAGTTCGGCTATAACGACTATATCGAGATTAGCGCGTTTTGGGGCGGGGTCATGGCGTTATCAATTGCCTTTGGTGCTTACGCGACCGAAATTTTTCGCATGTCCATTCAAGAGATTCCGATAGGGCAAAGAGAAGCGGCGCAAGCGATTGGCATGCGACCTTTGCAGATTTTTTATCGCATTACCTTGCCGCAAGTCTGGCAGATTGCCCTGCCAGGTCTCGGCAATTTGTTTCTGGTCTTGCTCAAAGATACGGCCTTGGTGTCGGTCGTAGGGCTCAAAGATATTATGTATCAGTCCTCGCGCGCGGCGCAGTCGACACAGCAGCCGTTTACCTTTTATATGGCAGCGGCGATTATTTATTTGGGTCTGACCATGTTAATTACTGGTTTTATGATGTGGCTTGAGTGGCGTGCCAATCCAGCAGCACGTTATGCTAAAAAGCTCAGCCGTCAAACCCACCATCAAACCACTCAAAGTCAATCGACCATAGGGTAGAGGAGAGATACTATGGATTGGAATTGGCAGGTCATTTTTGACCATATCCCTGATTTAATGAGTGGCGCGGTATTGACTGTCCAGCTCGTTGTTTTCTCAGGTATTATTGGGTTGTTTTTTGGTTTGATTTTGGCATTATTGCGTCTGTCCAAAAATTGGCTGGTGCAGGTATTACCATTTTTATATATTTTCTTTTTCCGTGGCACGCCGCTATTGGTACAGATATTTTTGATTTATTATGGGCTTGGGCAGTTCGAAGTGGTACGTAATTCGTTTTTATGGGAGCCGGTACTTAGCCAAGCTTATTGGTGTGCGATTATCGCCTTTACCCTTAATACCAGCGCCTATTTGGCAGAGATTATTCGCGGTGCAATCCAAAATATTCCTGTGGGCGAGCTTGAAGCCGCCGATGCCATTGGCATGTCAAAATGGCAGAAGCTGACGCGTATTACCTTACCGCGCGCTTTTGGCATTGTGATTCCTGCCTACAGTAACGAAGTTATCTTTATGCTAAAGGGAAGTGCGCTGGCATCCACCATTGCTTTGATGGATATCACGGGCGTTGCTCGTACGATTAGTGCGCGGACTTATACCTTGATGGAATTGTTCTTTGCCGCTGGTGTCGTTTATCTGCTGTTATCGTGGATGATTTTATTTAGCTTTAGATTGTTTGAAAAACGTATGAATCGTCACGCCAGCTATGTGCCGCCAGACGTCATTACCAATACCATTCCTTAAAAGTAGGCACGGCAAAATAAAAAAGCCATAGTGGTCATAAATTAAAAAATCGGTCGGAAGGAAATAGTATGAGCTCATCGCCCCATATGTCCATCGCCAACGCTATTATTGGTAATGTGAAAGAGACTGCTAACCATAGCGATATCAGCATTGATAATAGCGAACGTCTGCGTACTTCCATCGGTAAAGTGGTCTGTGTCGGGCGCAACTATGCGGCGCATGCAGAAGAGCTAGGCAATGAAGTGCCTAGTGCGCCGATGCTATTTATGAAACCTGCCTCTTCGGTGGTATCTATCCGTCAGGGCGTTGAGCGGCCAAACCCTGCCATCTTTGGCGAAACCCACTATGAAACTGAGCTTTGTATTCAGCTGGCAACAGACTTATCAAAAGCCACGCTTGAAGAAGCGCAACAAGCCATTGGTGGCGTGACATTAGGGCTTGATTTAACCTTGCGTGAGCTACAAACTGAGCTGAAAGAAAAAGGTCATCCTTGGGAGCGCGCTAAGTGCTTTGATGGCGCTTGTGTGCTTGGCGATTGGCTCGATGCAAATGCCTTTGGCGACTTCAAAAACGTGCATTATCAGCTGAATATTAATAACGAACTCAAGCAAGATGGCGATAGCGCCTTAATGCTATTTCCCGTTTACGAGTTATTGGTCAATATCAGTCACGCCTTTAGTTTGCAAGCGGGAGACGTCATTATGACAGGGACGCCAAGCGGCGTTGGTGCTCTACATGCGGGCGATGTGTTGACTTTAAAACTAGGCGCTCATGAGTGGCAGACAGAGGTTAAATAAGTTTTTATCGCAGCTGTCACCTATTAATCTGTAAAGGCATTAATACTTAACGCTATCAAAAAAATCCCAAGTGAACGCTTGGGATTTTTTTGGTTTATCAGTGGTGATAGTCATTTATCCTAAGCTTATCATTAAATAACTATCAAATCGGCATTTGGTTTTCAACGTACTGTCATAAACACTCAGTAGAATTAGGCATAATTCGTATTTTGGTGATTGCAATTACAAGACTGCAATCAACTCTCTCATGCCAATCAAGCCTAACAGCAAGGTGACTGATAATGACATTATTGAATAACAAACAACCGCTTGCCCATGAAGTCGTTGAAGATTCTAATCCGAGCAACAATATTGATTTTCAAACCATTATTAGTCGCCGTTTAAATCGGCGTAGTATCCTAAAAGGCGGCACAGGATTGACGGCGGCGGCGTTTTTTGGTGCGCTACCTTTAGTTGGCTGTAGCGACGATGACGATAATATTCCTACCAAAAATAATGGCAATGATGCTGCTATCCCTGCACAAGGTGATCTCAAGCGTCCCGAAACTTTGAAGTTTACCGCAGTGGCGCATTCGACTGCCGAAACCATGAGCGTGGCGGCAGGCTATAAGGTTGAGATGATACTACCTCTAGGCACGCCGCTGATATCTGGCATTGATGATTGGAAAGACAATCGCGAGCAGTCAGCTGAATCATTCGAATGGCGTATGGGTGATAACCATGATGGCATGTGGTTCTTTGGCAAAAAGGGCACTGCCTATGATGCCAAGGCGTCAGAAAATGGGCTATTGGTCATGAATCATGAATACGTTAATAGCAGCGAGCTGAGCCCATTTGGTTACCATGTGATCCAAGATAAAAATGCTGCGCCAATCTTCCAAAATCGTCGACTTGCAAGCGACGTACGCCGTGAGGTCAATTGTCATGGGGTAGCGGTGGTCGAGATGAAGCGCCGCGCCGATGGCATGGGCTATGAGATGGTCCCCAATTCAAAATACAATCGCCGTATCACCAGCAGTACAACCACGCAATTAGCAGGTCCTGTTGCCGGCTCTGATTTGGTCAAGACCAAGTTTGACCCAACAGGCTTTCAAACTCGTGGTATCAATAACAATTGCGGCGCAGGCTTATCGCCATGGGGCACCTATCTGACCACCGAAGAGAATTTTTTAGGGGTGTTTGCCCGTGGGCAAGATGCCAGCCAGCTGAGCGCAGGACAAAATTATGGTCGCGAGCGCTATGGCGCAACGGAAAATTTCTCTGGCTTTGAATATCTGTGGCACACCCCTGATGCCAAAGATGCCAAGATCGTAGACGAGTTTTCACGCTGGGATATGACTGCTACTAGTGCTAGCGCTACTGACGATTATCGAAATGGTTTTAATACCTTTGGTTATATCACCGAAATTGATCCTTTTGATCAAAACTCCATGCCCCAAAAGCGCACGGCACTGGGACGTTTTGCTCATGAAAACTGTGCTTATGCTCCAGTTGAACAAGGCAAACCTGTGGTGTTTTATATGGGCGATGATGCTCGCGGCGAATATATTTATAAATTCGTCTCCAAAGCCACATGGTCAAATGCAGATATCGGTGGTGGATTAAAAGCTGGTGACA
Source organism: uncultured Psychrobacter sp. (assembly GCA_963515535.1). GTDB lineage: Bacteria > Pseudomonadota > Gammaproteobacteria > Pseudomonadales > Moraxellaceae > Psychrobacter. The sequence goes on from CAUPWW010000009.1 coordinate 68,281, forward strand.
AGTATTTGAATGAGGGCACGCTCTATGTTGCTATCTTTAATGAAAATGGTCGCGGTGAATGGAAAGCGTTGATTCATGGTCAAAATGGACTGGATACTTCGAACAGCGAGCTGCCTTTTCATGGACAAGATGAGGTATTGGTCTTTGCTCGCGCAGCAGCAGATGCAGTCGGTGCAACCAAAATGGATCGACCAGAATGGGTATCGGTCAGCCCGATAACGGGTGAGGTGTATGTGACTTTGACCAATAATAAATATCGTGGTGTACGAGATGATCAGCCAGTGTCGGCGTCCAATCCGCGCAGCTATAATACTGGCGGCAAAGCGCGTGGCAATGACAACGGTCATATCATTCGCTGGGCAGAAGCGGGCGGTGATCATGCGGCAACCAGTTTTGACTGGGACATTTATTTATTCGCTGCTCCGAATGATTTAGCAGCAGAAAATTTATCGCAATTAAATGACAGTAATGATTTTTCTTCTCCCGATGGCTTATACTTCGATCCACGCGGCGTTCTATGGATTCAAACAGACGACGGCGCTTATACCCATACCAGCAGCTGTATGTTACTGGCAGCGCTACCGGGTAATGTAAGCGATGGCGCCATTCAAACCACGTCAGCAGGGCAACAAACCCGAGTCGGTATGCCTGCCAGCAATGATAACATCAAACGATTTTTTGTCGGTCCGGAGGGCTGTGAAGTCACAGGTATCACGATGACGCCAGACTTTAAAACCTTGTTTATTAATATTCAGCATCCGGGTAATACATGGGGAGCAGTGGCTGGCGGTAGTACCCCGCGCTCAGCGACAGTTATGATTACACGCGAAGATGGTGACGTCATACTGGCAGAATCCTTTGTCTAGTTAACCATTTGCATTAGTAATGATACGTCTGAACAAATATAAAAATCCTAAGTCATAGCTTTAGGATTTTTGTGTGGTAGGCGATAGCTACTAATGGGTAAGTTTCGATATTTTATAGTTCCCTGTTTTTTTAACCATAAAAATACCTGATAATTAAATCATTTTCTTCTGTTTATGGCATTTACAGGCTAGTATGGCAAATACCCTTAATCGTTTGATGTAGCTACACTATGCCCAATCCAAGACCAATAGAAACCATACACGATTTATTTGCGACCACTCGGCGCCCCTCCGATGATGAATTGGGTGCAAAGGCAGACTTTCATGGCGATGTTTATGAAGCGCTAGCAAAACTTGAGTATATTTATGTCGATGAGCTGGTCGCCGAAAATGTCGATAACAGTGTGATAAAACCGCATCAGCCCATCTCTTTGGTAGATTTTTTTGAAGGCTTGGCGCAGCTTGCCACCATGGGCGTCGTCGAAGTGACGGATATTGTAGAAGCCATCCACCGTGAGATTTTGCTGCGTCCTTTGGGGCGGTTTAATAATGGCAATCTTGAGCACTGGCAGCGCGGTATCACTGGGCGCATTTATGGTACGGTGCGCCAAGCGATGCAACTGGTCGGCAACAATATCGCCACAGGGCTGCGTTTATATAACACGGTTTTAAAACCCAAAAAAATACAACCACTGCCTTTAAACCTACGACGTATGGTCAATATCCTAAACGGCGTCATGGGTGACCATCTTGTTACCCACCATAATCCGTTGGCTGTGTCGATGGTGCTATACAATAAAGACAATTATGTACAAAGTGGTACATTATCGGGGCGGGTGATTGTTTTATGTCATGGGCTTTGTCTGAGTCATTTAAGCTGGCAAGTTGCGGGTGAAAATAATCTCGGTGCTATGCTGAGCCGCAAATTGCCAGATAGTACGGTTTTATATTTAAATTACAATACTGGTCGGCGTATCTCCACTAACGGGCGTAGCTTTGCCAAAGTCTTGCAAAATTTGGTCGAAGACAATCCAGACATTACCCAGCTTGATTTAATCGGCCATAGTATGGGCGGTCTGCTGAGTCGCAGTGCGCTATTTTATGGTAAAGAGCAGGGGTTTAGCTGGGTTAAACGCGTGGGTAATTTGGTGACCTTAGGCACGCCGCATCATGGGGCAAGTTTGGAGCAGATTGGTAATTTTGTGCAATATAAAATCGCTAAGCTGCCTTTTGCTGGGTCATTGGCGAAACTGGGCGACTTACGTAGCGCTGGTATTATTGATTTGCGTTATGGCAGTATTCGCGATGCCGATTGGAAATCTTTGGAGGAGCGCAGTGTGCTACCGGCAGAGTTTCGTCATCCGACGCGCCTACCGCTGCATGTAAATACTTACTTAGTCGCAGCGGCGTTGATTGAAACTCATTATGAAAATAAAACCACCAATTTATTGGGTGATGGGCTGGTATCGGTAGAGTCGGCGCTTGGCGAATATACTAAAGAGCATACATTGAGCGTGCCTGAAGGTCATAAGGCGATATTTTATGGCGTCAATCATATGAATTTAATCTATAACGATAGGGTACTTGAGCAAGTGATTTCTTGGTTATCAGCCAATAAATTAGGTGACGCGCATGATGCCAAATATGGACTTGATAGCCGTATCTATTCTTATCCAATAGATTATGAGGTCGAGATTTAAGGGGTAAAACCACAAACCCTGTTATCAATAAACTCATAAAAAAGACAAACCCTCAAGCACGACACTTGAGGGTCTTAAATTTTAGGGACGGTAGAAAACAGATAAGAAGCTATTCAGCGAAAATCGCAGCCACATCATCTTTATCAAATTTGTAGACTGCACCGCAAAATCCGCAGTCCATCTCAAAAACACCGCCTTGCTTATCAATGATATCTAACGCTTCGGTTTCGCCAATTTGCTCGATAGCCATCTCACACTTCTCGCGTGAGCAGGTGCAGCCAAACGATAACGCTACTGGCTCAGGAGCAACGACTTTTTCTTCATTATATAAGCGGTACAGAATTTCATTGGCATCAAGCGTGGTCAGCTCTTCTGCTTTTAGCGTGCGCGTAAGCACGCTTAAGCGCGTCCACAAGTCATCATCGATACCAGCGTCTTGGTTTTGCTCGACTTCATAGGTCTCGGCTGCGGTACGAGGTAGCATTTGCACCAAGATACCACCCGCTTGCAAACCATCGGATGCCAGATTAATCAGCGTTGGAATCTGCGCCGATTGTTTTTGATAATGCGCTAAGCAATCAGCCAAGTTGTCATGGCTACGCTCAACGATACCTTGATACGGCTCGCCGCCATCAGGCTGAATATTGATAAATAACACACCTTGACCGGCAGCGCCGAGCTCAGCGAAAGCGTCTTTTGCATGGATCATATTTTCCCACGCTTGCACTTGCTCGTCGGTGTCGCTTTTCCAGCTAGCAAGGGCGCGAATGATGCCGTCTTGGTCGCATTCTGCCATTGCCCAATTGAGCAAACTGTCGCTATCCGATGATTGCAATTGAATCGATAAGCGACCGTTAATTTTAACAGTACTGATCAGTAAGCTTGCCGCCGTCAGCATCTCGCCTAATAAGCGCTTAATGGCTTCAGGATAGGCTTTTTGGGCAGTGGTTGTCGCATAACTGTGCGATAGGCGCACCACATCGCCGCGCACCGGTGAATCTTCGATAAAAAAGCGTTGGCGTACGTCATTATCGCGGTGGCTGCTCGCTTGTTGATCGATATTTGGGACTTGAGTATCTTGGGTCATAGGTCATAACTAGTATTAAGAAGTTGCTAGCTTTATGGGGATTAATAATTATTTATCAATCATAGCGGTTTAGTTATTGGCGTAATTTAAATGATTGTTAAACGAAATCTGCAAAATAGCAGTCGTATTAAAAAAAGTTTACCCCCATCGCGCAAATTATTGTACAGTAACATTAAGTTGCATAGTGATAACTTAAAGCAACAGCATGGATGCATGACGGAAAAGTCAAGCAAGAGCTTATATAAAGTCAAGTAATGGCATAAATACCGTCAAAGTCCCCTCCTAATTTTGTGCAAATGTGATAAAAGGATGTATCTCATGACCAATTTAATCTCTAAACCGCTAACTTTGGTTGCCTTTATGGCGCTTGGCCTAGCGGGCTGCAATAATAGCAATAAAACCAACACCGAAGCGCCGCCAGCAGATGGCACGGCGACGACAGAAGCGACAGCAAATACCAACGGTACGCTACAAAAAATCAAAGAATCGGGCACTATCGTGGTCGGTCACCGAGACTCTTCTATTCCCTTTTCTTACATCGCTGATGACCCAAATCAGCCGATTGGCTATGCGCATGATCTAGAAATGAAAGTGGTCGATGCGGTAAAAGAAAAACTCAATATGCCGGATTTAAAAATCCGTTATAACCTGATTACTTCGCAAACGCGTATTCCGCTGGTGCAAAACGGCACGGTTGATTTTGAATGTGGCTCAACCACCAATAATGAAGAGCGCCAAAAACAAGTGGCCTTCTCAAATGGTTTCTTCGAAATTGGTACGCGTTTATTGACCAAAAAAGACTCAGGTATCCAAGATTTTGAAGACCTAAAAGGTAAAACTTTGGTCACCACTGCCGGTACGACTTCAGAGCGTTATATCCGTGAATACAACGACAAAAATAAAATGGACATCAATGTCATCTCGGCAAAAGACCATGGCGAAGCCTTCCTTATGCTAGAAAATGGCCGTGCCGATGCCTTTATGATGGATGATGTCTTGCTAGCGGGCGAAAAAGCTAAAGCCAAAAATCCTGATGACTGGGTGATCGTTGGCACGCCGCAGTCGTTTGAGATTTATGGTTGTATGATGCGTAAAGACGACCCTGAATTCAAAGCCGTAGTCGATGAGGCGCTTGCCAATGTCTTTAGCTCAGGTGAGATTAATGGCATTTATGACAAATGGTTTATGAACCCGATTCCACCAAAAAATGTCAATCTAAACTTTGAGATGTCAGACAATCTAAAAGCCTTGATTGCCAATCCACACGATAGCGCACAGCCAAAACAAGCAACTGCTCAGTAATGATTGTCCCTCAACATAGCTTGCTGGCGCGCTTGGACTGATATATCACTCTGGCGCGTTGGCTTTTTACTCATGGCTTGGAGTGACAATCATGAACTATAGCTGGAACTGGGGTGTGCTCTTTGAGCAAACCGGTATCGGTAATGAGCTTTACTTGCATTGGATGGTGACCGGGCTTGGCTGGCTGCTATTGATTGGCAGTATCGCCTGGGCGATTGCCATGGTGATTGGTACTATTTTGGGCATCATGCGTACCCTGCCCAATAAAGCGGCGCGTAGCATCGGCACCGCTTATGTGACTTTTTTTCGTAATATACCTCTTCTCGTGCAATTATTCTTTTGGTTTTATATTGCCCCCGGTTGGCTGACGCCCGCGCTACAAGACTGGTGGTATAAAGACTTATCGCCCAACACCTCCGCCATGCTGTCCGCCAGTATTGGCTTAGGATTATTTACCGCCGCGCGTATCGTCGAACAAGTACGCACGGGTATCGAATCCTTACCTGAAGGGCAAATCAATGCCGCTTATGCGCTGGGTTTTACGATTCCGCAAGCGTATAAAGAGGTGCTACTGCCGCAGGCGTTTCGCATTATTTTGCCGCCGCTAAGCTCTGAGCTGACCAACTGTTTTAAAAATGCGTCGGTAGCTTCGCTTGTCGGGGTGATGGAGCTGATTAGCCAAACCAAAACTATCAGTGAATATACCCAAAACAGCCTCGAGATTTATACTTATGCGACCATTATTTATCTAGTTTTTAATTTATCGCTAATTGCCGTTATGGGATTGATTGAGCGTAAACTGCGTGTACCTGGGCTGATTGCAGGGAGTCAAAAATGAATATGATGACTGAACTTGCAACGGCGTACCCAGGCTTAATGGACGGTATGCTGACCACCTTAAAAGTATTGTTTCTCGCTATTTTAGGCGGTATTAGCTTAGGGACGGTATTGGCTTTAATGCGCTTGTCTGGCATCAAAGCGCTAGAAATTCCCTCAAAACTATACGTCAATTACTTTCGTTCTGTGCCGCTGCTACTGGTACTGCTATGGTTTTATTTTGCCGTACCGATGATGTATTTTTGGCTAGCCGGTAAATACCTACAGCTTGATACCGCGTTTACCTCGTGTGTCGTCGCCTTTATGATGTTTGAAGCGGCGTATTTTTCAGAGGTGGTGCGCGCAGGTATCCAATCAATTGGTAGCGGTCAGGTCAATGCCGCAAAGGCACTTGGCATGACCTATGGCCAAACCATGCGTTTGGTTATTTTGCCGCAAGCCTTTCGCAAGATGCTGCCCCTGATTTTGCAGCAATGTATTATTTTATTCCAAGATACGACGCTGGTTTTTGCCATTGGGTTGACGGATTTCTTCCGCGCCGCTTACGTCCGTGGTGAGCTGATGGGTTTACTGACGCCTTATATTTTAGGTGCTGGGGCAGTTTATTTTATTATCAGCTTAAGTGCCTCTATCGGCGTGCAGCAATTGCAAAAACGCTTAAGGTTTTAAAGTACATTTGGCGCAGTATTTTACTATTAAGATTTTCATTTAATAATGATAAAAAAGTGATTAGGAGCCAGTGATGAATGAGTCGGTGATAAATGAGCCGGGGATAAATGAGCCAGAGAAAAACAGTGCTGACACCTATATAAATAAATTTGGCGGACTGGTCACCGACAATGGTCATGCTAGCGCTGAGATCGTCATCAAAATGACTGACGTCAGCAAATGGTACGGCGACTTTCAGGTGCTAACGGACTGTACCGCTCACGTGCATAAAGGCGATGTGGTGGTGGTTTGCGGTCCATCAGGCAGTGGCAAATCGACCCTTATTAAAACCGTTAATGGGCTTGAGCCATTTCAAAAGGGCGATATCATGGTCAATGGTATCTCGGTTGGCGCGGCAAAAACCAATTTACCCAAACTGCGTAGTAGCGTCGGCATGGTGTTTCAGCATTTTGAGTTGTTTCCACATTTAACCATTATCGATAACTTAACGGTCGCGCAAATCAAAGTGCTAGGCCGTAAAGAAGAGGAGGCATCGAAAAAAGGCATGGCCTATCTCGACCGTGTGGGCTTAAGTGCCCAAGCGCCAAAATATCCCGCCGAATTATCAGGCGGTCAGCAGCAGCGCGTAGCGATTGCCCGTGCTTTGGCGATGGATCCAGTAGCCATGTTGTTTGATGAACCAACCTCTGCCCTTGACCCAGAAATGATTCAAGAGGTGCTCGATGTGATGGTTGAGCTGACCCGCGATGGTATGACCATGATGTGTGTGACCCATGAGATGGGTTTTGCCAGTCAGGTGGCCAATCGCATTATTTTTATGGATGAAGGACATATCGTCGAAAACTGTAGCAAAGATGAGTTTTTTGAAGGCGCAAAAAGCGATCGCGCGCAACTGTTCTTATCAAAAATTCTTAATCATTAAAATTCAGTACTGTGATTTAAGTGTCTGGCAAAGCGTCTTTTATAGGCGCTTTTTTTTATGCAGTAAAATGCCGATAAATTATTTTAGACAGGCGTAATATGAAGTTGACTGGCTCGGCGCGCGAATAGGTGAGTGCATGGCTGTTTACTGATACAATGACGGTCAATATGTTAAAAATTAAAATAATTCATAAACGATATTGGAGTAAATATGAGTGTGGAAAATCAATCGGCAGGTATTGTCATTATTGGCGCAGGCTTGGCAGGATGGCACGTTGTCGATGCCATTCGCGCAAAAGATAAAGACATTCCTATTACCCTAATCACGGCTGATAATGGTGACCGTTATCATAAGCCGATGCTAACGATGGCAATTAGTCAGCAAAAAAACGCGGCAGACTTGGTACGGGCGACCGGTAGCGATGCGGCAAAGGCGGCAAATATCAATTTGCTTGCCAATACGCAAGTGACGGATATCGACCCTGCTAGCCAAACGTTACAGCTTATCTCAGCACTGCGTTCGGACCCTGTGTATACCAATTACGCCACTATCGGCTATGACAAACTGGTGCTGGCGATGGGCGCCCATCCTATCTTTCCAAAAAGTCTGCCCGAGGATTTGGTGTGGCATGTCAACCATATCGAGCGTTTTGGCCAGTTGCAAGAAAAGCTCGCAGCGGGCAGTCAACGTGTTGCTATCGTTGGCGCTGGTATGGTCGGGACGGAAATCGCCGAAGATTTACTAAAAGCGGGCCATGAGGTGACACTGATTGATTTAAATAACGCGCCGCTCTCGCAAATGCTACCGCCACAAGCGACTGCGCGTATTGCCAAGGCAGTACAATCGCAAGGGATTCACTTTTTAGGCGGATATCAAGTATCCGATGTCACGCGTCATGATGACGGTACATTGCAAGTCAGCTATGCGCCAGTGTCAGCTACTGACAGCAATGCGGCACAGCAGCCCGAGCCGTTAGTCGTTGACCATGTGATTGCCAGTACGGGCTTGACGGTAGATGATAAATTACCAAGCGCTGCTGGGGTTGAGTTCAATCGCCGCACCGGTATCGTGGTTGATGCCACCACATTACGTACCCATGCGTCCAATGTTTACGCGATTGGCGATTGCATGTCCATCAACGGTGTTGCCTGTCGTTATGTCGCGCCGTTACGTGCGCAGGCAGCGACGATTGCTGACGATATTTTAGGTCACGAGCACAGCGGTTATGATCATAAGCCGCCGATGATTCGCTTAAAAAATAAAGCCATTTCGGTGATGGTCACTGGCGTACCGCAAGCTGCTGGTAATTGGCAAGTGACTACTGAGACGGATGACGAGCTGGTTATGGACTTGCTTGATGATAACCATGCCGTCAGTGCGACGGTAACGATTAAAGCGCCGCCAACGCTGAAAGTTTAATCAACGCTTAACCGTTGCAAGTTTAACTTTTAGCTGTAATTTCTAGTCTTAATGCTTATTAATAAAAGCCAGCTGCGTAGCAATGCATGACTGGCTTTTTGTATAGACAGTGCAAAATAAAGTCGTCCAGTTAATAACCACGTGCTACTGGTATAAATTTTCCTTGCTTGCTGCTAAACAGAGGCGGCGAAAAATTCATTCCAGTAGCACATTGTCAAGTCTGGATAGATTCTAAAGAGAAACGCTTATATTCAAGCACGCCGTATTTTATGCTATTTTTTACGATGTCAATATTTTTAGCGATTAATTTAAATGATACATATTGTATTGCTATTGTTGACAGCCTTCGATTTAAGGCGGTATAGTAGCTCATGCTTACTAATACCTGTTCAAGGAAAAAAGAATGGGTAACAAGCGAATAATCAGCACCATTTAGGCGTGCTGTAAAAAGTAAAACGAAAGGACTCGTTATGACTCGAACTATTGACTTCGATAGCATTCTAAATAATATTCCCACCGTAAATATGGGCGCACGCTCGGCAAATGCGCCGCTTACTCAAAGTTATGATAAAGGTCCCGATGTGCCGCTGATTGAGGCGACCATCGGTGACTTCTTTGATGCCATTGTGTCCAAATATCCTGAGCGAGAAGCGCTGGTCGTGCGTCATCAAAATATCCGCTGGACGTATCGCGAATTGCAGCAACATGTCAACCAGCTGGCCAGCAGTATGATCGAGATGGGACTGGAGATTGGCGATCGCATCGGTATCTGGTCGCATAACAATGCCGAGTGGCTTTTGATGCAATTAGCGACCGCAAAAGTCGGCGTTATCTTGGTCAATATCAATCCTGCTTACCGCACCTTTGAGCTGCAATATGCGCTAAATAAACTTGGCTGCTCGGCACTTGTCCTTATGCGCCATTTTAAAAGCAGTGATTATGCGCAGTTAATCCGTGAGCTGTGCCCTGAGATTTATCATAAAGAGTACACCCAGCTGGATTTGGTCGAGATTCCAACCATCGAGCGCATCATTTGGATTGATGAGCCAGACTCTGATGAAGAGTTCGGTTTTATGCAAAAATTCTCTGCTTGGATGGCGGAGGGTGATGCCAACGACCCACGCGTTGCCGAGCGTCAGGCGCAGCTTAAAAACACCGACGCTATTAACGTGCAATTCACCAGTGGCACGACGGGCACGCCAAAAGGTGCGACCTTAAGCCATCGTAATATTTTAAATAACGGTTATTTTATCGGTGAGGCCATGAATCTCACCTTTGAGGATAGACTGTGCATTCCCGTGCCTTTATATCATTGCTTTGGTATGGTGCTCGGCAATTTAGCGATTTTGACCCATGGCGGTTGTATCGTTTATCCAAATGATGGTTTTGAGCCATTGTCCGTCTTACAGGCGGTTGAAGAAGAGAAATGCACGGCTCTGCATGGCGTGCCGACGATGTTTATTGCCGAGCTTGACCATCCTGAATTTGATAAATTTGATTTATCGACCTTACGCACTGGTATTATGGCAGGCTCCAGTTGCCCGATTGAAGTCATGCGCCGCGTTATTGATAAGATGCACATGAAAGAGGTCACCATTGCTTACGGCATGACCGAAACCAGTCCAGTTTCTTGTCAGACCAATGAGCATACGCCGCTTGAGAAACAAGTATCGACCGTTGGTTTGGTGCAACCTGCGCTTGAAGTCAAAGTCGTCGATATCGAAACGGGCGAGATTGTGCCCTTAGGCGAAACCGGCGAGCTTTTGACGCGTGGTTATTCGGTGATGAAAGGTTATTGGGGTAGCCGCTTTAAAACCCGTGAAGCGATACAAGATGGCTGGATGTACACGGGCGATTTGGCGACGATGGATGAAGACGGCTATGTCAAAATCGTTGGTCGCAGTAAAGATATGGTCATTCGCGGCGGCGAGAATATTTATCCTGTCGAGATTGAAAACTATCTGTATCGCCATCCAAAAATTCGCGATGTACAAATTGTCGGTGTGCCAGATAAGCGCTATGGTGAAGTGCTGGCCGCTTGGATTATTCCTAAAGAGCCGGGCTGCTTGACCGAAGAAGAGGTACGCAAGTTTTGTAGCGAGCACATCGCTCATTATAAAGTGCCGACCTACTATCGCTTTGTTGAAGAGTATCCGATGACCATCACTGGTAAAATCCAAAAATATAAGATTATCGAACAGATGAAGGCAGAACTGGGTTTAGAGTAGTCACGAAAATACGTTAAAGTTTTAACAAGTTATTGAATAATAAACATAAGTATAAAAGGGATATCATGAGCGCTATCATAACCAGTAAACTGAGTCCGAACACCAGCGATTTTCAGCAAAACCGCGCCGCCATGCAAGAAATAGTCGATGACTTATATCTGCACCTGCGTAAAGTCGCCCAAGGCGGTTCAGAGCGCGCACGTGCTAAGCATTTAGCGCGTGGCAAACTGCTACCTCGTGAGCGTGTTGAGCGCCTGCTCGATGTCGGTACGCCATTTTTAGAAGTCGCGCCAATGGCGGCGCATGATATGTATGGCGAAGAGATTCCTGCGGCGGGTGTGATTGCCGGTATTGGCCGTATCAATGGCACCGAGTGTATGATTGTCTGTAATGATGCCACGGTAAAGGGCGGCACCTACTATCCGATGACGGTTAAAAAGCATCTGCGTGCGCAAGAAATCGCCCAAGAAAATAACTTACCTTGCGTGTATTTGGTCGATTCAGGCGGCGCAAACTTGCCTAATCAAGACGAAGTATTCCCTGATAAAGATGACTTTGGACGTATCTTTTTTAACCAAGCCAATCTGAGTGCGGCCGGTATTCCGCAAATCGCCGTAGTGATGGGTAGCTGTACCGCAGGCGGTGCTTATGTACCCGCGATGAGTGACGAATCTATTATTGTCAAAGACCAAGGCACCATCTTTTTAGGCGGTCCGCCACTGGTCAAAGCAGCGACGGGTGAAGAGGTCAGCGCCGAAGACTTGGGCGGCGGCGACGTGCATACGCGTCTGTCTGGCGTGGTCGATCATTTGGCGCAGAACGATACCCATGCGTTATCGATTGCGCGTAATATCGTTAGCCATTTAAATCGTCCTGCCAAACATATTCCGAATCAAATAGCCCCGCGTCCACCGCGCTATGATGCCAAAGAGTTATACGGCATCATTCCAACCGATAAGCGCAAACCTTTTGATATCAAAGAAATTATCGCTCGTATCGTCGATGATAGCGAGTTTGATGAATTTAAAGCGCGCTTTGGCACGACGCTGGTGTGCGGTTTTGCCCATATCGAAGGTATACCAGTAGGTATTATCGCCAATAATGGAATTCTTTTTAGTGAATCAGCGCAAAAAGGCACGCACTTTATCGAGCTGTGCTGTAAGCGTAAAATCCCGTTGGTGTTTTTGCAAAATATTACTGGATTTATGGTCGGACGTAAATATGAAAACGAAGGTATTGCCCGTCATGGCGCCAAAATGGTCATGGCGGTTGCCAACGCGAAAGTACCAAAATTCACCGTCATCGTCGGTGGTTCATTTGGTGCTGGTAACTACGGCATGTGTGGCCGCGCTTATAGTCCTCGTTTTTTGTGGATGTGGCCAAACGCGCGTATCTCGGTCATGGGCGGCGAGCAAGCGGCGTCGGTACTGGCAACTGTCAAGCGTGATAATTTTGACCGTAAAGGTGAAGAGTGGAGTAGCGAGGACGAAGCGGCATTTAAAGCGCCGATTCTTGAGATGTACGAAAAACAAGGTCATCCCTACTATGCGACAGCGCGTCTTTGGGATGATGGGGTGATTGATCCTGCCGATACGCGTCATGTATTAGCATTAGGGCTAAGCGCTGCCTATAACGCACCGATTGAAGAGACAACCTTTGGGGTCTTTAGAATGTAGCATTAAATGGAATATGGGTAAGCATTTCACGTATATAAAAAATAGAGAAGGTTATGCAAAAAAATCTGAATAATTATAAAAGCTTATTGGTTAACGTTGAGCAGCATATCGCGACGGTAACTTTAAATCGTCCTGAGATACGAAATGCCTTTAATGATGACATGATTGCTGAGCTGACAAAAGCTTTTACTACGCTTGCTACTGATGATAATGTGCGCGTCATTGTCTTAGCGGCGGCTGGCAAAGCGTTTTGTGCAGGAGCGGATCTTAATTGGATGCGCGCCATGGCCGATTATAGCTATGAAGAAAACCTAGCAGACGCCGATAAACTGGCGCAAATGCTCAAAACTATTTACGAGTGTCCAAAACCAACCGTTGCTGCGATTCAAGGCGATGTTTATGCAGGCGGCATGGGTTTAGTCGCCGTCTGTGATGTAGCCATCGCCGTTAAAATTGCCAATTTTTGCCTAAGCGAAGTCCGTTTAGGACTGGCGCCTGCCACCATTAGCCCTTATGTGATAAAAGCATTGGGCGCACGAGCATCGCAGCGTTATTTCTTAAGTGCGGAAGTGTTCGATGCCAAAAAAGCGCGTCAGTTAGGCTTTATCCATGAGCGCGTCAGTGAAGAGTCACTTAACGATACGGTTGCAGCCTTATGCGCCAAGATGGTTAATAATAGCCCCGATGCGGTTAAAACCTGCAAACGTTTATTGCACGACATAGCGGGTGCACCGATTACTGATAAGCTAATTGCTGACACCGTCAAAGGTATCGCTGATATTCGCTCATCTGAGCAAGGAAAGGAAGGCGTGCAAGCATTTTTGCAAAAGCGCAAGCCTGATTGGTTGACTGCAGATTAGTAGTAAAAAACAATAGTCAAGCTGATAAATAAAAACGATAAGTTACAGGGATAGTTATGTTTTCTAAAATTTTAATCGCCAACCGTGGTGAAATTGCTTGCCGTGTTGCTGCGACTGCCAAGCGCATGGGTATCCGTACCGTCGCTGTTTATTCTGATGCTGACCGCGAGGCTAAGCATGTCGCCGTCTGTGACGAAGCGGTTTATTTAGGTGGTTCTGCACCAAAAGACAGCTATCTAAAAGGCGATGCGATTATCGCCATTGCTAAAAAGACTGGGGCGCAAGCAATCCATCCGGGCTATGGCTTTTTAAGCGAAAATGCAGATTTTGCGCAGGCCTGTCAAGATGCAGGTCTGGTCTTTATTGGCCCATCGGCCGACGCGATTCGGGCGATGGGCGGTAAATCTGAATCCAAGCGTTTGATGGAAGCGGCCGGCGTACCATTGATACCGGGTTATCATGGTGACAATCAAGATGCGAGATTTTTACAGCAGCAAGCAGACAGCATTGGCTATCCAGTACTGATTAAAGCCAGCGCTGGCGGCGGTGGTAAAGGTATGCGTATTGTAGAAAATAGCAGCGATTTTATTGGATTGTTAGAATCCTGCCGCCGTGAAGCGATTACCAGCTTTGGTGACGACCAAGTACTCATCGAAAAATACGCGCTAAAACCTCGCCATATCGAAATCCAAGTATTTGGTGATACGCATGGCAATTATGTGCATTTGTTTGAGCGAGATTGCTCGGTACAGCGCCGCCACCAAAAGGTATTAGAAGAAGCCCCTGCGCCAGGTGTTGACTCAGCAATGCGACAGGCGATGGGCACCGCGGCAATCGAAGCGGCGCGTGCGGTCAATTATGTCGGCGCGGGTACAGTTGAGTTTATCGTTGAGCAGCGCGAAGGGGCGATGAATTTTTATTTTATGGAGATGAATACCCGCCTGCAAGTGGAGCATCCCGTTAGTGAAGCGATTTCGGGTGTCGATTTGGTTGAGTGGCAACTACTAGTGGCAGCAGGTCAGCCATTGCCAAAGTCGCAAGATGATTTGGTGATTAATGGGCATGCTATCGAAGCGCGTATTTGCGCGGAAAATCCTGACAATGGCTTTTTGCCAGCGACGGGTACTTTATTTACCTATCAAAAGCCTGAGCACAGTACCTTTAACATTACTGATGTGCGTATCGACGATGGCGTACGCGAGGGCGATGTGATTAGCCCGTTTTATGATTCTATGATTGCTAAGCTTATCGTCCATGCGCCGACCCGCGAGCAAGCGTTAGCGAAACTCGACCGCGCACTCGCTCAAACGCGTATCGTTGGTTTGCCAAATAACGTGGCATTTTTGCGCTATATCCTTAATACTGAGTCGTTTAGCCAAGCCAATCTTGATACGGCGCTTATCGAGCGTGAGGCGGACGAGCTGTTTAATCAGCATCCGCTTGATTTATCGACGCTGGTCGTGACTGCCATTACGCAGCAGCTTGCTAGTGAAGGCGCAGCACAAGGGTTAGACATCGATCCATTTAGTAAGCCGACTGGTTTCCGTGCTTATAGTGATTATACGCGCTCGTTTAGCTTGGTTTATGATGAGCAGGCGTACCAAGCGCGTATTAGCAACTGGCACAATGCAAATAGTTCGGATAGTAAAAAGGGTATTGATAATACCAGCAGCTTTACCTTAGTGATTGAAAAAGAAATCGCCAGTACCGAAGATAATATCAATGCCAATGTCGCCGCCCAAACCGAAACGGTTTATGAAGGTGAGGTGAGCTACGCCAGCAGTGGTGTATACAATCATACCTTATGGCTCGATGGCGCACGTATCAACGCGCAAAGTTGGACAAATAATGAAACCGTTTATGTGTTTACTGATAGCGGCCGTGATGAAATTACGCTTGTCGATATCATGGCGCATGTTGGCGAAGATAGCGCGGCGGTTGGCAACTTGAAATCACCGATGCCAGGACAGGTCGTTGCCTTTAAAGTGGCGGTTGGCGATAAGGTGAAAAAGGGTGAGCCGCTTGCCGTTATCGAAGCGATGAAAATCGAGCATACCATTAGCGCTCCAACCGATGGCGTGGTGGCAGAATTGTTATTTGCGGCGGGTGATTTGGTTGCTGATGGCGATGAGCTGTTACGCATCGATAGTGAGACGAGTGAAGGCTAGTAACTGAAGTACTGATAACATAGCCAATTTAATATAAAAGTGGTTCGTTTAAAATAGCGCTCTATTGGTATAAATTCTCCTCGCTTGCTGTGCGCTTCGCACTCCAGAGGCTTTGCAAAATTTATTCCAGCAGCTGTATAACGTTTATAAATGGTATCTACTATAAAAAGGCGCATAAAAAAGGACGATAAGCATGAAACTCTCGTACCCAGACCACGTCACCATCGTTGATGTCAGTCCACGTGATGGCCTGCAAAACGAGTCCATGACGGTGCCGACTTCGGTTAAGCAAGCGCTTATCAACGATTTAATCGCGGCAGGTGTGAAAAAGCTCGAGGCAACCAGTTTTGTTTCGCCAAAGTGGGTGCCGCAAATGGGCGACAACAATGAGCTGATGACCGTGCTTGCAGATAATAGGCGTGATGACGTTATTTATTCGGTACTGGTGCCCAATATGCGCGGTTTTGACAATGCCATCGTGCATCGTCCTGATGAAATCGTAATCTTTGGCTCAGCCAGTGAAACCTTTAGCCAAAAAAACATCAATTGTAGTATTGACGAAAGCATTGAGCGTTTCGCGCCCGTTGCCGCTGCGGCAAAAGCGCAGGGCATAAAGGTACGCGGCGTCATCTCCTGCACAGTCGGTTGCCCTTATGAAGGCGAGATTGCTCCTAGCCAAGTGGCTTATGTGACCAAGCGTTTGGTTGAGATTGGCGCTGAGCAGATTGGTATTGCTGATACGATTGGGGTTGGTACGCCATTAAAGATACAGCGCGCCCTGCAAGCCGCTTTAGAATACGCTGATATCAGCATGCTATCAGGTCATTTTCATGATACTTATGGTCAAGCCGTCAGTAATACTTTAGCCGCCTTGCAGATGGGCGTTAACGAATTTGATACCTCAGTTGCTGGGCTTGGCGGTTGTCCGTATGCCAAAGGTGCAACCGGTAATGTCGCCACCGAAGATGTCGTTTATATGCTGCACGGTATGGGCATCCAAACGGGTATTGATTTGGATAAATTGGTTGTGGCTGGCGAGCGTATCAGTGAATTCTTGGGTCGCCGCAATGGTTCAAGCGTGGCGCGTGCGTTGATTAATAAGCGTCAGTCTTAACTAAAAAATAAAGCCAGTCATAAGCTAAATGAACAGAAATAAATAAATAGGTAGCTGGTATACATTTTTTGAAGCCTCTGGAGTGACGCAGTCGCACAGCAAGCGATAAAAATTTGTACCAGCTATATGGTCTCTTTTTAAATAGATCTAAATTTTTAAGAAATTAAACATCAAAACACAAGGAACGGTTATGAGTTTACCTGGATTAAATTTTCAGCTTGGTGAAGATATCGACGCATTACGTGATGTGGTACAGCAGTTTGCGGCCAATGAAATCGCCCCGCGCGCAAGCGAAATCGACAGCAGCGATGAGTTCCCGATGGATTTATGGCAAAAAATGGGTGAGCTTGGCCTTCATGGCATTACCGTTCCTGAAGAATACAGCGGCTCTGATATGGGTTATGTCGCGCATATGGTGGCGATGGAAGAGATTAGCCGGGCTTCTGCTTCTGTGGCGCTCAGCTACGGGGCGCATTCTAACCTGTGTATCAACCAAATCAAACGTAATGGTTCAGAGGAACAAAAGCAAAAATATCTGCCCAAGCTGATCAGTGGTGAATTCATTGGTTCTTTAGCGATGAGCGAAACGGGCGCTGGTTCAGACGTAGTGAGTATGAAGCTTAAAGCCGAAGAAAAGGACGGACATTATGTGTTAAACGGTAGCAAAATGTGGATTACCAATGGCCCAGATGCTGACGTAATGGTGGTTTATGCCAAAACCAATCCAGAGCTTGGCGCAAAAGGTATGACCGCATTTATCGTTGAAAAAGGTATGAAGGGCTTTGGTACAGCGCAAAAGCTCGATAAGCTTGGCATGCGCGGTAGTCATACCGGTGAGATGACTTTTGATAATGTTGAAGTGCCCAAAGAAAATATCTTGGGCGGGGTTGGTGAAGGCGTCAAAGTACTGATGAGTGGTCTTGATTATGAGCGCGCGGTACTCGCCGCAGGTCCTATCGGCATCATGCAAGCAGTGATGGATAACGTCGTGCCTTACATCCATGATCGTAAGCAGTTTGGGCAAGCGATTGGTGAGTTCCAGCTTATCCAAGGTAAAGTCGCCGATATGTATACCATCTTGCAAGCGGGACGCAGCTTCTTATATACGGTCGGTAAAAATCTCGATATGCTCGATCAACGCGGCGCCGGTCACAGCCGCGAAGTACGTAAAGATTGTGCCAGCGTGATTTTATGGTGTGCCGAAAAAGCCACGTGGATGGCAGGCGAGGGCATCCAAATCTTTGGCGGTAATGGCTATACCAATGAATATCCACTTGGTCGCTACTGGCGTGATGCCAAGCTGTATGAAATCGGTGCAGGTACCAGTGAGATTCGCCGGATGCTAATCGGTCGTGAACTATTTAACGAGACTAAATAGAGATTATAGGATATTCTTTATATACTAAACTCTTGCCCACGGGCTAATTTTTTCTTGCTTGCTGCTCGTAGGCGTGACAGAGGCTGCAAAAAAAATCATCCCATAAGCACCTAGCATCGCTTTTAAATCGAATAAACTAAAACAAAAAAAGCAGGTCGCTTAAAACGCCCTGCTTTTTTAATGCATAAAACTTGTAACGCTCTAAACCTGTTTACTATGGTCAAAATAACGAGCCAGACCATTTAATAATAAATCGTCACGCAGGCGCACCGAACGATTAATATGTTGGGCAATGATATGCGCGTCGCCGCCGGTCATGATGAGCTCAAAGTTTGGATAACGGTTACTGATTTCATTAATCGCGCCAACAATAGACAACATAATGCCGCGATGGACGGCGTCTTTTGTGTTGATGCCGGGGCTCACGCTATCAAAAGTACCATTAGAGATGGTAATTTGCTTGGTACCAGAAAATAACGACTCACGTTGCAGATAGATGCTGGGGAAAATATAACCGCCTAAGTGCTCAGCGTGATCAATCAAATCAATCGTCACCGCCGTGCCGCAGCCAATCACACACTGGCGTTTTTTCTTATCGACTGCGCCTAGCATCTGTAGCCAGCGATCGCAGCCGAGCTGTTCGTCATCATAGGCGCTTTGCATCAAGGCATGCTCAGCATCGACGTGGACAAATTCAAACGGAATATTTAGGCGACTCAAGGTTTCAGATACTTTTACATTTAAGTCATCGCCCAATACCGAGGAAATCCCAATAAAATCTGGCGCATAACGCGCAAAACGATCGGTTAGACCCATAAGTAATTCGGCAGGCGCTTGCAAATGCTGCTTGGCATCGTGCGCGACTATCTGCCCGATATCATCGGTGAGCCAGTATTTAAGACGGGTATTGCCAAGATCTAACCAGAGCATAAAAATCCCTTTATATGGTGCTCGTTCAGTATGGTTTTTTAAGGGTGAGGCTGAAAGGTTTAAGCGTCACCAATTACATCAATGCGACCGGTAAAAAGCGCAGAAATCTTACCGTTATATTCACGTAATTGCAAACACCCATGTGTATCAAGACCGCATGCATAACCGGTCAGTGTCTCGACATTGCCGTTGTAGTCTTGGGTGACGCGTAAGCGTAGCCCTGCCAATGCATCCATCGCGCCAAACTGCGCCAAAAAACTGTCCAAATAATAACGCTGGCCGGTTGGCTTCTCCAATCCTAAATACTCAAAGCGGGTCATCGCTGCTATTAAAGCGTCACTCATTTGCTGATAAAGCGTTTTTAGGTCTGGAAGTGAAATAGGCGGCGCTTTTGGCGCAAGCAGGGCACAAATATCTCGTAAGCTAATCGCCTGATAACTCATGCCCTCGCAAGTTTGCGCGGTGAGCTTAGGCGTAGCTTGCACATTTAGACCCACGCCCATCACCACGCCGACCAATTTTCCTGCTTTTGTCACGGGTTCTATTAAAATGCCAGCGAGCTTATGAAAGGGTAGGGTTTGTTTGGTAGATTCAAGCGGCTTTAAAGCAGCGTCATTCGATTTAGGTTCAGGTTGTTTTTGAAATGAATGCTGCTGCGAATATTGCTTTGAATAAAAGCCCAAATCATTAGCCCATTTTACCCCGATTGCTGTCAATCCTTGCGCGCGCAATAGTTCATTTAGTGTTTGAATTACGGGCATTTTTGCCAATTCAACGCCGATAATTAACGACAGCAAACCACTAATCGGCAGATGCACCGGATGATATAACGACAAATACACATTGCCACGCGGCGATTGCCATGAGCGCCCGTGTTGCCCGCGACCAGCGCTTTGGGTTTCCGCTGTTAGTAGGTGCATCTCGGCTGTATTTAAGCTGCCATGTTGCAGCGCTGTTATCAGCTCACTATTGGTCGAGCCGCTACTGGCAAGGTGGCGATGGTTAAGCTTAGGTAAATGCTCAAGCTCTAATAACTCAAAAGGTTGGGCAGACAAAGCGTCAGGTGATGGATTAAATGGCGGCATAATAAGTTTCGTCGATGGGGTAAATTGGTGGGCTATTGTTATTTGCAGGTGGGCAGCTGCTGCTGAGTGCGATTGGGGTGATTTAGTTTTATTTCCTATCAATCGCATCAAGCCCTAAACGCATCCACTTTTTGGCGAGCTCATCGTGGTCGCTAAGCATACTCCAAAGCGCATCTTCACTAAAGATTGAGTACGCTTTACCCGAGTGCACAATCGGCAGATCCGCTTCACGGTCTGTCATCCATTGCGGATTGAGATAATAATCTTTTAACTCATTTTGCAAGGCTTCAGCGCGCACAAACTGCTGCTGCGCTTCAAGCTGCTGACGATGCAGCTCACACCATTCTTCATATTTTTGCTGTAATTCTTGCGGATTATATTTATCAAAATTATCTTCAGTCATTTGAGTGTCCTTAATTGTTATTATGTAGATGAATGAGATAAATTTTCAGTCCTATTATAGCATCCCTCATAAACTCTAAAAACTCGTCACAATTTGCGGTAGAATAGCCGCCTGTTTTTGCTAAGTTTATCGATTCTTCATGCGCCTAAAATCCCTAAAGCTGGCAGGCTTTAAATCCTTTGCCAATCCAACCACTTTTACCTTCCGTCATGGTATCACCGCCATAGTCGGGCCAAACGGCTGCGGCAAATCCAACGTCATTGATGCCATTCGCTGGGTGTTGGGCGAAACCTCTGCCAAGCAATTACGCGGCGGGGCGATGAGTGATGTCATTTTTGCCGGCACGCAGGATAAAGCGGCCAAAAGCGTTGCCAGTGTTGAGCTGACCTTTGAGCATACCCAAGATGAGCAGACGGGTATTCGCCATGAGTTTAGTCTGTACCATGAGCTGTCTGTCCGCCGTCAGGTAAATTTAGAGGGACGCTCGGACTACTTTATCAATGGTACGCGCTGTCGCCGCCGTGATGTGGTCGATGTGTTCTTGGGCACAGGGCTTGGCGCGCGCAGTTATGCGGTCATCGAGCAAGGTATGATTGGGCGTATTGTCGAGTCTAGCCCGCTGCAGCTACGCGAATTTATCGAAGAGGCGGCTGGCGTTTCGCGCTATCAAGCGCGCCGTGAAGAAACGCAAAAGAAGCTTGAGAGAACCCAGGATAATTTGGCCCGTCTGCACGACATGCAAAGCGAGCTGGTCAGCCAACAAAAACGCTTAGCTAAACAAGCGGCCAGTGCCGAGCGTTATGAAGAGCTGGCATTAACGCTTGCCGATATCAAACAACAGCTTGCCATTCAGCAGTTATATCAAGCAAAGCATCATCAGCAGCAGCAAAAAATCGCTCATGAACGTAGTGCTAATGAGGTCGCCACACTACAAGCCAGCTATGAGACTCTAAAAGCGAAGCAAGATAAGCTTGCGGCTCATATCAATCAAGAGCAGTGGCTAAAAGACGATGCCCAAAGCAACCACTATCAGCAGCAGCTAAGCTATCAACAAGCGGAGCATGAGCTTAGCGATGCCAAATCACAATTAAACGCTATCGTACAGCAACTGACCAGTTTAGAGCAGCAGCGCAAGCAAGCGGTGAGTGAAATTGAGCGCTTAAAAACCGAGCAAGCCGAGCAACAAAATGTGCTAGAAGCATTGCGTCCGCAGCTAAGTGAGCTAACCAATAAACGCGACACGCATAAACGCAACGAGCAACCCTTACAGCGTGCCTACCATGACGCGCAAAACCAGCTATCACGCCTGCAAGATAATGCTCGTACGCTTGAGCAGCAGCAAGCGATTAACAACCAAGCGCAAAAACGCCAGCAGCAAAATTATGACAAATGGCAACGCCGCCAGCAGAACTGGCAGAATTTGTGGCAGCAGCTACAACAGTCACTATCACCAGTTAAAAGTGCTGATGGACGCGAGAAAATTGATGCGAGCAACTTACAGCCCACATTAAACACGCAAGTGACTAAGCTTAATAAACAGCTGCAGCAGATTGAACGCCAACAAGACAGTATTAATGAGCGATTAGCAGAGTTACAACTGCAAGCGCATGAGCTGCAGCAGCGTCTAAACAGGCAGCAGCGCGAGTTGAGCGAAAATGAAAAACGTCACGCGGTCTTGGCAGGTGAGTATGATACCTTGCATCAGATATTACATCCAAAGTCTTTACCAAAACCGCAGCAGCTTGCTAACGTAAAAACCGCCGATTTAAATAATGATTTAGAAAACGAATTATCGATTACCACCTTGCGTGAACAAATTGAGTTAAGTGCCAAAGGACGAGAGCACGCCGAGCTACTCGATAGTGTGTTGGCGTTATGGCTCGATAGCCATGTGCTGATTTCTAAGCAGTCAAGCGATAAAAATATTAATGGCAATTCTCAAAATGCTGATAGTTTATGGCAAGCGCTTGAGGCTGAATTAAAAGACTTATTTATTTATCAGATTACGCAAAATGCGCTTACTACTAAAGAAAATAAATCACAAATAGAAAATGGTCATAGCTTGTGGCTATCTGCTAAGCAAAGCGAGATTAAAGAGCATTTATTTATTAGCGAACTGCCAGATACTTTAATTGATAAAATACTGCCTTTGTCAGAGCTTATTAGCGCACCTAACTTAGCGCTTTGGCAGCACTGCTATTTATACATTGCAGAGCCTGAAAGCATTAACAAACAAAATTTTGAAGCGCTCACCGAGATTTTAAAAATATTGCCAGTATCAGCTATTTTACTGACCTCGGACGGCTGGCTTATCAGTCGTCAGGGTACGATAAATCTCAGCAAGTTTGCTGGCGCGCAAAATGGTCAAAATGAGAGCAATAGTCAATTTTTAAGCCAGCGTTTACAGCAGCGTAGCCGTCTGCAAGCGTTAGAAGATTTGCTTGATGAATTTGAAGGCAAAATACAAGAGCAGCAAAAGGCGATTGCTGATAACCAACGCAGCTATGATGCTTTAAATGTCAGCTTAGAGGAAACGCGTGCGCAAGCTGAGCAATTGACCCGCGATAAACACACCTATCAGCAACAGCTGACTACCGAACGCGCCAATGCGGAACGTCTACAAGCAGACAGCCAGCGCCTCAATGCTGACAAAGTTGCCCTTGAGCAAGAGCAACAAGAGCTTGAGCAAGAAAAGCAGACCTTAACTCAGGAGCAGCAGCATATCCAAAGCGAAATAGCAGCGCTGACGCCACAAATAGCCGATGCGCGTTTATTAAGTCAGCAATTACAGTCCGAGCGCATTGAGCTAAATCGCGCGCGGCAGGTGGATGACGATGCTCGGCAAGCAATGCAGCTGCGTATTCAGCAAAGTGAGATGCGCTTAGAGCATGGTGCGAGTAGTCTTGCGCGGGCAAGCGAGCAATACGATAAATCGCTACAAAGCGAGCAGAGTCTAAAAACGCGTCACGAGCAGCAGCAAAACAAACTGCCAGCACTGCAAGCCGCATTGCAGAGCGCACAGAAAGCGCGCGATGAGCAGCAGGCAATATTAACCACACGCGAAACGGCATTAACAGCGCTTAAAGAGGAATATAATCAGCAGCAGACCGAACTAGATACACTGCAAAATACCTTGCAAACGCAGCAAAGCGAGCTTGCCCGTCTTGCGACAGAATTGGCACTCAGCGCCGCGCGTTTAGACGATGCCAAAAGCCATACGCAAGAAGCGCTAAATGCTTATGATAAAATCAGCCATAAATATCAAGCGCCATCGGAGATGTCGCAGCAGCCACAACATCAGCAACAAGTAATGAGCGTCTCAAATTTATTGGCAGATTTTATCGCCCATGATCGCCGCGTCCGCCCAGATAAAATCGCGGAATTAGAAGCTGAGCGCGCAAAACTTGAGCAGCAACTAAGCAAAATTGGCGCGGTCAATCTTGCCGCCGTAACAGAGCTGGCAGAGGTGAATGAACGCTTAGAGCCACTTGCGCAGCAGACCGCAGATATTGCTGCGAGTATGGAGACGCTGACAGAAGCGATTGCTTCGATTGATGAAACCACCAAGACGCTATTTATGCAGACACTCGACGCGGTCAATAACGAGCTTGCCAATTTATTTGCCAAAGTCTTTGGTGGCGGGCAAGCAAGCTTAACGTTAAACTTAGAGGATATACCTGCCAATGCGCCAAAATCAGAACAATGGCGGGCAGGGCTGACGTTGATGGCACAGCCAAAAGGTAAGCGCAATAGTCGCCTTGCGGTACTGTCAGGTGGTGAAAAGACCTTGACCGCGCTTAGCTTAATTTTTGCCATCTTTAAGCAGCATCCCGCGCCGTTTTGTGTGCTCGATGAAGTCGATGCACCGCTTGATGACGCCAACGTTGCCCGCTTTACCAGCTTGATAAATGAGCTAGCAGATGATTTGCAGTTTATTTTTATCAGTCATAATAAGCTAACAATGCAAATTGCGGATGAGTTAAAAGGCGTTACCATGCCGAGCGCTGGGATTTCTACCTTGGTCAGTGTGTCGCTTGATGAGGCCGCAAGCTACCTTGCTGATTAAGAGTAGCCCAGTAGCAAAATAATTAATAACGACAAGCGCTTGTCAGTGGTATAGTTAGGGCTAGCATTTAAAGTCAGGCGAGTAGTCGGAAAAACAGTCAGTGAAGGCTTCAGGGCCAATGATAAACGCTGACTATATGGTGACGATATGCATTAGCCATGCTAGACTATTGCCATTTCTTCGCACTTGTACTCTCCCTTTTGTCATATATTAGGATGTATTTCTCATGACCGCTATCCAGTTTATCTTGATCGCCATTGCCGCATTTATCGTGCTTGCAGGGCTATTTATGGTCATTCGCAGCTTTAAACGGCGCAAAACTGCTGAGGCTGTCGCGGTCAATTATGATAAAAATGGTATTCCCATTATTCCGCGTCATGAGCGCAATATCGTCGAGCAGCCAGACTTGGACGATACGGTCGCAGGCGAAACCAGTATCGCCCCTGATCGCAGTTATCTCAATGCCGTGGTCGAAGATGCGCCATTGAACCAATCTCATAGCAATGTCGATGCCCAACTAACCGCTGCCCGCCATGATGTCAATGATGATAGCGGCATGATAAATGAGGCCGATTTTACTCGTTGGCAAGAAGAGCAGCAGCGAGCAGACAACAGCGAGTTTGCAGAAGTGGCTGAGCAGATGCATATCGAGCAAGAGCCGGACGCCTTTTCAAGCCTCATGTCAGCGACTGACAGCTTAATGCCAGTCATTGATACCGCTGACGAGCCAAGTTTTGATAATAATAGCCCGATACTCGATCAGCATCTCTCAGAGCCAGTCGATGAAGCGCAAAATGGTCCGTTAATCAATGCCAAAGACAATATCAATATCACTATCTTGCCACATCAGTATCGCGACCGCCCAGCAGCAGTAATTCGTGGGCGTGATTTGTTGGCGTTAGTGGATAAATATGGTTTGCGTTATGGCGCGATGAATATGTTCCATCGCTATGAGCAAAAAGACGGCACCGGCATGCTGTGGTTTAGTATGATGAGCATTACGGATAGTGGCATCGCGCCTTTTGACCCGCATAGCGTGGCGACCAATACTTACAATGGCGTGGTGCTATTTTTATCGTTGCCGCATCCGCAAGCGCTACGCAGCTTTGACAGTATGATGAGTATTGCCTATATGATGGCAAGCGATTTGGACGCTGTGATGCTCGATGAAGAAAACGACCCCATTACCCCAGAATATAAACAGCAATTGCGTAACCAAGTCCGTGACTATGAGGGTTAAGCGCCTGAAGGCTAATAGTTTGAAAATTAAAAGTTTGAAAACTAACAGTTTAAGAGCTAAGCAGATAAAATTCTAAAATTGATTAAAAAGTAAAAAAGGCAAATAGCGATTTACGTTATTTGCCTTTTTACTTTTTAATCATGTTTATTTTTAATTATAGGTTGATGATAGGAATAGTTTGAATTATTTTTTATAGTTTTATAAATTAACCATGCGTAAAATTTTGATGACTATTTGCAAGGGTTGCGATTTAACCATTAAAGTTTTACGACACAGTCTAAGAGTTTGAAAAATTTATACTATTAGTGTCTGATATCAGTATGGGTTACACGTAATTTAGTAGCCATATAAATTAGATAGGCAGCTGACAAACCAACTAAAATATAAACGATACGTGATAAAAGAGTCTGGTCACCAAAAATAGCTGCAACCAAATTAAAATCAAATGCCCCTACTAAACCCCAGTTTAAGCCGCCAACAATAGTTAATGTATAGGCAATCCAATCAATCGCGTGAAGTCTCATGTAATTTCTCCAATTATATTTCGTTTTTGTGTACTGGTAGTATAAGAATAAATAAAAAAATACTGTGTTGTAACTATGATAAGTTGAATGGTGTTATGTACCTTTCATGTGTGTTTAATATTATAAATTTTATTATCTGAGCATTGCCCAAACTTGTTATCATATCGGCATCTTGAATGACAAAGACGCCGACTATGACTGATCCTATTGTACCGACTGCTTCTAAAAATTCTGCTGTTACCCAATCTGCAGACAATGCTGCTGCTATCGTTGCTCAAATGCGCACGCTTATTGATACTTTAAAAACGCATAATTATGCTTATTATGTGCTCGATAATCCGATTTTAGAAGACAGCGAATACGATCAGCTACGGTGCTCTTTATTGGAACTTGAAGAAGCGTATCCAGATTTGGTGCAGCCAGACAGTCCAATCAATCAAGTTGGCGACACGCCACTTTCCGCCTTTACCCAAGTCAGACACGACGTACCCATGCTATCGCTTGGCAATGTCTTTGAGTATGATGATTTGCGCGATTTTATGCGCCGCGTCAATGACCGCCTTAATGATGCGCAGAAAAATCCTGAGTATGAGATGGAGCTTAAGCTCGATGGTTTGGCGGTGTCGCTTAAATACGAGTATGGAAAGTTTGTGCAAGCGGTGACACGCGGTGATGGGCAAACCGGCGAGGATATTACCCAAAATGCCAAAACCATTCGCAATCTACCACTTTGGCTTACGGCGGCAAGCGAGATTCCACTGTTAGAAGTGCGCGGTGAAGTGTTGATGCCAAAAGCAGGCTTTGAGCGTTTAAATCGACTCGCAGAAGAAAAGGGGGATAAAACCTTTGCCAATCCACGTAATGCCGCCGCTGGTAGTTTACGTCAGCTTGACCCCGCCATTGCTGCCAGTCGACCGCTGGCGTTTTATTGTTACTCGGTCAATCAAGGATTACCAGAAAATATAGAAACCCAATCAGCCGCCCTAGCTTGGCTTGGTGACATAGGTTTTAGCGTCAGCGCAGTGAGAGTGGTACAAAACCCACGCGAAGCACAGGAGTATTATGAGTCCGTCATTGAAAAGCGAGCAAAATTACCCTTTGAGATTGATGGTATGGTCATTAAGGTGAACAATCTATCATTACAGCAGCAGCTTGGCTTTTTATCACGCGAGCCGCGCTGGGCAACCGCGTATAAATTCCCTGCTGAAACCGTCCTGACGCGCTTAAACGATATCGAATGGCAAGTCGGACGCACCGGACAAATTACCCCAGTTGGTAAGCTTGAGCCGGTCAAAGTCGGCGGCGTCACCGTCAGCAATGTCACCTTGCATAACTTTGGTGAAATTCAGCGTTTAGATGTGCGCGCAGGCGATATGGTCAGCGTCCACCGTGCAGGCGATGTCATCCCTAAAGTCACCCGCGTCTGGGTTGATCAGCGTCCGATAGATTCAAAACCTGTTGAACTGCCAGCGTCCTGCCCCGTCTGCGACTCGCCTGTGGTGCTGCCCGAAGGTGAAGCCTTGGCACGCTGTACGGGCGGATTGTTTTGTCCCGCGCAGCAGCAAGAAGCGCTTATTCATTTCGTCTCGCGCCGAGCGATGGATATCGATGGCTTAGGTGCAAGTTGGTTGATTAGCTTTTTTGAGCACGGTTTGGTCAAGACCGTCGCCGATATCTATCAGTTGCACAAGCATACGGACGAGCTGATTAATTTTGAAAAACTGGGCGAAAAATCGGTGCAAAACATCGTTAATGCTATCGAAGCCAGTAAGCAGACGACGCTGGCGCGCTTTATTTATGCATTAGGGATTCGCGGTGTCGGTGAGACAACAGCACAGAATTTAGCGCAGCAATTTGGCGACCTTGATGCCCTGATGGCAGCAGATATCGATAAGCTGCTACAAACACCTGACGTTGGCGCGATCACCGCTGAGCTTATCCATGAATTCTTCCGTGCGCCGCACAATATCGAAGTCATCACTGCCCTGCGCGAAGCTGGCGTGCATTGGGATAAGGTTGAGCAAGTGTTGTCAGAGGGATTGCCGCTCGATGGGCAAACATGGGTCATTACAGGCGCGCTTGATAGCATGGCACGCGATGAAGCCAAAGCTAAGCTACAAGCGCTGGGTGCAAAAGTGTCAGGTAGTATCTCGGCAAAAACTACGGCGCTGCTGGCAGGTGATAAAGCTGGCTCAAAACTGGCCAAAGCGGAAAAGCTGGGGGTAAAAGTCGTGAGTGAAGATGAATTTTTGGTGTTGGTTGGTGAGAACCGTTAAAACAAAGATGGTAGGGTGCGCCCCGCGCACCTACTCTAATCTATCTGAAAAATTCTCCGCAAAATCCATCGAATTGTTACCCCAATCTTCCATATAAACACCTTGCTTCACATAACGATGAAAGCTCGAATACGGCCAATGTACTACCATTTTGACTAGTCCATACTTAACAGGATTATAGTGCAAGTAATCCATATGTCTTATGAAATCGGTTTCGTCATTTATTTCATGTTCATAAAATTGACGTTGCAATCTCTTATTTAAAAGCATCCTCTCTCATTTCTTTTTACCTTTGAATAACTCAGCTCGTTTAACGGTAAATAATATTGCGGAAAGGCTTGTGTGGTTAAGCGTTTTATCTGCGACCAACGCATACTGTAATTAGCATCGTTAGCAGGCATTCTCCAAATACAGTGTAGATGATCGGGTAGTTGAACCCATGCAATAATTTCAAAAGGATATTGTTGTTGCACCTGTCTGATAATTTTCTTAAATGCTTGCAAGAAGTCATCTTCACAAAATATTCTTCTTCGGTTGTATGACACCAAAGTAAAAAAGTAAGTAGCGCCTTTCGTGTATGAACGAATGTAATGTGACATTCGTATTTGCCGTATGAATTTTTATATTTCATCGGTGCGCAGGATGCTTCTACTATTTTTGTATCTCTCCATGCCCCTTCACCTCACCTTTCACACCATCCGGCTGAATCACGATAGGCAATACCAATCCTTTCGCAAAGTCATCGGACAGCACATAATCATAGCGGCTGGCAGCGACATCAGGCGTGGTATGAATGATAAGTTTCATCTCTCTGTCATCGGTCAGCTCGTGCGAAGTATAGGTTTCGCTAAGCTGATCGAGCACTTTTGACAGCGCTTCATTGCTTGCCATGCTCACGGTCAGATTATGCTGAGCGGTGGCATTATCCACACCGAAATACTCCGCATAATCGCGCACATTTTGGCTATCGAGCGCAAACGGATATTCATAATTGGCAGGGTCAACAGCTTTTTCGCCGCTTGCGACCAATGACCAGTCGATAGTATGCACGTCTGCTGCGTCAGGTGTTTGCGCAGCAGAAGATGTAGCAGTGCCATTAGAATCGTTGGCGCTATTATCGCAGCCTGTCAGTGCCACCAAACCTACACTAGCCATTATCATCATACTTAAGAGACGCTTAACCATCAAACTATCCTTTTGTTATTGATTATCATGCAATTGTTATCAGCGCTATTTTGCCAGCTTTCGCGCTACTTCTCTAGCATAATAGAATAAAGCATTGGCGAGTATAGTTTTAAATTTGCGACCATAAAAAAACAGCCACCGTTCGATGACTGTTTATACTGTTTATAAAAGTGCTAGGTTTAACAATGCTAAATTTATCATTATCAATGAACGATTAAAACAAAATCATTATCTGCCTATTTGGCAGTTTACTTGATATTCTTTACCTTTTGCCCATTTCATTGCAAGGATACCTTTGTCTTCTTTCATGTGCCAAGCATAGACCACTTCTGGGTTTGACTCATTGACATAGCTTGCCGTATCACCTTGGACGCCGCCATTTAAAATGATAGGTTGGTCGGCCCAGTTTACTTTAGGTAAAGTCGCATTTAGCATAACTTGT
The DNA here is from genome assembly GCA_963515535.1 of uncultured Psychrobacter sp. Taxonomy (GTDB): domain Bacteria; phylum Pseudomonadota; class Gammaproteobacteria; order Pseudomonadales; family Moraxellaceae; genus Psychrobacter. The sequence continues at coordinate 98,658 of CAUPWW010000009.1, forward strand.
TTTTTATTGATTGACTGTTTTGCCAAGATTTTGCTGTCATCGGTACAGGTATAAGGGGCTGGCGCCATACGGTCATAGGCGACATCGGTCACGCTTTCTGACGCGGGGGTTTTGTTTGGCGTAGTAGGTGCGGTGGTCGCACAGGCACTAAGTAGCGCTAGAGCAGGTAGGGCAACAGCAACTTTAGTTAGGGTGTTCATGGTATTCTCCAAAATTGTAAAAACTCTCATGTATTTTTTTAGCTATGCTTTTTCTAATCGTGCGCTTTTTAACGGCACCTTATGCATATAGCGCCTATGTTAACGAAAAGCCTTTCTAGATAATGTTAGAAATTGTTTGTTACATGTTCGTTAAGTTACTTAAACACTGGTTAATGTAACGCTGACCTTAATAGCCTTTGTAAAATAACTATAGCGGATGAAAAATAATATCAATACATCAAGCACTGCTGATATCAATTTTTCTTGCTTGCTGTGCCTACGCGGACAGAGGCTACAAAAAATTGATATCAGCAATACCGCCGCGTTTTTAGGATATTTTGACTATAAGCGCAAACAGTTATCCAAAAAAGCCAATGTATTTAATAGACAAAACATAAAAAAGCGCCTATCGACTGCTGAGCCGATAGGCGCTTTAATTTGGTGATGGTTAAGACAAAAAAACTTTAACAGCTGCTTAACTATTTAGTATTGAACTATTTAGTCTTGCGCGGTGGCAGACCTGTATGCTGAGTTTGGAAATTACCTTTACTGACTCGCTTGCCATTTTTACCCGACGTATTTTTGCCCGAGGTATTCTTTGCCGCGCTGGCACTATTTTTGCTACGTTTGACCGAGTCATTACCGAGGCGGCTATTCTTTTTACGCGCCGATTGATAGCTGTCTTGCGCCGCGTCGCGACCTTCTAAACTGGCGTTAAATGGCGGAATTAAGCAGCCGCGACCTTTACCAATCAAATCACTGCGTCCCATATCTTGCAGCGCTTTTCGTAGCATCCCCCAGTTTTTTGGATCATGGTAGCGCAAGAAAGCTTTATGCAGTTTACGCTGCTTGCCAGACTTGACGATATCCATGTCGCCGCCCTCGCGGCTGACCTTATGCAGTGGGTCTTTATGGGTATGATACATGGTGGTCGCGGTGGCCATTGGGCTTGGATAAAACGCCTGCACTTGGTCAGCGCGATAACCATGACTTTTTAGCCACAGCGCGAGGTTCATCATGTCCTCGTCTCTGGTACCGGGGTGGGCAGCGATAAAGTATGGAATCAGATATTGCTCTTTGCCTGCTTCCTGACTGTACTGCTCAAACATGGCTTTAAACTTATCGTATGAGCCCATGCCAGGCTTCATCATTTTTGACAACACCGCTTCTTCAGAGTGCTCAGGGGCAATCTTTAGATAACCGCCAACATGATGGCTGACCAACTCTTTGACATATTCAGGGTCTTTTACCGCCAAGTCATAACGCAAACCTGAGGCAATGAGGATTTTTTTCACGCCTTTAATATCACGCGCTTTACGATATAGCTGGGTCAAATTGCTGTGGTCGGTAATCAAGTTGTCACAAACGTCAGGATAGACGCAAGACGGCTTGCGGCAATTCTTTTCAATGGTTTCATCTTTGCAATTTAGACGATACATATTGGCCGTTGGCCCACCAAGATCAGAGATAACGCCGGTAAAGTTTGGTGCGGTATCTCGAATCGCTTCGACTTCACGCAAGATAGACTCTTCTGAGCGGTTTTGAATAATACGGCCTTCATGCTCAGTGATTGAGCAAAACGTACAGCCGCCAAAACAGCCGCGCATGATATTGACCGAAAATTTAATCATGTCATAAGCAGGGATGCGCGCATCGCCATAGCTTGGATGCGGCAGACGCGCGTACGGCAAATCAAAAACGTAATCCATCTCTTCGGTCGAAAGCGGAATCGGTGGCGGATTGAGCCAAACGTCAATCGAGGTGTGCGAGTTGCCAGCGCCGCTACTATGACGCTGCACCAAAGCGCGCGCGTTACCCGGATTGGTTTCAAGGTGCAAAATACGGTTGGCATGCGCGTACAACACGGGGTCAGATTTGACGTGCTCATAATCTGGCAGGCGAATGACCGTTTGTTCGCGCGGCGGCATTTTTAGTTTATGCTTACGCGCGGTTTGTGGTTTATCAAAGCCACGCATTTGCACCACTTGCGTGTCTTCATCGACTTGGTCAGCATTTAAGACTTTATTGGTTACAGGTTCGGCGACAAAGCCCTGATATTGTTTCGCATATTGCGCTGCCATGCCTTGCCCAACGGGTGAGGGGCTAGTCTTATCTTGCTCGACTGAGCACTGATCAACATCCTCCGTCATCACATACGGGTTGATAATCGGATCAACACGGCCAACGGTATCGACATCATTACTGGCAACCTCGGTCATGCCCGCTTGCCAATGGCGACGGCTCGGGGTCAATAAATACGCCGTACCGCGCAAACTGCTCATTTGCTCAAAGGTATAGCCTTTTGACAAACCATGCACCACATCGACGATGGCGCGCTCGGCATTGCCATAGAGTAAAACATCGGCGCGGGCGTCCATCAAAATACTACGGCGGACTTTATCCGACCAATAATCATAATGGGCAATACGGCGTAAGCTGCCCTCGATGCCACCCAAAATAATGGGCACATCGGGATAGGCTTCGCGGCAGCGCTGGCTATAAACGATAGCCGCGCGGTCAGGGCGTTTGTCCGCCACGTTTCCGGGAGAGTAGGCGTCGTCACTTCGAATTTTGCGGTCGGCGGTATAGCGGTTAATCATGCTATCCATGTTGCCGGCGGTCACGCCATACGCGTAAACGGGTTTACCAAGCTCCATAAAAGCATCTTTACTCTTCCAATCGGGCTGGGCAATGATACCGACGCGAAAGCCTTGTGCTTCTAATAAACGGCCGATAATCGCCATGCCAAAGCTGGGATGATCGACATAGGCATCGCCCGAGATGATGATGACATCACACGCATCCCAGCCAAGCGCGTCCATCTCGGCGCGGCTCATTGGCAAATAAGGCGCAGGCTCATAGCAGCTCGCCCAATGTTTGTCGTAGTCATAAAGTGGTTTGGTGCCTTGTTTAAAGGCGGTGCGGGCGATGGTATCGGCAGACATGAGCAGACCTGTTAATTAAAAAAGTGGCGCTAAAAAAGCTGTTATTGTCATTTATTAACAACGGCTGATTTAAGAGCGCTCATTTTAACATGAATTACGCTCAGGATGTGATAAACGCTGAGAAAGGATTTACGATAAGTTATTGATAGCGTAAGGTAAAATATCTGATTTAATCGAGCAAAATCTTGGTACCACTCTTGGTAAAATTCATCACAAACTGACTTTTAAAATTGCGAACGTTGTTTTCGTAGGTGAGCGTACTTCGAGTGAACTCATGATAGTCATTCATGTTTTTGGCATTAACCATCAGCATAAAGTCAGCATCGCCTGATACTTCATAGCAGCTCATGACCCGCGATTGCGCGTTCATCAAGCGCTCAAACCGGTGCTGCATCGACGTGTTTGAGCGCTCCATTTCGACCATCACCACCGCTGTCAGATCGTAGCCGACCTTATTGGGATCGACAATAGCGACTTGTTTGGTAATCACACCGTTGTCTATTAATGCTTGAATACGGCGCTGGGCAGTGGCGATTGAGACATGCACGCGTTCTGCCACCGTTTTTAACGGCAATGTCGCATCGTCCTGTAGCAAATTCAAAATGGCTTTATCGGTATTATCTAAAATGTGGCTCACAGTATCTCATCCCTAAAAAATCACAGTAATTTGAATATTAGTATAAATATTACCGAATTTAATTTAATTATAAGAAAATAATTAGATTGATGTAATTATTTAGATGAATTTATTCGCAAAACTTCTTATATAGAAATAATATCTCATCACACCTTAGTAAAATAGACGCTATGAATCAAAGCCTAGCAATCAAAGCCTATTAATAATCCCCTTAGGAAAAATAAAAAAAATAATCGCTAAGCCTTCTAACGTCTATTTATATTTACGGTGCTTATCATGTCTAATTCAACGCCATCTAATGTCTCTACTAATATGCTCACAGCTATAGTTTCACGCTTGCCACTGCCTGCTGTTTGGACAACAGGTAGCGCGCAGCAACGTACATTGATAATGGGCGTGGCCTTGGCAATATTATCAAACGTATTGTTTGGCGTGCTTTATGCCTATAGCAGTTTTTTAGCGCCGCTATCTGGCACGCAAGTTTTTATCTGGCGCATCTTAGCGATGTGGGTAGCACTGATAGGATATTTGCTGATTAGTGGGCGCTTAGGTTTGCATATTGGTAAGTTAAAAGCACTGCAAACGATGAAACAGCGGGCATGGTTGTTATTGCCAACGCCGATATTTTTAAGCCAGTTTTGGCTATTTATGTGGGCGCCCGTCAATGATCAAGGTGTACAAACCGCGATGGGGTATTTTTTATTTCCACTGATGATGGTGGTGTTTGGTTGCGTCTTATTTGGCGAAAAATTAAGCCGTCTGCAATGGTTGGCTGTTGGCTTTGCCGCAGTCGGCGTGGGAAGTGAGATTGTGCGTACCCAAAGTGTGTCTTGGGCGACGCTGTGGGTTTGCAGCACTTATCCTGTTTATTATATTTTACGCCGCCTGCAAGGTATCGACGCGATTACAGGATTGTTGGTGGATTTGACCATCTTTGCGCCTTTTGCTTTAGCATATTTATTTTTGTTTGCACCGAGCAGTTTAGGATTGGTTAGCAGCTCGAGCTTTTTTATCATGATGTTGGCAGGTTTAGGCGTACTTAGCGTGCTGGCGATGAAAACCAATGTCGATGCCAGTCAAATGCTCCCTGTCAACGTTTACGGCATGATGAGTTATTTAGAGCCAGCGTTATTGTTTATCTTAGCAATCACCGTCTTGGGCAATCCTTTTGAATCGGCAATGATTTATAGCTATGGCCTGATTTGGCTAGGAATTGCTTGCTTAATCGCGCACGGTATTCGTCAATTACGCCGCGCTCATAAACAGTCGCAAGTGAGCAAAATAGCCCAAACGGTTTGAAAATAGATGCACTAGATGGATTTACTCAAATTATTTGCCAAATAAAAAAGGACGTTTCAACAATATGCGCAATCGTCCTTTTTGCGTTAGATTAAAATGTATCACTTACAACGTTTTTTAATCTAAATGTTGCTTAAAGCCGCGCTGCTTATCACGTTCCCAGTCGCGGTCTTTGAGCGTTTTACGTTTGTCGTGCTGCTTTTTACCAACGGCAAGCGCAATTTGGCATTTGACCAAAGAATTTTTCCAATAGCAAGATAAGGGTACGCACGCATAGCCTTTTTGATTAACCGCACCCATGAGTTTCTCAATTTCACGGCGATTAAGCAGCAGCTTACGGGTACGGATGCTATCAGGACTGACATGCGTTGAGCTTGAAAGTAGCGGCTGAATATGGGCACCAAAAAGAAAAGCCTCATTATTGCGGAAAATGATATATGCTTCGGTGATGGTCATTTTGCCGGCACGAATGGCTTTAACTTCCCACCCTTGTAGCTCAAGCCCTGCTTCAAAGGTTTCTTCAATAAAATACTCGTGACGCGCTTTTTTATTGGCACAGATTTGATTGTCAGGTTTTTTTGATTTTTTTGACATAATTTCTCCATAAGGACTTCAAACTACATGATTTGTATAAATTGTCCTTGTCTAACTGTTCCTCATTCTAACCCTTAAATGTAGATATTTTTTTACCTATTAAGAGCGATGAGTCGAACCGACTATTGTAGCAAAGCGCACAGCGAAAAGGTAAATCGGCTGTTAGGACAAATGTAGCAGATAAGTAGGAAGTTTGAGCAAAATTTGCTAGCATATGGGTCATTATTATTAACCATATTAGCCCTGTTATGAGCCCTTCTGCTACTTCTTCAAAATTGCATACCAAAATTTTATACCCAGGTACCTTTGACCCGATTACCAACGGTCATGTCGACTTGGTTAAACGCGCGGCTAAATTGTTCGATGAGGTTGTCATCGCCGTGGCCTCTGGTCATCACAAAAAACCATTGTTCGACTTTGAGGAGCGCGTACATTTGGTCGAGACGGTATTTACGGATTTACCGCAAGTGTCGGTGATTGGTTTTGAGGGCTTGCTGGTCGATTTTATGCGTGTTCAAGGTGCCACGGCGGTGTTACGTGGTTTACGGGCCATGTCAGACTTTGAATATGAGTTTCAGCTGGCCAATATGAACCGTGAGCTTGATGAAAACTTTGAAGCGGTATTTTTAACCCCGTCGCAAAATTACTCGTTTATCTCATCAACCATGATTCGTGAAATTGCCAAACTTGGCGGCGATGTGACGAAATTTGTGCCACCTTGCGTTTCAGAAGCTTTTATACAAAAACTCAGCAGCTAAATTTAGCTAAACGCTTAACAAGCTAAGCTTTAATGATGGGCTGGTGGTTTAATATTAAGTGTAATCGTAAACCACGGACGTACTCATTTATTATCAACTGCTAGCAAATAAGGAGCAGTTTATGGCGTTATTAATTACCGATGAATGCATCAATTGTGATGTCTGCGAGCCTGCTTGTCCAAACGAAGCCATCTCAGAGGGCGATGATATCTATGTTATCGATCCAAATTTATGTACCGAATGCGTCGGTCATTTTGATGAGCCGCAATGCGTGGTCATCTGTCCTGTCGACTGTATCCCGCATGACCCAAACCACGTCGAAACCCAAAGCGATTTATTAGCAAAATACAAGCGCATTACTGGCAAATAAAAAATGATAAAATCTGACCCCTCAACGAGCAATCTTTCAACCAACGATTTCGACCAGCAACACCTTTGGCATCCCTATGCCAGCTTGCCGCCTACTTATCTAAATATCGTTATTGACCATGCCGAAGGGGTTTATATCGTCACCGAAGATGGTACGAGCCTGATTGATGGCATGTCGTCATGGTGGGCAAGCGTGCATGGCTATAATCACCCAACGCTCAATGCAGCGATGATGGCACAATTGGGTAAAATGGCGCATGTGATGTTTGGCGGCTTAACCCATCAGCCGGCGATAGATTTGGGTAAAAAACTGCTTGCTATCGTACCAAAAGGCCTTGATGCGATATTTTATGCCGATAGCGGCAGCATTGCCGTCGAAGTGGCGCTAAAAATGGCGCTGCAATACCAAATTGCAGCCGGCTGTCCCAATAAAAACCAATTTGCCTCGACCCATTCCGGCTACTATGGCGATACTTGGCATGCGATGAGTATTTGCGATCCTGTCAATGGCATGCACAGCTTGTATGGCAAACAATTACCGACGCAGCATTTTGTCCCTGCGCCGCCTATGGGATTTGAGCATAAATTAACGCAAGATATGCGCGATGAATTAATCCAGTTTTTTGCTAAACATAGCGCTCAGCTTGCCGGATTTATTATTGAACCTATTATTCAAGGCGCTGGTGGCATGCGCTTTTATAGTCCGGAATATCTACAACTATTACGCCAATTGTGTGATGAAAATGACGTACTGCTGATTGCTGATGAAATCGCCACTGGCTTTGGGCGTAGTGGCAAGCTGTTTGCTTGCGAGCATGCCGACATTAGCCCTGATGTTATGACTATTGGCAAGGCGCTGACGGGTGGCTATATGACCTTTGCCGCGACCCTCTGTACCCGAGAGGTTGCCGAAACCATTAGCCAAAGCGACTATCCAGCCCTGATGCATGGCCCCACTTTTATGGGTAATCCTTTGGCATGTGCGGTTGCTTGTGCATCGATTGATTTAATCTTGTCTTATGATATCGAATCGCGTACAGCAAATATGCAAGCTATCATGGAGACGCAGCTTGTGCCTGCAGCGATGTTGGCTGGTGTAAAAGAGGTACGTTGTTTGGGCGCGGTTGCTGTGATTGAATTGGATGAAGCGGTTGATATGCCGACTTTTCAAACATTGCTCATTGAAAATGGCATTTGGGTGCGACCCTTTGGCAAATTGGTTTATATTATGCCACCTTATATCATTAGCGATGACGAACTGGTGACGTTGTGCCAAGCGTTACTAACCGTCGTCACTACTTATTTGGGTCGAATAACTATGACCAACAGAGTTTCGCTATGAGTGTGCTATTTATATCCGGCATTGATACCGATATTGGCAAAACTTATGCCACGGCCATGATAGCGAAAGCGCTGATGCAGCAAGGGGTTAACGTTATCACTCAAAAGTTGGTACAAACAGGTGTTAGCATCAATTGTGATACTGGCGAGATGAATATTGCTGATGATATCGTCACTCATCGTCAATTGATGAACATTCCGCTACAACCTTGTGACCTCGATTATACAACTTGTCCTTACCGTTATAAGAAACCCGCGTCGCCGCACTTATCTGCCGCGCTTGTTAACGACGTTCTAGACCCTAAAGTCATCACTAAAACTACGCAGCAGTTGCAACAAAGCTACGACACGATACTATTAGAAGGTGCAGGCGGATTACTGGTGCCAATGACTGAGCAATTATTAACCCTAGATTATATCGCTCAAGTCGGTTATCGCGTTATTTTGGTCACCTCAGGGCGGCTTGGTAGTATCAATCATACCTTGCTGAGTTTGGAGGCGATTAAAGCACGCGGTTTAACGCTGCATAGCGTGATTTATAACCATATTCATGATAGTGCTGCTCAGACAGATGATGAGATTGCCAATAGTACAATGGGCTTTTTACAGAATTATTTAGCACAACATTATCCAAATGCCCATTGGTTAACGCTACCTGTGCAAAAAGATAATGGTTCTAAAAGTAGAGATTTCAGCCTTCCTAAAAACTTTGTTTAATGATGGCAAAAATAAGCGCAAAACACTTTCCACAGCGGATACGAATTTTGCTATACTAGCGCGCTTGGTAGACTAGGCGATCGCCGCTGTACACTGGCAACAGATGCACAGGGGAGGAAAGTCCGGGCTACATAGGGCAGCGTGCCAGCTAACGGCTGGGCAGGGTAACTTGACGACAAGTGCAGCAGAGAGCAGACCGCCTTTGATGTCGTAAGACATTATCGGTAAGGGTGAAAGGGTGCGGTAAGAGCGCACCGCGTGAATGGCAACATCTCACGGCAGGGTAAACTCCACGCGTAGCAAGACCAAATAGGCATCGGCATGGCGCGGCCCGCGTTCGATGCGGGTAGGTTGCTTGAGCGTATCAGCGATGATACGCCTAGAGGAATGATCGTCCACGACAGAACCCGGCTTATCGGTCTACCAACTTTTTTGTTTTATGGTTTTTTATCGTTAGTATTGGCAATATTTGCCGTTAATTTGAATGAAATGCGTCTTTTTCGCAAAAAATGCTAATTAGGGGTTGACGCAAGTCCTCTCTATCGGTATTATACCGAGCCTTAAATGGCGATGTAGCTCAGCTGGTTAGAGCGCACGACTCATAATCGTGAGGTCAAGAGTTCAAGTCTCTTCATCGCCACCATATTTAGTAAGACCAGCAGTAATAAAATGCCAATCATTATGTGATTGGTTTTTTTTTGCCTGATTTTTGCTTACTGACAAAATCAACTTACTTTATAGCGGAAAACTGCTAGAATACCTTCGTATGCCTGCGCGTCATAAAAGTTAGTAATACGTACTGCGGGCATTTCAATTGCAACAATACAGTAGGTACTTAATCTGTCTTTTTTGGCGTATTAGCCAGTATGGGCTATAAGTATGTATTCGACGGTTGCCATCTGACACTATGTATTTCCGTTATTCAATCCTCCATTATTTAGTAGGCGCTTTGTGACTGCATTAGCCAATATTCGTAACTTTTCTATTATTGCCCACATTGATCACGGCAAGTCGACCCTTGCTGACCGTTTTATTCAAATGTGCGGCGCGCTGCAAGATCGTGAGATGCAGGCGCAAGTCCTTGATTCTATGGACATTGAACGTGAGCGCGGCATCACTATTAAAGCCCAGTCTGTGACCTTGTTTTATGACCATCCTAACGGTGAGCGTTATCAGCTAAACTTCATTGATACCCCCGGTCACGTCGATTTCTCTTATGAGGTCTCACGCTCATTAGCGGCTTGCGAAGGCGCGCTATTGGTCGTTGATGCGGCACAAGGCGTGGAAGCACAGTCGGTCGCCAACTGTTATACCGCTGTTGATCAGGGCTTAGAGGTGATGGCGGTTTTAAATAAAATTGATTTGCCACAAGTTGAGCCTGAGCGCGTGATTCAAGAGATTGAAGACATTATCGGTATTGATGCCGTTGATGCGCCGCGCGTCTCGGCAAAATCTGGTCTTGGCGTTGATAAATTGCTAGAAGCTTTGGTTGAATTTATTCCAGCGCCAACGGGCGACCGCGATGGTCCGCTACAAGCGTTGATTATCGATTCATGGTTTGACAGTTATTTGGGCGTGGTCTCTTTGGTGCGTGTGCGTGAAGGAACGGTTAAAAAAGGCGATAAAATTTATATCAAATCGACCAAAGAAGCCCATCTCGTCAGCTCGATTGGTGTCTTTACGCCAAAACCTTTAGAAACGGGTATTTTAGAAGCGGGTGAAGTAGGCTTTGTTATCGCAGGAATCAAAGATATTGCTGGCGCGCCTGTTGGTGATACGATTACCCATGCCAGTACACCTGATGTTGAGCGCATTCCTGGATTTAAGCAAATCACGCCGCAAGTTTATTCTGGTATGTTCCCAGTAGATTCTAGTGATTTTGAAAAATTCCGTGAAGCGCTGCAAAAATTACAGATTAATGATGCGTCGCTATACTTTGAGCCTGATACCTCTGATGCGCTCGGCTTTGGTTTTCGCTGTGGCTTTTTGGGTATGCTGCACATGGAGATTATCCAAGAGCGCTTAGAGCGTGAATATGACTTGGATTTAATCACCACCGCGCCGTCGGTTATTTATGAGATTGAAAAGAAAAATGGCGACGTCATTTACGTAGATAACCCGTCAAGATTGCCTGAACCAAATAATATCGAAGAGTTCCGTGAGCCAATTGCCCGTTGTCAGATTTTAGTGCCGCAAGATTACTTGGGTAACGTCATGACATTATGTATTGAGCGTCGCGGCATCCAAGTCGATATGCGTTTTATGGGCCGCCAAGTGCAGTTGATTTTTGATATTCCGATGGGTGAGGTGGTCATGGACTTCTTTGACCGCCTAAAATCAGTCTCGCGCGGATTTGCGTCGCTCGATTATAATTTTGAGCGTTATCAAGCTGATAAATTGGTCAAGGTTGACGTGCTCATTAACGGCGATAAAGTCGATGCCTTAGCGATGATTGTGCACCAAGATCAAGCACGTTTCCGCGGCAATCAGCTGGTGACTAAGATGAAAGAGCTGATTCCACGTCAGATGTTTGATGTGGCGATTCAAGCAGCGATTGGCAGTCAAATTATCGGTCGTAGTACGGTCAAAGCCATGCGTAAAGACGTCCTAGCGAAGTGTTATGGCGGTGACGTCTCGCGTAAGAAAAAACTACTGTCTAAGCAAAAGGCGGGTAAAAAACGTATGAAGCAGGTGGGTAGCGTCGAGATTCCACAAGAAGCCTTCTTGGCCGTCTTGCAGGTTGATAATTAAACGTTCATTATCTTTTAAAAGATATAAAGACAGCAATATTTGGCATAGACAGCTTTACTGCAACCGTGGTTTGATTTTCAGCTTGTTAATAGGCAAATTCGTATGGATTTTGATTTTAATTTAATTTTAGTGCCATTAACTATTGGTCTAGGTATCATTTGGCTATTAGAGAAGCTGACGCTCAAACAGCGTAAAACCCGCGGTCGCGGTAAAGAGAGCCTATTGGTGCGCTGGGCGTATGATTTTTTCCCAGTGTTGGCGGTGGTGTTAATTGTACGCTCATTCTTAATTGAGCCGTTTAATATACCTTCATCGTCGATGGTGCCAACCTTGTATACGGGTGATTTTATCGCGGTCAATAAATACGCGTATGGCGTTCGTTTACCGCTGACTTATAATAAAGTACTTGATACAGGCGCGCCTGAGCACGGCGATGTGGCGGTTTTTCGCTACCCAGAAAATCCAAGTATTTATTATATTAAGCGCGTGATTGGCTTGCCGGGTGATACCGTCAGTTATAATCAAGGCACGCTTGCAATTAATGACACGCCAGTTCCTACCAAAGCGGTCAGTTTTGATGCCGATGCCGAACTAACCGCACAGTTATATCCAGCAGGACAAGTGGCGCCAGGCCAAGTATTGACTGAAGACAATGCTATCCAAATGGGACAACAAGAAGAAAGTAGGGCAAAGTACTTTGAAGAGACGCAAGGGGATAATAAACACTTGGTTCGCTACTTGGCTGATATGAACAGCTCGCAGTACGCGCCATTCTTACAGCAAGAATCGCCGGAAGTGGTCAGCTCTGAAGGCACAGAGTGGCGTATTAAAGTGCCAAAAGGTCATTATTTTGTAATGGGTGACAATCGCGATCGTAGTGCTGATGGGCGTTTTTGGGGTTTCGTTCCTGATGATAATTTAGCGGGTAAAGCGGTCTATATTTGGATGCATAAACCGCCCGGTCTTAACTTACCAACCTTTAAGCGCAATGGTAGTATTGATTAATATTATTGCTGCATTAAAGAGTAACGCTCGCTAAAGAATAATGCTGTGCTAAAGAATAATTTACCGATAATAGTTTGTGCTAATATGATGGTTGTTTAATAAAAACCATCATATTAAAGGTTATGTATAAGACAGTTTTTTAAATATGGCAGTTTACCTATAGCAACTTACCCTTTGAGAGGTCTTATGGTGCAACAGTTATCTGGGTTGTCTTCGCAGCGCGGCGCTAGTGTAACGAGTGTCGTTTTTATCATTATTGTTTTGGGCGTGGCGGCTAAATTGTTTGTGGCTATTGCTCCAGCGCAAATTGGCGATTACCAATTGACAAAAACCTTAAGTGCGCAGCTTAAAGAATCCAATGCCAATAAAGAAACGGCCAAGCAGTTTGTAGAGCGCGTGAATAAGCAGCTGTCTATTAACGCCGATTATGATACCAAAGCAGAAGAAGTGTTTACTTTCACCGATAAAAAACCAGGTCAATTGGCTATTTATAAGAAATATGAAACCACCAATAATTTTTTTGGTAATATCGATATCGTTAATCGCTTTGAAGGCGATATTGACTCTACTGCTGCTGAATAACTTAACTATTAAAGCTTATATATCAAAACTTAAAGCGTTAAAATCAAAGTAATAAAGTATTTTGTTATTTTTAATTTTCTAACCAATTTCTAAAACACTGTTACTTCATTATATTTATCACTGAAAAAAAAGGGATACATACAGACCACGCATGAAACCAACTTCGCAGTCTCCTCAGGCGGTTCCCAATCCCCATAAAAATAGCGTGTCTGATGACACGCTTATTATTAGCGCAGAATTTATTCAACGGTTAGCGATTTTGTCGCGCAAGTTGGGCTATGTGTTTAATGATTTAAGCTTGCCTAAACTGGCGCTTACCCATCGCTCCTTTGATAGTAAGAAAAACTATGAGCGCTTGGAGTTTTTGGGCGACGCTTTATTAGGGATGATCGTCGGTGAAGCATTGTATCACCGCTATCCGACGCAAAATGAAGGCCGTCTGACGCGCATGCGGGCAACATTGGTACGGCAGGAATCGCTTGTGATTATTGCGCAAAACTTAGAGCTGTCTAATCATTTGATATTGGGCGTGGGCGAGCGTAAAGGCGGCGGACGCAATCGTGCTTCCATCTTGGCAGATGCGGTAGAGTCATTGATAGGCGCTATTTATTTAGACAGTCAAGATATGGATATTACCCGAGCGTGCGTGCTATCGTGGTATGGTGATCTCATAGACAATGTCAGTGACCAAAAAGCGCTAAAAGATGCCAAGAGCCGTCTACAAGAATGGCTGCAATCTAAGCAGTTTGACTTGCCACATTATGAGCTGATGGAAACCCGTGGTAACGCTCCGCATCAAATCTTTGTGGTGCGTTGTCAAGTTAATATAAATAATTGTCCTGATATTACTGAATCTGGTGAAAGCCGCCGTATCGCTGAGCAAAAAGCAGCAGAATTAATGATTAATCAGCTACATAAACTGCCAGGACAGCCAAAAAGACGTACCTAGCTTTTTAAAGCTCATTTTTTTAAAACCGTTTTCCGTAAAATTGAATTCGATACTTTCAAAAGACAATTTTAACGAACTTTTTTTGAAATAACTCATACTTCTAACATGATCAGTTGTATGTCGCTTTTCTTTAGACAATTAAGAAGTGGCATAACTGATGACAACCTCCAAGGATTAAACCATGAGCAATCAGCATGACTTGCCATTAAATAATGAAGATAATGCCAAAGATATGACCGAAAACCCAGATATGAGTTCAAACCAAAATATGGCTGAAGAAAATGACGTTGTACAAGATGACGTGCAGAAAAACAACGTCAGATTAAACGATACCAAGCTAAAAGTTGATAACGCCGAAGATACGACGTTAGATAATGATGCGACGATAGAAGAGTTTTTTTCATCAAATAACAATGCCCATATCGCTGAAGATTTTAAAGCTGGTTATGTGGCGATTGTTGGCCGCCCGAATGTGGGTAAATCAACCTTGATGAACCATTTATTGGGTCAAAAGCTGTCTATCACATCGCGTAAACCGCAAACCACCCGCCACCGTATTCACGGTATTTTGTCCAATGACGAGATGCAAGCGGTGTTTGTTGATACCCCAGGTATTCATCGCAATGAGGTACGCGCTATCAATGAGCGTATGAATAAAGCAGCCGTCTCTGCATTGGTTGATGTTGATTTGGTCTTATTTGTCGTTGATTCAGATCAGTGGCGTGATGACGATTTATTAACCCTACAAAAACTTAGCGAGACCAATCTGACCGTAGTATTGGTAATTAATAAAGCTGATACGCTAAAAGATAAAGGTAGCGTGTTACCACTGATCGAAACGTTTAATGAAAGTTTTGATTTCGCTGATATCGTCCCTGTTTCTGCTTTAAAAAATCAAAACCTAGACCGCTTGCAAGAAGTGATTGCCTCGCATTTGCCAATCGCCGATCCTATCTATGATAGCGAGCAGATTACCGATCGCTCAGAGCGCTTCTTAGCCAGTGAAATTATTCGCGAAAAAATCATGCGTAGTGCCGGTGATGAAGTACCTTACGATTTGACGGTACAGATTGATGGTTTTAAAGACGAAGCGGCGCACATTGACCCCAAAACTGGCCGTCCGCGTAAAGCGGTCACTTTTATCGATGCGACCATTTATGTTGAGCGCAGCGGACAAAAAGCGATTGTCATTGGTGATAAAGGCCAGCGTATCAAACAGGTCGGCATGGATGCACGTAAAGACATGGAACAACTGTTTGATAAAAAAATCATGTTAACACTGTGGGTGAAAGTGAAACGCGGCTGGTCTGATGACGAGCGCGCTTTGACCAGTTTAGGATATTAAGCACAATTACAAAAGCATGGCGGGTAGATGTTGACCGCCATGTATCTATATCACCACGGCTGAGGTAATAATCCATGCGTAATGAAGCGTTAATCGGTTATTTATTACATCAGCGCCCCTACCAAGAAAAGCGCGCCTTATACTATCTGTTTTCTCAGCAACATGGTGTCATCCATGGCGTTGGCAAAAAAGGCGCGCCGCTTTTTATGCCTCTGCAACTGTTTGCCAGCGGTAAACGCGATTTAAAAACATTCACGCAGATTAATATCGCGCCATTGAGCTTGATTCAAGATTCTGTAACCCAAAATCCTTTAGCGCTAAAAGACAGTAATGTTAATCTAGCCCAGACGCTGCATCATGAAAATATCAGCGGCCAACATCAGTATGCAGCCTTGTATTTAAATGAAATACTGTGGCGACTATTACCCATCGAAGATCCCATGCCAATATTATGGCAACACTACCAACATAGCCTACAGCAGCTTAAGCAGTCCTTAACTGCCGATGAGCTGCGTCTGTGTTTGCGCCAGTTCGAGGCGCATTTATTTAACGAATTGGGCTTTGCCTTAACATTGAAATATGACAGTTTAGATCAAGCTATCGAGCTCGACACCTGGTACCGTTTTTTACCTGATGTGGGCTTAGTTCCTATTGTTCATGATAACGATGAGATAGCTGTTACACAAAACATTTTTAAAGGTAATGAGATTTTATCGATGGCAGAGCAAGGCTTATCCACATCAACCCTCAATGCTTGGTCGCGTTTGCATCGACAATTGATTGACCATTTGCTTGATTATCAACCGTTGCAAAGTCGCTTACTTTGGCAGCAGCAGCAACGCTATCAATCTTAGTCTAATCGTAAAACATACCAGTATTTTATAAACTATTTTTTAGTAAATTACTTTAATATGTATAAAAGGATTTTTCTATGACTCATACAACAGTAAAGACATGCAACTTAGCACAAACTTCAGAAAGTGCCTTAAAAAAGCCTTTGTTAGGGGTGAATATTGACCATGTAGCGACTTTACGTCAGGCTCGCGGCGTCAGTTATCCTAGCCCGTTGGCTGCCGCTCTGCTTTGTGAGCAAGCTGGCGCTGATGGTATCACCATTCATTTGCGTGAAGACCGCCGTCACATTCAAGACGCTGACGTTTATGAGATAGCTGAGCAGCTGACCACCAGAATGAACTTGGAGATAGCAGCAACGCCTGAGATGCTAGAGATTGCTCGCCAAGTTAAGCCATATTGGGTATGTCTAGTACCTGAAAAACGTACCGAATTGACCACAGAAGGTGGGCTTGACGTTGCAGGTCAGGTAGCTTGGCTGACAGATTATGTTAGTAAATTACAAGCAGTCGGTATCAAGGTTTCCTTGTTTATTGATCCAGAAGATGCGCAGATTGCAGCAGCAATAAGCTGTAGGGCAGATGCAATTGAATTGCATACTGGTGCTTATGCGGAAGCGGGTTTAGCCGGTAATATCGTTAAAATGAATGATGAGCTTGCTCGCATTGAGCAAGCTGTGCAAACCGCGCAACATGCTGATCCCAAGCTTTTGGTTAATGCGGGTCATGGTTTGACGCGTGATAATGTCCACGCTATTGCGCAAATTGATGGTATATATGAGCTAAATATCGGACACGCTCTTATTGCTGACGCCGTTTTTGTGGGGTTAGAGCAAGCGGTCATTATGATGAAGTCTGCTATGCGTCAAAATGTTTAAACACTTAATGTCGTAATTTCTATTGTCCACAATCAGTAGGGTGGCTTGCATTAGGCTTATAAGTAATACCACCTCCTTGATTAAATGAAATTTGGTACATGGCATGATTATATGTTGAGGTTGGACAGTACTTAATATGGCCGAAATGACCGCGGGGTTTACCGCTATCACCCCAAAATTTTGTGTAATGGCGATTATTTCCTACCCGTAAATACAAGGTACTATATTTAGGTTCCAAAGCCTGCTCTTCTAGCAGGTCATCAACTCCTAAGTCGAAGTTTTTGTTATCATTTGCATCTAAAAATAATAATAGCTTCTTATAGCTGTCTCTATGGCATGTAGCGCCGTCATTAGAAAGACAAACTAACAAGTTTTGTCTTCTAATGTGGCTTTCAGCTTTCGCTAACTTTAGCGTATTTTTAATTTGTCCCTCAATACGCTTTGCTTCCATGCTTGCGAGTTGCTCTAAGATATAAGGTGTCGCAATCATTGCTATAATAGTCAGCACAGCGATAGTGACAATCAGCTCTATCAAGGTAAAGCCATATTTACTTTGGACCTGAAAGTAAGGTTGCTTTCTTGACAATACTTTATATAACTCAATCATGAGAGACTGCTACCTATACAAGAAGTACGGCTATATATTAATAATCGATCAACCTGAATATTGCGCCAAAATTTTAAGAATCTATAAAGTTTGCTTAATTTCTATCTACATCGGATATTAGTAGAAAGACGTTCAGTTATTAGAATATAAACCAAATATATGTTTACTGTCAAAGAATGTTTCAATTCGTGAATAAGGAGTTTTAGCAATAGAGAAAATTAACGTTTTGTATTAAAATATCTTGAAACAATAGATAGGATTCGTTTCATCATCTATTGCGACCTCACACACAAAAGATAAAAAGTGTAAAGTGTGTTAGTTGTCAGTAAGTTAAGCTGGCTAATGTGTTTTAGTTATGACATTATCGTGTAATAATGTGTAGCTGGTTAACGAAAAAAGTTGTAAACTGAATTGATAATCGCTAAGCTACTTCTTAATTGGTTTTGCTTTGTAATTTCAAATTCGTAAATGATGTCTGCTTTTGGGCATCTTGAGATGCGGTTTTGCTTAACGCATTACTAAAATTATCCTTTGGAGGAAGTTCATGAAATTAAATAAAATTGCTTTGGCTTTGTTTGCCATGACAGCGGCTCCACTAGCAGCTAATGCTGGTGTTACTATTAGTCCACTATTACTTGGTTATCATTACAGTGAAGGCGCTGATGATGAGCAAGCAGAATTACTAAAAGATTACAGCGGCAATGGTGACAGCTATTACAAAGAAAATGGTTTGTATACTGGTGCTGCCTTGGGTATTGAGTTGACTCCTTCTACTCAGTTCCAAGTAGAGTACGGCGTATCTAACACTGATGCAATTCGTCAAGATGGAAGCGATGCGTTTGATACAGAACAAGAGATGATTTCTGGTAACTTCTTGATCGGTTTTGAAGAATTCAGTGGTTACACTGATAATGCATTCAAACCATACGCCTTAATTGGTGCTGGTCGTTCTAAAATTGAAATCGAAGATGCAAGCGGCGAGCTAGTTTCAGGCACTGTAGATACTATCGGTAACCTAGGTCTAGGTGCTATGTATCGTATCAACGACGCGTTAAGCCTACGTGGTGAAGCTCGTGCGATTCATAACTTTGATCAAAACTGGTGGGAAGGTATGGCTCTAGCTGGTCTAGAAGTCGTACTAGGTGGCCACTTAGCACCTACTGTTGCTGTACCGCCAATGCAAGAGCCAATAGTTGATACTGCTCCAGTAGTAGTCGTTGAGTCTGATCTTGATTCTGATGGTGATGGCGTACCTGATAGCATCGATGCATGCCCAGGCACTCCAATGAACGTAGTAGTTGATGAGCGCGGTTGCCCAGTACCAGTAGATATTACTGATGAGCTAAAAATGGAGCTGCGTGTATTCTTTGATAATGACAAATCAACTATCAAAAACCAATACAAACCTGAAATCGCTAAAGTAGCAGAGAAGATGCGTGAGTATCCTAACTCTACCGCTCGCATTGAAGGTCACGCTTCTAAAACAGGTCCTTCAGCACGTTATAACCAACGTCTATCTGAAGCCCGTGCAGTTGCAGTTAAATCTATGTTGACTAACGAATTTGGTATCGAGCCAAACCGTCTATCAACCGTTGGTTATGGTTATGACCAACCAATCGCTGATAACAACACTGAAGAAGGTCGCGCTATGAACCGTCGTGTATATGCCATCATCACTGGTGACAAAACCATGACTGTTGAACAAACTAAAGATATGGTTGTTCAGTAAATAGTCGCTACTAATTATATGTAAACTTAATTAGTTACAAAAAAAGTCATCCTTTGGGTGGCTTTTTTTTATTTATACACTCAGAAAAGTAAGTTATTGCATAAATTGATAGTGCAATAATGTTATACTAGCGACCCAAACACTTTGTAAATTGACAAAGTGTACATTAGCATAGCTATCTGTACGATGGATTTATGAGCATAGGTATTTGATTTTACTAATATTAGCCAATCTGCCTATTGCACAATCATTTAATCATAAAGTAATCATGTCTATCTGATTGATGGCAACAGTTTATCCAGCGGTGCTTACTGCTACTGCATTTTTTTAAGACAAAACGAGCATTTTATATGGCGAACGATATCAAACACCTGCGTAACATTGCAATTATTGCCCACGTTGACCACGGTAAAACCACTTTGGTTGATAAGCTATTACATCAATCTGGTACTTTTGGCGATCGTGCAAACATTGCGGAACGCGCAATGGATTCAGGTGATATTGAGCAAGAGCGTGGCATTACTATTTTAGCGAAAAATACGGCCATCCGCTGGACAGATGACACTGATGGTACTGAATACCGTATTAATATCGTCGACACCCCAGGTCACGCCGACTTTGGCGGAGAAGTTGAACGCGTTATGTCAATGGTTGATTGCGTATTATTGGTTGTTGACGGTGTTGATGGCCCAATGCCACAAACGCGTTTCGTGACTCAAAAAGCATTTGAGCAAGGTCTAAAGCCGATTGTGGTTATCAATAAAATTGACCGTCCTGGTTCACGTCCTGATTGGGTAATGGATCAAATCTTTGATCTATTTGACAATCTAGGTGCTACTGATGAGCAGTTGGATTTTCCAGTGGTTTATGCATCAGCGCTAAACGGTATTGCGGGCTTAGAAGCCGACAACTTAGCAGATGATATGAAACCACTGTTCAAAACTATTGTTGATGTGGTACAGCCTCCGCAAGTTGATGCAGATGCCCCTTTCCGCATGCAAATCTCAAGCCTTGACTATAATAGCTTCGTGGGTGTTATCGGTATTGGCCGTATTCAGCGCGGTAAAGTTAAAACCAATACCCCTGTGACTGTCATTGATAAGAATGGTAAAACGCGTAACGGTCGTATCCTAAAAATCATGGGTTATCACGGTCTTGAGCGTATTGAAGTAGACGACGCGCAAGCGGGCGATATCGTTTGTATTACTGGTATTGATGCGCTAAATATTTCAGACACCATTTGTGACCCTAACCACGTTGAAGCGTTACCAGCATTGACTGTTGATGAACCAACGGTATCAATGAACTTCCAAGTAAACAATTCGCCATTCGCTGGTCGTGAAGGTAAATTTGTGACGTCACGTAATATTCGTGAGCGTCTTGAGCGTGAATTGATTCACAACGTAGCACTACGTGTAGAAGATACCGAGTCTCCAGATAAATTTAAAGTATCAGGTCGTGGGGAGCTGCATTTATCAGTATTGATCGAAAACATGCGCCGCGAAGGTTTTGAGCTTGGCGTATCAGGTCCAGAAGTTATCGTTAAAGAAGTAGATGGCAAGCTACAAGAACCGTATGAAAATGTTGTCTTTGATATTGAAGACGCGCATCAAGGACCAATTATGGAGCAAGTTGGCTTGCGTAAAGGCGAGATGACCAATATGGAGCTTGATGGTAAAGGTCGTATGCGTATTGAAGCGACTATGCCTGCGCGTGGTTTGATTGGTTTCCGTTCAGAGTTTTTAACCTTGACCTCGGGCACTGGTATCATGACTTCAAGCTTCTCACATTACGGTCCACAAAAGATTGGTGATGTTGGTGGTCGCTCAAACGGCGTATTGGTGTCTATGGCCAATGGTGTTTGCTTAGGTTTCGCCCTATTTAACCTACAAAAACGTGGTAAATTGTTCGCTGAGCCACAGCTTGAAGTTTACGAAGGTATGATTGTTGGTCTAAACTCTCGAAATGATGATATGGTTGTTAACCCAACGACGGCTAAGCAGTTAACCAACGTCCGTGCCAGTGGTACTGATGAAGCGTTGACGCTAACGCCAGCGGTTAAATTTACCCTTGAACAAGCGCTTGAATTCATTCAAGATGATGAGCTAGTAGAAGTCACGCCAAAAGCCATACGTCTGCGTAAACGTTATTTGACTGAAAATGAGCGTAAGCGTCATGGTCGCAAGAAAAACGCTTAATATCGATACGTAAATTACTTGGTAATCTATATTTCCAATATTAGAAACGTACTCAAAGCTAATTTTTCATGATTAGCTCTGACATCGAAGATTAGCAGTATAAGGTGAGCAAAATAAAGTTCACTTTATATTGCTTTTTTTTACTTGGTTTTCATATACAATAGAAGTAATCTAATCAATGACTGTCATTTATTTAGATGTGTTAAAAATCCAACAGCGGAAAATTTGGTTCATTATCTATATAATAATTAATTGAACTTTCAAGGAGTGACATCATGAGTATGGTATCTGAATTTAAGGAATTTGCTTTAAAAGGCAACGTGATGGACCTAGCGGTCGGTGTCATCATTGGTGGTGCTTTTGCGACCATCACAACTTCTTTGGTTGAAGACATTATCATGCCTATAGTCGCTTTTATTGCGGGCGGCGAAATCAACTTTAAAAATATGTTTTTTATACTAGGAAATGCACCTGAAGGTGTGGCCATGACTTATGATGCACTCAAGGCAGCAGGCGTACCAGTGTTGGCTTATGGTAGCTTTATCACAGTGTTGATTAACTTCCTAATTTTGGCGTTTATCATCTTTATGATGGTAAAAATGGTGAATAGATTACGCCGTGCAGATGAGGTAGAAGAAGTCATAGCGGAGCCGTCAGAGGAGGTGCAATTACTGCGTGAGATTAGCGCTAAACTGAGTAATACTCACATCAAAAAATAAAACTATATAATTCGCTCACCAGAATCGAAAAAGGCTAACGATAAGTTAGCCTTTTTCATTGTCGGTTGATAAGTTTGGAGCTTATTAATTATGGTGTCACTACCACATAGTCATTGGTATTAATCAAAATCTCTGAGGGCTGATCGACAACAATACGGACGACATTATTGTCAACAACTTGTGACTTATAATAGTTATCTTCGGCAACCGTACAGCCGAGGCAACGTCCCATGGCATCCCAGGGTTCAACGAATAATTTCTGCTGTGCTTGGTCGGCATTACCACCAATAAGAGAGAAGGGTAGGCTTACAATATAAGCAGCGGTGCCTGCGACAGCGTTTACTAACTGTAATGGTTTGCCGACAATAGTATCCACTACCATAGTCTCATAAGAGGGACCAAAATCCGTTTCATCAATTTCTATCGCGGCTAAAGCAGGCTGCATGCTAGCAAAAATTAAGCTTACGCTTGCCATCATGGTCAGTAACTTATATTTGACGGTGCGTTTCATTTTAGCGGGAGCGCTCATAATGATATCCTAAAACTTAAAAGAAGTATGATTCATAGCTGCTATTTCTATATAGAGACAAGTCTGCTATAGAAATAATGCGATAACAATAGATATTTTAATATTACAGATAAATAAACGCTTTGCACTATTTATGTAAATAATGACCCTATTAAAGCAAGATTTAAGCCAATAAGCAACAAAAATGCGCAGGATATCTTTATAGGAAAGATGTTTTTTAAAACGATTAAGTTTGAATGGCTTTAAATGATATTTCCATAAAAAGTATTCATTGTGGCAATTCGGTGCTTTATAACTTTGCAGACTTTTTAAATCTTCATTTGTAATGCCATTTAGAAATGCGTTATTTAGCAGGTTGACAGTTAGGACAGAAGACACTGGCACGCCCATTTAGCTTAATGTTTTCTAAGAGGGTATCGCAATGCGGACAAGTCTCGCCTTGTCTGCCGTAAACATTTAAGGTTTGTTGAAAGTAGCCTGTCTGGCCGCTGGCAACAGTAAAATCGCGTAAGGTAGAGCCACCTAGCGTGATGGCCTTTTTTAAGATGGTTTTGATATGTTCAACCAAGGTGACTATCTGCCCATAGGAGACCTCATTGGCCGGTGTTGCCGGATGAATCCCTGATAAATAAAGGCTTTCAGTTGCATAAATATTACCAACGCCGACAACGACTTGCTGCTCCATGATTACTGATTTAATAGCGCGTTTGATAGACAGCTTACTATTGGTTTTATCAGCTAGGTTATTATCGGAGGTTTGGTTTGGATTGTCCGAGCGCTGAATTAAATGATATAAATAATCAGCGGTAAAGTCTGCTGATAATGGCTCGGGACCTAGATGGCCTAAAAGCTTATGACCGTAATCTTCAAACCATAACACTGAACCAAATCGCCTCGGATCATAATAATGTAGCTGTGTTTGGCTATTATCAGCGCCGCTAAATGTCACTACTAAATGGTCATGTTTACGCTTATCGGTGCCATAGCTGTGTTGCTGTAAGCTACCCGACATACCAAGGTGAATCAAAAGTTGGCGCGGTGCTAAGCTACCTGCTTGAATAGAGGTATTGTTACTGGCAGGAGTGAGCGGTATAAAATTTAGGATTAAATACTTCGCTCGGCGCTCGACACTGTCCAAAGTATAATCAACCAGTTCACTTAAGTTATCGGGCATCGACCAGCGTAGCTTTGGTTGAAAAACTTTGACATCGACCACTTGTTGACCTAATAAAGGTGTCAGGCTGGACTTGGTAGTTTCTACTTCGGGCAACTCAGGCATAGTATTTCTTATCAGACTCTATTAGGTATAAAGGGCAATTTTAAAAGTTTCAAGTCTTTAAAAATTTCAAAGCTTTGGTTATCAAACAACAGCGCGGCGAGCATGTAAGATACCATGTTGCTGCTCGAGCTTGGCAAGTAACTTTGACAAATGCGCGAGCCCTGAAACTTCAATATGAAACTTTAAAAAGGCGATATTATCATCGTTACTGAGCGTCTCAACCTGACGAATATTGACGTTTTCTTTATCAATAATTTGGGTCAAATCACGCAGTAATCCGCGCCTATCATAGGCTTCGACATGGATATCTACCGGCTGATAACGGCCAGCTTTAACCGTCCAAGCGGCTTCAATTTCACGCTCAGGATCACGTTCAATCAAGCGCAGGTATTCAGGGCAACCGCGGTTATGCACGCTGACGCCGCGCGACAAAGTAATATAGCCCGCGATAGGTTCACCGTGGACAGGATGGCAGCAGCCCGCTAAATTAATCTCGATATTATCCAAACCATCGATACGGATTTTGTAAGCATCAAGTTTCCCAGCATTTCTCGTATCAATACTAGGGGTAAAATCTTCTTCAGGTTTTTCAGGCTCTAAATCTAACTGACGAGAAATATGACTGGTCAACTGATTGAGACTGATATCACCTGTCACTAAACCGACCACGATATCATCGGTATTATTGACGTTAAAATGCTGGATATAATCGTTTAAATCGATACTGTTTGGGTGTACCGACAAGCGCTCAAGCTCTTTACTGAGCATTTGGCGACCTATCTCAATATTTTTATCGCGGTCTTGCTTATTAAACCATTGACGCAGTTTTGAGCGCGCGCGATTGGTATGAATATAACCGAGCGAGGCGACTAGCCAATCGCGATTGGGTTCGCGCGAGGCTTTGGTAATAATCTCAACTTGTTCGCCCGTTTTTAACTGGTAAGTCAGCGGCACATAGCGCTGATTGACGCGCGCCGCTTGCGCCCGATTACCGACTTGCGTGTGTACATAGTAAGCAAAGTCCAATACCGTTGCGCCCTTTGGCAGCTCGGTAATATCGCCATCGCGACTAAAGATATAAATACGTTCGAGCTCATCGAAATCAACCAATTGCTCATCATCGTCGAACTCGATTTCTTCTAACTCTTCACCGGTCAACAGTGCTGAGCGCGGCTGATTGCGCGTTTCATTATTAATCGATAGTAGCTGACGTAATGAGCTGATTCGTTGGTTAAGGTAATTGTCCTTTTTGTTTTTCAGGCCTTCTTTGTAATTGACGTGCGCGCACATGCCAAGCTCGGCTTCAAAGTGCATCTCATGGGTACGAATTTGTACTTCTAGCGACTTGTTTTCGGCAATAACGGCGGTATGGAGCGAGCGATAACCGTTGGATTTTGGATTGGTAATATAGTCGTCAAATTGTTCAGGGATATAGCGCCATAAACCATGTACCAAACCCAAAACGTGATAGCAGTCTGAAGGATTATTGACCAAAACCCGTAGCGCACGTATGTCATAAAGCTGATCAAAGGATAAACCTTTAAGCTTCATTTTTCGATAAATTGAGTAGATGTGCTTGACGCGACCTGAAACTTCGCCTTCGATACCTGCTTCCGCTAATGCTGCATTGAGTTTATCTTGCACGCGCTGAATATAAGACTCACGTTCGCTACGTTTTTCTGATAACAGTTTGGCAATTTCTTTATAACGCTCGGGCGCCAGATAGCGAAAGGCTAAGTCTTCAAGCTCCCATTTTAATTGGGCAATGCCAAGCCTATGAGCCAGTGGCGCATAAATAGTCATGACCTCCCGCGCGACCCGATATTGCCGCTCTTCGCTAGAAAAGGTCAGTTCGCGCATGGCAAAGGTACGCTCAGCCAATTTAATCAACACCACGCGTACATCGTTAGTCACGGAGATGAGCATGCTATAAATATTGGAGAGCTGATCACGCTGATTATTAACGAAATGATCTTCTAAGCGCTTATTGCTTTCGATGATTTCGGACAGTTTCCCCATCGCCAAGGTATCTTTGACCAAAGTTGAGATATCGGCGCCGAATTTTTTTTCAATTTCAGCTAAGCTAATAATCGATTTGCGGGCGCTACGATAAAGCATCGCTGCAACCAGCGCACTTTCATCTTGATACAGGTAGGTTAGGATATCGGTCATGGCAATGCCAGTGACATAAGCGCCTGAACGCTCAGATTCACTGGTATTCATATGACTGCGGATAAATTCGCAAGCGCTAGCAAGATTGGGCACAGACTCTTGCCCGATACGCTTGGCAACATTATCCAGCCAAGTAGGGACGTCAATATTTATCTGATCTAAATCAATGGCTTCTAGTTCTTGTGCCGAAAGCGCATTGACATCATCAAGCAATTGATTGTCTAAATATTCATCTTCAAGGTTAGGGTCATGGCTGTGGTAAGCATACTGAGCAGAGCGATCAAAGGTAGTATGCAGTTTATGAGTGGACAGCTGATATTTGATGTCGTGTGGAATTTGGGCATAGCTGTTGGCAGACTGATGAGAGCGTTGACTCGCAACCAGTTGTGCCGCCAATGTTGCGCTATCGGCTTGCGTGGTTTGTCCATCTACCAGCGGTAGCCCTTCACGAATTTTTACCATAGCCCACTCCTCTTAGCTATTCTAAATTGATTAGAAGCCCATTTACCGAACACACTTTGAGGTTTCCATAGGTAAAGTGTCAGCTATAAATCAATTCAGCCGCTAAAAAATCCATTTTTAGCAGCTATAAAATGACAGACATAAATAATATATAAAGCGCTGAGTAAGGATAAAGGATACTCACGGTATCTTGCTGAAGAAAGCCTAAATATATTGGCTGTTATTATCTCATGTCACAATGACAAATCAAGCAAGGCTCTGTAATGATAATGTCGCTTTCGATAACATAACACTTTTTTAGCCCTATCGTTCAAGCCATTTTTGCCTAAATTAATAGGGTAAAAAAAGGTCGTCTTTATTTATATCTGTCATACGTTGTTTTCATGCTATAGCGTAGCGTGTGTTGAAACATCTTACTTTAAACATCATTAAAATTGACACTAAGCGGATACTTTCTCAAAGCGCGCTATAGATTCGACGTGACTGGTATGACAGAACATATCCATCACGCCTGCATGCGTCAAACGATAGCCTTGCTCTAGCAAAGCTTTGGTATCGCGGGCGAGGGTAGCAGGGTTACAAGAGACATAGACAATACGCTTAGCATTGAACTTCGGCAGATACTGCATAATCTCCCACGCCCCCGAACGCGGTGGGTCAATGAGTAGCGCGTCAAAGCCTTGATTGGCCCAAGGTTCATCGGTGCAATCTTGCGTTAAATCTTGGCTATAAAAATCCGTATTAGTAATACCATTGCGGCGTGCATTATCAGTCGCGCGAGCGGTCATGGCTTCGCTGCCTTCGACGCCAACCACCGCACCAGTTTCGCCGACCAAACGCGCGAGTGGTAAGCTAAAGTTGCCCAAACCACTGAATAAATCGAGAACGCGCTCGCCCACTTTTAGGTCTAACAAATCACAAGCAAGCTTGGTCATTTGACGATTGACCGATAAATTAACTTGAGTAAAGTCGGTTGGGATAAATTCAAAGGTCAAATCATACTCAGGTAATTGATAATATAAGCGCCCAAACTGCTCAGTCATATCGTCATGCTCAGTTAAGGCAATACGCTGAATGCTATCGGCGCCTTTTGATTGTAAATAGAGCTGCCAATTGCGCGCTGCGAAGAAGGTTTTTAATTTTTCGATATCGGCATCTGATAACGGTGCTAAGTTACGCACAATAAGTGCAACTGGTTGATTACTATCAGGCAACTCTGGCAGCGCTTCACCCATGGCTAATTCAAGCTGAGCAATCTTGTCACGACTCTCAAGTGTGCTGATAAGCGCTTTTAGATTTTCAATCTCAAAACCAATACGTGGGTCTAAGATATGACACTCATTTAACTCGGCTAAAAAGTTACTTGAGCGCTCACGGAAACCCACCAAGGCGGTTTCTTTTTTGGCGACATAACGCACGCCGAGTCGCGCTTTGGTACGGTAACCTAAGCGATCGCCAACCACGGGCGCGAGCCAATGCTCTGGTTCAACATTGGCTTGATGCATAAGCAATTCAGCAAGCACAGATTGCTTAAAGTTAATTTGACCATCGGGCTGCCAATGTTGCAAACTACAGCCACCGCAAACGCCAAAATGCGGGCAGGGCGCTACTGCGCGCTCAGGGTTTGGATTGGCCGTAATACTCTCAGCATCGCCTTCTTCAAAACTGCTACGACTATTGGTGATTTTGACTAAGGCGCTTTCACCCGGTAATGCAAAGCTGACAAAAATCTTTTTGCCATGTTTGTCTTCGATATGACCGTCGGCTTCACCGAAACCATTGCCATAAATAGCAACGCCGCGACCGTCATGCGACAAGCCATCTATTTTAAAGGGTAATGGCTCAGCATCTTTTAAACGGCGACGGGTTTTTGACGAAGGCTTGGATTTTTTCTTACTTGGCGGCCTAGTAATGGTCTGAGCCTCGTTAGGCGGTTGGTTGGCGTTTGGGGCGGTAGAATCTTTTAGGTCGGTGGGCTGCATAAACCTGCCTTAATAATAAATAATAAGCAATAAAGGATAAATAACTAAAAATAAGGAAGCCGTTGTCGTTAAGATGTCTAGTGTGGCGCAGACGACCAATCAGCAATAAACTCATGATGGCGAGGGCTGCCATCTGCTTGGGTATAACTTGCTAAATAATCACGGCTTTGCTGCTGCCACGCCTCAAAATCTGGTGAGGACAATTGCCCTGTCAAGCGCAGCCAGCGCAAATAAATCAGCCAAGTATTCATCACATCAGATTCGCAATATATTGACAGCGTTTGCCAATCATCATTGCTGACCAGCTCGCCAACCATACTCCCATTGACATTGGTTTTACCGGGCAAGCCATAAAGGCTGGCGACGATATCCATGGCTTCGCGGCGGCTGGCACCGTATTGGCTAAATCTGTCCATCAAGTCAAGATGACGACTGTGGAAGCGATTAACGTAATTATCAAAGCGCATGTTTTTGATGCGCTCGCCTTCTTCAAATAACCACGGCGCCGATAAGTCATACTGCATGGCGCGATAAATAAGCACCGGAATATCAAAGCCTGAACCGTTCCAACTAATCAGCTGTGGCAGCTTTTCAAGGTCACTGAACGCGCGAAAAAATTTGCTTAAAATGTCTTTTTCGCTAAACTTATCGGCGGTCAAAGAAAACAGGGAAAATTTGCCGTCTTTAATATAAAGAGCAGAAATACAGACAATGCGCTGCAAGGGCAAACGCATAAAATCGTGACCTGCTTCTTGGAGTCGCAGCGACGTCAATGCGCTCAAAGCATCGGCATTGTTTAGCTCAGCCAACTGCGGATAGATACGGCGGGCAGCCTCGGTATCGGCAACCGTTTCAATATCAAAGACCAAGATAGGTTTGGACGAAAGGGCGTTTGACATAAATAATTCTGCCTATTTATAAGCTTATAGGGTGGCGTTATCTGTGCTATCGTCAGCGTCATTCACATTGTATAAACCCGTCGATAAATAACGATCACCGCGGTCGCAAACGATAAAAGCAATGACGGCATCAGGATTTGCTTTTGCGACTTCGGTAGCGGCCCATGCCGCTGCACCTGATGACACACCAGCAAAAATGCCTTCAGTTTTCGCTAATTTACGCATATAAACTTCAGCGACACGCTGATCAACATCCATGATGTCATCAACCAAATCTGCTTCAAAAATACTGGGCATATAAGCGGCAGGCCAGCGGCGGATGCCAGCGATAGATGCTTCTTCGTCAGGTTGTAAACCGATGACTTTAATGTCAGGGTTTTGCTCTTTAAGATATTGCGCGACGCCAGTGATAGTACCTGTGGTGCCCATCGAGCTGATAAAATGGGTGATTTTACCGTCCGTTTGCGCCCACAGCTCAGGGCCGGTGGTCAGATAGTGCGCTTGTTTATTGTCAGGATTATTAAACTGATCGAGTACAATACCTTTACCGTCGGCTTGCATTTGCAAGGCCATATCACGCGAGGCTTCTATGCCTTCGTCGACTTCGATAAGCGTCGCACCATAAGCGGCCATCGCATCTTTACGCTCTTGGGTCGAGTTGGATGGCATGAATAACGTGATTGGATAGCCACGCATCGCCGCCACCATCGCTAAAGCAATGCCCGTATTGCCACTGGTCGCTTCAATGAGCATATCGCCAGGTTTAATATCACCGCGCTGCTCAGCTTGATAAATCATATTAAATGCCGGACGGTCTTTTACCGAGCCAGCAGGATTATTGCCTTCGAGTTTGGCAAGCAATACCGCGCCATTGGCAATCTGCTCTTGCTCAGGCAGGCGATTTAACTTGACCAAAGGCGTCTTACCCACGCAATCGGCAAGGTCAGTGATTTGCGTAATAAAATTGGCGTTTGACTGGGCCGTAGCGGACATAAGGTATCCTTATCGATGATTAGTTTTTTAATAGGCACTGTTTAAATAGCAGGTCAGTACTTGATGACCGTCAGGGACTGATTATGGTCAATAAAAAGTTGCGTCATTATATCATTTTGTTTTCGCCTGCGCTTAATGCATAAATTTTTATTGAGGATAAGCAGTGTACTTATCTGCATAAACGAATAGGCATAAACAAAATACGAAAAGCTGACTGACTACGATAACTTTGGTGCTATGAAAGTGCATGAGTAAGCGTAGCGAGAAAAGTTTGCCAAGGAATGGTTAATCGCCTTCAGAATCCTGCTAAGATAATCGCAAGTCATTCTTGATGGCTTATCTTTAATACTTAATCAATAATGAATGCCTAAGCGCATCGTACAGTGTTTAACAATAATAGTATTCACCAGTAATAATATTCAGCGCTAAAATCAGTGGAGAGTAAATCCAGCATGGCTTACAAAAAACGTTTTGATACCAGTAGCGCTTATGGTCAGCTGATTATATTAGTGTTTTTGCCGATTTGTTTATTGGCAGCGGTCGGTGGCATTTTGGTGTTTTATGAAACCATGCGTGCCAGTAATTCAGAGCAAGAAGCGTTGGCAGAGGCGGTACTTATTCGTTATACGCCAACGATTGCGGAGTTGGTTCCTGAGTTATTAGAGCAAGAACAGGTAGACAGTAGCGATGATAAAAATAAGGCAGCGGACAACCCGCAAACGGCGAAAGCGGCCTTAGAAAGTATTCAAGATAGGCTTGGGCGTATGCAGTCCGAGCAGCATGTCCAGCGTATTGCAATTATCAATCAAAACAATGAAGTGCTGGCAAGCGTCGGTTATGGCACTGAGGAAGCTTGGCCGCTGATAGAATCAGCAGAGCGCTTTTTATCGCAACAACCAACGCCCATTGGTAACGCTTATGGCAGTAGCTTGGGAGAGTTTGATGGGCAACAATTATGGCTCATGATTGATATGGATAATGAGCCGCTTTATATCGCCCGTTATCGTATCGCTATGGCGCTCGCGATTACGGGTTTATTTACGATTTTAATTTTGTTATTGAGCTTAAATATTTATTCAAAACGTTGGATTGCGCCGATTTACGAGCTGCGTTTGCAATTACAACGTACCCATGTCGACAATCTTTATCAGCCTATTCCGGTCGAATCAAATGGCGAGCTGAATTTATTGCAGCAAGATTTGGTCAGGACGTTACGTCGTCTCCATGCCAGCTTCCAAGATTTAAAAGATCATGCCGAACAGACCGAAGATGATTTGCGCTTGGCATTTGATGAGATGGAAATGCAAAATATCTCTATCCGTAATGCCCGCGATGCGGCAATCTCAACCAGCCAAGCAAAATCGGCGTTTTTGGCCAATATCAGCCATGAATTGCGTACACCGTTAAACAGTATCGATGGTTTTATTAATTTGCTGGCGCGACACGGTGAGCTCAATCCTGAACAAGATTTATATGTGCAAACCATCCGTAAATCGTCGGCGCATCTGTTGGCTTTAGTCAATGACGTCTTGGATTTTTCTAAGATTGAAGCGGGTAAATTGGTGCTCGACCGTCACGAGTTTGACCTTTATGACACCATTTATGACGTGGTCGATATGCTATCGCCGGTTGCTGCCGAAAAAGGTCTGCGCATGGCGGTATTGTTTTATAACGACGTGCCGATGCGCATCAACGGCGATGCGTTGCGCCTTAAGCAAGTACTGACCAATATCGTCGGTAATGCCATTAAGTTTACCGATAGTGGCGATGTAGTTGTACGCGTGAGCTTGGATGATCATCGCGATAATTATTTGATGATTAGCGTACAAGATAGCGGTAAAGGTATTTCATTATCTGACCAAAAAATGCTCTTTCAAAGCTTTAGTCAAGGCGACCCATCGATTACGCGCCAATACGGCGGTACCGGTTTGGGTTTGGTCATCTCCAAGCAGCTAACGCGGCTGATGGGCGGCGACATTGGCTTTTATGACAATGTGCAAGAAAACATCTCTAATCAAGGGGCAACGTTTTGGTTTCGGATGCCAGCGCATGTCGATGTTCTAGAGGCGGCGACTGGGCAAACGATTGAGTTGCCTGTGCTCGCGCCACTTGCCAGCGATACAGACGAGTTTAATGTGCTGGTTTGGATCAATCATATGGCATCGATTCAGGTGCTCAAAGCCAGCCTGCAACATTTACCGATTACCCTGACTCAAGCCAATTCTTTACCGGGCGTACTTGAGTCGCTTAAAGAGCGCGGCAATTATTGGGATTGGGTTATCGTTGATGATGATACCCAAGACGATATGATGGCGCTACTCAAACAAATTCGCCTGCACTATCAAGGAAAGCTGGCGGTATTTGGTTATCAAGTTGCCGCCGACCAAGCACTGCTCAATCGTTATCATGCCAATATTTTGTACGAGCCATTGGATAAAAGACAGCTCTATGCCATGCTTGATACGCAAAAACGCAGCGCTCCGAGTGGCGTTCAAGAGCCGCGCTGGAAGGGCGTGACCGTCTTGGCTGTCGATGACCATCTGCCAAACTTGTTGGTGCTTGATGCGCTGCTAAGTGAACTTGGTATCCATGTCATCACCGCCAGCAGCGGCTTTGATGCCATAGAAATCATCAGTAAACAGCAAACTAAGCATATCAAAACTACTAAAGCTGACAGCCAAAGTCTGTCGAAAAAGACCCAAATATCTAAAGCTGAAGCGCGTGATGATGCTAGTAAGTCGGCGGTTAACTCGTTATATTTTGACGATAGTACGACGGATGATAAAGGCAATGCGACGCACAAAAACAGTATCGATTTGATATTTATGGATATTCAAATGCCGCGTATGTCAGGGCATGAAGCAGCGCGGCAAATCCGTAATATCGAAACCCCTGATCATCATATTCCGATTATCGCCTTAACCGCTCATGGCTTAGCCGATGAGCGCGATAAGCTGATTGCAAGCGGCATCAATGACTATGTTGGCAAACCTATTAGCCAGCCGCAACTACTGCAAGTACTACAAAAATGGCTTGGTCGTACCGATTCAGTGCCGCCATTAACCACTATTCATAGCGATAACCTGCACAGCGCTGACTTACACGCTGACTTACAAAGTGGGGCAAATCAAAACGCCTTGACCTCTTACGCAGATGTGACAACCCCAACTTACCCTTTGCTCAAAGATAATGACGATAATCGTATCGCCAATGCCAGTGCTGAAAATAAAGTGAAGAATCCGGCAAAAATCACCCGTCCTTTATCACTGAAGAAAATCCGCGATAACTATTTGCGTGACAGTCAGCCGCGTGAAGATTATAGACGCGAGACACCGCGCGAAACCCAACTACGTTACGAGAAACCACGCTCTGAAAAGCCACACTATGACAATCTGCATTATCAAGGGCAGGGGCAAGCACCATTGGTTTATCCGCCTTATCAGATGTCAGAGCGGGCTAAAGATGAGCAAGCAGTAAATAACGCACACGGGCAAAATAATACGGACATGGGCGCAAATACCCTTGATACCTCGGAGATTTTAAATTGGCAAGATGCGTTGACCCGCTCAGCCAATAAGCCAGATTTGGCTGCCAAGCTCATCATTATGATGCTTGATACCATCAATGATGAAAAGCAAGCGTTGATGCAGGCATGGGAGAGCCGAAATCGCAGTGCGCTTGCACAAATTGCCCATCGTATCTTAGGTGGCAGTCGTTATACCGGTGTGCCGCAGTTACGACAGGCCAGCCAAGACTTAGAAGATAAATGCTTATTGAATATTCAACATACCACGCCCGCC
The DNA here is from genome assembly GCA_963515535.1 of uncultured Psychrobacter sp. Classification (GTDB taxonomy): domain Bacteria; phylum Pseudomonadota; class Gammaproteobacteria; order Pseudomonadales; family Moraxellaceae; genus Psychrobacter. The sequence goes on from CAUPWW010000009.1 coordinate 133,248, forward strand.
CAATTTGCGATGTTAGAGCCTTATTATGAAGCGCTGTTGACCGCGTTAAATAATTTACAAACACTCGATTTATCTGCTTATCCGCAGCTTAATTATCACCGCCTAAGTGAAAATGATATGACGTGGAAAATGATTTAAAGCTGATAATCATAAAACCGCTGAGGCTAAACGATACCCTGGCAGTCAGTTATTAATAAGGAAGGGTAAGTGCAAGGCTGTTAATATTAAACGGATTAACAAACTCTCTAAGTGTTTTATTTATTATTAAGGATGATTATGCACGCTATTGCCACTTATCAGTATGAGACATTACAAGTCAGCGCCACTGACAATATAGTCACGGTGACCATCAATCGACCGGAAAAAAAGAACGCCATGAGTTTTAAGGTGGTCGAAGAGTTGATTGCGGTAGCAGGGCGCATTAGTAAAGATAAAACCATACGTGCGGTGATTCTTAATGGCGCTGAAGGCACGTTTTGTGCTGGCATTGATTTGGGCGATTTAAACCATCCTAAAAACCAAGCGTTTGCGCTATGGGAGCTGATTAAACCTTGGCAAAGCCTATTTCAGCGCGTCTGCTTGGTTTGGCGTGATGTGCCTGTGCCAGTGATTGCGGTTTTAGAAGGCTACTGTATTGGCGCAGGCTTACAACTGGCGCTGGCGTGCGATGTTCGTATCAGTCGTCCTGATTGTAAATTGTCTATTATGGAAGCCAAGTGGGGGCTCGTACCTGACATGGGCTTAACGCAATCAGGGTTTGGCGTCGTACGCGCTGATGTCTTAAAGGAGCTGGCAATGACCGCGCGTACCGTCAATGCCGAGGAAGGCCAAGCGCTTGGCTTGGTCAGCCATTGTAGTGAAACGCCACTTGAGCAGGCGCAAAAGCTTGCCGCCGAGTTTGCTGAGCGCTCACCCGATGCGGTGCTGGCAAGCAAGCGCGTTATCAATGCCATGTTTGACCAGCCAGCTACGACGCTATACAAAGAAAAATTTTGGCAGTTAAAAATGATGTTTGGTCGCAACCGTAAACTGGCGCTTAGAAAAGCCAAACAAGCCAGTACCGCTTTTGGCAAACGTCAATTTCGTTAAAAAATCAGCCATATTTGGCCACTGTATTTGAGTGAGATAGGTTTATTTTATTCACAGCAAGCATCTATTGGATTACAAGCAGATAGTGCAATATAGCACTATCTGTTTTTTTATCTGTTTTTTTTATCTGTTTACGTTGCTGTGTTTGCGTTGCTGCTTGTTTGTAGACGGTATTTGTAAAAGGCTTGTTTTGCAATAAAAGTCGATTAAAATTACCCAACAAACCACGTATCAATAATAAAATAATCCTTTCTTTATCATATGGTCTCATTATGTCTGCTCCAAAACCCTCCCTGCCCAATAAACCCAATGCTGCTGACCGAGTGCGCTCTGCTGATTTGCCCGTTGCATGGATTATGATGCTTGGGCTTATCGTGGCAGTCGGGCCATTATCGATTGATATGTATCTGCCAGCATTGCCGTCGATGGCAGAGGATTTTGGCGTATCGACCGCCTTTATGGCCAACTCTGTGCCAGCCTATTTTCTTGGTTTGGTATTTGGTCAGCTGTTCTATGGCCCCTTTAGTGATCGCGTCGGTCGCGTCAAACCGTTATATATGGGCATGACCATATATGTGATTGCCTCGATTGTTTGTGCAACGACCGACAACGAATACGTATTGTTTGTCGGTCGAACCTTTCAGGCGCTCGGCGCGTGCGTGGGAGCGGTTGTGACGCGGGCGGCAATACGTGATCGCCTGACAGCCAAACAAACCGCCAAAGCTTTTTCTATTATGATATTGGTCATGGGCTTAGCGCCGATATTAGCGCCATCGCTTGGGGCTTTATTTTTAAAGTTCTTTAGTTGGCATTCTATTTTTTGGTTTTTGGCGGCTTTTGGGGCGTTAAATTTATTACTCACCAAGTTTTTCTTCTTTGAAACCTTGACTGAAGAAAACCGTAACGTCCGTCCTGCCAAAGAAGTGCTCAGTCAATATTGGGATTTATTAAAAGACCCGACCTTTAATTATCCCGCGATAGGTGGCGGCTTATTAATGGGTGCAATGTTTGTCTATATCAGCTCAGCTTCTGAATTAATCATGGATACCTATGGCGTCTCGGCCACCCATTTTGGTTGGCTATTTGGCATGAATGCGGCAGGGTTCGTAGGTTTGACCCAGCTGAATCAGTGGCTGACTAATCGTTTTCGTATTTTAAGTATTCTACGATTTGGGGCAATGATGCAGGTCATCTCAGCCGCCGCGCTATTTGTAACCGGTATTATTTTTGGTACGGATGCATGGTTGCCGCTGGTTTTGGCCTGTATTTTCTTTTGTATTGCGGGCTTAGGTCTGACGCAGCCAAACGCCTCGGCGATTGCCCTTGCTTTTCAAAAACGTCGTGCGGGTATGGCCAGTGCTTTGCAAGGCTCGTTGATGTTTTCGGTCGGTATTTTTGGTGGTTTATTATTAAACTTATTCCCTCTTAATCCCGTGTTAAAAATCGGTATTGCACTCTTTGTACTGATGAGTTTGGGGGCGTATTTAATTTGGCAGATAGATCGTGATTTGGATTTAGATACTGCAGAGTGATTGAAGGGTAGCGATGCATAATAGCGCTAGCAGTCGCTAAGCGTTATATGGTAAAATACAGCCCAGCTATTTTTATCATTCAGTATTATTCTGAACTTTCAAATCATAGCTCAATTTTTAAATCAACCCATCAAACAATGACACACACATCATGGCAAAAAATTGCTGGGTGTTTGGCGACTTGATTAATTTGCAAAAAGTTAGTGCCGTTTCAATAAACGTTAAACGTTAAACGTTAAACGTTAAACATTAACCGTTAGCAAATGCGTGTCGCTAGATAGGCAGTTTTTGTGATGTGGAGGCATAACCCAACCAATAGGAAATTCACATGGCTTCAAACAATCCAACCAAAATCGAAATGCGCGACTTATTACAAGCCGGCGCTCACTTTGGTCACCAAACACGTTTTTGGAATCCAAAAATGGGTCCATACATCTTTGGCGCCCGTAACAAGATTCACATCATCAACTTAGAGCACACCGTAAAAGCGTTTAACGAAGCATTGACTTACGTAAACGGCTTAGCGGCTAAGAAAAACAAAGTATTATTTGTCGGTACTAAGCGCGCAGCAAGCGGTGTTATCGCTGAGCAAGCACAACGCGCAGGCATGCCATACGTTGACCATCGTTGGTTAGGTGGTATGTTGACTAACTGGAAAACCCTACGCCAGTCAATCAATCGCCTAAAAGAGCTTGAAAAACAATCTGAAGACGGTACTTTTGCTAAGCTGACTAAGCGTGAAGCATTAGAGCGTACTCGTGATATGGAAAAACTTGAGCGTTCATTGGGCGGTATCAAAGACATGGGCGGCCTACCTGACGCTATCTTCGTCGTAGACGTTGACCATGAAGCAATCGCTATCAAAGAAGCTAAAAATCTAGGTATCCCAGTTATCGGTATCGTTGATACCAACTCAAACCCAGATAACGTTGATTACATCATTCCAGCCAACGATGACGCTATCCGTGCTGTGACTTTGTATGTAACTTCTATTGCTGATGCGATTATCGCTGGTAAAGAATACGCGCAAACTCAAGCAGGCGGTAAAGCTGACCAAGCACAAGACGCTGAGCAAGCTCTTGCTACTGAAGCGGCAGCTGACGCGAAAACTGAAGAAGCAGCGACTCCAGCAGAGTAATTGCTAAGCGATAAGGTTTAACTTTGTAAGGATGTCTTGATAGTTTAGCTATTAGCAGCCATATAAGGTTATTAATCGCATAAAGTTTATGGAAATCTATAATAGGCATGATGTAGTTTTACTCGTCATGCCTTATTATTAACGCGCCGAGCATTACTGACTTATTGCACAGAATGTCAGCGCGTTTAGATATCGTGCACTCCCTTACATAACAATACTCACCTACATCATAAAAGGTAACTCTTATGTCAGAAGTAAAAATATCTGCCAAAATGGTAAAAGAATTGCGTGACCGTACTGGTCTTGGCATGATGGAATGTAAAAAAGCGTTAGAAGAAGCAAATGGCGATGTCGAAGTTGCTATTGATAACCTACGTAAATCTGGTCAAGCGAAAGCGGCTAAAAAAGCAGGTAACATCGCAGCTGACGGCGCTATCATCATCGCTCAAGGTGACAACAAAGCCTTCTTATTAGAAGTAAACTGCCAAACTGACTTCGTTGCAAAAGATGAAAACTTCACTGCATTTGCAGAAAAAGTGGCCAATCTTGCATTAGAAAACAATGTCACTGACGTTGCTGCTATCTCTGAACTGCCTTATGGCGACGGTCAAACCGTTGAAGAAGCGCGTGTATCTTTGGTACAAAAAATCGGTGAAAACATTCAAATTCGCCGCGTTGAAGTACTAGAAGGCGCAAACATCGCTGCATACCGTCACGGCCTACGTATCGGTGTGGTCGTATCTTATGAAGGCGGCAGCGAAGAAACTGGCAAAAACCTTGCCATGCACATTGCAGCGTTCAACCCAGTTGCAGTAGATGACGAAAGTGTAGCGGCTGATGTACTAGCACGCGAAAAAGACATCATCGAAGCCAAAGCGAAAGAATCTGGCAAGCCTGACAATATCGTTGAAAAAATGATCGAAGGCGGTCTGCGCAAATACCTAGACGAAGTAACCTTACTACGTCAACCATACGTTATGGACAATGAGAAAAAAGTTGGTGACGTATTAAAAGCGGAAGGTGTAAAAGTACTTGGTTTCAAACGCCTTGAAGTTGGTGAAGGCATCGAGAAGAAGCAAGAAGACTTTGCTGCTGAAGTTGCTGCCACGCAAGCGGCGAACAAGTAAGCTTTAAATCGTATAAAGCACATCGTATAGATATTAAGAAGCCCGTTATTCATTTAACGGGCTTTTTTGTGTCTGTGTATTTTAAAGGTTAATATTAACGTAACGCTAAATAAGCGGAATTGGCATAGCTGGCGCTATTGCTATTACTACTGGTACCGTAACTGACGTTTTGCATGCCGCCGCCATTGGTAGTGCCCGTAGCGTTATTGGCATTCATGGTATTACCCGCTAGCGCTGCATCATTTTTATATAAGCTGTGATAGCGACTCATGACGTTTTTGACGTAGTTGCGCGTTTCTTTAAACGGGGGTATGCCATTGTATTTATCGACGTTCCCTTCGCCCGCGTTATAACCTGCCACCGCAAACTCAACATTGTTATTAAAGCGGCGCATCAGCCAAGCAATATATTTGGCAGAGCCTTCGATATTATCAGCAGGATTCCACGGATTACTGACATTAAAACGGCGCGCCGTCGCTGGCATTAGCTGCATTAAACCTTGTGCGCCGACAGGTGAGCGTGCATTGGGATTAAACGCCGATTCTGTGTGCATCATGGCTTTCATCAGCGCTGGATCGACACCATGACGGGCGGCTGAGGCACGGATATAACTGTCATAAGAATTACGGCTGCCGCTACTACTTGCCGCACTGCTACCGTAATCATAGCTATAATTGCTACCAGCATTGTAGGCGCTTGAATCTTTATAGTAGGTGGTTTTTACTTTTTTATTAAATTTATCAAAATTACCGCTAGGATTGACGTTGGTAAGCAGAACTTGGCCGCTCTTGTCTTTATAAATATACATGTTTCCCGCTTGAGCGGCGATAGGTAGGCTAGATAAAGCAATGGCAGAGAGTAAAAGGGGTGACAAGCAGCGCGTCAGTAAAGGGGCAATAGTTATCATAGGTTTATCACTTTTTATTAAGTAAGAGCAAATTGCTTTGCCTATAAGCGCGTAAGGTTGCGCATCAAAGCGGTTATCGCATCTGTAGGATCTTATAGCGCTCAAATGCGCTACCTACGAATTCACATCTAACAAAAGCACTTGCAATAGATACAAAAAATAATAGTTGCTTACTATAACACAAAATAAGTTTTTGCCACATCTGAATGCGTGTACGCGCGGTCAAAAGCCCATTTATTTTGTAAAAAAGCTGAATAAAATTAAGATAGTAATAAAGTGAGGGTAGTTAAGTAGTTTATAGCAGCAAGGTTTAAGACTTTGTTTTTGTCATAAAAATGATTAATAGATAACGTTAAAAATGCTAGTAAATACAATTAATGTAGGCGAAAAAAGCCCAGCAAATAGGATGGACTTTAAGAGTTTTGAACAGAAGGTAAAACATTTTAAACCGATAAGGCACTGATAAAAATAGGTACCCAAACAGCGGTCACTAAGCCATTGACCGCTAAGCCAAAGGCAGCATAGCGTCCAGCAGTATGGCTGATTTGCCACGCTTCTACAGTACCAAATGCATGTGCTGCCAATCCTAGTGCGAGGCCTTTGGCGCGATCGTCATCAATACCACGAAATAAAAAGCGCGCTAAGGTGCCACCAATCAGTCCTGAAACGATAATAATTAAGTTTGCTAATGCCAACGGTGCTTTAATCAAATCGGCGACGCTCAGACCAATTGGCGTGGTCACTGAGCGAGTCGCAAACGCCAAAATGGTCTCGTGGCTAAGCGAAAATAAATAGGCCAATGACATGGGGAGCAAGGCGCCAACCACGCTTGCCAGTGCCACAATCATGGTCAGCTTTTTTACTGGCAAACCCTTAAAGTTCATAGCCGCCAATGGTACGGCCAATAATACCGTCACATAGCCTAATAAATGGTCAAATACCGGTTTTGCCACGCTGTAATAATGATTGTAATCCCATTGTAAAATAAACAAAAACAGCAGCACTAACACCAAAGCGGTGATGACCATCGGCAACCATGACAGCTTGCGCGCAAGGACACGGGCAATGACATGGGCGGCCAAGGTTAATACTATCGCAGCAAGGGTTGCGCTAAACACACTATCAAAACTCATAACGTTGCCTTATTAACAGAGCTTAATGCTGTCCCTTGTGCTTGTTGGTCATATTCATATTGTCATCATGACTGCCATCTGTATTGTCGCTATTATTAAGCGAGCGATTGGCAAGGATAGCCAATCCCCAAAGCGGAATAAGCGTACTAATAATCATAGTCAGCATCACGCCCCAAAACTCATCACCTAGCGCAAATAGCAATAAACCTGCACCGGCAGAAACGGGCAAAAAAGCAAACCCACTATCGACCAGTAAGGTGTTGCTTGCTTGGGTTAACCAATGCGGTAGCCCTTTTACCACTCGCCAAATAATTAAAATGATAAACATCGTTAACAGGCCGACGATATTGGCTGCTTTTTCAATGCCCGCCCATTGGCAGACAACGACTGCTAACTCACGAACCACCACGACCATAATCAGCGTCAATATTAGCCCCATCCATAAAGGCGTGTTAGAAGTAGAGGTAGAGCTCATAAGCAATCCTAGCCAAGTCGGGTATAAAAAGGGAAATATGTTAAAAAAGAGAATTTAACGCCAGTGTGTTAACAGAAGCATGTCAATAAAAGTATTCCGGCAAAAGCTGATTATATAGACAGTAGCCATACTAATAAAGCCTAAGCGCAGATTGCTGCTATTAAGCTGTTGTTAAATATCTCATATAGTGAGTGAAAAATCATATCAATACAGCACGCACTGCTGATATCAATTTTTCTTGCTGGCTGTGCCTGCGCAGACAGAGGCTGCAAAACATTGATATCAGCAATACCGTCGCGTTTTTAGGATATTTTGACTATATCATAAATGTCCATTACTCCTTATATGCGACAAATATAACAAAGGACGCCATCATTTGATAACGTCCTTTTTAACTTCACCCAGATTAATTAGCTGGCGACGAGATCGTTTAACGTTGTGAATCAGATTCCTCTGTAGCAGAGTTTAACGCTTCAAATTCAGCAAACGCATCTTCTTCCTCTGCCGTTAAAGACGCAGCTGCATCCATACTCTCATCTTTTTGCTCAAACTCTTCAAGTATGGGCATTAGCAGTGTGGCTTGCGCTAACGGCAATACATCTAACGGCTTTAGATTGGCTTGACCCAATAGCTGTTTGAGCCTATCACTCGGCAAGCGAATGGTGAGGCGCTCATGACCGTTATCATCATAGCTTTCTTCCAAAATTACGCCAAGCTCGTACAAGGTGTTTTTAAATTGCCCCGCATTATACGGTAGGGTCAAATCAAAAGTAGTTAAGTTGCCCGTCAATAATTGCTGTACAGCAAGCGACAACTCTTCCATGCCTAGGTTTTGGCGCGAAGAGACATACACCCGATTTGGCTGACCTTCTTTTGCATAGCCAATGTGTGCCGGCTCATCGGTCAAGTCAATTTTATTATAAACATTCAGCACGGGCACATCGTTGTCAATCTCAGCAAGGACGTTTTTCACCGCTTGAATTTGTTCGTGCATGTCTTCGCTCGATGAATCAATGACATGCAGTAGTAAGTCGGCTTCTAGTGTCTCTTCTAAGGTTGCATGGAACGACTCGACCAACTCGTGCGGCAAATGGCGGACGAAACCAACGGTATCGACCAAAACGACGCGGCCAACTCCTTGCCAGTCAAGACGGCGCAAGGTCGGGTCAAGGGTGGCAAATAATTGGTCGGCAGCGTAAATATTTTCATCGACCAAGCGATTAAACAAAGTTGATTTGCCAGCGTTGGTATAACCGACGAGCGAGATGGTCGGGACGTCTGATTTTTGCCGACGCGCTCGACCTTGGGCACGAGTTTGGCGTACTTTTTCCAGTTTATTTTTCAGCTGATTGACACGCACTTGTAATAAGCGGCGATCCGTTTCTAGCTGAGTTTCACCAGGTCCACGTAGACCAATACCCCCTTTTTGGCGCTCCAAATGCGTCCAACCACGCACCAATCGTGTTGATAAGTGGTTTAACTGCGCCAGCTCAACCTGCAACTTACCTTCGTAAGTACGGGCGCGCTGGGCAAAAATATCCAAAATTAAGCCAGTACGGTCAAGCACGCGGCATTGTACCAAGGCTTCGATATTACGCTCTTGCGATGGCGATAAATTATGATTGAAAAGGACAATATCCGCATCGTATTCGCGCACCAATTCTGCTATTTCTTGTGCTTTACCGCTACCAACGAAGTATTTGGCATCAGGACGCGCACGCGAGCCTGTAACCAACGCCAAACGGTCAGCGCCTGCTGAGTCTGCAAGTAGCTCAAATTCATTTAGATCATCGGGATCTTGAATTTGGCGGATGTCTAAATGGACAATAATGGCGCGCTCGCCACCTTCATGTCTTCCAAAATATTCCAAAGAGTATCACCTATTATTAAAGTAGATAAATCGCTATTATCGGGTTAATGTCCGTTGATATAGCTTTATATAACCTTCTATATGTGGTCTTATCACTTGATATTAAAGCGTATAGACGCAATTAACCATGTCTTTATGTTACAGCGTTTAAGGGTAGATATTTTTATCAATAAAAATATTAAGCTGAGACTATTAACAAAAGCCACTCATAATTCAGTGCACAAGTCATCACTGAGTAAATAAATTTTGTTATACTCATTGCCCTTGTTTACGAGATATAATCATACATTTTTTAGGCAGCACTCTTTTAAGCATTAAGCTTTTTTAGCACTAAGATGTAATAAAGCATTTTTCAACCCATAAGTTTTTAATCACGAGGGATACAGATGAGCCAATCTAAGCCAGGCTTTTCACTCAAACAGCAATTAGGTCGCGGCAAACAAATCGCTGGCATGACCACCACCATCGCTGGCGGATTGCGCGCCGCTCAGCGTATAGGTGCCTTTAAACAGCCACCACGCGAAAAATTGCCACGCTATATTCAAGCCTTTTGCCGAAAAATGGCCAGCTCGTTTGGCGTGCAGGTGGTGGCGGTCGAGCGGGTCGAGCAGCACCACGGTCTGTGGGTTTCTAACCATGTGTCGTGGATGGATATTCCGGTAGTGGGGACGCTAAGTCCGGCATTTTTCTTATCAAAGGCAGAAATTGGCGACTGGCCAGTCTTTGGTAAGCTTGCGCATGCGGCAGGTACGGTATTTATCGAGCGTGGTTCCGGTGATGCGGGCACAGTCGCAACGCAAATTGCAACCTTTTTAACCAAAGGTTTTTCGGTTATCTTTTTCCCAGAAGCGACCACCACCGATGGCAAAAAAATCAAACGTATCCACGGCACTTTGCTGCAAGCGGCGATAGATGCTGATGTACCGATACGTCCGCTGGTGATTGCGTATGTCAATAAAGACGGCACCTTAAGTGAAGCGCTACCTTACTATGGCAAAATGACGATGAAAGAGAGCCTAAAAAAGGTGCTTGATAGCAAAGACGTGACGGCTTTTGTCTTACCGCTTGAGCCGATAGATCCCAAAGGTTTGAGTAAAAGTCAGCTGACCGATTTGTTACAAGCGCATATGCAAGAAGGCTTGGCTGAACTGCATTCGCGGGTTTTAACGAAAGCTGCTAAACCTTAAATAAGTATAAAACTGCTTGAAAGATAACCGTTTTAATAGAAAAAGTAGTAGCAGAAAAGTAGTTATAAGAAAGGCGCCAATCTTAGTCACCCATACTATAGTAGAATTACTTTAAAATCGATACAGTGCGACTGGGATGAATTTTTCGTAGCCTCTGTGATAACAGCAAGCAAGGAAAATTTATACCAGTCGCAAAAAGCTATAACGTATCGCTTTCATTTTGAACTGACTATAACGATTGGTGCCTTTTTCTTTGTTAAGAAAATTCTTGAATGTCAGCTTATTAAAAGCTAAACAATATCAATCTATGACCACGTAATGTTATGGCGACGGATTAGGGTGCTGGGTATGTACCGCCTCAATCGCTTTTAGCACATCAGCGCTTAAAGTTAAGTTAATGCTATCAATGTTCGATTGTAGCTGCTCAGTGCTGGTTGCGCCAATGATATTACTGGTGACAAACGAGCGCGAATTGACAAAGGCCAATGCCATTTGCGCCATATCCAAACCGGCATCGGCAGCGATTTTGGCGTATTGAGCAGTGGCGGCTTTTGCTTCCTCATTGGTATAACGGGCAAAGCGGTCATACATCGTCAGACGCGCGCCTGCAGGACGTTTACCGTCAAGGTATTTACCAGATAATACGCCAAAGCCAAGCGGCGAGTAGGCAAGTAGACCGACATTTTCACGATGGGCAATCTCTGCCATGCCAACTTCATATAGGCGATTGAGCAAACTATAAGGATTTTGTACCGTAATAGGGGCGGTTAAACCATTTTTATCCGCTTCCCATAGATAACGCATCAGCCCCCAAGCGGTATCGTTTGATAAACCATAAGCACGGATACGGCCTTTTTTAATCTCGTCATTTAGTGCTTGGATGGTTTCTAAAAACGGCGTCAAATCATCCAGCGACTGCGCTGCCATCTCTTCGCTATAACCACGCTGACTAAAAAAATTCGCTTGCCGCTCAGGCCAATGCAGCTGATAAATATCAATATAATCGGTCTGCAAACGCTCAAGATTGCCATCGATGGCGCTGCTGATGTGCTCAGCAGTATAACGCGTCTGCCCATTGCGCAAAAAATCCATCGGTGAGATTTTGCTGGCAAGAATGACCTTGTCGCGCTGTTTGGTCTTATGAAACCACGTGCCCATAAAGCGTTCGGTGTCACCTTGCTTGTCTTTATCAGGCGGCGACGGATACATCTCGGCGGTGTCCCAAAAGTTCACCCCGTTACTGAGCGCCAAATCCATCTGGGCATGGGCGTCGCTTTCGCTATTTTGCTGACCCCAGGTCATCGTCCCTAAGCAAATTTTTGAGACTTTTTCATTGAGCTGCGGCAGTGTTTGATATTGCATCTGTTTATCCCTGTTTTTATTCTAAATAAGGTTTTATTCTAAAGCCGTTTTTTATACTACATCAGCTTGATACCCGTGACGCCCGGCGGGGTGACTTGAAATATCTGTACTTTAAATAGCACGGGTTGACCGGCAAGCGGATGGTTAAAATCGACTTCTACTTCGTCGTCATCAATGGCGCTAATGGTGCCGGGCAGGGTGTTTTTGCCTTTGTCTTCAAACTCGACCAGCATACCGATTTCAGGATTGTCAGCGACTAAGGCAAATTGGGTGCGGCTAAAATGCTGAATGTTATCAGGATTCCACTCGCCAAACGCTTGCTCAGGCTCAAGGTGGGCGGTACGTGTATCGCCAGCACGTAGGTTCATCAGCACTTGCTCAAAACCCGGTAAAAAGCTCTCATCGCCAACCGTCAGTGCCACTGGCTCGTCGCGGTTAAAGGTTGAATCAATCACCGTGCCGTTTTCGAGCGATACTTCAAAATGCAGCTTTACAAGGCTGCCGTGGGTGATGCGAATGTCTTCATTAGGCGTGATAAATTGGGAGTCGGTCATAGTAAAAGCCACCTATTGCAAGTTATAAAATAATTAAAAATCTGGTTAAAAATAATGTCAGAAATGATAAGTCATCTCATAAAGGATGTAAGCCTAAATAGTGTAACGCAAATAGTGTAATATATTTGATCATTCTAAGAGAGCGACGTATTTATGGCAAAACCGATGGCACATAAACAACAAGGCCATATTAAAAAATGGCAAGACGATAAAGGTTTTGGTTTTATCGAAACTGCGGCGGGCGAGTCGGTATTTTTTCATGTTAGCGCATTTAAGGCCCAGCGTCGCCCCGAAATTGGCGAGCAGGTAGTTTTTACAGTAGGGCAAGACAATCAAGGACGCCTGCAAGCAAAGGACGTGCAAGAACTCAGCTTTGTACAACAAAAAATGGCGCAAAAAAACAGCCAAATACGGCAGCGTAATCACAAACGCAGTGCCCAAGCAGAATTTGAAGCGGGACAAAAGAAACGCTTGTTCCTTGGTATTGGTTTTTATGGGGTTTTAATTTTATTGGCGGTCATGAATAAGCTAAGCTGGCTAGTGGTTGCTTGGTATGCGGTATTAGGCGTCATTACCTATAGCATGTATGCCAAAGACAAAGCCGCTGCCCAAAGTGGCGACTGGCGTACGCCTGAGTCAACGCTGCATCTGTTAAGTACGCTTGGCGGTTGGGTTGGGGCGCTGGTCGCACAAACCTATTTACGTCATAAGTCACAAAAGCCGGAATTTCGTATCGTTTATTATTTGACCGTCATTATTAATTTGGCAGGGTTGTTATTTATTATGGTAAACGGTGGCGACTTAACGGGATTAAAAGCATTGTTCTAAGCATGTTTTACTTTTAATCCTGCTCTAACATTTGCTTATAAATCGCTGCATCGCTGGCTGAAAAACAGCAAAAAATGACTTCACGAATTGAAAGCTCAGACGTTTCGCCTAAACTATTCTGTAGATAATCTTGCACCGTACTCACAGCAATTTGCGCTGCTTTTTCGATTGGATAGCCATAGACGCCCGTACTGATAGACGGAAAAGCAATGCTACTTAGATTGTTTTCAACTGCTAAGTCCAGTGAGTTTCGATAACAGCTGGTGAGTAGCTCTGGCTCGTGACAATTGCCACCATGCCAAACAGGACCGACGGTATGAATCACATACTGGCAAGGTAGCTTAAACGCTGGACTGATTTTGGCATCACCTGTCTGGCAACCATTCAAGGTACGACAATACGCCAATAACTCACGCCCAGCTGACCGATGAATTGCACCATCGACACCGCCGCCACCAAGCAAGCTTGAATTGGCCGCATTGACAATAGCATCAACATTTAAGGTGGTGATATCGGCTTGTAGCACTGATAAAGTAACAGTGTGCTTATTATTTTCATTAGCAGCAGAAATTTGCTTTTGAGCAATAGGTTTTTTTTGTTGATTAGATGTTTGACTAGGAGACTTTTGATTATCAGACATGGCAGTGCTCTTTTTATATTGAACTTAATTACTTTAGCGTTTTTAGCGTCACTCGACTATATCGCTTACGTTATCAATAATCTTTAATATATAGTCAATTCATTCTAAAAATGACATAGCGCTGTGGGATGAATTTTGCGCAGCCTCTGTGATAACAGCACGCAAGCAAAATTTATACCGGTAGCGCGTTTAGATTTATAACAATTTTAATTTGAACTGACTATACTATTTCTCAAAAAAGGCGCAAAAAAATAAGCTACCGATTTGGTAGCCTATTTGCAAAGTCATTGTATTTATATCATTTAAGCATCACGTTTCTTTTCTAAAAACAGCATATCAATCACAATCAGCGCCACACCAATACAAATACCAATATCGGCAATATTAAAGATTGGATAATGCCAAACGTCGGCGTAATGCACGTGAATAAAATCAATCACGTGACCATGGAGCAAGCGGTCAATCAGGTTGCCAAGCGCGCCGCCGAGCACCAGAGCCAAACCAAACGATAACAGTTTGGCTTTACGCGGTGCTTTAACCAGATAGCCGATTAAAAATAGCGACATTACGAGAGCTAATCCCGCAAAAAACCATTTTTGCCAACCTGCTTGGTCTGCCAAGAAGCTAAACGCCGCGCCATAATTATAAGCAAGCGTCCAATTTAAAAACGGCTCAATCACAGGTACGGGCTCAAGGAAGTTTAGCTTGGTTTCAGCCAACCACTTCGTCCACTGGTCAATGATAAGCACAGCAAGCGCCAGCAAGTACCACATAAAGGCGCGACTGCCATTAGCGACCATTTTTGGCGTCTTCTTTAGACGACCTTTAGGCGTGGTTGAGCTACCCGTGGTCGCGTGCGCAGGCGTAGGCGAATGATCAACCTCAACCTGCGACTGCTTATTTTCAGGTGAGTTAGGCATAATGGCGCACCTCGCCCACGCCTGCGACGTTGGTCACACAGCGTGCGCATAATTCAGGATGCGCCGCGTCTGTACCGATATCATCACGGATATGCCAGCAGCGTACGCATTTGGTGCCAGTCGCCGCGCTCACATCAACGACTAACTCTGCTGACTCATCCGCACTATTGTCAGTTTGCGCTTTTACATTGGCTTTATCAGTAGGTGCTTTACTCATCGGCTGTAATGTCGCGCTGCTGGTAATTAAAACAAAACGCAGCTCTTCGCCAAGCTTCGCTAAGCTGTCATACATCGCGCCATCGGCATATAAATCAACGCCCGCAGACAAGTTGGCATTGATGATTTTTTCACCACGCGCGGTTTCGATATGTTTATTGACCATATCTTTTGCTTGCATAATACGTTGCCAGTCGTCGCTACTGATGGCGCTAAGCTCAAATGCTGGGAACTCATACCACCTTTCAGTAAATACATAGCTGGCGTCAGTGCCGTTTTTACCTTGCAATACTTCCCACGCTTCTTGGGCGGTGAATGACAAGATTGGCGTAATCCAGCGAATCAACGCATGGGCGATATGATAAATCGCCGTTTGCGCAGAGCGACGCGGCTGTCCATCAGTTTGGGTAGTGTACTGACGGTCTTTGATAATATCGAGATAAAAGCTACCCAAGTCTTGCGAGCAAAACGCGGTGATATGCTGGGTGACTTGGTGAAAGTCCATCGCATCATAAGCGCTGATGATTTGCGCTTGTACCGTTTGCGCACGCTCAATGATAAATTTATCAAGGCTGACCAGCTCATTAATATCAACGCTGTTGGTCGCAGGATTAAAGTCATCGGTATTGGCTAGCAAGAAGCGTAGGGTATTACGGATACGGCGATACATGTCGATGGCGCCTTTAAACACCGTTTTACCCGCGCTCATCTCATAACGATAGTCGCTCGAGGCAATCCATAAACGTAGCATATCGGCGCCGGTTTTATTGATCTCGTCTTGCGGCGTGATGATGTTGCCAAGTGATTTACTCATCTTGCGCCCGTTTTCATCGACGACAAAACCATGGGTCAATACTTGCTTAAATGGTGGACGCTCATACATCGCCTCAGACGTTAGCAGTGAAGTCTGGAACCAACCGCGATGCTGATCCGAGCCCTCAAGATACATATCGGCAGGAT
Source organism: uncultured Psychrobacter sp. (assembly GCA_963515535.1). GTDB lineage: Bacteria > Pseudomonadota > Gammaproteobacteria > Pseudomonadales > Moraxellaceae > Psychrobacter. The sequence goes on from CAUPWW010000009.1 coordinate 149,186, forward strand.
TGGCCAGCTCGTCGCGCTGCTCCAGGACAGCAAAATGCGTCGTTCCTGAGTCAAACCAAACGTCTAGCGTATCGGTTGCTTTATCATAGTCAGCCGCTTCGCTACCCAAAAAATCTTCACAGCTGGCATCAAACCAAGCTTCAACGCCGCCCGCTTCAATTTTTTGCGCCGCTACTTCCATTAATTCCAGCGTATTAGGATGCAGCTCGCCTGTTTGTTTATGCGTAAAGAAGGTAATTGGCACGCCCCATGTACGCTGACGCGAGATACACCAGTCAGGGCGACCCGTCATCATGGCTTCAATGCGGTTTTGACCCCAAGCTGGCGTCCAATTGACAGAAGGAATATCAGCAAGCGCACGCTCACGTAAGCCTTTGGTTTCCATATTAATAAACCACTGCGGGGTGGCGCGGAAAATAATCGGCGACTTATGACGCCAGCAATGCGGATAGCTGTGCTCAATTTTGGTATGGTTGATTAAATGACCGTTATCGTGCAGTACTGCGATGATTTGCGGATTGGCTTTATAGATATGTTCGCCTGCAAATACCGCAGCGCTGTCTAGATAAACGCCCGTTCCACTGACTGGGTTTTCAACCGGCAAGTTATATTTCAGGCCAACGATATAATCGTCAAGACCATGCCCCGGTGCGGTATGGACGAGGCCAGTACCGCTATCCGTGGTTACGTGCTCACCTAGGATTAGCGGCACTTGACGATCCGCAATCAATGGATGCTGGGCGTGCAGGCCTTCAAGCTCGCGTCCTAATACGGTAGCTAAGATGCCATCGTTAGTCAGTTTAAACTCGCTTAATGCGCTTTTAACCAAGTCAGTGGCTAATAAGAAGTTACCTTTGGCAGTCGCGACCACGCTATAGTCATGCTCAGGGTGTACTGAGATGGCTTGGTTTGCTGGTAACGTCCAAGGGGTCGTCGTCCAGATAATCGCGGCGATGTTACCTTCAATGCCGCTTAATGCTGCAACCTTGTCGGTATCCAGTACATCAAAGCTCACATAGATAGCGTCTGAGACTTTATCTTGGTATTCCACTTCGGCTTCAGCTAGCGCAGAGCTACAGTCTAAGCACCAGTTGACTGGCTTCATGCCACGGGTGACGTGGCCGTTATCATAGATTTTAGCAAGCGCACGTACGATGTTGGCTTCTTGATGGAAGTTCATCGTCAAATAAGGATTGTCCCAATCACCAAATACGCCCAGACGTTTAAAGTCTGCCTTTTGTAGCTCAATCTGCGTACTTGCATACTCGCGGCAAAGTCCACGAAATTCAGTTGCCGAGACTTTTTGACCGACCTTACCGACTTTGGCTTCGACCTTTTGCTCGATAGGCAGACCGTGACAATCCCAACCCGGCACATAAGGCGCATCAAAACCCGACAAGGTTTTTGATTTGACGATAATGTCTTTTAATACTTTATTGACCGCATGACCCAAATGAATCTGACCGTTGGCGTATGGAGGGCCGTCGTGCAAAATGTATTTGGTCGCGCCCGCCCGCGCCTGACGAATTTTGCCGTACACGTCGTCTGCTTCCCAAGCCGCCAGCCAGTCTGGCTCACGTTTAGCAAGGTTGGCACGCATCGCAAAGGGCGTATCAGCAAGGTTTAGGGTGTCTTTGTAATCGTGGCTTGGCGTGTCGTTACTTTTATCAGTCATAGAAGGTGTCTTATAAGATGATGGTTAAAGGTTGCGTTTAATTCAGGCGTAAGATTAAAGATATATGGGGTTAAATATTGGATAATCGATGCTAGGGCGTGTCCTCAATTCAAGCGCTTGTATCTAAATGGGCTAAAAATGGCTAAATTTTATCAAACATCGTCAAATAGCTGACTAATATCTCGATATTATTTGCGCTATTTTCCTCGTTTGACGGCAATTTATCTCATTTTTAACACCATTTTTAAAATGAGGACACGCCCTAGTCTTTTACTTATTACTTGAAAAAATTTGCTTAAAAAACATGGCGCAAAATAGGTTGCTTATCACTTGATTGTAAATGGACACGTCCATCATAAATACTAATCAGACGATTGCAACAAAAAATATTTTTAGCAGAATACTTAGAAAAGGGAATAAGAGTACGGCAGCTATTATATGACAAAATGAGTAGGGTAAAAAGAGCTGGCCGGTATCGTCTGACTACGGGCTAAAAAACTTCTGATAACCACAAACGCAATTTGAGCGACCAAAGCGGCTGAATACCGGTCAAGCCTTGCGTCATCTCGCCATTTTCAAAACCACATAAGACGGCGTTACTTGGCCTTGCCAATCAGCAAATATCTCACCTTCTTGGTCATTGATAGTGGTAAATTGATAATTGTGCTCAGTGAGGTAGCTGTGTAGCTCTTGATCAGAGCCTGATTTAATGGCAATGGTCACTACAGGATAATCATTCGCCGCGGCAAGTTTGTCTATCGTCGGTGAGGTTACCCGACAAACCGGACACCAAGTTCCCCAGAAGTATACCAGCGTTGGCTTATTCCGACTCATGGCTGCCAAATCAACGCTTTGACCTTGATAGTCAGTCAGTTGCAATTGCGGATTGGCTGGCATGACCGGTTGGCGCCACCAGTTAATCGCCATATAAATGACCGCAAATGCTAAGCCGTATATAAGCAAGCTTTTAGCAACCGATAATAGCTTTTGCTTGGGTGTTTTTTTTGGCGTCTTAGGGGTATTGGCAATATTAAGATTAGAATCGGTCGTCATAATGGCTGCTTTTTTGCCTTTAAATGTTAATAGATAAAAATAAACGGCTGAATGGTCAGCCGTATTATTATAATTTTTAGATTGTTATGATTAATGCTGGTCTTTTAATATGAGCGCTTAAGGTTTTTTCGCGCGGTCTTGCAATGGGTCACCGATAAGCACGCTCCCTGAGTTTTCACGGCGCTCAACATCTGATAATTTACTCGCTGGCACTTTGGCTTTTCTTTTCCACTTTAAGCTAAACAAATCATCACGGCGGTCAAGTAGATTATGTACCGAGCCTTCATTACGAACGTGAATAAGCTTATCTAAGTTCACGTCAGAGAAAAATACCATCTCGGTATTGGCGGTGGTTTCTGCCATAATCGCATCATGCGGGAACGCAAAATCTGATGGCGAGAAAATAGACGACTGCGCATATTGAATATCCAAGCTCTCAACTTGCGGCAAGTTACCAACCGAGCCGCAAATCATCACATAGCATTCGTTTTCGATCGCCCGTGCTTGCGCACAGTGGCGTACACGCAGGTAGCCGTTTTGGGTGTCGGTCCAAAATGGCACAAATAAGATATCCATATCATCAAGCGCCATCAAGCGTGCAAGCTCAGGAAACTCAACGTCGTAGCAGATCAAGATTCCGATTCGACCAGCGTCGGTGTCAAACACTTTGACCTCATCACCGCCTTCAATCACCCAGGCGCTACGCTCATGCGGGGTAATATGGATTTTGCGCTGCTCTTCGACCGTTCCATCGCGGCGGCATAGGTAACTGACGTTATAGAGGGTATCATCCTCGTCTAATAATGGCATGGAACCGGTGATGACGTTGACATTATAACTGACCGCCAAATGCGATATTTCGTTTTTAAACCACTCAGTATAATCTGCCAGAAAGCGAATCGCGACGTTTTGATCGGTTGATTCACATAATCCCATTAATGGCGCATTAAAAAATTCCGGCAAGCAAGCAAAATCAGAGTTGTAATCGGCCATGATGTCGACGAAAAATTCAACCTGTTGCAGCAGCTCCTCAGGCGATTCTACCTCGCGCATTTGCCACTGAATACCGCCGATGCGAACCTCAGATTTGCGGGTATTGGGTTTGTAGCCTTTAGGTTCGTAATAAATGTTTGCCCACTCAAGTAAGGTCGCAAACCCTTTTGACTGGGCATCATCGGGCAAATAGGCGGTCAAGATACGCTTGACGATAAAGCCATTTGATAACTGGAATGACAACGCCTGGTCATGAATTTCACGCGATTCAACAGCTTCGATATATTCCCCAGGGGTCAAATCTTGATGATTATGATAATTGGGGATTCGCCCACCTGCTAAGATAGCGCGGAAGTTTTGCTGACGACACAGCTCTTTACGCGCATCGTAAAGACGACGACCCAATCGATAGCCACGATAATCGGGGTCAATCAGGGCATCAAGCCCATAAATAGCGTCACCCTCAGGATTGTCTTTGATGATTTCTTTTTGCCCAATCAAATCATCATAGGTGTGCGGGTTAGAAAATTTGGCATAATCAACGCGCATGGACAGTACCATACCAATCAGCTGGTCATGGTCAAATAAGGCAATCTGCCCTTCAGGAAAGGCATCAATCAAGGTATGAATGGTGTTTTTTGACCATGCGCCGCCTAAATTGACATAAACGCGGTCCATCAAAGCTTTGAGCTGTGGGTAGTCTTTTTTCTTAATTTCAGCAATCGTTAGGTGAAAGTCTTCTGGTTTTTCTATCTTGCTCATAATGTTCCTGTCTGTCGTCTCTGTAAATCGTTTTTAATACATCGGTCTTAATAAATCAGTGTTGATATTCTGTTGCTAAAAATCTTGCTAAAAAAGGCAGCTATAAATAGGATTTTTATAAAAAGCCAGCTATTAAAAATCGTAAGAAAAGCACGTAAAAGGCGTTTTCGCATAAATGCAATTGCTAAAAGTAAACGCCAGCGCCCAAGTTTTCTTATGACTTTTTAGACCATAATGTCGAGAAAAGCATATCAATAGGCTTATTTAAACGTTACAATCATTTATCTTTGCATTTACAATGAGTTATACGCAAAAATTATAAATCCTGCCTTTGTTATTATTTGTTTTAATGAGGCGATTTAGCAAGTTTACAAGTGCTCATTTTGTCACTGTTTTTTATTTTTATTTTAAATACTCTTTGCGGGTAACTTGATTTTTAGCCTTTTATGGCGAAAATGACGCGTATTATCACGTTTTTCTTTGCGCTGGTTATGATAGCAACTCTCATAAACAATCACAGACGAGTGGCGTAATTATTTGCTAGGCTTTTGTTGCCCGATTTTATTATTAGGTCTTGTTACCATATTTTATTGCTCAGTTTTCGTAAAGCACCATCTTTACTATCCGTAATATTCTTATTTTTTACACGTCATTTTAGATGGCGTATTTTTCTGGTTGCCGTCAATGGTGACCTTTTAGGATTTTTATTATGCCCCTAACTCATGCTAATGCCTTTAGCAAATTAGATGAAATAGCAGATACTGCATTGATACAGTTGGTGTATGTCAGTCGCTTGACGCTTGCTTCACGGTTAAATGCAGCAATATTTGATGAGGTAGAAGCTCATGCGCGTGATTATAACGAGCAGCACGGCATTACAGGGACATTATGTTATGGCAACGGTCACTTTTTGCAATGTATAGAAGGTGAAAAAGCCAAAGTGGCGGCGTTGACGCAGCGTATTTTTGCCGATAAGCGCCATAAAGACGTGCAAGTGCTCGTATTACAAGTGATTACGCAGCGTTATTTTTCAGACTGGCGCATGCGTTTGCTGTTTTTGGAGCGTTGGCTTTGGTCGCCTGCCACCAAAAAACAAGCAGCGCAATTGTCGCCGTATCTGCCATTTGCGCCGCATGGCTGGTCAGCTGAGCGCACCGAGCAGTTTTTGCAAATTATCAAAACCTTTGACACCCCGCCACATATCAAAGCAGCTGGCATTACTTATAATGCGCTTGGCAATATGGTGCGCCACATCGCCGCCCCGCATCAAGCGTTTTTAGTGGTGCAAGGCTTTTTAAGTGTACTGTTGGTCATCGGTTTGGCGCTCTTATATTTATAAGCTGGGCTATCGTGCTAAACAGTAATATAAAAATGACGCTAAAATTTGATATTTAGCGTCATTTTTTATGTCACCAAACTTATTG
>CAUPWW010000010.1:0-119077 GCA_963515535.1 uncultured Psychrobacter sp.
TAGATTAGTGAGGTGCTCTTCTTTTTTCAATCACTTTCAAAGTTGAGAGTGGGGTTTATAATAGTAATATTTTATGGGTATTTACTGACTGGTTTATTTGCTTATAAATATTACTTATGAATATTCGTCATTAAGAGATGAAAAATTTGCTATTCTTTTAATAAAGAAGCTGGGTTATGATTAACTCAGCTTTTTTTATGACTTTTTGTTATAACCATTTTTGAGAAATGAAATATAGGTTTAATAATCTATTAATACTTCTGTAAATATCCCATAAAATTTTAGGAGCACCTGATGAGTGACGGACAACCAGCTAAGCAGAATACCCAGCGCCTTGAAACCTTAGCCATTCACGCTGGCTATAGCGTCGAGCCCACCACCAAAGCGGTCGCCGTGCCTATTTACCATACCAGTTCGTATGCCTTTGATAATACCCAGCATGGCGCTGATTTATTTGATTTAAAAGTTGCTGGCAATATTTATACCCGTATTATGAATCCGACCACTGCGGTGTTAGAAGAGCGCGTTGCCGCACTTGAAGGCGGTATTGGGGCGCTTGCGGTCGCCTCTGGTATGGCGGCCATCACATATGCGATTCAAACCATTTGTGAAGCGGGCGATAATATCGTCGCCGTATCAACGCTCTATGGTGGCACTTATAATTTATTTGCCCATGCTTTGCCGCGCCAAGGTATCGAAGTGCGTTTTTTTGACCATAAAAACCCTGCAGCGATTCGTGATTTAATTGATGATAAAACCAAAATGGTCTTTGCTGAAAGCATTGGTAATCCACTGGGCAACATCGTTGATATCCAAGCACTAAGTGACATATCCCATGAATATGGCGTACCAGTGGTGATTGATAGCATGGTTGCGACGCCGGCGCTGTGCCGTCCATTTGAGTTTGGCGCTGATATCGTTATTCATTCATTGACCAAATACATGAGTGGCACAGGCACCTCAATTGGTGGCGCGATTGTTGATAGCGGAACTTTCCCTTGGGGCGATTATCCTGAGCGTTTCCCATTATTAAATACGCCAGATGAAAGCTATCACGGCGTAAACTTCGTCAAAGACGTCGGCGCAGCGGCCTTTATCGCCCGTGCGCGCGTCGCGCCGCTACGTAATACTGGCGCGGCAATCAGCCCATTAAACGCCTTTGGTATCTTGCAAGGTATGGAAACCTTAAGCTTGCGTATGGAGCGTCATGTGCAAAACGTGCAAGCGGTTGCTGAATATCTACGCGACCATGACAAAGTTGCTTGGGTAAAATATGCTGGTTTACCAGACCATCCTGAGCATGAGCTTGCACAAAAATATATGAAGGGCACGCCATCTGCTATTTTAACCTTTGGGGTAAAAGGCGGACTTGAAGCTGGGGCGCGCTTTATCGATGCGCTGCAACTGATTACGCGTTTGGTCAATATTGGTGATGCTAAGTCGCTCGCTTGTCATCCAGCAACCACCACTCATCGTCAGCTGAATGAGCAAGAGCTTGAAAACGCGGGCGTTAGTGCGGATATGGTGCGTCTCTCAATTGGTATTGAGCACATCGACGATATCAAAGCCGACTTAGAGCGAGCACTTGCCGCTGTTTAATTAAAAGATAGTTTGCTGTTATGTTATTGATGTTATCAATGCAAACGGAAAAGCCCATATCCGATGATATGGGCTTTTGCTTATTAGACGCTAAAGTTTTGTAGGCAATTCTAAATAAAAGCGCGAAACTATGTTAAGGTGCTATTGGTACAAATTTTCCTTGCTTGCTGTGCGACTTCGTCGCTCCAGAGGCTGCGCAAAATTTGTCCCAGCAGCATTGTCTTTTATGAGGGGTCAACTAGAAATGCCGTTTAAAGCACTTAGAAACTTAGATTTTAACGCTTTAGTAAGCAGATAATTCAGCCGCTAAACAGTTAAAACACGACGTAAGATATCTTGATACTCGTGTGACGCGAGACGTGGACCAAACTGCTGAATCACCTGCGCAGCGATTTCGCTGGCAAGCCGTCCGCATTCTGGCAAGCTATAATGCTGTGATAAAGCATATAAAAACGCCCCAGAATAGTTATCACCAGCGCCGTTGGTATCAATAACATTGGCAACGACTGGCGTCGGAATGTCGTAAAACTCAATTTCTGACTCATCATTTGGTTTATGCGCGATGATAGCACCATTGGGCCCATCGGTAACCACCGCCGTTTGGCAATGCTCAAGTAGGGCGCGTGCCGCAGCTTTATGCTGTTTCTTATCGGTGAATAATTTGGCTTCTTCACTATTACAAAATATCACCGCGACTTTATTGCCAAGCATATTAAGTAGGCCGTCTTTAGCAAACTTCACTACCGCAGGATCGGCAAAGCTGACAGCGATTTTGGCACCATGGATACCAGCTTGTTGGCGTAGTTTGGTCATCGCTGGCTGAATACTTTCAGACATTGCCAAATAACCTTCTAAATACAACCATCCTGCTTGGGTTAATGCCTCAAAATCGACGTTGTCAGCGGTAATATCGCTTGAGGTACCAAGGAAGGTTTGCATGGTACGCTCGCCATCATCAGTCACTGCTACCACGCATGAGCCAGTCACGCCACCTGCGTGAATCGACTGCGGTGAGGTAGCAACGCCCGCTTCGTGTAAGTCTTTTAAATAAAACTTACCCTGTGTGTCATCACCGACGCGGCAGGCATAAAAAGGTTTGCCGCCCAAACTTGCAAAAGCGTACATGGCATTGGCCGCTGAGCCGCCGCCCGCTTGTTTTGATGGCGCAATGTCGGCCAGTTTAAAATACGCCAGTAGCTGCTGCTGCTCTTCTAGTCCTGCCAGCGTCATATTGCCTTTAGTCAGGTCAGTCTCTTCTAGCGCTGCATCCGACAGCAGATATTCGTGGTCAACCAAGGCGTTACCTATCGCCATCACATCGTACATTGCCTATTTCTCCTCAATGAATTATTAGCATTGGTTTTATCAGTTTTAACTTATAAGGGCTTCATTTATCAATGCTTCATTTATCAGTGCTTAGCTTAAGTTTTGTCGCTAAAGATTATGGCGCTTGTAGCTCAAGTAGGCGCTGATAAAGCGCATTTTTTTTGACGCCTGTGATGTCAGCAGCCAAAGCAGCGGCTTTTTTAACCGACAAATCTTCTAGCAAGCGCTGTAATAAGGTATCGTGAATACTGATATCATCAGCGTCCTGCGTCACTTGCGCCCCAGCGACGACGACCACGATTTCACCGCGTTGCTGATTGTCATCGGCTTTGACAAATTCGACCAATTCGCCAAGCGTGCTTTTATGCACGGTTTCAAAGGTTTTGGTCAATTCACGGCAAAACGTCACTTCGCGCTCTGCCCCAAAGATAGCCGCCATGTCTTCTAAGCTGGCAATGATACGATGCGGCGCTTCATAAAAAATCAAGGTTTCGGTGCGTGAGTTGAGAGCCGTTAGCTGTTTTTGGCGACCATGGGTTTTTGCCGGTAAAAAACCAATAAAGCTAAAACGGTCTGAAGGTAGTCCTGCAACCGACAATGCAGCAATGGCAGCAGAGGCGCCAATAACAGGCGAGACGCGAACGCCAGCAGCATGAGCGGCTTGCACCAATTGATAACCGGGATCGCTAATCAGCGGCGTACCAGCATCACTAATCAAGGCAACCGAATGACCTTGCTGAATCATTTCAATGATTTTGGGGGTTTGAATGGCACTATTGTGTTCATGATACGCCCAAAGTTTATGATGACTTTTTTGTTTGGCAGCGCCCTCAGAGTCGTTTTCGGCAGCGTTTTTATGGTTGTGTACGGTTACTTCATCTGTATCTTTGTCACCTTTGGTGTTAATACCAAAATGTGACAATAGCTTGCCTGAGGTGCGGGTGTCTTCGCAGGCAATGATAGCAACTTGCTTTAAAACATCGATGGCGTGCGGTGTCATGTCGCTTAAATTACCAATCGGCGTGGCAACGATATAAAGACAAGCTGGCATCGCGGTAGGGCTAGACATGAAAACCTCGGGGTGTTAGATACGGAAATTAAAACGCGAAAGTGGTTAGTTTAGCATGATGTGCTATGATAATTCTCAAATGTTCAGCTGTCCTATAGATGTGATAGTAAAGAGACGTGATGGTAAATGACAAACCCTTAACCCTGACTTCACCGACACAGCGTCAAGGCAGCCGTTTTGAGCAGCAAGCGTGCGAGTTCCTGCAAGCGCAAGGTTTGACATTGGTGGCGCAAAACTGGCAACAACCGAAAGTGGGTGAGCTTGACTTAATCATGAGTGAAAAAGGGCAGGCGTGGTCGACGCTTATTTTTATTGAAGTGCGGCAGCGGCAACGTTCAGGATTTGGTGATGCGGCGCTTAGCGTAACCAAAAATAAGCAACGTAAAATTATCAAAGCAGCGCGCTATTTTTTGCAGCAGCATCCTGAATATAGTGAGTATGAGTGCCGCTTTGATGTGATTGCCTACGATACTCTTGCCAACAATAAGACCAACCATACTCAAGAAATGCCGCCAAAAAATACTCAACCAGAATGGCTACAAGGCGCTTTTATGGCCTCAGCGTGGTAAAGGGACTTTGCGAATTTAAACAGCTGGAGCGCAATTGAGTTTACAGGTTAAGCTAAAAAGTAAAATAAATAAAGCATCAAGCTATCGTTACCAAAAGCCTAACCGCCTAGTATAAAATTTCAGTAAAGTAGCGGCTTTAAAAATACTTCATTTAATCATATTTTTATCATTGCCATTAACAAGCGTTATTCACTAATCATTAGTTAAACACTACACCCTGTTTTAAGAGGTAAATCATGACACGGATGCATTTGCGCACTGCTATTTTGGGCTCATCACGCTGCAAGGCGATTGGCATTATGTTACTGAGCAGCATTGCCGCGACTGGTTGTACCACCAACTATTTGACCAACAGCACAGAAGGGACGTATGGCGTGCCAATGACCGAGCGCACCATTCCGCAGCGCCTACTCGACCGTAGTATTGAGCACACCGTCAAGATTAACGTCTATGGTTTGCAAGAAAATTTGCAGCAAGTCAGTCGCATGAGTGTCGATAGCTTTAATAGTGAGGTGCTCCTCACCGGTGAGGTGCCAACAGAAGCCATCAAAGCAGAAATTGAAAAAGTGGTTAGCTCTATGCCAGACGTCCGTCACGTCTACAATGAGCTAAACGTTAGCGCCTCAAAAGGCTATAGCGCAACCGTTCATGATGGTTATATCACCTCCAAGTTAATGGCAAAAGTCGCCGCCAGCGATGGCGTAAAGGCCTCGCAGATTAAGGCGATTACCAATGATGGCGTGGTTTATATTATGGGACGTATGACACCAACGCAGCAAAGCCATCTGATTGATATCGCCAATAATACCGTTGGCATCACAGAGTTGGTGCTGTTGACTACCGTCGTTGATGATAGAGGGGTAAAGCTAGGCGATGACGATATTATGTATGAAAATAATTTAGTCAATCCTAGCAGAGGTCCAGCGGTCAATCGAGTGGTTAATAATAGAGCAGCGCCTGAGCTTACAAGTTCGGCCACATTAGATACTGCTGTCAGTGCGACGCCACTTATCGTCGATGAAAATGGCACGCCAGTCAATTAGCCGTCACCCAGTTCTTAGATTGATATTTAGCAAGCTTTTAGTTAAGTCTTTTGGTGACAATCACAAGAAACCTAAACAGTCATAACAGCAAAAGCAAGTTAAATCCCAAGCCAGCCAGTAAGAGATAAAATGTGAGAATTAGAAATGTTAAAAAGTAGAGGATACGCCTAACTCAAATAATAAAGCCGTCACTCTACTGTTAACTGACTAAGTGCTAACTGACTATCAAGTATTAACCGTCGACGAGCTTATAATAGGAATATTAAGGATGAAGGATTTATATAAAAAGACTGTTCAAAAAGCAACAAGGCAAAAAGAAATAACACAAAAAGCAACAAGGCAAGAAAGGATAACGCGGATTAAGACTCTTGCGCCTAAACGTATTAGCGTTGGCGTGACGGCAGCATTAGCCGTTGGCGGCATTGCACTTGCAACTCAGCAAGCACAGGCGCTATCAGCGCTAGCTATTGTTAATGGCATCACCGCAAATGGCGGTGTTGGCGTCAGCAAAAATATTTTGTATGGTGATAAGCCGTTACAAGATTTGGATGTTTATTATCCAAAACCGTTGGCAAAAGCCATGCAGTCAAAGAACGCGACCGCTGATAAGGCTATTAACGATAGCTATCCGATGGTGGTTTTTGTCCATGGCGGCTCGTGGGAAAGTGGCAATAAAGACGAATATGCCTTTGTTGGACAGAGTCTGGCGCAAGCAGGTTATGTCACGGCAGTGATTAATTACCGTAAAGCGCCCGAGCACGTTTACCCTGACTATGTAGAAGATACCGCGCAGGCCATTGCTTGGAGCTATAAAAATGCCAAAAGTCTGCACGCTGACCCCAAACGTTTAGCGGTCATAGGGCATTCTGCGGGCGCGTTTAATGCGGTTGCCGCCGTTGCCAATGAGGATTTTTTAGCACCCTATGGCGTCGAGCCAACAGATATTGCCGCTGTGATTGGCATCGCTGGTCCTTATAGCTATGATTTTCGTAAATATAGTAGTGCAACCGCTTTTGGGGCCGATGCCACGCCAGATGACGTCATGCCAGATCGCAATATTAAAGGCGCGCAGCCACCGTATTTATTGTTAACGGCAGAAAAAGACAACGTCGTTCATATCAGCAATACCGTTAAGATGAGGCAAGCATTAAAAGCAGCGGGCGTCAAAGTCGAAACAAGCGAAATTGCTGGTGCCAGTCATGCCACTAGTATCGGTGCGATGGCGCCGCCATTACGCTGGGTCAATGACGTACGCGCGCAAGTGCTCAGCTATTTGGATAAAACGCTCAAATAGTTAAGCCTAGTTGTATAAGACAGTACTGTAAGATGGTCAAACTCTTGTTATAATGGCTAACTTTATATCCACCTATTTAACCCTTAAGGCAGAATATTCTATGAGCATGAACGCTGACGATTTGATTGCATTTTTACAAACTCACTTTCCTGATGCTTTTATTCAAGCTGCCAATCAAGGAACCAAGTTCGATGTGCGGGTGGTTGATGCCAGCTTTGAAGGCAAGCGTGCGGTGCAGCGTCAGCAGGCAGTTTACGCTTTGGTCAATGATAAAATTGCTAGCGGCGATATCCATGCGCTCAATATTCAAGCGTTAACCCCAGCTGAATGGGAAGCGCAATCACAAGGCTAACCCTTTTAACTTTTATCTATCATCTCTTATCTATGACTAGAATTTGTCGCACCGGCACTTTATATGGCTGGTTTTATTATTGCTAGTTTTCATATTTTTTATACTTATCGCTAGGTTGTCACCTTTATGGATCAATTTTTAATCACCGGTAGCAGTCGTATCGCAGGGGAAGTTACTATCTCAGGCGCTAAAAACGCCGCTTTGCCGTTACTCGCTGCTATGATTTTGGCCGAGACCCCAATGACGTTGCATAACGTGCCATCGTTACAAGATGTGCGTACCTTGATTGAATTGATCGCTGGCATGGGCATTGATATTCAAAAGCAGGGCGATACCGTCACTTGCGATACTAAGAATATCGATAATTTCTATGCGCCGTATGATTTGGTTAAAACCATGCGCGCCTCGATTTTGGTTCTAGGCCCTTTGCTGGCGCGCTTTGGAGAGGCGGAAGTGTCTTTACCGGGCGGCTGTGCCATCGGTTCGCGCCCTGTTGACCAGCATCTAAAAGCTTTTGAAGCCATGGGTGCTGAGATTAGCGTCGAGAATGGCTATGTCAAAGCGCAAGCGCCAAAAGGTGGCAAGCTTATCGGCTGTAACTTTTCATTCGACATGGTGACAGTTGGCGGTACGGAAAACGTCATTATGGCTGCGGCATTGGCCAAAGGCACTACGGTGCTAGGCAACTGTGCGCTTGAGCCAGAAGTGGTTGATTTGGCCAATATGCTAGTGGCAATGGGTGCTAAAATCAGCGGTATTGGTACGGCAACCATGACCATCGAAGGCGTTGAGCGCTTGCATGGTTGTGAATATTCGGTCGTACCAGATCGTATCGAAACCGGCTCTTATCTGGCCGGTGCCTTGATGACGCGCGGCGATGTGTTGACCAAAAACACCTCGGCACTTTTATTAGCGCCTGTGCTCGAGAAGTTTGAAGACATGGGCGCGGTTATTACCACGGGTGATGACTGGATTCGCGCGCAAATGCAAGGTCGTCCATTACCGGTTAATATACGTACCCAGCCGCATCCAGGTTTTCCAACCGATATGCAAGCGCAGGTGATGGCGATTGCGTGCCTTGCTGATGGCACCAGCACCTTTATCGAAAATATCTTTGAAAATCGCTATATGCACGTGCCGGAACTCAACCGTTTGGGCGCCTCTATCCAAGTAGATGGCCATACAGCTGTGGTTAAAGGCGTCGAGCACTTTACTGCGGCGCCTGTCATGGCAACGGATTTGCGCGCATCAATGTCATTGGTCATGGCGGCGGCTTCTGCTGAAGGCAAGAGTTTGATTGACCGTATTTACCATATTGACCGTGGCTACGAGCACGTCGAAGAAAAACTGCGCGCGCTAGGGGTCAATATCGAACGTATTAATACGAATGACTAGGCTGATTTACTAGCTACTATTATTGGTATTAACACCTAATAAATTAATAAAGCCTGTTAAATAAGGCAACTAACTGTACACGGACACGAGTCATTATGACTGAAGCAAGCAACAGCTTACCAAATGATGGTTTATTAAATGAAGTAAATGAGGCGTTTTCAGGTTTGACACTAGCGCTATCAAAGGGTCGTATCTTAGAAGAGACGATGCCTTTACTGCGCGCTGCTGGTGTTGAATTGTTAGAAGACCCTGAGGCGTCGCGCAAGCTTATTTTCCCAACTTCAAACCCAAATGTACGCGTGTTAATTTTACGCGCCAGTGACGTGCCAACCTATGTTGAACACGGCGCTGCTGATTTTGGCGTGGCGGGTAAAGACGTGCTGCTTGAGCATGGCGCCAATCACGTTTATGAATTGCTCGATTTACAGATTGCCCAGTGTAAGCTGATGACAGCGGGCGTGAAAGGGGCGCCGCTGCCAAATCGTCGTCTGCGTATCGCGACCAAATACGTCAATGTTGCCCGCGCTTACTTTGCCAGCCAAGGTCAGCAAGTCGATGTGATTAAGCTGTATGGTTCGATGGAGCTTGCGCCATTGGTTGGTTTAGGCGATTTAATTGTAGACGTCGTCGATACCGGTAATACGCTGCGCGCCAATGGGCTTGAAGCGCGCGACCATATTTGTGATGTATCGTCACGCCTTATCGTCAATCAAGTCAGCTACAAGCGTAAATTTGCCCTGCTTGAGCCGATTTTAGACAGTTTTAAAGACAGTATTGCCAGTGCTTCTTAATTTGGCATTTCTTTATTTTTATAAAGCGCTCTTATAAGGCGTTGCCAATCATTGATAATATAAAGTACGGTTATACAAAATTTTAAACCAGTTTGGCGCTCTAGGAGAGATATAGCGTGCTAAACTGGTTTTATTGCGTTTGCTTGCCAGAAAATACAAGCTCAGTATAATCTGAGGCAGCTACCTATAAATAAACTGGCATATCCACCTTTTTTATTTTCACATTTGCTTTTTTATCTCTACTATTTTTTATAGCCGACTTTTATGCTCAAACATAGGATTCAGTCATGCGCCAACTAAGTACCCAAGATGCTGATTTTGACAGTCAACTGACCCAGCTTCTCGCTTTTGAAACGGTCAACGATGTTGAATTATTAAAAACCGTTGACGATATCATTGCAAAGGTACGTCATGGTGGCGACAGTGTGGTACTGACGTTGACCCAAGAGTTTGATCAGCATCCGGCGAAGGCGATGCAAGAGTTAGAGCTGTCTAAACAAGCACTTGCTGACGCGTTTGCCAGTCTCGATGATGAGGTAAAAAATGCGTTAGTGACGGCGGCGACACGGGTGCGGACATTTCATGAGCGCCAGGTGCAAGAAACTTGGCAATATGAAGATGAGCTTGGCAATCGTTTAGGGCAAAAGGTTACGCCGCTTGATCGTGTCGGTATTTATGTGCCCGGCGGTTTGGCTTCTTATCCGTCTTCAGTATTGATGAATGCCATTCCTGCCAAAGTGGCTGGCGTTGCCGAGGTAATTATGGTGGTACCAGCGCCAAAAGGCGAGCTCAATCCCTTGGTACTAGCCGCCGCGCATTTGGCACAAGTGGACCGTGTCTTTACCATTGGCGGTGCGCAAGCGGTTGCAGCTTTGGCATACGGCACCGAAACCATACCAGCCGTAGATAAAATCACGGGCCCTGGTAACAAATATGTCGCGGCGGCAAAGCGGGCGGTATTCGGCCAAGTTGGCATTGATATGATTGCTGGTCCTTCTGAAGTATTGGTTTATGCAGAAGGCGAGGCGCAAGATCGCGCTGATTGGTTGGCGATGGATTTATTATCGCAAGCGGAGCATGACCGTATCGCCCAAGCTATCTTTGTCACGACAAGTGAACAGCAGCTTGTAGAAGTAGCGGCGGAAATTGAGAAAGCCTTAGCAGAATTGCCAAAAGCGGATATCGCCCGTGATTCACTAAAAAACCGCGGCGCGCTGATTCTGGTCAAAGACCGCGCGGAAGGTATGGCGGTGATTAATCGCGTTGCCCCTGAGCATTTAGAGCTGTCAGTTGATAACCCTGATGCGCTGTTGAATGAAGTTCGCCATGCTGGCGCTATCTTTATGGGTCGTCATACGCCTGAAGCGATTGGTGATTACTGTGCGGGTCCCAACCATGTATTGCCAACCTCTGGTACAGCGCGCTTTTCTTCACCGCTCGGTGTTTATGACTTCCAAAAGAAATCCTCGATTATTTATTGTAATGAAGCGGGTAGTCAGCCACTGGCTAAGACCGCAGATATTTTAGCGCAGCGTGAGGATTTAGACGCCCATGCGCGCTCAGCCCGCTATCGCTACCAAAAAGATAGTTAATAATCCAGTTAGGTAGTTGAGTTTTAATAAGCTAATTTTAATATAGTTTACCCACTTTAAAAACGATACAGTGCGGTTGGGATGAATTTTGCGCAGCCTCTGTGATAACAGCACGCAAGGAAAATTTATACCAACTGCACGATAACATCAGCGTATCGATTTTATTTCGAACTGACTATAACCCAATTTTAATATTTACGTTTAATCATTTATGTGGCTAATGAGTAGGATAACTTATGAGTGAGTTAAAGATAGACACCAGACTTTGGTCATCTAAAGCGCGAAATCTGTCACCTTACGTCCCTGGCGAGCAGCCTCAGCATGAAAATTTGTGCAAATTAAATACCAATGAAAACCCATTTCCGCCGTCACCAAAAGTCGGCGAGGCCATCGCAAAAGTCTTAGCGCAGCAAGCTGATGAGCTGCGTTTATATCCTGCGCCTGAATCGGATGATTTACGCGCCGCCTTAGCCGAGTTATATAACCTTGAAACCAATCAAGTGTTTGTCGGTAATGGTTCTGATGAAGTATTGGCATTGGTATTTGCCAGCTTTTTCTTAAAAGAGCGTCCTGTTTTAGCGCCTGATATTAGCTATAGCTTCTATCCTGTTTACGCTCATACCTTTGGTATTGAGTTGGTACAAATCGCCCTAGAAGCCGATTTTAGTATCAGCCCTGATGCTTATCGCCAGCCTTGTAGCGGTATCATTATCGCCAATCCTAACGCCCCAACGGGTTTGTTATTATCGCTTGCTGATATTCGTAAACTTGCTGGTGAGCATTCAAATTCGGTGGTTGTGATTGATGAAGCTTATATCGATTTTGCCCAAAAAGAAGAGGGTAGCTTGGATATGGAAGTATCAGCGGTAAGTCTCATCAATGACTGCGATAATATCCTGGTCACGCAGACCTTTTCAAAATCACGCTCGCTTGCTGGTTTACGGGTCGGTATGGCGTTTGGTAATGCCTCGTTAATTGAAGCACTGACGCGTATGAAAAATAGCTTTAATAGCTATCCGCTCGATAAGTTGGCGCAAGCGGGAGCGACTGCCAGTGTCTTAGACGTTGAATACTTTACCCAGACCTGTCAGCAAGTCATCGACTTACGCCAAGCGCTCAGCGCTGATCTGACGGCGCTCGATTATGAGGTGTTACCCTCGCACGCCAACTTTGTCTTTGCGCGTCCAAAAGACGGTAATGCCAGCGGCGTGGCGGCTGCCTTACGCGAGCAAGGTATCATCGTCCGTCATTTTGATAAGCCGCGTATTCATGAGTATTTACGTATCACCGTTGGTACGGCAGCCCAGAATCAACGTTTGATTGATGCCTTAAAAGCGCTACAAACAGAAGCTGAAAGCGTTGCTGAGTAATACCTTGTTTAAGATTTATACTTAAATGGTCTAAAGCTAAAACACTAAGTCACATAAATAAAAAAGGCCTGCTTAACATGGCGTGAGCAGGCTTTTTATTGTTGATTGAGTTATCTTTTAAATAAAGCGTCAGTTTATTGCTTTATATTGTTTTGCGCTAAAACGCCTAACAGGTTGCCCACTTTATCAAGGCATTCTTTATATTCAGCAGCGCAATCAGAGGCAATCGTGATACCGCCGCCTGCCCATAAGCTGACATGTCTTTCTTGTTCTAATTCATCATTCGATAAGCTGTTGGCTTGTAGCGTACGAATCAACACATTCCATTGACCGCTACCATCAAAGTTCATATAGCCTAGTGTGCCGCAATAAGCACCGCGCGCGGCACCTTCTAACTCCAAGATGATTTCAACGGCGCGTTTTTTTGGCGTTCCTGTGATGGAACCGGCGGGCAAACTGCCAAATAGCACGGTAAGTGGGTGAGTATCCGTCTTTAGCTCAGCGGTGATGGTGCTGACCATATGATGGACATTGCTAAAGCTTTCAATCGCAAATAATTGTGGCACTTTGACGCTGCCAATCTTGGCATATTTGCCCAAATCATTACGTAATAAATCAACAATCATGACATTTTCGGCACGATCTTTTTCGCTATCGATAAGCTGCTGTTTATAAGCGTTGTCTTGTGCAGTATTTAACCCACGCGGCATCGTCCCTTTAATGGGCTTGGTGCGTATATGATGTTTGCCAGTAGTATCGTCTTTATTAAAGGTAAAAAACAGCTCAGGCGAGCAGCTTAACAATTCAAATTGATAATCTTGCGTATCAACGCTTATTTCACTATCACAATTATTAACCGCTAAATACCCTGCAAACGGCGCTTTCGTATTACGATGTAAAGCAGGTAAGTAATCAATCAGTTTTGTCACGCTACCATTATCACTGGGACTATTAAAAGCGCCTTGCCATACTTGGGTGAGATTGATTTGATAGCAATCACCCTGTTGCAGATAGGTTTGCGTCTGCTCAAATGCTTGCTGATAATCTCCCTTGCTCCATTGTGCTGTTAATAACAAAGGCCTGGCTTTATAAGACGTTTCAAGTGCTGGTTTTTCTAAAGCTTGGTTAGATAATTCCTTATCCAATATATCTAAATATGAGGTAAGCGCTTTAACCAGTACGCCTTTTTGTTCGTTATCAATATTAGTGACGCTGTCTTTTATAGTGAGCTGCCAGCTCGCTTGTTCAGCATTTGGCGTTAGATAAATATCATAATGTCCTAAAGCGGCACAAGGCTGCGCTGCGAGCTCAATTCGCGCTTTTGGGCTAAGCTCATAAGCGGCAATATCATAACCAATAAAGCCTATCAAGCCATGCTGATAACTTGGCTGCTGATCATGATCTGCAATCGACAGAGAATCCTTATCATAAGTGTTATCTGCGTTATGAGCCTGACTATAAGCAATCAAATCCTCTTGCCAGTCGCTATAACTCATATAACTGCTAGTAATAGACTGATTGGTTTTATCATGGTTATCTAAGCCATCACGGCAATTTTTTATGACTTTATAGATGTTCGGTTGCTGATTAGGCAATTTAGAATCAGAAAGATAATAAACTGACCAGCTCATTTTTGGTAATAAACCAATCACAGGTCGCCCAGCGTTATTCAGCCAAACCAATTGCCAGTTTGCTTTAGGGTCTTGAGCGTGCAAATAACGCTGCAGTTCGGGCATTAATTCGGCAGCGGACAGCCCACCAAAACGCCAGATAGGATGAGTAGCTGGCGATGGGGCAGAAACTCTCTGCTCAGTTTTATTATAAGCTGCTGCGGGCATCATTAGGCGTCAAACTTTTTAATAATTAAAGTCGCATTGGTGCCACCAAAACCAAAGCTATTGCTCATAATCGTTTCAAGCTTAACGTCACGCTTGTCGGTGACAATATCAAAGCCTTGAGCCGCAGGGTCTAGTTCTTGCACATTGATACTTGGGGCAATAAAGCCTTCTTGCAGCATGAGTAAGCAATAAATCAATTCTTGCGCGCCAACGGCTCCTAAGCTATGACCGGTCATCGACTTTGTCGAGCTAATAGGCGGCACTTGACTGACATCATCATTAAACACTTTAGCAATGGCGTTAAGCTCAGTGATATCACCTAGTGGCGTGCTGGTGCCGTGACTATTGATATAATCGACGCGCTCGAGGCCAGCATCGGTAAGAGCTAGCTGCATACAGCGCACAGCGCCTTCACCACTTGGCGCGACCATCTCGGCACCATCAGAGCTTGCACCATAACCGACGATTTCGGCTAAAATATTAGCACCGCGCGCCTGAGCATGCTCAAGGCTTTCAACCACCACCATCGCGCCGCCTGCGGCAATCACAAAACCATCACGGTCTTTGTCATAGGCTCTAGAGGCAAGTGTCGGCGTGTCATTATATTGTGTACTGACCGCGCCCATGGCGTCAAACATACACGACTGCGTCCAATTCTCAGCTTCACTACCGCCCGCTAGTATCACATCGGCTTTACCAAGCTGAATAAGCTCAGCGGCATGACCAATACAGTGCGTTGATGTCGCACAAGCAGAGGTTAAAGAATAAGAAATCCCTTGGATTTTTAAACCCGTTGCCAGCGCCGCTGACACCGAGCTGCCCATGGTTTTTGGTACAGCCATCGCCCCAACACCGCGCAGACCTTTTTCGCGCATGGCATCGACGGCATTGACGATATTTTCAGTTGACGCGCCGCCTGAGCTTGCGACCACGCCCACACGCGGGTTATGGTTGATGGTGTCAAGGGGCAAGCCTGATTGCTCAATGGCACTCAACGCACTGACATACGCGTAGAGACTGGCGTCACTAAAAAAACGCTTTAATTTGCGATCAATACCCGACGTATCAAGCGCTGACTGATCAATACTACCGCTAACCTGTGATTTAAAGTCGTGCTCAGCATACGATTCATTGAACGTAATACCTGAGCACCCTTGTTTAAGAGCATCGGTGACAGTCGCCAAATCATGTCCGATACAAGAGACAATCCCTGCTCCAGTGATAACAACGCGGCGCATATTCTATTCCTTATGAGTAACGATTTTTTGATAATAACCTTTAATAATCGCTTTTAAATACTTATTTGACAGTCATTGTAATGCGCAAAAACAAACGTTATGCTGCATACATCCTGATTGATAAATAAAAGTACAACTGTGCTTTGAATAACGGCATATGATAACGTATCGACGCTTTAAAATCTTGGCGTAAGTGTAAAATAACGACAAAACGGTCATTATTTTTAAACCAGCTTATAACCAATAGCTATATACTAAAATGCGTTATCGTTGTGAATAAACGCTACTTTTAGATACAAAACTGGCAATGGTAATAACATTGTTGGCACTGACAGTGGTCAACAGCGTTGGCTAAAATGATTACCAATTTAAGACTTAGCTATAAAAATATTAATAACAACCAATCACAGTATTAAGGATATTCAAATGGCAAAGCAGAGCACTTTATATAAAGGCATCAGCAGCGTTGGCTCGTTTACTCGTAGTAATTTAGAACGTATGGGCGCAATGATTGATAGCGTCAATGCCAAAAGCGGCAAACCGCGCCAATTTAAAGCAGTAAATCTCGGCGATGAAGATTATCAGCAGGATTTGTTTCGCGAACAAACCTTAAAAGCCACCCAGCAGTTATTGGGTACGCGCTTTGCTACTTATGGCAAGTATGCCAAAAAAATAGTGCCAAACAGCCTGTTTGATTCGACGGTCGACGGTGCTTTTGCGCAGATAGCTAAGCTTGCTTCAAACTGGAGTCAGATTGACCTGCCAAATCAGCATCGCTTTGCCAATATCGCAAACTTAGATGACGAGCAGCGTTATGCGCTTGCTACCGATATCGCCAATCAAAACCGTGCTTTGGCGACGTTAGGTGGCTTGACGGGGTTGGCAGGCCTACCAGGTTTGCTCGCTGATACCTTGTGGTTGTTACTTGTCTCATTACGTACCGTTTATCAGCTAGGCGCTATTTATAATAAGCCATTGACTGGTAAGCAAGGCGTTAAAATGGCTTATGAATTACTGGCAAGTGCCGATTTGAGCAAAATGCAAGAGAAGCAGGCGTTGTTAGCTGGTATTGGTATTGGTAAAGGCTTGCTTGATAATGCGCAAAGCAATGGTTTGCATAATGAGCTTAAAAACCTTGGTCTGAAAAATAAAAACGTCAATTTTTATGCCGAACAAGTAGATAATATTGCCAGCCAAATTGGCATTAACTTAGATAACATCAACTTGTCATGGCTACGCCGCTTTTTACCTGCGACCGCCGTCATCGTTGGTATGCGTTACAACAGTCAGCTGATTGATGAAGTGATTGGCGTGGCACAAGCGACGTTTGCACCAGAAGCCAAACTTGCTAATCGCGCCATTACTGACGATAGTAGTAGCGAAGCGCAGGTCAAAAAAAATACTAACAGTAATGATGAAAAACAGAATCATCAGTCTGATAATGAAGAAAAAGCAGCCGACAAAGTTAAAGACGATAAAAACAAAGACAATAAGACCAAAGCTGACGAGACAGAGAGTAAAGTACAAGCTGCCTCAAAGCCTGTTGCAAAAACCACTGACGAAGAGTCAGTAGATGAAAACTACAAAAAAGCTCAGGCAAGCAATAAAGAATAAAGCCTTATTTATAGACATCTTAGCTGATTTTGCTACGTAAATAGCGCTAGCATAAGCTGATATAAATCGGCTTATGCTTTTTTATGGAAAGGTTTTAGCGCTAAAAAAGTATCTTAACTTAACCATAGCGTCTTGAAAAATAAACAACCATCTCCATTAATGCTTAACATCGATTTTACCACTTTGCAATTATACAATTGCTCATCTTAAAATCTGTTGCTTATCATTTAATCTGCTACAATCTTTACTCATGCATATCTGTCGAATGTTGTAAAGGACGACTACTCATAAGTGGTTGAAATAGCAGCAACAACTCTTTATAATACACTGTCCTAAAAATGGGTGTGCCAAAATCTGTCATTACTGCCAGATGGTTGGCGCATTGCCCCATTTTTTTGTTTTATACCAAACGGGAGAAGGATGCCTTATGGCAACAACTAACCAATTGATTCGTAAAGGTCGCAAAACCATCAAGGAAAAATCAAAAGTTCCTGCGTTGGAAGCGTGCCCACAGCGCCGTGGTGTATGTACTCGCGTATATACTACCACCCCTAAAAAACCTAACTCAGCCATGCGTAAAGTATGTCGTGTACGTTTGACTTCAGGCTATGAAGTATCAAGCTACATCGGCGGCGAAGGTCATAACCTACAAGAGCACAGTGTTGTTCTTATCCGTGGTGGTCGTGTAAAAGATCTACCAGGTGTACGTTATCATACCGTTCGCGGTGCACTTGACTGCGCAGGCGTAAAAGACCGTAAGCAAGGTCGTTCTAAATATGGTGCGAAGAAGCCTAAAGTTTAATAGCTAATTGTTATTAAATAAGCTGATTTGTATCACCCATTAACTGTGCATGGGACTGGTGTTAGCGGTATTTTTAAGTTATTAATTGACGCTATAACATACCGCCATGCAGTAAGGCTGACTGACAACTCGATATAATGCCATCCAATACGTAATTGGTGCGAGATTGTGAATGTCAGACACTCCTGAAGAAAAGGATTATTATTATGCCAAGACGTCGCGTCGTTGCTGCCCGTGAGATCCTACCGGATCCTAAGTTTGGTAGCCAAACTGTTGCAAAATTCATCAACCATGTCATGAGCCATGGTAAAAAATCTACTGCTGAGCGTATCGTTTACGGTGCCCTTGAGACAGTAGGCCAAAAGCGCAACATCGAAGATCCAGTCGCTTTCTTTGAAGAAGTTTTAGAAAATGTCCGCCCAATGGTCGAAGTAAAAGCTCGCCGTGTTGGTGGTGCAACCTATCAAGTACCAATGGAAGTACGTCCCTCCCGTCGTACCGCCTTGGCTATGCGTTGGTTAGCTGAAGCTGCCGCTAAGCGTTCTGAAAAATCAATGGCTTTGCGTCTTGCAGGCGAATTGAATGATGCTGCTGACGGTAAGGGTAATGCGATGAAAAAACGTGACGAAGTTCACCGCATGGCAGATGCCAACAAAGCATTCTCTCATTACCGTTTCTAAGCCAGTTTTTTTAATTCTGGTTTAAATGCTTAGGATTAACGGTTTTACTCGTTAATCCTTATATTGTTAATTTATTCTATTGATTGCCGCCATCATTATTAGATTATTAAATTTTTTATCGAGAAATGGATAAATTATTGAATAATGTAGATGGCGGATATCTGTCAAAATGCTGTTTTGAAAGGGATGCTTTTCCGTAAAGCCTGCAAAGAATCTGCACCGCTTAAAAAAAGTCTCCTGAAATTGATGCCGCTATATTCTTAGTATTTGCTCTTTTTTTGTCCGTATTTGGCCCAATAATTAGTAAGTAATATAACAAAGCCCATAGTTCTATGGCTTTGTCGTAGAGTATGAGGTAGAGACACAACACATTAATATACACACGAATTTCCCTAGGAAAACACTATGGCTCGTAAAACTCCCCTAAAGCGCTATCGCAATATTGGTATCTCAGCGCACATTGATGCTGGTAAGACGACCACTACTGAGCGTGTTTTGTTCTATACCGGTGTTAGCCACAAGCTTGGCGAAACCCATGATGGCTCAGCCACCATGGACTTTATGGAGCAAGAACAAGAGCGCGGTATTACCATTGCTTCTGCGGCGACGACTTGTTTTTGGTCAGGAATGGCAAAACAGTTCCCTGAACACCGTATCAACATCATTGACACCCCAGGTCACGTTGACTTCACGATTGAAG
Source organism: uncultured Psychrobacter sp. (assembly GCA_963515535.1). Taxonomy (GTDB): domain Bacteria; phylum Pseudomonadota; class Gammaproteobacteria; order Pseudomonadales; family Moraxellaceae; genus Psychrobacter. Next base: position 19,273 of record CAUPWW010000010.1, read on the forward strand.
TTGAGCGTTCTATGCGTGTTCTTGATGGCGCTTGCATGGTTTACTGTGCCGTGGGCGGCGTTCAGCCACAGTCTGAAACCGTTTGGCGTCAAGCAAACAAATATAAAGTACCACGCTTAGCGTTTATTAACAAAATGGACCGTGTTGGTGCTGATTTCTACCGTGTGGTAGAACAAATCAAAACTCGTCTAGGTGGTAAGCCAGTACCATTGGTTATTCCAATTGGTAAAGAAGACGACTTTGAAGGCGTTGTGGATCTTGTGACCATGAAAGCCATTTATTGGGACGAAGCGTCTCAAGGAATGAAGTACGAAGAGCGCGAAATCCCAACTGAACTACAAGAAAAAGCAGAAGAGTACCGTGAGTATCTCGTAGAAAACGCTGCTGAAGCCTCAGAAGAGCTCATGAATGAGTATCTTGAGAATGGTGAATTGACGGTAGAGCAGATCAACGACGCTATTCGTCAATTGACCATCGACAACGAAATCATTCCACTTCTTTGTGGTACTGCCTTTAAAAACAAAGGTGTACAAAAGATGTTGGACGCCGTTATTCAGTATCTACCTGCGCCAATGGACGTACCTGCTATCCGCGGTATCCTTGACGACAAAGACGAAACTGAAGGTACGCGTGAAGCCTCTGATGACGCGCCGTTCGCAGCACTAGCGTTCAAAATCATGAACGACAAGTTCGTTGGTAACTTAACCTTCGTTCGTGTGTATTCAGGTGTTCTAAAACAAGGTAGTAGCGTTTATAACCCGGTTAAAATGAAGCGCGAGCGTGTTGGCCGAATCGTTCAGATGATGGCAGATGCTCAGGTAGAGCTACAAGAAATCAGCACGGGCGATATCGCCGCATTGGTAGGTATGAAAGACGTCACCACAGGTGATACGCTATGTGACGAAAACAACGTCATCACCCTAGAGCGTATGGAATTCCCAGACCCAGTTATCTCTCTAGCGGTTGAACCTAAGACCAAAGCTGACCAAGAAAAAATGTCTATCGCTTTAGGTCGTTTGGCAAAAGAAGATCCATCGTTCCGTGTTCATACTGACGAAGAGTCTGGCCAGACTATCATCAGTGGTATGGGTGAGCTGCATCTAGAGATTCTTGTTGACCGTATGAAGCGTGAGTTTAACGTTGAAGCGAACATCGGTGCGCCGCAGGTTGCTTATCGTGAAACCATCCGTAACGTGGTTGAGCAAGAAGGTAAATTCGTTCGTCAGACTGGTGGTCGTGGTAAATTTGGTCACGTTTGGTTACGTCTTGAGCCTCTTGATCCAGCAGGCGACGTTATGTACGAATTCGCTGAAGAGGTTGTCGGTGGTGTGGTACCAAAAGAGTATCATGGCGCAGTTGACAAAGGTATCCAAGAGCGCATGAAAAACGGCGTACTTGCAGGCTACCCAGTGGTTGGCGTTAAAGCAACCTTGTATGATGGTTCTTACCATGATGTTGACTCGGATGAGTTATCATTTAAAATGGCTGGTTCTATTGCTTTCAGAAAAGGCTTCATGGCAGCAAACCCAGCGCTACTTGAACCTATTATGAAAGTAGAAGTTGAAACGCCTGAAGACTACATGGGCGATATCATGGGCGATTTAAACCGCCGCCGTGGTATGGTTCAAGGCATGGAAGATCTTCCTGGTGGCACAAAACAGATTCGTGCAGAAGTACCATTAGCAGAAATGTTTGGTTATGCCACACAGATGCGTTCAATGTCGCAAGGCCGTGCAACATATTCTATGGAATTCCAAAAATACGCTGAGATTCCAAAATCAGTTGCAGAAACCATCATCTCTAAGTACAACTCTAAAGATGACGACGAGTAAATAACGCTCGTAAAATGACAATATAAAGTATAGCTTTATATTGTCAGTGAAGAATCCGCCAATAACTTGTTAAAAGACTTGTTATTGGTCGCGATTTTCTTATAATATCTGCACATTAGTATGTGCAACCTTTTAACACTTATCTTAATGTGGTCCGTATTATTTAGCTTGCGTATTTCTTAGCAGTTAGATATTTGACCCCAAATAAAGAGGAAATACCCATGGCAAAGGCCAAGTTTGAACGCAGCAAGCCACACGTCAACGTCGGTACCATCGGACACGTTGACCACGGTAAAACAACCCTAACCGCCGCTATCGCAACCGTAGCAGCAAAAACCTCTGGTGGCGAAGCCAAAGACTACGCTGCTATCGACTCAGCACCAGAAGAAAAAGCCCGTGGCATCACCATCAACACCTCACACGTAGAATATGACACCGAAACCCGTCACTACGCTCACGTCGATTGCCCAGGTCACGCCGACTACGTCAAAAACATGATCACCGGTGCCGCTCAAATGGACGGCGCAATCCTAGTCGTATCAGCAACTGACGGCCCAATGCCACAAACCCGTGAGCACATCTTGCTATCACGTCAGGTTGGCGTACCGTACATCATCGTCTTCATGAACAAATGTGACCTTGTGGATGACGAAGAACTACTAGAACTAGTAGAAATGGAAGTTCGTGAACTGCTAAACGACTACGACTTCCCAGGCGACGACACCCCAATCATCAAAGGTTCAGCCACCCAAGCCCTAAAAGGCGACGACGGCAAATACGGCGAACCAGCGGTTGTAGAACTACTAAACACCCTAGACACCTACATCCCAGAGCCAGAGCGCGACATCGACAAAGCATTCCTAATGCCAATCGAAGACGTATTCTCAATCTCAGGTCGTGGTACCGTTGTTACAGGTCGTGTTGAATCAGGTATCGTAAAAGTAGGTGACGAAATCGAAATCGTCGGTATTCGTGACACCCAAAAAACTACCTGTACTGGTGTAGAGATGTTCCGTAAACTGCTTGACGAAGGTCGTGCAGGCGAAAACTGTGGCGTACTACTACGTGGTACCAAACGTGAAGACGTCCAACGTGGCCAAGTACTAGCGAAGCCAGGTTCAATCACCCCGCACACCAAATTTGACGCCGAAGTATACGTACTGTCAAAAGAAGAGGGTGGTCGTCACACCCCATTCCTAAACGGCTATCGCCCACAGTTCTACTTCCGTACCACTGACGTCACTGGTGCCATCCAATTACAAGACGGTACTGAAATGGTTATGCCTGGTGACAACGTTGAGATGGGCGTAGAGCTTATCCACCCAATCGCTATGGACAAAGGTCTACGCTTTGCAATTCGTGAAGGCGGCCGTACCGTAGGTGCTGGTGTTGTTGCTAACGTACTTAACTAAGCATCAAAACCCTAACGCTATTAGAGCAATCTGATAACGTTATATAGTAAAAAAAAGCCATCCTGATAAAGGGTGGCTTTTTTTGTGGGAGGTGAAGGTGAGACTGAGTCATTTTAGGTATTTATATTACTTTTCACTCACTATAGTAGAAGAGTGGGGCAGATAAAAACCAGTCTTACCTTATATAGGTTTATACCTGTACTTTAAAAAGCGCTTATTATCTGCTTGGTGTCTATTGTAATTCTTAACCGAGCTTGCTATATTAACGCTGCACCTCGTTAGCACTTTTTATGTTTGGTTTTTATTCATATTAAGTGTCTTAAGAGAGAGGCTTAGGAACAGTGATATTAGCGTCGCAGCAGAATTTTATTCCTAAATGCTTGCATTCTATGCTCAATATTGTATAATGCTGTCCTTTACACCCATAGGCGATTGGCTCAATTGGTAGAGCATCGGTCTCCAAAACCGAGGGTTGTAGGTTCGAGTCCTACATCGCCTGCCATCTTCTTATCATATCTTTGTCATACCCCACCATCTCCGAAGTGAGTTCTTTATGAGCAATAATCAAGATAACCTCGAGACTAAGTTATCTGATGCTAAGGCAGTGGCTGGTGGAATGCTGTCCAAAGATAAGCACGTTTCGGCAAGTAATCAAACAACCGCTGTTGAAGTTGCTAAAACGGGTTCATTCAAAGATGTGATTTTGTGGCTACTTGCCGCAGTAATTTTGGTAGGGGCAACCTTAGTCAATCAATACTTACCAGGCTATTGGCAACCTGCCAATGATGTTTGGGTGCGTATCGGTATCATCGTTGCCCTAGTTATTATTGCCTTGGTTTGCTTGGCATTAACGCATCAGGGCCGCGCTTTTAAAATATTATTAAAAGATGCCGCCGTTGAGCTGCGCCGAGTCACATGGCCGGGCAAAGATGAAACCTTTCAATACACATGGCAAGTGCTTGTCGTGATTGCGATTGTTGGGTTCTTTATTTGGTTGTTGGATAACTTCTTTAATTGGTTCGTTGGTATCTTTATTGGCTAGTCACACGTATTAGTGGGCAAGACCAAAATGGACGGATAACGACTTATTTATAATGATCAGGAGCGTGATATGCGTTGGTATATTGTCCAAGCATTTTCAGGATATGAAAAGCAAGTACAACGTTCATTAACTGATCGTATCAATCGTAGTGATTTCGCGGATTCTTTTGGCGATGTACTGGTGCCCACTGAAGAAGTGGTCGAGATGAAAGACGGTAAAAAGCGCAAAAGTGAACGTAAGTTTTTCCCAGGATACGTCTTGATCGAAATGGAGATGAACGATAATACTTGGCACATTGTCAAAGACTGTCCACGTATTATGGGTTTTGTTGGTGGTACACCAGAGATGCCAGCGCCTATCACTAAAGCGGAAGCCGACCGTATTCTTAATCGCTTAAATCAGACTGAAACTGCGCCACGTCCGAAGACTCTATTTGAGCCAGGCGAGGAGCTACTGGTTATTGATGGTCCGTTCACTGACTTTAAGGGCCTAGTCGAAAAAGTAGATTACGAAAAATCTAAGCTACAACTGACTGTAAACGTATTTAATCGACCCACGCAGGTCGAGCTTGAGTTTAGTAAAGTTGAAAAACTAGACTAAACAGACATCAACTGGGGAGCCGTTGTTTGTTAAGCGCTGATCGTATGATCATAGTGAATAACAAACTGGCGTTATCACCCAATTAGGAGAAAATCATGGCTAAGAAGATTGATGGTTACATCAAACTACAAGTCCCAGCAGGTAAAGCCAACCCTTCACCGCCAATCGGTCCAGCTTTGGGTCAAAAAGGTGTGAACATCATGGCGTTCTGTAAAGAATTTAACGCAGCGACCTCTAACCAAGAGCCAGGTCTGCCGATTCCTACAGAAATTACGGTATATAACGATAAGTCTTTTACCTTTATCATGAAGTCGCCACCAGCTGCGTATTTGCTACGTAAAGCCGCTGGTATCGCTAAAGGTTCTGGTACACCTAACACCGCTAAAGTCGGTAAAGTTGACCGTGCACAATTAGAAGAAATTGTTAAGACTAAAAATGCAGACTTAACCGCTGCTGGTCTTGATGCTGCTGTCCGTACCATCGCTGGTACTGCACGTTCAATGGGTATTACCGTGGAGGGTGTGTAAATGAGTAAACTTACTAAGCGTCAAAAGCTAATCGCTGAGCGCGTTGAAAATGAAAAATTATACACTCTTGAAGAAGCCGTTCAAATCTTAAACGATTTGCCAGCTCTTAAATTCAAAGAGTCTATCGATATTGCAGTAAACTTGGGCGTAGACCCACGTAAATCTGACCAAGTCATTCGTGGTGCTACTAACCTACCTGCGGGTACTGGTAAAACCAAACGCGTTGCTGTATTTGCTCAAGGCGCTGCTGCTGAAGCCGCTAAAGAAGCAGGCGCTGACATCGTCGGTTTTGAAGACCTAGCTGAGCAAATCAAAGCCGGTAACATGGACTTTGACGTGGTTATCGCAGCACCTGACGCCATGCGTGTGGTTGGTCAATTGGGTACTATCCTAGGCCCACGTGGTTTAATGCCTAACCCAAAAGTTGGTACGGTAACGCCTAACGTTGCTGAAGCCGTGACTAACGCCAAAGCTGGTCAAGCACAATATCGCGTTGATAAAGCTGGTATTATCCATACCACTATCGGTCAAGTTGGCTTTACTGCTGAGCAAGTTATGCAAAACGCTCAAGCATTGCTATCTGATCTTAAACGCGCTAAACCTGCGACGTCTAAAGGTACTTATATTAAGAAGATCACCTTGTCTAGCACTATGGGCCCAGGTATCACTATTGATCCTGTTCCTTATCGCGTGGCTAAATAGTTTTTTGTATAAAAATTACTCGATATTCAACGATTTTGAATAAAGAGTCCATATTGTTTTAAAGAATTAGGTCAGCGTAGCAAACGCTCCGCTGTCTAAGACCGTAGGTAGAAAGCGGTTTATTATCATTTATGATGATAAGCTGCTTTTGTTAATCGACGACAGGTGAAAATCTTAGTTGTCCTACGCAGACGGTGACCCACCCAGTTGTTGATAAGAGCCGATAAACCGGTATTTATACCAAGCTATCACTCGATGTCAGTCTGATAACGGTGCCGTAATCAGTCGTTATGAATAAACTCTATTTTTAGAAGTTATGAATAACGTGTCGTATCAAGTCAATCTTAGCTGATCGTTTTTAACTAAAAGATGAGCGGATTGATAAGATTAAAGGAGTCAACTTATGGCATTAACGCTAGAACAAAAACAACAAGTTGTGGCTGAAGTGTCTGAAGTTGCTGCTAATGCTTACTCAGCAGTAGCTGCCGAATATCACGGTATTGGTGTTGCAAAGCTTACTCAGCTGCGCGAACAAGCTCGTGAAAAAGGCGTGGTTTTGAAAGTGGTAAAAAATACCCTAGCAAAACGCGCTTTTGAAGGCACTAAGTTTGAGAGCATGTCAGACCGTATGACTGGTCCACTACTTTTGGCTTTCTCTATGGAAGATTTGGGATCTGCTGCTCGAGTCGTTTTCGAGTTCAGTAAAGAGAACAAAGCTTTAGAGACCAAATTGGTATCAGTCGGTGGTGAAGTTTATGGTCCAGAAGAGCTAGAGCGTGTATCGAAGCTACCAACTCGCGACGAAGCACTCTCTATCCTAATGGCTACTATGAACGCACCAGTGACCAAGCTTGTCCAGACTATGAACGCAGTTCCTGGCAAGTTCGTTCGCACGGTAGCGGCAATCAAAGACGCAAAAGAAGCTGCTTAATTGCTTGTTTTAACGTAACTTTGACATCGCCGATTGCACTTTATTGTCATTTCTATTTCAAATTTTGGCAAGCAATCCAAGCGATATTAAAACCAACTAAATTTTATCAGATAACGGAGAGTTCTCATGGCACTATCTAAAGATGATGTGTTAAATGCAATCGCTGAAATGTCAGTAATGGATATCGTTGAGCTAATCAGCGACATGGAAGAAAAATTCGGCGTAACTGCTGCTGTTGCTGCTGCTGCACCTGCTGCCGCTGCTGCTGCTGGTCCTGCTGCTGAAGAAAAAGACGAGTTTGACGTTGTTCTTGCTAGCTTCGGTGACAAGAAAGTTGGCGTTATTAAAGCCGTACGTGAAGCTACTGGTCTTGGCTTGAAAGAAGCGAAAGATTTGGTTGAAAGCGCTCCAGCTCCAATCAAAGAAGGCGCATCTAAAGCTGAAGCTGAAGAGTTGAAAAAGAAACTTGAAGAAGCTGGTGCAACTATTGAACTAAAATAAGTTCAACTGCTGTACAAAAAAAGCTGGTAATGCCTTGCATTATCAGCTTTTTTTTACTATAATTCGTAGCTTGACCTTTTGTGTCTGCCAACATACGTATGCAACATCACGGTGGATACCCATCAAAAGGACAGACGATAGCGATGCAAGTAAACACAGTGCAAGCACACTTAGTAGTTATTGAAATCAGTTAATATGGCTAAACGTCGATCGATGTTTGGCATTTTTTTGTGTCTGCATGCTTTCCATTAACACTATAGTTTATACTGATTTTAAAAGTTACTGTTTTAAAGTCATTATTTTTAAAAATTACAGTTTCTAGTATTACAGTTTCTAATATTATTTTTTCTAAAAACGACTGTTTCTAAGATTTATAGTTATCCCAATTATCATCAATAATCTAAACGCTGTTGAATAAGTTCTCTGGTAAGGTTTTACTGTCAGTATATAAGCTCGTAGACGGTAGATATCAGCGACGATATTACTTATGATTGTAATTAGTGATTGGTTTTAAAAGATAAATAGCAACCACACTTTAAGTGAATTTACAAAGACAATCGACGGTATCTAATGCCAGTAGTTGGCTTAGCTACTGACCAGCGATTGCTCTTAAGCATTAAAAAGTTAAAGGGTGTATGGCATTGAAATTCACAGTGTCAGCACTCATATAGGCATGCTTAGATGCCGATTTACGCTTAAATAAACTGGATTAATCATGCACTATACGCGTGAATTAATCATCAGTCATTAGATGAGCATGAATATCCGTTTTATATTATCGTTTACGTCGCTAGGTTTGCACAATGTTTATATCAATAGTATTGATGCACACCGGCTACGCTTTCAATTTGTTTCCACGTTTACTGTAAGGACTCTCGATGGCATATTCTTATACTGAAAAAAAGCGTATTCGCAAAAGTTTTGCTGAATTGCCTACTGTGATGGACGTTCCCTATCTGTTGTCTATCCAAGTAGATTCTTATGAGCAATTTTTGCAAGAGCATAAAAAGCCAAAAGCTCGTGAGAATACTGGTTTGCAAGCTGCGTTTTCTTCTATTTTTCCAATTGAGAGTCACTCTGGTAACGCAGAGCTACAATTTGTTGAATATTATTTAGGTACGCCTGAATTTGATGAGCGTGAGTGTATCTTACGCGGTTCGACTTTTGCGGCGCCACTGCGTGTCAAAATCCGTCTGATTATCAAAGACAAAGACAGCAAAGATAAAGACAGCAAAGCGGCAATTAAAGACATCCGTGAGCAAAGCGTTTATATGGGCGAGATGCCGTTGATGACGGCTAACGGTACGTTTATTATTAATGGTACTGAGCGTGTGATCGTATCACAGCTGCATCGTTCACCTGGCGTGTTCTTTGATCATGATAAAGGTAAGTCGCACTCAAGTGGTAAGGTGCTTTATAACGCCCGTATCATTCCTTACCGTGGTTCTTGGTTAGACTTTGAATTTGATGCCAAAGATTTGGTTTTCGCGCGTATCGACCGTCGCCGCAAATTGCTTGCGTCTATTATCCTACGTGCTTTAGGTCTGACTACCTCTGAAATCTTAGATTTGTTTTTTGATAAAGTAAAAGTATATAAAGGCGAAGAACAGTTTGAGATTGATCTGGTTGCTGATCGTCTGCGCGGTGAGATGGCACAGTTTGATATCGTATCTCCAGAAGGTGAGGTGATCGTCGAGCAGGGCAAACGTATCAATGCCCGCCGTATCCGTCAGCTTGAAGATGCGGGTATGACTAAGATTGCTGTGCCGGATGAATACCTGTACGAGCGCATTTTAGCCGAAGACATCGTTGTCAATGATGAAGTGATTGCGCGTGCCAATACGCTTATTGATCATGAATTATTGGTTAAACTAAGCTCGTATGAAGCTAGCGATTCTATCAAAGAATTCAGCATTCTATTTACCAATGACATTGACCAAGGCAGTTATATCGCTGATACGCTACGCGCTGATAGTACGTCGAGCCGCGAAGAAGCCTTGATTGAGATTTATAAAGTCATGCGCCCAGGTGAGCCACCAACGGTTGAAACCGCTGAAAAGCTGTTTGAAAGCATGTTCTTTAACGCCGATCGCTATGACTTATCAAACGTCGGTCGTATGAAGTTTAACCGTCGTCTGGGCTTAGAGTTTGAAGATACTGACGATGCGGATATACAGCGCGAGCGCAGCGTTTTGACCAACGAAGATATCGTTAACGTCCTAAAAGAATTGATTGAAATTCGTAACGGTCGTGGCGAAGTCGATGATATTGACCATCTAGGTAACCGCCGTATTCGTTCGGTTGGTGAGATGGCTGAAAACCAATTCCGTGTCGGTCTAGTGCGCGTTGAGCGTGCGGTTAAAGAGCGCTTATCTTCAGCGGAATCTGATAACTTGTCACCCCAAGATTTGATTAACTCAAAGCCAGTTGCGGCAGCGGTGAAAGAGTTCTTTGGTTCAAGCCAGTTGTCACAGTTTATGGATCAGAACAATCCACTTTCAGAAGTGACGCATAAACGCCGCGTATCGGCATTAGGACCGGGTGGTTTGACCCGTGAGCGTGCAGGTTTTGAAGTACGTGACGTTCACGATACCCACTATGGCCGTGTTTGTCCGATTGAAACACCTGAAGGTCCAAACATCGGTCTGATTAACTCCTTAGCAACCTTTGCTAAAACTAATAGCTTTGGCTTCTTAGAAACGCCATATCGCCGTGTGGTTGACGGTAAGGTAACTGATGAGATCGAATACTTATCAGCGATTGAAGAAGTCGGTACGGTGATTGCTCAGGCAGATTCACCAGTAACCGCCGAGGGCGCGTTGTCTGATGAAATGGTCAGTGTGCGTAGCTATGGTGAATTCGTGCGTATGCCACCAGAAAAAGTGACGCATATGGATGTGTCGCCAAGTCAGGTAGTGTCGGTCGCCGCAGGTTTGATCCCATTCCTAGAACATAACGATGCTAACCGAGCGCTCATGGGCTCGAACATGCAACGTCAGGCGGTTCCGACCTTACGTGCTGATAAGCCGTTAGTTGGTACCGGTATGGAGCGTCACGTGGCGCGTGACTCTGGTGTTTGTGTCATCGCGAAGCGTGGTGGTGTGATTGAAGACGTTGATGCCTCACGTATCGTCGTGCGTGTCAATGAAGATGAGATGGTCGCTGGTGAAGCGGGTATCGATATTTATAACTTGATTAAATACACACGTTCGAACCAAAATACCTGTATCAACCAACGTATCATCGTCAACCAAGGCGATGAAATTGCCTCTGGTGATATCTTGGCTGATGGTCCGTCAACGGATCTAGGTGAGCTTGCATTAGGTCAGAATATCCGTATTGCCTTTATGCCGTGGAATGGTTATAACTTCGAAGACTCGATTTTGTTATCTGAAAAAGTGGTCAAAGAAGATCGTTTCACCACCATTCATATCCAAGAATTAACTTGTGTGGCGCGTGATACCAAACTTGGCACCGAAGAAATTACGGCGGATATTCCAAACGTTGGTGAAGCGGCACTGTCGAACCTTGATGAAGCAGGTATCGTTTATATCGGTGCTGAAGTCGATGCAGGCGATATCTTAGTTGGTAAAGTCACGCCAAAGGGTGAGACGCAGCTCACGCCAGAAGAGAAACTACTGCGGGCTATCTTTGGTGAAAAAGCCGCTGATGTGAAAGACACCTCATTACGTGTTCCAACATCAAGCAAAGGCACGGTTATTGACGTCCAAGTCTTTACCCGTGACGGCGTTGAAAAAGATGCGCGTGCTAAAGCGATTGAAAAATCACAACTTGATAGCTATCGCAAAGATTTAAAAGAAGAGCTACGTATCTTTGAAGAAGCAGCTCGTGGCCGTATCGCAAGCTTGCTTGACGGTCAAAAAGTCAGTGGCGGTTCTGGTTTAAAAGCCGGTACAGTCATGGCATTGGCTGATATGAAAGAGATGAGCCTTGAAACCTTGCTAGATATTCAGCCGGTTGAAGAAGAAATCTCTGAGCGTCTAACGCAAATCGCTGATTACTTGGTTGATAAGCAAAAAGACATCGATGTGAAGTTTGCTGAGAAAAAACGCAAATTGACCGCTGGTGATGACTTACAGCATGGCGTACAAAAAATCGTTAAAGTATATTTAGCGGTTAAGCGTCGTATCCAGCCTGGTGATAAAATGGCCGGCCGTCATGGTAATAAGGGTGTGGTATCGCGCATTATGCCGGTTGAAGACATGCCTTATGACGAACACGGCAATACCGTTGACATCGTCTTGAACCCACTCGGTGTACCATCGCGTATGAATATCGGTCAGGTTCTAGAGACGCATTTGGGTATGGCAGCGAAAGGCTTGGGTGAAAAGATTGACGGCATGCTCAAAGCCCAAGCCGCGATTAAAGATTTGCGTGATTTCTTAGACCAAATCTATAACAAAGTTGGTGGTGAACAAGTCGATCTTGATAGCTTAAGCGATGATGACATCATGGCGCTTGCGGATAACTTACGCGACGGTGTACCGATGGGTACGGCAGTATTTGACGGTGCTCATGAATATCAAGTCAAAGAATTGCTAGAGCTTGCTGGTATGGATCGCGATGGTCAGCAGACCTTGTATGATGGCCGTACCGGTCAGAAGTTTGACCGTAAAGTAACGGTCGGCTACATGTATATGCTCAAACTTAACCACTTGGTTGATGACAAAATGCATGCGCGTTCGACGGGTTCTTACTCGCTAGTCACGCAGCAGCCGCTTGGTGGTAAAGCCCAGTTTGGTGGTCAGCGCTTCGGTGAGATGGAAGTTTGGGCCCTAGAAGCATATGGTGCGACTTATACCTTGCAAGAGATGTTGACGGTGAAATCAGATGACGTTGAAGGCCGTACACGTATGTACAAAAACATCGTCGATGGTGAGCAATATATGGATCCAGGTATGCCTGAATCATTTAACGTGTTGACCAAAGAAATCAAATCACTGGGTATTAATATTGAGTTAAAACAAAGCAACTAAAACTAACGCAGGCAAAATTGCTGTTTAACTTAGTTGTCCACTAAAGGCAGTTTGCGTTATTGCTGTTTAACTTAGTTGTCCACTAAAGGCAGTTTGCGTTATTGCTGCTGCTTTTAGTGATTTGTCTCAACCCTATTCATTGCCTTCATTCATCTTAGCCGCGCTCCTAATACGCTGTCAGATGATTATAAAGATAACGGAGAAGCAACTTGAAAGATTTACTCGATATCATGCAAAGCCCTACCGCAAGCGGTAACCATGAATTTGACAGTATTCAAATTACTTTGGCCTCACCTGATGTGATCAAATCTTGGTCGCATGGTGAAGTTAAAAAACCTGAAACGATTAACTATCGTACCTTTAAACCTGAGCGTGATGGTCTGTTCTGTGCCAAAATCTTTGGCCCAGTAAAAGACTTTGAATGTTTATGTGGTAAATACAAACGCCGTAAGTTCCAAGGCGTTATCTGTGAAAAATGTGGCGTTGAAGTCACGACCGCTAAAGTACGCCGCGACCGTATGGGACATATTGAGCTTGCGAGCCCTGTTGCGCATATTTGGTTCTTAAAGTCTCTGCCAAGCCGCATTGGTCTACTTCTCGATATGACCCTACGCGATATCGAACGCGTTCTATACTTTGAGAGCTATATCGTCACTGAACCTGGCCTGACTTCTTTAGAGAAGTACCAACTGCTCGATGATGAAGACTACTACAAAGCCCTAGAAGAGTTCGGTGACGAATTTACCGCCAAAATGGGTGCAGAAGCGGTACAAGACCTGCTCAAAGAGATCGATATCGATATCGAGATTGATGAGCTGCGCGAAGCGATCCCGCAAACAGGCTCTGAAACCAAGCTCAAAAAGATGTCTAAGCGCCTAAAACTATTAGAAGCGTTCCGTGACTCGAACAACAAGCCTGAGTGGATGGTAATGAATATCTTACCTGTTTTACCACCAGACTTGCGCCCGTTGGTACCACTAGAAGGCGGCCGTTTTGCGACATCAGATCTAAACGATCTGTATCGCCGCGTGATCAATCGTAACAACCGTCTAAAGCGTCTATTAGAGCTAAGCGCCCCTGATATCATCGTACGTAACGAAAAACGTATGTTGCAAGAGTCAGTCGATGCCTTGCTCGATAACGGTCGCCGCGGTCGTGCGATTACCGGCAGTAATAAGCGTCCATTGAAATCTTTGGCTGATATGATCAAAGGTAAGCAAGGTCGTTTCCGTCAAAACTTACTTGGTAAACGTGTTGACTATTCTGGTCGTTCGGTCATCGTTGTAGGTCCAACGCTGCGTCTACATCAGTGTGGTCTACCAAAGAAAATGGCACTTGAGCTATTCAAGCCATTTACTTATAACAAACTATTGTCTCATGGTTTAGCGACAACGATTAAAGCCGCTAAAAAGATGGTAGAGCGTGAAGAGCCACAAGTGTGGGATATGCTGGCCATGGTTATCCGTGAGCATCCAGTACTACTAAACCGTGCGCCGACGCTTCACCGTTTGGGTCTACAAGCATTTGAGCCAGTATTGATTGAAGGTAAAGCGATTCAGCTACACCCTCTTGTTTGTACCGCATTCAACGCTGACTTTGATGGTGACCAAATGGCGGTACACGTGCCATTGACGTTAGAAGCACAGCTTGAATCACGTGCGTTAATGATGTCGACCAACAATATCTTGTCGCCTGCCAACGGTGATCCAATCATCGTACCATCACAAGACGTTGTACTTGGTTTGTATTACATCAGTCGCTCGTCAATCAATGCCAAAGGCGAGGGCATGATCTTTGCCACCGTTAATGAAGCATTGCGTGCGATTGGTTCGAATGATTTACATGTAAACGCCAAGATTAAAGTTCGTGTGATGGAAACGCATGTCGACGATGAGGGTAATGAGACCAAAGAAGTCAAGTTACAAGATACCGTTGCTGGCCGTTTGTTGATCTGGAATATCATGCCTAAAGGTATGACGTTTGATGAGTGTAACCAAGAGATGACCAAGAAAAATATCTCTAAGTTGATCAACTCTTGCTACCGTAAAGTTGGCGTCAAAGAAAGTGTTATGTTCGCTGACCAGTTGATGTATCTTGGTTTTGCTCAAGCAACCTTATCTGGCGTGTCTATCGGTATTGACGATATGGTCATTCCGCCAAGCAAAGTACAAATCATCGAAACTGCCGAAGCAGAAGTACGCGAGATTGAAGATCAATTCGAGCAAGGTTTTGTGACTGCGGGCGAGCGTTATAACAAAGTCGTCGATATCTGGTCGCGTACCAATGATAAAGTCGCTAAAGCGATGATGGACAACTTGGCAACTGATAAAGTTATCAATGCTAAAGGTGAAGAAGATGAGCAGAAATCGTTCAACTCTATCTTTATCATGTCGGATTCTGGTGCTCGTGGTAGTGCCGCTCAGATTCGTCAGTTGGCAGGTATGCGTGGTTTGATGGCAAAGCCGGATGGCTCAATTATTGAGACGCCGATTAAGGCCAACTTCCGCGAAGGTTTAACCGTACTGCAGTACTTTATTTCAACGCACGGTGCGCGTAAAGGTCTTGCCGATACCGCTCTAAAAACCGCTAACTCAGGTTACTTGACGCGCCGTTTGGTTGACGTGGCGCAAGATTTGGTTATCACTAGCGAAGATTGTGGTACTGAGGAAGGCTTGCTCATGAAGCCGCACATTCAAGGTGGCGAAATCATCGAGAAACTCGGTGAGCTAGTCCTTGGTCGTGTGACTGCGCGTGATGTTACTTACAACGATGATGCGTCAAAAGTCTTGATTCCAGCAGGTACCTTGATCGATGAGTATTGGGTAAATGTGCTTGATAACAACGCGATTGATGATATCTGGGTACGTTCGGTCATCACGTGTGATATCGAGCATGGCGTTTGTTCACAGTGTTACGGTCGTGACCTTGCGCGTGGTCATAAAGTCAATATCGGCGAGTCGGTCGGTGTTATGGCAGCGCAGTCTATCGGTGAACCTGGTACTCAGTTAACCATGCGTACGTTCCACGTTGGTGGGGCTGCAAGTTCGGCTTCTGTAGACAATAGCATCTCAGCACGTAATGCGGGTCAAGTGCATTTTGAGAACATGAAAACAGTACAACATACCGATGGCCATTTGGTTATCGTATCGCGTTCAGCAGAATTGGCATTGACTGATGAGCTTGGTCGCGAGCGTGAGCGCTATAAAGTTCCTTATGGTTCTAGCGTCCTTGTGAAAAACGAAGAGCAGGTCGAAGGCGGTCAAACCATCGCTAAATGGGATCCGCACACGCACCCAATCATCACAGAGTTCGCCGGTACTGCACGCTTTAGTGATATCGTAGATGGTTCGACAGCAACGGTTAAGGTTGATGATGCCACAGGTATGAGCTCGTTTGAAATCCTAGCGACTCGTGATCGTTCAAGTTCAGCCAAAGACTTACGTCCGGCGATTATCTTGAACACTGATGAAGGTAAAGAAGTGGTTTACTTCTTACCAGCTGAAACGATTATTCGTGTTAGCGACGGTGAGAAGGTAGCAGCCGGTTCGATTCTAGGCCGTGTACCACAGGCCTCTTCAGGAACCAAAGATATTACCGGTGGTCTACCACGCGTTGCTGATTTATTTGAAGCGCGTCGTCCGAAAGATCATGCCATCATGGCGGAAATGACCGGTGTCGTCAGCTTCGGTAAAGAAACCAAAGGTAAAAACCGCTTCATTATTACTAACGAAGATGGTGAAGTCCATGAAGAGCTAATCCCAAAATGGCGTCAGATCAACGTCTTCGAAAACGAAACCGTTGCTCGCGGTGAGATTATCGCTGATGGTCCACAAAACCCGCACGATATCCTACGTCTAAAAGGACAAACTGCGCTTGCTGATTATATCGTAAACGAAGTGCAGGATGTTTATCGCTTGCAGGGTGTAAAAATCAACGACAAGCACATCGAAGTTATCATTCGCCAGATGCTGCGTAAAGTTGAAGTAACGGACGGCGGTGATTCAAGTTACTTTAAAGGAGATCAGGTTGAGTACGCTGATGTCAAAGCGCTAAATGCGAAACTGGAAGCGGAAGGTAAATTCCCAGTTAAGTATGAGCGTCAATTGCTTGGTATTACCAAAGCAAGTTTGGCAACAGAAAGCTTTATCTCAGCAGCATCGTTCCAGGAGACAACCCGTGTCCTAACGGCGGCAGCTGTGACAGGTAAAGTCGATGAGTTACGCGGTCTAAAAGAGAACGTGGTGGTTGGTCGCTTGATTCCTGCTGGTACTGGTCTTGCTTATCATAAAGCTCGCAAAGAAAAAGCGGAGCAAAAACTGCAAGATAATGATTTGAATGCAGCGTTTGATATGTCTGCTAGTACCGATAGCACAGACTTTGCAAGCTTTGATGAAGCCTTTGCTCAAGAGCTTAACCAAGGTAATCATTAATCTAGATAACCTTTAATTATTTTTCTCAATAAAAAAGCCAGCCCCAGTTGCTGGCTTTTTTATTGCTTAAAGGAAATAAATCAGGTAAATTTTTTTCTTAGACAGTCACTTAAGAGAGTCGTATATTGCTATATAGAGGCTTTTTAAATTACTATTCATATAGGGGCAAGCTATCATGAAGTGATATGACGTTTTAAATAACGATGTCCAATTAACTTATTCATTCATTGAAAGATACTATAAGGATAAGCGCATGGCAGGTAAGACTCGCGTTGCTAAATATCAAGCTGATCGCACCAATCAAAAATTATATTTTTGTCGTTTGGCCTGTCAAGCAGCTGCTAATACGAGCGATAAACAACTATACCAAGCGCACTGTGAAACCGCTATTTTTCATTTATACGGCGCCTATCTTGCTTTTATACAAGAGCTTGGAAATTTTTATGGTTTAACGATGACCGCGCCAACCTTAGCAGACATTGAAGAAGCATTAGGCGCCCGCACGCAAGTATCTCCTGAAGTACAGCGCTTAGGGCAACTTTTACAGCAAGGTTTTTTGGTTGATATAGAGCGTGCCTATCAGCGTTGTTTATATCCAGTGTTACCTGAGAATGTAATAGATGATAAGGTAATATATGACAGGGCAGGTCGCGGCACAGCAGCGGCACCCGATCTGATTGTTAATGTCGTTACCTTATCAAATCAGTGGCTGCCAGATGAGGCGACCGTACGCGAATGGCGTCAGCAGCTTTTAGAGTTGATTGAGCAGCTGCGCGCGGGTATGGTTGAGTTTTAAATAACCTCTAGGCTTTTATACTCTGTTTAAGTAATAGGCTTTATTTTTGTAAATAAGCGTTAATAAAAAAGGTCTGGCACAGTGAAATTGTGCGAGACCTTTTCTTTACATCTACACTAAAACTGCCACTTATTTATTCGGGCATTGGCGGCATACGCTCAGCTGGCGTTACTAATAAGGGTTTATTTTGAGGACTACTGTCGTTACTGCGACTGATTTTAGGGCTGTCCAATGAAGAGCGATTTTGATTTTGCTCTTCAGTCGGTTCAGGCGTCGGTGGCTTACGTTGCTGGGTGGTGGTTTTGACTGGCTTTGCTGATTTGCCATCATCCGTATCTTCGTCTTCAAGCTCAGCTGCGCCTTCATCCATCATCTCTATGATAGTCTGTTTTTGCTTTTTAGATTTGGCGCGGTTATTGATAGCCACCCATTGATAAGGGGTGTCCTTTAACTGAGCTTTCATAAAGTCCATCCAGACAGGCAGCGCCGCCACACCGCCATACTCACG
Source organism: uncultured Psychrobacter sp. (assembly GCA_963515535.1). GTDB lineage: Bacteria > Pseudomonadota > Gammaproteobacteria > Pseudomonadales > Moraxellaceae > Psychrobacter. The sequence goes on from CAUPWW010000010.1 coordinate 37,551, forward strand.
ACGTCCGAGTGTCGATGGCTGATCAAAGCCCATCCAGACAACCGTAGCGTTGGTAGGGTGAAATCCTGCAAACCATGCATCTTTTGCTTCATTTGTGGTACCGGTTTTGCCGCCAATATCATCGCGTCCCAATGCTCGTGCACGCACTGCTGTACCGCGCTGGATAACATCGCGTAGAATATCGGCCATCTCAAAAGCCACTCGCGGTTTCAAAATACGCGGCGCTTGCTCAGCACGTACATACTGTAAAACTGGCGCTTTTAGGCGATCCGAATCTGGACTGGCATCATAAATCTCTACATCAAGTGCTTTGCTATCTTTTACCGCACTGTCTTCTGTCGAATTAGTGCTACTTTCTGCCTTCAAATTACTATCTGACTTCTTCTCTAACGCCTTATTTTCTTCTGCTACTTTTGCTTCATAATTTTCGATAAGTTTTTTGTTGAGGTCGTCGAGCTGCTCATTAAAACATAACGCGCATGCTTGTTGCGGGTTGGCTTGAAACAGCAGCTTATTATTATAATTATAAATTTGGTCGATAAAATAAGGCTGAATACGATGACCACCATTGGCAAAGGTCGCATAAGCCGTCGCCATTTGTAATGGGGTAGCTTGACCTGTGCCCAATGCTAACGACAAAGTGGTAGGCAACTTTTCTTTATCCAGTCCAAACTCATCTAATAAATTACGTGCATCGGAGATACCAATGGCTTGTAGCAAGCGAATAGAAACTAAGTTGCGTGATAAATAAAGTCCACGGCGCAAGGTAATATCGCCTAAAAAACGTTGGTCAGAGTTTTTAGGTTTCCAATCGCCTACTTGAATCGGACGGTCTGAAACAATGCTGTCTGGGCGGTAGCCTTTTTCTAGGGCCGCGGTATAAACCAGTGGTTTAATCGTTGAGCCGGGCTGGCGCCAGCTTTGTAGGGCGCGGTTAAATTTACTGTGATTAAAATCAAAACCGCCAACCAAAGCTCGTACCGCGCCTGTCTCAGGGTTTAAGGAAACCAAACTGCCTTGTACGTCTGGTATTTGACTCAATTGCCAACTGCCATTGGCGGCTGGTATCAAGCGCACGATGTCATTTTTACTAACAATCTGGCCGGCATTATTTGGAAAATAACCAATACGGTCGGCAGAAATATATTTGCGAGCCCAGCTCATGCCAGACCAATTGACGGTGACGCTTTCGCCGGACTGCAGCATGGCTTCAAAACTGCGCGAGTTAACCTTAGTGACTTTCGCTGGCGACATATTGCTATAACGACGGAATTTCTCCAGCGGTTCACCGTTTGCTTCTGGACCACGCCAGCCATGACGATGCTCGTAGGCCACAAGCCCCGTCAATATTGCCTTTTCTGCCGCTTTTTGCGCTTCACTATCAACGGTCAAGCGCACGCGCCAACCGCCATTCATGACCTGTTCACCATAGCGCTCAACCAGAGCCGAACGTGTCATCTCTGCCAAATACGGCATGTTCATATCAAGTTTTTCTTGATAAAGCTTAATACCAATAGGGGCGTTAATCGCTTCGTCGTGCTGCGCCTTAGTAATATAACCAAGCTCGTGCATACGGCCAATAATCCAGTTACGGCGGGTGAGGGCGCGACTAGGATTGGCGACAGGATTGTATTTAGAGGGGGCTTTTGGCAAACCTGCAAGCATAGCCATTTCGGCAACCGTCAGGTTCTCAAGTGATTTACTATAGTATTTTTTTGCGGCTGCTTTTATACCGTAAGCGCCTTCGCCTAGATAAATTTTATTAACATATAAGGTGAGAATGTCGTTTTTACTGAGCTCATCTTCTATTTTACGAGCCAAAAACAGCTCAGTTAATTTACGATTGAGCGTACGTTCTGAGCTTAAGAAATAGTTTTTAGCGACCTGCATAGTGATGGTGGAGCCGCCGGTTTGACTTTCATCGTCGGTTACCACTTCGGTCACAGCGCGACCAAGTCCTTTAATACTGATACCGCTATGCTGGAAAAATGTTGCATCTTCTGCTGCCAAAAAGGCATGGGTTAAGCCTTCAGGGATTTCGTCAAACGTCACTGGTAGCGATAGACGATTGCCATACTGGCCAATTAGCTTGTCGTCACTACTATAAATCTGTAAGGGCATTTCTAGATTGGCAGTTTTAATCTCTTGGGTACTTGGTAAAGTTGGCGCTAAATACATCGCCATACCATAAAAACCAATCGGTACAGCAAGCGCTAAAATAAGCGCTAACGCTAAGCAGGCAATGAAAAGCCCCACCAAAAAGTGAATGAGACGAGCGGTAGCATTTTTTTTGGTCATAATCAGACTTATCAATTAAAATTTGCAACAGGTAGGAGATTATACCTTGAACAAAATAGGCAGGTGATAATAAATGTGTAATTGCGCCTTAATAAGTAATTTAAATGCTTGAATCTATCTATTAAGTAAAGTATTGTACTAAATTATTACAAATAACTATCAAAATGTACACTTAATATAAGGTATAGAGTTTGTGAGGCTATTTACTTCTAAAAGTCGGCATTTGATTGGTGTGGATATTTGCGCCACCTCAGTAAAGCTGGTTGACATCCAGCGCCAACAAGGTATCTTTCATTTAAAGTCTTACGGTATCGAAGCGCTACCAGAAGGTGTAGTTGTCGACAAACTCATCGTAGACACCGAAGCAGTGGGTAATACGATTGCAGGCTTAGCACGGCGTTGCCAAGCTGCGGGTAGTAATGCGGCAACCGCTGTATCAGGCTCCGCCGTGATTACCAAAATTATTGATATGGATATGGTGCTTAACGATGTTGAGCGTGAAGCACAGATTCGTTTGGATGCCGATCAATATATTCCTTATCCATTAGAAGATGTAAATTTAGATTTTGAAGTACTAGGGCCGTCACTGATAAACGATGATATGGTGCAAGTGCTCCTAGCGGCGTCGCGTTCAGAAAACGTCGACCAAAGAGTCGATGCGCTTACTTTTGGCGGTTTACAAACCAAAGTGATGGATATCGAATCGCATGCCATTGAGCGTGCTTTTGGATTAATGGCAGATAACTTGCCAAATGTACCAGACTTGGTCGCTTTAGTCGATATTGGTCATAACCAAACGACCTTATATATTGCTAAAAATGGTGAGTTTATATATAGTCGTGAACAATTATTTGGTGGTGCTCAGCTCACTGATGCGATTCAAAACCGTTATGGACTATCTGCTGAAGAAGCAACCATTAGCAAACGTGAACGCACTTTACCTGATGATTACTATCCTGAGGTTTTGACACCGTTTATCGAAAATACCATCCAGCAAATTACGCGCTCATTGCAATTTTATTTCTCATCAAGCCAATACAGCAGTATCGACCATGTGGTGCTAGCGGGTGGTAGCAGCTCTATTGCAGGGCTTGCCGGTATGGCGCAGCAACGATTGGGTGTCCCTGTCACTATCGCAAATCCGTTCATCAACATGACCATTGCTCCTTATATCGATAATGAGCAACTGGCAATTGATGCACCAAGCTTAATGGCCGCGTGCGGTCTTGCGTTAAGGAGCTTTGACTAATGGCTCGTATTAACTTATTGCCCTGGCGGCAAGAAGAGCGCGAACGCCGCAATAAAGAATTTATCACTTTGGTGGCCGCAGTAACTTTGTTAACTCTATTAGCAGCATTCGCCTCATGGAGCTATTTTAATAATGAACTCGATGAGCAATTGGATGCCAATGCACTGATTGAACAAGAAAATGCGCGCTTAGATAAAGCCTTGGTCGAGATTGATAGCTTAGAGCAGCGCCGTGAAGACATCATCTCACGGATGCAGGTTATCCAAGATTTGCAAGGTCGACGTCCGGTTCCAGTCCGTATATGGGATGATCTTGCCAAAACAATACCGCCCGCGCTGTATTTAACCAATTTAAAACGCGAAGGCGATGTACTGACGTTAACAGGCCTTGCTGACAATCCAAATATCGTCTCTAGCTTGATTCGTAATCTTGATAGCAGTAAGTGGATGGGCAATTCAGCGGTAAGCAATATTCAGCAGAATATCAGCGCTTATCAAGCCGCGCCCGCCTTAGAAAATACGGTAACCACTGGAGAGCAGTCGCGCCCGGTTTATCCTGAAGATAGCTATGTTCAGTTTGTTGTCACGACTAAAGTACAGTCAGAAACAGCAGAAGCGACTGAGGATAACGCTGCGTCTGGAGGTGAGCTATGAAACTGATTCGAAAAAAGAGCTTGGTTAAAACCAAGAAAGAGGCGTTAAGTACGAAAAAGCAGTTTGACTTGAATGAGTTTCGCCGCAGTTTCGAATCATTAGATAGCGAAAACTACGGCAGCTGGCCGCTTCCTGTCAAAGTCACGGTGATTGGCTTTATTATTGCTTTAATCGCGGCGCTGGCTTGGGCATTGCCGATTAGCAGTAAAATTGATGAGATCACTGCGGCTGAAAGTCAGCAGCAAACTTTACTTGATAGCTACCGCGAAAAAGAATCGCGTGCACGTCATTTAAAAGCTTATCAAGCGCAAGTGATTCAAATGGAAACTGAGTTTAATACTTTACTCGATCAACTCCCAAAAGACACCCGCGTATCAGAGCTGGTTGAAGGTATCAATATGACGGGCGTTGGTAGTAATATCCGTTTTCAAGATATTTCAGTAGAGCCTGAGATTGAAAATGAGTTTTTTATTGAGCAACCTATTCGTATCGCTGCCTTGGGAGAATACCATCAGTTTGGTAGCTTTATCAGTGGTCTTGCTGCCCTGCCGCGTATTATTACGATGCATGATTTTGAAGTCAGTAATCCACAGCCAACTCTAGATGTATTGCCTGAGCTCAATCTTGTGCTACAAACCAAAACCTATCGCTCAAAAGAAGCCGCTCCTGAAGGTGAAGAAACCGCCACACCAGACGCTGCTACTACTGATGCTGCAGGAGGCAACTAATGCGTATCCAAAAACTGCCCATGCTGCTGATTTTAAGCGCGACTGTTTTGTCAATGACCGGTTGTACTGACCGTATTGGCATGGCAGAGCAGGCGATGACTGATATTCGTAATCAGCCAGCACAGCCGATTGAGCCGCCGCCCAAGGCTGAGCTGGTAGAAGATTTTGTTTATAGTGCCAGTACGCAACGCAGCCCATTTTTGCCGCCAAGCTTAGTAAATGTCCAAGGCCCTGCCACCTCTATTGATGGTGTGCGCCCTGATATAACCCGAGTGAAAGAACCACTTGAACAATATGAGCTATCGCAACTCGTCTTTCGCGGCGTCGTTATTTCACCTGAAGGTCAGCAATATGCTTTAGTACAGCGTCCTGACGGTTCGGTTGCGAGCGTAAGAGTCGGTAATTATCTTGGCTTAAATGACGGCCGTATTGTTGAAATCACGCCGACCCAGATTAACTTGATCGAAATTGTGCCAGACAGCCGCGCTGGGTTTGTTGAAAAACCCCAGTCGCTGGTCTCCCCTATAAGCTAAGTCGGCAGATTTTTTGAGGAATATATAATGACAGTACGCAACAACAAGGTAATGACGATGAGCGACCGCGTATCTTCTAGTTTTGCCATCTCTGTATTGGCAATGAGTATGGTAGCAATAAGTAGCAGTGCTCATGCTGAGCAGCGCATCAATAACGTCTCCGTGGTACAGACAGCGCCAGCGGTTACCCAAATGCGTTTAGGGTTTGCCGGTAAGCCAGTATTACCTGCTGCCTATCAGCTTGATAATCCAAGCCGTTTGGTATTAGATTTTGAACAAGTGCAAAATGGGCTTGCCAGCCGTTTTAGTGAATATAATGTTGGTATGATCAACGATGTCATCACTCTAAATAGCGACAATACCACGCGTCTGATCGTCGGTCTCAAACAAGCGGGCAATTATACTACCGCTATTGAGGGCAATAATTTGCTGCTAACCATCAGCGACCCTAGTCGTCCGGTAGTTAATCAAGTAGTTACCAATGACCCAGTCCAAGACGTATTAAATGGCAACGCAGCTATCACCACTACTGCGGTAGTGACGCCAATTGTTGAGAGCAGTAGCGTTGCCGTTGCGCCAATTAAAACCAGAGTAGTAAAAAATCAAGCAGTTGCAACACAGGCACCTGCTGACACTATGGTAGTGCGCGTCAATCCTTTATTAAGCCCACAGCTTGCCGCCTCACAAGTAAGTAAGCAATATAGTTATGATGGTTTAACGGCGGTTAATTTCACCAAAGGCAATGACGGCGGCGGTAACGTTAGCATTGCGCTCGCTAACGAAGCTATTCCAGTAGACGTGCAGCGCCAAGGTAATAAGTTGGTGGTGCGTTTAACGGGTAGCACGGTACCGAGAAACTTGCTGCGCCGCTTGAATGTGAATAGCGGTCTGGTTGATAGTATTGATACCAAGAATCAAGGGCAAAATGGTGTGATCACTATTAATGTCAAAGAAGATTTTGAATACCAAGCTTACCAATCAGGCAATCAACTAAATATCAATATCAGAAAGCCTGAGCTACTACGCGAGCCGACATTAGAAGAAAAAGTCTATACTGGCGAAGCATTATCGATGGAGTTTCAAGACGTCGAAATCCGTAGTGTTTTAGATATATTGGCCCATTTTACAGAAATGAATATTGTGGCGAGTGACTCGGTGGCGGGCAACATCACTTTGCGCTTGATTAATGTTCCTTGGGATCAAGCACTAGATATTATTCTAAAAAGTAAAAATCTTGGCAAACGTGAAAATGGCAATGTGATTTTGGTCGCACCTTCGACTGAGCTTGCAGAACAAGAAGCTCGTGAGCTTGAAGCGCAGCAAGCGGTTGAGTCTTATGCACCGCTACGCACAGAATACATTGGCTTAAGCTATGCTAAGGCAGCAGATGTATTGACGCTGATCTCTCAAGGCAGTGGTTCAACGGGTAGTAGCGGCAGTAATAGTAACATCGGCAACGCAAACTCTGTCGATAACAATACCTTGTTGTCTAACCGTGGTACGGTAACGGTCGATGAGCGTACCAATACCTTGATTATCAAAGACGTTGCTGAAAGCATCGAAAATATTCATAAATTGATTGGCAAAATTGATATTCCAGTCCGTCAGGTCATGATTGAAGCGCGTATCGTTAGCGCAACCGATAGCTTTAGTAAAGAGATTGGCGTACGTTGGGGTATCTTGTCAAACGGCGCTGCCAATAACCGTAACTTGTTGGTCGGTGGTAGCAATCAGACGCTATGGGACTTAAAAGACTTTGATGTAGAGACGACAACCGTCAACGGTCAAACAGTTTCTTATCCTAAGTATGACATCAGCCGTCCTGATAACTTAAACGTTGATTTGGGCGTTGCCAACCCAGCGGGTAGGATTGCTTTTGGACTGCTTAGCATGTCAGATGTGATGCTCGATCTTGAATTATCAGCCCTACAAGCGGATAACCGCGGTGAAGTGATTTCAACACCAAAGATTTTGACCGCTGATAAACAAACGGCAAAAGTATCTTCTGGTACGCAAATTCCTTATCAAGAAGCCTCGGCCAGTGGCGCGACTACCACCAGCTTTAAAGAAGCGGCATTGAGCTTGGAAGCCACGCCAAATATTACCCCAGACGGTAAAATTGGTTTGCAGCTGCTTATTACCAATGGCACACCGACTATTATTAACAATCAGGTCGCGATTGCTGAAGATTCTATTTCAACCAATGTGATTGTGGAAGATGGGCAAACCGTTGTACTGGGCGGGGTATTTAAAAACCGTAAAAGCAATGGGGTCGATAAAGTACCTTTCTTAGGCGACTTACCTTATATCGGCCGCGCTTTCCGCAAAGATGTACGTAACAATGCCAAAGAAGAGCTATTGATCTTTGTCACGCCAAAATTGATTAATGATGGTACCAGTCGCCTAAATTAATACAGGTTTCATCATTTCATAATAAAAAAAGCAAGCAGCAACGCTTGCTTTTTTTATAGGTAAGTTTTGTGCCTGACTAGATTTTACTGACAATAATCAATACGCGTTACTAGCCAGAATATCCATGACGTTGTATCATACCTAATTTAGCTGAGTGCGTATTATGGTTGAGGAATTGCCGTCGGTATTTCTAGTGGGGCCGATGGGAGCGGGAAAGACCACCATTGGCAGATTACTTGCTAAGCAGCTGGGACGACCGTTCGTAGATAGCGATTGGTATATCGAGTCGCAAACCGGGGCTGATATTGCTTGGATATTTGCCAAAGAAGGCGAAGCGGGCTTTCGCGAGCGCGAGACACGCGCCATTGATGAGCTGACGCAGCAATCGCAAATTGTCTTAGCAACGGGCGGCGGTGCAGTGATGGCCGCTGAAAACCGAGCGTTTCTTCATGAACGCGGTATCGTCGTCTATCTTAATGCGCCAGTGGACGTACAAATGGCGCGTACGGCCAAAGATAAGTCGCGACCACTATTACAGCAGCCCAACCCTAGGAAGGTATTGCAAGATTTATACAGCGCCCGCGATCCTTTATATCGGCAAGTAGCACATATCATTATGCCGACCGGTCATACTTATCCGCGCCATATGGTCAATCAGTTATTGCAGCAATTAGAAGCCTTTTGTGAGTCGATTTCTATTAGCTCAGCACATGAAGAAGATGAATAAGAAAAAGTTTAATAAACAACGCCGCTCGATTTAATTTAACCCTCATATTCAAGGAGATTTTCATGGCAACGCCACTGTTTCATCCCACCTTAACAGTACAGACGCAAAGTCATGATTACCCTATCGTCATTACTGAAGATAGTAATGCAAGTAGCTCTGAAAAAAGTAGCATGGCCAGTCAAATTGCGCCTTATATTACCGGTCGTCAAGTTCTCATCGTCACCAATGACACGGTTGCGCCTTTATATTTAAAGGCTCTACAGGAGGAGCTTGAAGCAGAGTTTACGGTCAAGGTCTGTGTGCTGCCAGATGGTGAGCAATATAAAAATCAGACCAGTATCAATCAGATTTATGATGCGCTGATGGCAGAGCATTTTAACCGCGATGTGACTTTAATCGCGCTTGGCGGCGGCGTAGTCGGCGACATGACAGGCTTTGCCGCCGCAAGCTTTATGCGCGGGGTCAATTTTATTCAAATACCAACCACCTTGTTATCGCAAGTGGATTCAAGCGTTGGCGGTAAGACCGGTATCAATCATCCTCAAGGTAAAAACATGATTGGCGCATTTTGGCAGCCGCAAATGGTACTTGCCGATATGAGTACGCTAAAAACCTTGCCAGCACGCGAGCTATCAGCAGGCTTGGCGGAAGTCATTAAGTACGCACTGATTATGGATGCAGAGTTTTTGACTTGGCTTGAGCACAATCTACCAGCGATGATGGCGTTAGATTTAGCCGTACTTGGCGAGGCGGTAAAGCGCTGCTGTCAGTATAAAGCCGATATCGTCGCACAAGACGAAAGAGAGTCTGGCGTACGCGCTTTGTTAAACTTTGGTCATACTTTTGGCCATGTGATAGAAACCCATCAAGGCTACGGCAATTGGTTACATGGTGAGGCGGTCGCCGCTGGCATGGTGCAAGCGGCTGAGCTGTCGCAAAAAATTGGCTGGTTAACAACTGCGGACGTTGAGCGTATTAAACGCGTACTCACCTTGGCAAATTTACCGATTACGCCGCCCGCTATTGACGTACAAACAGCATTAGGTTTGATGGGTCATGATAAAAAAGTCAAACACGGACAAATCCGCCTTATTTTGTTAAAATCATTGGGTAAGGCGGTATTGACCAACGATTTTGATGCCAAGCTTTTGACCGAAGTATTGTCGCAGCATCAATAGTACAAGCTCATTAAGTCGTTAAGTGAGTTGTGCTTAATTTATCATCACATGAACAATCATTAGTTACTTAACATAGATATTTTATTCATTTTTTAACGACGATATATTTCAACAACCTTTAGCATTACTTTTTTAAGACCTTTATTATATAAAACTATTTTTATAAGTACCTTTTTATAAGTACCTTTTTATAAGTACCTTTTTATAAGTACCTTTTTATAAGTACCCTTTTCCAAGGACCTCTCCATGGCAGCATCACGCTCGACGACTCGCACAGCTGGGCAGAAATATCGCCGTCAAGCACTGATTTGGCTGATAGCAACCCTGCTATTGGGCGTGTTTACCGCCTTAGTTTGGATGTTTAGCCAAACGCCAGCGATGGGTGCTAAGATTGAGAATGAGCCAATTTCAGCGCCACAAACCTCAACCGCTGAGCTTGAGCAGCCGCTAAAGATTGAGTCTTTGCATGAGCTCGATACAGACGTGCAGCCGATTAGTTTTGATACCACGGTTAAAGACTTACGCAGCTATCCTGATGAGTTTAAAGACAAGCGTTATCTGCTCGCTAACAAAGGCAAGTGGACCGTGCAGGTGATGAATGTCGCTGAAAATGATGTCATTGTCAGCTATTTAGAAAGCCGAGAAGATCGCGATAAGTTCGCTTATTTCCGCTACCTTGATGAAAACGAGCAGGTACGTTATATGCTGACCTACGGACTGATGAGCAGTCCACAAGAGGCGGTCGGTGCGGCGAAGTTGATAGATTTTAAACTGCCGGCAAATGTACGCGTCTTACCTGAAGAGATCAATCGTTACGTCAGTATCATCGATAATTATGAACGTCCAGATCCGGTTAAGGACTTGAGCACTAAGCGCACGCGCAATGTAAACTTGCGCCCAACCAAACGCGAGGTGCCAGTGCGTCACAAAACAGTTACTAACGATAGTGCTACTGAACAAGCAGCAAGTAATAATGCCAACCGCGGTGGTCAGAGTGGTAGCAGCAGCACGGCTGAAAGTATCCGCCAGTCAGCTGATACTTCTGAGACTCTGTCAGTCAATGAAGAGCGGACGGTCGAGATCGAAGGGCAACTAATGACCACGCAATCCTCTACAGATACTAACCGTAATTCTGAAGCAACCACTGGCAATGCAACAAATAATGGTTCAAGCAATAATAATGCACCGAAAAAGCCGCCAGTGGTTGACGCGCCTAAACCACTGAGCGCCAATGCAAATAGTAACGCCGCCAATAAAAATACCAACGCTGCTAGCAAAAACCCTAATGCCAACGCAGCTGGTAAAAACTCCAACGCTAATGCTAACGCCTCAAAAGGCAGTAATGATAGTATCAAAGAGCTGATAGAAGAAAAAAGTAACTAATCTTACTGAGCATGCCGTTTTATAAACGCTCCTGTCATATTTTATGGCAGGGGCCTTTTTGTGCACGATTTATTCACTATTAAAAAGCTTGGTAATGCTTATAAAAGCGGCTTTGAATGAGAAATCATTCTCAATAGTTAGTCACCCATATGCTATTAATAATATATTTTTTTACAAAAACGAGAGTATGAATGGACAGAAAAGACTAGATTTTTTAGTTATCATTAACTAAGATAACTAAGATAACTGAGGGCGGCGTTCTGTATAGTTATCGTAAACTGTTATTTCATACCTCGATATGGTCGTTTCAAGCGCTGCTACTTGCTACCTATTTAAGCTTATCGCAAGTGGCGCAACTCCTCATTTTATCCCGATTGGGATTGTTAAGGCGCTTGAATGTAGAGCGTCTGATATTCATATTTGACGGCGGTTTAACCTATTCATCGCCAATTTATCCATAACTTTCTTATCAGCTGCTTTGCTTATTGTCCATTGGAGGGGTTAAGGCGTCACCGTTTTTATTAACGTTTACGCCGCTCATATTGAGTTTTTAACCGCTAAAACAGACATAAAAGTAAGTAGAGTCCGATAAGAATTTAGGTATAGATGTCTTAGCGGTAACGTTAAATCAATTGCTGTGATGGTTATAAAATAAAGAGAGTCGTGATAAGTATTTTTATCACTCTCAAAACGCTTGCACTATTTTCTCCGCTTGCGCTTTATTAATCCGATTATGTGAATATATTTAGCCCGTTCTGCCCGCGGAGTTTGGTTGCTACTTCATATTGAAAGTATAGGCCGTCCGCTCACTCAAAAGGACAAGCTATGTCAATGATTTCCTCCTCTACGCATTTGGCGACCCCAGATGACTTCTCTGATAACTGCGGCTTTGGTTTGATAGCTCATATCGAGGGCCAAGCCAGTCACGATTTGGTAAAAACAGCCATTCATAGTCTAAGCTGTATGACCCATCGCGGCGGCGTAGCTGCCGATGGTAAGACTGGCGATGGCTGCGGTTTATTGCTGGCGACGCCGACGACATTTTTTAAACATATCGCCGCTGAGCAAGGCTTTACCCTGACTGCTGATTTTGCTGTGGGCATGGTGTTTGTCAATTTAGATGAGACAAAAGCGCAGTATAGTCAGCAGGTGCTTAATGAAGAGATTGCCGCCCAAGGTTTGACAGTGGCGGGCTGGCGCGATGTGCCGCTTGATTTAAGTATCGTTGGTGAGATTGGGCGGCAGACATTACCTGGTTTTCAGCAAGTATTTGTTAATGCGCAAGACGAGATAGCGGCCGATGACTTTAACCGCAAATTATTTGTCGCTCGTAAAAAAGCCGAGCAGCGTCTGCTTGATGACGAGCTGTTTTATGTTTGTTCATTAAACTGCCAGACGATTATTTATAAAGGTTTGGTCATGCCATCAGACCTGCCAGCGTTCTTTTTAGACTTGCAAGATACGCGTTTGGCCTCGCATATTGTGGTCTTTCATCAGCGTTTTTCGACCAATACTCTACCGCGCTGGCCACTGGCGCAGCCGTTTCGCTACTTGGCGCACAATGGTGAGCTTAACACCATCACCGGCAACCGTAGCTGGTCTGAAGCCCGCACGCCAAAATTAAAGTCTGATAAATTGCCCAATTTAAGTGAATTGACGCCACTGGTGAATAGCACCGGCTCGGATTCATCAAGCTTGGATAATATGCTTGAAGTGCTGATGTCGGGCGGTATGAGTTTATTCCACTCGATGTCGATTCTAGTACCACCCGCTTGGCAAAATGTCGATAGCATGGATATGGACTTGCGCGCGTTTTATGAGTTCTACTCGCAGCATATGGAAGCGTGGGATGGCCCAGCAGGTTTAGTGATTCAAGATGGCCGCTATGCGGTCTGTATGCTTGACCGTAATGGTCTGCGTCCGTCGCGTTGGGTAATGACTAAAAACGGCTATATCACGGTGGCGTCAGAAGTTGGCGTTTGGGATTATGCGCCAAAAAATGTGCTTGCTAAAGGGCGCGTTGGCCCGGGACAAATGCTGGTTATCGATACCATGACCGGTCAAATCATGGATACTAAAGCCATTGCGACGTTACTCAAAAAAGCGCATCCATATCGTAAATGGCTACGCGAAGAAGCAACCCGCATCCGCGATGATGAGCGCTTAGAAGAAGAATTAGCCGCCCAAGCTTGCCGCGGTGAGCCGCTAAAAGCTTTGCAAAAAATGTATCATATCACTAATGAAGAGCGCACCGAAATTATCCGTCCTAATGCCGAAAATGCGCAAGAGCCAGTCGGCTCGATGGGCGATGATACGCCGATGGCGGTGCTATCGCAGCAAATTCGTCATGTCGGCGACTTTTTCCGTCAGCAGTTTGCGCAGGTGACCAATCCACCGATAGACCCGTTGCGCGAGTCCATCGTGATGTCGCTACAGACGTGTCTTGGTGCTGAGACCAATGTGTTTGCGCCGTCAGCACGCGACGCGCATCGTATTATCTTAGCGTCACCGGTTTTATCAGCCAGTAAAATGCAGCAGCTCGAAACCTTGGCAGACCCAGCGTTTCAAATGGCGCGTATCGATTTAAACTATGATGCTAGTCTTGAGCTAGCAGCCGCTATTAAAGCCATCTGTGAGCAAGTAGCAAATAGCATCCGTGCGGGCCATACGTTGATTGTCTTGTCTGACAAAAATATCGCAGCCGACAAACTACCGGCCAACGCCATTATGGTCACTGGTGCGGTGCATCATTATTTAATTGCCCAAGGTATTCGTACCGATGCCAATTTAATCGTCGAGACTGGTTTGGCACGCGATTCACATCAAGTGGCGGTATTAATCGGCTTTGGCGCGACTTGTGTCTATCCGTATTTGGCTTACGATGTTATCGATGACTTGGTAGCAACGGGTGAGCTGCTTGGCGATCCGATTCAAGCGCGGGTCAATTTCCGTAAAGGCTTGGATAAAGGGCTGCTAAAAATCTTATCAAAAATGGGCATCTCAACCATTGTATCGTATCGCGGCGCGCAATTATTTGAAGCAGTCGGACTTTCTGAAGAAGTGGTAAACCTGTGCTTTAAAGGCGTGCAAAGTCGTATTAAAGGCGCAACCTTTGCCGATTTAGCTGCCGATCAAGCACAATTAGCGGCCAATGCTTTTAGACGCCGTGCGCCACTTGACCAAGGTGGTTTACTAAAATTTGTCTTTAATAAAGAATACCATGCCTTTAATCCTGACGTAATTAACAGCCTACATACCGCCGTACGTACCGGCGATTATGACAATTATCGCAATTATGCTGATTTGGTCAATAGCCGTCCCGTAGCAACCTTGCGTGATTTATTGCAATTAAAAACCGATAATTCAATCGACGTAAATGACGTCGAGGACATCTCAGCAATTTTATCGCGCTTTGACTCAGCGGGGATGTCGTTAGGGGCATTGTCACCCGAAGCCCATGAAGCGATTGCCATAGCGATGAATACCATCGGCGGGCGTTCAAACTCAGGAGAGGGCGGCGAAGATCCGGTGCGTTATGGTACCTTGCGTAACTCAAAAATTAAGCAAATTGCCTCAGGTCGCTTTGGCGTCACACCTGCGTATCTGCGTTCGGCAGAAGTGCTGCAAATTAAAGTTGCTCAAGGGGCAAAACCGGGTGAGGGCGGCCAGCTACCGGGCGGTAAGGTTAATGCGCTCATCGCTCGCCTGCGTTATTCGGTACCGGGGGTGACGCTCATATCGCCGCCGCCGCATCATGATATCTATTCTATCGAAGATTTGGCGCAGCTAATTTTTGATTTAAAACAAGTCAATCCTGATGCTTTCGTGTCGGTGAAGCTGGTCTCACGTCCAGGTGTTGGCACCATTGCAACGGGCGTGGCAAAAGCCTACGCCGACCTAATCACCATCTCAGGTTATGATGGCGGCACGGCAGCGTCGCCGCTGTCGTCGATTCACCATGCTGGCTCGCCGTGGGAGCTAGGGCTTGCTGAAACCCATCAATCGCTTCGGGTCAACGGCTTGCGTGATAAAGTTCGTATTCAAACCGATGGCGGTCTAAAAACTGGGCTTGATGTGGTCAAAGCCGCAATTCTTGGGGCAGAAAGCTTTGGTTTTGGCACCACGCCGATGATTGCCGTTGGCTGTAAATACTTGCGCATTTGCCATCTTAATAACTGTCCAACCGGCGTTGCCACTCAAAAAGCCCAGCTACGTGATGAGCATTTCATTGGCGAAGCGGAGATGCTGATTAACTTCTTTAAATTTGTCGCAACCGAAACGCGCGAATGGCTTGCCGCATTAGGTGTGCGCAGTATGGAGGAGCTGGTCGGGCGTACCGATTTGCTTGATGTGTTAGAAGGTAATACCGATAAGCAGCGGCATTTGGATTTAACGCCGTTATTATTTAGTCATCCAGCCAGTAGCGGCAAAGCGCAAACTTGTCAGGTGGCGCGTAATGAGCCATTTGATAAAGGCTTACTTGCTGAGCAAATGATTAACGATATGCTGCTGAGTATCCGTCAAGGGAACGGCGGCGATTTCAGCTACGCCGTCGGCAACTGTGATCGCTCTATCGGCGCGCGTATTTCGGGTGAGATTGCGCAGGTCTGGGGCAACCTTGGCATGAGTGATAGACCCATTAAGCTGCATCTAAACGGCACCGCAGGTCAAAGTTTAGGGGTCTGGAATGCAGGCGGTTTGCATATTGAGCTAGAAGGCGATGCCAATGACTATGTCGGTAAAGGCATGGCAGGCGGTGAGATTGTCATTTATCCGTCAAAAGACTCAAGCTTTACCACGCATGAGACCGCCATTGTTGGCAATACCTGTCTTTACGGGGCAACGGGGGGCAAGTTGTATGCGGCGGGCACCGCAGGCGAGCGCTTTGCGGTACGTAATTCGGGCGCCCATGCAGTTATTGAAGGCACGGGCGATCATTGCTGCGAGTATATGACCGGCGGCATTATTACCGTTCTTGGGCGTACGGGGCTAAATTTCGGCGCAGGCATGACCGGCGGCTTTGCTTATGTCCTCGATATGGATGGCGACTTTTTTGATCGCTGTAATCATGAGCTGATTGACCTAAACCGTATCTCAAGCGAGCAAATGGAAGGTCATCGTATTTATTTGCAACAAGTGATTGAAACCCATGTCGATAAGACCGGCAGTACGTGGGGGCAGACCATCTTAGCGGACTTTGAGCATTACGCGCGTAAGTTCTATTTGGTAAAACCCAAAGCGGCAAACGTTGCGACCCTGCTTAAAACCACGACAGCTGATCCACAATAAATGAGTCAGTAAGAGGCTTACAAGCAGTTTCATTCATAGGTTTTCAGCAGGTAATGACAACTTATATCGGTAAATTTGCCTCAATGAGGCTGCAGATATTGGCTGTCGTCAACCACTATAAAAGAGACAATACCATGGCAAAACGCTTAGAAAATAGTTTTCAGTTTTTAGATGTACCGCGCCTTGAGCCGACCAAAAAAGACATCGTTACGCGCTCAACCGAGTTTGTAGAAATTTATCAGCCGTTTGAAAGTGAGGCAGTGACGCAGCAAGCGCACCGCTGCCTTGAGTGCGGCAACCCGTACTGCGAGTGGAAATGTCCGGTACATAATTACATTCCCAACTGGCTTAAATTAGCAAGCGAGGGACAAATATTTCAGGCGGCAGAATTGTGTCATCAAACCAATACTTTGCCTGAAGTTTGTGGCCGTGTCTGCCCGCAAGACCGCTTGTGTGAAGGCGCTTGCACATTAAATGACGGCTTTGGCGCCGTCACCATTGGCAATGTAGAAAAGTACATCAATGACACTGCTTTCGCGCTTGGTTGGCGTCCTGATATGTCCGAGGTGGTTTGGACGGATAAAAAAGTCGCTATTATTGGCGCAGGCCCAGCAGGTTTGGGCTGCGCCGACATTTTAGTCAGAAATGGCGTCAAACCTGTTATTTTTGATAAGCGCCCTGAGATTGGCGGTTTATTAACCTTTGGTATTCCAGAGTTTAAAATGGAAAAAGATGTCATGCGCAACCGCCGTGTCATTTTTGAAGGCATGGGTATGGAGTTTCGTTTAGAGACCGAAGTCGGCAGCGACGTCAGTATTGATGAGCTACTAAGCGAGTACGACGCGGTATTTATGGGCATGGGCACTTATACCTATATGCGCGGTGGCTTTGCGGGCGAAGAGCTGGACGGCGTCTATGATGCGCTAGATTATCTGATAGCTAACGTCAATCGTTGCAATGATTGGGAAAAAAATCCAGCAGACTATATCGATTTAAAAGGTAAAAAAGTGGTGGTGCTTGGCGGCGGTGACACGGCGATGGACTGTAACCGTAGCAGTGTGCGTCAAGGCGCGCAGCAAGTGGTTTGTGCTTATCGCCGTGACGAAGAAAACATGCCCGGCTCTCGCCGTGAGGTGGTCAATGCACGTGAAGAGGGCGTTGAGTTTTTATTCAATCGTCAACCGACAGAGATCATTGGCTTAAACGGTAAGGTAAATGCGGTCAAAGTGATTACTACGCATTTGGGCGCACCTGATAGTCGTGGTCGCCGTCACCCTGAGCCCATTCCCAATTCAGAAGAAATCATTCCATGTGATGCGGTTATTCTGGCCTTTGGTTTCCGTCCTAGCCCTGCCGATTGGTTTGCCAGTCAGCAAGTCACAATGGACGGCTCGGGCCGAGTCGTAGCCGCCGAAAAACAAACCTTTAAATTCCAGACCAGTAACCCAAAAATCTTTGCCGGCGGCGATATGGTGCGCGGCTCTGATTTGGTGGTGACAGCGATTTGGGAAGGTCGTGAAGCGGCAGAAGGTATTTTGGATTTCTTAGAGGTCTAGCATTTAGTTGTTATTGATTTGGCTTAATGAATAGCCAAACGCACGCTTAGCATGCTCTTCTGTTTTTCGCTAGCATGTTGTGATCTTTAACGCCTTTTATCTTTACGAGATAAAAGGCGTTATTTTTTGATAATTGCTTTATGAATGGTTAAGCTAGCAGTTATCATTTAAGCCACTTTTTATTCATTATAAGAGACACCCTGCGTGAAACCGACTTTTTGGCAACGACTTACCGCGCCGTTTGTAGAGCCTTATGCTCGCTATCAGCATGCCGATGTGTTGCATGCCATACGTTTAGGCGTGGCTGTGCTTATTGCCCTGTTGTTAAATAAGTTTACCCACTTACCGCATGGCGAATGGACGACCATTACCGTGTTTGTGATTTTGGGTTTGTTGCAATATCAGGGGGCGATTTATACCAAGGCCAAAGAGCGCATACTCGGCACTTTGCTCGGCGTGGTGGTCGGGCTGAGCTTTTTATGGCTGATTCAAGATACCGGCGGCTGGCTATGGTTATATTACGGGCTAATTGGCATTATTAGTGGCATTATCGGTTATGTCGCGGTCAAGCAGTTGGGTTATATCGGGCTGCTAACGGGCATTACCATGCTGATGATTGTCTCAAGCCCCAACCATAGCAATATCACCCAAGACGGTCTGTATCGCGCCATTAATATTTTACTTGGCGCAGGGGTTGCGGTCGCTGCGACCTTGATTTTACCGCTGAAATCAACGCTGATGTGGCGGTTTTTATTGGCCAGTAACCTTGAAACCTGCGGTAATTTATACGCTGGGGTGGGCAATCATATTGATGCCGAGATTTTGGTACCAAAACCTTTTAAATATAGTAAGGCGACCAGTTCAGCCAGTATCATTTACCCAAAAAATCCGGCTGTACCAGATACCCCAGTCAATAAAGCCTTGGTCAAAGCGCTGCAGAAAATCAATAAGCGCCTGCTTGCCGTGCGCCCGCATATCGCCGCCACAGCGAGCGAATCTGGCATTGATAAAGAAACGCTAGAGACCATTCAGCGTACCCATCGTAATATTATTGGTACCATTGATTTGTTATTGAGTGCAGCGCCGCGTTTGGCAAATATCGAGATTGACGATGAAAACCATATTTTACTGATTCATTATCAGCACGAATTAACCCAAGCGATGCAGCATATGGCGGCGGTATTACGTAGTCCAAATGATGAAGTGTTTCGCCCGATTACCCACATTGCGGTATCAGAATATCCAAGTGTGGAGAAATTAGGCTTTGAGTGGCAAGGCTATTTTTGGCTCACCCAAACGCTGCAAGTACAGTTACAGCGCCTTAGTGAATTATTGCAAACCACCAAACCGCAGTGGTATGCGGCGTCCGGTTTGCGCTATCAGCGCCGCGAGCAGCGCCGTATCGAGCATAAAGGCAGCGAAACCGATTTGCACTTATAAATAAAAGCTGAATAAAAGAATACATAAAAGACAAATAAAAAACGCTGGCTCTAACAAGTCAGCGTTTTTTTGGATAATAGGTGTTTAAAATGACAATTAACGCCCCGTTTTTAGTTTATCCCAATACTGCTGATACACTTGCAAGGCTTCATCACCGACATCTTCTTGGAACTCCGCTTTTGCTAGCACCTCTTTGCTTGGATAAATGGTTGGATTGTTGCGTACCTCTTCTGGCATCAGCTCGCGTGCGGCCATATTTGGCGAGGCATAGCCAATCTCTTCGCTGACGATTTTAGAATTTTCCGGACGCAACAAGTAGTCAATAAACTTGTGCGCCGCATCAACGTGTTTGGCGTTTTTTGGAATGACAAAGTTGTCCATCCAAAGAATAGCCCCTTCAGTTGGGTATTTATATACCAAGCTGGTTAAGCCTTCGTTATTGGCGATGATAGCTTCACCATTCCAGCTCATACCAACCGTGGTTTCGCCTTCCATATACGGCATACGCGAGGCGTCTGAGTTAAAGGTTTTCACATTTGGCATCAAGGTCGTGAGCTTCTCGTAAGCGGCTTTGATTTCTTCAGGGTTTTTACTGTTACCAGAATAACCAAGCGTTGATAGCGCCATAGCAAACACTTCGCGCATATCATTCATCAGCATTACTTGACCTTTATACTCAGGACGCCATAAGTCATTCCAGCTATTTACAGTGGCAGGATCGACCGCTTCGCCATTGATGGCAAGGCCGGTGCTACCCCACATATAAGGAATCGAGTATTTATTTTCTGGGTCAACCTTAGTATTGGTAAAGGAGGTATCAAGATTTTTAAAGTTGCTTAATTTGGATTTATCAAGCTCTTGTAGCAGTCCTTCTTTGGCCATTTTTTCCACATAATACGTCGATGGAATCGCTAAATCGTATTGGCTGGAATCATCAAGCAATTTAAGCTTAGCGTACATCGCTTCGTTCGAGTCAAAAGTGGTGTAATTGACCCGAATGCCGGTCTCTTTGGTAAAACCATCGAGGATTTCTTGCGGCATATATTCCGACCAGTTATACAGGTTTAACGTTTCTGCACTGGGCGCAGCGCCATCGGTAGCGGCATTATCTGATTTACTACAGCTCACAAGTACGAGCCCAACTGCCACGGCTAATAAGGCTTTTGGAAGCATGCGAGCGCTACGAGCGGTAGGGCGCGACGATGATAAATGAGTCAAAATATCTCTCCTAAAATAAGAATGTTGCCAAGCAAGAAAACCCGTAAAACAGGCAAGATGAAAAATATTTACCGCTATGCAAACCATTATGACTATGATTGCGCATAATTTAAAGGGCAATCGTACATAGCATTTTATAGAATAAACATATTTACCATAGCATCGTAATCAAAAAGGCGACATGATAGGCGCGTTTTATGCCACTATAGTGACCGCATGAGACTTTAAACAATAAAAATAAGACAATTTTACCCAATTTGAGTGAATTAAAAGAGGAAGACAATGAATAATCGTGTACGCGCTGGGATAGTGATGGCTTTGATTGGCATCATAGGTTTTATGATGGTATTTAATTCGGGCTCGCCAACCCCAATCGTGAATTGGCCAGTTGAAACCTATCTGGGTTTGGCATTTACCATTGGCTGGTTAAGCCACGTGCCAAATTGGCTGGCTTATGTGCTCGCAGCGTTGGTGCTTATCTTAATCATCGTTGGATTTTATAAGGTCGGTAGCTGGCTTTATGGTTTAATGGCTAAGCGTCGTTAAATAGCGTCGTTAAATTCTGCTAGGACGTGCTCTTCTTTTAAAAATGAGGACACGCCTTAGATAAATAGCGGTTTTTATAAACTATTTATCAAGACGCTATATGAAATTGCTCGAGTACCGACTGGATGCCGCGCTCTTCAATCGTACCCGTGACAAAATCCGCGCGCTCAATCAACGCAGGCTGAGCATCGCCCATCGCTACTGCATAGCCGACCAAATCAAACATCTCTAAGTCATTCATGCCATCGCCAAACGCCATGCATTCGCTTGCATCTACGCCATAATAGCGACAGACGTCTTTGATACCGCGCGCTTTAGAAGCATTGGCGGGCAGGATGTCTGCGCCAAGATGATGCCAATGTACCAGTTTTAAATCATCCTGTGCAAAGTCGATATCTTGCATTTTATCGAATTGATTGTTAAAAAACACTGAGCATTGATAAACGGGGTTTGATTGATAATAGAGTGGATCCACGATAGAGTTGGGCGTTTTGGCATTAAAATCACGCAAACGCTCGTTTTCGTCTGACCACGCAATGTGCGTCGCCGAGTCAAACTTATGAATCAGCTGACTGGTTTGGCATAACTGCACGATTTTGTCTGCTTGCTCAGCAGACAACGGATAATGGCTAATCAAGCCTTTATTATCAAAACTATATTGTCCATTCATACAAATAATCGCATCTAAGACATCCGCTTCGAGCAAAGCTAAAATATCCGCTGGCAAGATCGCTTTAGAGCGTCCGGTCGAAATCACCAATTTAATATCAGTTTTGGCCAGCGCCTCAAGGGTCGCTTGGTTGTGCGTAGCGATAATACCGTTACGGCTAAGCGTATCGTCAATGTCAAAAAATATCACTTTCGGCACCGGTAACGCAGGGTCTATATTGGCTGGCGCCGCCTTATCTACAATAAACATGAGTATCCTTTATATTTAAAGAACGACTGTATAGGTATTCAAAGCAAGTGTTCAGAGTCGTTGAAACTTGCTGAATAATTTTAAATGTAGGGTGCGCCCAGCGCACCATTTGCATATGTTATCAATCTTATCGGTGCGTGGAACGCACCCTACTCAAAATAATTAATAATTAAACGTTGCCAAAACTAACTAACCTCAACACTCGTCACATTCTGAAAGCCTCTTGGCAACTGTCCACCGCGATTACCACGACTGCCCCTATAATTGGCCAAATCATTAGGCTTTAGCGTCACATGGCGTTTACCAGCGGTAATGATAAGGCTGTCTTGCTGACTAAGTGGCGTGATAGCAAGTACCTCTTCACCCTCTTTTAAAGCAATCATTTTGTTGCCCTTGCCGCGAGCTTGTTCGGGCAAATCTTCAAGGGCAAATATCAATAGATAGCCTGCATTGGTCACGACGGCAAGGTGATCAGGTGCCGCGCTTACGTTGTTAGTGTCGCCTTCTGCATTGTCATTATTGGCATTAGCTGTCAACTCCGCTGGCGCATCGATCCGCGCAACAGGTAGCAAGCGACTATCAGTTGCTAGGTTGATGATGTTTTTACCCGCTTTTTGATTGCTATCGAGATTGCCAACGGTGTTGATAAAACCGTAACCTGCTGAACTTGCGAGGATGATACGTTGGTTATTATCGCCCGTTAATAACTGCTCAAAGCTGGCGCCTGCTGGCGGTTTGAGTACGCTGGTCAGCGGATCGCCTTGACCACGAGCAGAGGCGAGGCTATGGGCGTCGATACTGTAGCTGCGTCCAGTGCTGTCGAGTACGTAAATTCTTTCATTGGATTTAGCACGTACATGCGCTTGATAGCTATCACCTGAGCGGTAAGTCATGCCAGCAGCATCGACGTCGTGACCTTTGGCAGCGCGAATCCAGCCCGCTTTCGATAGGATGGCAGTGACAGGCTCGCTTGGTACGAGGTCAGACTCTTTTAACGCTTGCGCTTCTTCACGTTCTGCCAATTGCGATACGCGCTCGTTGCCGTGTTCCTTCATGTCGGCGCTAAGCTCGTCAATCATCAGATTGGTCAGGCTGTCTGGATTGTTCAAGTATTCTTGAATGATGGCACGTTCGGCAGCCAGTTCATCTTGCTCGCGGCGCAGCTCAATCTCTTCTAGTCTTGCCAGCTGGCGCAGTCGAATATCCAAGATAGCATTGGCTTGGATTTCAGTCAGATCATAGCCTTGCATCAATGATAATTTTGGATCGTCTTCTTCACGAATAATACGAATGACTTCATCGATATTCAGATAAGCAATCAGCAAACCTGCAAGGATATGCAAGCGTTTATCAATTTTGTCGAGGCGATATTGCAGACGGCGCGTGACTACTGAGCGGCGACAGACGAGCCATTCTTCGAGGATTTCTTTGAGGTTTTTGACCTGCGGCTTACCATTTAAGCCAATCATATTCATGTTGACGCGGTAATTACTCTCAAGGTCAGTACTGGCAAATAAGTGACTCATGACACGCTCGACATCGACGCGCGATGAACGTAGTTCAAGTACGATACGGCAAGCGTTTTCGTGGTCTGATTCGTCATGGATATCCGTTACCCATGGCAACTTTTTATCCATCATGAGTTTAGCGATTTGCTCTTGAACCTTATTGCCTGACACTTGATAAGGAAGCGCGTCGATGATAATGAGGTTTTTTTCTTTTGGGTCGATATGGAAAGTGGCGCGCATTTTATAACTGCCACGACCGCTTTCATACATCGCCTGCAAGTCTTTTTTACTGGTAATGATTTCAGCAGGGGTTGGCAAATCCGGTGCGGGTATCGATTGGGTCAATTGCTTCACGGATAAATCAGGGTTTTTTAGCAAGCGAATTGCCGCCCGTACCACTTCATTAAGGTTATGGGGCGGAATATCGGTCGCCATACCGACGGCAATACCAGTCGTACCATTCAATAAAATATTGGGTAGGCGCGCGGGCAGGGTGACCGGCTCTTGCATGGTGCCATCAAAGTTATCTTGCCAATCGACCGTGCCTTGACCAAGCTCGGCAAGCAAGGTATTGGCATAAGCCGACATCTTGGCTTCGGTATAACGCATGGCAGCAAACGATTTGGGATCATCGGGACTACCCCAGTTACCTTGACCTGTAATCAGCGGATAGCGATAACTAAACGGCTGTGCCATCAGTACCATCGCCTCATAACAGGCGCTATCGCCATGCGGATGATATTTACCCAGTACGTCACCGACCGTACGCGCGGATTTTTTGGCTTTGGCAGACGATTTTAGCCCAAGCTCGCTCATTGCATAAACAATACGGCGCTGCACAGGTTTTAGACCGTCAGCAATATTGGGCAATGCCCGATCCATGATGACGTACATGGCGTAGTTGAGATAGGCTTGTTCGGTGAACTCCGCCACGGAGCGGGTATCCATCGGTTCATTAGGAATAATAGGGTCAATGGTATCAATAACATCGGACATAAAATAGGGTTCGCTTTTGATTCTTAAAAGAGGTTTTTAATCAGTCTATATAGGCAGTCCACTATAAAATAAGCACAGAGCTACTGGTATTAATTTTGCGCAGCCTCTGTCTGCGTAGGCACAGCAAGCAAGGAAAATGAATACCAGTAGCGCGTTATAATACTTGTACTAAGTTGATTTAGGACTGACTGTATCGATAAAATAGGGAAAAATAAGATAGTGCTATCGTAAAGGATATTGGCAAAATTAAAAAGGGATAAGTCAGAATAGACGACAGGTCGTGACGCGCTTGATAGAACAGCTTTAATATCAAATATTGAGAATGAAGTATTGAGCAAAATAGAAATTTGACGGTTTCATAATTTTAGAAATGGTGGAAAATAGTGAAAAAACTGATAAATTTTTTAATAACAAATAAAAGTTTATTATATAAATAGTCGTAATTATAACCAATTTTAGTATTTAAGTCACTGATATTAATAAAGATAGATATCGTCAAGTAAGTTTAAGAACTCAAGTTTCAATCTTTTGTATTGAGTAGTTTGTATAAAGTGTGTATGTTAATCAACAAAGGGCTATTTACCGCTATTTTGTTGATCCTTCGCCATATTTTATATCGTCAGCCGCCGCCATTACTTACGTTATATCAATGGTTGGTTGTACGGCGATGTTAGATATGTTTGACCTTTTCGATTAGGGATGGATTGATACCAGCACACTATTATTAGGAGCAGTAAGATTATGGAAAATCAAGGTAACGTAATTCGTCGCGATGACAAACCGTGGGTAAAAACTTACGAAAAACTTGGCATCCAATACGATATTGATATGCCGCCCGCCAACACTTCTTTGATCGATATCCTCGAACAGAATTTCGTTACCCATGCAGGTCGTACCGCTTTTGTGTGCATGGATGTGACACTTTCTTATGAAGATTTAGACCGTTATAGCAAACAAATTGCCGCGTATCTACAGTCGCTTGGTTTACAAAAAGGCGATAAAGTTGCGGTTATGATGCCCAATATTTTGCAGCTACCGGTTGCTGTATTAGGGGTGTTACGCGCTGGTATGACCTTGGTCAATGTTAATCCACTTTATACCACCAAAGAGCTTGAGCATCAGTTAACAGACTCTGATACCAAAGTGCTATTCATCCTAGAAAACTTTGCCAAAACCTATCAAGACATCGGTAAAGACTTGGTTGATCACGTCGTCATTACCTCGATGGGCGATTTGATGAGCCCGTTAAAAGGCTTTATCGTGAATGCAGTCGTGCGCCATGTCAAAAAACTGGTGCCTGATTATAAGGTTAACGGTAGCGTAAACTTTAAAAAAGCACTCAATAAATTGTCTGTCAAAAATTATAAACGCCCAACCAATATTGGTCTTGATGATGTAGCGGTACTACAATATACCGGTGGCACCACAGGTGTTGCCAAAGGCGCGATGCTGACGCATGGCAACTTGGTCGCCAACCTTATTCAATGTGACACTTATCTTGGCGATGCGTTTGATAAGTTCCAAGAGCGTAACGAGCAGCCGGTTATTATGACCGCCTTGCCGCTGTATCATATTTTCTCATTTACCGTTTGCGGTATGTACGGTTTATACAGTGGTTGTATCGGTTTATTGGTACCAAATCCACGTGATGGTGCAAGCTTAATCAAAGCTTATAAAGACTATCCGCCGGCGTTTTTCCCAGCGGTCAACACGTTATTTAACGCGCTTGCCAACAGCGAAGCCTTTCAAGCATTGGATCATAGCAAGCTTGAGATGTCGATGGGCGGCGGTATGGCAGTATTAAAAGACACCGCGACTAAGTGGGAAAAAATAACCGGCAATATTATCGTCCAAGGTTATGGCTTATCAGAGACATCTCCTGTCGCGTCGGCAAACCCGCAAGGTACCGGCGAGTTCTCAGGAAATATCGGTCTACCGATGCCAGCGACTGACATGGCCATTTTGGACGAAGAAGGTAATGAGTTGCCAATTGGTGAGCGCGGCGAAATCTGTGTTCGTGGTCCGCAGGTTATGAAGGGCTACTGGAAACGCGAAGACGCGACGGCTGAGGTCATGACGGCGGATGGCTATTTCCGTACCGGCGATATCGGCGTGATGGATGAAGAGGGTTACTTTAAAATTGTCGACCGCAAAAAGAATATGATTTTGGTCTCAGGCTTTAACGTTTATCCAAACGAAGTGGAAGATGTGATGTCTGGTCATCCAAAGATTTTGGAATGCGGCGTTATCGGTATCGACGATGAAAAAAGCGGCGAAGTGCCGAAGATTTTTGTTGTGCGTAGTGATAGTAGCCTGACCGAAGAGGAAGTGCTTGCTTATGCCAAAGAAAACCTCACCGGTTATAAGCGTCCTCGTTATGTTGAATTTATCGACGAGCTGCCAAAGTCTAACGTCGGTAAGATTTTACATAAAGACTTACGCGCCCTAGAAGAAAAGAAACACGCTTAAACCGTTTCATATCATAAATAACCTAATACCAAATTTAGCGGGCTTTTTATAGCGCTTTATCAATACTGAGCATTGATAAAAATATCTTGATATTTGATAGGCGAATGGTGAAAGATGATAAGGTCTTATGCAAATGACCTTATCATCTTTTTTGTTTTTCTATAAGGGGTTGCTAGTATTCATAGAGAACTGGGCGCAAAACTGCTATAGTTCTTGCCCATAGATACTCTATTTAACAGGTGTATTTGACGATAAATGTAGAATATTATCGTCATAAATACCCTTAGACAGGCTCTATATGTCTCGAGATTTTTAACTTAAAAGTTAGCGAATGACAAATTCTCTTGAATAAGCAGTTTCTTATGTCATAAGACTTCTTATTCACAAGTTTTTGCTTTTATAACTCAGTGATTGTAAACCACGGTGATTCTATTTAATAAATTTTTATAGCAACTTACTAACAGTAATATTTAGGGAAGATTATGACGGACAGTACCAATAAAGAAGCCAAAAACCATAACGCTGCGGCAGATAGTCAATCAATGGTTGAAAATACCTTTCCTACCATGCCGACGATAGACAGCGACAGTCCGTGGTTAGGCGCGTATGAGCGTTATGGCATCAATGCAACCATCGATATGCCAGAAGACAATACGTCTTTACTGGAAGTGTTCGAACGTAATTTTAGCCGTTATGGGCAAAAAACTGCTTATATTTGCATGGGTTCGTCAATCACCTTTAAGCAGTTAGATTTATACAGCCGCCAAATCGCCAGTTATTTGCAGTCATTAGGATTGGTCAAAGGTGACAAAGTTGCCGTTATGATGCCCAACATCTTGCAGTATCCTATTGTGATGCTCGGTATCATCCGCGCTGGCATGATTTTGGTCAACGTCAACCCGCTATATACCAGTCGCGAGTTGTCACATCAGCTAAACGATAGCGGTGCCAAAGCGTTATTTATCGTTGAGAATTTTGCCAAAACTTACCAAGAAGCCGAAGACAAAGGTCAAGTGCAGCACGTTATCGTCTGTAAATTGGGCGATATGCTTGGTTTGGTCAAAGGCACCGTCGTCAATCTTGTTGCGCGCCACGTGAAAAAAATGATTCCGGCTTACCGCTTGCCCGGTAGCACGAGCTTCAAACACGCGTTAAATGCCGTTTCAGCGAGTAAATATAAGCGTCCTGATTTAAACTTAAGCGATGTCGCTTTATTACAATATACCGGCGGTACCACCGGTGTTGCCAAAGGCGCGATGCTGTCACACGGCAACTTAGTCGCCAACATGCTCCAAATCAGTGTCTTAATGAATAGCGCCTTCGACGACGATGTCGATGCCGATGACGTGATTTTGACCGCGCTGCCGCTATACCATGTGTTCTCGTTTATGGTTTGCGGTATGTACGGCATGTATCAAGGTTATGCTGGCTTGCTGATTCCAAATCCGCGTGATTTGGATGGCTTGATTAAAGAGATGGCGAAATATAAACCGGCATTTATCCCGGCGGTAAATACTTTGTTTAACGGTTTGGTCCATAAAGAAGGTTTTGCCGATTTAGATTTCTCTAATCTAAAAGCCTCGATTGGCGGTGGCATGTCGGTCTTGCCAAGCGTGGCAAAAGAGTGGCATAAAATCACTGGCTTGCCCATCGTTGAAGGGTACGGTTTGTCGGAAACCTCACCAGTAGTGGCCTTTAACCCGATGACCATCTCTGAATTTACCGGTAAAATTGGTATTCCTGCTTCTAGCACCGACATTATTTTAATCGACGATGATGAAAATGAAGTTGCACTCGGCGATCGCGGCGAAATCTGTGTCAAAGGGCCACAGGTGATGATTGGTTATCAAAACCGCCCACAAGAAACGGCTGAAACCTTTACTGCCAAAGGTTTTTTGAAAACGGGCGATATCGGTATCATGGACGAAAAAGGCTTTATAAAAATCGTTGATCGCAAAAAAGATATGATTTTGGTGTCAGGCTTTAACGTCTACCCAAATGAAATCGAAGAAGCCATGAGCGAGCATCCGAATGTGGTAGAATGCGGCGCTATCGGCATTCCTAATGACGAGCGCGGCGAAGATCCTAAGCTGTTCGTGGTCAAAAAAGGCGAGGTAACTGAGCAAGAGCTGATTGATTTTGGCAAAAAGCAATTAACTGGTTACAAGCGTCCGCGTCATATTCAGTTCGTAGATGAATTACCAAAATCAAACGTCGGTAAAATCCTGCGTAAAGAATTGCGTAAGATGGAAGGGTTAGAATAAGGTTGGCAGCAGTCCTTTAACACTAAACTCTTGGCATCAAACTTTTAGCACTAAATCTTGCGAAAGTAGCGGCGTAATAGCTTGGTGATTCTTGCTATTGCGCCGCTGCCACGTTAGGATAACGTCATCTTTTCGCTTGCTAACATAGCTGTTGACGTCGCGACGACCCTATTGTTTTATAACGCTTTATCACTTTGATTTTATAACATCGTACTAGGAAATTTTATGCGTATTGATAACCGTGAGCTTAACCAACTTCGCTCAATCAGCTTTGAGCGCCATTATACGAAGCATGCTGAAGGTTCAGTATTGGTCAGCTTTGGCGATACCAAAGTACTATGCACCGCAAGCGTGGAGGCAGGCGTACCACGCTGGCTCAAAGGTAAAGGCAAAGGCTGGGTTACCGCCGAATACGGCATGTTGCCGCGTGCGACCAATACCCGTAACCAGCGCGAAGCAGCTCGCGGCAAACAGTCAGGGCGTACGCAAGAAATTCAGCGTTTGATCGGTCGTAGCTTACGAGCGATGATTGATTTGGGTAAACTTGGCGAAAATACCATTTATCTCGATTGTGATGTTTTGCAAGCGGATGGCGGCACGCGTACTGCCAGTGTGACGGGCGCGGCGATTGCTCTTATCGATGCATTAGAGTGCCTACAAAAAGCCAAAAAGCTAAAAGCTGATCCATTGATTGGTTTGGTCGCTGCGGTATCGGTTGGTATGAAAGATGGCGAAGCCTATCTGGATTTAAACTACGAAGAAGATGCTAGCTGTGATACCGATTTAAATGTGGTGATGACCCAAAAAGGTGAGTTTATCGAACTACAGGGTACAGCAGAGGAAAAGCCCTTTACCCGCGCACAAGCAGACGCTATGCTAATCCTTGCTGAAAAAGGTATCGCTGAGCTGATCGATATGCAAAAAACTGCGTTAGGTTGGTAAATCTCTAAGCGTATTTTTGAGGTTTATTATTTCAATTTTTAACTCTCCACTGCTCTTAAACAGGTAATCATGTATGCTAAAGCTGACCGATGACGGCGCCAAAATCACCTTGCAAGGTCAGTCGCCCGCAGCCGATAACGGGCTGTTTTGGTTTGGCACCGCATTGTTGGTTGGAGCGGTGGCGGTCGCTTTGGCAATGAGCTTGCTACCTGAGCGCTTAGCAATTGGCGCTTTGGCACTATTGATTATCGGTAGTTTTATTTTTAATCGGCAGCGCCAGCAGCGTAAAAAAACCATGAGCGGCGTTATTAGTAGTGGCGTCTTGTGGGTGCGTGATGGCGAGTTGGTACATGACCATCAAGGTAAACGCGAGCATATCCATCTGACCGATGGCGACAAAATAACCTTAATTGGCGAGCAGCTACAGATTGTTGACTGTGATGACATTCGTAAATATCTCATCAGTGGCTTTGATAATATCCAAGAAGCAACCGCTGCCAAAGCCATCCTACAAGGTCAGGCTTTAAGCAAACGCCATGCCAATATCAAAATGAGTAATGAGTAAATTATTGATTGGCTTTTATCGCTAACCTAAAAGCAATAGTACTTGCAGATTCCTGTGCAAATGGTTTATAAGTAGGATTGAAAAATTTATCTTATTTATCGTTAACATGCTTATTGATACCAGCTTATAAAGATCAAACTTTGTGAATGGTCAATAACGCAAGCTGAATCATTAATAATATGTTGCCAAGGAGTTGGTCATGCCGCGTTTGTCACTTTGGTCAATCACAACGTCAAGCAGTGTATTAGTATTTACCTTTGCTGCAATTTTTCAGGTCAGCCAAGCAAACGCTGATAGTATGAGCGACTTGATTGCACAAAAATCAGTTCAACCTGATTATAGCGCCCGATATACCCCAACGTATTCAGCGGTTCCTCCTGCCAAAATCACGACGCGCTCTACCATTCAACGTGCTGGCAATGCTGCTCGCTATCGCTCAAATACGAGCAGTGTAGAGCCAAGTTATTCTACTAATGGCGCTTCTAATAACTCGTATGCTAACCAAAATGCTTACATCGGCAATGCCCAAAGCAATTACCGTTATCCTGAAGTACAGCGCCAAGCACCATCTGTTCTGCCGGCATTTTTATCGGGCAGTTATGACAATGTCGATAGCGAATATTTGCCGCTACTCAGCAATGCTGAGACCCAGAGCAGTCAGGCGGCGCGTGAAGTCATTAGTACTGCGCGCAAGATGGCACTCAATGAGCGGACGATCATTAAAGGTGGCTGCTGGGACTATCTCAATGCGGTATTTAACCGAGCTGGGGTGAGCCGTAATACTATCCATAAAGGCACCTATGGGCAAGGCCCTTATGCCAGCAGCAAGGATATTGAAGTCGGTGATTGGCTCTATTATATCAATCACGGCTACAATGGCGTCGAGCACAGCGGGTTGTTTGTTGGCTGGGTCGATGAGAATGCCAAGCAAGCATTGATACTTAGCTATGCTGGTGAAAATCGCCGTGAACCTGCGCGCTACCGTGTTTATGATTTAAGCAATGTCTATCAAATTATGCGTCCAAACGTTTAATATAGTAAGTGAAAAGTAATATCGATATATCAGCATATCAGCAATACCGTCGCGTTTTAGGATATTTGACTATAGCGTTGATTTGAGCCAACAAGACTTAAAAAAAGCGTCCGTCACTTTAATATGTAACGGACGCTTTTTTTTGAGTTTCAGACTCAAGATAAAAATACTTTTAAGATGAATAAGCTTTACTGTTCGCTGTTTTTAAAAAGGTTTTACCACCACCAAAATGACGATAAAAATTAACGCAAATACGGGAATTTCATTAAACCAGCGCCAAAATTTATGTGATTTATAATGCGGGTTATCAATCAGCTTTTTACGATAAAATCCGCAAGCGCCATGATAGCCAGAAAGTAGCACCACCAATAATAATTTGACATGTAGCCAACCCTGAGTCTTATAAACATCCCAGCCAAGCCCCAACATCCATAAACCAAACAACCAAGTGGCTATCATCGATGGCGTCATGATACCGCGATAGAGCTTACGTTCCATAATGGCAAAGCGCTCGTGACTGATGCTATCGTCGCTCATCGCATGATAAACGAATAGGCGCGGCAGGTAAAATATCGCCGCAAACCAGCACACCATAGAGATAATGTGTGCCGCTTTAATCCAATTAAAATAATCTGCCATCACTTTCTCTCTTACGTTTTAATATTTTTTGCGCAATGTCGTGCTCAGTTTTGTGTGCCATTTCATAATTAATAATACCGGCAAGCTTAGCGCAGATGACGCGATAATGGTAGCGGCACGTATGGCATTTACTCTGCTAAGACAACTTGCGACTGATGACCGCTCATGGCGTCAAGCACCGCTACTTGCTTTGGCGCTCGTGGCGCGGCAAATTGCTTAGTCAAACCAAGCTCGCGCATCAGCCTATCGTCACCTGATTGGCTAGCATTGCCAGTGGTCAAAAGCTTATCACCATAAAAGAATGAATTTGCCCCTGCCATGAATGCCAATGCTTGCTCAGCGTCAGACAAGCTTTCGCGTCCAGCAGATAAGCGTACGTAGCTGGTTGGACAGCAAATACGGGTCACGGCAATCGTCCGTATCCATTCAAGGACAGATAGCTGACCTTCTGCTAAGACTTTATCGCCAATCGGCGTCCCTTGAATAGGCACCAATAAATTGACTGGAATAGATTCAGGCGCTTTGGGCATTTTTAGCAGCTCATGGACCCAATCGATGCGGTCATCACGGCTTTCACCCATGCCGACGATATTACCGCTACAAACGTTAATACCTGAATTGCGTACGTTTGCAAGGGTATCTAAGCGCTCGTCATAGCTGCGCGTACTGACCACTTGCTCGTAGTAACTTCTCGAGGTATCGAGATTATGATTATAATAATCAAGACCTGCATCCGCCAACTGCGCCGCTTGGTCTGTATCTAGCATGCCAAGAGTCATACAGGTTTCAAGTCCCAATGCTTTGACTTCTTTGACCAGTTCGACCACATAAGGCATGTCTTTGGCGCTTGGATGCTTCCATGCAGCACCCATACAAAAACGCGATGAACCTGTGGCTTTGGCGCGTTTGGCGGCGGCAATGACTTTATCGACTTCGATACGCTTTTCTGCCTGTAGCTTAGTGGTATCGCGGTGGTGACCAGACTGCGAGCAGTAACCACAATCTTCAGGGCAGTTACCAGTCTTGATAGACAGCAAGGTGCTGATTTGTATTTCATTGGCGCTAAAGTGTTGGCGGTGTATGGTCTGTGCTTGCAGTAATAAATCCATCAACGGCAAGTCAAACAACTGAGCGATTTGTTCACGGTTGTATTTTGTCTCGCGGTTTTTAGTCGCGTCTGTCGCTAAGCTTGCTAAAAAATCATGGGACGCATTTTTATTATTAAGTGTTGAATCAGTATTGTTGTGACTATGGTTATTGGCATTTGGTTCTGAGATATTAAGCAATCCTGCCATGAGATAAATCCTTTTATAACAGTATTTAAAGGTATTGGTTAAATTAATAGCGATCAGTTAAATTAAGAAGAATTGAGTAACCTTAGATGTTTTGCCCTTGCTAAAGCTAAAACGATAAAATCTAGGCAATAAAAAAGGTTACCGTATAGTATACCGCAACCTTTTTATAAAATCAGAATAGTGCTAAGTAGCTCATTAGAGGTTAGTCAGCTACTTAATTAGGTGGCGCAATTATTTACCCAATTTATGCTTAGCAACGCCGATCCAATGATTGGCAAATTGCTGCGCTTTATAGGCATAAGGCTTGACTTGTTGAATATAAGGTTTGTACTGTTCTGGCACCGCTGGCACGATATGTTTGGCAAGCTTATTGAACCACATCATAAGGCTATAGTCGCCCTCGATGCTCAAATTACCTTCTTGTACGGCAGTCATAAAAGCAGGAAGGCTGCCTTTGGTCAACAGCTTAACGCCCGTCATCGAATCTTTAAAATTAATCGTCAAATTAGCATCTTTGGCATGACCGCTATGTTGACTAAATTGACCATTATCAAAGCTATAGTAACGCGCAATATCAGCTTCGGTGCTGGCAAGCTCAATGGTGACTTTACGGTCTGCAAACAACGCTTTGACGTCTTCATCTTCGCTATCAGCGAGCATCGATAAACGATAACCAATCACCGCCAATAACACATCTAATGGGTCAGACTTAATATCTAATACAGGAACAGTAAACATAATCGAACTCCTAAAAAACCTAAAGAATGAGAAATAAAACGCAAAATAATACGTACTTTATAACAATTGGGGCGACAAATATATAATTAGATTATAAACGATTGAATAGATGATAAGTTTCCATTCTTTAGGATTTACGTAGAGTGCCTTAAGTATCTTGTAACATTCGATGACAGTAGTATGATTGGGACAAGCTTAGTGAATGACTGAATTAGCGAATTACTGAAAGCGCGGTTGATAGTCATCATCATAAACAGGCGTGTGTTCAATATAGCGAGCGGCTTGTAGCTCACGCTGCTGATGCACAGTGCGGCTGACGTCTTCGTAACGCAAAGCTCTATAGAGTACCCAACCTATCAAAGGTAACCAGCTAATACCCATCGCGACCACATAATTATGCCATTCTGATAGTACCGACCAATAACTTAACAAGCTATGAATGGCTTCAACCGCTAACCAATACGCCATGCCACCAAACAGATACCACAGTAACCAACGCTGCGATGATAAAGCCAGCGCAAGCACCAAGCCCATTAGCAGTCCAGCACCCAATATGGCACCTGCGCTCCATGTCTCACTGGCAAAAGTAGAAAATATGGTTAATAACATTGTTCATCTCGCTCTTTATCAGGTGAATTCCAACAGGGTCATTATGGAAGTTTGCGAGCTAAAGCTAAAGAGGCTAGCGACAACTTTGCGACAACAGCTGACGTTTGATTTTTTTAAACAATTTTAAGGAAATTGCGCGCAAATATCGCGGTTAATAGCAACAAAAAAGCGCCTTAATCGTGGGCGCTTTTTCGGGCTTAATGTATTTTATAACGTAGATTTGGCTTTAAGGGCGAACGCCGCGCCGCCCCCACCACGATAAGACAGTGACCAACACAGCACCTAACAGCATCAAGCCTAAAGTCGTTAGCCAATGAGCACCCGTAGGATATTGCCATGGCATGACGTTATTGATAGCATCGCTATTCAATGTACCGAGCGCATCGGTTTTCCACGGCCAAACTTTCACCAACGAGCCTGCGATAAAGCCTGTCAGCAAGGCAAGAGTTGCTTGATAATAGCGTGCTAGCAACCATTTGAGCACACGCGTAAATAATAATAACCCCGTTGCCATGCCAGCTATGACGGTAAAAATAATACTAAGGTTTAGCGTATGCACCGCTTCGAGTACGGTGTCATAAGCGCCCATTAATAATAGAATAAATGAGCCTGAGATACCGGGCAATATCATCGCACAGATGGCAACGGCGCCTGCAAGAAATAAATACGGCAAACTCGGTGCGGTAGTCAATAACGGCAAGCTACTGATGACAACCGCGCTACCAGCGCCCAGCAAGAACAATACTACCCGTCCTATATTCCAGCGCGTAATCTCAGTCAATAAGATAAAGACTGTTGCCACCACCAAACCAAAAAAGAACGACCAAATCAGTAAAGGTTGATGGTCGAGTAAATGTTTGATAAATCCAGCTAACGTAGCGAAACTGGTGGTGATACCAAGTAACAAGCACAGCAAAAAAGTGGCATCGACTTGCTTCCAGACGGCGACCAGGCCTTTAAGCCCGCCTTGTTGGCGAAAGATTTGCCAAAGATGAGGGCCGACGCTACTCAAAGCATTAATCAAGCGCTCGTAAATTCCTGCAATTAGGGCAATCGTACCGCCAGAAACACCGGGTACAATGTCCGCCGCCCCCATCACAATGCCTTTGGTATAGACGCCAAATAGCTGCTTTGGACTATCATTATAAGTAGGCGCGCTTTCTTTAATTGCATGCTCATTATTTAGATGATGGGAAGATGACGGCGTATCTGGCCGCGGTGATTGTGATGCCGTCATGGACATTCCTTTCTTATTTAACAACGTAAAAGTGCGATGGATAGGGTAAAAAAAGATAAAGGTATATAAATGCTTTAATCACAAAAACTAGGCTAAGGATTTATCTTTAGCCTAGCTTACAGCTTGGTATTTTTGTTGGTTATTTACTGCGAGCAAAAGCCGGATAGCCAAGCGCATAAAGCACGCCTTCAAGCCCTGTAACATTGACCGCAGCGTCCGCACGCGCTTGCACGATGGGTTTGGCATTAAACGCCACGCCCAAATCCGCTAGCGCCATCATTGGTAAATCATTGGCACCATCGCCGACGCAAACCACTTGTGACATATCAATACCCAAGCGCTCAGCAGTATGTTCAGCAATCGCCGCTTTTTTGGCGCCATTAATAATCGGCAGTTGCACATGACCGGTCACTTCGCCGTCTTCGATATCTAGCGCATTGGCGTGGACTTCATCGATGCCTAGTTGCTCAGCGATATAACGGGCAAAGTAGGTAAAGCCGCCTGAGACCAAGACCGTATGATAACCCAGAGCTTTAAGGGCGCTGATAGTGGTCAGCGCGCCTGTTGATAAGGTTAAACGGCTACAAATATCATCAAGCACATCGGTCGATATGCCTTTTAATAACGCCACGCGCTGTGCAAAGGATTCATCAAAATCCATCTCACCGCGCATCGCCGCTTCGGTAATGGCTGCAACTTGCTCGCCGATACCCGCAGTTTTTGCCAGCTCAACGATGACTTCTTGTTCAATCAAGGTCGAATCCATATCAAAACAGGCCAGCTTATGGGTACGTAGCATATGACCGACCGACAAGATATGACAGTCGACCACATCCAAATGCTCGCTACCTATGGCAGTTTGCGAGTTTTTATAGTCTTCGGTTAACTCGTGGCGCAGACGGGTGGTCAATTGGTCATCGATAATGTGCGCCGCTGCTGTCTTTTTAGCAGGGTGCATGAGGGTATCGGTGACGGGCACCAGCAGATAGCGGAACACTTGCACATCAATAAACGAGCGCTTGGCAAATGGCTGCGTGGTGTCTATATCAGCAATCTCAATATCGACAAAATTGGCGTCGGCGTCTTCTGCGACAGTGACCAAGTGCCAGTTTGGCTGCTCATCGACCCACGATTGCACATATTGATGAATATCGAGCGAAGATACATGCGTCGGCAATACCACAATTAAGGCAAACACAGGCAAGGATTGTAGCGCATCAAAATCATGTAGATTTGTGCCTTCAGGCAATAATGAGGCTACAGAATCGACCGCTTGTTGCCAAGCTTTGCTGTCTTTTGGTAACGAGTAAGATGTATTTTTTTGCATCGCTCAATTGTCCCTTGTATGCTGATGTAAGATTGGGAATAATAGCAGCTTTAGTAGGCAGCGCCTATAGATGAGGTACAAAGTCTCACAGTCTGATAAAAACGCTTAGCATACCCAATTAACAGGCCTAAAAAGCGCCGCCGCATAGAAGAGAATTCTTACAATAAATTTATGCGATTCGCTAACGCCATAACCTTTACTATGATGATATAGTAGAGAAAATAAGCGCTCGATTTGTCGGTAAAGGTATGAACCAAACATAATTGCACAACAAAACTGCTGTACGATGGCAAGGTCTTATCAATAGCATTGGTTTCAGTGTCTTCTGTTTAGGTGCTATTTGTTTAAGTGCTATGCGTTTAAATACTGCAATACTGTTGAGTGAGTGGCGGTGCTAGTAAATTAAGAAAAAAATAAATAGACAAATTAAAAGCTGCATACACTTCGTAGAAAATGAGCCTGTGCCTCGTTTTTTTACTTCCATTTATCCAAAAAAGTTTACCATATCATGACGTATTTAGCGCCGCGGCAAGGGTTGTTTGCCATTATTCTTCTGGTTAGTTTTTGTTTGCAGACCCTATTATTGGTCATCAGTACCGATCAGCAGCTGAGCAATAGCCGTGCCCAAAAGGGCGAGCAAATGGTCGCCCAGCTTATCGATGAAGCGCGCTTGTCTTTAGAAAATAAAGACCGCGTCAGTCTTAGCGTCATAGCCAATCGCTATACCAGCGAGCAGGACGTCACGCGCATTTTGATTAAAGACAATAATGGCGATGTCTTGGTGCCTGTCGGTAATGCACCGATGCAGCAAGGCGACACCATTAGCCAAATCGCGACCAAAGGCGACGCGGTCCTCGGTAGTGTGGCCTTGACCCTCAAAGACATTAGTAAGGGCGAGATTATCGCCATGCAGTGGCCGTTTGTGATCGGCTCAATGCTGCTGCATTTATTGCTATGGCTGATTTATGGTTATATTGCGCGCCCAACTAAAGAGCAAATCAATGCCCTAAGCCGCGATATTCAAGATTTGCATCGCGAGCAGTACAGACAGATGGATCAGCGCGAATTTGCGCGCGGTTATGAGCGTAATTATGAGCGTAACCTTGATCGTGGCGATGAAACGGAATCCGTAGCAGATTTCGCTAGCGCCGCTAATGCGACCAGCCGCAATTCAAATACTGATAAATTGGATCTACCACGAAAACTGGATATTCATAGTGCGGTAAATCAGTACGTTAGAGAACAGCAAGGTCAAAATCTTGAGCTTGATGCGACTCATGATACCACTGCAAATGCTATGAGTAACGATGGCGCGGACAATCTAAAAGACCAAGTGACTGCTGGCAATGCTAACAATCATGACAGCCATAAGCCTAATGGCTCTAATGGTATGGCTCGGCTGTCTGCCAACCGTCCATTTGATAGTGTCAGCGTCCAGATAGTCTTTCACGATGAGTTCAATATGCTCGAGCGCTTAGCGCCGTCGCAGCGCCTGCCTTATTTGGCATTATGTACGCAGTTATTAAATCAAGCGGTGACCGAATTACTCAAGCAACCATTATTGCTTGGGGTCAGCGCGATTAATGAGCCACGCTTTGATGAAAGCGGCGCTTATGTGATGCTAAAGGCAGATAATAGCCATGCCAAAGTAGCATTGGCAGGGGTGATGCTTGGTAAGCTGTATCTCATGCTCAATAAAATTATCCACGACAAGCATATCGAACTATCAAGATTTGCCCTCCCAGCAAAAGCTGGCGTCAGTGACAATGCGC
This sequence comes from uncultured Psychrobacter sp., assembly GCA_963515535.1. Taxonomy (GTDB): domain Bacteria; phylum Pseudomonadota; class Gammaproteobacteria; order Pseudomonadales; family Moraxellaceae; genus Psychrobacter. Next base: position 77,074 of record CAUPWW010000010.1, read on the forward strand.
AAGTCGAAGCGATGAGTCATCTATTAGAGAGCGTTGGTAAAAAAGAGCAAATGCTTATTTTGCTACCAAATGCGGGTATTAAACAAATCAATCATCATGTGCAACTCCAAAGCGTCATGCGCCCAACGACCGTTTATGAGCGCGAGTGTGCGATATTTGCCGGCGGTAATGATGCCATGATTCAGCGGCTGGCAGATGTGCGTAACGCGGTATTGATGATTGAAGAGACAGAAGAGCAGGGGTAAATCTTTGCTTTAAACGTAGATAAATCTCTACAATTGCCTATACGATAATCGCGAGCGCCTCCTTTGTTCTGATGCGTAACGTTGTCATAGTAATAAAAAGGATTGACAACGCTGGGTAGAGACTTTATAAGGCATATATATATTTATGTATTTCTAATACCTTTGCCGAAAAACGATAGGAGTTTGTCATGAGTGACGCTGATATTGATGACGATTTTGATGACGATTTTGTCGATGATGACGACGCCAAAATGGTGGAAGAGGCTGAAACCAGTGTGCGCACGCGTTTAAGCAGCCTTGAAAAACGCCGCTTAATTGATAATTTGCTAGAAGAAAAACGTCTAGAAAAAGAGCTCAAAGACGATCTTGATGACATCGATAATTTTGATGAAGATGGTGATGACTGGGATGATGACGATATTTAACCCGTTATTTCTGTTTTAAGTGTGCTGCTTGATAATCAGGCAAATTAGAGATAATGGCTACTTGTTAGCCAAAAGTTGTTAACTGGTTACACAGATAAGCAATCATCATGTTATAGTCAGTTCAAAATAAAAGCGATACGTTATAGCTTTTTGCGACTGGTATAAATTTCCCTTGCTTGCTGTTATCACAGAGGCTACGAAAAATTCATCCTAGTCGCACTGTATCGATTTTAGAGTAATTCTACTAGAAGTATATTGTGCTAAGCTGATTGTCAGATATTTTTAATAATATTAAATTGTTAAAAATGATGCTGCAATCAGCTCTTTTTATGTTGCCATACTCATGTATGGCGTACGCCGTAATCTAGCCGCCAAGGACTCTATGCTATGAATAACCCTCTCAGTTTCGATGAATTATTAGACTATTTGGACAATGATGATAGCCAGTTCGTATTGGATAGTGTTGCCACCCATGGTTTTTTGACCGCGACAGTTATTGGGCGTCCGTTGCCAAATTGGCTAGATGCGCTATTTGAAGGCCACGTCAGTGAAATTCCTGCAAATGTGATTGACGGTATTCAGCGCTGGCGCGATGCAATCATGGCTGAACTAAAAAACGAGACGCCGATTGAGCTACCTTTTGGTGAAGATGCGGGCAATGAAGAAGTGGCGGTCGATTTTTCTGAAGAATCTGATATTGTTGCCTGGTCGATTGGTTTTGTCGATGCGATGTATGGCGATGAAGCCAGCGATTGGTTTGAAGATGAAGAAACCGCAGAGGATGTGGCGGTCTTAACCTTACCAATGATTGTGCTAAGCGGTATCGATGATGAAGATCCAGAGCTTGCCGAAATGCGCGCTGATAAAGATAAAATGGCGCAAATGGCCAACAGCATCGAAGGCAATTTAACTGAGTTGTTTTTATTGTTCCACACCAACGACTAGAGCGGTTATAAGCATTTTTCAGCAGTATTTATTGAACCTATAAATCTTCTTTGAACCTATATAAGTCACCGATAAGGCTGTAGCATGACTGTGCAACTCTCCAACCTTGAGCACTTACCCAACTATCAGATTACCGAGCGTTTGGATGTCGTTTACGGCAGCACTGTGCGCTCAAAGCACGTGGGAAAAGACTTGTTTGCGGGGCTAAAAAATATTGTCGGTGGTGAGCTCACTGCTTACACCGAGCTGTTAGAAGAGTCGCGTCAAGAAGCAATCGACCGTATGGTCGTCAAAGCAGAGGCTTTGGGCGCTGATGCAATCGTCGGGTTGCGTTTTTCGACTTCGAGCATTGCTCAAGGTGCTTCTGAGCTGTTTGTTTATGGCACCGCGGTCAAAGCCGTACCCATGCCGCAGCAGTCCATGTCTGCACCGCAATCTCAACCACCGAGCAATTCTTCTGGTCCTACAGGTTTGCAAAATCACGACCAGGCCGGGCTGCAAAACCCCAACGTCGCCGCTGATGATTTGCCACGTTTCAATCCTTTTGGTTAATTAATCAGCAAAAAAAGCAGCCACGTTTTTTGTCGATGCGAGACGGTTCATGAATCATTCTTTTACCCAAATGCTGATAAACTATTTGCCGCTTCTGGTACTGTTTGTGGTCGGCTGGTTTTTTGGCTCACGGCATGAGCGTCAGCACTTAGCACACTTAAAAATCGCTGAAAAAGAGCTTGGCCATATTATCGTCTCGACCGAGCGTTTTTATGTACCTAAGCTTGCGCCTCATACTGAGGGTGAGTTGGTCTTGGGCAGCGTGGTGATTGCGCAAGATTATTTTAAAATGGTCATTGCTCGCGTTTTAAGTATCTTTGGCAAAAACCTCACCACTTATGAAACCTTGCTCGATCGCGCGCGCCGTGAAGCCGCAGTACGTATGCGCAGCCAAGCGCAGGCGAAAGGCTATAATCATATTTATGGCGTGCGTTTTGAAGTCAGTAACATCAATCAATTGGGCAGCATGGTCGAAGCCATTGCTTATGGTACCGCCGTCCATAGTTGTGAAAATTCTAATAAAGCCTCGATCCTTTAAAGTCATTTAACCCTAACCATATTAAACATTCTGACAAATTCCCTTATTTACTCTAACTAAAATCCTTTCTATTTCTACTCTATTCCCACATTTCACACTTGACTGATGAGTCGTTGAATAAAGCAAATATGTATGACATTTGCGCTATATACTCGCTATATGTTTTGCTGAATTTTATGCTATAAGCACTCTCATAAAAGCTATAGTGAGTTAAGAGTAATATCGATACATCACGCACTGCGGATACTAATTTTTCTTGCTTGCTGTGCCTACGCAGACAGAGGCTACAAAAAACTGATATCGGCAATACCGCCGCGTTTTTAGGATATTTTGACTATATATATAATAGCAATTCAGTATAACAACGAGTGAGGGCCGTTAATATTAAGCGTTAGCCGCTATTAACCAGCCTTAGCAAGGAATGCTAAGCCGTTATCACTCAATCATTAGCAGTTGATCTAGGAATAGGTCACATTTACAGGGATGTCATTATGGAAAGTTTGGCGCTAGTCACTTTAGTAAACTCAGTTATTATTCCTATTTGCTTGTTTTTAATTATGATGGGCATGGGCTTGACCCTCGTCACCAATGATTTTAAACGGGTGTTAAGGTATCCCAAAGCTGTCGGTATAGGCTTGACCAATCAGCTGATACTACTGCCAATCATCGGCTTTGCCTTAGCCAATATCATGCCATTACGCCCAGAGTATGCCGTTGGCGTTATGCTGCTCGTGCTATGCCCAGGCGGTACTACCTCAAATTTATTTACTTATTTGGCCAAAGGCGATGTGGCGCTGTCGGTGACGATGACCGCAATTGCCAGCGTTATCACGGTATTTACCATTCCAATTGTACTGAGCTTTTCGTTGATTTATTTTATAGGCAGCGGTAGTACGTTTGAATTGCCCGTTTTAAAAACGGTGCTCACTTTGGTGCTGCTAACGATTGTGCCTATTAGTATCGGCATGCTGATTAAGCATTATGCGCCAAACGTCGCCGATCGCTCACAAGTCTATGTGTCACGCTTTGGCGTGCTGTTTTTAACATTTTTAGTGCTGTTTTTGGGCTATGTGCAACGTGATATCCTTATTGATGCCTTTATCGCGACCGGTCCTGTGTCGATAATATTGAACCTTTCAACCATGGCGCTTGGTTATTATAGTAGCAAATGGTTCGGTCTAAATTTAGCGCAAAGAACGTCAATCACACTAGAAGTCGGTCTCCAAAACAGTACCTTATCGATATTTATGGCATTGACGCTATTATCGAACTACGATATGTCGATGATGCCCGCCATCTACACCTTGGTAATGTTCTTGACGGCAGGGATTTTGGTACGCATATTTAGCGCACGGCATCATAAACTGAGAAAGTCTGAAATAGAAAGCAGAGTGTTGGCGGCGCGCATGCTTTAACGCTAATGATTTAGACAGACGTTAAGCATCTATAGCCAATTCAATATAAAAGTGGTTCATTTAAAATAGCGCTCTACTGGAATAAACCTTCCTCGCTTGCTGTGTGCTTCGCACTCCAGAGGCTTCGAAAAACTTATTCCAGCAGTTCTATAACATTTCTAAATGGAATTTACTATATATCACTCGTTCATAAAATCCCACAACAGGTTTAAATGGTTAAAATCTGTTGTGAGGTCTTAACGTATCGAATTTTATCACCGATTATTTTTAATAAGGGCGGCGGGAATTTATCCGGTCGTTTCTTTCATCTGATTTATCTTTGGCGGTTTCTTCTTTTACTTTGGCGATATCAAATAAGAACGTACGGTTTTTCAGTACCGCGACAAACACCACCCCGCCCACGGTATTTCCTACTAGAATCACCACCAAAAACAGCAAATAGCGTCCTAGGTTGACGGTATTACCATAGAGTAAAGCGGAAAATATCTCGATATTGCCAACGATACTATGATGTAAACCCAAAAAGCCAATACTGCCAGTAATCAAGGTCACCAAAACAATACGGCTAAGGGTGTCTCGCGCTGAAGTTACAAGCCAAGCGGTAACGCCCATCATCCAGCTTGCCAAGATGGCGCTACCAAATATCACCCACCATCTAAACCCTAAAATATGCTCGGCATAAATATCAATGTCGCTGACGCTAAATAATTGCATATTTAAACCCAAACCTATCATCAAGGCGGCAAATAAACAACCACCAACGATGTTGCCCGCGATGACAATGCCCCAAAGACGTAGCAACTTATGTAAGGGTTCGATTTTATTGAGTACAGGCAGGCTTAAAAGCGAGGTTTGTTCGGTAAACAATAGCGATTGACCAATGACGACTATAATAAAGCCAATCGGGTAAAGTAGGGAGGCGAGGACAATAGCATAATGGCTTGGTAGCACGTCACTGAGAAGCGCAAAAGCCGCTAAAATCATAAAGAAACTGATGCCAATCTCAAGCCCAGCAGTAAAGGCGCTGGTAAATAGTGAGCCAAGCGAGCGTTCAAAGGTTTCTTTGGCGTCCATTACTTGCTCGACCAAAATACTGGCGTAGCTTTTCGCTTGACTTAAATTGTCATCATTGGCGACTTTTTTGATGGTTTCTTTGTCTTCTTCGCTGATAGCGTCTGAGAAATCTTCGTCTTCTAAGTTTTCTGTGGTATCGGAGTCGCTCTGCGCCTCAGTATCGCCTTCTACTTTGTCTTCAGCACTATTTTCTTCAGCAGCTATAGAGCGTACATCCTCTCTTTTTTCAGCTTTAGAGTGGCTGCTATTGCTACTATTATTGTTATCGTTGTGCTCGCTATCTTTGGCCACAGTCAGCTCGCTGTTTATCTGATGATAATTTAGGTTTTTTTCTATTCTAGCGTATGCGCAGCGTTTATTATGTTGAGTGTTCAGCCGTTACCTGTTGTAAATCCGCCATTGAAGACTGATAAATTGCCTTAGCATCTAACAAAATCTGGCCATCTGCGTTAAAATCACTCTATTCATTATTTTTCCTATTTTTTGATACCTTTGTTTGACCACTTTCATTTTTAATAAAAGACCCTTCTATTATGAGTACACCTAATATCGACCCCAATATTCAGAGCAACACCAAGACCAACTTGACCAAGTCTATTCAAGCCGCCTTGAGCCAATTAGAAAGCGCTTACAACCCAAAGGATGTCGAAGCGGGCATGTATCAAGGCTGGGAGGAGAGTGGTTATTTTGCCCCAACTTTTGATAAGGACGAGTCGTTTTCTATCGCCTTGCCGCCGCCGAACGTCACAGGCTCGTTGCACATGGGGCACGGCTTTAACAATGCCATTATGGATGCGCTCACCCGTTATCACCGCATGGATGGTCACAATACGCTTTGGCAACCGGGGACCGACCATGCGGGTATCGCAACCCAGATGGTCGTTGAGCGCCGCCTAGAGGCGCAAGGCATCCGCCGCCGTGATATGACGCGCGAAGACTTTATCGATAAAGTTTGGGAATGGAAAGAAGAGTCGGGCGGCAACATCACCCGTCAGATTCGCCGCCTTGGTAGCTCGGTGGATTGGTCGCGTGAGCGCTTTACCATGGATGATGGCTTATCAAATGCGGTCAAAGAAGTGTTTGTGCGTCTATTTGATGAAGGTCTTATTTACCGCGGTAAGCGTTTGGTCAACTGGGATCCTAAGTTCCAAACCGCACTGTCTGATTTAGAAGTAGAAAACGTCGATGAAAAAGGCAGCTTGTGGCATTTCCGTTACTATTTTACCGATACAGACATCACCACCCAAGACGGCAAAAACTATCTGGTGGTCGCCACCACCCGTCCTGAGACATTATTGGGTGATACCGCTGTGGCCGTCAACCCAAGCGATGAGCGCTATGCGCATTTGATCGGCAAGACCATTACTTTGCCAATCACAGGCCGCGTGGTACCGATCGTGGCCGATGATTATGTCGAAAGCGACTTTGGTACAGGCTGTGTCAAGATTACCCCTGCCCATGACTTTAATGACTATGAGCTGGGCCGTCGTCACAGCTTGCCACTGATTAATATTTTAGATGAGCGTGCCAACATTTTGCCTGAGATGCAGGTCTATGCTGATCTGCAAACGCGTGAGCCTGCGCTTGAGACCACGCCGAGCGAATACGCTGGGCTTGAGCGTTTTGCGGCGCGCAAACAGCTGGTCGAGCAAGCAAGTAGCGAAGGCTGGCTAGAAGACATCGAAGACTACGCGCTAAAAGCGCCGCGTGCCGAGCGCGGTGGTACCATCGTCGAGCCATGGCTGACTGATCAGTGGTATGTCGCCGTCAATAAGCTGGCGGGACCAGCGATTGATGCGGTCGAAGATGGTCGTATTGAATTTGTCCCTGCGCAGTACAAAAACATGTATATGGCATGGATGACTGACCTGCAGGACTGGTGTATCAGCCGTCAGCTGTGGTGGGGTCACCGCATCCCAGCGTGGTACGACGATGCGGCAGGTGAGGTATATGTCGCACGTAGTGAGGCGGAGGTTCGCACTAAGTACAATCTCAGCGATGATGTGGTATTGCGCCAAGATGATGACGTCCTCGATACGTGGTTTAGCTCAGGGCTATGGACCTTTAGTACGCTAGATTGGGCAGACCCTAAGGCCGATCCGCGCGTGCTGCAGACTTTTCACCCGACCAGCGTGTTAGTCACTGGTTTTGACATTATTTTCTTCTGGGTGGCGCGCATGATCATGATGACCATGCATTTTGTCAAAAACGAAGATGGTACGCCGCAAGTACCGTTTAAGACCGTCTATGTCCATGGCCTAGTACGTGATGGCAATGGTCAAAAGATGTCTAAGTCGAAAGGCAACGTCTTAGATCCGATTGATTTGATTGACGGTATCGATCTAGAAGCGCTGGTCGAAAAGCGCACCAGCAATATGATGAACCCCAAAGACGCGGCGAAGATTGAAAAACAAACGCGTAAAGAGTTCCCAGAGGGTATCCCAGCCTACGGTACCGACGCACTGCGCTTTACCTTTACATCCCTTGCCAGTACGGGTCGCGATATCAACTTTGATCTCAAGCGCGTTGAGGGCTATCGTAACTTCTGTAATAAAATCTGGAACGCCAGCCGCTTTGTACTGATGAACTGTATCGATAATGACGGTAACGCCAAACCTATCGACCAAGCAGCCAACGTAGATGTTTGGGAATTACCAGAAAAATGGATCATGAGCCGTCTCAACTCGACGATTAGCAATATCCATCAGCACTTTGCCCAGTATCGCCTCGATATGGTCAGCCATGATATTTATGAGTTTATCTGGAACGAATACTGCGACTGGTATGTCGAGCTTGCCAAAGCCAGCCTCAATGACGACTCGGTGACAGACGAGCGTAAAGCGCAAATCCGCTACGTGCTGCTGCATGTGCTCGAGACGGCGCTGCGCTTTAGCCATCCGATCATGCCGTATCTGACCGAAGAGATTTGGCAGACTGTCGCGCCACTGCTGAGCCGTAAAGATACCGACAGCATTGTCGTCGCAGCTTATCCTCAAGCGGATAATGCGCAGATCAGTGAGCAGGTGGAGGCGGACATGGCATGGCTACAAGAGCTGATCGCTAGCGTCCGTAATATCAGAGGCGAGATGAAACTTGGTAACGCCGTACGCCTACCAGTATTGCTACAAAATATCTTAGATGAGGAAGAAGCGCGGCTATCACGTATCAAAAACCAGTTTAAAGCACTGGCCAAAGTCGAGAGCTTAGAGATCGTCAAAGAAGGTGATGAAGTGCCACTATCATCATCGAGCATGGTTGGCCAGCTACGTGTACTGGTACCGATGAAAGGTCTGATTGATCCAACGGCTGAGCTGGCACGTCTGGACAAAGCGCATGAAAAGCTACAAAAGCAGGCCGACGGCATCGCGCGTAAGCTCTCTAACGAAGGCTTTGTGAGTAAAGCGCCAGCCGAAGTTGTCGATGCTGAAAAGGCAAAACTGGCTGAGTTAGAAGGGCAGCTTAAAACGATGACAGCGCAGATGGAGCAGTTAAAAGCGTTGTAAATAATTGGATTTTTGAATGATAAGAAAAGAGACGCTATATAGTGTCTCTTTTCTTATGGAAATATAGCCAACTATATTTGACTATATTTTTAAAATTGTTACTATATTAATTCTAATGTAAATGATATGTAATAAAACCTAAGTGAGAGCCCATGTATTTTTTTGATAAATCTTCTATAGTCAAGATGATAAGTCTCGTTATTTTATCAACTACAGCACATTCGGCTTTAGCTAAGCCACCTTTGAAAGAAAAGTATGACGTTCTAAAAAAAGCTAGTGGTTATGCACAATCTGTAGCATGTTCTACGACCTTCTCAAAGGATTCATACGCACCAACAACGACTGTCAAAGACGTTCATCTGATTGACTCTCAACGCAGTTCTAATGGAAAAGGTGAGTTTGGCACGACCGATTTAGTATATTGGGGTGGATACTAGGGATGTAATGGAGGAAGTGGAACTTATAGTAACTTCTTGACATCTTTTACGAGATTTAGTGAAACTCGTCCATTTTTAATGGAACAAATGGATGTTTTAGAAGATATTAATAGTGAAAAGTATCAAATAAACACTAGGTTTATTGAGGACGTAGAGTTTTATAATGGCGTTCTATTGATTACTTCTTCAGATTATAGTGATAACGACACTGACGGTGGTAATAATTTTCCAAGGTATCAGTACCGATATACGTTAGCTTACGATAATGATGATTACAAATGGACTTTAGTTAATAAAAAACTGATAAAAGATAATTATCCCAATGCAAAAAGTAGCAGTTATAATTGGGATGATGAAGTTGTTGTGTTTGAAGAGCCTTATTCATAGCAAAACCTCTTTACCTTTTAAGTCGTGTCAACTGTATTTGGAAAACCGCTTCCGCACTGGCTTTAGCGGTTTTTTAATGTCAGTAATTAGTCTATTTTCTTTAAAGGAATAACACGCTAACGTAAGGAACACCATGAACCATCTTACTGTCGGACAACGCGCGCCTTTAAGCAACCTTTCTATTGATGACACCGCACCAATCATGCTCAAGTTGACCAGCCAAAGTCCGATAGAGATGGATATCAGCTTCTCGTATTAATCTAATTCAAAACCTAAAAAACCGCCATACCAAACACGATGGCGGTTTTTTATGATTCAAAATATCTTAACTTATAAAATATCTACAGCGCCCACAGCGACTGATATTGCTCATCGGTCAACGTCACGATATCGATTTCGGCTAGCATCTCGCGCAGTTCTTCCCACTTATTGGCATCAGGCGTGATTGGCGTGATCAATCTGCTCAGCGTATTATCGATAATGGCATCCATCAGCGCGTCCGCCTCAGTTTTACTATAGTTGTAATACATATGATGGGCAGTCTCTGGATCATTTTTACACAGCTCTGTCATCTGGTTGGTCACTTGGATGAAAGTATCTATCGCGTCTTTCTTCGCGCTATAGATCTCATCAGTCGTCAGAATCTCTAACGCCGAAAAATTCGGATAAGGTGACAGATGCTGATCGATGAACGTAAAGTCTAGCCCTTCATGAGTCGCTTCAACGCCTTCAAAGTTATAAAAACACAGCCATGCCCCATCGAGACTTAGGTCTTCTTGCAGGTTTTTTATATGATAAAAATCTTTTTGTACAAAGCTCACATCCTCGCGGCTAATACCAAAGCCGTTTTTCTTAGCATAGCGCGCTAATATCTCAAAGCCAATGCGATTGGTTTTTTCTTCAGCCGCCGGGGTACAAATGCGAATCGGTTGATTGTTCTTGAGCTTATCCATACTGGATTGCTGCATCAATATGCCGCCATCGGTCTCAAAAAAGCAGCCCAGCGCACGCAGATTAGGCGCGTAATGCTCAAACAAATGAATCGGCTCATTCACATGCAGATCGATACTTTGGTTTTGTAGTTCAGCAAAGCCATCATAATGGTCATCTGGCTCAATAATAGTGATATCCAGCCCTGCTTGCTCATACGCGCCTGTGGTCACACCCGCGATAAAGGGCAGGTGGTCAGGGTTCAAAAACCATTCAAGGGTGAGGGTCAGTTTGGTGGTTGACTGCATGGTTGTTTCCTTTTTAATGATAGAAAACAATCAGACTGATGCTGTTTAAATAAAACAAAAAAGGCAAAACAAGAAAGGCAAAATCTCAACATGTAAGGCGCTATCAGATCAGCGAATCAGGTAGAGGTTTCTCTTATTTATAGACTGCTTAGGGTCTGTCATGCTTGTTTCCTACGTCAGTGCTAACTGCTTCAGGTTCACGGGTGTGTCTCAGCGATGGTTTTAACAATCGTTACAAGGTTAAAAGCAAAGCACCCCGACAAGATTGAGTGGTGCTGCATTATTTTTGATCAGTACTGCTCATGAATCAGTACTGCGAATGGCTATTATCGATAGCTACTGCATCATCATAGACGACTTGTAAGCGGCGATGCAAGCGTATTAGGAATGACAATGAAAGGTGATGACTGACGTTCGTTAACCGCCCTTTATAACAGTTCTCATTTGTGACGGCTTTTTATAAGCGCTTTCAATCGACGTGTTAATAGAAGAGCGCAGTATTTGTCATTGGTACTTACCCAATCACTAACCAAACATACCGATTGATAGCAAAACCCTCATAAAAATAGTCTTGTAGCCTGTCTCCTGATACGGCATCCTTAGTGAGTTCTATAAGCCGCCGTCTTTGTCATAAATTTGCCGGCCAAAACCTGATTATCTGATACTATCCAACGATATCCACTATCCAACGACACCCTTTATGAGCCAAAAAAAGCACTTCTACTACCGCCCAAAGACCAATCAGCACCACAGCCCGACAGTGCGTTGGACATTTGTCATATTAGGCTGGTTGTTTTTTGTGCTGGGTATCATCGGCATTTTGCTACCCGTGATGCCGACTGCGCCTTTTATATTACTGGCGGCAGGGTGCTGGGCACGTAGCTCGCGGCGCTTTCATTTTTGGCTAATCAATCACAAATACTTTGGCAAATACGTCCGTGATTGGGAAGAAAATCATGCAGTACCGCTTTATGCTAAGTGGCTTGCGACCATCATGATGGCGATATCGACTGCCATGTTGTTTTATCGTCTGCCCGCTGATATGACATGGGCGGCATGGCTGGTAGCACTGGTCTGTAGCGGGGTTGCCGTCTATTTGTTTCGTCTGCCAAATGCCAAATAAAGTCGCCAATATAGGGCAATAGTTAAGTCCGGTTACATAAAACCTGAGATAAGGCTTGCGATACTAGGATGTTCCCCCTATAATACATCCAAGCTTAAGAGCAGTTCTGCACCAAATCATTACCTCGTAGTATTAGTTATAATCCTTCGTTTTAATATTTATCGTTCAGTAGCTATTTGCAAGCGTTATCGGTCTATTAGACCACAAATAAATTAAATATCAGGATTATGACTATGTCAGACGTTCAAAAAGGTACAGTTAAGTGGTTCAACGAAGCTAAAGGTTTTGGTTTCATCGCTCCAGAAAACGGCGCAGACGTTTTCGCTCATTACAGCGAAATCTCAGGCTCAGGCTTCAAAACTTTGGCTGAAGGCCAAGAAGTTGAGTTCACTGTAACTCAAGGCCAAAAAGGCCCACAAGCACACAACATCGTTGCTATCTAATTCGTCTTTATAGACAACCAGAGCAAGATGAATAAAAAAACGAGCCTTAGGGTTCGTTTTTTTTCGCCTATTATTTATGTTTATTGCTTTTGATAAATAAATAGTAAAGTGTTGAATAAAGTCTTAGGACAACAATGCCGACGATTATAGGAATAATCGTCGGCATTTTTAGTTTTATTGGTGTGTTAATAGCTTTTTTATAGTGAAGCGATGCCAATATTGATCAAGCCGCCACCGATAATTAACCAAGTAAACATAATGGCACCGAGTATCAATGGTTTGACGCCAGCTTGTTTAATGGCACTCATATGCGTGGTCAAACCAAGGGCAAACATTGCCATCGTTAATAACACATCATCAAGTATGACCATACTGTGTTCAAAGCTTGCCGTCATCGGTATCCACGTATGCAATACCACCACCAAAATAAAGATAAAGGCAAACCAAGGAACTTTCACTTGTCGCACACGGCTCATTAGGGAAGGTTTGTCAGTTTGGCCGCTACCAGATGAGGTCAAGGCAAATGATAAAATAAGCAAAAATGGCGCGAGCATCATGACCCGTATCATTTTGGTGACGACAGCGGTATTGCCAACCTCGGTGCTAACGGCGTTACCTGCGACCACCACTTGCGCCACTTCATGAATGGTTGAACCAGTATAAATGCCGTATTGCTGAGCGTTTAGCCAAGGTTGTAGCCAGCCAAGTTGATATAAAAATGGATAGAGCAGCATGGCAATCGTGCCAAATACGACTACAGTGGCAACGGCAATGGTGACTTTATGCGCTTCGGCTTTGACCACGGGTTCTGCGGCGATGACTGCCGCCGCCCCGCAAATGCTAGCCCCTGAGCCAATCAGTAGTGTCGTTTGCTTATCGACCTTTAGCCATCTGGTACCGAGCCAGTAAGTCAATAGAAATGTCGAGGTCAAGACCAGAGCATCGGTCATGATTGCTGGCATTCCGACACTGGAGACTTGTGTTAAGGTCAGCTTAAAGCCATAAAAAATAATGGCCAGACGCAATATTTGCCCCTTAGCAAAGGCCACGCCCACCTGTAAGCGCTCCGCGAACTGCGGGTAGACGGTATTGCCCAGTACCATGCCAAGCAATATCGCCAGCGTCAACGGAGAGAGGCCAACGATACGGCCATTTGACCATGTGTCTAGGCTGACATTTAACCACAAACAAAACAAACTCCCAATCAGCACGACGATAAGTCCCATCGCATGACGATTATGCGGGAAGTAATTATTCATGGTTTGTGCTACTGCGTTCATATCGTACGCATCCTATTTTTCATCATCTATAATCAAAATAAGCATAAGCTTATGAATAGACAGTATAAGACAAACCGATTTATAATAAAAACAGATTAATAAGATATAAACTATCGATTTTTTAGGTTAGTAAGTAGTTTCTGATATTAAGTGATTTTTTAGAATTTTATAGTTTGTATAGGATGTCAGAGACATTATGAAAAAGACCGTTCAGACGCAGCCGAAGATTACCCTGAAGCAGCTATCGGTGTTTGTCAGTATTTATCAAACTGGTAGTACCAGCCGTGCCAGTGAAGCGCTGCATTTATCGCAGTCGGCGGTCAGTAGTGCGCTCACTGAGCTTGAAGCAAGGTTGCAAATGCCGCTATTTGAGCGCGTCGGCCGCAGGCTCAATCAGCATCCAAATGCCCATCCTATCTATATACAGGCGCAAGCGATTTTGGGACAAGCTTTAACCCTTGAGCATTATCATAAGCATCAAGCAGGGCAGATTCATATTGGTGCTAGCACGACTATCGGTAATTATGTATTGCCACCGCTGCTTGCCAAATTGTACGAAGCGCTACCGGATGCCCATATCGATATGTATATTGCTAATACCCAAGAAGTAGTCGGCGAGGTTGAGCAGTTAAATATCGATATTGCGCTTGTAGAAGGTATGCCGCGCCCAGCGGATATGAAAGTCATTGAGCAGCGCGCTTGGCGCACTGATACCTTGATGGTATTTGCTAAGTCTAACAGTAAGTGGCTGGTAGACATGGCGTATAACGAGAAAGAAAAATGCTATGAGCTCAGCGCGGAACAATTGGCAAGGCTGCCGCTATTGGTACGAGAGGCGGGTTCGGGGACACGGCAAATCATCGATGAACAGTTATTGCAGCATCTGCCACATGCCGAGATTGTCATGGCGATTCAGCAGTCGGAGGCCATCAAGCATATGGTCAGTGCCGATATCGGTCTTGGCTGCCTGTCTCAGCATGTCATCGAGGCGGAGCTGGCAGCAGGAAAGCTGGTACAAGTAAAAGTCGCAGGTATCGACCTGTCACGGACGTGGTGGTTGGTCTGGCACAAAGCCCGCCATCAAAGCCCGATTTGGCAGAGTTTTATTGATATTTTGATAGAAGATTGATTTTAGTAGTAAATATAGAGGTACTGGCTAAAAAATTACCCTTAATTAATAATGGAAAAGCGCAATGTCAGACAATGCGCTTTTCTCAATGAGCTTTTTTAATAATTTTAAACAACTTGGGTGTTACGTTAAGTCTGTTCTTAGGCTTATTTATTAACGGGTTTATCTAGTCTCACGACTAAGCTGTCGCATGGGACGTTTGGCAAGATGTTATCGGCCGTCGCGCCACTTAGCCAAGCGGCGATACCATGGCATTCGTGACGGCCGATGACCAATAAATCAACCTCATGCTTATGGCAATAATTGACAATGCCTTCGCTATTAGAGATGGCAGTGGTTACTTCAGAGTTGACCGCATGCAAGTCATTGCGCTCCAAAAACTGCGCCAATTTGGCGCGTGCTTCTTGGCAGCGTTCGTCGTCTATTTCATCGTATAAACTTGAGGCAGGCACCAGCTCATAACCAAAGCCAACCATGGTATCTTTGACGATATGGAGTACCGACAATTTGGCGTTCGGACGATTCTCGACAATACGTTTGGCCTTTTGGGCGACCACATCAGCATCGGACATCAAGTCGGTGACCAATAAAATATGTTCGTAACTCATGAGCGACTCCTTATAACAGATGATTTTAACTATAGCACTACTACTGACTGCTGTTAAGTAGGCTTTGTTAAATCCATGCTATCTTTATGATGTATTGTTGAAGCGTTATTATTTTTCTCCTAGCGCTATCTTGACTTATCAAGCCCTAAGCCCCATCTAGTATCGTTAGGCAAATTCTTTTTAGCTGATAACTGCCATTCTATTGAAAGATTACCCATATTTTTATAACCGTACTATTTTTTTTTATAAAAACCAAATTTATAAAAACCAAATTTATAAATATAACCAGTACAAGATAAAATCGATACGTTAATAACCACGTGCGACTGGTATAAATTTCCTTGTTTGCTGTTATCACAGAGGCTACGAAAAATTCATCCCAGTCGCACTGTATCTTTTTTAAAGTAAATTTATTATATAAACCTCTCCATTTTTGATTGTTTATCCTGATACGCTTTATAAGTGATATGCTTTATAAGTCATTGACTAAATGAGCGATTGACTAAAAAGCGATTGGGATAATTTATAAGGATAACTATGACTGACACGCCATTTACCGCTGATTTAACCCTGCATCCAGCGTTTGAGCTGCTTGAGCATCGCCATATTGAGGCATTATCAATGGATGTGCTGATAAGCCAGCACGTCAAGACAGGCGCGATGCATTATCATTTGGCGCATCCAAGCGATGAAAATGCTTTTTTGGTCGGTTTTCGTACCCAGCCAATGGATTCAAAAGGTGAGGCGCATATTTTAGAGCACGTGGCTTTGTGTGGCTCTAAAAAATTCCCCGTTCGCGACCCGTTTTTTTCGATGATTAAGCGCTCGCTTAATACTTTCATGAATGCCATGACCGCTGCCGATTGGACAGCGTATCCGTATGCGACGCAAAATAAAAACGACTACTTTAATTTGCTTGCGGTGTATCTTGATGCGTCATTTTTTCCCAATATTCATCCGCTCGATTTTGCCCAAGAAGGCATCCGCGTTGAGTTAGACGAAAACGATAAACCGCATTTTAAAGGTATCGTTTTTAATGAGATGAAGGGCGCGATGAGCGGCGAGATTGACCAGCTCTATCATACAGTCGCGCATCATTTGTTCCCAACGACGACCTATCACTATAATTCGGGCGGTGATCCTGCTGATATTCCTGATTTGACCCATGCCGAGTTGGTTGAATTTCATCAAAGCCATTATCACCCATCAAATAGCGTGATTATGAGCTTTGGTAATATTCCGGTTGCTCAAACGCAAGCAAAAATTCATGAAGATGCCTTGAGCCAGTTTGAAGCGGGCAAAAAACACGTCTCGCGTCCAGAGCAGCGTCTGTCTGCACCAATCAGCGCGGTTGACACGTATACGGCTGACGAAGCAGGACCGGATCAAACGCACCATGTGGTTGCGTGGTTATTACCATCGATTACCGACCCCAAACAACGTTTGGCGCTGCGTCTATTAGAAGGCGTATTGGTTGAGCATGCTGGCTCGCCGCTGCGTGCTTATTTGGACAGCCATCCACTTGGTAAAGCACCAAGTCCGCTATTGGGACTCGATGACAGTCATTATGAAATGGTTTTTTATACTGGTCTGCGCGGCTCAAACCCTGAGCATGCCGAAGCGGTAGAGCAGGGCATTATGGATTTGCTTAAAGAGGTCGCGAGCAAACCGATTGACGATGAAACCATCGAAACCATTTTGCACCAAATCGAGATAGATCAGCGTCATATCGGCGGTGATAGCATGCCGTATGGACTAAATCTCATGTTAGAAGGCTTTAGCACAGCGATTCATGATGGCAACCCTATCGATGTCTGGGAAGTTGACGAGCATTTGCAGTGGCTACGTGAGCAAGTAAAAGACGAACAGTGGCTGCCCAATTTAATTAAGCAGCACTTGTTAGACAATCAGCATCGTGTCCGTGTCACGTTGACGCCTGACAGCGAAAAATCTGCCCGTCTGGCAGCCGCTGAGCAAACCCGTCTTGATACTATTGCGATGGATTTGACTGCTGATGATAAAGCTATCTTAAAACAGCAAGCGTTAGATTTGGCCGCGCGCCAAGCAGCACCTGATGATTTAAGCTTACTGCCAAAAGTTGGTCTAGAAGACGTGCCAACCGATATCAGCTTTAAACAAGGCACGCAAAAACAAGTGAATTTAAGCGGGCAGGACAGCACGCTATTTGAATATGAGGCCGGCACCAATGGCTTGTATTATTATCAAGTGATTGTGCCGTTGACCGATGCCATTGGTAACCAGGACACCAGTGAGCTACCGGTTAATGAAGTCATCAATCATCCGCTATTGCCGATCTATTTAAGCTTATTGTCAGAATTAGGAACCGATTCGCTAAGCGCTCATGAAATGCAGGCCAAGCAAGCGGCGCATTCATCGGGAGTGACCGCGCGTATCAGCCAGCGTACCAATATCGATGATAGCCAAGCGATTAGCAGCTATTTCGTCGTGGCAACGCGCGCGCTAAATCGTAAGCCTGAAGCGATTGATTTGCTTAAAGAAGTCATGGAGCACAGTGTCTTTAGCGAGCATGACCGTATTAAAGAGATTTTGCAGCAGCGCGCAGCTGGTTGGCAATCAAACCTTGCTGGTTCTGGGCATTCGTATGCTATGCAAACCGCCAGTCGCGGCATGAGCCGTCAAGCGCAGTTAGAATATGTGCGTAGCGGGCTGCCAGCATTGAACGCGCTAAAAGACTTCTTAACCCATGCCAGTACTGATGATGCGCAGTGGGATAAGTTGGCTATTAGCTTGATGGATTTACATCAGCGTATAATAAGCCTGCCAAAACACGCCATTATTATCTGTGAAGCGGAGCAAACCGAACGCTTAAGCAATTTGATTGTTGAGAGCTGGAAAAACAGTAAAGCGCCACAAATTGCGGAAAAATTAACAAATTCTGAAACGGCTATTGAAGCGAGCATTCCAAGTGAGTTTGCAGATTTACAGTTAGACTCGGCGCTCAATGGTAAGAATGATGGCGCTCAATTAGAAGAAGTTACCGCTGATGATTTGGCGTGGCTAGTGCCGACCAACGTCTATCATAATGCTAGTGCTTATACGGTACCAGCCGCTGACCATCCTGATACCGCAGCTTTAATGGTATTAGCGCCGTATCTGCGCAATGGCTACTTGCATAGTGCCATTCGTGAGCGCGGCGGTGCATATGGTGGCGGCGCGGGCTACGATTCTAACGCGTGCGCCTTTAAGTTCTTTAGCTATCGCGATCCGCAGTGTGCTGAAACTTTTGCGCATTTTGAAGCCAGTATCGAATGGTTATTGAATGAGCCGCAAACCGATGAGCAATTAGAAGAAGCCATCTTGGGTATTATCTCAGGTATGGATAAGCCTGGCTCTCCAGCAGGCGAGGCGGTAAAAGCCTGCTTTGCCAATTTGCATCATCGCGGCGTCGACTGGCAGCGTAAAATGCGCGCGGCGATATTATCTGTGACGGTTGCTGACTTGCAGCGCGTTGCCAAGCAATATTTGCAAGGTCAAAAACACGTGCGTGCCGTATTAGCACCATACGATAAAGAAGAAGCCGTAAAAGAGTTAGGCTTTAACGTTTGTAAAATTAAAAGCTAGTTGTTAATTTAGCGCAAAATCAGTCATCTCAAATCATTGACTGTATAAAAAAACCGCCGCTCTCAGTGTTTGTATTGAAAGCGGCGGTTTTTATTGCCGGTAAGTACTTTAAAAAGCTGTATTAATAACGTTTAATCGCTTGGTCTTTGCCAATCAAATCTTGATGAATAGGGAAGTCGGTATGGTCGTCAAATTCCTTGCGGTCGGCAAAGTAACTTTTTAAGGTACGGCGCACGGCTTCAAAGGCAAGCTTATCCCATGGAATGTCTTCTTCAGCAAATAACGCGCAGTCCAGACTCTCAGAGCCAATGCCATAAGCGCCGTCTTTTAGCTCGGTGATATAAATACTGTAGATTTGCCCGATATCGGGAATATCATATAAGCAATATAAATGCGGGTTGGTAACCACTGCTTCCGCCTCCTCAAAGCTTTCTCGCGCCGCGCCCTCTGCCATGGTTTCGCCGTTTTCCATAAAGCCAGCTGGCAACGTCCATAAGCCATATTGCGGCTCAATCGCACGGCGGCATAGCAGCACTCTATTTTTGTGCACGACCAGTGAGCCGCAAATCACTTTTGGATTTTCGTAGTGAATATAATTGCAGTTTGGGCATACCAAACGCGGCATATTATCGGTGGCTGGTATTTTACGTTCTGCTTCATGGCCGCATTGTAGACAATAGCGCATATCAACTGCCTTATATAAGGTAAACGAGAGATAAAAAAAGGTTATCGGTGTCGTAAGAATTATAATTCTTATGCTATGACGTTCGCTTGTCAGCTGACATCATAGCAATGAAGCCTAAGATAACACAAATTTCCATCGTACTGGCCGTGATAATAAAAAGCACACATTTTTGCTAAACTGATGGTAGCTAGGCTTACGTTTATAATATAAGGTTTTTGAAGCGTCATTGTCAGCGCTGCGATTGTGCATCAGTCCAGTCACATAAAGTATATGCAGTCGTATGCAGATTACGCTAGTCTAACTAGACTGATGTTAAATAATAAATGATGGCTGTATATTAAAGGGTGGATTTACCAATAACGCGGGTAATGGCGACCGCGACCGATATTGTTATAAATCAGCGCCACTGCGACTAAGGCAAGCGCACCGATTAGCGTAGGGGTGACTAAAAAATGCCAGTTGACGCCGCCGAGCATGACGATTAGTGGATTAGAGCCGGCGGGTGGATGCGGCACGCGTAACAATAGCATCAGCGCAATCGCCGTACCGACCGCCAGCGACAAACTCCACCACTCGATGCCAAACAAGGTCAAGAACGATAAACCCGTAAAAGTGGTGATAAGATGACCGCCGACGATGTTTCTAGGTTGGGCAAAGGGGCTCTCGGGATAAGCAAAAATAAGCAAACAGCTGGCACCAAATGAGCCCAAAATCATGGCGACGTTTTGCCAGCTGCCCAGTAGCGCCAGTATGGCAGTGGCGAAAGTACCGCCAGCCCAAGCAAGGGCAATGATGACCAACGGCAATCTTTGTGGGCAATCATCGGTTTTGCCCTGCATCTTGTCTAATGAAAAAATCTTATCCACAAATATTTCCTAAAAACATGTAATCTTAAAGTGCTTACTTGCGTAGTCAGCATCTTATTTAATAGCTATTTAATGTTATTTATGTTTAACGGCATTGATACTGCATAGATGCTTGATATTGATAAAAACATAGGGCAATAATAATGTTACTCCCCCCGCAGTCTGTCCACTACGATGAATTTTCCGTCGCTGTGCCAGACTTTATTCGTTATCCCACCATTCGAAAGTTGGCGGAACGCGTGCAGCATGAGACCTTAAACGCGGTCACCAATCCTGCGTTATACCATAGCTCTCATACTTCTCTTAGCGAGCGTATTTTAGAGAGTCTGTATCAGACACCGATTGCTGATGCCTCGGTATTGGTTGCCATCACTCATGAGCGCCATCCCAAGCTGCTACTGACGCGCCGCGCTGCGCATATGAACAGCCACGCTGGCGAAGTCTCTTGCGTAGGCGGTAAACATGACGCCGGTGACGGTAATAATGTCGTCACTGCCTTGCGTGAAGCCTGCGAAGAGACCGCGCTGCCACCCAATAAAGTCCAGCTACTTGGTCAATTACCGATTCAAACCTCTAAAAGTGGCATGAGTGTGCGTCCTATTGTGGCGCTAATTGCGCCAGATTTACTGTTAGTGCCCGCGCTTGATGAAATCTCGCGTATTTTTTGGGCAGATTTTGAAACCTTGCTGACGCAGCCTACCGTTGAGTATGCGATAGAGTATACGATGCAAGATCAGACCGCGACCATCCTTACGCCAAGCTGGCAAGTGGATGGCGAAACAATATGGGGTCTGACAGGACGCATTATCGCCAGCTTGCTAGAGACGGGCTTTGATCGGCAACTCGAGTGGTATTACCGCATTCAAGATACGCGTCATTAACACGTCAGTCGCTTGCGGTGATTCATTGGAGTATCTAAAGTAGAAGCATTTTCTAATCAAAGCCAAGCGCGTCTTTTGCGGATTTATTATAGTTATTGTAGACGCTGTTGATAATGGCTCAACATATTCTATTTACTACTAATAATATTCAACATATGCTTTCTAGTTATGGTTTATAAATTTACATAATATTATTTGTTATCAGTTTTATCTCATAGTAAGTGACTCCTCCCTTTAAATTGCCTGCATTTATCGTGCTTTATTTATAATAATCGTCGTTTTTCTTTAGCCACCAATTCATATTATCTTGGCGTTTGGCGCGGAAGGCTTCTAATTTTTCAGCCACACTTTGATTGTGCTGGCGTGCCGTATCAAGCGCAAAAAGAATCGGCACCGACGATAAGACGCCAAAACGGATTTTCGATTTTGGCAGATCCAGCCCGTCGCCGATATCATCGCCGACCAAGGTACGGGTCACGCTGGCATTGACCATCTCAACAAAACGCCCACGGCGATTGTCCTCGCCCATCAGCTGCCGCGGTAAATCGTGCAGGGCTTTTGCCAGTGGCTGACCCATTTTAAAATCAAGCTGCTGAATTGATAAATAGGTATAAAGCCATTCCCAACAAGCGGCCTCATCTTTTGGTAAGCGCTGTAAATCAACGCCTATCCAATAGCTGGCAAGATTCCATAGATGTAAGATACCTTCTGCTTCCTCGCTGCTGATACGGGCGCCAAGCAGCCGTAGCCCACGCATAATCAATAATGAAAACTGCAAATGGGTAGCAATCATATCGGTTTGATTGATAGGAATACCCCAATAGTCGGTGTTCCAGCTGCCATCTACATTGTGGTGTTGGTCGGTACTCGGTATGACACCTTTAGCGGCATTGCCTTTACCTTTGAGCAAGTTTTGCCGCACCGTCGTGTGAATTTGCCGCACCTTGATAGACTGCCGCCAGCCTTCTGAGCCAATCGCCAATACCTGCTCAATCGGTTGACGGTTATTGTAAGAGCTAGAATTTAGTTGTGGGTGTTCAGAGACGGCTAAAATATAGGCATACGTACGCATCAAACGTGGTAGGGCATCGTGCATTAAGGCGCCCGTTTGAATGAGCGGTAGGGAGAGGGCAGGGATACTATAGCCGGCCATTAGCGCGACATTGCGCAACAGCCAAATGAGCATCAATGGATAACGTCGGTAAGCAACCGCACCGATTTGTGCAAGCTTGGGGTCAAACCAAGCAGGATGGCTGCTAAATTGCTCGGTTAAGGTATTAAATGTAGGGTTGCTTAAAAGGGTAGCATCGAAGTTACTGTCACTGCCACCATTACTATCGCTACTATTACTAGCGCCACCATTACTATCGTTAATGATAAATTGCTGCAAGGGTTTGGCAAAACGAATGCCGTCAGCGGCTAATGCATCGGCTAGTGGATCACCGATATCGTAGCCAGCTACCATTTCCTGCAACAACTGTTGCGAGATAACAAAGTCTTTTGGTAATAAATAACGCTTAATGCGCTTTAGAACTTGCAAATCACTATGGTCATCAATCGCTGTCGTGCGTCCATCGCGCTGGTAAGCGTGAATTGCCGGATTAGGGTCAGATTTTTGCCGAGTGCTGGCGCTATTTGCTTTGGCATTTTCTTTAGCGATATCGATGGGATCCATATGATTAGCTACTCTATATCGTCTGCTTTTATCCATTCATCTTAAGCGCATTAAGCGACTTATTTAGCATGATAGCCATAAGTCGCACACGCTTAATGAATGCTTAAGAATGATGGGTCAAGTCCACCGAGGTATTGCTGACCTCTTCTTTTAAGGTGGCTTTTAGCATCAAGTAACCTGCGATACCAGACACGATTGAACCCATAATGATACCTAAGCGCTCATCAAATAATGGTGTCGCGCCACCAAAGGCCAGCCCACCGATAAATAAGCTCATGGTAAAGCCAACGCCGCAAAGTAACGCTGCCCCGTAGATTTGCTTAAAGTTCATGCCTTTTGGCATGGTAGAAATACCCAGTTTAAAAATTAACCAGCACATTAGCATGACGCCTACTTGCTTACCGATAAACAGTCCAGCGGCAATACCCAAGGGCACGGAATGAAATAGCTCTGCAAAGCCTGCGCCCTTAAGTGATATACCTGAGTTGGCAAAGGCAAATAATGGCAGAATCCCGTAAGATACGGTGTTTTGTAAGTCGTGCTCAAGCTCTTCAAGTGGCGAGTGTTCAGGGTCAGTACGGTCAAATAACGGAATGAATAACGCCAGTACCACCCCAGCTAAGGTTGCGTGAATGCCAGATTTGAGCACGGCAATCCACATAATCACCCCGATTAATATGTAAGGGGTAATGCTGGTGACGTTACGGCGATTGAGTAGATATAAGAACGGTAAACACAAAGCGGCGATAGCCAATGAACCAAGTGATAGGTCGCTGGTATAAAATAAAGCGATGATTAAGATGGCGCCAATATCATCAAAAATAGCGATGGATACCAAAAAAACTTTGAGTGAGTTTGGCACCCGATTGCCAAGTAGGCTTAAAATACCAAGGGCAAAGGCAATGTCGGTCGCCGCTGGAATCGCCCAACCTTTCCAAAACTCAGGCTCATTATAGTTAAAGAGCAAGTAGACGATAGCAGGCATAATCATGCCGCCCAATGCTGCGCCAGCTGGTAAGATAATTTGTTTGACGTTCGAGAGCTCGCCGATGAGCACTTCACGCTTGAGCTCAAGACCGACCAAGAAAAAGAACACCGCCATCAGACCATCGTTGATCCAGTGATGGGCGTCTTTTGCAATCTCAAAGCCACCGATTTGGATGGCAACGGGCGCGTGAATAAAAGACTCATACCAAGTACTAAGAGAGGTGTTGGCAATAATCATTGCCGCGATAGCTGCCAGCGCTAAGACAATGCCGCCTGACGCTTCGAGGTTGAAAAATGCTTTGATTCTTTGTATTGCCATATTATCCTCATTGACTCAATAAAACGTGCTAAATCATGCAAAAACTTCAAATTTCTAAATTGTTCTGGCTTGCTTACTTTCCTGCTTTGGTTTGCTCAAATCCATTTAACCATAAACCCTCGTCATTTATGCCGCAATTATCATTAAAATGACGCAGCAGACCGATAGCTCTAGTTTCTCATAATCTTATTCATATAAACAATTAAATACGTTAACGGTTTTATGCGGTTTTTTTAAACAGGCGATGCCTACCAAAAGGCGTACTGATAAGGCCGCGAATATAACAAATCTAGCAGACTTTGCCAGGTTTTTGGTTTTTTTTACGGTTTTATCTTTATAATGAGCGCCTTTACACAAATTTTAACGTTACATTTGCTTTTTTATACCCCAAATTTTCAAGGTTAGTGTCATGGACATATCACTCTCTATCGAGGTTATTTTAATGCTGACGGCGGTTGCGGCGCTGGCAGGTTTTATTGATGCTATCGCGGGCGGCGGCGGTTTATTGACCATTCCTGCCATGCTGCTTGCCAATATCCCGCCTGTACTAACCTTGGGCACCAATAAGCTGCAAGCGGCGTCGGGGGCGCTCGCGGCATCTATTACCATGATTAAAAAAGGGGTTATCAAACCTCAAAGTATCAAATTTGCAATCATCGCGGCTTTTCTTGGTTCGGTTATTGGGACGATTGCCGTACAGCTGTCGCCGCCTGATTTGTTAGAAAAGCTGATTCCATTTTTGATTGCGGCGATTGGTATTTATACTTTATTTGCCCCGAGGTTAGGTGAGGTTGAGGCCGCACCACGTATCTCAGAAGGCACGTGGCAAAAAGTAGTAGCGCCTTTGATAGGGTTTTATGATGGTTATATCGGACCGGGTACGGGGATGTTTTTTGCTTTAGGAAATGTGGCGCTACGGGGTCGCCAAATTATCGAAGCAACGGGCGCAGCAAAGGTGCTCAATTTATCTACCAATATCGCCTCGCTTATTTTTTTTATCTTGGGCGGTAATGTGCTATGGAAAGTGGGACTGGCCATGATGGTCGGACAGACGATAGGCGCGTACTTTGGCTCGCATATGGTGGTTAAAGGCGGCAGTAAACTTATTCGTCCGATGATTGTGTTGGTTTGTTTGGCGATGCTGACGAAATATGTTTTTGGTTAACGATAGTTATTTTGAGGTTAAGATAGTCTTTATAAGTTAAAAAAGCGTTATTTCAGCAGTATCGTCACGGTCTTAAGTTATTTTGACTATATATTGATTTCCAAATCTTACTCAAGACAGAAAAAAACCTCAGTCCATTTGGCTGAGGTTTTTATTATGCATTTTTATAAGCGACTAATTGATATTACCCGCCAGCCATGCTTGACCTAGCCACGTTTAATATCATCGTATTCGCTGCCCATAATGCCATCGCTAAAGACTTCAGAGAATTCACGCTCGCTGTTTTCGTCGATATGACCATCGAAAACGTCTTTTGTACCAGCGTCAGGGTCATTATAAATGGCTAGATCCATCTTACTTTCTGACTTGGCGACGATAGCGGTTACGGCAGCATCGCCACTGACGTTGACGGCAGTACGCAACATATCAAGGATACGGTCGACCCCTAAGATAAGACCGATACCTTCGATTGGTAAGCCTACTTGTGCAAATACCATCGA
Source organism: uncultured Psychrobacter sp. (assembly GCA_963515535.1). Lineage (GTDB taxonomy): Bacteria > Pseudomonadota > Gammaproteobacteria > Pseudomonadales > Moraxellaceae > Psychrobacter. The sequence goes on from CAUPWW010000010.1 coordinate 103,097, forward strand.
AAGCATAATTAAACCAACCCCAGGAACGCCCGCTGTACCAACAGAAGCAAGTACCGACATCAAAATAACGGTCAAATACTCAGTGATGCCCAAATCAATGCCATAGATATTGGCAATAAAAATGGTCGCCGTCCCTTGCATGATCGCCGTACCATCCATATTGATGGTGGCGCCAAATGGTACGGTAAACGAGGCAACAGAGTTATTGACGCCCATACGTTTGGTGACGGTTCGCAAGGTAATCGGAATCGTCGCGTTCGAGCTTGAGGTACTAAACGCAAAAATCTGTACTTCGCGCATTTTTGTTAAAAAGGTTCGCACCGATAGGCCTGAAGCAATCTTTAAAACAATCATCATTGTCACAAAAAAGTGGAAGGCAAGCGAGCCAATCAATACCGCGACATAACCAAGCAGCGACCAGATAAGGTCTAAGCCAAGCTCTGACATGGCTTTTGCTAATAGCGCAAATACACCATAAGGGGCGAGGTTCATAATGATGGTCACCATCTTTAAGATGACCTCATTAATAAGCTCCAAGCTTTGCACCAAGCCTTTGGCAGGTTTACCAACCATCAAGATACTGATACCGATTAAGATAGCAAAGAAAATAATCGATAACATATCGCCATTTGCCATCGCGCTGATGGGGTTGGATGGGATAATATTGGAGAATACATCGAGCAGAGGCGGTGCTGATTGCGCTTCAAATGCCGCTTCCGTCTCGATATCCATGCCTTTACCGATGCCAAACAACACACCAAGACCAATCGCAGTGGCAATAGCCAGCGCCGTTGTCATCATATAGATAAAAAAGGTCTTGGTACCGATACGACCAAGCAAGCGAATATCACCGATGCCGCAAACCCCGCAAATAAGCGAAATCAGTACCAAAGGCACAACCAGCATTTTTAGCGAGTTAACAAACAGCTTACCGATAATGGCAAATAAACCATTGGTCACATAGTCACTAACAAAGCTGCCTTCGGTATTTAATCCTGAGTAGTTGATAAATAAACCCAGTATGATACCCAGCACCATGGCAACAATAATCTTGCCCGTTAATCCCATATTCTTCCACATAACTACTGTCCTTGGTTGCCGTAACGCGCAGCCATAAATACGCTACCTAGTATATAAGTATCGTTTTTATGCCTATTTTCGTTACGTCTAAAAGTTTGTTATCTGTCTCTGAGGTCAGATTTTGGGGACAATATAAAAGAATTGTTGGGGTAACTGCAAGAAATATTTATGACTAAAACAGCGTGAGAGAATAAACGCACGGTATTTTAATTTTATTTATCGGCAAAAATTTTTAGATTAAATTGAAACACATAAGCAATTTTTGAGTAAATTTATTGGTAGTAGTTGGGGTATAAACAAAAAAGCGAGACTATTCATATTGAATAATCTCGCTTAAGGGCGAATCGATTATGAGCAAAGGTTGGTCTTAGCGGTTTTATACCGTGACTGTTTAAAACCGCAATAACTTCACACCTTTTTATATCTTGTCATTTTCGTCACGACGTAGACCATCTTGCCACTCAGCATGATTGTCAGGTTTTTCTATGCCACTATCTGTTTCTTTTATCATTTTATCAGAAGTAGGATCAGTTTTATGCAGGCTATGGTTATAGCTCATACGCTCGCTCAGATGGGTTTCTGCATCACGGCGACGCGGATCAAGCGCTTCTGCATCAGGATTTGCATCCTTAAAGTCGGCTTGTTCTTGCACTTCTTCGACCGTGTCTTGCTCACTGACCATTTTAACATCACCATCGCTTTCATAGCCGTGGTCAGGGTTGTCATCGCCCGTGGATTCTTGCTTATCAGCAGTGACCGCATCAGCCGTCTGCGTAGAATCATCTGTCGCAACGCCGTTTCTTGCTTGCGCTTGGTTTTTTAACTGTGCGTAATCGGTGATTTTATGTACCGCATTATCCAAACTGTGCGGATTATCGCGAGGTTGCGCTTCGGCTAAATGCTTATCAAAGACATCGGTTAATAAGGAATCAAAACGTATGGCATTATAGCGAATCAGCTGCTCCGCCTCTGCTTCGGTAATATCACCATTTTGGCTAGCATAAACCACATGATCTTCAAAAGTCAGACCTTCGAAATGGTCTTTATGCTCCGCCTTTTTAAATTTCTGCCATAGAGGCTCTACTTCGAGCAGGGTTTGAAAGGCGTTTTCCATGCGACCATTGACATCATCTGGCTCAGTATTGTAATACACCATGGTTTTAAGATAATCGCGGAATGGATTGGCTTCAAAGTCATCCATAAAGGTATCGCCCAATTTGCGTTTGAGCTCGTCGCTCACTGGGGCAAAGATACGACCGCTTGGGAAAGTGACAAAGCTGACTACGCTTGCCGCCATGCGATTTGGGAAGTTGGCAAACAAAGACAAGAACGCTTCTTGAATGGTATAAAGGCTATTTTTTAGCGCCACTTCTGCGTGTAAGCGCTCGGCTTCTGATTTAGAACCGTATTCGTAAAATTGCAAAATCGCTGTACAGATAAATAGATGCGAATGGATATCAGCTAAGCGCCCAGAGAGCATCTCTTTACGTTTTAAATCACCAGCAAGTAAGCCTAACGCCATATCAGCGGTCAGGGCAAATCCTGCGCTTAAACGATTGATGTCTTTATAATAAGGTCGGGTAAAGCTATTGGCAAAGTTTGGCGCATGACTGCTACCACCGACATAACCGGCGACAAATGCTTTGGCGCCGCGATTAAAGGTATAGCCTAAATGTTTAAAGAATAAGTTATCGAACTCTTTAATCGCGTTTTCTTTATCGTCACTTTGTAGCAATTGTAGCTCATCGAACAGATAAGGGTGACAACGCATCGCCCCTTGACCAAAAATCATCAACGAGCGCGTTAAAATATTTGCCCCTTCAACAGTGATAGAGACGGGAATGGATTGATAAGGAATCGCTAAAAAGTTGCGCGGGCCCATTTGTACGGCACGACCACCGACGACATCCATACCGTCATTAATGACATTGCGCATGGTTTCAGTCGCATAGTATTTTGCCATGGCCGTCATGACTGATGGCGTGCCACCTTGGTTTAGACCGCAGGTGACCAGATGACGAAACGCTTCAAGCATGTAAGTGTTACTTGCCATGCTGCTGGTCACGTCCTGAATGCCTTCAAATTTACCAATTGAAATTTTGAATTGCTCACGTACTTTTGCAAATGCCCCAACGGTCAAATAGGCAACTTCACTGGCCGACGTTGATAGCGCTGGCAAGGAGATGCCGCGACCAACGCCCAAACATTCCATCAGCATCCGCCAGCCGCGACCAGCGTTTTCGACGCCGCCGATAATATAATCGAGCGGAATAAAGACGTCGGTGCCATCGACCGTACCATTCATAAATGGCGAGCCAACTGGATTGTGCCTTGGTCCTGTAATCACGCCTTCGTGACTGGCAGGCACCAGAGCACAGGTAATACCGTAATCGGTCTTTTTAGGGTCACCAAGCAGACCTTCGGGGTCATACATTTTAAAGGCTAAGCCAACGACGGTAGCAATAGGCGCTAGAGTAATCCAGCGTTTAGAAAAATTCATGCGCAGACCAAGCATTTGCTCGCCTTCATGCATGCCATAGCACACCACGCCCGTATCAGGAATCGCGCCAGCGTCAGAACCCGCCTCAGGGCCGGTCAAACCAAAACAGGGGATTTCATCGCCTTTGGCAAGACCCGGTAGCCAGCGTTGCTTTTGCGCATCGGTGCCATAATGCATCAAAAGCTCACCAGGGCCAAGTGAGTTTGGCACCATGCAAGTAACGGCAGCGGTTGGTGAGCGCGAGGCGATTTTACTCATCACACGGCTTTGGGCATACGAGCTAAACTCCAGTCCGCCATATTCTTTTGGAATGATTAAGCCCAAAAAGCCATTGTCTTTGATAAAGCGCCACGCTTCTGGAGACAATTCTTTGTCTTCGTGGTGAATTTTCCACTCATCAAGCATCGCGCACAGCACTTCGACTTCATTATCGATAAAGCTTTGTTCTTCTTCTGACAATTCAGGATACGGGTATTTAGCAAAGGTATCCCAATTTGGCGCGCCCATAAACAGCTCTTTTTCCCACCAACTCGTACCAGCATCAAGCGCTTCACGTTCGGTATCACTCATGCTTGGCATGGCGCCGCCCAAAGCTTTATAGACGGGCTTGGTAATCAATGACTGACGCAGCGGAGTGAGCAGCAGCACCAAGCACAGTAATGCAATCGGTATGCCTAAGATGAGCGACCATGGACTGATAAAGGCGGTGACGAGAACGGTAACAAGGGCGACGATACTACCAGTGACACGTGATAAGGACAATAAAAAGATGGCCAAGACCATGGCTAACTGAATGAGGATTGCCAAAATAAAAAAGCCAATGGCCATGACTGTCTCCTTGCTAACGCCGCATACACCAGCGTAAAGTTTAAGTGAATAAGAAAATGCAATAATGTGAATTATTATTTTAATTTTTCATTATAGCGGGGCTTAGAACAAGCTCATTTATGCTACAAATTGAATATCTGTGTTGGACTTTATTTAAAACTTAAGCTTGTTGATATCTACTGTATAAAAGCTCACAGAGAAAAAATAAAGTAAGCTACCAATATGAAACAGTTGTTTATAACTATCAAGAGCCAAAATGCTACGCTATGTCGATAATATGTATCAAGCGTCAGACAGAAGTTGCTAGCTAAAAGGGCTTAGGAAAAAGATTTCAGCCAAAAGGCGCTAGGCTTTTCTCAGCGTACGAGAGCGTTTCATTGCGCCCGACGATGATATGGTCAATTAAAGACAAATCTATTAAGTCGCAGGCTTTTTTTAGCTCATAAGTGAGTAAGTTATCGGCCGTTGATGGGGTAGCGTCAGTATGAGGATGATTATGAGCGACGATAAGCTGACTGGCAGCGTGGCTCAACGCATGGCGTAACACATGTTTGATGCAGACCGAACAAGAGGAAATGCCGCCAGTAAATAATATCTCAAAATTGATTAAATTTAGCGCATTATCCAAACATAGCACGGCAAAAACTTCACGAGACTCACCGCGCAGCTGAGTACTGATATAGTCTTTGACCATTTGCGAGCGCCCAAGCGCATGACCAGTTTTAAGCTGACTGTCCAAATAGCGCGTGCCCATCTCAAGCGATGCTAGAATCTGCGCGTACTTAGCGGGACCGATACCGTGACAAGCAAGTACCGTCTCTTTTGGTGCGGCCAACAGCTCGGCTAGGCTACCAAACAGCTCTATCAAGTGACGGGCAAGCTCAATGGCCGATTGCGACTGGGTACCTGTGCGCAAAAATATCGCTAATATCTCGGCATCAGATAAGTGAGCGGCGCCAAATTTCAGTAGCTTTTCACGTGGCCTGTCATCTTCGTGCCAGTCTTTAATTGCCATTGTTACTCCTTAACAAATGATGGATGCCAGATAACTGAGATAAATCTACAAAACTTTCCCTAACTTATCGCATAATTGTTACTATAAGCGCAATTTTTATCTTTCATTTTTTTATTGATGCCATGCTTATGTCAAATATTGTGCTTGCTATCACTGGCGGTATCGCCGCCTATAAATCTGCTATTTTTGCCCGTCTTTTAGTCAAGGCGGGCTTTGATGTGCGCGTCATTATGACCACAGGCGCACAAGCCTTTATCACGCCGCTGACTTTGCAGGCTTTGACGGGTAATGAGGTACATATCTCATTACTTGATGAGCAAGCAGAGGCGGGTATGGGTCATATTGAGCTTGCTAAATGGGCAGACTTGATTGTCATTGCGCCTGCTTCTGCCAATACCTTAGCGCGGCTGGCGATGGGTATGGCAGATGATTTATTGACTACGGTCTGCTTGGCAACGACTGCGCCGGTTATCATTGCGCCAGCGATGAATCAGCAAATGTGGGCGCACCCAGCGGTGAATCTCAATGTGCAAACCCTGCGTGATATGAATTATCAAATTATTGCACCAGCCAGCGGCGAGCAGGCATGCGGTGACGTCGGAGCAGGGCGCTTGCCTGAGCCTGAGGATTTATTAGCGGAAGTGCAATTATTTACCGCCATGCAAACCACGCCGCAGCTTTTAGCCGGTAAACGCGTGGTGATTACCGCAGGACCAACGGTAGAAGCTATCGATCCGGTGCGCTATTTATCCAATCACTCCACTGGCAAAATGGGCTTTGCTTTAGCCCGTGCTTGCGTGGCCGCTGGCGCAGAGGTGATTTTGATTGCTGGTGGCAAAGTTGCCTTGCCAACACCGCTTAATGTCACGCGCATCGATGTGTTATCAGCGCAAGATATGTTGAAAGCCGCACAGCAATGCGTTGATGGTACGCATATTGCGCTACAGTATCTGCCTGAAGAAGATCATGACCATTCTCACGATCATTCTCATGAACACAGCCACGACCATGCTCATCAGCATGGCGATTGTGATTGCGGTGAAGAGCATCAACATGAACATGCTGAAAATGAGAGTGCGGGTATAAAGGTTGCTGATATTTTTATCGCCACTGCCGCCGTCGCCGATTATCGTACCCTCGATGCCGCGCCGCAAAAAATCAAAAAAACCCAAGATGCCATGACGCTAAACTTGGTTAAAAACCCTGATATTTTAGCGACGATTTCTCTTGCCCATCCGGAGCTGTTTGTCGTGGGTTTTGCGGCAGAAACGCAAGATGTTGAGCGTTATGCCCGCGGCAAACTGCTATCTAAAGACCTAGATTTGATTGCCTGTAACGACGTCTCACGCGCCGATATTGGTTTTGCCAGTGACGACAATGCTATGCAGGTATTTTTCTCCGAGCGTTATGAGCATGATAACGTGATTCTTGAAAAGGCAAGTAAAGATGAGATTGCCAAGCAGTTGGCGACCATTATTGGTGAGACCATCTGGCAACGTCATCAATCATAACCAGCTGCCTAGTTATGCTGATTGAACTATTGTCAATATCAGTCGTCAATATTGCTATTAGGTTATAAGTTTCTATGACTCATATGATGGATAGCAATAGTACCCAGACGTTATTGCTACTGGCAATCTTTGCGCTAGCATCATTGCTGCATGGTATCAGCGGGCTAGGGGTAACGTTAGTAACTACCACCGCGCTTGCCAGTATTTATCCGTTACCGCATGCGATTGTCTTGGTGATTTTTCCGTCGTTATTGCTTAATGCCATGACGTGGCTGGCAGGTGGTGGACGCAGTATTTGGCAAAATTTCGTCTATTACGGCAGGCGTTATTGGTTGTTGGCACTCACCAGCCTGCTTAGTAGCATGCTTGGTGCCAAGCTACTGCTGTGGGTAGATAGCGCATATATTCTATTGGTATTAGCTACGGTGATTGGCTTTTATGTCAGCAGTAGCTTGCTCGGTAAGCAAATTCGTTTGCCCGATACCAAGCCTGTGTTGATTATCGTCGGGTTTAGTGCTGGCATTATTGGCGGTGCGACCAATGCCATGTCGACCATACTCATGATGTATTTGTTGTCCGCAAGTGACGATAAAAACACCATCGCCAAAGTCGGCAATATGTGCTATTTCTTGGGTAAGCTTGCGCAAATCATTGTCTTGCGCGAGCCTATCATGGCGTTAAGTAGCAATGAGTGGCAGCTGATTGCGATACTGTGTGGATTGTCTATTGCCGCGTTGTTAGTTGGGATTCGCTTGCGTCGCTATTTGCCGCAAGCCCGCTTTCGTCAGCTTATCTTGTTAATTCTTACCGTTCTCGGTATTCGAGTTGGCTGGCAGGGTATTACGGCGTTGCTATAAACTTAACGCTTAAACAAGTTTAGCGATTAAATAGATTTAACAGTATGGTAGCAACGATACTGATGATAATCATGGTGACCACTGGAAAGTACACTCTAGTATTACCTGAGGTGTGTTTGATATCGCCTGGCATATTGCCTATCCATGAAAAAGCATTTGGAAACAGCAGCCAAATAACGCCGATAATAACCAGCAAAATGCCTATGCCTATCAATATTTTTGCCATCTAGACTCTCGCTAATATCTCTAATTTTCTTACGGTATTTCGTCGCGCCTGTTTCTAAGTTACACATTACTCAATCAATTCTGCAAAAAACAGCTGCTGCGCCAAACGAAACGTATTACAGTGCGCCTCAACTACGTCTTCAATATCTTCTGAATAGCCGCCGCCCATGACGATAGCAACGGGAATATTGGCCGCTTTAGCTTGTTGTAGGACAAATGCATCACGTGCCTTACAACCCGCTAGCGTCAGGCTAAGTTTGCCCAATTTATCGGTTGCCAATACATCGACCGCAGATTGATAGAACATCATATCCGGTGCAAACTCATGGATTAAGCGTGGCAGCGTATCCTCTAATATCTGTAAATACTCTGCATCAGCCGTATCATTATCCAGCTCAATATCTAAGTCCGACACTTGCTTGCGAAAGGGGTAGTTTTTTGCGCCATGCATACTAAAGACAAAAACGCGCGGCTCATCCGCCATGATACTGGCGTTGCCATTACCTTGATGCACGTCCAAATCCACGATTAAAATTCGTTGTGCCTGTCCACGATTTAATAGTAAATTGCTGGCAATACAAACATCATTAAAAACGCAAAACCCTTCGCCATGATCGGCAAAGGCATGATGAGTGCCGCCCGCAACGTTCATCGCCACGCCGTATTGCTGCGCATATAACGCACATTCATAGGTGGCATGGGCAATATAACGACCACGCTCTACCAACTCTGGCGTCATTTCAAAACCAATGGCGCGCGCTTCTTTACGTGGTAAGGTTTGGGTTTTAAGCTGCTGCCAATAATCCGCAGTATGCGTGGTTAAAATCTCCTCTTCGCTCAGACGTTTTGGGGCAAAAAAATTATCGCTAGTGATGGTCCCTTCGGCCAGTAAACGCTCAGGAATCATCGTATATTTTTGCATGGGGAAGCGGTGTTTTTCGGGTACGGAATAACGAAAAATGTCCGAGTAAGCAACTTTTAGCATAGTATTAACGTATGTCTTTTAAAAAGTAATTTAAGAATAGAAGGTAAAAGGATAGAGAGGTTTAAGCGTTTTTAAAGTAGAGGATTGGTGAGTAATTGTAAGAGCGATAAATATATAGCTTGCGCAATGGATTACTGAACAAATTGCGTGGGTAAGAAAAAGGTGCGCGCGTCCTCTTGTCGATGTAGCGCCATTAACAGCTCTTGTAGTTCTACCGCAGGATTCTGATTGTTGACCAACTCACTAAATATCTCATAAGTCACCGTGGTCATCGCGAGGACACTTTGTAATAAGTGCTCAATGGTAGTGTCATCCATACCGACCGCTTCGACATCGATGGCGTTTTTGTAGCGTATTTCGCCATCACTGACATCCATCTCAAGATTGCCAATCAGCATGTCGTAATTGATTTGGGTAATCAGTAACATCGCAGCACTTTGATGGCTTTCGGGTATTAAGAACGGCAAAATACCATAGACAGCTAGCAAGTTATTATGCTCTTGCACGCGAAATAGGTAGCCGCAATCAAGATTTTTATTGCGCATTCTGAAAGATAGGTAGTGTGATTGCTGGCTGTCGTTATTGTTATTGTCGATGCTACTGCTTTTGGGTCGATAATGGGTATAATGCCAGTGCTGCTCGTCGAAATACTGCCTAAGGTAATTGACAATGGGAGTGTCATTCAGCGCATTTTGCTGCGTCATGCTGTCGATGTCATTATCAAAATAAGCGTCAGTATCAGTATCAGTATCAGTATCAGTATCAGTATCAGTATCAGTGCTGCTATCTAAGCGACTATCAAGATTGCTACTAAGACTGCTATAAATAACCTCATCGAAGTGATTATCAACATGGCTAACAACGATGCGGTGTACGTTGTGATTTAAATGAGGGTTTAAGTCAGCGCTAGAGCCACTGACATCCGTATTCTCGTTGTTATTACCCTTAGCGTCTTTAAGACAGCTTTCTATACGATTATCTTTATTACTATCACCTTCATTTTCTAAAGGATAAGCGTTGTTTTTATCCGGTTTTGTCAGACTTGAATCTGAACTCAAGTCCGAGTCCAAGTCGTTATCAATCTTCGTATCATCAATAGCAGTCGGTTCAGCTGATACACTAAGCAGCTGTTTGATTCTTTGCCATAAGCTGAGTTTAGAAGATTGGCTCATAGATAATAGCTGACTAATATAAAGGTGAATAATAAAATTTTAAAGAAAACCGTACGCTAAAACAGCAGATTAATTGCTGCCAAATACCAGTCCTGCTTTGATACTAGGCTGGGCGTAAAACGCTTGCAGCATCTCTGTTATATGCGCCGTAAACCACGAGCTTTCAAGAGCGTCCGTGATGACAGGTAGCAGGGCGGTACTCAATTGCGTTATTGCCTGCTCATCGATGTGTAAACTTGCCGCGATAGTAGCTATGCTATCGGCCTGATGGTTGCTATACCAAGTATCGACGCTCGCTGCCACAAGGCTGTGCAAGTAAGGCGATAGGCGCAGACGGTTGTAGCTTTGTTGAATACTATTTTCAATATGCGCAATACTGCTATCGTTTGGCTCATCGCGTAAATAGGTTTGGATTTCGCTAATTGGTTTCTCTTTAATACGCCCCCAACCGCTGACCAATAAGCGCGCAACCTCTTCGTTGGATAAATGCGCTTGGGCGTTGGCTTCTGCTCGGCGTGTTAAATCTTTAATATTGCGATGCAGGTAGGACTGCAGTTTTTCATCAAGATTGCGGTTGGTGGCTTTTTCAAACGAGCTGCGCCCAAGTTTCATCAGTTTACCAGCAGGGCCCGCTTTATCTAGCGTGGATTCCATAAAATCGTTGATAGCGTGATACAGCGTTTGCGTCAATAAATCAGCAAAGGTTTCATTGCCAACCAGCGTATGCACCAAGATATTACGCTGCTCTTCATGACTGCCGACATAGCTGGCTAGGATCTCAACTTGGTTGTCATCGACCAATTCTGATAAAGGCACATTATCATTAACCGGATGATAAATAATAGTATGCAAAATATCACGAATATCGCGTCGTACTACCTCGCTTAGCGGCTGCTTGAGAAACCAGTCATTAATAAGATGCTGCAAATCATCGCTACTGATATATTTGCTCAATGGCTGCTCGCCAAACCACTGCCAAGCCTGTGTTGCTAAAGGCTGGGCTTGCGCATGCAGCCATTGTTGCATAAAGGCAACTTGCACCTCGATTAAGCGGTCGAGCGTTAGGTTGGTGCTCGTAGCACTTTGAGTGTCTAAATTTTGGCTATCTTTTAAAGTCTGCATAGGTTTTGAGGTCATAGTAATCGACAATTTGTTATACTGTGTGGTTGTGGTAAGCATAAAGTATTATGCCACGAAGATCAGCGGTGTTTGTGATGAATATTGCCTGTTGCTTAATAAATAAATGAGAGGTGTGGATGACGGCTCTGAATACAGCTTTACTTGCGCTTGATAAGCTAACGGTTCAGCGCGGTGAGACTCCTTTATGTGAAGGCGTGACGCTCAATCTTGCTACGGGCAGCATTTGTCATTTGGTCGGTGCTAATGGGACTGGCAAAACGACGCTACTGATGCAATTGGCTGGATTATTGCCCGTGCTGAGCGGTGAAGTTATTTATCAAGGAGCAATAAGTTTGCCCGAGCAGCCTTTATACGTGTCGCACCAGTTGGGTATTCATCCAAACCTGACCGTCGCCCAAAACCTAACGTTTTTGCTTAATTTATATGGCATTAGCCCAAGTACAGCTGATATCGATGACGCCCTTACATGGGTAGGGCTGCACGGTTTTGAAACGATTAGCTCAAGCCATCTATCTGCGGGGCAAACACGGCGCATTAACCTTGCACGGCTTTATTTATTAACGCCTGAGGTTACGCCTTTATGGCTGCTCGATGAGCCATTTACCGCGCTTGACGTCGATATGGTAGCACGCATGGAAGATAGGTTGCGCGAATTTGCTACGGCTGGCGGTGCGATACTCATGACTAGTCACCAAGCCGTCGACGTTGCCAATCAAGTGCTCGATTTGTCCGATTATATGGTGTAAATGCTATTAATATAACTGCCATAAACATCAATCTAACTGCGACAAACGTCAATATAAGTGCGACAAGCATGAGTGGAAGAGCCAATAAATGATAGACACAGACAGTGCAGTAAAAACCGTGAATACAAGCTCGAATGCTAACACTTCAAATGCTAATACAGCTGCTGCACGCGGTATCAGTTTTATGCAGCTTTGGCGGCGTGAATGGCAGGTCAAGCAGCAAGGCGCGGTACAGTGGTTATATCCTTTGGTATTGTTTTTAGTGATTATCACCTTGTTTCCGCTAGCGGTTGGTAGCGAACCTGCTTTACTGCAGCGCCTTGGAGTTTCAGCAGTTTGGATTGCAGCTCTATTATCACTGGTGATGGGTGTCGATGGCTTGTTTAAGCCTGCGCTTGATAATGGTACGCTTGCGCAGTTAGTCGTCGCTAAAGCGTCGCTGCCGTTATGGGTGCTGATTCGCTTGGTCATCCATTGGATTTTTAGTAGCGGTATCGTGGCAGCATTAAGTTTGCTCGCCGTGCCGTTGTTTCAGCTGAGCTGGTTTGAGGCGTGGATATTGATGGCGTCTATTATTACTGGCAGTCCAATGCTATTAATGCTTTCAGCGGTTGCCAGTAGTTTGACGTTATCACTAAAAAACGGTGCGGTACTGGTGCCTTTGATTGCCTTACCGATGCAACTACCGGTATTGATTTTTGCCACCGGTGCGGTTGATTTATTTGCCACAGGTCTCAACGGCTTGCCGATTTTGGCTTTATTATTGGCAGGTAGTATTATTTCGGTACTGGTGATGCCATGGGTGATTGCAATGACATTAAAAATGGCATGGTTAAATTAACAATTAATGTTGGCATGTTATATTTAGGTCAATATTAAAAAGAGGCAGCGGGGCTGGGATAAATTTTTCGTCGCCTCTGTCGGCGTAGGCACAGCAAGCAAGAAAAATTTGCACCAGTCACGCGGCATAGTATTGTCTATCCATTTCATTTAGTATCGACTATATACTTTTTATGATAAAAGCCCTTTATCTTAACAGCATGATGAAAACTGGCAACTTTGCTATAATAGGCTATTCAATAAATAATCACGTGTAGATTCTATGCAACGTTTAACGTCAGCAAGTTAGCGGGTAGGTATACGAATCATGCGTTTTACTCGATAATAACCAGCTGCGCAATAGGTTTATTCCCATGCCCAACCTGAATAATGTCTCATCTCCTAGCCTGTGGCAACGCATTTGGCAGGTCTTTTTGACCACTGTGGGTACCAAGCAGTTTTTTCGTATCTTTGCGCCTTGGGTTAAGTGGCTCGCGATATTAGCCGGTCTCTGTCTGCTCATCGGTAGCGTTTGGGGCTTGGCATTTGCGCCGCCGGATTATCTGCAAGGTAATAGCTATCGCATTATTTTTATTCACGTGCCCGCTGCCAGTCTGGCTATCTCGATTTATTTTGCCTTAGCGGTACTTGGTGTCATTTATCTGGTATGGAAAATTAAGACAGCAAGCCTTGTAGCGCAAGCACTGGCTCCGATGGGGTTTTTGCTTTGTGTGATTAGTTTATTGACCGGTTCTATTTGGGCAAAACCGACGTGGGGGACATATTGGGTTTGGGATGCACGCTTGACGTCTATGCTCATTTTGGCGTTTTTATACGCTGGGGTAATGGCGTTGTTTGCCGCCTTCGAACATACTGCCAATCGCGGTAAGGCGGCCGCTATATTGTCTATCGTTGGCGCGGTGAATTTACCTATTATCAAGTACTCGGTGCAGTGGTGGAATACTTTGCACCAAGGTTCAACCTTTACTCTGACTGCGGCACCAAAAATGTCGGCGGATATGTGGTTGCCCTTGCTACTGATGACTATTGGTAGTTATTTACTGGTCGCCTCATTGGCCATTTATCGGACCAATACCCTGATTTTATATCGTGATCAAGGCAAAGCGTGGGTCAAAGAATACGTTCGTGACCACAGTAAATAGCCCCATAGAACACCACCATGAACCAAGCAAATAACGGCTAGGGAAATATGATGCAGCCTTACTTTTATAGCCTCTCTGAGTTTATCGCCATGGGTGAGCATGGCGTGTTTGTCTGGTCATGCTGGGCAATTACGGTCGGTATGATGCTGATTTTTATTATTTATAGCCGCCGTCAACGCCAAGCGCTTATCAAGCAGCTCACGATCCAGCAAGCGCGTCAAGCTCAGCGTGCTGCCAAGACACCCAATCCCACCAACAAACCATCCCCTTAAAAATTATTTTTAATATCAATTTTTTAGCTTATAAAATGATCATGTTTTCCTAGCAAATATATGACCGCATCGGCTGCTAGGGGGCTTATTGATTTGGGTAAAAAATGCTACCATATAGGTATTAGAAAAGTACGGTTGGACGGGCTTATTATCAAGTCAGTCCAATCAGCATTTCTTTAATATTTTCTGTTTTGCAGACGCGTGGTTTGTAAAACAGCGACTCATCAATGAGGTAGTGGTATGAACGCAGTTCGTCGCAAAAAACTGATGTGGGTTATGTTTACGCTTGCAGGGGCGGCGATTGCCGTGGTATTGGTGATTTACGCCATTGGGCAACAGACCGATTACTACTTTGACGCCACCGCCATTGCGCAAGGTGAAGCGCCGCAGGATAAGCGTATCCGCGCTGGTGGTATGGTCGTTGCCGGTAGTGTCCAACGTGCGCCAGACGACCCGTTAAGCGTGGAGTTTGCGATCACCGACTTTGAATCAACCGTGCCCGTGACCTATCAAGGCATTTTGCCAGATTTGTTCGCTGAAAACTCAGGTGTGGTAGCAACGGGTAAAATGCAAGGCGATACCTTTGTCGCAGGCGAAGTATTGGCTAAGCATGATGAAAACTATATGCCGCCAGAAGTTGCTAAATCGATGAAAGAAAACAATCGCAATGGCGCAGTGCCTTCTTCTGAGCAATATAATCCTGCAGAAAAAATCCATAAGACCGATACTTTGCAGCAGTAATGATTATTATCAAAATTATTCAATATAAGAAAGCCAGTGACCTTGATCACTGGCTTTTTTGTTAGTATTCACATAAGTATGGCTTATCAATCATCCCATTCTGGTGAATAATCTGGATGCTTGATTTTACGGCCATCGCTACGCGCTAGGCTACCAATTTTTTCGAGCTCATCTGCACTCAACTCAACTTTGATGGCATCTAAGTTGCCTTGTAAGTGCTTAGGATTGGAGGTTTTTGGAATCGCAATACGCTGCTTATCAGATAAAATCCACGCTAACGATACTTGCGCTGGCGTAATTCCGTGCTTATCAGCAATGTCTTTAATGATTGTATTATCAAACACATCACCACGAGCAAGCGGCGAGTAGGCTTCTAATAAAATATGGTGATTGTTTAAAAAAATCTGCAGGGTGTTTTGCTTAATAAAAGGGTGAAACTCAACCTGATTAACGGCAATAGGCACATCAGCATATTTTTTAGCTTCGATGATATTGGCGATGTTAAAGTTAGACACCCCAATATTACGAGTCAGCCCTTGTTTTTGGAGCTCACAAAGCGCTGGCATTGTTTCAGACAAAGGCACGCGATCATCAGGCCAATGTAGTAGCAGTAAATCAACGTAATCGGTATCTAAGTTTTCTAATGAACGCTTGGCCGCAGCGGTAAGCTTTTCTGGTTCAAACTTCATGTCATCAGGAAATATTTTCGTCGTTAAAAAGAACTTATCACGCGCGACGCCTGATTGTTTAATACCTTTTCCCACCTCGACTTCATTATCATAAGCTTGGGCAGTATCAATATGCTCATAGCCCATTTGTAATCCTTGGCTGACCACATCGATACAGTCTTGTCCGGTTGATTGCCATGTACCGGAAATACCCCCAAATTTAAAACACCAAATAAGTAGAACTAAGCTGCCATATTAA
>CAUPWW010000011.1:0-109380 GCA_963515535.1 uncultured Psychrobacter sp.
GCAAAATGAGCTATCTAATCGTTGTTATGACAGTTATGAGGCTATTGTCGATGCCGCTTGCTTGGCTTGGAATAATTTGCTTAAACAGCCACAGAGGATTCGGTCTTTAACTACTCGTACTTGGGCGCAACTTTAATTATTGGGATTGGTATAAGTATTTTTGCTAAGCTAAAACAAAAAAAGAGCGCATGTAGATGCACTCTTTGTTTAATGATGAAAAGGAAGATTTATAAAGCACAATTATTTTACTTTAATGTGCCTAAACGATTTGATAACTGATTGATAATTTGGTCAATCTCTTCGTTGGCTTCTGCCTCATTTTCCAAATTGCCATTCGGCATTAATTGGTTCATAACCTCAGGCAGTAGCTCAGCCAGACCTTGGCGGACTTCCATCTCATTTGCGCCGGTATGCGCCGCTACCTGCTGAATCTCACTGTCATCAAATAGACGGTTAATCTCGTTAGGATCAAGGTTATCATTGACTTCTTGGTTACTCATCCAAGAACGCGCTTGATTCTCATAGCCCATGCCAGTGATTTTTGATAAAGCGCCACTTAAACCACCATTGCGTTTGATCCAACTGAGTACTATCGGCATTAATGCGGCGATCAGCATGCCTTTACCACCAAATCCTGCGCGCGAGGTTTGACTGCCGCTCATCTGGCCGCCCCCCATCTGACCACTTAAGACGCTGCCTAGAATATCGCCAAGTCCACCCGCGCCTGTGCTCATACCGCCGCGCTGGTTTGCGCCCGTAAGCCCGCCGATAATGTCATCTAAACCAAAACCATTATCACTGCGGCGCTCATACTGCTGTGGATTGTAGCCACTTGACTGGGAGCCGCCACCTAATACACTACCCAATATATCGCCTAAACCACCGGTGCGGCGTGGATTGATACGTTGGTTGACTGGATTGCGTTGTCTGTCTTCTGGATCCATGGCGCTGCGCGCGACTTGACTGACTAAATTCCCTAATAAGCTCATGATATATTCCTTTTATTATGAATCATTTATCGTCGAATATCTAATTTTCTTTACTCATCTAAAAATCTATTCGCCACCGATATGGCAAATCCTTAAATAATAAAACAAATAAGATTTTGACGCTTATGAGTACTATAGCAAATCCATTACTCAGCCTAGATAGACATTTTGTTATGGCATGTAGCTTCAAGTTAGTGATGAAAAGGCAGAAACGAGCAGCGAGAGAAAGTATATAAGGGAGTGCACAATGTAAATGACGCGGCTGTTACTCAATTTTTTAATAACGTGGCCTTTATTTACGCCGTTTTGGCAGAAACGCTATTGGCTACAATAGACAATTTGCGCCATTGCTCGGCGCTGACTTGATCCCGAAATATCGCGACTGCTAAAGAACGCTGATAAGGCTCTTTGACAACAAATTTAAAGCATATCACCCAAGAATAGCTGCTGACTGCGATCAGTTCAGCTTGCCAAAGGCTATCGCCGCGACTGCTCCGCATCAGAAGTTGCCAATGTTGATAGATGCTCTTATTTAAGGGCGGCTGGCTTAGATGCAGTAAAATCGGTCGCGATAGCGCTAAATAGCTTAGGGTAGCGGCACTTACAATCAGTATGAGTACATACTGCCACAACGCCAATGATGCAAGCGCTGCCAATATCAGCAGCGCACTGGCCAAAAGCAGATAAAACATCAAACGTATACGGCTTACAGGCTGGATCGGCGCGTCGATACGTAAGGAAGTTAGCGATGTCATAACTGAATATCCAAACAGGAATTTATGTATTCAAACTTCTATCTCAAAGGCTGGTACGGTAAAAACACTTCAATGGTTACATTTAACTTTTACTATGACGCCATGTTTTAATTTTATTGACCAAATCCCATATCGCTGCATTTTCTGGACGGCTTTGGTTGGTAAAATAATCCAATAAATCTGGGTCTTCATGAGTCAGCATTTCCGCGAAAGTCGCCTGTTCACTTGGGTCAGCGGTTAAATATAACTCTTTAATATAGGGGTCAATATAAAAGTCCAATTCTTTTAATCCGCGGCGTGCTTGATAAATAATGCGGCGTTGCTCAAGGGTGGGTTCTGGTTGCGTGTTTGGCTCTGATTGATTGCTAATCGTCATAAAAATATCCCATAGGTTTAAATGGTATTTAACTAAATAGACGTTAAATAAATAGTAAGCTTAATAAATAACAAGAGTCAGCCGTGCTTATAAAGGCATCGTTTATAAAGATAGCGGTTATAAAAGGCAGTTTACAGCCAGCCAATTTATAATAAGCTATTAATCTATCAGCTTTGATTATACGCCGATAATTGCTGCCATAATGCCACCGCTTGCTGCATCATAGCGACATTATGGGTGCGGATAATACTGGCGCCTTGCTGTAGTGCAAAAATCCCCGCCGCCGTTCCTACCGCGTCACGCTCTAACGCTTGAGTATTGGCAAGCGCTTCGACTCCGCTTTTGCTTAATACTTCAGCTAAAAAACGCTTACGTGAAATACCAAACATCATTGGCAATCCGAGCGTTTGCAGACGTTCGAGCTGACTTAATAACGCACAATGATGCTCATAGTTTTTTGCAAAGCCAAAACCTGGATCGATAATGATTTTTTCGCGCTTTACGCCCGCGTTTGTCACTTCAACGATACGCGCTGTTAGCTCGGTACTGACTTCTTTAATCACATCATCATACTGAGCAAGATTGTCCATCGTCGTCGGCTCACCGCGCATGTGCATCAGCATGACAGGAACATCAAGCTTAGCTGCCATCTCTGCTGCGCCTTCACGCTTCAGCGCGCGGACGTCATTCCAAATATCAGCGCCCGCTTCAAACGCTGCCTGTATCACGATAGGATTACTGGTATCAATAGATAACCAAATATCCTTGCCTATACTACCTAGCTGTTGGCGAATCGCTTTGACGACTGGCACGACACGCTGCACTTCTTCTTCGGTAGACACCACAGCAGCGGCATTGGGCCGCATAGACTCACCGCCGATATCAATAATGGTTGCGCCCGCGCCTATCATGTCTTTAGCGTGAGTGATGGCGCTATCAATCGCAGTAAACTGCCCGCCGTCAGAAAAGGAATCGGGTGTAACGTTTAAAATTCCCATAATATGAGGCTGTGATAAATCTAAAGTTTTATCGCGGCTCGTCACTTTATAGTTAGGTAAAGGCTGGAGTAATGACATAACTTATCCATTATAAATTGTATTTTAAAGAATTGTGTTAGCGGTATTTACACTGTTTAAGATTATAAACGTCCATGATAGCAGCAAATCTAACTCTCTCCTAAAGCCTTCGTCAAATGACGCTCACAAAAAAGCCCTTTATCAAAAAGGGCTTTTTTATCGACTATCTATGAGATTGTAATAAACGAGAAACTACATGGCTGGTAATGGCGGCGGTGTAGAATTCGTCGGTTTTATATTAGTTTTCGATAAGTCTACTTCATTAGGCTGATAGACTCTTGGCGGACGAGGCTCTTCACCTGCCAAAATATCCTGCAACTGATCGCGGTCAATGGTTTCCCATTTCATCAGCGCATCTACCATCGCATGCATTTTGTCTTGATTGCCTTCAATCAATTCACGGGCGATATCATATTGCTCTTCCAGCATACGGCGTACTTCTTCATCAACTTTTTGCTGCGTGGCTTCCGAAATCGTCCGACCGCCGCCACCAAAGTATCCTTGTGAACTATCATCATCTTCGTAAACCATGATACCTAGAGCATCTGACATACCATATTTGGTTACCATCGCGCGTGCCATTTTGGTTGCACGTTCAAAGTCGTTTGATGCACCCGTTGACATTTGATTGATAAAGACTTCTTCAGCAATACGGCCCCCAAACAATATCGCAATATCGTTAAGCATTTTTGATTTATACATGCTGGTCTGGTCATGCTCAGGTAGCTGCCAAGTCACGCCAAGGGCAAAACCACGCGGCATAATCGTCACTTTATGGACAGGATCGGTACCAGGTAATAGTTCAGCAACTAGCGCGTGACCTGCTTCATGATAAGCGGTGGCGCGGCGCTCTTCTTCACGGATAACCATAGATTTACGCTCAGGACCCATATATAGCTTATCTTTTGCGTCTTCAAAGTCATTCATATCAACGCTGCGTTTATTACGACGCGCGGCAAACAATGCTGCTTCGTTAACAAGATTGGCAAGCTGCGCACCACTAAATCCTGGCGTACCACGAGCCAATGCATGCGCATCAACACCAATCGTATTCGGTAATTTGCGTAAATGCACTTTTAGGATTTGCTCGCGACCTTTGATATCGGGCAGACCTACTTGCACTTGACGGTCAAAACGACCTGGGCGCAATAGTGCTTTATCGAGGACGTCTGCACGGTTGGTTGCCGCGATGACGATAACGCCTTCGTTACCTTCAAAACCATCCATTTCAACCAATAGTTGGTTCAATGTCTGCTCACGCTCATCATTACCGCCACCCATACCAGAGCCACGATGACGACCAACCGCATCAATCTCATCAATAAAGATAATACATGGGGCACTTTTCTTCGCTTGCTCAAACATATCACGTACACGTGAGGCACCAACACCGACGAACATCTCAACGAAGTCAGAACCTGAAATCGAGAAGAAAGGTACTTTGGCTTCACCAGCAATGGCTCTTGCCAATAGTGTTTTACCCGTACCTGGAGGACCAACCATCAAAATACCACGTGGAATCGTCGCGCCAAGCTTGGTAAATTTGTCAGGGTCGCGTAAAAAATCAACAACCTCGACGACTTCTTCTTTGGCTTCTTCACAGCCAGCAACGTCATCAAAGTTCACTTTGATTTGGTCTTCGGTCAGCATTTTGGCTTTTGATTTACCAAAGCTCATTGGACCGCCGCCTTTGCCGCCAGCGCCGCCCTGCATATTACGCATAAAGAATAAAAACAGACCAATAATCAATAAAATTGGGAAACTGGCTATTAGCAGTTGCATTAAAACACTTTGACGCTTAGGCGCGGTGCCCTGAACTTCAACTTGGTTTTCGCGCAATAGTGGCATCAGCTGATCATCAGTCACAGCTGGACGAATGGTCTCAAATGATGAACCATTTTTCTTCTCGCCGGTGATTTGCTCGCCATCGATTTCAACACTGGCTACTTGGTTTTCTGACACGGCGGTCACGAACTCCGAGTAGTTAAGATTATCCGGCTCAGATGATTTGTCAAAGCCGCTAAACACCAGCACTAAAACACCGATCACCACCAGCCACAATAAGGTATTTTTTACCATGTCGCTCACTAGTTATTCCCATCCCTTACTTATTGGTGTGTTTACTAAACACGTGACGTCTATATATAAACGTATGGCTCACTATTCAATGCCTAGCTGCAAATTATTATTTTTACTTAGATTCAATGACTCTAAAAACCTGAGCAAAATGATAAATAGGCGAACTAAAATGAATAACTGAGCGGTTAAAGCGTTTACTCTCAGACGACTTTGCTTAAAACATAGGCCTGATACATAGATGTAAAAATATAGATTTAAAACAAAGTTAATATATCATGATATGTGGTGCTAACCTGTATAATTCAAGCAGCAATCACATTTATTCAGTTAACGGATTGTAGCGGTTTTACGCTTATTAACCATAGCCTTTATGGTGACTTTCTATCACCCTTTATAGGACGGATAATTCGCGCAACTGATTGACGTTAAAACCTTTTTATTAAATAGGTAAACGACCTATTACTTAATGGCAACCCAAAACATCTCTTTTGAGCGCGGTCTTGAAGCGCCAGGTTTGATACTACGAATTTTACTAAAATCCGCCTGCATCTGCTTGCGTAATTCTTGTGTACCCTCGCCTTGAAACACTTTCATAATAAGCGCGCCACCTTCGGGTAAGGTTGCCAGCGCAAAATCGACCGCCAACTCGCATAAATATATCATGCGCGGCTGATCGATGGCGCTATTGCCAGCAGTATTGGGCGCCATATCTGATAGCACCACATCGACCTGTCGGTTACCGACTTCTGCCATGATACGCTCGAACACCTCTGCTTCACGAAAGTCACCCTGAATAAAGGTCACATCGGGCAAGGTATCCATCGGCAGTATGTCAGAGGCAATCAAGACGCCTTTTTCACCGACCAATTTGCCAGCGACTTGCGACCAACTGCCGGGCGCACTGCCCAAGTCAACGACGGTCATGCCCTTTTTAATCAGGTGGGTTTTCTCATTAATCTCCAGCAATTTATAAGCAGCGCGGGCACGGTAGCCATCTTTTTGGGCTTTTTTCACATAAGGATCGTCAATGTGCTCTTGCATCCAAGCACTGCTGCTTTTTGACAATTTTTTATTTTCAATACGCGTGACCAAAATGACGGCTCCTATTGTCTGGTAATATACCTGCTTGCTAATACATCGCTTTTAAAACACGACTGGCGGTTTATAAAGGGGTTATATTTATGACAATTTTAATAAATGTCCATTAAAGCGCTTTTATCAGCATATCATTGCGCTATTGCTGAATAACGAAATCTTGTATCTGTCTCATTACCCTTTAACCGCGAAATTCTCTTGGCAAAAACCCTGCTTTATAAACCTGTAGCGTTTATAATGTACTTATACTTTCAGTTTAACATTTTCATCACGTAAAATCGTGCAAAATTCTGCTGATCTCATGCGATTGTGACCATAGATTATCTATAATGGTCATTATCTGCTCGCAATAGCACTGGCTTTTATTTTTACCAACATCTAGGAATAGTATGCAACTCGATAACGCTACCGTTAAACGCCTAAAGGGCATTGGTCATGACCTAAAACCGATTGTTATGATTGGCAATAAAGGCATTACCCCAAGTATCGCTGAAGAGATTGATCGCGCACTGACCGATCATGAACTTATCAAAGTAAAATTGCCAGCTGGCAGCAAAGAAGAGCGTGATGTCATCGGCGCTGAGCTTGCCGCAGCGGCTAATGCGACTTTGATACACTCAATCGGCCGTATGGCGCTGTTACTGCGTCAAAACCCGAACGCCAATCCAAAGCTGTCAAACCTTGCGCGTCACGCCTAATAAGCTGTCTATTTAAGACTATCTTATCAAGCCTAATTTATGTTCTCTCTTATTTAATAAAAGCCGCGCTGCATTTTCTCGCGGCTTTTATGTTATTTATAAGCGAGTTGCTATTTTCTATTTATAGTCAGTCCTAAATAAAATAGTACAAGTAATATAACACGCTACTGGTATTAATTTTCCTTGCTTGCTGTGCCTACTCTGACAGAGGCTGCGCAAAATTGATACCAGTAGCTCTTCTCGTTTTATAGTGGACTACCTATAAAATGTGCTTAATGCGATTAAACTCTGGATATTACCGACCTATGAGCCAAATTTTTAATTTATGTTTAGCGACTGATACGCCAGCCGCTGATGCCGAGCAGCTAGGCGTCACCATAGCAGAATTACAACATATTCAAGTAGAAGTGGTCGTAACTTTGGTCAATAGAGCTGTCATTGACCAGCCTACAGAATGGCAATTACAGCTTGACTACTGCATCACGTTACCGCTTGAATCGTTAGCAGCGCAATTAGACTGGCCAACATGGCAAGCTGAACAAGTAGGTTTTGCAGATTATTTGTGGGAGCAGACTTGTCTTGAATGCTTTTTAGCAGGCGGGTTGATAAACAGCGCCGTTTCGATCAAAAAAAATGATATTCAAACAAACCCTTACCTTGAAATAAACGCTAGCCCCGACGGTCGTTATGCGCTTTATCAATTTGCCGACTATCGCAACTCTGCGACATTACCGCCAACGCCTTTTTTACAAGGAAATGGCCAAACACGGGCTTCTATTGATTGGACAGCTACTCCCTTCTCAGTGAGTAACGCTGCTGACAACGCAACGCTGCAATCGGGTTCAATGATAACTCCCTCTTTTAATAATCCCTTAATAGCTGACGCTAAAACTTATCATTTCGAGCGTAGCTTTTATTTATCGTTAAACCAATTATCGCAAGTACAGACTACCAACGATGAGATTGGCATTGAATACCTCCATCCTTGTGTGATTTTAAGCTTTGTTACTAAATTTGGTAAAACGACGTTATATTTCGCGCCCAAACACCCTCAAGCGCCCGATTTTCATAATATGCAATATTGGTCCATCTTTGATAAACAGGCCGCAATGGTGCAATCCTCTTAACACGCTAATGCACTCTACCTTTTCTTCTCACGCTTTCTAATTTTATGTTTCTGAATTTAATACATAAAAAAACCAGTAATGCCATCAAGAGCATTACTGGGTTCGGAGAAAACGCTTCGTTCTAGAATTTATGATACTTATTTAATGCGTGCTGATTAGTCAACCATAGCAAGGTAGATACCGCGGTTCGATGCATCGTCAACGTATTTAGAATCACGCCAAGTGGTATAACTGTATACACCGCTATATGGGCTGATGCTACTCTGGCGGAAGTCAGATATCCAATTATTGCCATCAAAGATTTGAATATGACCATGCGGATGCTTTGAGCTGCGATCATAGACCACGACATCACCAATCTGTGGCGGCGTATTATTACTAATCTTAGCAAAGCCAGCTTGGGCTAGCGTACCACGAGAGGCATACTGATAGGCTGAAGGATTTGGCGTAAATTCGTAACCTGCTGATTGTAATGCTTTACGGACGTATCGGGCACAGTAACCTGTACTGCTTGAGCGCGCAACGCGTGAGGCATTGGCGGCGGCGATAGCAGGAGCAGAATAACGATCAGGTACTAATTTTGCTTGCTGCTGACGCTGCTCATAAGATAAACGGCTGGTTAGTGAAGCAAGTTGGTATTCTTTCTGTTTTGCATGCGCACTAAGATTGTCAATCGCTTGACTAATTTCGTCATTGCTAGAAACATACGCACCGCTATTGGTGCTATAGATATTGCGACTCGAACCGTAGTTCGCAGAAGTAGAGATATTTGTGATGGTATGACTCAAGGTATTATTTGGTTGAAAGGTAGTTTCGACAGCACCACTCGTTTGTGCTATACCCATTCCCAATACTGACAAAATTAATAAAGCTTGTTTCATAAGTTTACTACCTATTGTAAATACAAGATTGCTCGCCGTCCGTGACAAAGCATGAATTAATTTAGGGAAGATGATCACGAATTAAACATGATAAAATCCGTAGTACAAAAGCTCGCTGTTTATGATGAATATCGATTTTGTCACCTAGAAGATGAGTGTTTACGATGTCAAAAAAACAACCTAACCGCCTTGCTAAACTGATTGATCATCAAGCCTTTGCCGGTAGTGCGCTACCGCAAACACTTGCTGATAATATGCGTTTATATCTACAAGCAACGACCGAGGTAAAAGAGCTTTTGGTAGATTGTCTACCTGAGGAAATCCTCAATAACTGCTGGGTCGTGGGCTTAACCGCTGAGCAACTTATACTCAGTGTGGGCTCGATAACCGCTGCCAATCATATTCGCTATTTACACAACGCCTATTTGCAGGTATTAACAGAGCAGTCGATTACATTTAAACAACTCAAACAAATTCGCGTCGTCGTAGCCAATATTCCCGCTCATAATAATTATTCTAAATCATCAAAAGCGTTATCAGCGACCTCATCAAAGCCTCGTAAAGCCCATGAAAATCAGGCTCTTAGCCAAAACACAAAGCGGACTATATCACAGGCTGCAGAGCATGTCACCACCGATAAAAATCTTAAAAACGCCCTCTTACGCTTAATAAATTCCTAAAAAACTGTGGTTTACTTTGTAAAGTTATGTAAACTACACCCATTTTTGACTCGGCTAAAGCTGCGTTTTTGTAATCTTACAAACAAAAAAAATCATCTGTTAGTGCGATTCATAATGTGAACCGTACTAACAGATGATTTTTTTATCTCCCACAGCTTTTATTCTATCGAAGTTGTAGCTCATTTTTTCAAAAATATATGAGAAAATATCTATTTAAATGAATATTATTTAGTACTGCTTATAACCAATTTATGTAATATTGCGTAAATGTTTCGATACTTCGTGTATATTCGTGTATTTATCCTTCGACTGTTATACGATTCAAAGGTAAATATTTGATAGGACAACTTACATTGTCATCAAAAGTTACAATTTCAAAGTTATTAGGGTCGGATAATATCTCCCGTACCAGCATATTATTTAACGCGTGACCAGATTTATAAGCATTAAAACGACCTAAAATAGGATAGCCAATGAGGTATAAATCGCCTAAAGCGTCGAGAATTTTATGACGCACGAATTCATCATTAAAACGCAGCCCCTCTTCATTAAGAATATTGGCATCATCAATAACAATCGCATTGTCCATACTGCCGCCCAGCGCTAAATTATTTTGACGTAAGGCTTCAATATCGCGCAAAAAGCCAAAGGTACGCGCTGAGCTTAGCTGCTCGATGAAGTTTTGCGTCGAAAACTGCAATTGTGCATGCTGGAAATCTTTATTAATAGCAGGATGGTCAAAATCAATCTCGAAATTTAACTCAAAGCCGTCATAAGGGCGCAGCTCTGCCCATTTGTCATCAACTTTGACACGGACAGGACGCACAATTTTAATAAAGCGCTTTGCTGCTTCTTGCTCACAAAACCCTGCTTGCAGTAGCAAACCAACAAATGGCGCGGCGCTACCGTCCATAATCGGTATCTCCGACGCTGATACGCGGATTAATAGGTTATCAACCCCAAGCCCTGCTATCGCACTGAGCAAATGCTCAACGGTACCCACACGCGTGCCACCAAATACTAGATTCGATGACATCATGGTATCTTGTACCAAAAAAGCACTGGCAGGAATCGGTTCGCTACCTGCTATATCAGAACGCTCAAAAATAATACCAGTATTAATAGGCTGCGGATGAAACTCTAAGTCAACAGGTTGACCACTATGAAGACCAGTACCTGTAACGGCTATTGCTGTTTTTATGGTTCGTTGGTTCATGGCTGTCTTCTCACATATTTTGTTACAATTGCCATAGTGTAGCATTACCCGACCCTATTTCGCTAGCGCTAAAAAGCGTTAATTTGCTTATCTCTTTGATTGATAACACTTATCGTCATTATTTTAACGTTTATGTTTATAACGTAACAAATGCTCAATCTTAGCTAGATTATGACTAAAGCCTATTTATTCACCATCAACCTTATATTTTTTACTTTTTTAAAAAACAAAAAAGCCAGTATCGAAATACTGGCTTTTTTATCCAAACTATCTAATGATTGCTTTGTTAAAGACTATTTATTCTGTTGACGCTTTAGATAATCTTGAATGCTATTGGTTTTAGTTTTAGGCTGCTCTTGCGTTACATTTGCGCGTAAGGGGCTTTCTTGATACTGAGCTTGCGCTTGCTTTTGGCTGTTTAGCGCACTGGTATGCAAGTTCGGATCAACAGGCTGGGTACTATTAACAGAAGGTACTGGCTGCTCCACGACTTCAGGCTCTTGACCCGCATTTTCATCTAAGGTCAGACCCGTTGCGATAACCGTCACATGCAAATCATCACCCATTTTTTCATCAATAACAGAGCCATAGAAGATATGGGCATCGTCGATATCGGTGATTTCTTCAACGATAACACTGATTTTGCTCATCTCATCGAGTGATAATGATTCAGATGAAATAACGTTAACGAGTAAGCCTTTGGCATTTTCTAGACGTAAATCATCAAGTAGTGGCGATCTGATGGCTTTCTCGGTCGCTTGACGCGCACGATCATCGCCACTAGCACGGCCAATACCCATCATAGCATGTCCTTTAGCCGTCATCGCGGTGCGGATGTCGTTAAAGTCAATGTTAATCATACCTTCGCTAGCGATAGTTTCTGCAATACCTTGTACCGCATGCAATAAAACGTCATCGGCCTTTTTGAAAGCATCCTGCATAGAGATGTTGCCGTAGACGCTCATAAGCTTATCATTAGGAATCGTAATGATTGAATCGACAAAATTGGTCAACTGCTCAATGCCCGCTTTAGCAGCCTTAATACGCTTACCACCTTCAAACTTAAATGGCGTCGTCACAACCGCTACAGTCAACACTTCCATTTCTTTGGCAATACGCGCAACCACTGGCGCTGCACCCGTACCTGTACCACCGCCCATACCTGCGGTAATGAACACCATATCTGAGTGCTCGAGTAACGCGCGGATGGCCTCTTCATCTGCTTCTGCTGCTTCACGACCGACTTCTGGGTTTGCCCCTGCGCCAAGACCACGGTTAGTTTTGGCACCAAGTTGCAATTTGTGCGGCGCTGTCAGACGATCGAGCGCCTGTTTATCGGTATTGGCACAGACAAATGTTACACCTCTAATCCCTTGTTGTACCATATGCTCAACCGCGTTACCGCCCCCGCCGCCCACACCGAATACAGTGAAGCTTGCCTGGCCGTTACTTTGAAGCTGATTATCATCTGGCATGGTGTATTTTGACATAAAAAGATTTCTCCAGTTGCAGATAGCGTGATGGTCGATACGTAGTAACGCACTCATAGGGCGCGCTATCGACTTACTATATATAAACGTATTTAATTAAAACAGGGCAATGGCTTAAATAGTCATGCGTTGCCAATATATGCCGTTATGGTACAGGGTGCTACTATTAATCTGTTTGCTTATTATGCGGCGTCTTACTCTTCTCTGCTTAACAGAGGCAAATTTGCCAGCAGAATTATAATATCTTTTTGAGTACACTCGCAAAACGTTGTCCGGCACTTTGAAAAACACCCTTCACGCGACTTTTTTGAATCGCTTCTGGCTCACTTTTTTCACTACGACGAAATTGCTCGCTCTGACTATATAGTAAGGTACCAAATGCGGTTTGATAAGCGCGATCATTGACCTGCATATTCAGTTGTTTAAACGATTCATCATTATCAAAGTGATTATAAGCGCTAATCGCAGGATGAGTATTGGTCAATACCACTGGCATTTTTAGCAATTTTTTGGCAAAAGGAATCATGCCTTTAATGGAACTGCCGCCGCCTGAGAGTACCAACCCTTTATCAATATAGCCTAACAAGTCGGCGTCGTGTAATTGGCGTACCACTTCGGTAAATATTTGCTCATAGCGGGCTTCGATAATACGCGCTAGATTATACGTACCGATATTAATCTCGTCACCCGAGCCTTGCGGCTTAAATAGAAAGAATGAGCTGGGATCGACGCTATTGACATCAACCGTACCGTGCGTTTTTTTAAGGCGCTCAGCTTCTATCATTGAAATACCGACATCGGCTGAAATGTCCATCGTCACTTCATGGCTACCGGTAGCAATACAATGGGTGAAAATCAGCTTATTTTCTTTGTAGACGCAAATACTGGTGGTACTGGCACCAATATCGACCAAGCAAACCCCTTGCTGACGCTCATCAGGCATCAAGCTATATTCTGCGCTGGTCACTGCATCAAAAACAATGTGGTCGATACCAACGTCACAGCTTTGCAAAAGTTTTTGAATATTTTGACGACTAGAAACAGGCATCATCATCATGTGATACATAACAGTGATATTATGCGCGACCATGTCAATAGCATCATCAACCATAAACTCTTGATTGTCGATATAAATACCTTGCTGGCAACAATGCATCAAATAATAATCAGGCGATAAATCTTGTGATTTGGCATTGGATAACGCTTGTACCATGTCTTGGGTACGGACCACTTCGTCCTCTACCCTAACCTCTCCGGCACTGTTTTTACTTAACAGCTCAGGCGTGGCCATGGTCAACCAGACACTATGCACGCGGCAATTAGCAGTGTCTTCGGCTTCTTGAATCGCTTGTCTGATAGCGCCTTGTAAGCGTTCGCGATGCTTTATCTGACCTTGATAAAAGTCGTTATTTTTAACTTGCCCCACACCCATAATTCGAATGTCTTTTGCAGACACAACATTACCAATAACGACATAGACTGCCGTGGCACTTAAATGGACAACAACCAGATTTTCAGTATTTTTCATGGTACCAGACAAATTATCGCTAAACAGGAGAGCAAATGACGTCTCCATTAAATCATTGAAAAATGCGTTATGATCACGCGGTCATATTATCAGTAAACGCTCTCTATCAAGACAGCAAACGGGTATTGGAAATCGTTTGCTGTCTTAATTTATGGTGCTTTATTTTTATTACTCAGTTTTTATTACTCAGTTTTTCTTACTAAGTATTTCTTACTGAGGTTTTTGATATTTTATTGCTTAGTATGATTTTACGATGCTGTTTTATGACGGTGTTTCACCATCTTTTGGGGGCGCCAAATTCCATGCGATAGTAAATCCGTTTTTATAACGAAGATCGACAGACTGTATTTCATCACGGCGATTGCTTAATTGATTGCCAAGCAGCTGACTTAAATTCAACAGTTTTTGCGCGGTGTTTTCATTATCAACGATAACACGTAAACCATTATCAAAGCGAATCAACCACGTCATTCTTGGTGATAAAATGATATCCTCAACTTGCATATCAAGCGGCGCATACCAGTCATTGACTTGCTGCATTTGCTGCATAATAACTGGTGCTTGCGCTATATCGCCTTGCAAGGTTGCAAAGTGCTCTTGCGTTAACTCTCGACTATCAGCGGGCACAAAAACCGTGCCTTTTGCATCAACCAAACGCTCGGTACCAAAATTTGCCACAGCCTGTTTTGGCAGCGCTTTCACGACGATACCTTGTTGCCAGTCACGGCTGATACTGACTTGATCAACCCAAGCAAGACCGGTAGAGATATCTCTGAGCGCCTGCAAATCAGAAGTAAAAAAGCTGCTAACGCTCTGTTGGTTCATGACTTGTTGTAATGCTCGATATTGCGCTACCGTCAAGCCTTTTTCGTCGACATGAATAGCGGCGGGCGGCGCATCACGCAACGCTTTTCCGCCCATGACCAATATCAGCACCAGCAAACCTAATACCAATACCGTGAAAAAATATCTGAGCACAGAAGGTAGTTGAAAATTAGATTTAGGGTGAGAGGTTTTATCACTCATCAAGTCAGCGATGTCATTGACAGTTTGAGTCATAATACACGTCGTCCCTATTTTTGCTTAAAGCTATTTGCATAACGCCAATAGTGCTTATTATTGATGGTAAATCTGCTAATCGGTACAGCAATCGATGAAACTGCCATATTATCAATTTATTCGTCTAAAACGAGCGATAAAGCTCAGTTAGGCGCATTAAAACGTAACATTTTTCTTATTTAATGAATAACTTAAAGAAATTTGCATAAATAACCATAAATATCACTAATATAGACCAATACTTACAATATTAACGTATTTTACGTTTAAACAATAGCCTAACCCTTACTACTAACAACGAATTTTCACAAGTTTACACGAAGCTGTGTTATAGCAGGGCTAGCGATACATTTGTCTGCATTAAGTGATGCTCTTCATGGTTAAATGTATGGCTAGTTAAAGAAACATTAACCGCTCATTTAAAAGATATTCAAGCAAATGTATATTTGGTCAAATCTATACTTCTAAAGTCTGCGCTAGGATATGCCAACACAAGGCATCAAAATCCATACCGCGAGCTTTGGCCGCCATTGGTACCAAGCTATGACTGGTCATACCCGGCACGGTATTAATCTCGAGTAGCCAAAAGTTGCCTGCTTCGTCTTGCATCGCATCAATACGTCCCCAGCCTTTAGCATCGACAGCACGGAATGCCGCCAAGCTCAAATCTTGCAAGTGCTTTTCATCAGCAGCGCTTAGCCCACAAGGAATATAATAGCTGGTATCGTTACGGTTGTATTTGGCTTCAAAATCATAGAAGTTGGTGATATCAGCAGGCTCAAGGCGAATAACCGGATAAGCTTCGTCATCGATAATAACAATGGTAAACTCGCGCCCAGTAATCCAGCGCTCAGCCATCACCGCGTCACCGCACTGCACCGCTGTTGCATAAGCAGCAGGCAACTCATCGAGGTTATTGACCTTAGTCATACCAATGCTTGAGCCTTCATGGACTGGTTTGATAATCAGCGGCAAGCCAAGCATATTCACCACTTGCTGCCAGTCGGTATCCGCGGTTAACAATGAAAATGGCGCGGTTGATAAGCCGCAGCCTTGCCAAAGCTGCTTGGTGCGGACTTTATCCATTCCAAGCGCTGATGCCAAAATACCAGAACCGGTCTGCGGAATATTAAACCATTGCAGCACGCCTTGTAGCAGACCGTCTTCGCCGCCGCGACCATGCAAGACGTTAAACACGCGATCAAACTTACGCAGCTCAGTAATGTCTTGATCTTTTGGGTCAAAATGCATGGCATTTACACCTTTATTTTGTAGCGCTTTTAATACGGCAGCCCCACTGTCTAATGACACGCTGCGCTCGTTGCTACTGCCGCCACAAATGACGGCAACTTTACCAAACTGACTGGCGTCTTTGACTTTGCTGTTTGCGATGCTAGGAACGGCCTTATCGTTGTGCTCATGACTTGCAGCATTATCTTGCTCTGCTTGTGCCGCTGCTGCTAACGCCAGATCTGGATTGACAATCGTAGCTTTAGCGTCTGCATTGATACTTTTATCAATGTTGCTTGCATTTTTTTGCTGATTGTTTTCTTGTTTAATGTTTTCTTGGTTATTGATAGTCATGAGTCTTATTCCTAAAATTCTTTTGCGGCTTGTTTGATATATAGATTATTAGCGGCCAATTCGACGGCTATTTGTCCGACATTTCCTGCGCCTTGAGTAATTAGCATGTCATTGGCTTTGAGCAAACGCTGCATGACCGGGGCGATATTGGCTTTATCGATAATCGTTGGCTCAACGGCGCCGCGCAAACGGATACTACGTGCCAAGGTTTTGGTATCAGCGCCCGCAATCGGAGTTTCACCAGCAGGATAAACGTCTAATAATAATAACTCATCGACGCTTGATAGCACTTCGACAAAATCATCAAAGCAATCACGCGTGCGACTATAGCGGTGCGGCTGGAACATCATGACTAAGCGGCGCTCAGGGAAACTTTGACGCGCCGCTTTTATAGTGGCATCGACTTCTCTTGGATGGTGACCATAATCATCAATTAATAAAACGTTACCATCGTCTATTTCTACAGACGCTTGCTGCTCAAAGCGGCGACCGACACCAGCAAATTTTTGCAGGGCGCGCGTAATCGCTTCATCGTCGACGCCTTCGTCGGTTGCCATGGTAATAGCAGCTAGCGCATTATAAACGTTGTGTACACCGGGAATATTTAAAGTCAGACGTAATGGCTCACGGTCGCGGCGTAAGACGGTAAAGTGGGTTTTTGTGCCTTCGCTGACCAAATCAACGGCTTGGACATCATTAAAGGGCTCAAGACCAAAGGTTAGTACCGGACGCCCAATATCATCAATCATAGCGTACAATTCAGGGTCATCACCGCAAACCACCGCCAGACCATAAAACGGCATGTTTTGTAAAAACTGGATATAAGCGGCTTTTAATTTATCAAAACTATTGCCATAGGTCTCCATGTGGTCTTGATCGATATTGGTGACAATCGCCGCCATCGGATGCAAAGTCAAAAATGACGCGTCGGATTCATCGGCCTCAGCAATTAAATAACGGCTGCTACCAAGCGCAGCATTTTTACCAGAAGCATTTAATTTACCGCCAATGACATAAGTCGGATCGAGCTTACCTTCCGCCATCATGGTGGTCAGCAGACTGGTAGTGGTGGTTTTACCATGGGCACCAGCAACAGCGATACCGTGACGATAGCGCATCAACTCGCCAAGCATATCTGCACGGCGTACCACAGGCAGACGCGCTTCAAGCGCGGCCTTTACTTCAGGGTTGCTACGGTCAATGGCAGACGAGACGACGATGACATCGGCATTGGCGATATTTTTGGAATCATGCCCAATCGCGATATCAATACCAATTTCTGCTAAGCGCTTCGTCACCAAGCTCTCATTAATATCCGAACCACTGACTGTATAACCTTGGTTGTTCATCACTTCAGCAATACCGCACATCCCCGAGCCCCCAATGCCCACAAAATGCAAATGCTGGATACGGCGCATTTCTGGTATTTCAATCAAACGTTTGGTTAAAGATTTAGCAGAGGTTGGCATAGGGTTTTCTCTTTATTGAAGACGAACAAATTTGGTTAATAATAAGTAATAAAAATAATAAACAAAACAATCAGCTTTTATAACGCCTGCCAGATAATATCGGCAACTCGCTGACAAGCTTGACGATTGGCAAGCGCATGGCCTTTTTCTGCCATCTCTAAACAAGCGCGTCTATCCAACATATTAAGCTCATTACTCAGCTTGTTAGGAGTTAGCTCGCTTTGTGGCAGCAAAATCCCTGCTTGGTGCTCGGTCAAGGTGCGCGCATTGGCGGTCTGATGGTCATCAACGGCGCTTGGTAGCGGGACAAATATTGCCGCTATCCCAACGTTTTGAATTTCCGTCACTGTCAAAGCCCCCGCTCGACAAACCACGATATCCGCCCAATTATACGCCGCTGCCATATCATCGATAAATGGCTGCACGGTAAATTGGTGGGCGCTTAATGCTTCACTATCATACGCCGCTTGCGTGGCGACCTCGTTATCGCGTCCACATTGATGACGTACCTCGAATGGACGGTCAATTAAAGCCAATGCTTTTGGTAGCGTTTCATTTAACACTTGCGCGCCAAGTGAGCCGCCAACTACCAACAGTTTAAGTGGCGAGCTATCATTGACATCGTAACGCACACCAGGCTTAGCAACGCCGCTAATGGCATTACGTACGGGATTCCCCACCGTTTCTATCTTGCTATCACTCTCGCTATTAGCAAAAGTATTTTCAAACGCTTGCAAGACCTTGGTCGCCATCTTGGCCAAATAACGATTACTCATGCCCGCAATGGCATTTTGTTCATGGATAATCAGCGGCGTTTTGGTCAGGCGCGCCGCAATACCTCCGGGCGCAGTGACGTAACCCCCAAAGCCGACAACCACATCAATCTGATTGCCACGGATGAC
Organism: uncultured Psychrobacter sp.; assembly: GCA_963515535.1. Lineage (GTDB taxonomy): Bacteria > Pseudomonadota > Gammaproteobacteria > Pseudomonadales > Moraxellaceae > Psychrobacter. The sequence continues at coordinate 19,005 of CAUPWW010000011.1, forward strand.
TTTAATCGCCGCCATCGTCGCTGACAACAAATTAGCAGGCAACTTAAGCAAACGCCCTAAACCTTTACCGCGCAACCCTTGCATATCGATCGCATGAAAAGGATAGCCAGTCGGTGCAACCAAGCGATTTTCCATGCCATTTGGTGTACCGAGCCAGTGAATGACGGCACCGCGCTTGGCCAATTCTTCGCTAACCGCTAGCGCTGGAAATACATGCCCGCCTGTCCCCGCAGCCATCATTAATATATGCGGTGTTTTCATGAACGTCTGCCTATCTTTTCTTTATGTATATGAAAGACTTATTATCGTTTGATTGCGCTATCTATCGAACCAAAACAGCCCTATAAAAGCCCGCATAGTATAGTGTAAATCGCCGCCTGATAGACAGCATTTTATACAGCATGAATAATAAAAATCCAAGCCGTGAGTCTCGCGGCTTGGCTTTTATCGATACACTTAAAGGGTCAAAAAATCATTTTTCATGATTTTTATCACTTTTTAAAAGTGCTATTAAGAGATACGGTCTATCGTGATAGCTTAGCACACTGTTTTTTAAGTATTGTGCACATAGCTTAGTGATAAATTACTCTATCCTTACGGCGTTGCCTAAACTTATCGTTTAAAGGCTTTATTTAGACCCATACTTTAGAATATATAGCTTAAACAGCCAGTTTTTTCTCGATAGCAATAATAAAGTCAGTTGCAATGTCAGTACCGCATTGGTCATCAATCTCACGCACACAGGTTGGACTGGTGACGTTAATTTCAGTGATACGGCCACCGATTAAGTCTAAACCGACGAACATTAGCCCTTTTTCTTTGACTATCGGCGCTACTACCTCTGCTACTTGGCGCTCGATATCGGTGAGCGGCATCGCAACCCCACTACCACCAGCGGCAAGATTACCGCGCGTTTCACCTTTCACCGGGATACGCGCCAAGCTATAGTCGACCACTTCACCATCGACAATCAGCACCCGCTTATCGCCATCGGCAATCTCTGGCAAATAACGCTGCGCCATAATTGGTAGGGTCTCAAGCTCGGTTAAAATCTCCAGCGTCACGCCGATATTTGGACTATCAGCGGTTAAACGGAAAATACCCGTGCCGCCCATACCATCTAAAGGCTTAACGATAACGTCTTGCTGCTCAGTAATAAATTTGCGAATATGCGCCTGTTTACTGGTTACAATCGTTGGGCTCATATAATCGCTAAACCACGTCGCAAACAGCTTCTCATTGCAATCGCGAATCGCTTGTGGGTCATTTACCACCAATACGCCTGCGGCTTTAGCATGGTCAAGCATGTAAGTGGCATAAATAAAGCGCATGTCAAACGGCGGATCTTTACGCATCAAAATCACATCATAGTCGCTGACCGGCACTGACGCTTTTTCACCTAAGGCATAAAAGTCATTGGGGTCGCGTTTGACTGTCACCGGCTGGCTATCGACCATCAATTGCCCACGGTCTAACCATAAATCATGAATCTGACAGTAGCCAAGGCTGTGCCCGCGGTCTTGCGCCGACCACATCATCGCCAGCGTGGTGTCTTTTTTATAATTGACCAGCTCAATTGGATCCATAATGACCAGTATTTTTAACGATTTTTTTTGTTGTTCTTGGCTCATGATAAGGCTCACTTTCGTTATAGTATTAATTATTTAAGCAAACATTTCAAAGACATTGAGGACATAGCGTATGGCTCAAATGTCACTTAAACTTTATTTAAACATGACCTGAGTGCAGCCACATTTGCGATAAATTATACGCCGTACTGGGCGCGGTAATGCTGCATTTTTGCAAGCTGGGCGGCATCTTTATCTGTGCTACTTCCTGCTAAGTAGCTGATTAAATCGTCAATATCGACCAAGGCGCGTACCGGCACGTCTAGAGTTTCAGCCAACTCTTGAATAGCAGAGCGCTCCGCCAAACCTTTTTCTTTACGGTCAAGCGCAACGATAATACCAGCCACCCTGGCGCCCGCTTGCTCTAAAATCTCAACCACTTCGCGCATTGCCGTACCAGCGGTAATCACATCATCAAGCACCCAAACGGCCTTGCCATTGACATCAGCACCCACTAAATTACCACCTTCACCATGATTTTTGGCTTCTTTACGGTTATAGCCCCATTTAGCATTGATGCCATGGTGTAGCCATAAGGCTTGCGCGGTTGCGGCGACAAAGGGAATGCCTTTATAAGCCGCTCCAAAAATAACCAGCTCTTGCTCGGCTGCCCCATCCATTTGTTCAGCCATCTTTTCCGCTAAGGCATCGGCATAACCACGCGCTAATAACGATAACATCTCACCCGACGCCAGCAAACCTGCGTTAAAAAAGTATGGACTAATACGTCCAGACTTAAGCACAAACTCGCCAAATTTTAAGACCTGATTGTCTAAAGCCAATTGGATAAATTGATGCGATGAAAATAAGGCGTCTTGTGGATGTTGAGCGTTATTAAGCGTAGCGGCATTCAGCATAGAGTCTTCCTATCAGCAAAGAAAAATGAAAATTGAACAATCAAAAAGTTGTGCAAGGCATTATAGTCGCGTCGGCTTAACTTGACCAACCGTTGATATCATAATCTTGCATATTCGCATAACGCGTCAATAATCCGCAGCGCGATGAGATAGTAAAGTAGCATTGCCCATCGTGACTGACTTGTATGTCCCAGCCTAAATGATAAGCAGCAACGATAACGTGCCCCGTAAATAAGCGCACTTGACGATAAGCATGGCGCTGTGCGGGCTCAAACACTATTTGACTGAGCAAATAACTACGCAGATGCTGACAAATTTGCGCCGCGCTGTAGCTGTGATTGATCGTTTTGCGCGTACCGCATTGCTTTAAAGCATGGACGGCGACGCTACAAGCCATAATATCGGTCGCCAAACTGCCCGCGCCGCTGTCAAATTGCTGCGGCTGCAATACCACTTGCCAATCGTCAGCATAGACGCTATTAAGCAGCTCATCAGGATTATAACGTCTGGCCAATGCTCGTAGGGATTCGGCTGTTGAACGATTGTTATCAGCATTTATAATCTCGGTGTTCAAAAACCCATAACGTGTCAGCTTTGGGTATGCCTGTAGCGCACGCTGAATATCTGCCATATCAAGCAACGTCATATCAGTCAATGGCGATAATAACGGCTGATCGCTATGATTGTGATAAAAGCCCTCGGGCAACTCAATCAGCTTCGCCGCACTGAGCAAAGATAAATGCTCGGCCAATGCTTCTGAAGCCACTAGTGCCCATTTCGATAAGCTGTCAATCTTGGGCTGATAAAAACGGGTCGAACTGCCATATAAGCGGCGTAGCTGACCATTTAAGCGTCGCGCAGGCTCTGGAATATCAGTCAATGGCCGAGCAGGATCGAGTGGCAAACGGTTAGGATCAAAATTAGGATGGACGATCGCCGGCTGCTGACTATTTGCTAAATGAGCGGACTGCTCAGCATGACCTTCTGCAAACTGCTCCTCTGCTGCCATAAAATCAGCACTGGATAAACCATCGTCAGAAGTAGAATGCTGGGTCATAGATTTTCCCTAGGCTTACCAATTTAAAAGATGTAAAAATAAAAGCAATCGAACAGTCATTTTACTTTTGATGTTGTTTTTGCTCTTGATGCTGCAAAATATCTCGATAACCTGCTTGCCAATCAGGATAGTCCAGCCACGCTAACGGAATGTTGCTATGCAAGCGTTTCCCCGTAACCGCTGTTTTATTGTCGTCAATAGTAGGCTGCTCTGCATTTATTTGCTCACTTAACCAAGTGCTCAGCTCAAAAGTGGTGACTGGTGCATAATCAGTAGCGATATAAAGTGGTTTTGGCGCGTCTATGGTCATGACATTGACAATAATAGTAACCAAATCACGATCCATAATCCGATTGCTCCAGTGCGCTGCTGCGACTGGCTCTTTTTGTTTTTCCTGGGCTTTACGCAGCCGCATGAGGCGCTCGCGTCCGTAAATACCACTCGGGCGAACGGTAATCGCCCTATTACCAAAACCTTGTTGCAATACTTGTTCCGCTTGCAATATCACTTTTGAGGCTTCACGCTCTGGCGTTACAGGGACGGTATTTTCATCAATCCATGCGCCATTATCCTGCCCATAGACACCCGTTGATGAGATAAAAACAACGCGCGTAAGATTGGTTAGTTTATCCGCCAATGTTGTCAAATGCTGGCTGATGGCCAAATAACTGTCATGATAACCGCTGGTCGAATACTCATCAGGGGTGACGATAATTGCTATCGCAGTAAAGTCTTGCAGCTGCTCAGCGCTAAGCGTTAACGCATCGGCTTGCAAAAACTTAGCGTTAGCATCTAGCGCATAATGATGACGCTCACGACGTGCCAGCCCCGTGACGTTAAAACCGTCTTGAGCGAGCTTATTGGTGACTGGTAAGCCGATATCACCTTGACCAATAATCAGTAAATTTTGCGTACTCATCATTTATCCTTTGTTCGATAACTACTTGTGAGGACTGTCTATTAAAACCTTTATTAATAAAGCGGCTTTTTATAAAAGATGCTAAAAATAGCGTCTATATGACAGTTGTATGTCTTCTTTGGCATCGATACGATCTTGCCATTCGTAGTTGGCATTGATACGTAACGCTTGTTTTTTATCAATATCGTACTGTAGCCCTAATGTCGATATCGGCTGCCAATAATGACCACGGGCATTAGACTCATCGCTGCTGCCATGATACCAATATGGCAGTTGCAATTCAGCCTGCGCACGTAACTGATTGTTAATCTGATAACGGCAACCAACATTGACGCCTGCGCCGACACGATAGCCTTTATTAATACCGCGGCCTGCTTGCGCCGTCCCTGCCAAGAATGTATAGCATAGCTGCGGCGGCATCTCGCCTGTGCCCGTGCTAGGGGTGCCAAAGGCCCACGACCAACCCGTTTCATAGCCTAAACTGCCGACTAAATGATCATTACCATCCTGCTGTGAGCCGTCATTTACGCGTGTCGCTTCGATACTTGCGCCCCAGGTTTTACCTTTTTTGGCAGAATTGACCGGATTAAATGAGCGCCCGCGCACCAAAGTCACATTTTGCAAGACAACACTACTTGGCTGATTGGCCTTATCATTATTGGTGTCATACAGACGTAAGGTCGCAGCCGCGCCTTCTAAATCAAAGAACTGCGGGAAACCTGACGGACGGTCAAGGGTATCGTGATAACCTGCGCGCACACCTAAATCCATATAATTATTATCACCACGCTGCCCTAGCCCAATAAAACCTAGCTGCAGCGGATGTCTGTCTATCGGATTGTTATCCGCTACTGCAATACGGCGTGGTAATAACGTTTGTCCGTCGTCTGAAATGCTAGAAATCGGATTTAACTGAGCAGACTTAATCTCATTGAGCGTCTGCTTAGCACTATTATGATAGCCCAATTGCGCACGCTGCTCTTTAACCTTGTTTAACTGCGCTTGACGTAAGGTGCTATCGGCAGGCGTATAATTGGTGCTGGCAAGTAGATTTTCGCTATCGAGCAATTGCACCACATCTGACGGAATCACGGCATAAGGCAGGCGGCTTAATAAATGCTGCTGCGGGCGTACCACGTCAATCAAGCGTAAAATCTCAGACGCACAGTTATCGGTAGTAAAGTAATACGGTAACTTCAAATCCTTGGTCTCCCAGACATGCAGCATAATCTGCTGCACTTCCGCTGGGGTCAAAGCCAATTGATAGGTCCACGCATCGCGCTCATCTTCTTGCAGATACTTCGCCAGCTTCTCCGGATATGGGTCAATTTCAATCAAATTGTCATAACCACCGCTCATCGATTTGATGGCATAGACCAAAAAGTTATCGCTTGAGTCGCCACCTACCGTATAATTTAGCGCCACTGCATGATGAATCTGACTTGGATCGGCAACGCTGGCTTTAGAGTCAATACGCAATAATGTATGAGCAAAAGCTGAAATAGGATTGTCTAAATACTCTTGCGCAAACATAATAGACAGCTGCTCGGGCGCCAGCTTTTGCATCCAGTCATTCAGCTCTGGACAGTCGGTTTGCAAGCCGCTTTTGTCGATATTGAGTGTATCAGTCAGCCATTGGACGCGCGCGGGAAAACGGCATAGTACTGAATTTTGTTCTAAATTTTTAGTCGCACGATTGGATGTATTATTATTAGCAGTGCCGTTATCCGAAGTCGTAGCCATTTCGTCAGCAAGGGCAACGAGCAAGGCATCAAGCTCGGCCGCTGAATCATGCTGTCCATTTTTGCTTAAGTAAAATGCAGCATCATCAACGATACTGCTGTCTTTTTTCTTGCCGATTAAATTCTTTTGATCATCAAAGAAATATAATAACCGTCGCCATGTTGTATGCTGAGCGAGATTTTTTGCTTTTGCTTGCGTGCGCCATGAGGCTAGTAGCTGCTGTGTATCGGCGTCATTAATATTTTTAGTATGGGAAGTAGAAGAAGCTACCTCTATCTTTGGGCTGTGACTTTCTTTGATGATATTATTTGATTCGGCATTTACTTTCACAACAACATTTGTGCCAGCAACAACAGGCTTAGCGTTGGTTGTTAATATTGGCTCAGCATTTTGTGATTTAGTGACCAAGTTGCCATCAATAGCTTCATTGGCATCCAGCGCCAACTCCCCTGTTATCACAAGTGCTGCAGGCGTTGGCAAAAACGCCTGTGCTTGCGCGGTCAGTAGCAGTCCAACTATGGTAAGCGGCAAACGTGCTTGCCTACCAATGTTTGTTAGCGTGTTCGTTGGCGTACAATCTAGCGCCAAAAGGTTTGAATGTTTTGAATATATGGACATGAGTAACATCTCGCACTGTGGGGTCAGACGCGTAACGCGTTAGAATTCTATCGAATTATTAGAGTGATATGATGTATCACTGTCTTAAAACATTTTAAACAACTTTTTTTAAAGGTTATTTTTAGTTAAATGCGCCATTTATTGATCATAAAATATAACTAATAGTATTTATTGCGCACTTATTATCACATTATAAAAGAGAGTATTATGTCCATAGCATCACCAATGACTATCCATGCCGGTCGATTATCCGTTGCGACTTGGCTTGCCTCGCCCAACTTTAATAAACGTCCTGAAAATATCGCGATTGATGCTATCGTTATTCACAATATTAGCTTGCCGCCCAATGAGTTTGGCGCTTGTGATGCTGACGGTCTACATTATGTCAAAGCCTTGTTTACCAATCAATTAGACTGGGAGGCGCATCCATATTTTCAAACTATTAAAGGTGCAGAAGTCTCAGCACATTTATTTATAGAGCGAGATGGCGCGATTACCCAGTTTGTCAATTTTAACGAACGCGCGTGGCACGCTGGGCGCTCCAGCTACTTGGGTCGCCCTGAATGTAATGATTATAGCATTGGCATTGAGCTTGAAGGTTCAGATTTTGTGTCCTTTAGCGCGGCTCAATACGAAACACTTGCCAAAGTTATCGTTGCTATCTATGACGCTTATCCAAAAACTCGTAGGCATCTTACTGGTCATAGTGATATCGCGCCCGGTCGCAAAACTGACCCCGGTGATTATTTTGACTGGACAAAGATACGTGAGATGGTTACCTGCCATATTGCAAGTCAGTCATTACTTTACAACCAGGACTGAGTAAACACTCTTATTAAAATTTCTGTAATCGACAGATGTTATTCCACATTCAATCCATTTATCAGGACAATGAAAGTGCTATAATCTGTCAGTTTTTTAACAACGCTGCATCAGCAAACAAGCATCACTACACAACCTTCAGTAAACAAATTAGCAAAATAGGTTCTCATGGCAAAAAGTCGGTTATTTCGTTCAACCATGGTGGTCAGTAGTATGACCATGCTGTCGCGTATATTAGGTTTGGTGCGCGATGTCGTCTTATTGGGTGTGTTTGGCGCCGGCGGTCTAATGGACGCCTTTTTGGTCGCCTTTAAGATTCCCAACTTTTTACGCCGCCTATTTGCCGAAGGGGCCTTTAGCCAAGCATTTGTCCCTGTATTGTCTGAATATAAAGAAAAATACAGCCTAGAGCAGGTACAGATTTTAGTCAGTCGCACGTCAGGCGCACTGCTGCTGGTTTTATCCATGCTGACGGTCGTGGTGATTTTAATCGCCCCGTGGGTGGTGACCTTATTTGCCCCTGGTTTTGCTGACCAGCCCGATAAATTTGCCATCACTGCTGAACTGCTGCGCTTAACCTTTCCCTACTTATTGTTTATTTCTATGACCGCCTTTGCCAGCGGTATTTTACAAAGCTACGGGCGTTTTGCTGCGCCAGCCTTTGCGCCTGTTTTGCTAAATCTCTGTATGATTGGTGGCGCGCTGGTTTTAGCGCCTCTGTTTGAGGTGCCGATCATGGCGCTGGGTTATTCTGTCGCTATCGCAGGTTTATTGCAGTTATTGATACAACTACCACAGCTCTCGCAACAAAAACTACTGGTTGCGCCAAAAATTGACTTTCAGCATGAAGGCGTGCGCCGTATTTTAAAGCTGATGTTGCCGGCTATTTTTGGCGTTTCTGTCACCCAGATTAATTTGCTACTCAATACCGTATTTGCCTCGTTAATGATTGGCGGTTCGGTTTCTTGGCTCTATGCCGCCGAGCGCATGAGTGAGCTGCCACTTGGCTTAATTGGCGTAGCTATCGGTACGGTTATTTTACCAAGTCTATCGAAAAGTGAAGCGCAAAAAGACGACGTCAGCTTTAAAAAGACCATCGACTGGGCAGCGCGCTTAATCATTTTGGTCGGCGTACCGGCATCGGCAGCATTATTTATACTCTCTGACGTACTCATGCAAGCGCTGTTTTTACGTGGCGAATTTACCCTACGCGATGCACAAATGAGCTCACTGGCGCTAAAAAGCATGGCAGGCGGCATCTTAGGTTTTATGTTAATTAAAATTTTCGCGCCCGCCTTTTTTGCCCGTCAAGATACCAGAACGCCAGTTAGAATCGGTATTATCTCCGTTTTTGCCAATATGATTTTCAGTGTCATTTTTATCGGTATCTTTTATTTCTTAGATATGCCGCTACATGGTGGTTTGGCCTTGGCAACGACGGGTGCAGCGTTTGTAAACGCAGGCTTGTTGTATTACTTCTTACACAAGCGCGAGATTTTTCGCTTTGGCAGCCACTGGAAAAAACTGTTTACTCAATTTGCGATTGCTACTGGCTCTATGCTCGCCATGCTTTATGTCATGCTACCCTATTTTCCAACCGATGAGGCCCAGTGGCAACGTATCGTCGCGCTGCTGATTTTGTGCATCGTTGGTGCGGTGGTTTATGGTGTTGTGCTATTGGCAACAGGTTTCCGTCCGCGCCAGCTAAAGCATGGCTAGCGGGTTTTAACTTACCAAAACAAAACAAGCTAAGTATGAGAATTGACAGTGAATGCGGCTGATAGTTGCCATAATTACTACTAAATACATAATTTTGGGAACTAACATGACGATTAAATCACCAACTTCACAGACAGCTTTATCTGCAGCCTTGTCACGCTTACCAAGCCTACTAACTGTTGGCATCCTGTCTACTGGACTACTTTTAAGTGGTTGTAGCAATAATAATAAGGGTAACACTGAGACTGCGGTCAATAATAATGAAGACACTACAGCAATCACTGAAACATCTAATGACACTACGACTGATGAAGCAAAATCAGTGGGTATGGATAATATGAGTGCAGATGCGCAAGTAACAGATAGCAATCAAGATAAAACCATCATCACGAGCGATAATATCAATCCAGTAACTGCTGATAGTAAGCAAAAAAGCTTGGTGAAAAATCCAACTCAAAATGGCACGCCAGAAGATACGGTTAAAAAAGCATTAGACAGTTTGTATTATGGCGACGCCAAACAAGCTGCGACCTATTATAAAGTAGATATGGCAAACTTTGAGGAAGAGCTTGCCAAAACCCAATATGCGTTTCAGCAAACCGTTGATGGGGTGACTTTTACTGATACTAAATACAACGATGATAAAACTCGTGCCACCATCACTGGTGAGATTATGTTAAGAGGTCAAAGTGAGCCTGCACCATTGACTTATGATCTACAAAAAATTGACGGTAAATGGAAGATTTTAGGATAAGGCGTCTAGCTGCCATTCTCTAACCTTGCTTCCTTTGGCGTTATTACTGGTCATTACTATTTTTATTAGTCATCGCTATCTTCATTAATCATTACTATCGGCAATGACCGCTTTACCAAGCATCACGACATCGGCAATAAAACCCTCCATATCGCAAACCTTTGGCATATAGCCCCATTGCTCAAAACCAAGCTTACGGAACAATCCTAAGCTTGGTTGATTATGGGCAAAGATAAGCGCAACCACGTTCTGGATACCTAGACTCGGCGCTTGCGTCAGCATCCAGCGCGCCAATAAGCTGCCCAATCCCTGACCATGATACTCTTGATGTAAGTAGATACTAATCTCCGTGCTGATATGATAAGCCGGCCGTGTATATAAATCGCTAAAACTGCCCCAAGCGACAATTGGTGATACCGTTTGTTCAAACCCCCTATCTGTAGCTGCAACCATAGCTTTGACAATATAAATAGGTCGTGTGGCACTATTTAGATGCTCATCAAACCAGCCTTGGCGCTCTGCGCACGTCACTGGTGTGAGATTTGCGGTTGCTTGCTTACCGGCGATACTTTGGTTATAAATGGCTAAAATTGCAGGTAAGTCATCTTGACTGGCACGCTGCACGATAAAGCGCTCGTTAAGGTTATAGACGGCTGATGTATGCTGTTTAGAGCCATAGCCCTTATCATAATCAGTCGTAGAGACAGCAGAAGGCATAGCGTTTCCATTATGAATATTTATAGATAATAATAAAAATAGAGATAAGTGATTAATAGACGTTTAGCTGGTAGCATGGTTGTTTGATTAACAACAGACTATAGGATGTTAGTAGGGCTATTTTACTTTATAATGGCTGCTTTTAAACACATCTGTTTTAAAAGTTTGTTTTAGTCGCGGTGTGTTTTTCATCTTTTATTGGTCTTATCTATCATAGCTGACATTTATGAACACCTATTTTCTTGAGCAACTGATGGCGTTGCCAAACGCTTTACCGGCTAATACCAGCCCAGTAGCGTTGCCACCCTGCGTGCTGACTATCGGTAACTTTGATGGCGTCCATTTAGGTCATCAAGCGATGCTGTCGCAAGTGCGTGAGCTTGCCAAAGCGCAAAACCTTGGCTCAGCTGTCATGATATTTGAGCCGCAGCCGCGTGAGTTCTTTGCGCCAATGACCGCGCCTGCGCGCCTCACCAATCTTGCCGAAAAGCAAGCTTTGCTGGCAGAATACGGCATCGAGACGCTGATTGTTGCCAGCTTCGATAGCGATTTTCGCTCGCTATCAGCACAGGCATTCGCCGATATTTTGGCACTACGCCTAAATGTCCAAGCCTTGGTATTGGGTGATGACTTTAAATTTGGTCATGACCGTACTGGTGACAGTCAGTTTTTACGCGATTATGGCTTAGATGTGAGCAATCTGCACACCGTTATCGATGATAAAGGTAAAGGTGCGCGCATTAGCTCGACGCGTATACGAGATTTATTGATGGCAGGCGATATTGACGCAGCCAATGCCCTCTTGGGTCGTGATTATGCAATGACAGGCGTTGTCGTTGGTGGTGATAAAATAGGTCGCACCCTGGACTTCCCCACTGCTAATGTCGCTTTAAAACGCATTAAACCTGCGTTACATGGCATTTTTGCTGTCGATGTTGTTAGTCTCGATGACAATGGCAATGTCATACCAGACGGTCTAACCGCACTCACCAATAGCGAAAATCCAGGGGTGAAAGGTCTCCGTCCGCATAGCTTATTTGGTACTGCCAATCTTGGTATCAGACCGTCGGTAGATAAAGAACATGATTGGCGCTTAGAAGTACACTTTCCTAAGCTGCAAGCAGACTTATACGGCTTAACCTTGCAGGTACGATTTTTGCACTATTTGCATGGTGAGCGCCATTATGAAAGTTTAGAGGCGTTAAAAGCAGGCATTCATAATGACGTGATTGATTTACTCGAATGGCGTACTCAGCAGCCTGATTAAATAGATAGCTATCATTATCAGACCGATAATAAAAAACCCACAGCGTTTATAACGTTTGTGGGTTTTATTTACGGTACTACTTTTTATGTCTATACTTTATTGTTTTTAGGCGTCAGGGTGCAGACGTACATTTAATTCGTCAATAGTCTCTACCCAAGCGGCATCCTTAAACCATTCTTCTTTTAAAAAAGCGCGTTGATTGTCGTTCCAAATATGCGCATCGGTGAGCTCTTCTTCTTTGGCCAATTTATTCTTTTCAATAAATGCATCTATTGCTTCGTCCGAGCTATCCAGCCCTAATTGCGCAAAAAGTTCATTCATACTATATTCTGGTTCACCCAACATACCTTTTCTCCTTAAATGATACAGATTTAATTGTGTTTATTGTTTGGATTTACCACTTTATTGTAGCAAGCTTTATTTGAATAGCTGTAAATCAACGTTTAGCTAACGTTATCAATTGTATTGTCTATTATTTAAGCCACAAAAAAGCCCTCTAATAAGAGGGCTTTTTAGCTTAACGATTATTTAGCTTCATGCTTATATATTAGCTTTAGCAAATTGATTGCTTATGGAAGCAGGTGTGCTACGGCATCACGCTCTTCGCTAAGCTCTTGCTCGGTGGCTGCCATTTTCTCTTTTGAGAAATCAGATGAGACATCAACGCCGTCTACGATAGACCAGTCGCCATTCTTGCAAGTCACTGGGAATGAGTAGATTAAGCCTTCAGCAATACCGTATTCACCGTTTGAGTAAACGCCCATAGAAACCCAATCGTTCTCATCAGTACCTAGAGCCCACGTACGCATATGCGCGATAGCAGCGTTGGCAGCAGAAGCGGCAGATGATGCACCGCGCGCTTTAATAATAGCGGCGCCGCGCTGTTGTACTTCTGGGATATAGGTGTTTTCGTACCAATCACGGTCAACCAAATCTAACGCTGGTTTGCCCTTGACAGTCGCCGCTGTTAAATCTGGATACTGAGTTGAAGAATGGTTGCCCCAGATAATCATTTTTTTCACATCATTGACAGTGCTGTCTGTTTTACCGGCCAACTGGGCGATGGCACGGTTGTGGTCTAGGCGCGTCATAGCAGTGAAGTTGCGTGGATCTAGGTCTGGTGCATTGCGCTGAGCAATAAGAGCGTTGGTGTTGGCAGGGTTACCGACCACCAATACTTTTACGTCACGGCTAGCAACATCGTTCAATGCTTTACCTTGCGCTGAGAAAATCGCCGCGTTGGCTTCTAGCAAATCTTTACGTTCCATGCCTGGGCCACGAGGACGCGCGCCAACCAATAGTGCATAGTCGACGTCTTTAAAGGCAACAGTCGCATCATCAGTTTGTACGATGTCTGCCAATAATGGGAATGCACAGTCTTCTAATTCCATGACCACACCCTTTAGGGCGTCAAGAGCTGGCGTGATTTCAAGCAATTGCAAGATAACTGGCTGATCTTTACCTAGCATTTCACCAGATGCAATACGAAATAACATAGCATAGCTGATATTACCAGCGGCACCAGTGACGGCAACACGTAAAGGCTGTTTCATTGACATTGAATACTCCCTAATTATAGATTAGATAATTCACAATTCTAATGGATGGTTGTAATAGATGGTTTTGATTGATGAATATCGTTTGAGATAGCGACCTGCTCGCTGAATATAGCAGTCATAAACCGTTCACTAGTGTAGCACCTCAGCCTATTAACCGTCTAGAGAAAGCGCGAACGCGTTTGCGGACAATACAAATTATATTGTTACATTTTATACAGATAGATAATGAAATTTTTGGCACAACATTAGAGGAGTAAGGCGTTAGAGGAACTTCAAGAAAGGTGCAAAAGAAGTATTAAAAGACGGCGAAAAAGCGTTTTAGATAGAATAATGGCTAATATTTTAGGAGAGTTATAAGAAAAATTGCCTATATTTTTGCCATTTGTACTTCACTGTTTTATTCATTAAAGGTAGAAAGAGGCGTTATTAATGCACAATAACTCAATGTCAAAATAGAATTATTTGCCGCCTGAAATAATAAACTTACTACCGCAGTTGTCGACGATATTGCTACAAGTGCCGAATGAGCTGCCCTCATAACACACGTGCACATCAGTCAATACCATTTGCCGTCGCGTGCCTACCTGACAAATCAAATCAACGCTATTCGCTGACATACCATTATTCAAGCGGGTCATCTGACCGACAAAACGCGATTTTAACACCGTATAGCTGTTGCCTGTATTTAACTCATTCGGTAGTTTTAAGTCGCCGGCATAATTGGTAATTTGGCGAAAATAGCTGCTAGCGCTGAGAGGGCTACAAACGCCATAGCGTTGCCATGCTTGGGTGCGCACCGTGGTATCAGGCATGATACGGTTGACAACTTTTAATTGTAAGGGCGTCAAGCGTGGCTCACTGCCGCGGCCGCAGCGCTCGCCATAGCCCATATCGAGACCTGAAACGGTAAGCGAATAGCCTTCCAAACACTGACGCATACGCGCGCGCGTTGGCTGTAAGCTACATAACGCTGGCGTCATTTCAATCATCAACACCCGCTGACCCGGTTTGCTGGCATTCGCTGCTTGGGCTGGCAGCGTTATTGCACCCTGCAACAATAGTAAAGCGCTTATACCAAGTGCAGCATTACCTTTATTGTCATACTTTGTACGTAACCAATATTTATGAAAATGCTCTGATAGCGCTGTCTTTGACATCGAGCCCACCTTTGTCTGAAGAGTTAATTGACGCTTAGCTTGCGACGATATGGGCAACTTGAAATATTTTTTAATCATAAGAAGTTAGAGCATCTAGCAATGACGAATAGGAGCTTTTAGGATTCATTAATTTCCACAATCCAAACTAAGACACTGATCACATTAGGTCGATTGAAAGTATTTAGCCTTCTGGGAGTGAGTCCGCAGGCTGGGAGTGAGCCAACAGAAAATTCAGACGGAAACTCAAACAATGGTAGCAAATTGCTTTTTTTAATCTATAGCAGAAACGTAAACATGGATTTGTGAAGCGATTACTGCTGTTAAACTAGCGCCATAAAAAAGCCATTAACAGCGAGCAATTAATGGCTTTTTAAGAAAACAAAGAGAATTAGAAGGCGGCGGGAATGGTTCCCATGCGCTGACTGATAGGCTGACCGCGACCCAGCAAACTGCTATAGATGGTGGCGTTTTCCATCACGTGCTTGACGTAATTGCGCGTTTCAGGAAAGGCAATCGACTCGACATATTGGTCGGCCGCAAGTGAGCCATAAACTGGCTGCCAACGTTTGGCATTGTTGGGTCCGGCATTGTAACCCGCTGTGGCCAAAACTGGCTGGCTATTCAATTTACCAAAGATATCGCCCATATACCAGGTGCCATAACGGATATTGGTATCGCCGCTATTGGCGCGACTAGCGCTATAAGTTTCGCCTAAATTACGTGCGATATATTTAGCGGTATCAGGCATGACCTGCATCAGTCCGCTCGCGCCAACGTTTGAGCGCGCCGACGAGACAAAACGACTCTCTTGACGCATGATGCCATACGCCCATGCCGGATCGATACCAGCCGATTGACTATGGCGCACGACCGCCGATTGGTGCGGCATCGGATGTGATAGAGCCAAGTTATTTACCGTATCAGTATTATCAATGGCATAAATTGCCCGATCGAGCCAGCCGATATCATAGGCTTGACGCGCCGCCGCAATAATCAAATTATTATCGCGATTGTCACGCGCTTTTTTTACCGCCCAATTCCACTCACGGTTGGCATAGGCGCGGCTGGCATCAGCGTTATATAACGCAAACGCGCGGGCAAAGTGTGGGTTTTGCATGACGCGCGCACGCTCAGCGCTACTAACGTTAGGCAAATTACTGCCACCTAAGCGGCTAGCATCAAAACGTTGACCGACTTTATCCTTGGCCATCAGACCGTAATAGTCATTACTCTTCGCCAAGTTTTGATACATTTTTTTGGCAGTATTGCGTTTGCTTGCATCATTTGATTGCTCATAGGCCCGCGCCAGCCAGTACTGCCATTGATTGGCTTTTTGCGTTTCAGCGTCCATTTTCGAGATGGCCTCGACCACATCGTCCCAACGGCTAAAACGAATCGCGGCAATGGCATAATATTCGGCCTCTTCAAAGCTAAAATCATTATCTAAGCTATTACGGAACCAATCGACCGCTTCAACATTAAAACCATCATCGGTATTGTGGTTCATACGCTGGACGCCAAGAATGCGATAAGCGTAGCGGCGGGTGTCATCATTTAATAGCTTTACTGCGCGCTGATTGTCCTGTTTAATATCAAAGTCTAACTGCAGCGCCGCCTCACGATAGGACTTTTCTGCCAAACGTCCCATGGCGTACAAATACAAATATTGATTCATTTGGCTGTTTGGTTCGCGGGCAAAACGGCTAAAAAACGCCGACGGACTCAGCTGAATTTCACTTAACGACGAGTAAGGAATCGGCGTGCCCAAACGTGAGGACAAGGCCATAATATCGCCCGTCTTACCTTTACGCAGCATACGTTTGAGGCGTGATACTCTATCTTGATTGCTGATTAGCGCATTATTATTCATCTCAAGCGCCAATTGATCACACAGCGCTGGCTGCTTTTTGGTGGTCAGCCAAACATCGGACTTGGCCGCCAGCGCACGCATACTATCGCCGCCGTTATTAAACCCTAGCGCAATAGCACACTTTTCACTGTCATCGGCGTTGGTAATGAGATTTGCCACTTGGCGTACGGCGGCATAATCATTGGAACCCGCTTTGGTTTCGGCAAAATCGGCAACCAACTTTTCTGCCATTACCGTTTCTGGATATTGACGGACAAACTGCGTGACCGCTGCTGGGCTTTGTGAGTTTAGGTCCAAATTCATACGCCAATAAGGTGGATACATGGCAAACAAACCGCCACTCATCTCCTGCTCATAATTATAAAGCGCGTTGACATCACCGCGCTCTGCCGCAATCGCCGCCGCTGTAAATGAGCTTGCACCACTATCCGCTTGGTAACCGCTGTTTGCTTGATAACTGTTGTTTGGCTGGGAGCTTGGTGCTTGATAGTTATCAGGCTGATAGCTTTGCGGTTGATAGTTGTCCGGTTGGTAGCTGCCTTGTTGCGGATAACTATTGACATTACTGCTGGTATTATTACCCCAAGTAAGCTCAGCATAAGCCCCTTGCGACAATGCCAGCGCGCCCATCGCCGTTGCTACACTCAGCACACTGGTTTTTAGCATCGTTGTTTTATGATTTTTAGGCACATAATTTTGATAATTGGCATCTTTATCCTTGATACTCTGAGCAACTTGCGGCTTTGACATACGGACTCTCTTTATAATAAGTCTAAATAATTTGGCTAAATAAACAGTTTGAATCTAAGCTTGAAATGGGATTTTTCACCCTATTTAAAACGCTCATTTAAACAATAGTGCGGATATGGTTGTCTGCATCATACTATACTCGTTGCACATTCAACCATCAGCTTTACTTTTCGTTAATAAATTGGATAGCCATGCGTAACACAAAGGTGTTACGGCGCTTTTACTAGTTTCAATTGTGCTAAAAGCCATTATCTGAATAATAGCAATAGATAAGCAATTGATACTATTATAAATAATTAAATGGTGTCAACAGAGTAAGCCTATGCTAACTTTTCACATTGATGCCAGATTATGATAAAATACGCCACCGGTTAATCGCCTACCTCGCTATATTTTTAGTCAATCATGGACTTCGCTTATGAGTGTTACTGTATTTAATCCCCGCATCGATGACGCTGCTGTTGAGAACAGGGTTACTGCGCCTGCCGTTATGGCACTCGAAGCGTCAAACTCTGTTCAAGCGTCTACTGCCCAAACCCCCGTCAATGGCAGTGGTACGCCGAAAAAAGTCTTTGTTACCACTCAAGGCTGTCAGATGAATGTCTATGACTCTGGCAAAATGCTTGATGTATTGGGCGATTCACACGGTATGGAAGTCACCCACAATATCGACGAAGCCGATGTGCTATTAATGAATACCTGCTCGATTCGCGAAAAAGCGCAAGAAAAGGTGTTTTCAGAATTGGGTCGCTGGCGCAAACTCAAAGAAAAACGTCCTGATTTGGTCATCGGTGTTGGCGGCTGCGTGGCTTCGCAAGAAGGCGATAATATCCAAAAACGCGCGCCTTACGTTGATATGGTTTTTGGGCCACAAACCTTACACCGTCTGCCAGAGCTGTATGACCAGTCGCATGAGCAGCGCTCTATCTCGCCTAAAAACCGTATCGGTACGGTGGATGTGTCATTCCCAAGTATCGAAAAGTTTGATTTTTTACCAGAACCAAGAGTAGAAGGGTTTAAGGCCTTTGTCTCCATCATGGAAGGCTGCTCAAAATATTGCTCATTTTGCGTGGTGCCTTATACGCGCGGTGAAGAATTGTCGCGTCCGCTTGATGATGTCTTGGCTGAAATTGACAGCTTAGCCGCTCAAGGCGTGCGCGAAATTAATTTACTGGGTCAAAACGTCAATGGCTATCGCGGCGAAAAAGACGAC
Source organism: uncultured Psychrobacter sp. (assembly GCA_963515535.1). Taxonomy (GTDB): domain Bacteria; phylum Pseudomonadota; class Gammaproteobacteria; order Pseudomonadales; family Moraxellaceae; genus Psychrobacter. Next base: position 37,655 of record CAUPWW010000011.1, read on the forward strand.
GGCAGTATTTGCCGATTCGCTGAGCTCTTGCATTATGTCTCGCATGTCGATGGTGTCGAGCGCATTCGCTATACCACCAGCCATCCGCTAGAGTTCACCGATGACATTATCGATGCTTATGCCAAGTTGCCAGAGCTGGTGTCACACCTGCATCTACCGGTGCAAAGTGGCTCAAATGCTATTTTGGCGGCGATGAAACGCAACCATACCATTGATGTTTATATCAATCAGATTAATAAGCTCAAAGCCATACGCCCTGATATTCACCTATCGAGTGACTTTATCATTGGCTTCCCAGGCGAAACTGACGAAGATTTTCAAGATACCTTAAACTTGGCAAAAGAATTAAACTTCGATCACTCTTATAGCTTTATCTATTCTAAGCGTCCGGGCACGCCAGCAGCAGAACTACCTGATGATGTCAGCTTCGCTACCAAAAAAGCGCGCTTAGCAGAATTTCAACAAGTGATTATCGATTCAACCCTTGCCAAAACCCATGAAATGGTCGGCACTACGACTCGTGTCTTGGTCGAGCAAGTGGCCAATCGTCATCCTGATTGCTTAATCGGTACAGCGGATAATACCCGTACCGTGATGTTCCCTTTTGACGTTGATAAAGTAGATGAACTACTGGGTAAAATCGTCAGTGTACGTGTGACTGATTTTGTCAGCCCGCATATGGTAAAAGGCGAGCTGGTTGAGGTATTGGCTTAATCCTTTATAAAAAACTGTATAAATAAAAAAGCCGCTCTCTATTTAAGTAGGGAGCGGCTTTTTTGTGCGTGAATGTTAAAATTGATTGTCTTTACTGCGACAACCAATCGGTCTTCCGCAATTGCTGCTTGGTTTCGCGGCGACGTTTTTTGCGCACGACATCAATATCTTCTTTTTCATGAATACCGCCTTTTTTGAGCAGTGGATTTAACGCCAGATAATTTCGCGGTTTTATAGCACCAAGTAAGTTTTGATTGGTTGTGGTACTTTGCTGTTCCAACTGCCGTTCAATCTGTTTGGCCTTTTTTAAGGTTTGTTTTAAGCTCATATTGTTACCTATATTTTTAATATCTCTAAATCTGTTTTGCAAAACCAACTAACCCTTAATGCACATGACCTGTTTAAGCGTATGCACCACTTCGACTAAGTCGGCTTGGTTGGCCATCACTTCTTCAATGTCTTTATAAGCACCGGGTATCTCGTCGATGACGCCTTTGTCCTTACGGCACTCAACGCCTTCGGTTTGCGCTTTTAGCTCATCAATGGTAAATGCTCGTATGGCTTTGCCTCGGCTCATTTGTCGCCCTGCGCCATGCGAGCACGAGCAAAACGACTCATCATTGCCAAGACCTCGGACGATAAAGGATTTTGCGCCCATAGAGCCGGGAATAATCCCCAGCTCACCTTGGTAGGCACTGATAGCGCCTTTACGCGTGACATAGACTTGCTCACCAAAATGCACCTCTTCATTGACGTAGTTATGATGGCAATTGATGGCTTCTTTGGTCAGCTGAAAACGTGGCAACCCCGCTTGTGGTGACTGCATGGCTTTAATGACCAAACGCATCATCTCACGGCGGTTTTCTAGCGCATAATCCTGCGCCCAGTCCACCGCCTCAACATAATCAGCAAAACTATCAGAGCCTTCAGCAAAGTAAGACAAATCCCGATCTGGCACATGACCAAAGCGCGATTGACGCTCTTTTTTGGCAAGATTAATAAAGTACTGACCAATACAATTACCAATGCCGCGACTACCAGAATGCAGCATGACCCAGACATCATTGTTTTCATCTAAGCACAGCTCAATGAAATGATTGCCACCGCCCAATGTGCCAAGTTGCTTTGCCCACGTACGTTCAAAGCCTTTGAGCATCTTGAGTAAACCTGGATGCTTATCAGTAATCGGTCTTAGGCGTTTACCTAACGGATCAAGCGTTGAGTTTTTGGCTTGGATTTGTTTGTGCATATTAAAGCCTACTGGCACTTGCTGCTCCACTACTGAGCGCAATGCCCTTAAGCTATCAGGTAAATCGCTTGCCGTCAGAGATAGACGCACCGCGTTCATACCACAACCAATATCAACACCGACTGCAGCCGGAATGATGGCGGATTTGGTTGGAATCACACTTCCAACGGTAGCGCCTTTACCAACGTGTACATCAGGCATCACCGCGATATGCGAATGTACAAACTCCAGCTGAGCCAAATTGCGTAATTGCTGCATCGCCTCTTGCTCAATATCCGTGGTGTAAATCTTGACCGGTACACCATATTTACTATTTTCATTTAATACTAATTGAATGCCCATAATGCATTATTTCCATTTTATTATTTTAATCACCATACAAAATATATTTTAATTTACCTATTCTTTAACTTTATAATTTACTTATTGATTACAATTAAGTGAACCACTCAATAAGTCATTCTTTGTAAAAAGTAGACAATAAAATACCGTTTCTTTATTAATTAAAAAATTAATAAAAATGTATGATTAATTTATGATGGACGTTTTAAAAAGAAGTTTTACGCTACCAAAATATTTAGCTTAAAAACAGCCAGCTTAGATAACACATATAGTAGAATTACTATAAAATCGATACAGTGCGGTTGGGATGAATTTTGCGCAGCCTCTGTGATAACAGCACGCAAGGAAAATTTATACCAACTGCATGATAACATCAGCGTATCGATTTTATTTCGAACTGACTATAATATTAGTAACGTGAAATTTTGGATAAACAGATAACAGCAAGCGCGAAAATGCCGAGCACGAGCGCAGGCTATTTCGACATAGCGTACTTAGAAGAGGAGTAGTGTAAGTAGATACAGAAGGCTATGCGTTAATATCAATAAATAAGATATCACTTATAGCTTATATATAAATTCAGCCAAACCTTTTCGAAGTCGTCATTGCTGTCATGCAGTTTATACGTTCAATCTTTGAAAACGTCTTAATGTTTAAATAGGACACGATGATTCCTCCGTAGGTTGTGGCCAATGTCAGAGCGACAATAGCAGATTAATTGGGATGATGCAGCGCCTATAAAATACAAGCACTATAAATTAATGAAGCTATAGTAACGATTTAACAAACAAAGTCAATAATTAATTTTATCTATATGAACTTTTATAGAAAACGTAACGCTTGTTAAAAAATAACGTTAAACATAAACCAGATTAATTCCTAAGCCAAAAAACCATTTAAAACCTCAGCCAATAACGCCGCGGCAATCAAAATAAATATCACCCCGCAGCCACGATTTAGCCATGTCAAACGCTTACCAACATCAAGCCAGCCCGCCAGCTTCTTACCGCCAATGGTATAAATCAGTTGCCAAATCGTCTCGCTCAAAAACAGCCCACAAGTCAGCATAATATACTGCGGCCACAGCGGCGCGCTAAAATTAATAAACTTGGGGAAAAAGGCGGCAAAAAACAAAATCGCTTTTGGGTTAGACAGTGATACCCACATACCCGTACGAAACAATAACCAATCGCTAGGCGGTGCTTTGACAGCAGCGCTTGAAAGCGAGCGCGGCATAGGCTTATCTGCCATTTCTATAGTCACAGTCAGCTCTTTATTAACTTCTGTACTCAGCTCGCTGGCATCACTCATCAAGCTGCTACTGGCACTATCGCGCCACGATGCAACACCCAAATAAATAAGGTAAATCGCACCAACAGTTTTAATTACTGTCAATAACCATGGCGATTGACGACTGATAACATCAAGTCCAAGAAGTGTGGACAGCAGCAAAATAAATAATCCAAGGCTCAAACCTGCCAGCGTCCATAAAGTACGTTTTATGCCATAATTAAGGCCGTACTGAAAGGCCAGTAGCATGTTTGGACCGGGGGTCGCTGAGATAAAAAACGTACTTGCAAAAAATACCGCAAACAGATGCCAAGACATCAACGAACCCCTACTTTTTTATAAAAATTTAAATAATGCGTGTACCATGTTGAAAAGCATGCGTCATGTTGAAAAAATAAACACCGCCATAAAGACGGTGTATGTCATGCGCATCTATATTGCCATAAAATTGCTTGTTGACTATTTTATCAGCTGATAGTGCAGCTGTTTAGCAGCTTTTGTAAAAACTCATCACAACGTGCTATTTCACTTAGTGCCACATATTCATCAGCTTTATGCGCCTGCTCAATGCTACCAGGACCGCAAATAATCGTTGGGATGCCGCTATTGGTAAATTGTCCACCTTCAGTTGCATAAGCGACTTTATGACGTGTATCGTCACCGGTCAGAGCGATAATTAACGCTTGTAGCTCAGCGCTATCGCTATCGGTCATCGCTGGCACACTCTCTTCTTGTAGCAGCTCGATGCCAGTATCGGCAGCGCGTGCTTGCATTTGGGCGCTGAGCTCTGCAACTTTCGCCGCAATTGGTGCGAGGATATCGTCTTGTGACATATGCGGCAAATTACGATAATCGAAGGTAAACTCGCACAAGTTTGGCACAATATTAGTCGCTGTTCCGCCTTGTATGGTGCCAACGGACAATGTCGAATAAGGCACATCAAACAGCTCATCGTTATCACTTCGATGACTAATCTCTTGGGCCAATTCATCCACATAACCAATCAAACGACTGGCATAGCTAATGGCGTTGACACCTTGGGCAGTCAATGACGAATGCGCAGACTTGCCATGGACACGGCAACGGTAAACCGCGATACCTTTATGTGCTACCACCATCGCCATGTTAGTCGGCTCGCCCACGATACAGTAGTCAGGCGTAATACCGCGCACCTTCAAATCCGCTAATAACAGCGGTGCGCCTAAACAGCCGACCTCTTCATCAAACGACAGCGCCAAATGCAATGGTCGACGCAATTGACCTGCGTTAGAGAGTTTTACTGCTTGCGGCAATAGTGTTAGCGCACAAGCAATAAAGCCTTTCATATCGCAAGCACCGCGACCGTATAGCTTGTCGCCACGTATCGTTGCGGTAAACGGCTCCGACGTCCAGTCTTGCCCATCTACTGGTACGACATCGGTATGACCCGATAGTACCAGACCATGATTGATTTCATCGGCGTCTTTTCCCGCCGGCACCGTAACGAATAAATTGGCTTTATTTTTAGCATCATTAAAGGTTAAATCTACCGTAAGACCCAATTGCTCGCAATATGTTTTAACCTCTTCAATCAATGCCAAATTTGAGTGGCGACTGACCGTATTGAAAGCAATCAACCGTGTTAGCCAGTCAATGCTATCAGTGGGATAATTGCCAGTAGAATAATGAGTATTGGGCGTTTCTCGTTCTGCAACGTTATCGTGATTTTTTAGCGTCATAAGACTTCCTTATCGTACTAAGATAAAAAGGCACAGCTTTTTTAATAAGCGTAATAATGAGGACACGCCCTAGCCCTTCTAAGCAGGTTTTTTACTTAAGTTTTTTGCTTAATTTTTTTGAAATGAACGCTGCTGTAAGGCTCTGATTTCTTCATCTAAACCGGCAATCGGACCTTCGACTGCTACATTCGGCGCGACCTCTTGGATACTTAATGGATTAATAGGGGATGAAGACTCTACTCCTAGCTCTTTCATCCATTCGCTAAGCTGTTTTGATGAGCTGATATAAACAATACGACCCAGACCCGCCCACGCATGTGCCGCTGAGCACATGGCGCAATGCTCACCCGAGGTATATACCACGGCTTTTGCCCGCGCCTCAGGGGTCATATTTTGAGCGGCCCACTTGGCGACGGCAATTTCAGGATGGTAAGTTGCATCAACCGTATTGGCACGATTACGATCTTCTTGTAATACTTTGCCATTGCCATCGACCAACACGCTACCAAACGGCGCATCGCCCGCCTCTAATGCTTCAGCAGCAAGCTCAATGCAGCGGCGTAAATAAACCATCTCATTATCAGTAGTCATCATCATATCCTTTTTATTATTTTGGATAGCTATCCAATAGCCAAGTACCATTTCTCTGGCATCAATCTCGGCTATTTTTCATTCCCTTTATCCTATCATGTTAACTACGATGGGCGGTTTTGACTCATCACATCAATGACAGGTGGCATCAGTTTGGGCAATTTACCTTCTGCCTGTAGCTCTTTGGTGGTTTTGGCATCGATGGCCAAGCCAGCAATTAGGGCAATATCTTTGACAGGTTTGCGTTGACGCGTAGCAAAACTGACCGGCACCATGCGCGCAAATTCAAAAATATGCAGATAAGATTCTTCGCCACCTTCAAAATCTTCATCATCTTCTAAGCGAATGGCGCCAATTTTTGCCAAATCTGACAGCATTTCGTTCTCTTCACTACTTATACTACAATCAGTAATACCAAAACCCGTCATAAAACCATTGGCCCACTGTTTCAGAGCTATCACGCGCTCGTACAGGTCGTGTTCATCATCTGGCACAAGCGGCATATATGCATAAGCATCGTCTTTATCTTTCAACTGAAACACGGTATCTTCTGCCTCTTCGGTGAGTAAAGTTAATGCGTCATCAGGCAACGGCGCAAAGCTTAACTCTTCAAACACCTTTGCCCAAACTGCCTCATCCGGTGCGTTACAAGCCGTCATAAGTCCCGTCATCAAGCCATGTACTTCGCTAATAGATACGTCCGTCCAGTCGTCAAATGCCGTCAGCCAGGTGTTCCAGCCAGAGATATTATCATTCATAATAGATGTCCTAGTGATTCATTAATAAAGGTAAATACCAACAGACGCCGCCCGATATGATTCATAAAGCGGCAAGTGATAAAAGTCACAAAGCAAAGCGCCACACAATTACTTTGTTGATATAGATATTATGCGGTCACCTATGGCATTATTAAACGCAGAGAACAAAATTCATTCACGCTTACTTGTTAAGGATAAAAACTGACTATGTATGACCAACTCAAAATATTAGAAAAAATGGTACTCGACATCAAAAAACAGTATCAGCTTGTCAGTGCTGAACTTAGCAGCCTCAAACAACAACCAGTGACTGACCCAAAAGAGCTTACCGCTCTTAAAACCAAGCTCGACAGTAGCTATAGCGAGCGTGACGGTGCCAAAAAACAATTAAATGATCTTGATAAGCGCTATCAAAGCCTTGCCGAAGCCCATCATATGATTGGCGAAGAACAAGACAAATTAAACAAGCAGATCGAGCAATTACAGCACCAAAACCATGCCTTGCAGCAGCGTAATAATGAATTAAAACAGCAGTATAGCGATATTAAGCAGCAAAATAATGACTTGAAGAAGAAAAATGAATTGGCCGCTGAGCGTACCCAAGTGGTGTTACAACGCCTGACACGAATCGATCAGGCAGAAAGCTAACAGCTTTTAACCACCCGAACATTACTTTTGCTTAAAAAACCACTCGTATCTTTATTGCCGTCCTAACTACTAACCAAATTAATGACTTAACCTTGTAGGATGTATCATGACCGACAACCCTAATAAAGCTGTAGAAAAACAGCCACAAAATACGACAACATCAAGCAATCAAGTTCAAAATAACTTGTCGCAGCAGATGAAACCTCACTCACAAACTATAGAGCCAAATCGTTCGACGCAAAGCAGCACCGCCAGACTTAATAATACGGCTCAAGCTGCTCCTGAGCCACAAACTAAGAAGGTCGATATTGCCATTGCTGGCGTTACTTACCCAATTTATTGTCCCGTTCACGAGCAAGAAGAATTACTCTCTGCCGTTTCTTATATCAATGACTTTGCCTTAAACCTAAGAAGAAACGCGCCAAATCTTAGCCAAGAAAACCTACTGGTATTAACCTGCTTAAATTTATATGAAAAAATTCAAACTCATGAAAAAAACGAAGAAGATCGTCTGCAACAAAGCAAGCTATCTGAATCTTTGCTTAATAAAATTATGAAAGACGCCCAATCTATTTTGTAGGTTTTTATTAGCCTAATAAATAATAAGCGCTTAGCCACTATGAGCCAAGCGCTTATTGAAATTCTATCTTCAGCATATTTTTAATAAAGTTTATTTATAAACCTTACCAGCATGAAAATCTGCTTGATGCTCATAATTGCAAAAGAACAGTGTTTTATTAGCGGTCATATCGTTATTACTATTTAAAGTAGGTGTAGGTTCCAGCACACCGCGATACTCAGCCAAACTGTTGCCACAAAAATCACACTGCCGAGGTGTGGTCACATCGCCTTTTTTTGGCATCATGCTTTTTGGCGCACGCGGGTACATAAACTTATAAAATCCCCACATCACCGCCCAAATAATAAGAATTACAATGATAACAGCAGCCATGACAGCATTCCTTTTGATATAAGTTAACGCTATGAGTCATAAAAAACTGGCTATATGAAGCCAGTTTTTAGGTTATAGAATACATGATGCAAACATCAGAATGATTGAACTATAGCTGTAGCTCGCTGATATCAGCAACGGTTAAGAATAACGCACGAACTTGTTTAAGCAGTGCTAAGCGATTGTTTTTCAGCGCCGCATCTTCACTATTTACCATCACATCAGCAAAAAACTGAGTCAATGGCGCATCTAAACTGACCAGCGTTTGCAATACTTGCGTATAATCCGCGGTTTCTAGTAAAGGTTTAACCGCTGTTTGTGCTTGCTGCACGGCTTGATATAACGCTTGCTCAGCAGGCTCAGATAATAACGCTTCATCGACAGTGTCAGCGACGCTTACTTCTGATTTCGCTAAAATATTGGCAACACGTTTGTTAGAGTCGGCAAGCTTTTCAGCTTGTGGCAACTCACTAAAAGTTTGTACCGCCCGAATACGCTGATCAAAATCAAGCGGCATATGCGGATTAATCGCTTGTACTGCTTGAATAGTATCGACGCTGACGCCCTGCTCGGTATACATTGCGCGATAGCGTGAGTTTAAGAACGCCATCACTTGGGTAAAGGTGTCGCCCATTTTAGCAATTTTGCTGCCTTCACTGGTGCTATAACCTTTAATCGCTTGCTCAACGAGCGCCACCAGATTAATTGGCAGCTGCTTTTCAATGAGAATACGCAAAATACCAATGGCGGAGCGACGTAAGCTAAATGGGTCTTTTGAGCCAGTCGGTGCTTGGTCAATGGCAAAAATACCGACGAGCGTATCTAAACGGTCAGCCAATGCCAAGCAAATACCAATCGGCGTTTGCGGCAATACGTCACCGCTGAACTTAGGCAAATACTGCTCTTGTAGGCTGGCCGCGACTGCTTCAGATTCATCATTTAAGCGCGCATAATAAGTTCCCGCGATACCTTGCAGTTCAGGATATTCACCGACCAATGAGCTGGCCAAATCCGCTTTTGATAAAATTGCGGCTCGTACCGTTTCATCAACATTAATATCGCGACCTTGCTGCTGCATCAATGTCGCAATAAAGGCAGCAAGCTTGGCAATACGCTCAGATTTTTCCCAAATCGTACCAAGCTTGTCTTGGAAGACCCGAGTTTTTAGGCTTTCGGTCAAGGCAAACAAGGGCTGCTTTTGGTCTTGTAAGAAGAAAAATTCAGCGTCGGCCAAACGCGGACGTACAACTTTCTCGTTACCTTCAATAATTTGATTGGGATTTTTTGACTCAATATTGGTGATAAAAATAAAGTAAGGCTGCAATTTGCCTTCCTTATCGGTCAAGCAAAAATACTTTTGATCCGCTTGCATGGTCGAGATAAGCGCCTCTTGCGGCACTTGTAAAAAGCGCAGCTCAAAGTTTGCACGTAGCGCGATCGGGAAATCAACCAACGCCGTCACTTCATCTAACAAATCTTGTGGCACGATAGGATCGGCATTAACTTCATCAGCCAATGCTTTGACTTGATTATTAATCAGCGTTTGACGCTTATCAAAATCCGCCACGACTTTTAAACCATCGAGCAGCTGCTCATAGTCATTGGCGTGCGTAATCTCGTGATATTCAGGACTGTGGAAGCGATGACCGCGCGTTTGATTACCGGTCTGATGCCCTTGAATAGTGGCACCAATAACAGCATCATCTTGCATCAAAACTGCCCACTGTACCGGACGCACAAACTCATTGCGGCTCGCCCCTGAACGCATACGCTTAGCAATGGGCAAATTATCAAGCGCGGTTTGAAATATCTTCGGTAGCAACTCCGTCGTCGCTTGACCATGAATGACTTGCTCATAGCCGACATAATCCCCTTTATCGGTGTTGATCGTTATCAACTCACTGGCTTCAATGCCTAAACCCTTGGCAAAACCCATGGCTGCGCGCGTCGGATTGCCATCGGCATCAAATGCCGCTTTAATCGCAGGACCACGTTTTTGCTCGCTACGATCAGGCTGCTTGTCGCTGATTCCCTCAATTTGAATCGCCAAACGACGCGGTGCGGCAAAGGCTTTAATACTATCGAAGCCAATTTCAGCGTCATTTAACTGCTCGGTGACACTGGCTTGTAGCGCATCACGTAAAGGTTTTAGGCTTTTTGGAGGTAGCTCTTCACACCCCAGTTCAAATAAAATAGTACTCACGGGATGCTCCTATTAATGATTAGTTTGGTTATTGTCGGTAGATGGACCGCTCTGTTTATTATCAGCTTCTTCTTTTGGCAAATACTTATCGAGCGCCGCTTGACGATGGGCCTCATCGGCTAATGGGAAACCTAATTTCGCACGTGCTTCGACGTAACCAAAGGCAACTTTACGCGCCAGCGTACGTACACGTAGAATAAAACGTTGACGCTCAGTCACTGAAATCGCACCGCGCGCATCAAGTAAGTTAAAGGCATGCGATGCTTTTAACACCATCTCATAGGCTGGTAATGGCAAACCTTCAGCAACCAATTTATCGGCCTGCTGCTCATAAAAATCAAACAGCTCAAACATTTTGGCAACATCGGCGTGCTCAAAGTTATAGGTTGATTGCTCAACTTCATTTTGATGGAAAACATCGCCATAAGTCACGCGACCAAACTCGCCATCGGCCCAGACCAAATCATAGACGCTATCGACGCCTTGTACATACATTGCCAAGCGCTCAAGACCATAGGTAATCTCGCCTGTCACGGGGAAACACTCGATACCGCCAACTTGTTGGAAATAAGTAAACTGCGTCACTTCCATGCCATTGAGCCAAATCTCCCAACCAAGTCCCCACGCACCAAGCGTTGGCGACTCCCAGTTGTCTTCGACAAAACGCACATCATGTACCAATGGATCAATACCGATAGCACGTAGTGAATCCAAATACAATTCTTGGATATTGGGCGGATTGGGCTTTAAAACCACTTGGAATTGATAATAATGTTGTAGACGATTCGGATTATCACCATAACGCCCATCTGTTGGACGGCGTGATGGCTGAACATACGCCGCATTCCAACGCTCAGGACCTAATGAGCGCAAAAATGTCGCGGTGTGAAAGGTACCTGCACCGACTTCCATGTCATAAGGCTGTAAGATAACGCAGCCCTTATCAGCCCAGTAGTTCTGTAGGGTTAGGATTAAATCTTGAAAAGTCATCGGCTGAGCGTGTTTTTCTTGTGTCATCGAAGTTGTCGCTTGAGATGTCATAGTTTGGATTGTCACAGTTTGGGGCATGTCATAACGCCACGGTGGAATTGATATTATAAAATAAGATATTGATAGCGCGCATATGACCTATTAAGCAACGACGCTATTTGCCTGCTCACCTTACTAAAAATTGACCATTTTATCTATATTTAGCACAATTAAATTTGTCTAAACCGCTTAAATAGTCAGTTATTTACTTGGTTCATCGTCAAAACCTACCTATAAGCATTGTTAAGCCGATAGATATAAAAAAAGATAAAAAAATACCCAAATGCGTGAGCATTCGGGCAGGAGGAAAAGTGTGTCGCAAGCATCCTGATGAGTCAGGCTTTTTGTTTTTTCATGGGCTATTGTTTTTATTCTAGCCTTGTACTTTACACTCTTAACGTTGTCTTTATTTAGATGACTTTAGATTTAGATAACATTAATATTCATTTTAACTTTATGACTTTGCTTTTACTGATAAGACTGATTATTTGCTTTAGGCATGATTATCCATAAGATAATATAAATTAAGATACCTGGAACAGCGGCGCTCATGGTGGAGACAATCACAAAAAGTAATCTTACCCATGTTGGCGACCAGCCGACATATTCTGCAATTCCGCCCATCACACCTGCGATCATACGATTATTTCTTGAGCGATGTAATTTTGCTAACTTAGCCAAATCAAATACCTCTCTTATTATTTCTATTTATTTTAAATGTAGTATGTAACATTATTCTTATCATTTATTTTAAAACGTTATAAAAATTCATAGCTCTTTTGAATTTATGAATAAGTATAGCAACTATTGACTTTTTATCTGTTGATGATATAGAAGTGCTTTGTGAGTTTATGCTACTTAAGCTTACTCTAAGCTCTCATAAACTCACCTAAACCCCTGATTTTAAATAACTATTTCAAAATGTTTCACCATCCACTTTGTTTCGCTTATATTACATATTCTGTTACAACTTTAAAAAGCTCAAGAAATCACTTTAAATCTGTTTAGGTCGAAAATCTTTATTATCTATTGATAATTTAATACTAAAAGCCCTTTATAAAATAACGCCTATTTACAATAACCTACCTGTAAATCTATCCAAACCTTTATACCATGCTATTAGATTATCGATGCTTAGCAAATATGATTTGCCATGATAAACGATAAATAAAAACAGCATATAAGGAAAACCATGTACGAATCAGGATTAATGATTGGACATTTTGAACCGCTACATTTAGGACAAATGCGCAGCATATTAGACGCCGCAGGACAAGCAAAGACGCTGCATATCGTCATTATGACGCACCCTGCTCCGCATCCAGACTTTACTATTACCTTGCAAGATAAGGCGCGTTGGCTACAGATGGCGTGCGCAGATTTGCCATTTATCCATATTCATACCACCGAAGAGATTGAGCTGCCGCTGCATGAAAGCTTTGCCGATGTCAGCATCGATATTGCGGCTAGCAATGCCAAGCTGCAACGCTTAAAAGATGCATTAGGCCTGCCAACAGAAACGGTATTATTCGTTGCAGAAAACCATCCTTTGGCGCAGTCGGACATTTCTGGACAGTTAGTCATGCCAGTAGTCACGACGCCATTGCAATCTGAATTTGATTCTTACGCTATTGCCCGTAATCCGGTCGCCCACTGGTCGGCGCTGCACCCACAAGTACTCGGCGACTATACCAAAACGGTGGGGATTGTTGGCGGTGAAAGCTCGGGCAAGACGACATTGGTACATAAGCTTGCCAACTATTATGGGGCTAGCTTTGCGCTTGAGATGGGACGGCTGTACGTTGGCACGGATTTGGGCGGTAGTGAGATTGGATTGCAGTATAGCGATTATGGTCCCATTGCCCTCAATCATGCCCAAGCTATCCGCGTTGCCGCTGCTAGGGCAACGGCGCCTGTAACCATTATTGATACAGATTTCGTCACTACGCAGGCTTTTTGTGAAGAGTACGAAGGTCGTACCCATCCCTTTGTGGCGGCATGTATCGATGAGTTTCGCTTAGACCATACCATTATGCTCGATAACAATACGCCATGGGTTGACGATGGCATGCGCTCATTAGGCACGCCTGAGGCTCGCGGTCGCTTTGAGCGGCGATTATTAGATATTTTTGCCCGTCATGATATTAAGCCATATATGATTGATAAGCCAGATTATGATGCCCGCTATCAGCAGGCTTTATCAATTATTGATAAGCTTATCTATGATAAATAACAAACTTAGAAAAACCGTAGAAAAAGTGCTGTTAAAAAAACAACTCTAAAATAAGAAAAAACGATAATAGCTTTCATACTTTGAGGAAAAAGACGTTATGCGTATTCAGCTTCTAGACAACATCACCGGGAAATGGGCGATACAATGGATTGTCCTATGGTTTATCTGCGGTGTCATTGCTTTATCAGCAGGCTTTTGGCTGACCACCGAACACAATACCCTTGATTGGTTTTACTTAGTCGTGTCATTTATCGGTTTGATTTGCGTGGTGTCATTATCTTTTCGCAAAAATATTTTGGGTAATGGTTTTGGGATGGCGGCAACCGCAGGGGAGTTTGTGGTTCAAGCTACCTCTGGCGCCGTTGGTTTGATGCTCGCGCCTTTATTTAACTTTTTTAGTCATCTTTATGGGATTTTTTATTGGTCCAAGCATACCGACGCCGATGGCGATATGGTGCCCAAATCTGCCAGTCGCTGGATTTGGCTATTAACCATCGCTTTTATGGTCATCGGTTTGGCGCTGTTTCCTACGGTAAATAACTTACTTGCCAGCTATGGTTACGCCGTCGTTGAAGATGATAATAGTAAGTTTTTGGGCTTTATCTCTTTCTTTTGGATTAACGTTATCGCTTTTGTGCTGTCTATCACCGCACAAGCAGCAATGATTCTGCGTTATTCATTTAATTGGTGGTTATGGATTTTATCCAATTTCGTTTGGCTAACCGTGAACCTAATGTCGGGCAATTATATCTTTGCCATTCAAACCATGGTCTACCAAGTTAATTCATTTGTCGGTCTGTATGAATGGTATCGCAGCGAGCAGGACTCTAGAGAGTCAGCCCAACCAGTACGTTAAGGGATAATTTTGGTAAAACATAAAAAGTTGAAAAACAGACAAATGAGGTTAATAAGATAGTATGTTTTGACTGTGCGGTTTACCAGATAAAATGGCAGGTTGTGCCAATTAGTGCTACAACTGGTAAGAATAAGTTTATTTGCTAACAAGGAGGTTAGTATGTCTCGTACCCGTCAAGGCCGTATGTCAAAACGCACACTTGAGCAATGGCTCAGTGAATATTCTGTCAGTCATCAAAATCTAGTCAATAAAAAAATCCATTGGCTCTGTGTTCCAACCATTTTCGTCAGTATTTTAGGCATGGGCATGTCGCTATCGGTCTGGTTCACCTTGGTGATGAGCGCCTTAGTTTTAATTTTCTATATGCGTTTATCGACGCCGCTGTTTTTGGCAATGGGCATGTTTATTCTCATTTGTTTATCAGTGTTGACGCTACTGCCGTGGGGCTTTAAGGTTTGGGCTGCTATCTTTGTTATTGCTTGGATTGGACAGTTTGTCGGTCATAAAATTGAAGGTAAAAAACCGTCTTTCTTTGAAGATTTACAGTTCTTGCTAATTGGTCCAGCATGGGTAGCTAATAGCTTGATGCGCCGTAAAAAAGCTGAATAATGGCTATTTCAAACTACCCTTTATTTCAAGTTATCATTATATTTAACTTCATCATTTGACATTGTCATTTAGCATCATCATTTAAAACAGATAAAAAAAAGCGCCACCCAATAATCCATTGCCATTGAGTGGCGCTCTTTCTAATTGCTAGCTATTTTAAAAAATAGCTTATTTACCAAATACTTTCATACGCTCTTCGAGAGGCTTAAATTCCTTGTCGCCTGCGGGTTGTTCGATAGCGCCAAATACCAATTGCGCGTTCATCTCCCAATGCTCATCGATATTCCACTCTTCAGCGACTTTTTTATCGATAATAGGATTGTAATGCTGTAAGTTGGCGCCGACATCAATACTTGCCAATGCTACCCAAATTGCATACTGGTGCATCGCATTGGTTTGGTGCGCCCAAATTGGAAATTTATCCGCATATAAAGGTGCAGCAGCTTGCATATCTCTGACAACGCTATGGTCTTCAAAGAACAAAATAGTACCAGCGCCGGCTTTAAAGCCATCCATCTTTTGCTTGGTCGCCGCAAATTGCTCTTCATTATCCACGATATCACGTAGGGTATCTTCGGTGATTTGCCATAGTTTGTTATGGTCGTCACCAAACAATACAACGATACGCGTTGATTGTGAGTTAAACGATGATGGCGTATGCAACACTGCATGCTCAACCAATTTAACGATTTCATCATTTGAAACGGGTAATTGATTGCTCAAGGCATAAACTGAACGACGTTTTTCTGCCAATTTCTCTAATGTTTTTAGGTCGGACATAATTTTCTCCATATTACTTATTAGGAATATTAGTGATTAAGTATATTAGTGATTAGAAGCTAATGAATACGAGTACGATTAGTGGGTAATACCAAGCAACCGTACTATCAACAAATCTGCTGTATTATAAGAAAGATTGACCTTAACCAATACTTCCTTTTTGTAATTATATCTTAATAATTGCTTGTTAAAAGAAAGAGCAACTAAACGCACTAACCTTTAAAACCTTGCGGTAATTCTGGTGTTGGCAGACGTTGACTTGGTTTTGGGTAATCACTTGCTTATTTCCCAAGCTGTCTTTGTGCAGTACTTCACCATTTAGCATCCAGCTAAAGGTTTGCAGGTTGGTGTGCGGATGACGACCGACTTGCATACCGTTTTCATCTTCGCCAAATTCAGCAGGACCTGCATGGTCTAGAAAGCACCAAGCACCAATTGGCTGCTTACCTTTATTGGGTAACAGACGAGCAATGGGAATGCCGCCCACATCTGCTAAGCGCGGCTCTAGGATTTCAATACTCATGATTTACCTCTTATGATGTGATATAGAATCTAGTGTGACCAAAAGATAAAAATTAATGTCTATTATTTGGCATTAAAAGCTCATTTAGTATCAAAAGCTCATAGGTACTTCCATGAGCAAAACTCTGGTATCATCGAGGACATCCATCGTAAAGTTCTTAGTATCCCAAACACCTAGACCATCACGGGTATCTAAAGTGTTACCGTTTATAACGACTTTACCGCTAATGACAAAAATATAGACACCATTGTTAGGATTTTTAAGCTGATACGTCTCTGTCACGCCTTTATCAAAATCACCCATACTGAACCATGCATCTTGATGAATCCACACGCCTGCATCATCGCTATTAGGCGATAAAATTTGTTTAAACGCATTTGGCTTCATCAATTCATCCATACGGATTTGCTGATAACGAGGCTCAGCGTTCATTTTGTTTGGGATGACCCAAATCTGTAAAAAACTCACCGCCTCATGATTATCGGCGTTCATTTCACTATGGGTGATACCCGTACCTGCCGACATGACTTGGATTTCACCGGTTTCAATGATGCCATTATTACCGATGTTATCGCCGTGACCGAGCTTGCCTGATAAAGGAATACTGATAATTTCCATATCACGATGTGAATGTTTACCAAAACCCTGACCTGCGATGACAAAATCATCATTGATAACACGTAGCGCCCCGAAGCCCATACGTTCTGGATTGTGATAATTGGCAAAACTAAAGGTATGCTTGCTTTTTAACCAACCATGGTTGGCGTCGCCACGAGAATCCGCTGCATGATAGATGGTTTTCATAATATATCCTTAATTATTAGTAAGTTAAACGGCTTTAGAATTTGACATTCATTAACTCGTTTAAACAATGAAACTATTATAATTGTTGTCTACTAACAGATAAACAACGATATTCGCAATTGACTATTCTTATTTTTAGAACAATATCGTCATAAAGGTAAGGTAATATATTTATAACAGAACCCTGTATACTCATAACAGTACAACTAGCATGAGCTGTTACTATGACCAAAGTTACGATAAAAGTGTCATGAAAAAAGTAACGCGAGCAGGAGTAAATTAAGTCTAGAAGATGTTAATCATACGATATAAGGAAATTTAACCATGTCAGATATGGCAAAGACAGATGTGGGGAATAAACAACCATTACATTATGAAGTTATTAATAATTCCGAGAAGAAGCGTTTTGAGATTCATATCGATGACAAAATCGCTTTAGAGGATTATGAATTTTTCACCACGAGCGCCGGCGAAAAAGGTATTTAATACAAACATACCGAAGTGCCAGCAGAGTTAGGTGGTCAGGGCATTGCAAGCTATCTGGTCAAATATATTTTGGATGATGCAACGGCGAAAAACCTGCGAGTGAAACCAACTTGTTCTTATGTAAAGTCTTATATTGACAAGCATCCAGATTACCAAGACAATTCAGTATTTCATAACGCTACGCCTTGAATAGCGATACATAAGTGCTTAACCAGCAAGCAAAAAAACGCCCTATCAATAAAGCTAGGGCGTTTTTTATTGGCAATGGTTTAGGTGAGATTTATTATTGGTAGTATTCCTTAAGCGATATGCGCTAAGAATTCTTTATCGCGTGCCATCACTGATAAATACAGCACGGGCAATACAAACAAACCTACAGCCCAAAAACTCAGCTGCGTATATAGCAGCGCACCGACTAACGCGCCAACTAAAAAGCTAAACACCAATACTGAGCTGTGTGCCAGTTTTTTGCCATTATCGGCGTTTCGGTTAAGGAGATAATCAGTCAAATTGATACCCAGTTGCGTGGTATTTCCAGTCATCAATACCGTCGGGCTCATGTGCTTAATCACTGTCTTGCTAGCGGTATTACGAATCGCCCGTGCAATGAGACCGAGTCCACCCGTTATTGCTACGGTAATATCGCCGGCATCAACAAACTGCTGATAATAAAGCCCAGCCACCATAAATGCGATCAAAAAAGCCGCTTCTGCTAAAAATAAGTGACTTAGCGTCAGTTGTTTATTCTGACTATGATCAATAAATAAAAAGACTTTTGTTCAATTAAATGATGGCATTATTGTAGTCGTTGCTTAATAGCAGATAAACCAAGATAATCGCAAATATAAGTTCTCTTTTAGAGAACAGTCAAATAGCAATTCTCCTGGTACAATATTAAAAACGACAATAGCGTTACGTGCTATTTATGCTCACTATTAAGACAGTTAGCATTTTAGCCATACTATTAGACGCTAGAGATAAGCGCCACAGAAAGAAACATTTTTCGATGCCATTTAGCGTTTAATATCCTAATTTTTTGCTACACTCATCATGTTATTATGTAAGACATACTTAACGCTAGCTTCTACTTACTTACTTAAAAAGGATGATTTATGATCACTGTGAATTCTATTAAAAAAACAAACCGTGCCATTACTTTTGCTGCTATCGGTATGCTTGGTTTGCTTAGCACACTAGGTCACGCTGCGACTTATGAGCTTGATTCCAAACATACCGCCGTACGTTTCTTCGTCGATCACTTTGGTACCACGACCAACGCTGGCGGCTTTTATAATCTATCGGGTACGCTTGAGTACGCGCCTAAAGAGAAAAAAGGCTTTGTCGGTATTACTATCCCGATGGGCAGCTTGAGCACAGGTATTAAAGCGTTTGATGGTCACCTTAAATCTGCCGATTTCTTCAATGTAAAAGAACACCCAACCGCTTATTTTAAATCGACTAAGTGGGAATTTGACGGCGATAAAGTCAAAGCGGTCAAAGGTGATTTAACGCTGTTAGGTCAGACTCACCCAGTGACTTTAACGGCCACTAAATTTAACTGCTACGACAGCCCTTTATTAAAAGCTGAAGCGTGCGGTGGTGATTTTGAAACCACGATAGATAGAACCAAATGGGGTATCAATACCTTTACCGATGGCGGTATGATGAAAGACATTAAACTGGTCGTTCAAGTAGAAGGCAGTAAAAAAGCCGATCTTAAATAAGACGGCTTGACGACTTTTAACCGTATTTTATACGGAACACAGTCTAAACTATTTGGCGTTATTGATAAAAAGACTGGGTTTTTAACTCGGTCTTTTATTTTTTATATGATTAACCGCTAAATAATAACAGCCAAATAACAGTAAGGAGGTAGCTAAGATGGGACAACTAGAAGATATGGCGATGTTTGTGCGTATAGTCGAAGCGGGTAGCATTACCAAGGCCGCCGAGCAACTTAATATTGCTAAATCAGCAGTAAGCCGCCGACTCAAGGATTTAGAGACGCGTTTGGGCAGTCAACTAATTAGCCGTACCACGCGCCAATCAAACTTAACCCAAGCTGGCTAGCAATATTACCAAAAGGTGAGTAATATTCTCAGCGAAGTGGATGCGCTAAACGAGGAAACCAGTGGCGCGCCGACGCGTATCGAGGGCACCTTAAAAATGACTGCGCCTTTGTCATTTGGCTTGATGCACTTAAACGATGTCATCGATGAATATGCCAATCAGCATCCTAATCTGAACTTTGAATTAAACTTTTCCGACCGCCATACCGATTTGGTCGAAGAAGGCTTTGAATTAGCGATTCGGATTAGAGAGCTGCAAGATTCAAGTTATCAAGCCAAACGTCTGGCGCTGATTCGTTATACCTTATGTGCCAGTCCTGAATATCTGACTAGAATGGGCACACCAAAAACCATAGAAGATTTGGCCAAGCATGCGTTTTTACAATACGGTCTGAGTAAATCTAGCACGATAGAGCTGATAGACGAGCAAGGCAAAAAACATCAAGTCGCTATCAATTCAAAAATAAAAGTCAATAACGGCGATTTTTTGCGCGATATGGCGGTAAAGGGACACGGTATTGCTTTTTTACCCAATTTTATCACTTATAACACCCTAGCCAGTGGTGAGCTTGTCCCCATTATGCAGCAGTATCAACTGCCTACTTTAAACGCTTATGCGGTCTACCCAAAAAACCGCTTTTTATCCCAGCGCTGTCGTTATCTAATCGATTTTATTGCCGAGCGTTTTGGTGATGACCCTTATTGGGATAAATTCTAATAAAACCAATTTGGCACACTGAGCAGTTTTTTTAAGTCGCTATAAATTCTAAAACTATACTGCTAGTATGATTTTAAGTTATCCATCAGTCATAAGGAGATGTGACATGGATTTAACGTCACTTGGCATGAAAGCCATTCACGACTTTGATAAGGTGCGCCAAAGTCCATTATCACAAGAGCGGCTAAAAGCGGCGCGCAAGCAAGCCAGCGCTTTTAGAGAACGCTTTATAGATGAAGCGCCAGTAAGGTTTTATCAAAGCGCCGATATGGTAAGCCTACAGTGGCGTCTATACCCAAAGCACCTATAAATTCCCCTACATTCATATCTTAAACCGCATTTTTATCGTCCAGTATCATGATTTTTTAGGCGAATTAAAAACGCTGCTGTTTTCTCGTTCTGATATTGAAGCGGATCGCGAGACGCCATTTTTTGCTGCCAACTTGCCTTTTAAATGTTAATTGCTAAATTTAAAATATAAAAAAGCCTTACTTCTTATAAGAAGTAAGGCTTTAGTGCTTTTGCAAGCTATATTTGGAGCGGGATAAGAGATTCGAACTCTCGACCCCAACCTTGGCAAGGTTGTGCTCTACCACTGAGCTAATCCCGCTAAATATCAAATCGTAATGTTGTTAACAACGACTACGTCCCGATAGGCTGGCTATTTTAGCAAATATTCTGTAGGTGTCAATAGCTTTTTTCAATTTTTTAGCCTGTAACTGAAGCTTTGAGTGGTTCTCGAGGCAAGAAAACATCTATATTATTGATTTCAATTACTATTTTTATTCCTAATAACAACGCTATAAATCTAAAATATTTAGAAATCGTAGCAAATTTTATGACGGCTGCTATAGAGGCGTAGCAAACTTGCACTTAACGTATTTACAATCCTACTGCCTATTGTTACTTTTTCTGTCTAGGTTTTCACTTGCCGACATTATTATACTTATGCTTAACGATAGATAGTTGCGGTAGATGATAGATAGTTGCGGTAGAGTCTTATCGTTTTGGTAGATCAGTTTTGGTAGATAGGCATGACGAGCTTTTAATCAGTTAATCTTTTGAATAAAAAACTATCTTTACCGCGACCGTTTTTATTTTAATATTGTTTAATTTTTTATATTTACAGCGAGGACGTTTTATGAAGAAGCTATTTACCACCACCATCATGGCGGCATCTTTGTCGGCATTGACTCTGACCGGTTGCTCAAGTACCACTAACACCGGCGCTGTCGGTGTTGACCGTCAGCAGCTGCTTTTGGTTTCTAGCGAGCAAGTACAGCAGTTATCAGCGCAAAGCTATAATAAAAATATCCAAGAAGCGCGAGCGCGTGGGTTACTTGATACCAACACAGCGCAGCTTAATCGCTTAAAAAAAATCTCTAGTCGCCTTATTGGTCAAGTGGGCGTCTATCGTCCTGACGCAGCGAAATGGAAGTGGGAAGTTCACACCATTAAGTCTAACGATTTGAACGCGTTTGTGATGCCAGGTGGTAAGATTATGTTTTACACCGGTATCATTGATCGCTTAAACCTTAGCGATGACGAAATCGCTGCCATTATGGGCCATGAGATGGCTCATGCGCTTCGTGAGCACTCACGCGAGCGTCTTTCACGTCAATACGCCACCCAAACTGGCATCGGTGTCGCAGCCAGTATCTTTGGTCTCTCGCAAGGTCAAGCTGAGCTGGCAAATATCGCTGGTGATTTGGGTCTAAGCCGTCCACATAGCCGCACCCAAGAAGCAGAAGCGGACCAAATCGGTCTTGAGCTGATGGCACGTGCAGGTTACAACCCACAAGCCGCGATTACCTTATGGCAAAAAATGCAACGTGCCAGCCAAGGCGAGCCACCACAATTTTTGAGTACTCACCCAACCAGCAGCAATCGTATTGCGCAATTACAATCATTGATGCCTAAGGTAATGCCGTTATATCAAAAAGCACGTCGTTAAAATTTAATAGCAAATGGTATTCATAGTAAATAGCGATAGACGACAATAATAGACGATAAAAGCAGAGCGTAATAAAGTTGCGCTCTGCTTTTTTTTGCGTATCACTAATACGTTTTTCACTGGTACAGAAGGCTTTGTTGAGCCTTGCAGTATAACTAACAGGGTCTGCTATAATAAGTACCATCAGTCAATTAAAAGACCAAGTATTAAAATGACGAGGATAACTATGACAACTCATACGCCGACTGCAGACGCCCTAAATAATGAACTGCAAGCCCTGCAAGCACAGCATATTGAACTGGTGAATGAATCAATGAACCATGCCGGTTATTTTGACGGTAAAGAAAGCCATTTTAAACTGATCATTGTTAGCGACGCCTTTGAAGGCAAACGCTTGGTGGCGCGTCATCAGCTCGTGTACAATCTAGCCAATCCACTTTTGACCTCACAAGGTGGTCAAATCCACGCGTTAGCTATCCATGCTTATACGCCAACAGAGTGGCAAGGCCAAAGCCCGGAAAGTCCATTATGCGCTGGGCAAAATAAAGGTTAGTCTCAAACATTAGTCTTAACGCTATTCCCAAATAACATAGATAAGCTGGCAAACGGCACCTTTAAAGGAAACCCTATCCAATGAAACACCTACATATGCTCATGGCCGTTCTGTTGATTGCGCTGTTTTTATACCAAAGCTATGTGGTATTAAGCGCAAACAAAAAGCCGCCATTTGCGGTAAAAATATCGACCCATATTCTCTATGCCGTCATTATTATTTCAGGGGCTGGCATGCTGGTACAACTTATGAGTGTTAATGCGCCAGTACAGTGGGTATTTGCTAAAGTTATCTTGTTGGTTGCAGCACTCAGTGCCAGTATTAAAGCCTTTAATGATAAAGCCACGCCTAGTCAAAGAAAAACCGGTATTCTGCTCGCGGGTATCGCCTATGCTGGCATCTTGGTACTCGCCTTTACCAAGCCGGGTAATTTGTTTTAAAGGCGTTAAACAATATATTTTTCAATATCTTAATCGCCGTTTTTTTGCTATCTTAGACCAATATCAACCTCTCAACGTCGCCTTATGGAGCTACTATGAAAACTCTCACTGCAGCAACACTACTCGCCACAGCTGGCGTTTTTGCTCTCTCGGGCTGCGCCTCAACGGGTAATATTACGCCGCAATACGTGCCACCGAGCACTTATCAAAGCTATGACTGCCAAGCACTGAGCCAAGAATATAGCCGTGTCAATCGCTATGTCAATGCAGCACGCAATGAGCAATCGACCATAGCTGCCTCGGGTGTCGGCGTTGGGGTTTCCGCTGGACGTTGGGGTATCTCGCCTAATATCAGCTTTGGCGTGGGTAAAAGTAACAACACCAAAGCTCGTGATGCTAAATTATCGCGACTTTATGGTGAGCGTGATGCCATTATCCAGTCTGCTCGTATCCAGCGCTGTAGCTTTGCTAATGGTATTAAGACTTATGGTGAGTAATCATTCATACCTGTTTCATAGTTTTGAAAGTCATGATTACAAATCAAAAAGCCAATATGCGTAAGCGTATTGGCTTTTTGATTTGTAATCATGACGAGCAGTAATTCAGTTTCAGATTAAGAGTTTAAGCTTCTCACCCACTGCACGATTTGATCGCTTGGTAGGGCACCAGACTGACGCGCGATTTCTTTACCATTTTTAAAGGCCACCATCGTCGGCAAACTACGAATATTATAAGGTGCCGCCGCTTGCTCATATTTATCGGTTTGTATCTTAGCAAACACCACGTGCGGCAGCTGGGTTGCAGCGGCTTTAAACTGCGGTGCCATCATTAGACACGGCTGACACCAACTTGCCCAAAAGTCAACGATGGTCAATACCTCGTTTTTTTGAATGACTTTACTAACCGTTTGGGCGTTTAGCTCGTGCGGACTGGCCGTTAATAATGGTTGACCACATTTGCCACAGTTCGGTGCGGCATTAAGGCGCGTGGCAGGTATGCGATTGGTGGCACTGCAGTGCGGACAAACCAGATGAGAGTTTTGCTCACTCACGATAGAACTCCTTTAAAAATAATAGTGGCAGGCGTCTTATAACCTCTTATAAATAGACTAGCATCAAGATAACCGTTGCGCGTATTGTGCTTGCGTAACTTTTTGCTTGATTGTATTTACCTACTTCTTGCCAGTTTTTTTGTTTATCTAAATATAATTGACACTTAAAGCGCATTAAGTGGCACTTTTAGATAACGGGTGCCATTGTCTTCGGGTTCTGGAAAATGACCGGCATCGATATTGAGTTGTACTGAGGGGATAATCAAGCGCGGCATCTCTAGCGTGGCATCACGGCGCTCGCGCATCTCGACAAACTCCGCTTCATTGATACCCTCTTTAACATGGATATTACCAAGCTTTTGCGCGGCTACCGTTGTGGTTGGACAATGCTTGCGACCTTGGCTGGGATAGTCATGGCACAGATACATGATGGTTTCGTCAGGCAGTGCGAGCAATTTTTGGATAGACTGATACAGGGTTTTGGCATCTCCTCCAGGGAAGTCGCAGCGCGCTGTACCGACATCTGGGGCAAATAGCGTATCACCGACAAAGACCACGGTTTTTTCATCGTCAGCGGCAAGATAGGCCATATCCGCGCGTGTATGACCAGGCACATACATCGCAGTGATGGTAATGCCGCCAAGCGTCAAGGTCTCGCCTTCATCGGTCAAGATATCAAACTGACTGGCATCGGTACGAAAGCTGCTATCAAAGTTAAAAATTTGCTTAAATATTTTTTGCACTTCGGTGATATGTTGCCCGATGACCAGTTTACCGCCAAGCTTATCTTTTACATGGATAGCAGCTGATATATGGTCGGCATGAGCATGGGTTTCTATAATATAAACCAGCGTCCAGCCCTGCTCTCGAACGAATCCTATCACTTCATTTACACTCGCGGTATCCGTATGTCCGGATTTGGCATCAAAATCCAGTACAGGATCGATGATGGCACACACTTGCTGTTGCACGTCCGCGAGTACGTGAGTGTAAGTCTCTGTGTCGCTATGTAAGAAAGAATGAACTTGCATGGCTACCTCTTTACTTGTATATGAATGTTTTAATTTTTAAGGTATTGTTCCGTATAATGGGCGCTTACTTATGGCATTTGCTGCTGGTTTATAGTATCTATCCCTGGTGTTGCCTATCACTATCAGCACTATAGCAATCATTATACACTTTATCAATTTATATAATGTAAATAATGATAACTTGCTATAAATCGCAATATCATTGATAATTAACTATATATATCCATAATTTATCTATAAGCTCTGCTTTTTCTATTTATATTATCTATAAGGAGCTCGCTCTGACTACTTCAACTTCAGCATTGAGCACAACCACCACCCACACTGGCACGCCTACATCTGCTAACGTCGCAGACTTTGCGCCTAAAGACCTTGCTGAGCAAATGCAACAAGCCTCCATGCAAGCCAGCCAGTTATTAAAATCGCTCTCACATCCTGACCGCTTATTACTTTTATGTCAGCTGACCCAAGGCGAGTACTGTGTCAGTGAACTTGAGGGCTTGGTCGGTGTCGGTCAGCCAAGTTTATCGCAGCAGCTAGGTATCTTGCGTAAAGACGAGCTGGTGACGACCCGCCGCGAAGGTAAGCAAATCTACTATAGTATCGCAAGTGAGGACGCATTATCGGTATTGCAGTTATTGTATGAACGTTTTTGTGCCAAAACAGACGCCTAACTGCGCGTTTGGTTTTGAACTATTTTTAACTTTCTTTATCGTGATGACATATCGCCATGCCTTCTATCGCCGCTCGTCTGATTCCTGCTTGGTTACGTCAGTATCAGCTGTCTGCCCTGCCGACTGACATCATCGCAGGCTTGGTCGTTGGCGTACTTGTCATTCCACAAAGCTTAGGCTATGCGGTGCTAGCGGGGCTGCCGCCGGTCTATGGACTCTATGCGGCTATCGTACCCGTGTTGGTATATGCGTGGATAGGCTCGAGCAATGTCCAAGCCGTAGGGCCTGTTGCCATTACAGCGATTATGACAGCCAGTAGTTTGCACCCTTATGCCAATGATGGCACGCAGCAATATATATTAATGGCCAGTTTATTGTCTTTGATGATTGGGACGATGTTATGGTTGGCGAGCCGGCTAAAGCTTGGCTGGATTATGCAGTTTATCAGTCGCGGCGTATCGGCAGGTTTTATCAGTGGTGCGGCGGTACTGATTTTTGTCAGTCAGCTTAAATATCTGACGGGGATTCCTATTGCCGGCAATGGGCTCCTCGGTTATTTATCGAGTATGCAGATGTACGCTCGCCAGCTGCATCCGCTAACCTTGGTTATCGGTGTTATGGCTTTTATGCTGCTGTTTGCCAACCGTTATGCAAGCAAATGGGTCTGGCGCTCTTGGCTATCAGCCTCTTATACAAAATGGGCTGAGCGTCTATTTCCACTTATTTTGCTTGGTCTTGCCATTTTGTTAAGCATGAGCTTACATTGGACAACGCACGGCGTGGCGACGATTGGTACTATTCCGCAAGGGCTGCCCAGCTTTACCCTGCCGTACTTGCCAGATTTTCATGAAGCGCTCAATCTATTACCGAGCGCAGGTTTAATGGCGTTGATTATCTTTGTCTCAAGTAGCTCAGTGGCAAGCAACTACGCGCGCCTACGCGGTGAAACCTTTGATGCCAACCGCGAGCTAAATGGACTTGGTTTGGCCAATATGGCGGGCGGTTTTTTTCAGAGCTTTACCATTGCTGGCGGCTTTTCACGTACGGCCATTAATGCCGACTCAGGCGCTAAAACACCGGTCGCAAGTCTGGTCACTGTATTGGTTATGATTGCTGCATTAATCGCTTTTGGTCATTTATTGGCGCCTCTGCCCTATGCTTTATTGGGCGCGACTATTATGACGTCAATTATCGGTCTCATTGATATGGCGACTTTAAAGTCCGCATGGCAACGCGACCGCTTAGATGCAGCGAGCTTTTTGGCGGCATTTATCGGGGTGCTGATATTTGGACTAAATACTGGTTTGGTCATTGGTTTGATGGTGTCGTTTGCTAGCCTCATTTGGCAGTCGAGTAAACCACACGTTGCCGTCGTCGGACAGCTAGCGGGTACAGGACATTTTCGCAATATCAATCGTCATGATGTGGTGACCTTTAGCAATTTATTGATGCTGCGTATCGATGAGAGCTTGTTTTTTGGCAATAGTGAATCCGTGCATCGCAGCGTCATACAGGCGACGCGGCAGTACCCCGAAGCGCATGAGGTTATCCTGATTATGTCAGCGGTCAATCATATTGACTTGACCGGACAAGAGATGCTTATCAGCCTCAATCAAGAATTATTGAACCAAAAAAAGCACCTAAGCTTTAGCTTTATCAAAGGACCGGTGATGGATATTATCGAGCATACACCGGTCATAACCCATCTATCAGGGCAGGTTTATTTAAGCACCATGGATGCGGTCAATGCGCTAAAAGATAATTAGCTTATAACTAACCAATTTTTCGCTTAAATGAATCCTGACAGAAAGTGCTTTTGAGAAAGCATCAGTGACAAAATATAGCTATGATGACCACTGTGTTATGCTAGATTGTAATAAGCCTTTAAAATTTACAGAATCTAGAAATAGACAAAACCTTACGCCATTTAATATACGCGACCGAAAAACTTATGACCGATGATTTAACCATTTATAAGCAAATTTACCCAAGCCAATGCGTCAAGATTGCCGAGCTTGGCTACCGCTCTGTGCTCAATATACGCCCTGACGCTGAGGTTGACTCGCAGCCCAGTAGCTGTGACTTTACCAGTGCAACGGCAAAGGCCAACCTTACCTATCAGCATTTACCATTTGATGATGAGCGTCTAAGTATGGCGACTGTCGAGCAGTTTGCCGCCTTTTATCGCAGCATGCCAAAACCCATCCTAATGTTTTGCGGTACGGGTGCACGCGCCAAATTGCTATATCAAAGTGCACTGATGCAAGGTTTACTATAGAAAGTAGATAGGCTTTATTGAAATATTTTAATCCAAGTGCAAAATTTTCGTTTTTACGCTAAAAATAACAAGGAGCTCCTATGAGCCATCAAGTGAGTATTACCGGACAAATCACCCCTGATCAAGTACCTATGATTGCTGAAAATGGTTTTAAGACCATTATTAACAACCGTCCAGATGGTGAAGAACCAAACCAACCAACCAGTGCTGAGATTGAAGCCGCCGCTAAACAAGCAGGACTTGCTTATAAAGAAGTGTCTTTTGCCGGTAGCGAGCTCAATCAAAATCATGTCGAAGAATTTGCTGACTTTTTTAACCAAGCTGAACAGCCTATACTGATTTTTTGCCGTACTGGCAACCGCTCAACAGGTATCTATGAGGCAGCAAAGCGTATGGATTTGTTAGACGATTAAGAGTGCTCTAATTTTAAGTCTTGCTGCTAAAAAAATAAAACCCCTAAAGTCATAATAGACTTTAGGGGTTTAAAACATTGATAAGAATTAATACAAAATCCTACTTCATGACCTTATTGCATAACCAAGTATTCAAATGCTGATAATGCGGCTTTTGAACCTTCGCCCATGGCAATATTAATTTGCTTAAACGGGACAGTGGTCACGTCACCACAGGCAAAGATGCCTTTACGGTCGGTGCGGCAGCGCTCGTCAATCTCAATCTCGCCAAAGCGGTTTAGGTCCACAAAGCCTTTGATAAATTCAGTATTTGGCACCAAACCAATTTGCACAAACACCGCTGAAATATCAAGCTCTTTGGTCTCATTGCTGTTACGATCTTGATAAACAAGCGAAGTCACTTTACCACCGTTCGCTTTAATCTCTTGCGTTGCAGCACTGGTAATGATATCGATATTGCTCTTTTCTTTGGCTTTATTAATCAGTACTTGGTCAGCTTTTAGGTCATCGGCAAATTCAAGAACGGTCACGTGCTTAACGATACCTGCCAAGTCTAGCGCCGCCTCGATACCTGAGTTACCACCGCCAACGACCGCAATATCTTTACCTTTAAAGAATGGGCCATCACAGTGCGCACAGTAGGCCACGCCTTGACCCACGTTTTCATCTTCACCCGGCACCCCAAGCTTACGCCACTGGGCACCCGTCGCTAGGATAATACTACGCGTCTCAAACGTCTCACCAGTATTTAGATGAATACGGTAGTTTTCTTCTTCAGTTTCACTGATTTCTTTCACGCTGACATGCTCTTTGAGCGTAATGTCATATTCGTGCAAATGCTTTGCAAAGTTCGCCGACAGCTCACTACCCGTGGTTAAAGGCACAGAGATTAAGTTTTCAATATCTTGCGTGTCTTTAACCTGCCCACCAATACGGTCAGCGACCATGGTGACTTTTAAGCCTTTACGCGCAGTATAAATCGCCGCCGCCACGCCAGCAGGGCCTGCACCAATAATTGTCACATCTTGCTGCTCTAACTGCTCAGCGTCATCAGCCACTTCGCTCAATAAATCAGGAAACTGCTCTTGTAACTTCTCAATCAATTTAGCGGTATCGATTTTACCATTGGCAAAAGGTTTACCATTTAAAAATACCGCTGGTACACCTTGGATATTATTGGCCTCGACTTGCTCTTGAAATAACGCACCATCAATCATTTCGTTACTGATGTCATCGTTGAGCAGCGCAAATTGGTTCAGCGCTTGCACCACATCCGGACAGCTATGACAAGACAGCGAGACATAAGTCTGAAACTGTAGCGGCTTATTAAAACGCTTAATCAGTTTTTGAATACCTTCATCCAGTTTTAGCGTATGACCGCCTGCTTGCAAAATCGCCAAAATCAGCGAGGTAAATTCATGGCCACCTGGAATACCGCTAAACACAATACCCGTATCGGTCAATGCATTATCAATATGACTGACGACTTTAAAGCTAATCGGACTTGGTAAGCTGTCATCAGTTGCCGTTGCATCAAAATTAATCTTGTCTGTTGTGCCAGCGATTTTGGTCAAAAAATCAATCAGCTCGGCGCGTTTGCTATGTTCGCCGCTACCCAATACAAAGGTAATGGGGCGGGTCATGTTTTCACTATAGCTTTTGACTGCGTCTAATAAACCTTGATCTATCATGTTTGTTCCTCATTATTATCAGATATGTAACGTCAGCTATATCGCTGCACATTTAAATAGGGTTTGGTGACAAGCTAAGTAACTGATTTAAAAAACCATAAATACTTGGCTTACCACCTTTGATACGTCTATTATCAAGGCTTTGGACGTACCACGCAAGCCGATAAACTCAAACTTTATGTTTAATAAAACAAATCAAAAATAGTCATTAATATTTAATTTTAAAACTATCAATAAAAGAAAATCCATGACAGTCATGGTATCGGGTAAATTTTTTCGCTACAATCAGATGAGGCGAATAAGAAAAACTCTTATTTACCTTTCGGCAGATTGACTGCTAGTAGTCATGAGCAAACGTCCTTTCTGCTGCTAATAAGCCTGTGCTAAATTGAGCTAAATTGCGATTTGGCTTAGTAATATTGACGTCTCACAATCATATCAATTCATCAGAGCACTCCTCACAGAGCACTCTTAACTAAAATGCGCTATGGCTTTAATAAAAATGCGCTTAATAACAAGGATGACAACATGAGAAAGACTGATACATGGCAAGACAACAAAGAAATTATTGCTGAGCTTAAACAAAAAGACAGCTATTTTGCGAGCATTTTTGATGAGCATACCCAGCTTGATCAGCAAATCAACCAGCTCGATAAGGATTTGGTGACGCACGCCAGCTGTGACGAAAAAATAGAAAAAATGAAGAAGCGCAAGCTGCACTTAAAAGATGAGATTTATAAAATAATCGATAAAAATAAACTCAATTCTGCGGTATAAACGCTTTAGTTTATAACGCTACCTGATTCAATAGCGGCTTGGTTCGATAAGCAAGTAAGCATCGAACCAATCCGTTTTTTTTGCCGCTATTTTTATTGTACTTAAATCAATATAAGTCAATAAACACTCGATGAGCATTGGCTTACTTAACTATTTACTTAACTATTTATTTACTTAATTAAGTACTCATCTACTCTCTCTATCCACCGACAATCTCGCCGCCATTTACATGGATAACCTGTCCTGTAACGTAGCTTGCGTCGTCACTGGCCAAGTATAGATAAGCAGGCGCGACCTCGTTTGGCTGACCGGCGCGGCCCATCGGCGTGCTTTGACCGAACTTCTCTACCTCATCAGGGGTAAATGACGCCACAATAAGCGGCGTCCAAATAGGACCAGGTGCGACGCCATTGACGCGGATACCTTTATGCTGACTCATTAAATTATTGGCTAAAGCGCGGGTGAAAGATAAAATCGCGCCCTTAGTGGCAGCATAATCAATCAAATGGTCACTGCCGCGATAAGCGGTGATAGAGGTAGTATTGATAATCGAGCTACCCGCTGGCATATGGGGTAAGGCAAATTTACTCAACCAAAAGTGCGAATAAAAATTGGTATGAATGGTTTTATCAAATTGCGCACTACTGATATCGGTGAGCGATTCTTGCTCAACCTGCATCCCCGCGTTATTGACTAAAATATCAATTTTGCCGAACTCAGCGATGGCGGTATCGATTAGTTTTTGACAGTTATCTTCTTCTGATAAATCTGACGCCACCAGTAAGCATCGCTGCTGGTAAGATTCTACGTGCTTTTTGGTCATATTAGCATCGTCATCTTCACATAGGTAGCTGACCACTACGTCCGCACCTTCTTTGGCAAATAATATTGCTACTGCTTGCCCAATCCCGCTATCAGCGCCAGTGATAATAGCAACCTTTCCAGCAAGCTTGCCATTTGGATATTCTTTTGGCAGCACCTCAGGGCTTGGGTGCTGCTCTTGCTGCGAGCCTGGTAGCGATTGTTCTTGTTTCGGAAATTCTTTAGCAGATGATTTATCGTTACTCATAATATCCTCTTTTCATTACCGATTTATATAATAGGTTCAATGTAAAACCATTTCTGTGCAACTGGGATGAGTGTTTCGTCACCTCTACTGTAATGGCAGCAAGCAAGGAAAACTCAACCTGATCGCAAGTAATCAAATCATTGATGTATCGTTTTCGATGTAACGTTTTTATTAGTGACGCTTATATACTTAAATGGATGTTGACGTAGATATCTTTAAATCACAGATATAGTCAAAATACCCTAAAAACGCGACGGTATTGCTGATATCAATTTTTTGTAGCCTCTGTCTGCGCAGGCACAGCAAGCAAGAAAAATTGATATCAGCAGTGCGTGATGTATCGATATTACTTTCCACTCACTCTATCTTTAAATCATAAGCATTCTGGAATAAAAATCGAATGAACTTAGGTGACAATCTGTAGACAGCCTGTAATCTAATCTTGTCCTAACACTATCTATCTCTAAATAGCGGCCTATAAAAAATAGACAAAAAAACGCCCCATCAATCAAAGCCGATGGGGCATTTTTAAGTCATCATTTAATAGCGTTTTCTTTTAAAAACGAAAACTTACTATTAAATTTTATACTTATCTTTTCGCTAGTCTAAATAGTCAGTTATCTAAGTATATCCTTAGATTTTACCTACTAGATCTAGGCTTGGTTTAAGGGTTTCTTGGCCTTTTTCCCAAGCTGCTGGGCAAACTTCACCGTCGTTTTCGCGCACATACTGTGCCGCTTTTACTTTACGAACCATGTCTTTTGCGCTACGGCCGATACCGCCAGCATGGATTTCAGCGACTTGAATTTTACCGTCTGGGTCGACTAAGAAAGTACCGCGCTCTGCCAAACCCGCTTCTTCGATCATGACGTTAAAGCCACGAGTGATACGGCCAGTTGGATCGCCGATCATTGGGAAAGTAACTTTACCAATAGCATCTGAAGAATCATGCCATGCTTTGTGAGTAAAATGTGTGTCAGTTGATACTGAGTACACTTCTACGCCTAGCCCTTTAAGCTCTTCGTATTGATTTGCCATGTCTTCAAGTTCAGTTGGGCAAACAAAGGTAAAGTCTGCTGGGTAGAACATAAAAATTGCCCAGCTGCCTTTTACGTCTTCTGAGGTGATGGTTTTGAACTCACCATTTACAAACGCTTCTGCTGAAAACTCTGGAATTTCTTGATTGATGATTGACGCCATGATTGGCTCCTTTTTTTGATTGATTGTTGTTAAGTTAATTGTGTTTATGACTGCAGGTTTTGATTAACCCGCTCATTAACTGGGTTACAAGACAAACTATACGCGAATTCTATGGTTTATCCAGTTAAAACTTTTTAATGTGATGTTTTGTTTTATTAAACTTGTTAAACTATTCTAACGGCTTTCTTATACGAACAGCGGCATTAAATTGCTATAGTACACAAGATAAACGCTTAAAACAAATAGCCTTAGAAACCCATTAACAGAGAGGTTTTATGATTACCCTACGTCAACTTGAGTTTGCCTTAGCGGTTGCTAAACATCGTCATTTTAAACGCGCGGCGGAAGACTGTAATATTTCGCAGTCGGCGTTAAGCTTAGGTATCGCTGAGCTAGAAAAACAACTGGATACGCAGATTTTTGAGCGTAATAATAAGCAGGTTTTGATTACGCCCATCGGTGAGGACATCCTGAGACGGGCGCAGCGGGTGTTTTCTGAAGTCAACGATTTGACCACGCGCGCGCATAGCCATCAGTCCCCGCTTGCTTACCCTATGACGGTCGGTATCATTCCGACGATTGCGCCGTATCTGCTGCCAAAAGTGTTGCCAGCGCTGCGTAAGCATTATCCTGAATTTCGGATGACCGTTATCGAGCAGCAAACCGAGCGCTTACTTGAGCAAGTACGCTACGGTCATATTGATACGGCGATTATTGCGCTGCCTTATGCGGTCGATGGTTTGCATACCTTTGAGTTTTGGGCGGAAGATTTCTTTGCTGTCTTTCCCAAAGACGATGCCCATGCCAAGCTTGAAAAAATTAACGCCGATGAGCTGGCAACGGCCAATCTGATGCTACTTGGCGAAGGTCATTGCTTGACCGATCAAACCTTGACCGTCTGTCATTTCGACCGCGCACAAATGAAATCAAGCTTTTCTGATGCCAGCTTAAATACCTTAATACAAATGGCGCTTGCCAATATGGGCACGACATTGGTGCCAGAGATGGCACTCGATCAATTGCATCTACAAAACCAAAATGCAGTCGCGGTGCCATTAAGCGAGGCAGGCCCGCATCGTCATATTGCCTTTGTCACCCGCTTAAATTATGCCCGCGTTGATGATGTTAATTTGCTTGGGCAATTATTCAAACAAGCATTTGAAGAGGTAGATCATAAAAAATAAGTGTCCAGTGGTGAATGGAAGTTGGCTAAGAAGGATAAGGAATGAGGAATAAGGAAATTAAATGATAAAGGCTTTTGCGCACATAGAGACTGAGCTTGGTAAGGTTTTTGCGCAGCATTTTACAGCCATTAATAGCGCTGTAGAATCAGAAAAGGTTAACAATCTTTGGCAAGATATCGCTATACGTTATAACGAAAACCAGCGCGCTTATCATAGCTTGCAGCATATTGAGCAGTTATTTATGCAGTTTGAGCAGATTAAGCGTGTTTTAAATGAGCCGCATATTATTGCATTGGCACTGTTTTATCACGACGTGATATATACGCCAACGCGCTCAGATAATGAGCTGAAAAGTGCAGAATATGCCGTAGAGGCGCTACGCCCTTATTTATCGGCAGCGCAGTGCCAATATATTTACGAGCTCATTATAATGACGGCTAGTCATGAGCTTGCTGAATGCTCAAACGCTCAAAAGAACTTTGATGCTGCCTATTTACTAGATATGGATTTGAGTATTCTGGGGGCATGTTGGCTTGAGTATGAGCAGTATGCCCAAGCAGTTCGGCAAGAATATGCGCATGTCTCAAACATAGATTATCGTGATGGACGCATCGCGGTATTAACAGGCTTATTGGCGCACCCGAAGCTTTACCTAACCAATTATTATTATGACAGGTTAGAAAAGCGGGCTCGGCAAAACATCAATCGTGAGATTAAGATTTTGCACGCATCTTAATAAACAGCTCACTGCCCTGCCGCGCCGGATGCGAGTTATAGCTTGTTTCCATAATCTCAATATCGAAATAGGGTGCAAAACGCTGCTGGTATTCAGCTTTCGAGCCGCCAAACGGCGGTTCCTCTCGTCCAAAATCCTTATCAAACAGCAGCCCAATCAGCTTGCCATTCGGTTTCAATAATGACGCCATCTGCGCCACATATTCATCACGGCGCGCAGGATTTATGGCACAAAAAAACGTCTGCTCAAGCACCCAATCAAATTGATATTGCGCTGGCGATAACGCAAAAAAATCAGCACAGACCAAATGCGCTACTGGAAAGTTGGGATAGCGCTCTGCAAAAGCCTCAATCGGCGCAGGGGCAAAATCAACTAAGGTGACATTGGTAAACCCTTGCTCATGCAGATAACCGACCTCATAAGCATTGCCCGCGCCCGGTACTAAAATCGCTTGCTCTTTAGCAGTTTCAGGCAACTGGTCAATATAAGCTTTGAGCGGTGGTGACACCTGTCCCATATCCCAGCCGATACTTTCCTCTTCATAACGCTGCTGCCAAAACTGCGCTTGATTGACGTTTTCCATAGCACATCCTTGTTTCGATAAAAAACCTTATCTTAGCAGATTAAGGCATGACATCTGGTTATTTAGCAGTAGCTCCTACTTTAGTCTAGCTGCCCTGTTTTACCTGCCAACATATTATGCCAATATTGATAATCGGGCATTGCCGTCGCCACCGTTTGCCAAAAAGCACGGCTATGATTGGCATGATGCAGATGACAAAGCTCATGGACGATGACGTATTCGGTGCATTCGATAGGATAAGCTGGCAGATAGACAGACAACCAAATCCGCCGTGCGCGGGTATTGCAACTGCCCCAGCGTGTATGCATTTTCTTTAGACGTATTTCATTAGCATAAGCGCCGACAATCGGTTGCCATTTATTAAATAATGCAGGAATTACTTCAGAGAGATGTTGCCGATAGTAGGCAATTTTTTTATCGTGGTTTAAGGTGAATGATTGCTCTACGCCCCACAATAGCAGTGTGCTATCGGCAGTTGAAGTCTCTTTTATAGATTGCTGTGATGGGATTTGCTGACGTTTATAACGTTCTAATACATGCGCATGATTGGCGATTGCCCAAGGCACGCGTTTCTCTATCGCCTGAGCAGTTTGCGCTGAGCTAAGAGAGATGGGTACAGAGACCATTAATTTATGGGGTTTTAAGCGAAAATTGATATTTTTAACGCGCTTTTTGCTGATGTGTAGTTCAATATCCGCTTCCGCCAAACAACGTATAGCGCTATTTAATAATGGCGAATCATACTGTGACGGCACATTCATGCTCAGAGCGCTTGCAAGTGATTGTCAAACGACATCAGATGATATTTGCTGTCTATAAAAATACGCTCAACGTTATCTACTCTAGCAAGTTCAGCAGTTACTAAATGATTAACAGTTAACGCAGTTAACTGACCTTGTCCATCACTAACGATAAAACCTAAGTGCGCCTTAGCCCTAACATCGGCATTGTTAACGCCAGCTTTGTCAGCATTCTGATTTACTAATACGGCTGCCCCCGCACAATCTGGCAGGCTAACATCATCAATCAATGCACGAGTATTTAAGTCATAAATCGCCGCACAACCGCCAATTGGCGTGGTCACACATAATAGATTACGCTCACTATCAACCGCGACGCTAGCGATATATTGGTGGAAACGTTGCCACTGATCATTGGGCATCATCAATGCTTTAAAATCAGATTCACCGCGTTTATGGGTCAATACTAACGGCACATTGATAAGCTTTTCGCCTTGAAACTGAATACCTATCATCACCGTGCCATCGTCATGCATGGCGAGGTGACGCACGCTCATTTGATTGTGCTCAGGCATAATCTGCTCAAGCAAATCGCCAGTATGACGATTGAGGTAAGCCAATGACGGTCGCATACTGTCTAAATTGAGCTCTTCACGCGACGCTTGCTCGGTTTTGATCCCGCCATTGGCAATCACCAACGTTTCGCCATCAGGATGCATAATCAGCTCATGCGGGCCGATACCATGCGAGTCATACTCTGCTAGTTTTTTATAATGATCACAGGCATCATAAATACCGATTTTACCGTCTAAGCTTATGGTGTTATTTTCGGTCACATAGAGCAGTTTGCCATCTAGGCTATAACAAGCATGACCATAAAAATGACGATGCGTAGACGCCTTAATAGCAAACTTTACTTGCCCAGTTGCCGTGTCTAATACCCAAAACCTTTCGCTCGGACGCCGACCCATCACCACCACATCGCGTACCTGGTTATTCTTAGCAAAAATAGGTTGAACGACAATATCGTGCACGCGTTCTGGCATGGTCGTTTGCCAAACGATTTGTCTATCGGCGTCGATACCAACCACACCGAAGTCATGCTCATTATGGCTGCCATCAGCGCTATCATTATTTGCTGAAATACTTTTTGGCATAGAGGCGACACCACTCACCCAGCAGACTGGGCGCGGCAGTATTGTGGTCGTATGGGCTGCGCTAAAATCGCTTATGCTATGAGACTTAGTCTTTTGCTCGTCATCTTTCTGTGAGCGATAAGCTTGCTGCCATGCAATTGCCGCTTGCTGACAAGCATGGCGAAATTGCACAAGCTCGTGTTCAGGCTTCAAATTTAGTGACCGCAAACCGGCCACATAATCCCATAAGCTAGCATCTGGTTGCTGCTGTTTACGATAATGATGATGGATACCGACAAGTGCGGCTGCACCTATGACAGCAGAAAGCAGGGTCAGTGCTGATGTCGCCAGCAGCTCATCATTAGGCTGCTTATCTTGCTCTTTATCTGCTGTCTTAGCGTCAATAGTAGCCATTTTAATCGCCATCGGTGCTGTTAAAGCCAACGCGCAGACCAAGGGTTGGAATCAATTGACGCTTAATAATGCGCGTAATGCTCGTGAGATGATCAAGTAGTTCTTGCTGCGTCGCTTTATCAGCAGTCGCCAAATCTTCTGGCATTTGTGCCAGTAACGTCGTGGTATCAGCAAGCGCGGTTGATAGATTATCCGCCACTGCATTTTCATTATTGCCACCAAGAATAGCGGTCAAGACAGGGTCAGTCATTGCTTTATTTAGAGTCGCCAATTTCGCAGTGATAATCGCCCGGCTTTGGCCTGCGGTCGCAGCTGGCAGATGACCTTTTGCTTTACCTGTCAAACCCAATGGCTGGTCGATAGCGTTAGATTTCATCGTCTCAACCAATGACAGCAACGAGTTAAACCATTGGTTTAAACCTCGATCGCTCTCGGCGGTTTTATCAATTGCTAGTAAATCAGTGGCATTTTGCTGCCAGTTTTTCTCGATATCTTTTAGACGTGTGCTCAAAGCACTGCTCGCGCTTATCACATAAGCGCACTGCCCAGCATCCAAACTATCATTGGCATAAAGCACTTCTTCTAAGCCTGGCACGCCTTGCACGATGGCGCTCTCATTCGCTAACTGCTCGGCGGTAAGTTTGGGATTGGCAGCAATCAAATCAGCGACCCCGCTATGTACTAGTCCGCGCTCATCAGGATAGTAATTGATATATAAATTACTCATGCTCGCCGTCGCTGGCCCAAAGTTAACCATCTCAGCGCCTGCCCAAGCTTGTGCGAGCACCAACCATTGATCACGCAGTTCTTGTAATTTATCAACACTCACAGGCGCTTGCTGACAAGATTTCTTTGCCAAATCATGCAATAAATCACTCTGCTTTGCGGCATCTGCATAGGCTGGAATGACAATGTCATTTGCCACGTGAGTCAGATAGGTTTTTTCGGTATCAGGACTAATATCTACTGCTACAACCTTAGCGTCATTACTGTCTTTTTCAGCATCAGCCTTAGAAGTAGCACCCTCTTGCGCGACTTGGCTATCTACCTCTGGTGCTTTACTTTCTTCCGCAGGTTTGACGCAGCTGATTAGAATACCAGCACTTAGCGCTGATAATGCCATTGCTAAAGCAGGGTTTATTTTCATAGATTTCTCAGTATTTGGATGAATATTGCTATAAGTAATTATTTAACTTCGTATTTCTTACGTTGAATGACCATCGCTCTTAAAGTTTATACGCTTATTTTTATAATGACTTTAAGAACGCATTCAACTCACTGCGTCCTTGTTTATCAAGCTTAAGTACTTTTTGCTTCTGCTTTTCCGCTTCGCCGCCATGCCAAAGTACCGCTTCCATCAAAGTACGCGCGCGCCCATCATGTAAAAACGTCGCTTGTGGATCGACGGTTTGCGCAAGACCAATGCCCCACAAAGCAGGCGTACGCCACTCATAAGAGTTGGCTAAAAACTCAACCTGTAAATCTTTCGATGGTAGCTTACCCGCAATGGTGCGATCAGCTAAGCCATCGCCCATGTCATGCAACAATAAATCGGTATAAGGATAAATCACTTGGCCGTGCTGCTCAAGATGGTCATCGTCGGTTTTTGGCAACTGATAACGCGGCGTATGGCAGCTTTGACAGCCCATATCATAAAAGCGTTTTTTACCTGCCAATACCAGCTTGTCTTCGGCGTTGCGGCGATGCGGCACCGCCAGATTACGGGTATAAAATTCGACGAACTTTGCCACTTCATCATTGACTTCGACGGGCGGCTTACCATTACCTTGCTCATCAGCCCCTGTTGTGGCATTCACACAAGCGGTCTGCGCTGGCATACAAGACTCATATGGGCGGATATTTGAGGT
The DNA here is from genome assembly GCA_963515535.1 of uncultured Psychrobacter sp. GTDB lineage: Bacteria > Pseudomonadota > Gammaproteobacteria > Pseudomonadales > Moraxellaceae > Psychrobacter. Next base: position 78,019 of record CAUPWW010000011.1, read on the forward strand.
CAGCCCCATATCTTCATTAAACGCACTTTGGTTTTGAGTAATCAGCTTGGTTTGACCCGCTTTCCAGCCAAAGCGTCCTAATGCCACTTTACCCGTTTGCGGATCCATCACCATATTAAATTTACCGCTAATATCGCTATTAGCTTCATTTGCATTGATTGCTTGCTTTTTAATGTCGTCGTCTGGAATCTGCTCGAGTAACCCAAGCCCAATCATCGGTAAGGCCACACGCGGCGATACCATCAGCGCATCATCAAATGGCCCATAACCAGGTTTGGTCAGATTAAAGGTTGGCGCACGCAAGGTCTCGACATGACCATCAGCAAAAGTAACGGGGTTATCGCTCCACTGTACTACAATTCGGGCTTCAGCAGGGACGCCTTGCACACCGCGATCTTGCAGCTGACCGCCATACATAGGAGGGACGACTTTTTCAATCAAGGAATCTTTTAGCGTTTGGCGCTGCGCTTCGGTAGTCGCCGGCATCGCAAGGCGAATCAGCAAGCTGTCGGCATCGTCATCACTTCTCATCGGCGCATGACCGCGACCGTCTTTGATATGACAAGATTGACAGGCAGCGACGTTAAATAACGCACCAAGCCCATCACGGCTATCGGTACTCGCCGGCGCGACCACCCAAGGTTGCCTAAAAAACGCATTGCCGATAAAGAAAGACCCCTTACGCGAAGCGGTAATATTTGAAGAAGGTTTAGAGTAGCTTTCGCTCGTGGTGATACTAATGCCTGTATCGCCACCTTGTTTGATTTCTTGCGCATCAAATCTGGCAAGCTGCTGCATAGGCACGCCCGCTAGCGCTTCAATCGTTTGAGCACGCTCAGGCGTTATATTTTGCAAATAGCTACTGTCTTGGGCTTTATTATCGTTATTATTGGCGGTGTCGTCCGTTGGAGATGGCTGGCAGGCGCTTAATGAGAGCACGCATGTCACTCCTAGCGATAGCTTTAATAGCGAATTTTTAAATATTAAAGGAAAATAAAACGCGGTAGATTGTTTGGCGGTTGACACATTACTGCTACTCATAGGGAACCTTAGTTCTGGTATGGAACCATAAAAAACGCGTGCTATAATTTTTCCACTTTTATTTGATAAGCATTTTTAGTCAATAAATATTTTAATTCGATAAATCATTGCTGCGCTATAAAAAAACACGCTGCCAACAGCGGTCGACAACGTGTATATTATACCCAAATTATTTTTCTATAAAAATAATTCTCATTCACTGATAACGACTCATCAGGCACATAAATACAGGCTATTAAGGCTTCCTAAATTGGAACCGAAAACTTCATTTTAAATAACTGCCCTTTTAAATAAGCGCTCTTTTAAATAAGACCTACTTAAAACTGTGAACCTGCATCAGCGTCTAAATTATCAATGCCAACGGCTTTTGCTGCATTTTCGATACCATCGGTTAGCTGTTGTAAGCTTGCGATACTACTTTCAATCCAGCCGCGGCGTTTGTTTTGCTCTTCAGCAGAAATACCGTGCTTGCTGGCTTGACCTACGGTTGCAATCATCTGATCGACCTTGATGCCTTCTTTCTCGGCTTTTTCAACGATGACTTTAAACGCCGCTTCTACGTTGGCAAAATCAGTCGCAAGTTTATCAGCCGCTTCTTTATTGCCAGTATCGACAAGATAATTCTTTAGTCCATAACCGCCCACTGTCTTGCCAGCGACGGTTTTATAGCCGCCATTAAAGATATTTTGGATGCCGCGGGCATTATTGGCATAGCTTAAATGGGTCAAATCACTAAAGCATTCATGCTCATCTTCGGTAGAGCCAGTGACGAACGCCACCTGTATACGCTCAGAAGCTAGCTCGCCAAGCGCTAAGCTGCCCATTTGATACATGATTTGACGCAGACCGTTTTTGTCTTTACGGGCCATCATATCGCTACGTAAGGTGTTTTCGCTATCAGGTTGCCACTGGGCTTCCATCGCGGTCAAATCATCGATCAATAACTGGGTAACCGCTTTTAGATACTGTCCACGGCGCTCGCAAATACTCGCATCTGGGTTTGTCGTATCGCCGCTGGTACATTCGCCCTCGGTCGTTATATAGTCGCTCACCGGACGATTACCTGCACCTTCACCAACGCCATTGGTATCTTGTCCCCACAGCAGAAACTCAATCGCATGATAGCCGGTAGTGACATTAGCCTCACTACCACCAATCTCGTTCATCTCAGCCAATAAGTCAGGCGTAATGGTGCTAGTATCTTGCTTGATGCTACCAACCGTGATGCTCTTGCTATTGATAATATTGTCCTGACTGTTATATTCACCCTCATAACTGTCACTGACATAGTCAATCAAAGCTTCATCTAGCGGCCAAGCATTTACCTGTCCTTCCCAGCCATCAACGCTACCAAGCGCGCGTTTATCATCAGCGGTCACAAAGCCTTCGTCGAAGCGAAACACTTCAGTCTGTGAATATGGCTGACGCGCGGCTTTATAGGCAGCCTTTGCAGCGTCAAGATTGGCTTGGGTCGGCGTGTCTACATAAGTATTCACTGCTGTTTGTAAAAGTTTGGCCGTTTCTAAAGAATCTTTATAGGCGGCGTGCGCCATATCAGCATAGCTAATCAACAATCGATCGATATGCGCCTGATCAGCAGCCGAAGACGTTTTATTGTCGCTGTTTTGGGTTGCTTGGACATCGGTTTGCGCCTCTGACGCTGTGGTCTCATCAGACTGTTTGGTACATCCTGATACTAGCAGTATCCCTGCCAATGCAGCAGCTAAAGTAGTCGGTAAAATTTTACGGCTTGTCGCTGGGCTGATATTCATACACATCCTCGATGAGATACATTAGATAAAATGACAAAAGATAAAGTGATAAAAGGAAAGCTTAAAGACTTATAATTTCAATAAGATAAAATCCATTTAAACCCTAGTTAAATTTAAACGCCCGTTAAAGGCTGACAAAATTCAACCCCTGCAAATTATAATGTTATTGATAACTATTATCAAATATAATTTTTTGAATATTAGACGAATTTTAGGCAAAAAAAAGACCAACTTCGCGTTGGTCTTTTTTAATTTATATTATATTTTAAATATCAGTAGCGATTAACGAACGCTGCTTGGCGCGTTTACCGTTAGCTCAACGCGGCGGTTCTGCTGACGACCATAATCGCTATTGTTGTCAGCGATTGGACGAGTCTGACCATAAGCAACTACGTTGATACGGTTAGAAGCTACGCCGCGGCTAACCAGATAGTTTCTTACAGAGTTGGCACGATCACGTGACAAGTTCATGTTATAAGATGGGTTACCTACGCTATCTGTATGACCAGCAATCGTAACCGTATTTTGGTTATATTCATTCATCGTTGCCGCAAGCTTATCAAGCGTTGGTCTAAACGATGGGTTCAACGAAGCACTGTCAAAGGCAAAAGTGATATTACCTGGCATAACCAGATCAATGTTACCGTTTGGATTTGGGGTAACCGTAACGCCAGTACCCGCCATTTGCTGCTCTAGCTGCTTCGCTTGACGCTCCATGTAGTAGCCTACGCCTGCACCCAATGCAGCACCGATAGCCGCATCACGACCAGTCTTATCACCGCCTGTTGCTTTTGAGATAGTGGCACCACCAGCTGCACCCGCTAGCGTACCGATAGCAGTTTTATTTAAACGTTGCTGTCCAGTGTTTGGATCAGTCGTACAGCCACTCAATGCTAAGCCTGATGCCAATGCTGCAACCATTAATGTATTACGCATAATATGTCCTCTTAAGTTGAAAAAATGGGCTATCAATATAGGTATCGATAAATAAACGGTGTTTTTATAGATATTGCTTGTCACGAATATGCGTCAACAAACCTGTTTATTTGTTTATTCACACTTACTATTATTATGGCAATTACCGTCTATTTGTGTGTAATATTTTGTCACATCTATGTATGGAAAGTGCATAAGTATCTATAGTCTAGTGTTTATAAAAGCGCGTTGTTTGTTACCGCAAGTCACGTTTACAGTCGTACACTCTAATTATTTTCTGCTAAAATTGGTCCATAAACCGGTCAGCTACAAACATACTTTAAAAGTATAAAGTTAAATAATGACTGGACTTAAATAAGGCCTTATCTGTTATTAATGCTAAAAATTTTAACAAATAACAGAGCTTTTATAAGCAATGTGACAGCTACTCAAAGTTGCTGCAAACCGTCGATGAAAAAAGTTTGAGAGATTAACGAGATAAATAATAAGGAATAAGACATGCGCTTGAACGCTGCGATGCAAAAAATACACGAACGCGCGCCAAAACTTGGCAAAGCAATGTCGCTTGCCACAGCAAGTGGGGTCATCGCTGCCAATAGTTTTGGCGGTAGTATTCCATTATGGCTTATGGGCGTGGGAAAAATCATCACTGGTGCTCCTATCGCTGATAAGACAGTAATAAAGATTGCGGAACACTGGATTGGTAGCAATAACGCCTTGATTGATACCATATTACCGCGTAAGGATTGGCGCATTAACGTGCCGAACGATGTGCGTATGGACGGTAAATACCTGCTCGTCAGTAACCATCAATCTTGGGTAGATACCAGCATCGTGCAATACATCAGTGAAAAGCGCTTACCGCTGACGCGTTTTTTTACCAAGTTTGAGCTGATTTATATTCCCATCGTCGGTCAAGCGTTTTACTTTTTAGACTTTCCAATGATGCGCCGTCACTCTAAAGAGGCGGTCGCCAAAAATCCAGCGCTAAAAGGTAAGGATATCGAGGAAGCCAAGCGCGCTTGTGCATTATTGAAAGATAAGCCGTTTACCTTGTTAAATTATCTAGAAGGCACACGCTTTACCCAAGAAAAACACGATAAGCAAAACTCCCCCTATAAGCATCTGTTAAAACCACGCGCTGGCGGTTTGTCGCTGGCAATTAACGCCTTGGGCGCTGATATCGATGGTATCTTAGATATGACCATTGTCTACCCTGACGGCGTGCCAACCTATGGCGATTTGTGGAAAGGTAATATCAAACGCTTAGGCGTCGATGTCCGCCATATTGCCATACCCGATGCGCTGTTTGCCGGCATTCAAGACGGCGGCTACGAAAACGATGAGGCCGTTAAAGCGCAAATGTTTGAGTGGGTCGAGCAAATTTGGCGCCAAAAAGATCAGCGTATTACAAAAATGTTAGCAGAATTTGAGAGTCATCCGCAAGCGGCGCATCAAAGTGAATAAAAAAGGACATTAAAAAAACTGATTAAAAAAAGCCATTAAAAATTATGGCTTTTTATATAAAAAGATAACGGCTAAAATACCAAATTATAATGGTTGATGGCTTGTTTTTTGGCATGATTCATTGATAATGTGAATAACCATTAAAACTTTCCGCTTATTTGGTAGTGATTGGCAAAAGACTACTCACTACCAATGCCATTTACTACTAAATAAGGTATGACTGTGCCCGCCTCTTCTACCCGTGCGCCGATAACACCAGCGCCTCTTCAGTCCTCAGACCTATCCAGCAGTCCGCCGCCAAGACCGAATCGTCCCAAGCCCAATCGCTTGAAGCTGACCTATGATATCTTGATGCTCATCGCCATCAGTATTGATTTATTTCTAATCAGTGCTGATGCTATTTTGATGAGTAATTTTAGTAGTAATGCCGCGCAGTGGTTAAGCATGAGCGAGGCACTAAGCTGGTATCAAAACCATATTCATGACTCGCTACGGACAGCGGGCGGTTTTTTTACCCTATTCTTGATTGCCGAGCTACTCTTGCGCTGGGCAGTTGCTATTAAAGAAAAGGTGTATTACCGCTGGTTCTTTTTCCCTTTTGTGCATTGGTATGAAGTGTTAGGCTGTTTTCCGCAGTTGCGCGCGCTGCGCCTATTTCGCGCCGTGATTATCGGGCGCCGCTTATATCAGCTAGGTTATCAAGTACTGCCACAGCCGTGGATTAACCGCATTAATTTTTATATTAATTTGCTGTTAGAAGAGCTGTCTGATCGCGTTATCTTAACGACCATTCAGACGTTTCGTCAGCAGCTGACCGATCCCAAAATACATAAATCCTTTATTGAATCTACCATTGCTCGCAATCGCAATGAGATTGAAGCGGCGATACTATCGCTACTGCGTAAAGAGCTGGCGCCAAAACTTCAAGCACTGACCGAGTCATCAGGCGGCGGCACTATTGTCGCCACCGAAATGGGTAACGCTATTAAAGAAGGACTGGCCAATACGCCTGAACTACGCCGCTATCTGCGTATGATACCCATTGCTGGGACGTTAATTGAGTCGCAGCTACAGCATGTCGGCCATAATATCGGCGAAAACGTGGTATATGCGCTAAACGAGCGCCTGCTTGACGCCGAACGTATTGATGCGTTAATGGTTGCTATTGCCAGCGGCGTCGCTCAAATTGATACCGACAACAGCGCCCTTGATACGTTAATCTCCAGCATCATCGCCGATGGTTTAGATGAATTTGAAGCCCAAATAAAAGTGCAGCAATGGAAGCATCAAGACATGCTTAATTTGTAGTGTTTTGAATGAGAACCAGCTTTTTTGACAATCATACTTTTGATATGCATATTTTTGAAAGCCACACTTTTAATAATTAGACTTTGACGCTATATGTCGAGGCAAAAACGGCACACTGAACACTGCAACACGACCATTTTTGAGGATATATATTATGACGATTTCAGACAACAATCAGCAGGCGCTTGACTCACCTGACACGCCAGCTTTGGCATTTTATGGCAAAATGCTGACCTTCTCACGGCTGCACTTTAGCACCGATGACTTTGCGGCGATTGGCAGCCAACTTGAAACCACGCTGAGTAATAAAAATAGCAATATCCCTGTATTGATTGACAGTGAGGTTGAGCAGGATTTAGCAGCATTGGTAGAGCTGCTTTGGTCGTGGGGTTTGCAGCCTATCGGCGTGGTCACAGGTTTGCTTGATGAGCAAGCACGTCAGCTACGCTTGGCGATATTTCCAGCGGACGGCAAGCGTATCGAGCGTATTTTGCCCAGTAAAAAAGCCACTACACAGTTAAGTCAAGTAGCAACTTCTAAAGACGGCGCACAAACGACATCTGCGAGCGATTCTGTCAGCCCTATTACCGATAATTCTGGCTCAGCTGTAAATAGCCAAGCTGCTGCCACTGCTGAGATGAATGCAACGACTGAAACCACCTTGACGGCAGAAACGCTTATCAGTGCCGAGCATATTACCAGCCTTATTTACGATCAAATGCTGCGCTCGGGACAAAGTCTCAACCACGTCGGCGGCGATTTAATTTTGACCAATAGCGTCAATAGCGGCGCTGAAGCCATTACCGACAATAACCTGCACGTTTATGGTCGCGCTCAAGGTCGCTTAGTCGCAGGCGCAACGGGCGATAAAGACGCGCGTATTTTCTGCCAAGTCTTTAATCCCTCTCTGGTCTCAGTTGCTGGCACCTATTGCTTACGCGATAACCTACCCGAGCACGTGATTGATAAATCAGTTGAAGTGCGTTATTTAGAAGGCGAAGGCTTGGTCTTTACGGTCATGAATAACGCTTAGGTTTTATTTGCTTTTTAGAGGACTCAAAGGCGTTATTTCATCATTATTAATTTGAATATATTTAGCGATAAATGCTAAATTGAGGTCTAAACAGTAAGATTAATATTATAGTAAGTTTATTTAACAAAACTGCGCTATGATGGATTGTTAGCTCTGCCACTATTTACGCTAGACTATAGGCACGGGCGTTGAGCGCAGATAATAGAGAGTGTTTTGGCTCCCTATTTAGCTGATATAATCATTATTTGTAGGCAGCTTTTGCGCTTAAATACGCACTGGCTATAAGTTTTCGTATATTTATGCTAGGCTTACGCTCGCAGATAGCGCATCTTGGCTAGGTAAACGCCGAGCAATTGTGCTACTTTACATCTATACTGTTTCATCTAAAATGTTTTAATTAATAAATATCCCATCAATTCATAGGAGTGTGCCATTGTGGCGAAGATTGTTGTAATCACTTCGGGTAAAGGCGGTGTGGGTAAAACCACGACCAGCGCTTCTTTTGCCGCCGGTTTAGCATTACGTGGCTATAAGACAGCTGTTATCGATTTTGATGTAGGCTTACGTAATCTAGACTTGATTATGGGCTGCGAGAATCGAATTGTTTATGACTTTGTCGATGTAATCAATGGCAATGCCCGCCTGTCACAAGCGTTGGTAAAAGACAAGCAACTAGAAAATTTATATATCTTACCTGCCAGTCAAACCCGTGATAAAGATGCCTTGACAGACGACGGCGTCGCAGAAGTCATGGACGAATTGTCAAAACAGTTTGACTATATTATCTGCGACTCGCCTGCTGGTATTGAGCGCGGTGCGCAGCTGGCGATGTATCATGCAGATGAAGCCATCATCGTCACCAACCCTGAAATCTCTTCGGTACGTGACTCGGACCGTATCATTGGTATCTTGCAAAGCCAAACCAAAAAAGTGATTGAAAATCAGGGCACGGTACGCGAGCATTTAATCATCACCCGCTACAACGCCGACCGTGCTGCCGCTAACGAGATGATGGATATCGATACCATCTCTAACGATATTCTAAAAGTGCCGTTACTTGGTGTGGTTCCTGAAAGCCATTCAGTGCTGGAAGCGTCTAACCATGGCGAGCCGGTGATTCATTATACCGATTCAGTGGCTGGTCAATGTTATGACGATATCGTCGCCCGTTTCTTAGGAGAAGAGCGTCCATTACGTCATATTGATGTGAAGAAAAAGAGTCTACTACAGCGCTGGTTCGGGGGTTAATGATGAGTAAGAAAAAAGGATTTTGGAGTAGCTTATTTGGTACGGATGACAGCAGCAGTGCTGGCAGTGCTAATATGGCAACTGAGCGCTTAAAAGTTATTGTTGCAAGTGAAAATCGCTTGAATAACCGTTTGACCGCTGATCGTATTGAAAAAATGAAACGTGAGATATTAGAAGTGGTCAATAAATACGTCAACGGCGTACAGATTGATGATGTTAATATCAACCATCGCTCTGAAGACAGCCTCGATGTGCTTGAGATGAATATCAGCTTACCTGAACATAAAAAGTAAACGGCATAATTTTATATTTATAGCGTTTGCTGGCACAAAAAAAAGCCCTAAGTTTCATACTTAGGGCTTTTTTATACGCGCTCTTCCCATTCTTAAGTCGTTATTTTATACGCGCCATAATATTGTCTTTTTTGATAAATTGATGATATAGCGCGGCGCCAATATGAATCAAGGTAAAAACGATAATCATCGGCCACAAAATATCGGTATGCCAGTCATTAAAAAGCCGTGCCAACCCTCTATCGGGGGTGACAAAGACAGGGATTTGAAATAAACCAAAGACGTCAACTGCTCGGCCGCCATATACCGACATCAGTAGTCCTGCCATAGGCATCGCAATTAATAACGCATATAAAGCAAAGTGGGATAATTGTGCAAGCAGCATTTGCCATTTTGGCATTGCCAACGCTGGCGGTGCTTTAGTAAAAATACGGCTGATCACGCGGGCAATCATCCAAAACAACAAACTGACCCCAAATGCCTTGTGTAATCCGATATAGACCTTACTATCAAGATTGTCATATAACAGTATCATGATCCAAGTGACCAGTAATAATATGGCGCTAACCCAATGAAAGATTCGACTAGCAACCGACCACTTTGTCAGATTTGAATGGATATTATTCATAGTATATTTTATCGCTTCCTATTCATCGATACTTATAGGCGCTGGCTGATACGGATCAAATGACATTGATTAAAAGCTAACGCCTGGCAAATAAGCATAACAACTATTTGTCCCAGCCTAAGGCTAATAACTTTTTTATAGCTAACACTGAAGTCCATGATAAAAAGTGCAACCATGAGCAAATTAGCTATCTAAGTCAACCAATTGATGGGCAATTTTATCCAAATCTGGCACCATGTAAACCGTATCATCAATCATCACCGCTTGGAAAAGGTAGGATAGCACAACATCTTCTTGGACGCGCTGCTGAACGGTATCAGTTTTGCTGTCGGTTTTGATAAAATGCTCAGGCAAGTCGATATCTTTGACGTCGGAGATACGCGCCTGTAGTTGGCGGAGCTCGCCTGCTGTCTGTAGCGCGATACGATGCGCGGTGGTATTGCCTTCTAAAATAATCATCTTGTCCGGCGTTTGATGGCGCGGCAATAAATGGAACACAGCGACTTCTTGTTGTTGCCATTCATACGTCCATCTATGTTCACTACACTCATCGACACTTAAAATCAAGCTACTAGGAATGAGCCAATCAGGTTGGTCGGTGGCTGGGACAATCGTTACGTCGAGCATACCATTATTAGTGGTCAATAAGCTCACGGCTTCAAATGAGTGCTTTAGAATCTGTTTCATATGTTGCTCACAATAAATGACTCCGAAGAGGCGGGCATCGCCCTTTCAGCAATATAATGGGTAAGTTTTTCTGCCAAGGCTTTGGGACTGCCAACAAACTGACAATAACCTGAATCAATAATAGCTTGCGGCTGACTTGGACAAGCGCTTGAGATTGGGTCTTGCGCCCACAATTGACTGTCATTATCTTGGATTAAGTCCAAATACTGCGAACCATCATTTCCCATACCAGAGAAAATAATATTGATAAGTTCACTGCCATAAACATCACTGGTATTTTTCAGGATTTGACCTATAGCGGGCTTATAATCGCCTTCCCACGCTTGATCTATTAAGATAATACGACCAGTTGAATCGCAAACAATTTGTTTATCAATGGGTACAATGAGGCATTGCCCGCCGCGCAAACGCTGTGATGAGGTAATCAGCTGACAGCGCCAGTCATTATGGCGATTGAGTATGCGTGGTAGCGTACCTATCATCGCTTGGTTAAAATGATGGGCCAGTAAAATACTCACAGGCAAGGTGGGTGACAGATGATCTAGAAATTCTTTGACCGCACTAGGCCCACCCATCGAAGCACCTAAAAATACCACATAATGCCAATCGTTAGGCTCATTTTGGTAAGCCGTATTCTTATAAGCAGGGCTATCTATTGCATTACTCAATAACGGCAACGCCAGCATTTGGGCAAGTTTGCGCTTGAGTTTGCGCTGCCATTTGGCATACTGCTCAGCTTCATTAAGATATGGTGCCTGGCTAAATCCGACTAGAACGGTAGCAGGTTGAGCGGTAGTAGTCGCTACTGCCATATGCTCATCGTAATCACCATCTATGAGCCAAATATCAATCGGCGCTGTATAGCGGCTCAACCTATTTTGTAATTGCGTCCTTGATACACAGTCAACCAGCTGCAAACCACAACTACGTACGGTATCAGAAAAAGCCATGCGCTGATGCTGGTCTTCTGCCACCACCAGTACCCTGATATCGTTTTTATGCTTATCCCTTAGCATTAAGGCATGGACATTATCCTTCATTGACTAAGCTAGCCTCTATACCCAATAATCCTTGGATTTTATTAAGAAGCTGGTTTTCTTGGAAAGGTTTGCCCATGTAGTCATTGACCCCAATCTCAAAAGCGCGCTCGCGATGCTTTTCACCGGTACGTGAGGTAATCATAATGATAGGCAGCTGTTGCAAACGTCGGTTATGGCGAACTTGCGACGCAACTTCAAAACCGTCCATACGCGGCATTTCAATATCCAGTAACATCAAGTCTGGCGTGGTTTCTTGTAAAATCTCAAGCGCATCGATACCATCTTTGGCAAGGACCACATTGAAACCTTGGCGTTCCAAGAAACGTGAGGTCACTTTTCGTACCGTGACTGAGTCATCGACAACCAAAATGGTGGTTTTAGATTCTGTACTGTTACGAACACTGATAGCAGGTTTTGCGACTTCTCTACCTAAAGCGGCATTTCGCATCAGTGCAATCAGATCAAGAATAAGCATTACCGAGCCATCACCCATGATGGTTGCGGCTGAGATACCTGATAGATTAGAAAACTGCTGCCCTAAAGGTTTTACCACGACCTCAATACGTGACCCTGCGATTTGATCAACCTGTAGCGCCATGTTTTGTCCACTACGGTTTTTGATAATAATCAGTGGCACACTGGTATTAGTATTGACGACCAGTTCATTGAGTTTATTACCTGATAAAATCTCATTCAAATAACGCACGCGATAATCGTTATCTTCAAAGTTAAGGGTCGCTGCGCCCGATTGATAATAGTCATAAATTCTTTCTGGACTGATACGTACGACGCGTTCAATCTGCACCAGCGGTATCGCATAATAGCGATCTGCGGCACGAACCACCAACGCATCAGAAACGGCAACGGTGAGCGGCACACGCATGGTAAAGCGAGAGCCTTTACCAAGCTCTGACACCACTGATACTGAGCCGCCCAACTGACGAATCTCACTAATTACGACGTCCATACCGACACCGCGCCCTGATATTTGTGTCACTTGCTTGCTGGTACTTAAACCAGCATTAAAGATATACTGCATGATATCAAGGTCGCTTAAACTGGTGTCTTCAGCGTCAATTAAACCTTGGGAAATGGCTTTATTGCGTACCGCTTCTACATCAATGCCGCGTCCATCATCAGTTAACTGGATAATGATTTCACTACCTTCACGCAGGACTTCTAAAGTAATTTGTCCATTACGCTCTTTACCAGCTTCTAGGCGCGCAGCGACAGTTTCAATACCATGGTCGACGGCGTTACGTAACATATGCTCAAGCGGTGAGGTAATGCGCTCCAAAATGGTTCTATCCATTTCGTCATCAGCATTGATAATCTTTAGCTCAACCGATTTGTTCAGCTCATTGGCCGTTTGGCGCACGATACGCTCAAGCCTTGGCGTTAGGCGGGTAAAGGGCACCATCCGCGAATTCATCAAACCATCTTGTAGCTCAGTTTGCGTCCGCGATAATTGTAGCAATAGACTTTCGCTATCACGCATTTTTTCAAGTAAGGTATGATTAATATCAACCAAATCCGAGGCCGACTCGGTCAAAGATTTTGATAATTGGTTTAGCGAAGAATACTGGTCCATCTCTAGAGGGTCAAAGCCTTCATGATTGACCAACTCATCATCAATCTGCGATAAAATCTGCGCTTCAAGCTCAATCTCCATCCGGCGCAACTGATCCGCTAGACGTTGTACAGTCGTTCCCATCTCTTCAATACTGGTGGTCAAGCTACTCATGCCCATATCGATACGCGCACGGTTGATTGCTGATTCACCTGATAGATTAATCATATGCTCAATCAGACCACCTGAGATACGAATCATCTCGTTGCTACTGGCGTTCCGTTCTTGCTCAGTCGTATCAGCCACCATCGGCGGCATCTCACTGATGTCTTTTTGGATATAGGTAGATTCTTGTTTTTCTTTCGCCAGTAAAATAGCATCACGCTGCGGTTGCAAAGACTCTTTTGGTAGGTGCTTTAAGCTATCGGGGTTTTTACTAAATTGCTGCAGCGCCTCAATTAATAAGTCTGGCGTTGGTGGGTTCACCTGTTGCGAGAGAATAAATACCGCATCTGCGAGCCAATCATGACAGGCTACCAGTAGCTCTAAGACTTTTTTGGTAGCAGGTCGGCGACGATCAATAAAATCGGTATAAACAGATTCCATTTCATGAGCAAGGTCAGCGATGCCACTTGCGGTCACCATACGCGCGCCACCTTTTAGGGTGTGTAAATCGCGCTGTAGGGCCTGCAATGCAACCGTATCACCAGCATCACTTAGGAATGCTTGGAGATATTCATTGCGGTTGATCAGCGTCTCTGCTTCTTCTAAAAACACCTCTAAAATATCTGGGTCAGGTAAGCCGTTCGCCCAAGATTGTTTTATAATTCTATCTAAACTTAAGAAGTCTGCCGTCTTTTCGATACGATGGGTGTATTCATCGGCGCTGATTTGCGGTTCAGCAGCTGCTTGACGTTGCGGCATTGGTACAATAAGTTCAACGTTTTTTGGTAACGCTGCTGCTTTTTCAAACTGCTGCAGTTGCTCAATCAGTTCAGGCGTAAAAAATGATTGCTGATAGCGGACAATATGCGCCACTTGCAATGACAACGTATCTTGCACGACTTGCATAATTTCAAGCCACTGCGCCGTTGGCGTACGTCTTGCTTCAACGAACGCCTCATAAATGCTCTCCGCCTCATGGGTCAAATCGCCAATACTGCGTATGCCTGCCATACGCGCACCACCTTTGATGGTATGCAGGTGGCGCTGTAAAACCTTTAAGGTATTGATATTGCTGATATCAGCACGCCATTTACTAAAGCTATCATTGAGCGCATCATCAAGCTCCTGCGCCTCTTCTAAGAAGATTTCTAATAGCTCAATATCGGTATCGATGGTTTCAAGCGCAAGCTCAGGGGCAGCAACACTTTGCACTGTGCCTTTATCCTCTTCCTCAGTCTCTTCAGCAACATCAGTATGCCCTGCAGTACCTTCTTCTACATTGATATTGATATCGCCACTTTGAGCAATGCTTTGTAGGCGTTCAACAACTTGCTCGTCAATTTTCAACGAGGTGCTACCCGCTAAAGCATCAAATAAACCGACTAGCTGACAATGACCTGCAAGTAAAGCGGCCTGGATATCAGCATCGCGGGATTTTTCAGGGTGATGACTTAAATAAATATAAGCATTTTCCAATTCATTAAGAATCAAGGCAAACTTTGGTACCTCTTGTGCTTTGCTAGCTAGATGCTTTATTTGTGAGATTTGCTTGGCGATATAGCTTTCAATCTGTTCTTGCTCTGCATTAAAAACCGTTTCTAGCTGCCATTCTGCATCTAGTAGCTCATTAATCTCATCATCTAATAATTGGCTTATCGTTGGTTTACCATCGGCTGAGTCCTCATCATCGCTAATAGTATACTGCTCACCAAGCATGGCTTGTAAAGAAGCAATATCTTGCTGACTTTGCGCCTCTTCTAACGAAACCTCTTGCTCCTGCACATCACGTTTATAATTAGCTAGGTAGCCTTCAATCAGCGTCACAGACTGAGCGAGTGCTTTTACGTGCTGAGCATTCATTGGCGTGTCCTGCTGCTGCAGAAGCTCCAAACTTTGCTCTATCGTCGTGCCAACCTCACTGATTGCCGTCAAAGCACTAGCGCCAGATGCTGCTCTTAGCGTATGAAAAGCGCGAACAATTTCATCACTTACAGCGACATAAGGCTCGTCTTGGTGATCAAAAACAAAGTCTTTAACGCTTTCTAACAGCGCTTCGGCTTCTTCAACAAAAATATCGAAAAAGGCTTGTTCCTCTTCGCTTTGAGGCGTCAACACAATGGGAGTTTCGGCCATTTTTTCATTTACCGAATGAATGGTTTGCAACGTACTATCAATACTACTGCTACTTTCGGCAATGTCATAAGCAGTGCCATCAGCACGTTCTTGATCTGTATTTTTAACATCAGAATATTGCGCTGTGCTTATGCCCTGCTGCTGATCAGAACCATCAAACAGTTCTTTATGTAGCGCGCGGTAGCTGAATTCATTACCTAATTGCTTACTATAAGCCTGAGCACAAGCCACCCATAACGGTACAAGCGCAGGATAATCTTGACTGTCATTTTCAAATGTAGTTAATAGCGTTGGATAAGCGCCTAACACATCACCGATAAGCTGCTGTATGTCTGCAGACGCTACAATTGTATTATCTAAAATACGGTTAAGCATATTTTCTATCGACCAGGCTAACTCGGCGCTATAATTAGCACCCACCATACGACCCGAGCCTTTTAGAGTATGGAAACCGCGACGAATATCCGTTAACTGGCTTAAGTTATCAGGAGTAAGCTGCCAATGCTCGTATAAGGGCACAATTTCCTCGAGAACTTCATTGGCTTCTTCTATAAATATCTCTTTGATATCAGGATCAGCATCGTTAGCATCTGTCGGTAGCGACTGCGCCGCTGTCATAAATGGGGTTAATACGTCTGGTATCTCTAAATCCGTTAATGAGGCAGAAAAGTCTGTTTTTACTTCAAAGACTTCGTCAAAGTTGCTAACACAGTCCTTTATGTCTAGAGTATCAACTTGTTCGGTATTTAAGAATGTCTCATCTGTCGATTGCGTACCCTCATCTAGTACCGCATTATTTTTTTCAACTTCACTTGTAGAAAAGTTATTATCAAGCACTTCTAGGCCTGTATCGATAGGCTGCTGGTTTATTAAGTTACTGCTTTGCAAAATAGTAATGGCTGGATCAAAACTTGGTGGGTTCTGTGCTGCAAAATCCGCCAACATCGCTGGTAGATGCTTAGTGGTTTCTGTGACGAGTGCCACGACCTCATCGGTCACTGGTAGGGTTTTGTCCAACAAACGGTTGAGTAAGTTTTCAATAGACCAGGCCATCTCACTGATACTAAAAGCACCAACCATACGCCCTG
Organism: uncultured Psychrobacter sp.; assembly: GCA_963515535.1. Classification (GTDB taxonomy): domain Bacteria; phylum Pseudomonadota; class Gammaproteobacteria; order Pseudomonadales; family Moraxellaceae; genus Psychrobacter. The sequence continues at coordinate 94,428 of CAUPWW010000011.1, forward strand.
ACCCTTTCAAGGTATGAAAGCCTCTGCGTACTTCAGTTAATGTCGTTAAATCTTGCGCATCTTGCTGCCAAATGGGTAAAAAATCCTTTAAATCGGCAACAACCTCTTCCACCTCTTCGATAAATATCTCGCGAATATCTTCATCAACATCAAAGTTATCAGGCTTAAGCTCACTGCGAGCATTTAATAAAGCGGCGCTTTGCTTTTTATCGCTATGGTTTGTGTTATCGGTTAAATCAATGTCTTCATTAGCAACCGTAACAGGCGCAATCTCGCCACTGTCGTCATAGCGCAGTACATCATTTGCCGCTTGCTTTTGCGTTAAAAAGGTATCATTAACGGTTTCAGGCGCAGCTATATAGCCACTAAGTAGTGTCGCCGCCTTGTCGATATATTCGTGAGCTTTGGTCAATAAAAGCTGATCGAAGACCTGCTGCGCAAGATAGTCGAGCAGCAATTCGATAGAGGTTAAACCTTCGGCTAAGGCCTCGGTGACATCCCAACTCAGTACGGCAACCTCATGAGTAGTTAACTGCTCGAATATATTTGCTATTTTATCGGTCGCTTGGCGGATAGATGACAGGCTCATACTGTCAAAAGCTTCGCCAATGTTGGAAAAATCTGCAGCGTCTGGTAATAGCGCTAAATCTTGGCGCTGAATATAATCACTAAAGCCTTGCTTAACGTCTTCAACCGCAATACGCAGCTCGCGCAGCTCTTTATCGTCCGTCTTAATTTGGTGGCTGCTTTCTACTTGCCCACTATCCATGTCATCATGAGTAATGACGTCAGCCGCAGGTACAAAAGAAGCCGCGCTTCCTATTTTACTTAAGATAATTTGTTCGGTACTGTAGATAGCATTGTATAATTCTTGGAGACGCTGCTCAATTTGCCACTGCTGTTGCGATTGATCTTCTACCACTCCAGTTTGGGCAATTAAGTCACGTTCTATATCTGCTAGGATAGAGGTTGCTTGCGAGGCAAACAATGTCCAACCACGACTTTCTAGCTGTTTGCTGATTTGTTGTAGTGGTTTAATTAGGGTTTGCGGTTTATCAAGGCTAAAAACAAGCGTATCAATATCACTTAAGATGCGCGGTAAAAAGCGTGTTTCCACCTCTTGCGGCGCTACGCTTTGCAGCATTGCTTGCGTGCTATCGCTCTGTTTGGCAAGGCTGCTGATTTCGATATAAATATTCGCTATTAGCTCGCTGATAACACTCGGCGATGGCGCTTTTTGAGAGGTGCTCGACTCTATTAACGCATCTAACTGACCCAGTAGCGCAGCGTAATACTTAGGTCGCGGCGTTTCATTATAGGCCAGGTCATGTAGCCAAGCTTCAGTCAAATACCAAAGACGCTGCAAATCGGCATCTGCTGCGGTTTGCCATAAGTATTGAGCGACTTTCTCTAAAATCGCCAGTATAGAAGCGTCATTGGTATCAGCAGCAAGTAACGCTTGCACTTGTTGACGCCAAACCAATAGCAACTGCTGATACTGCGCTTGGTCTAAACTGACCACTGCCGTACTAGCAGGTACCGCAATATCAACAATATCGTTAGTGGCAATGCTAGCAAGACTGTCCTCATTAGAGTCTAAAGCAGCGTCTACAAGGCAATCAGTCGCTATATCATAACGTGCTAAGAATTGGGTCAGCTCAGCTGACGTTTTATTTATAAAAGCGCTATGGAAATTGCCCGTACGCGCGTAGTAAACCAGCTCACGTGTAAGCAGTCGATGCCCTAGTTGACCCATACGGCTGGCATCAGCACCGAAATTGTCTATTTCTGCCCCTGCAAGTAAGCTGAGCTTAGTGGCCAAACTAGCCAATATCGGCAAGTTAATCATGGTCAAAGCGCCACCAATCTGATGATAGCTCTGTGCCATCTGCTCATAATCAGCGCTTTTTTTACCCAATTGCCAGCCATCAGCTATCTGTGATAATTGCTGATCAAACAGTGGCAATAACCACTCAAGTGTCACCATGTCGTTGGGCTGGTTTTTCATAGATATATCCTAACTCGTCTAGGCGCTAATTTAAGCACTGGTTTTTTGCCAGGCGTTAATCTGTGGGTGTGCAATACGGCGCATGTTTGAAGGACGCCAAAATAACGCCTCACCTGGAGCCAATATAATATAACCGCCTACGGCGCACTGCTCTGATAGTCGCGCTAATATATCGCGCTGATCAAACTTACGAAAATAAAGCAGCATATTTTGGCAGACAATGACTTGTTGTAAATGCGGCGTCGGCGGTTTTTTATCGATAATGTTGTGTAAAGCAAAGCGTACATGCTGTTTTAGCGTTGGCATCACCTGCCAGTGGGCCCGAGCGTTTTTCTCTGTATTTTTTTGCATAGACACAGGCAGAAAACGTAATTCTTCAACGATGCTTGTTGGTCGTAATGGTTGAATAAATTGCTGGCAATTCTGCGGAATCAAAGCCAGTTGCTTATTATCATATTGACCTAAACGTGCTTTTTTTAAGGCTTGCTGACTGACATCAGTCCCTAATATACGGTAATTAGTCAGCTGCTTTGCGGCCAAACTCATGGCCAGCGACCAAGTTTCTTGCCCACTGGCACAGCCGACGCTCCAGATACGGAATGAATCATCAGGATTACTGGCGTCAATACTAGCGCTGCTATCATTAGCATTGCACCTAGTACTAGCAGCGATTAGCTGCTCTCGTTGCCACCGAAAGGCATAATCAGTGATAAACTCTATAGAAGGCAGATGGCGAAAAAAGCGACTTTCATGAATGAGCACTTTATCTAACAATTGCTGGCGCAGCTCATGATTAATCGGCAACTGATTCCATAATTGTATGATACTCAGACCATAGGCCAGTGCCGTTTGACTGACGGCGTTGACTAACCATTTACGTTGAACATTCGGCAATATAAAGCCAATCTCTTGCTCTATATAGCGTTGCCATTGCTTAGTATCAAAAGCCGTATCTTCCCACAAAGCCTCGACTGCCAAAGCATCAGCTTTATTTATCATCAGACTGTCTTTTTGAGTATGATTATTCACGTGACCTGCTATTAATAGTGTTGCTCAACAGAAAAAACGAGTAGAGCGACTGCTTGGTTAATATTTCAATATCACAATCATAAGCTGATAACTAGAGATTACATGTTCGCCGAAACACTTTCATCGATCTCTAAATACTCATCTTCGCTAAACTCTTGCTCCAACTGCTCATCGTCATTAGAAAGCTTAAAGCCTGTTACTGATTCTTGTAGCGCCGCCGCCATCTCATTGAGCTCACCAATAGAGCGTGCTGTCGCCATCGAACCAGACGAGGTTTGCGAAGTAATATCTTGAATAATATTCATGGTATGCGAGATATGACCAGCAGACTCAGCCTGTTGTAGCGCGGCGTTAGAGATGTTTTGAATCAGGTCAGCCAAGGTATTAGAAACCGTTTGCACCTCTTCTAGTGCCTCACCCGCATCTTTTGCCAAACGGGCACCACGCACAACCTCAGCAGTTGTTGACTCCATTGACATCACCGCTTCACTGGTATCAGCCTGAATGGTTTTTACCAGCGTTTCAATCTGTTTGGTTGCGTTTGCTGAACGCTCAGCGAGACGCTGAACCTCATCAGCAACAACCGCAAAGCCTCGACCTGCTTCCCCTGCCATCGATGCCTGAATCGCGGCGTTCAATGCCAGAACGTTGGTTTGATCAGCAATATCGTTAATTAGACCAACGATATCACCAATCTCTTGCGAAGACTCACCGAGACGCTTGATACGTTTTGAGGTTTCTTGAATCTGATCACGAATAACGTTCATACCTTCTATCGAGCGCTGTACAACTTCCGCACCGTTATAAGCAATGGCAACCGAACGCTGTGCAACCGTCGCTGACTCTGAAGCGTTATTTGACACTTGGTCAATCGAGACCGTCATCTCATTAATCGCCGCTGATACCCCAGCAATTTCTTGGGCTTGGTGCTCTGAGGCTTCAGCAAGCTCAACCGCATTCATCTGCGTTTGCTCTGAGGACTGCGAGACACGCTCAGCGGTACTGTTAATAACCAGTACCAATTGGCGTAATTGGTCAATTGCGAAGTTCACAGAGTCAGCAATCGCACCAGTAAAATCTTCCGATACCGTCGCGTTTACCGTTAAATCACCATCTGCCAAATCACCCAACTCATCTAGTAGACGCAAAATTGCAATCTGGTTTCGCTCGTTCTCTTCTTGAATTTGGCGCGCGCGCTCAGACTCCGCTTCTGCTTCTTGGCGACGGCGTAAGGTTTCTTTTTCAATCAATAAACGCTCTGAGCCGCCGCGTTGTTTGAGTAATTGGTATAAAGCGAATAAAACGCCCAGTACACCTACCACAAAAACAATCACCGGTAAGATGACTGTTTGATTAAAATTGCTTAAATATTGACTGACCGACGACAATGAATTGACCAGCCAAAACAGACAAGCCACACTCACTAAAGCACAAAGCCCTAATAACAGCTTCCATTTACTATTAGCATCTGTCGTTGTTTTATTCGTACCAGCTACAGGGTTGTTTATAACATCACTCATCGTGCCTATTCCTTTCAAACAATCGTCAAAGTCGTATCGTGACTGACTCTGAAATCATATTGCCATCAAAACAACAGTGATTCACAAAGCCTGTATGAATGCTGACATCTCATTAAACCATGTCAGCCTTTGTTCTTTTCTTGCTCTAACAAATACCCTGTTAATAATCAAAATGTTTATTAAGGGTAATGCATGTACTAAAAATCGATATTTAGCAAAAACATCTAATTACTAGTTACTCACAACCACTAGATGGCAGCATCGATATATTGCAAGTCCTGTGCCAGTAAGCTTGGCATAAACACATACCAATCTTGCTCATCTTTGACAAACTTACCGTGGTTATAGGGCGCAAATGGCGAGCTCGGCTCAAGCGCTTCGGCTCGATATTGGTCTTGGGTAAACTGCTCAATGCCCAGCACCTGATCGACCAGCAGTCCTGAAAACAGATTATCGTGATCTATCACAATAACCTTACGCTGGCTCATTTGCGTCAATCTGCTAGGTACTTGTAAAAACCGTGACAAATCGGTTAACGGCAACAAGCGCCCGCGGATGTTGGCGATGCCTAGCATCCAAGGCTTTACTAAAGGTAAGCTGGTATATTCTGGCATGGACAATATTTCTGATACTTGACCCATTGGTGCCACCAAACGCTGACCACCAATTTCAAATACCACGCCTTGCCAATCAAACTCCTTGCCGCCGCGGCGACCACTTTTGCGCGCGCGTGCTAAGTCTGCTATACGCAGCAGCTCAATAAATCCTCTGGATGCCACAAGCTACCCCATTACTTTACGAATTATCTGGACCAAACCACTTTCATCAATCGGTTTGGTGATATATTCTTTAGCGCCTTGACGCTTACCCCATACTCTATCAGTTTCTTGATTTTTGGTACTGATCATAATAATAGGGATATGAGCAGTCGTTTTACCGCGCGTAATTTTGCGGGTTGCCTGAAAACCATTCATCTCAGGCATCACCACGTCCATCAAGATGACATCTGGTAGATGGTCGGCTGCCATCTGACAGCCTTGCTCTCCATTGCTCGCTTCTAATACTTGAAAGTTATTTTTAGAAAGCATGTCGCGAAATTTCGCCATCTCAGATGGCGAGTCGTCAATGACTAAAACAGTAGTCATAGGTGTTTCCTTTATTTTCGATGATATCCATTAGGATATATTGTTAAAACAAACCGATTAAAAATAAATCGTATTGATTGAATGCCAGTATGATTTTCATCAAGATAAAAATTAAGCAGAAAGCGCTCACTATTAACCTGAATAACCGAGCTTATAATATTTTTATAGCAGGTCTTTAACGCGCTACTAGTCTATTAGCGATACTGGTTAATCGCCTCAAAAAGCTCATCTTTACTAAATGGCTTGGTCAAATACTCATCAGAACCAACAATGCGGCCGCGAGCTTTATCAAACAAACCATCTTTCGATGACAGCATAATCACCGGTTTGCTCGCATAATCTGGATTATTTTTTATCAAGGCACAAGTCTGATAACCGTCTAAACGCGGCATCATAATATCTACAAAAATAATATCTGGATTGTTATCAACAATCTTCGCTAAGGCATCGAAACCATCAATGGCAGTGACGACTTCACAACCCGCTTTTTGTAATAAAGTCTCTGCGGTACGGCGAATGGTTTTTGAGTCATCGATTACCATCACTTTTAAACCATCAAAATTATTTTCCATTATCTCTGTCCTATAAATGACTATTTATTCGGGGTGCTATTTATGAATGTGAACGATCACACTAAGATACTAATGCAAGCGAGGCGACGAATACAAGAAAATAAGCTGTTATCTCAATTAAGCCATTAGCGTTTGTTGTATAAAAAAATAGCTAAGTTTTTACGCAAAGTAACTGCCTACTCGCTAAGCATTGATAATAGCGCGTTATCATTCGTCACTATACGCACTTTAGGGCCAATTATCTTAGCAATTTGCGCGGTATTTTAAGTCTTTTTGACGCTTTATGATAGTAATACTAGCTTGCGCAGACGTACCATCTAGCCATGGCTGCAAATGCTTACTTTTCAAACTTCCTGCTTCCTAAGTACCTGTTAATGCTTTTTTTAAAATAGCTCTTTTTAAATATAAACGTGCACCATAGTCAATACGCTAAGATTCTAGACATTATATAGAAACAACGCGTACCTTACTGAATAATTCTCTTTTGTCATAAAAATGTATCAATATATTTTATTATGTTCGTTTTAGCACAGTTATGAGCGCTTTTCCAGTCATTTAATAAATTTATGTTCAAATAAATAACTGTAAATTCATCACTCTAGCCAAATTCTCCTCATTAACTACGCTTATCCTCAACTATTTATTTTTACGTGTGATCTAACGAGTGATACCTAGTACGCTGAAATTCGTCATTCAAAATCAGTAAATAAGAGTAATCATTTCACCGCCTCATAATTCCCTATATAATAAAAATTCGTTGACAAGGGTAATCGCTATGACAGGTTTTAAAGATTTAAGGAGTTTGAAGGCTAAATTTTCAAGCACCATACTTTTAGCTTTTAGCCCATTAAAAAAGGGTGCGTATCTTTTGGGCGCGGCGCTGCTTATCGCCTGCCAGCCCTCCCCGCCTACGTCAGAACCTGTCACAGCTGAAAATAGCGAGGCCTTTGATACACCTCTACTCATACGTGCTGATAGCATTACGATGACCCCTGATCATATCCTAAGCGTCAAACCAACCCGTTATCAGCCTAGCCTTGGCTTAGAAGGTGAGATTGAGCCTATCAAACAGGTAAACCTAATTGCTGCCCAAGCACTGACGGTAGAGCAGGTGTGGGTGAAAATAAATCAACGGGTCGAAAAAGGCGCACCATTATTCACCGTTCGACGGCAAGCAGCGCCTATTGACTCAACAGAGTCATCTGAACAAGCCGATGATGAAGTAGCAACTTCCTTAGAAGTAGAAGATGAAGTAGCAGATAATAAAGGTGCGGCCACTGAACCAAAACCGTCTGCCATCAACAGTACTCAAGCGGCGCCAAAAGACTCCACTGCTAAGAATTCAGATAATATAAAACCCAGTACAGAAAAAAATAGTGAGGATGATAAAGAAAATTCTGCTAATGCAAGCCGTCACGACTTAGACAATAATCAAGCTTCTAAGCATACAGAAACGGCGAATAATTTGATAACGGTACGGGCAAGCTTCGCAGGTCATATCGAAAAGCTATACGTCGAAAGCGGCCAACAAGTAGCACCGCGTCAACCTCTTCTAAAGCTTAGCGACGGGACGGAGCTGCATTTTAGCGCAAGCTTACCAATTGAAGCCAAATCTCAAATCTCCGTTGGACAAACGGTTAACTTCACGGCGGAAGGCTTGATAGATAAATTTACCGGTCAGGTCAGTAAGCTGACAGTCACTGAGTTACCAAAGCAGCTATTGGTTTATGTCAATGTGGTTGATAATGAAGTCAGTCGCAACCAAATACGACCTGATATGCAGGTGACTGGGCGCGTTGACTACGGACAAATAGAAGTTGGAACCATTGTTCCTAAGCGCGCGCTGCACAATGTTGACCTAACCGTGCTGCACAAACCGCCTTATAAGCCGCTGCGTCCTTTGCATGCCAACGTTTGGATTATCAAACAAGACCAGCGTTTGACACGCCAGCCCGTCGAAGTCATCGAGTATGACCCCTTAACCAAACAGTATTTAATTGCCGGTATTACCAATGACAGTTTGATTTGTTTGGCTAATTTACCGGTGGAATCTGAAGGTAAAAAGGCGGTGGTTTCATAAGCGCCAAAGCTCGTAGTTACATTGTGTAGAAACATTAACAAAGCCTATCTTGTTTAATAACATTCTGTTTAGGCAATATAGCGTAAACTAATAGAGATTACGCTTTTAGTGAGAATGAATTGAGAATTAAGGGCATTGAAAATTTAGGGCGTGCTTATTTACAAAAACAGATTTATAAAGACAGCATTGGTAGATAGGCACTTTTAAAGCAGTATTTTTAAACAGCATTTTAAACAAACTATAACAACAACTAGAGGAAAAATTATGAGTAAGCAAATTTTATTAATTGAAGACGATCCAGATTTAGCCGAATTAATCAGCGATTATCTGACCATGAACTATTATGATGTGCATCATGCAGGGCTGGGTCAAGAAGGTTTGGACTTGTTAGACGCTAAAGAGCGTGACATCGATTTGGTGGTATTAGATTTGATGCTGCCTGATATGGATGGCATGCAAGTTTGCCAAAAGATACGTGGCAACAAAAACAACATGACCAATAAAGTGCCGATTATTATGCTAACGGCAAAAGGCGACACCACAGACCGTGTATTAGGTTTAGAGATGGGCGCCGATGATTATATTGCCAAACCCTTTGAGCCGCGTGAACTACTGGCGCGTATTCGTGCCGTCATTCGTCGTCATGAACAACCAAACCAAGCTGACAGTCAATCTGATAGTTTAACATTTGGTCGTTTAAGCGTTTTCCCTGACAGTCATGAAGTCACTATCGATGATCAACCAGTGCGCTTGACGACACATCAGTTTCAGCTGCTGCATTATTTTGCTACCCACTCGGGCAAAGTATTAAACCGTGAGCAATTATGGCAAGCGATGCCAAACGATGACAGCTCGGATAACATTGATCGCGCCATTGACGTGCATATCTCACGCTTGCGTGCTTTAATCGAAGACAATCCGCGTCAGCCAAAACGTATTATTACCGTACGCGGTGTGGGTTATCAGTTCGCTACTGATCAGGTATAGTTAGCACATGCAATCAAACGCTATTAAACTAAGCCCGTATTGCAATAAAGTTATTAAAATAACATGAATAAAATGGTTATAAGCGTTTGATAATAGAGATGATCTAATGCAACAACTGGGTTTTCGTTCCGTATTTGCCAAACTATTTGCCAGTGTGATGCTGGCACTTATCTTATTTGCGGTAGCGATGGTGTTATTGACCCAGTTGGTACATGACAAAGACGCTGGTATTCGCTCGGAAATATTAGCCACGCAAATTTTGGGTCAAATAGACCCATTCTTGCATGAGTTAAATATTGCCGTTAGCAAGGACAACCGCTTACAAGCGCGCTTTATGCTAGCGGTGGTCAAAAAGAGCTTTGACATTTTTGATGAGTCATTGCAAGCAAAAATGGGGCTATATGACAATGAAGGTCATTTGCTCATGCAAAGTGACAACAGTGATTTGCCGTTAGAATTGCCTGCGCCGCCCTCGCTATTGGCGCGCGTCTTTCCCTCATTTGCCGAAACCTCTCCAACCAAGCAAGCCCAAGTTTATAGTAGCACTGGTTATACGCTATTATACGAATCACGCTTGCCGCCTAAAAAACCTGTCCTCTCTGCCGCCTTAAACTTATTTACCGGTACCTTACTGCTGCTGCTTATCATGGCAGGGGTGCTTTGGTGGATTGCGCGTACCATTACTTGGCGTATCAATCAAATGAGCCAACAAATGGCGCAATTGGGCGATGGCGACTTTACAGTGCGGGTCAATGCGCGTGGTAATGATGAGATTGCATCGCTTGCTCGTGGCTTTAACCAAGCGGCACAAAAAATTGAACAGTTAATCAATGCCAATAATCTACTATTGGCACACGCTTCGCACGAGCTGCGCACCCCTATCACCCGTATCCGTTTACAGATTGAGATGATGGATATGCTGGCGGGTGCATTGCCGAGCGATACCAAAGAAAAATTTGATAAGCGCGCCCAAGCCATCAATCGCGATTTGTCTGGATTAAACGATTTGGTCGAGAGTATTTTGCTGGTCAGTCGTTTAGATGCTGGACACGCGCTACAACAAGTTGAGCATTTAGACTTATATGACCTAGTAAATCAAGAGCGTCAGCATTATCCTGAAGCAACCTTGATTGGCGAGCATATCGTTATCGATGGTCAATCATCGATGCTGACTCATTTAATACGTAACTTATTGACTAATGCTATGCTGCACGGCAAGCCGCCTGTTACGGTATTACTTTACGGCGTGCAAACGCTGGATGAAGCTGACGCTATTCCCGATTATCTTTTGCAAACCATACTTTGTAGCAGTTTTATCGATTATAACAGCTCAGATTTTGATTCTTATGATGAAGAAGCGCCTGATAGCAATCATACGCTTGAAACCAGTCAAAATGCCCAGCAAAATGCTGACGCCACTGTTCCTCACGATAATATTGTTCTTAGCGATAATAAAGGTACCTCAACCTTAACGTCGACGGAAGAAGCATCGGCCGCAGCGTTACTACCTGCGCCAGTGATTTATAAAAATGGTGAAAGCATCATTGCGGATGCTGAGATTGATAGCAACACGAATAGTGATAACAGCACAGATACTGATAATTCATCGACGGCAAAAACTATTGACTCATCTAATAAGCTAAACAATGACCTAAATAGCACTACTGAGATAAAAACCCTTGTTGAGCCGTCGTTATTATTTACCTATCAACGCTTTACCACCGATTTGACAGAAAAAATTAAGAAAGTTATTTGGCGGGCGGTTCCTAAACAACAAGATACCTCCATTGGCGATATCAACGACAAAGCTATCAATAAAGAGAGAGAAGAAGCGGATAAAAGCGTTAGTACTGAGAAGGATAACGCCAAAAGTGTCTCTAAAGACCATAATAAAGACAACGGTAATAAAGAAAACGGCGACACGGCAAACGCTACCCGCAAAGAGGGCATATTTAGTAAGCATCTCAAAAAACCGAAAGCTGAGCCAACACGACCATTACCGAAATATGCGGTGCTAGCGGTCATTGATGAAGGCGAAGGTATCCCTGAAAATAAACGCGAAGAAGTCTTTAGCCCCTTTGTACGCTTACAGCAAAAAAACAAAGGCTCGGGGCTTGGTTTATCCTTGGTTTCTCAGATAGTGACAGCGCACCAAGGCCGCATCATTACAGATACCATCAATGGTCATACGCGATTTTTAGTGGTATTACCCGTCAAGCACGACCCTCATTATCCACATGACAGCCTACAATAATCTCATCAGCTAACCACGCTACCGCCAAGATTATCTGTTAGTCATGGATGTCCATATCCAAAACGCTGCATAATATGCTATATTAGCGCCCCTTATTATAGGGTTATTGAAGGTTGTTTTTAATTTGCGCACAAATACGCAAAAGAGCCTGCAGCCGCTTCATAGCCATTAAAATATTTATTAAATTTTGAGCATTCCATGAGTGACATGATTGTCTTAAACGATGTGACCAAAAGCTTTTTAAGTGACCGATCTATAAAAGATAAAGACGGCAAGCCACATTGGTTTACTGCGGTTGAGCCGACATCTTTAACGGTAAAACAAGGCGAAATCTTTGGTTTAATGGGTTATTCGGGCGCGGGTAAGTCTACCTTATTGCGCCTGATTAATTTACTTGAGCGCCCAGATTCTGGTCAAGTCATCATAGATGGTACCGACTTGACTACCTTATCGGCTAGTGAGTTGCGTATCGCCCGCCACAATATCGGTATGATTTTTCAGCAGTTTAACCTGATGTCCAACCGTACTGTCTATGATAATGTCGCCTTTAACTTAACGGTGGCAGGTTATCCGCGTGCCGATATTTATAAGCGGGTGATGGACTGTTTAGAAATCGTTGATTTGACTGACCGTGCCGGACACTATCCTGCGCAGCTATCAGGCGGACAAAAACAGCGGGTCGGTATCGCCCGTGCGATCGCGCCGAGCCCAAAAGTATTATTGGCTGATGAGCCGACCAGTGCGCTTGATCCTTCAACCACGCGTAGTTTATTGACTTGTCTGCGTGATATTAATGAGCAGCTTGGCGTCACCATTGTCATCGTCACCCATGAGATGAGCGTTATTCGTAGGCTATGCGACCGCGCCGCACTGTTACATCAAGGGCAGTTGCTCGAGGTTGCCGATATCCGCGACGGTCTGATTCAGGCCACGACCCCGATTGGTAAAGGCTTGGTTCATGAAGATTAAGAGGCAGGAGAATAGACATGTTAACTGGTGCTGAATTATCCGCCTCATTGGACAAGCTGCTTGCGCTACGTAAAGAAATTTTGCAGGCGTTTGTAGATACCTTTATTATGCTAGGTATCTCAACGACGGTCGCCATCGTCATCGGCGGTCTGTTTGGGGTATTCTTGTTTTTATCCAGTGATCGGCAGTTTTTGCAAAATAAAACCTTGTATGGCGTCCTTGGTGCGATCACCAACTTTATGCGCGCCTTCCCGTTTGTGATTTTGATGATTGCCATGAGTCCTTTTACCAAAGCCATCGTTGGCACGGGTATTGGACCGATTGCTGCGTCACTAGTGCTGGCGATTGCCGGTTCCTTTTACTTTGCGCGTCTGGTCGAGCAAAATCTGCGCGAAGTGCCACGCGGCATTATTGAAGCAACGGAATCGATGGGTGCCCGCCCCTTGACCATCATCAAAGTATTGCTCAATGAAGCACGCTCTGGTTTGGTGTTGTCCGTGACCATTTTATGTATCAGCTTACTGTCATTTTCGGCGGCGGCGGGTATGATTGGTGGTGGCGGTTTGGGTGATTTGGCCATTCGTTACGGTTACTATCGTTATCAAACTGAGGTGATGGTCTTTATCGTCGTGATGCTATCGATTATGGTCATCGGTATTCAGGCGTCTGGTAATTGGATAGCCACCCGTTTGGATAAACGTTAAGCCAAAACTTTATTCTTTACCCTCTCAATTATGATGATGTTGTATTCTAATTTTCGATACAAAGACCATCTAATATGAATAATGCTCAAGGTTTAATGCCGATTCATCCTAAGCAAATGCTTGACTTTGTAACTGATTCCCTTTAATTTTGATACTATCTTAACAGACTTTAACTGAGCAGCATTACTATTCATAATGTTGCTTTTTTAATGCGGATTTTTACTGTTGACATTTAATCCCTATTCCCTCCTCTTTATTAAGGAAGTTTCATGAAATTAACAGATATCAGCCGTCAACTTGCGACCGCATTGGCCACCGTTGGCGTGTCAGGTCTTGTATTGGTCGGTTGCAACAACTCATCAGCTCCAGAAGCTAACAAAGAGCCTGTCACAGAAGGTGCTACTGAAACAGCAGGCACAGAAACGGCAGCGACCAACGATATCGACCCTGAGCACAGCAAGATTGTAATCGGTACCACCGAAGGCGACTTTGCTGATATGGTTCGCAACCAAGTAAAAGGCTCGTTAGAAGCGCAAGGCTATGAAGTTGAACTGGTCACCTTTACCGATTATGTACGTCCAAACCTTGCCTTGGCTGATGGCGATTTAGATATCAATATCTTCCAACATAAACCTTATCTTGATACCTTTAAAAAAGAGAACAATCTTGATTTGGTCGAGGTCTTCCAAGTGCCAACTGCGCCACTTGGCCTCTATACTGGCAAAAAGACCAAACTTGACGAAGCCTATAAAGGCATGAGCGTTTCTGCGCCTAATGATCCAAGTAACTTCGCCCGCGCATTAGTCATGATGGATGAGCTTGGCTGGATTACCCTAAAAGACAACATCGATCCTCTGACCGCCTCAAAAGCCGATATCGCTGATAATAGCAAATACGACATCAAAATCGTTGAGCTAGAAGCAGCCCAGCTGCCACGTGCGCGTGATGAAGTAGACTTTGCTGTTATCAATGGTAACTACGCGACCGATGCTGGTATCAAGCTGACCGAAGCGCTGTTCCAAGAGCCAAGCTTTGCTTATGTCAACTGGTCTGCCATCAAAACTGCGGATAAAGATAAGAAATGGGTCAAAGACGTGACCAACGCTTATAACTCAGACGCCTTTAAAAAGTATGCTCACGATAGCTTTCCAGGCTACAAATACCCAAAAATCTGGGGTGAGAACACAGCTACTGCTGCTGCAGCCCCTGCAACCGCTCCTACGACAGATAGCGCGCCAGTTGCCGAAGCTGCTGCTCAATAGTTGATATTAACCATTGTAAAAACGATTAATTCGAATAAATAAAACGTTTTCACAGCTAAAATTGCCTTAATTTGAAAAAGCCCATTATTTTAAATAATGGGCTTTTTTGCTCTTAAAATTTATTGAATGGGTACAATCAACGACTCGCAATGACGTTACAGCCTGTTTGTGGTTTGTAGGAAAGCGTCATCTGCTCTTTCACTTAGCCTATTTTCTTTTTATAGTGGCTAAGCTTAATAGAGAATAAAGCTTAATAGAGAATGAGACTTGATAGATATTAAGCACTTTAAAGGATAATAATATGCGTGCCAAAACTTATAATATTCGCACCGCTGGAAAAGCGAACATTCCAGTACTCGGACTGGGTAGGTAATCACCCCAAAAAATAATAACACCTAAAAGTAGAAACTAACTGCTAAAATA
>CAUPWW010000012.1:0-108102 GCA_963515535.1 uncultured Psychrobacter sp.
AACCGTTCGCTATTTTTTTTGCCATTAATTTATACCCAATGTTCAACACGCCCTAGAAAGAAAATTTATTTTAATGGATAATTTAATGTTTATGACAGTAGCCTACCTAGACTTGACTTCCTCCCCGACCTAAAGGAACGGGGATTCCTACTAAAGACGGCCAAGCCCGACCGCGAGAATGTTTTTTGCTCCATTAACGTCACGTTGATGGGTCGTTTTACAAGAACGACAAAACCATTTTCTTATACCAAGACCTTCTCTACCTTTCGGACTGTCTTGGCGAGAGCCGCAACACGAGCAGGTTTGGGTGGTGTACGCTTCATTTACTTCGATATAGTGGCAACCTGCGTTCGCGCATTTGTAGTCCAGTTGTCGCTTTATCTCAAACCAACCCGCATCATAGACGGATTTGGCGAGTTTGCTTGAAGTAAATGATTTTGACTTAATTTTACCAACTACGATTAGGCTGTTGGCTTTAACAAGCTTTGATGTAAATTTATGAATCAAGTCTAATCTAGTATTTTTAATCTTGGCGTGAATGGCCTTAACCCGTTTTTTGTTTTTGGCTCTTTGAGCAATGGCCAGTTTTTCTGCGTATTGAGTCGTCAGCTTAGTAGTTAGAACCTTGCCATCACTACTGACTGCGGCATCTTTACAGCCCAAATCAATACCGACTTGACCGTCACCACAGGCTGTTTCTGAAAACTCTTTAACAGTGATACAGGCGTACCAGTGGCCGCGAGAATCTTGTACCAACTCGCACGTATTGATGCTGTAGAGCGAGAGGTTATAGCTGTCCCACACATCAATAATCAGCTTTTGACCCTTAGCCAAACTGAATTGTAGAGTTGTTTTTAGAGATTTTTTGCCACTTTGTTTAGTGCTTAGATGCTTGATAGCAGTTTTTTTAAAAGGAATCCAGCCCAAACTTCTTTTCTTGGCTTTAGGATTGTTTGTGCGCCAGTTTAGTTTGGCTTTTTTAAACTGTTTACGGCTTTTGGCGTGAACCTCACTAATCGCTTGCAAGGTTTGGCTGTGCAGGTTCAGGTACTCACCAGCGCCTTTGGTGTAAGCGGCCAAGTCGTAGGCTGAAAAGAATTTGCCTGTGCGCTTAAGATGTTTAAAACTTAGCTCATTAACGTAATTCCAGACAAAGTTGACCGCACCAGCTAAGATATTTAGCTGAGTGGCATGTTTGTCTTTGATGCGTAGCTTGAGCGTCTTCATGGGTTTAGTATGACCCCAATGCGTTTGGTTAACAAGGTTCTTTTAATCTTAGGTGACAACGGCTGACGCCTGATATCCACGCCCTAGAAGGACGTGGTTTTACGGCACTGGATGATAAATTTGGCGATGCCAATAAAACATCAACAAATAGCCTTTGGTGGTTATTTCTAAAAATATGTTAATATAACCAGTATTGCTACTTATCTTTTATTATCAATAAATTGTCCCTCGTCCTTGAAATATATCGCGCTGACAACAAAATCTAGCGTATACGGGATAAGCGTTCATACACCATCTATGTCCCTGTTTTTATATCTATATCTTGCTTAGGCACCACCGCCTAAAGGAAATACCTATGTTTTTACCTTCTTTCTCTAAAGCCACCCCTGCTCGCGCTATGTTTTCACGCAAGCCTTTATCACGGATGGTGATGGGCGCATTGCTGGTCGTGGTTGCAGCAGGCTGCTCGAATAATGCGGCAGATGCGACCAGCAATACAGGTATCGTCAATAGCGCTAATGCCAAAGTCAGCACCGCACAAGTCGCCGATAATGATGCAGCAGTGGTCAAAGCCTTACAAACAAATCTAAAAGCCTCAGGGATTGAAGAAGAAATCATTTCAGCCGTACCAACGGATATGGACGATATTTACTGGGTAACGGCATCGGGCTTACCATCGTTTTTTACCGATAAATCTGGCAAACATATTATCCAAGGACAAATCATCGCCGTTGGGCAAGAGGCGCCAGTTGATATCAGTGGCGCTTTGGTTGCCAAAGCCGCGCAAGACGCTCTAAAAACGGTCGATAAAAAAGACATGGTTATTTATCCAGCAAAAGGCGCCACTAAATCAGTTGTTTATGCCTTTACTGATGCCGACTGCCCTTACTGCACCAAGCTTCATGAAGAAATGAGCGATATCAATGCACGCGGTATTGAAGTGCGTTATTTGGCATGGCCACGCAGCGAAGGCAGTATCCCAAAAATGGAAGCGATTTGGTGTAGCGAAGATCGCAAGGCGGCGATGGACCAGGCAAAAATGGGCGCTAATGTCCAAGCGCCTAGCTGTAATAACCCAGTAAAAGAGCAAATCGAGCTTGGAATGTCGTTAGGAGTACGCGGCACGCCTGCTATCTTTACAGAGTCTGGCCAACAAATCGGCGGCTATCTACCCGCGGCGCAATTGGCGCAAACAGCGATTGATGCCAGCTAGTCCTCTCCCCTCATATTGTTGACTTTAGCGACAGTGAGATTGGGTAGACGCCACAAGCGCTTATCGGTATGATACGATGAAGCGCTAGGTAAAATTAGCGATGTATTTTTATACTTTTCTTCTTTATATCAGCCTCATTTATAAGCACTTTTATATAAGTCTTTTTATGTAAGCGCTGTCATAGAAGCATTTTTATCCAACTCTATAATCTCTTGAGGATACTGTGAGCAAATCCATCAAACTAGCGATACTTGGTCTGGGCACCGTCGGAACGGGCGTGATCAATCTAATCAATGACAATTTAGATGAGTTAAAACGCCGTAGCGGACGCGACATTGTGATTACCGAAGTCGGTACCCGTCGTCAGCGCGATGATATCGACGCTACCATCGTACAAAATAGTGACTTGATGGCAACCGCTGCCAGTGACAATGTCGATATTGTCATCGAAGTGATTGGCGGTACGACCTTGGCTAAAGATGTGATTATGCATGCCATTAAACACGGCAAACATGTGGTCACTGCCAATAAAGCCTTGCTCGCCGAACACGGCAATGAGATTTTTGCCTTTGCCGAAGCCCATAATGTACACGTTGCTTATGAAGCGGCGGTGGCAGGTGGTATTCCAATTATCAAAGTCATGCGTGAAGGCCTTGCTGCCAATAAGATTGAGTGGTTAGCTGGTATTATCAATGGCACTGGCAACTTTATCATGACTGAAATGCGTGATAAAGGTCGCCCGTTCGCCGATGTTTTAAGCGAAGCACAAGCGCTTGGTTACGCCGAAGCCGATCCAACCTTTGATGTCGAAGGCATTGATGCGGCGCATAAGCTTGCGCTCCTCGCCTCTATCGCCTTTGGGATTCCGCTACAGTTTGACAAAGTTTACTGCGAAGGTATCACCGGTATTACCTTGCAAGACGTCAACTACGCCGAAGAGCTTGGCTACCGTATCAAACATCTAGGCTTTGCGGTACGCCGCGAAGACAACAGTTCAGGTGATGACCAAGGTAATAATAACGCGGCTGGTATCGAGCTGCGTGTTCATCCAACCCTCATTCCACAAAATGCCTTACTTGCCAACGTTAATGGCGTAAAAAATGCGGTATTAGTCAACTCGCACCCACTTGGGCAGACGCTGTATTGCGGTGATGGCGCTGGTGCTGGAGCAACGGCTTCTGCGGTCATGGCTGATGTGATGGATTTGGTTCGCGTTCTTGGTAGTAAAGATAGTAACAATGAAAGCACGAACGGTCACCATGTGCCGCATCTAGCCTTTATCCCAGAGCAATTATCAGACACACCCATCTTGCGTGCTGAGCAGATGATTACTGGTTATTATCTGCGCGTACATGCCCATGACAATCCGGGCGTTTTGGCGGATATTACTCGTATTTTGAGTGACGCGGGTATCAATATCGATGCCATTTTACAAAAACCTGCGCATAAGCTGGGCCAAGTACCAGTGATTATCTTGACCCTACCTGTGGTGGAAAGTCAGATGAATCTGGCGATTGAAAAAATCGAGAAGCTCGATACCATTACAGATAAAGTCGTCCGTATTCGCTTAGACGAGTTAGCTTAATCTATCCAGCGATTCATCTATAAACGTGTGACCTTAGCTAAAAACTTTTATTTTAATGACTAAAAAAACTTTCGTTTCAAATACCGAAAAAGGAAAAATAACGATGTCAAACGATGCAATTGTAATTTTAAATGGCGCCCGTACTCCGATGGGTGGTTTTCAAGGCGCCCTAAAAGACGTCAGCGCGACTGAACTTGGCGCAACCGCTATCAAGGCAGCCGTTGAGCGTTCAGGCGTGAGCGTTGATAATATTGATGAAGTCATCATGGGCTGTATCTTGACCGCTGGTCTTGGTCAAGGCCCTGCCCGTCAAGCCATGCGTAAAGCAGGTCTAAATGATGCCACGGGTGCCGTTACCATTAATAAACTTTGTGGTTCTGGCCTAAAAGCGGTCATGCAAGCGCACGATGGTATCAAAGCGGGCAGCTTTAACGTCGCAGTGGCGGGCGGCATGGAATCAATGACCAATGCCCCTTACATCATGCCAGGGGCACGCGGTGGTTACCGTATGGGTCATAAAGAAGTCAAAGACCATATGTTCTTAGACGGTCTAGAAGATGCCGAAACCGGCAAATTAATGGGGCAGTTCGCGCAAGAAATGGCCGATGAAAAAGGCTATAGCCGTGAGCAAATGGACGAATTTGCTATTGAATCGCTAAACCGTGCATTGACAGCGATTAAAGACGACCATTTTAAAGATGAAATCGAGCCTGTCACTTTCAAATCGCGTAAAGGCGAGCAAACGGTTGATACTGACGAGCAGCCTGCACTTGCCAATGCTGAGCGCATTCCTACCCTGCGCCCTGCTTTTGCAAAAGAAGGAACGATTACAGCGGCAAACGCCAGCTCAATCTCAGACGGCGCGGCGGCGGTTGTGATGATGAAAGAGTCGCAAGCAAAAGCCGAAGGTTTAGATTACCAAGCACGTATTGTTGCCACCGCTTCTAACTCGCGCCATCCAAGCGAGTTTACCATTGCTCCGATTGGCGCCATTGAAAAAGTTCTGGACAAGGCGGGTTGGTCAATTGCAGACGTCGATTTATGGGAAATCAACGAAGCCTTTGCTATGGTGACCATGGCAGCGATGGATGAACTTAAAATCGACCACGCTAAAGTCAACGTCGAAGGCGGCGCTTGTGCACTTGGCCATCCAGTTGGCTGCTCTGGCGCGCGTATCTTAGTCACCCTTATCAACTCGCTTAAACGTACTGGCGGTAAAAAAGGCGTTGCAACCTTATGTATCGGTGGCGGTGAAGCTGTTGCCGTTGCCATTGAACTGGCTTAAGTTTAAGCCAATTCAACGTTTGAGCTTTTAAAATTGAAATTCTGATTTAAAATACCGACTTATTTTCTTAAAATTTTAAGACCGCATAGCTACTAGCTGTGCGGTTTTTTTTATACCTAAAAATGACAAATACCGCAAAGCGGTGCACACGCTGTAAGAAAGCCTTAACTTAATTTTATATAGTAACGGCGTCATTTACAGCCTATTACACGCAATTACCTCAAGCGCACATTTTGCTACCTTGCTCATATATCGTATCGAAAAACCTGCTGCTACGATAATAACAAGTTGATGGAGAGGCGGTTTATTAATGATAGCTAGTCCTTAATGATAGCGAGATTCTATTAATAACCACGGTAATATCTTCTTCATCTAATCTTGTTGATTTATAAAATCTAAGTTTAAACAAGTTCAAAAGAAATAGTCGACAGTTTTTTAGCAACGCAAATTTTTACTGTATTGCTATTTTATAAAAAATAATTATTAATCCAATCAAATAAATTTACTCATAAAAAAGGAAGACAATAATGAGCCAACTAATTCGTTTAAGAGATATCCAAGCAACTCACCGTGACCTAATTGGTGATGACTACTATGATCCAACTGGTAAAACTGCTTATGGCGTCAATGAAGAAAAAATCGGTAAAATCGAAGGTGCGCTAGTAGAAGATACTACTGGTCGTATCCGTTATTTAATCGTTGATGCAGGCGGTTGGTTCAGCTCAAAAGAAGTTCTAGTGCCAGCAGGTCTTGCTCGTATCGTCGGTGACGACGTCTTCTTTGATAGCTTAACGCAAGCACAAGTGGAAGCGATGGAAGTCTATGATCACGATTATCAGTACAGCTATAAAGAGCAGTACGAAAAAGATCGTCAATCATTCGCTGCTGATACTGTACCAGAAGCAGAGCGTATGGAGATTGCCGACCATGCGTATAATGCGCCAAACACGCTAGAGCTACTAGAAGAGCGTTTGACAGTCAATAAAGACCGCATCGTTGCAGGCTTAGTAAAAGTTGGTAAGCATGTCGTTACTGAAGAGCGCAACATAGATGTTGACCTTGAAGAAGAGCATGCCAATATCCAACGTACCAATGTAGATCGTCCAACAGATCGCCGTATCGGTGATGTAGATAGCAATCAAACGGTCGAGGTTCAATTAGAAGCAGAACGTGCTCGCGTCAATAAAGAAACCTATGTCGCTGAAGAAGTAAACGTCGGTAAAACTACCGAACGTCATACTGAAACCATCGCTGAAACCATTCAACGTGAAGAATTAGATATCGATGGTGATGGTAATGTGGTTGACCGCGAAGGTAACCTTTTTGACCGCGATGATATTACTGCCGAAGACGTCCGCCGTGCTCGTGGTATGTAATACGCAATACTTTCGCACTTTGCATCATTTTTAAGAAAGATTTCTTAAATTAAGAAATAATCATTAGAAAAAAAACCGTTAAATGTGCATTATGCGATAGTAATGAGCAGCTGAGTGACAAGCTCAGTGACTAAGACCAGAGCTTGCCTCTGGTCTTTTTTTATACCTGTTTTTAAGCCACATCATCATTTAAGGAACACTACCATGATTAACGACGACAAAAAAATTGACCCACGACAAACGCATCAACGCTCACCTTTGGCAACTGACCCTACTTCGCATTTAGAGCAAATTGCCAATCATAGCGGTGAGAACAAATTGCCTGCGCCAGATTTGTCCATTACGGATTTATCCGATACTAATCAGCAGCAAACTACGTCAAGCAGTACACAACAAGGCTTAGAAAATAATTTATCTACTGATTTAGCAAACCATCAAACCGATACAGGTAATGGTGGCTATTTAGAATTATTAGAAGAGCGTCCTGTGATTAATAAAGAACGCTTGGATGTTGGCAAAGTCACGGTAACCAAGCACAGACGCACCAAAACCATTGAGGTGCCTATTGAGCTGGTAGAAGAATATATTACCGTACGTACCGACTATCAAGACGCAGAGAGTCAGGATTTACTATCAGGTAATTATGATGACAAGGACATATTGCGTCATGTTGAGCCGTCGCTAGATAGTAAAGCAGTCGTGACCATCAATGGCAAACAGGTTGAGATTGGTGACGCGCCGATTGAGATTGTATTATCGCGTCAGGTAGCGACAATTACTAAAAACACCCACGTCATTCAAGAAATAGAGATTAATAAAACCACGCATACCCATACCGATAGCATTCAAGTAGCGCTCCAACACGAAGAGCTAGATGTTAAAGAAGAAGGTTATTTAGCCCATGAGCAACAAAGCAATGCCGCTGATAAAAAATAGCGTTTATAAAAAATAGGCTGATAAAGCATAAAGCGTTTTTGTAAGCAGTCGTAAGACCAAACCAAAAAAAAGCAACGTTAACGTTGCTTTTTTTATGCGTGGTATTTGTTGTTAGGCGGCTGTTTCTGCCGATTTAGTTTCAGACGCTGGTGATGTTTTACATTCATAAGTACTGACGTTTTCTGAATTGGCACCAGCGGTACGCATCACGCCAGTTTCACGATCTTCGTGCGCCACGCGCCACTGGATAAAGCCTTCACCACCGTCAAACGCTGTATCTAGATTGAAAACTTCAGGGTTGGTCGCATCATTGGTTTTAGTCAACGTTACCGTACCTTGAGCAGTCTCAAGAATCACTTGTTTGTCAGCGTCTTTGTAAGTGGCTTCGACGGCTAGTGCCGGTGAACATGAGTAGCTCATTTGCTTGACGCCAGAATTAACAGACGCTACGGTATCCTCTGCCACATCGCTGACTGGCGCATCTACCACCACATCACTTGGCTCAGCAGGCTCGGCAGACATAGGCACTGACTGCTCTTCACTGATACTGTCTTCTAGACTTGGTTCTGGCTCTTGCTTTTGTTGACAGGCACTAATCGTCATCGCGCCAGCGAGTAGACCGGTAAGAACGATAGAGGTACGTAGTTGTTTTAATAATTCTATATTCATGACACTCTCCAAAAAAATATATTAAATACTATAGCCTGTCCGTAAATTTACGCCTATGCTGAATTTGTAATTAATCACTACAAAAGCGCTGTTACTTTTATATTCTTAATAGTTAGACCATTTACTAATAGAGTCAAAGTAACTTAAAAACGCTAAAGATTAAAAGTAAAAGATACTGCTGGAATAATTTTTCCTATCGAAACTCTTATGGCTATAAATCTTATCGCTATAAAAAAGTCCCTATCTAAATAAAACAGGGACTTTTTATCATAGCTTAACAATTTTTGATTATCAATATTTAGATTTTACCGTGACATTGTTTATACTTTAGGCCTGAACCACAAGGACATGGCGCGTTACGGCTGATATTCATCCCAGCGTATGGGTCAGGCTCACTGGCATTGTTGCTACCACTGCCCGCGATAGACCCTGCTGTTACGCCAGCAGCAACGCTACGGTTTTGCGCCGCTGGTCGCTCTACGCCGCCATCCATATTGTCGATATCACTGTGCTCAAACTGCATTTGCATATGCGCGGCGTTTTCACGCTGCTGAGCTTCTAACGCTTCTAACTCTTCTTTGGTTGGGATATGCACGCGTGATAAATCTTGTACGGTTTCAGATTTAATCGCGCCAAGCATCATTTGGAACAGCTCAAACGATTCGCGCTTATATTCTTGCTCAGGATTTTTTTGCGCATAACCGCGCAAATGGATACCTTTACGTAGCTGATCCATTTGGGTTAAATGCTCTTTCCAATGCTTATCCAAACTTTGTAGCATAAAATGACGCTCGAGCTGGGCGGCATCTTTTTCGCCCATTTGCTCACGGCGGGCATGATAACGATCCAGTGCGGTTTGGATAATTTTGGCACGTAAACCTTCTTCATCTAGGCGGCGGTCTTCATCTAGCCAATCGTTAATCGGCATTGAAATTTTAAACTCATCTTCAAGCTCGTCTTCTAAGCCGTCGATATTCCATTGATCATCGATAGAGCCTGGCGGGATAAACTGATCAATCATGGCATTGTAGACTTCATGATGCATAACTTCGATGGCCTCCAATAAATCCATCTCTGCGAGCAAATCATCGCGCTGACCATAAATAACTTTACGCTGCTCATTGGCGACATCATCGTATTTCAATAGGTTTTTACGGGCATCAAAGTCGCGACTTTCGACTTTACCTTGCGCGTTTTCAATCGATTTTGACACCATTTTATGCTCAATGGCTTCGTCTTCTTTTAGTCCCATGGCGCGCATCATATTGACCACGCGGTCGCCGGCAAAGATGCGCATCAAATCATCTTCGAGTGATAAAAAGAATCGCGACATGCCAGGGTCACCTTGACGACCAGCTCGGCCACGCAGCTGGTTATCGATACGGCGCGACTCATGACGCTCAGAGCCAATGATATGCAGACCTCCAGCGGCAACGACTTGGTCATGCTTGATTTGCCATTCGGCTTTTAGGCGCGCCATCTCATCGGGGCTGACTGCGTCAATATCTTCAATAAATGACTGCCAGTTACCGCCCAAGATAATATCGGTACCGCGACCTGCCATATTGGTGGCGATGGTCACCGCTTTGGGACTACCGGCCTGGGCAATAATCTCTGCCTCACGTTCGTGCTGCTTGGCGTTTAGGACATTATGCTTGATGCCTTCTTGATCAAGCAGATAAGACAACTCTTCACTGGCCTCAATCGTCGCCGTACCAACTAAGACCGGCGCACCTTTGGCTTGAATCTCTTTAATCTCGCGGATGATGCCTTTGTACTTACCAAGTTTGGTTAAAAATATTTGGTCATCTAAATCCACCCGCGCAATCGGACGGTGGGTTGGAATCACCACCACATCCAAGTCATAGGTGGATTTAAACTCGGCCGCTTCGGTGTCTGCCGTGCCCGTCATGCCAGATAATTTGTCATAAAGGCGGAAATAGTTCTGGAATGTGGTCGTTGCCAGGGTTTGGTTTTCGGCTTGAATCTCGACGTTTTCTTTGGCCTCAACCGCTTGATGCAGACCTTCTGACCAGCGGCGACCAGGCATGGTTCGGCCAGTGTTTTCATCAACGATAATCACTTCGCCATCATTAACGATATAATGGACGTTTTTGACAAACACATGATGGGCACGTATGGCCGCTTGAACGTGAGCAAGCAGCGGCAGACGGCTTGGACTATATAAACTCTCGTTTTCGCCAAGCTCGCCCACTTCAACTAAGAAGCGCTCAATTTTCTCATAGCCTTTTTCGCTAATCTCGATTTGACGATTCTTTTCATCAATCCAAAAATCCTCGTCTTCATTATTTTTATTGGCTTCTTCCTCTTTTGAGCGTTTCAGCCTTGGAATAATGGTGTTAATCAGCGCATACATGCGTGAGGAATCTTCTGCTTGTCCCGAGATAATCAGCGGCGTTCGCGCTTCATCGATTAAGATAGAGTCAATTTCATCAATAATGCAGTAATTTAGCGGACGCTGTTTTTTTTCAGCGAGGCTAAAAACCATGTTATCGCGCAGATAATCAAAGCCGTATTCGTTATTGGTACCATAGGTAATATCGGCCTGATACGCGGCTACTTTATCATGGGCAGGCTGCTGCGAATAAATGACCCCGACCGTCAGCCCTAAGAAGTCAAATAAGGGGCGGTTTAATTCGGCATCACGAGCAGCCAGATAATCGTTGACCGTCACCACGTGCACACCTTTGTCGCTGATGGCGTTTAGATAAATCGCTAACGTTGCCATGAGGGTTTTACCTTCACCAGTTTTCATCTCAGCAATTTTGCCTTCGTGCAGGGTGATACCACCGATGAGCTGAACATCATAGTGACGCATGCCATTGACACGTAAGGACGCCTCGCGGCAGACAGCAAAGGCTTCTGGCAACAAGGTGTCTAAGCTTTCCCCGTTCTGGTGTCTTTCTTTAAATTCTGCGGTTTTTTGTTGTAATTGCTCATCAGACAGGGCTTGAATGTCAGCCTCAAATGCGTTGATTTTGCTGACCACGCGGCGCATGCGCTTGAGTTCGCGGTCATTTTTGGTGCCAACGACGCTGCCTATAATCTTTGATAACATAATTTTTTGACCTATGGAAATATTCGATAATTGGTGCGAACTGCCAACGCTTTACCCGCCGCCTTGTCATCATCTGGCTCATTGATACAAAATAAAGTGTCGCCAATGACGTATCGCCCAATTTAGTGTGCCGTCATTATATATGGTTATGACGCCGATGGATACAAGGGCAATCAGTAGATATTTGCCGACGTAAAAAGGCTGGGAGACGTGTTAAAATAGCCCCATATTCAATACCTACAAAGCGCATTTAAGAGATTCTGCATGGCTGTTAGACCCGAAAATCAATATCACAACGCTATAAAACCAACTGCAACACCGCTATCAAAAACGACCTCTCAATCTTTGCCAGCTTCGTCCGACTCATTGGTCATAGGTGATACCGTTTATCATTTGGCCGACCATACACCGATGATGGTGCAATATCTGATCATGAAAGCCAACTATCCACAAGCATTATTGCTGTACCGGATGGGTGATTTTTATGAGTTATTTTTTGATGATGCCAAACGCGCAGCGCAAATTCTTGACATCACCCTCACCCGCCGCGGAACCGATAAAGCGGGCAACACCATTGCCATGGCAGGCGTGCCGTTTCATGCCGCTGACAGCTATATGGCACGGCTGATTGCCGCTGGGCAAACGGTGGTGGTCTGTGAGCAAATTGACGATGCTGCGCCGAGCAATCCGCTAAACGCACCGACCATGGGTGAGAAGCAAAAAAAAGACAACAGCAAATCGGCTTCGGGCAGTATCATGCGCCGCGAAGTGGTCAAGACATTGACTGCAGGCACCATTACCGATGATGCGCTCATTGCGCCCAATCATACGCCATCCGTCGTCGCCATTGATATTGCTTTGCCAAAAGCCAACAGCAATCAGCCACTTCAAGCGGCCATTAGCCAAATGGATTTGGCGGCGGGAACCCTAACAACGCAGACAGTAAACGCCAGCTATAATAACAACCATAACAATATCGAAGATTTACAAGCCCAAATGCTGACAGTGCTGGCACGCTTTGCACCGAGCGAATGTATCATCAGCGAAGCGCTGAACGAGCAAACTGGAGAAAACTGGTCGTTGTGGCTACGTCAAAGTTTGGACTGCCCTATTATAGAAGTGGCAGCCAATGACTTTCATCGTCAGCATGCCAGCGCAACCCTTTGTCAACAATTTGACGTACAACGTCTTGATGGTCTTGGTATTAGCGATGCCACGCTTAGCCAATCTAGCTGTGCCGCCCTTATTCACTACGCAAGACAAACCCAGCAGCGCCATATACCACAGCTGAATCAACTTATCGTCGAATATAGCGACGATTATCTAATCATTGATGCCAATAGTCAGCAAAATCTTGAGTTATTTACGCCGGTTAGCAGTAATGGAACGTCATTGATATCGGTACTCAATCACTGTCAAACGCCGATGGGGCGGCGCTTACTCATGCAGCAAATGAAGCGCCCGCTACGTCAACATGCGCGTATTAATTTGCGATTAGACGCAATTACTAGTCTTTTGCAGAAAAATAATCAAGCTAGCGACAACAAGCGGACTAATAAAAATTTAGCAAACAGCTCATTAGTGAGTGATTTACGCGAAACTCTAAACACCATCGGCGATATCGAACGAATTACTAGCCGTATTGGGCTGATGAGCGCCAAGCCGCGTGACCTGCGTAAGCTCGCCGATGGTATTACTAGCAGCACTCAACTTACTACCCTACTGAGCAATGCAGGTATCAGTCATGAGCAGGCAGGACTGTTGCCCATGCTAATGCAGCAATTGCCCGAGCAGCTACCTGCCGTACAGTCCGTCGCTGAGCTAATTGAGCGCGCTATTGTCATAGAGCCACCCGCCCATATTCGTGATGGTGGCATGCTTGCGTTAGGCTATGACGAAGAGTTTGACCGCCTCACCCACTTGCATGACAATATCCAAGTAACGTTAGATGAGATGCTTGAACGCGCCCGTCAGGACTACCAATTACCAAGTCTAAAAGTCGGCTTTAATAAAGTCAGCGGTTTTTATTTTGAACTGCCAAAAATCCAGGCAAAAAATGCACCGGCGCATTTTATCCGTCGGCAAACCCTTAAAAGCAGCGAGCGCTTTATCACTGATGAGCTAAAAAGCGTTGAGACCGAATATTTAAGCGCGCAAAGCTTAGCCTTGACTCGCGAAAAGCAGCTGTATCACGAGCTATTGACTAGATTAGGTAGCCATTTAGCGGAACTACAACAGCTGAGCGCTGCTATCGCGCAAATAGATGTGCTTAGTAATTGGGCACAGCTTGCCACTCTTTATAATTGGCAGCGTCCAGTTATGAGTAATGACTCACAAGATGACGACTTACTGAAAGATGGCAACTTGTCAAAAAATGGCAGCCAAACCAGTATCGATATCCATCAAGGCCGTCATGTCGTCGTCGAGGCGGCGTTACATCCAGTCCATTCAAGTAATAACCATCATCAAAGTAGCCCCACTCACCATAGTCAGTTTGTCGCTAACGACTGCGCGCTTGGCAGTGAGGCTCATCCTGAACGCCTCCTCATGATTACCGGTCCTAATATGGGCGGTAAATCTACCTATATGCGCCAAACTGCACTAATTGTCCTGCTTGCTCATTGCGGTAGCTTTGTGCCAGCAGCGAGTGCGCAGATTGGGGACATCGACCGTATCTTTACCCGTATTGGCTCAGCTGATGATTTGGCAGGTGGTAAGTCTACCTTTATGGTGGAGATGATTGAAACCGCCAATATTCTCAATCAAGCGACCAATAAATCGCTGGTGCTGATGGATGAAGTCGGACGCGGCACCGCTACTACGGATGGCTTAGCAATCGCTCATGCGTGCGTCAATAGATTGGTCGAGATTGGCTGCCTGACATTATTTGCCACCCATTATTTTGAGTTGACGCAATTGGTCAACCCTGCTGAAAGCCAACACGCTAGCATTCGTAATGTGCATGTCGCCGCCAGTGAAGTCGATGGTCAATTATTGCTACTGCATCAAATCAAAGACGGCGCAGCAAGCTCTAGCTTTGGTTTACATGTGGCAAAAATGGCTGGTATCCCAACTCAGGTATTAAATGATGCGAAGCGGTATTTAGTAGATAATTTAAAAACTGAAAGTGTAAAAGCCATTGATGATAAAAATGAATTAACTAAGTCAGTAAAGGATGAAAGGAGGCAGACTTATCATAGTGAATCAGAGAAAACAAACGGCGATAACGAGAGTTCAAACAAAACTACAGCTAATATTCCACAGCAAAATCAATTATTTAGCTTGCAGGATGAGCTGGCAGCAATTAATCCTGATAACCTAACACCAAAGCAAGCGCACGATTTACTTTATCATTTAAAGGAAATCATTAGTCATTAAAGGGATTTGTCAAATAGTGGCAAAAGCGCTAAAATATGTCTTATTTTTCAGCTAATGTACTTACAATCGTAATTGTACTTTGCCAAACCAATAACAGGTAGACCACTATGACCTTTGTCGTTACAGATAACTGCATTCTTTGCAAATACACCGACTGTGTGGAAGTCTGCCCTGTGGACTGCTTTTATGAAGGACCGAATTTCCTCGCTATCGACCCTGATGAATGCATCGACTGCGCGCTATGCGAGCCTGAATGCCCCGCCAATGCGATATTTTCAGAAGATGAAGTACCAAAAGGCCAAGAAGTATTTATTCAGCTAAATGAAGAGCTGGCGCAAAAATGGCCAAATATCACTGAGATGAAGGGACAATTGCCAGAAGCTGAAAAGTGGGATGGTGTCGAGGGTAAGATTCAGTATCTAGAGAAGTAGCTAATTAAACAAAGTTAAGTTAGGGTTAGGGTGTTAAAAAAGCCAAACGTCGTGTTTGGCTTTTTTGGTATTTATTATTATGTACAATATTATTGATATATCCAAGCGTGCTCTATTACTTTTATTCCCAAGGACGTAAATCTACTATCTGTAATGGCGTTCCCGAATTATCTAATAAAACAACCATATCTACCTGTTGTGCTCTTAGAGGAATAAAACCATGAGCATCAGGATAAGAAGCTAGTGCTTTATCTACTTCAGATATTTCATTATATTTACTTAATTCTTCTAAGCTTTGTTGTTCTTTTAGTATTTTATCTTTCATTATTTCAATATTAACGTATTGCTCTGGTCTTTGGGCTATCGATATGCCACCCAGTACTTCCTGTAACAGGTGCTTTGAGCGGACTTCAGCATCTTCAGATAGCATTGTTCCCACAAACTGAGGACCTGTCCAAGCAGGAGACTTAAAATCAGAATTTATACTGTCTAAATCTGTAGGGATAATTTCATTAACTTTAACGAGCTCAAAGCGTTCAAGCGTATATGCAATCCAAGCAGGTCGACCTTGCGCCAACGCATACAAACTAAAAACCCAAAAAGCCATCTGTAATAGAAGAATAGTACTTAAATCAAATCGCAAAGATTTTTTATTTTCTTTATATACCACTAAGCTTAACAAAGGCCAAAGTAAAACCTGCACAGCAATTATCGCTAAAAAAGCAGGTAATATGCCTGTAGCTTCTAGCAAAGGTGGGGGGTACCATTGCACTTGTATAAGAGCAGCAATAGCTGCAGCTAGAAGTAGTGATAATAGAAAATATATAAATGAATACTTAGTACGCTTTTCCATCTTCGTATAACCTTCATGATATTTGGCTTTATATAGTTTCTAGCAACCTCAACGTAAAAAAACCAAACATAATGTTTGGTTTTTCATATAATCCATTAGACAAAGTATCGGTACTTATCTAGCACCCCTTACTTCAGCTGCAGCGATAGTAGCTTGACATGTACCTGGTAAGAATTTTTTAGGCATACCGTTATTACCATTTATAGGACCACATTTCCATTCACTAATAGCTGTTCCTGGTATCGCAGCTATACCAGGATCACCAGCTGTAGCTGGTGCAGCCAAAGGTACCATTGCAATAGCTTTACTTGCAGCAGCTTTTAAACTTGCGTCGGCAGAAGAAGTTACTACTATGCTACCAGCAGCATTTGTTTGTACAGATGCAACATACTTAGTGGGGTTTGATACTTCGCAACCCCAGTTGCCTGCTGTAGGTAGTGTAGTCGTGCTTTGATATACCTCAGACACGTTAGTACGACAGGCAGATGCCGCTAATAAAACTTCTGATACTCTAGCTTTAGTGGTATAGTCTTGATAAGCAGGTAGAGCAACTGCTGCTAGAATACCGATGATCGCAATAACGATCATTAGTTCGATTAAGGTAAAACCTTTTTGTACAGTGTTCATAAGAACTCCTTTTGGGGTATATGAAGATAAGCGGCTATTGTGTCTACTAGCGCGTTTTATCTTCAGGGATATAACGAATTTCTTTCTTGTTATAACTAATGCAGATAGCATGCCAAATATTCATTATTATTGTTCTTATAGCCCAAATAAGGTTATAACTCTTAGAACCGTCACAACTTGGATAGTTATTGTCTCCTTTCTCCTTACAAACCGTTACTATTATTGCTACTAACCTACTAAAAATTGTCAATTGATATCATTGAAGGAGTATAAGGTAATTTTAGCTGACGTTTTTTGTCATGACACATATATGTGACCATTATTTCCATTCGCTACATGGATCGCTATAGGTCTTTCTACATTTCTGTCCAGTGCTGTCTAAAGTTAGGCTACCATCATTTACCATACGCTGGCCTGCAACTGGTATAGCTCTAATCGTCCAGTCACGCCCTCCTAATGTACCCGTACTTGTCGTCCAGCTTGTCTCTCCCCATGTTCCTGTACCGACTATGACGGTATAGAGCCCCGTTCCCGAACTGGGAAAATTCACACTGCCATCAGCAGCAGGAGTGCCTGACAATACAGAAGATAAAGGTATTCTGTCATAACGCTTGTAGTTTATTTTATTAGACTCAATACGACTGGCGATCTGCTGCATTTCACTCATCATATCTGCTCGATTGGTTCTTTCCATATATCCTTGATAACTGGGATAGGCAATAGCTGCCAAAACACCGATGATAGCTACGACTATCATCAGCTCTATAAGAGTGAAGCCTAACTGCTTAGAAGAATGCTGAAACGGATAATCAGGCTTTTGTTGTACTATGTTTGATGATATCACCAAGTTGTCTCCCCTGTTCCGCAACCAGTTGCAATAATAGTAAAGCTTGATGTATTAGCACATCGCAACCCTTGACTATTTATCTTGAAGCTTTTCGCGCCGGTCATATTCACAGGAACTGCCATCATGACCCAATTATTAGCACGAGCGGTACCTTCATGCAATGTGTTGAATGTCGTTCCTGTAATGTGCCCCATAGTGATCACATAACGTGGGTTCGTAGCGGGCAAATTAATCGCCCCTGTCGTATCTGCAATAACATCAGATCGCGGTCTAAAACCTTTATAGGTGAGCGCTTTTGCACGCCATTGCTCAAGCTCATTGCTGAGCATGAGCATTTTGCGCTGCGCGTCGGACTCAGCATTGCGAATAATAAAAGCGCGATAGCTTGGTATAGCAACAGCAGCTAATATAGCAATGATAGCGACTGTGACCATCAGCTCTATTAGTGTAAAGCCTACTTGTCGTGTGAGTTTATTATTTAATAGTTTAGACATATCAATGCTCAATCCAACTTAATGGATTGATGCGTTTGTCCGTATTAAAGCCAGCTAGAGGATCACAAGTAGGACCCGTACACGTAGGCGGCACAGGATCACAGTCACCATTTGGACAGATAAGTTTGGGGGTACAAGCTGCACCTTCGCAGCGGTTCACTAGGCCACTAAAGATACTAGTATCATTAAACTGGGTGACAATATTATCGACGATTCCTGATCCTGCGTTAAAGGTAGAGCGGGCAGTCACAACTCCATTACCACTACTATCTAAGCAAGTGCCATAGGGCAGACAAGTGCGCTCGCGTTGAGTCGCACCTTTGACACCAGCGCTACAAGCTTGAACAGCTTGACCTTTGTCAGGGTTATATGAAGAGGACACTAATATACCAGCTAGTGCATCAGGCTCATTGAACATTTTCATCTTGTAAGGGCCTGTAGTCTGCGTTGACTCATTTAACCAAGTATCAAATGGCATATACCAGCCTTGTACGGCACCGCTCTGCATATTTTCTTTGATACCTGCTCTAGCTGGTGTAACTGGTAGACCATTAGAACCTGCGACAGCAACTGCACTAACATCAGTAGCAGAAAACGTCAGCTTCTGTAGTTTATCATTTCTAGAGGTCGTACCTGCTACCTTGTTAATTGGTGTGCGTAAGCTTATGGTCGGTGCTGCTCCCGTTCCATAAAAGAATAGATCACTGCGAGCCACATCCTTATCGATGATACTGTATAGCGCATCAGGGACATTCCTTGTTGCGGTTACTGGATTGCTCCGATCTCCTGTACCTACTGTCACCATAGCTTGTACACCACTAGCAGTGCCTGACTGATTAGCAGAATCGATGTAGCCAAACTTGCCATTGTAAAAAGTGATTAGCGGGCGCTCATAAATACGTGGCGGCGCATCGCCAGTACCCACTTGGTCACTGACATCTAGCACTTTAACGACTCGATCTACTTTAAAGTTATTGGTGTCTGTATTGTTATTGATGTCAGCGCGCCAAACTTGTCCGCCCAAATCAGCAAAATAAATATGATCCGTCAGACCATCATAGTTACGATCCAAGGTTCTAATCTGGGTCACAACGCTATGCTTGAGATCGTCTGCTTTTGAATACTGTAATGAGGCACTAGTAGCAGTAGAGGCAGCGGTAACACTAGTACCACTATTATTAGCCCACCATAACAACTTGCCATTA
Source organism: uncultured Psychrobacter sp. (assembly GCA_963515535.1). Lineage (GTDB taxonomy): Bacteria > Pseudomonadota > Gammaproteobacteria > Pseudomonadales > Moraxellaceae > Psychrobacter. The sequence continues at coordinate 19,206 of CAUPWW010000012.1, forward strand.
CCAATTGAAACATTTACTTTTTCTTCATTATTGGCTTTAGTTTCAACTTCACCCATCTGCACCATATAGACGCCATTACCTTGAGCTGTCGTTTTACCATTACAGCCTGTAACCGTATTGGTTGTGACAGTAGAACCAAGCTTAAACTTTGGATCTTCGTAGCAGGTATCATAACCACCAGGTAAGAAGCTCACCATGACGCGTTTACCGCCACTTTTGACGTAGCCTAGAGCAGGCTTGCCCCATGATTGACCCATTTTTGCGAAGGCTAGCTTTTCTGCTGCTACGGTGCTACTTGTAGTACCTGCTAGCACTGTTGGAGTGGCTTCAAGTTGATCTTGTAGCTTATTAGCGTAGTTAGAACCGACGCTATATATCATCTTAGGAGTACTAGGAGTTGAGACATCTAGGGCATAATACATAGAGCCGCCCATGCGTAGACCACCTAATGCAAAGCTCTGCTCCGCCTCAAAAGTATTCGTCGTGGTAGCTGCATCGCCCGTACCTGTCGTATTAGACTTTGTGGTGTAAGAGGCGTACGTTAGCCAAGGCGCATCGACACCATAAGGATAGCTGCCATCTTCGGCAGTACCATTGCCAGCAAGTGCTTTGGGTTGTAAGTCAAGGATCTGCTTGGGGACAAAGGTAAAGACCTCTTTGCCCGTACTATCGTCGAGCATATGTAACGCCCCATCCATAGAACCATATATTACATAATCTTCACGTTGACTAGTATCAAACTTGCCCGTAGCATCGACAGCTACTTTTTTGGTAATCAGCTGCGGTATAGAGTGCAGCACACCACCGACATTTTTTAGATCAGTATTCAATGAGGCAGTGATTGCGGTGCCATCAGTTACTGTCGTGCTTGTAGATTCATCATATCCCATAAAATTTAGTAGCGCGATTTTTTTGGGGTTGGTATATCCATTGGCCGTCGTCAAAGTATCAAAGTTTTGAGGTTTCTTGTCTGCGGTGACTTTTAGATTGACTAAACTACTGCCATTATTTACGAATAGATTGCGACTGCCTGATGCGGTTGCAACTGTATTTTCAAATACCTTTTGGTAAGCACCACCCACTTGCGGCAAACCTCGGTCAGGTCTTGAGGCAGCAACAGTATTCCATAAATCATAAGTATTTTTTGCGAACAGACCACTGTTGTCAGAGAATACAAAATTGTTGTCACCACCAAGCAAAGTAGAATTTCTAACCTTGTATTTCTTTAGGTTACCATTCCATAGCTGTGAAGATCCAGGAGTAGGTTCGAGTATAGGTAAATAAGCAAATTGACGCGATTCAAGTCCCCCTAGACTATCCAGCGGTACAGACATCGTGCCTGTGGAGATGGACTCAATCTCTGTACTGCCCACTTCTTCAATAAAGGACTTGACACTCTTGGCAATATCACTAGGTTCTTGAGTATAATAAAACCCCCCTTCACCAAAGCCTTGTCCTTTTTTGCCAAGACTACATAAATTTTTAGCATCCTTACTGTTGATATTCGAATCATTACAGTTGTAAACATCCTTTCCTTCTATAACAGACCGACGTTCGTACAATTCTCTATATACACTACCAAAGCCTACGGTTGCAGTTGCGATGGCATCTTTTTTTAAGTTTTGGTTAGTATTTAATGCTTTAGCATACTCACCTATCAGATTCCACCCTGGTTTACCTACATTAGCTCTGGTTCTTGGGTCTATACCTGATTCATAATACGCTTGTGCAGAGTTTAGACTAGGACTACTAATAGATAATGACGCTGTTCCTAAGCTTGTTGTCATCAAGTTTTTAGTATCACTTTCTTGATATACACTATTGGGTTCGCCATCAGTTAAAAAATATACGCCATAACCATCACATTGATTTGGAACAGTGGGCATAGGAGATGAATAAGAGGTAGTCCCTTTTAACATATATGCCCCTGCTGCAGCATAGGCATTTGCTATTGGTGTATATGTTGATGGCTGAAGGCCAGCTATTTTATAAATTAATGAGATTCTATTTTGTTCTGTTAAATCTGCTATCGGTGCATCAATCTGACCACCGCCACTGCGAGACCCTCCGAAGAAACTTCCTAAGCCGATCTTATATTTGGTTAGAGCAACTTCTTCGCCAAACCCAGTTCTAGGATTGGCAAACATAGGAATTAGTGCCATTTTTAGCCGTGATATTCGACTGTAGTATTTATCACCGTTTCTTGATGGTCTATAGTAATCTACTGAGTATGGAATGTATCCAATATCCGTACCATCATCATCATAGAAACGCTCTCTTATCTCATCACTACCGCTAAAGCGAAACGTAATATCTGGATAGTCTTCAAGAATACTATCATTATTCATACTTATAGAATTATCTAACATCATCAGAATAGAGGCATTACCCCCTTGCGCCGCTTGATATATCTCAAGATCACTAGTATGACCAGCACTCGTTGCCATACAAGTCAAAACTACTGTTGATAATAACTTGATAGGCCAGCCTTTCATAATAGGACGGACTCTATCAGTTTTGATTCTGCTTGATACTTTCATAGTAACCATCCCTAAATATTGATTGCTGTTACAAATAAATCGCTAGTCATCTATTACTTCTAAGCTGACATGCTAAAAATAGCAACAGCTTAAATAATCCTAGTTTCCAGAAACACAGGTAACCCCAACTGGCTGGTTAATATAAGTCTGCTGTTGCGTCTGATATGGCACGCTCAGTGCGGTTAGACAGCTATCTACAGTAGTAGGCCCTGTACGCATCTGCTTAAAGCAGCCCGCGATAGAAGTAGTGTCATTGCTATTAGCATTGCCTAATGGGGCACTAGATAATGCTGGTATAACTGAGGTAACATAACCGATAAAAGTAGTGCAGCCAATAGCGGCATTGACCCCAGTTGTCGCAGGCTCAACATTGTTAGACGAGGTGCCTGAGCCTTCCTGAGAGAAAATACCACTGCTCTCAGGTCGCACAAAGGTCATCTGAGTAATCACTCGACCTTCACTAACATAGTCATTACTATTGTCAGGATTACAATAACCGTTATCTTTGTCCGTCAATAAAGCATTACTTTCATTGAGCTCGCTAATCTCAAGAATACTAAATAGCTTAGTACTACGCGGTCTAACACAAAAGCTGATCTTATGACCTTCACGCTCACTACTCGATATATAGCCTTTAAGAGTGTCATTTTTTTCGCGGCTAGCAGCACTCAAGATACGATCTTCTTTTTCAACTTTCAATAGAGCAGCATCATTGGCTTGAAACAGTAACTTATTAACCTGATCAGCAGTTGCCACTTTGAGATCAGTAGTACTCTGCCTAACCGCGATTGCTCCTACTATCATAATCAAAATCAATACCAGTAGAACTACAATTAGCGCGACACCAGATTGAGTATGCAAACTCATAGATACTTTAGGATAGTTCATAGTTTTAGGTTTCATTATAGACCTCCTCTAGCATTACGTAATAAAATAGTTGTCTCGTAAATATTACGTAAGTAGGTTGGCCCCGCTGCTACCGTATCACTAAGCTCTGCATCTACTTTGTCCAAAACGGTGAACTGCACATCACTGTTATTCTGCGCAGTCGCGGTTGGATTATTTGAACGCGCTAATATACCTATCTGCAAGCTGACAATACGCCTAGTGTCGAGTACTGTTGCTAGATTTGAAGCTGCGGGAATCGGCACATAAGCAATGGCTAAATTTTCAGGATCAGTAGCAAAGTCTCTGCTAGAGGATATCCCTAGCGTTGCTCTAAAATAATCAACATTAGGAATAATGATAGTGCCTGTACCTGCCAAATTATTATTTTTTACACTTGCTGCTACAGCTGGTGCAGTTGGTGTTGCAGGTACGGCTGGAACTGTGTAACTGGCTATATCAAGCCCCGTTGGACTTCCAGCAGTATCCTCATCATATTCATAGATTGCAGAAGCACAGGCCAGTCCTGCATCTCGCACGAAATAGCGCTCAATGACATAAAACCCTTGTGGTATTGCATCACCTTCACAGTCAAAAGTACCTGCTCTATCCGATCGATATTGAATCGTTAGCTGATCGCTATTGGCGATACCTTTTAGATTGCTAGTACTGTTAGCAGAGGCATTGCTAGATAACAAAGCTACTGGAATAGCGGCACCATCTAGTGTCAATCCAGATAAATTACCTTGTAACCAACTGACTGGTGTAGGAGGAGTAGTAACAGGAACGACCCCCGTTGGCGCTGTGAGTACCACTCCGCCCTGCGGGGTCAAATGATTCATAAAAAACTCATTAAAAGCCCCTGTTGATTTGGCACCATAGTTAGTACGTCTCAAGTGTTGCTGCATTTGAGAAAAGCCAAAAATAGCATTGTCTTGAATCTGAGAGCTGGCCTCTTGACGGCGACTATTGACTGAGCTGGTATAGAATATCTGCAAGGCTGCAGCGGAAATGAGCAAACCTAGTACTAGAGAGATCATTAATTCTACTAAAGTAAAGCCTTTTACTTGAGTAAAAGCTAGAGTTTGCATGGTAGGTACGCTGCTGCTTGGAGATTTTGAGCATAAGAAGTTATGATGCTTTGAGTTCATCTTATATCTCCATCATCATACAAGTAGCCGCAGAATGATAATTACCACCCGCTTGTGCGGCTACCTCTTCGGTAGCGGCCACTTGCGCCGTTAAACAGTTTGTCTCATCATCACTACCAATAGTAGCTGTAGTATCACCCCATGCTGATATCAAACAGTATGAATACATAATATTAGTTGTTGGATCAGTGCCATTACCACCCGTATTAGGACAAGGATGCATCTGTATCTGAAAATCATAATTCTGTAAGTCGACTTTAATTTTATAGCTTTCGGCCTCAGCAAGCTGAACAGGAGTACACAAGGTCGTTACTGCCCCACCATCTAGGCCACACTGAGTAGTAGGCGCAGTGATAGAGTCCATATCATTGATTTGAGTTTCATAAGTTTCGATAGCAAAAGGATTGGCATGAATCTTTTCTGCTATATTACGCATCATTACTAATGATTGAGAGCGTTCAAATGATTCGTTAGTAGCTTGAATCGCTTTTCCTTGCAAGGCAGCATAACCTAGTACTGCTACTGTCAATAACAGTAATGCGACCATAACCTCAATTAAGCCTACCCCTCGCTGATTACTCAAATTAGTCACTAACAAGTCCCTCCCCCTATCGTACTTATATTAGCAGTTGCAGTAACGATAACCTGTATTGAGGTAGATGAGTTTTTGCTATCGCAAACTGTGTAAGCGATAGCATCAGCATGCTTACTTGGTCTGAATACTATTGTCATATTATCACTATCATCTACTTCTATCGTATTTTCAGTACTATAGCTATAGCTTGCAATTTCATCTGAATTTTCACTCATTATTGCCAAAGCATGATTATTATTATCGATACTGAGTTCCATAGACTGTCGACGAATAACACTTTCGACCTTAGCCTCTTTTAACGCATTCTCAAGCGTCGCAGCCGTCGACTTAACACGCTGATTGGCAAGCTGTGTACTGATACTAGGGGCGGCGATACCGACAATAATAGCAAGCACGGCAATCGTTACCATCAGCTCTATCAGGGTAAATCCTGAGCTGCTCATTCGTAATTTTCGTGCTACTTTATTTGCAGATGCGTTCAAATCGAATCCCTATCTCTCACTATTATTGGCATTGGCACTGTCTTTAATTGATATTAAGCTTAAAGTACAGTAAATATCTCGCTTTATGAAACCTATGCTCATACTGGTTATTTTTTAGATATATTCATTAATAAACATGCAATTCTTATTCCAAGAAATATACAAGCTATATAATAAACATGGAGGTATTAACGCAGATGTTATGTGCACCTTCCCTATGTGCCGATTTGCATGCGTAGTATTTTTATTGACATATAAATAACCAAAATATATAGGTAAAATGTGTCAATAATATAACGTTAAGACAACACATTAGCAACATAATAGTTATTATGAATTGATAGAGATAGTTTTCCTAATAAAAACAAAATTTATAGCTGACTACCATGTGCTAACGCATAGGCAGATAATTGATAGGGATTAGAGCTTTGAGAATTAAGGCCTGCTAGACTAAAAGATTGATCATATAAGGTACGACCTAATGCTTGTAAGCTAGCACCTGTCGTTGCGACATCATCAAACAATAATAAACGCTTAACGGGCGGCATTTCGATTAACGCAAAAGCGTTGTCTAAATTGCCTAACCGCTCAGCTCGTGTCAGTCCTTGCTGACTAACGGCACTATCGATACGTTCTACACCGTTCCAAAGTGGAATATGCCAATGCTTAGATAGTTGCGCGGCTAAAATACTGACAGGGTCAAAGCCTCTTTTAATAAGGCGTTGATTGGTCGTCGGCATGGCGACAATGACGCTATTATCACGATGACAGCCGTGTGGTCTGGGCAACTGGCGCAGTGTATGTAGCAATAGTGGCAGCTTAGTCATGTCTTCGTGATGCTTAAAGGCGCGAATCGCTTGCCGTATTGGATAATCGTAATAGGTCGCTGCTTGAATAGAGAGAACCGTACCGGATGCGATATCAACCTTGAAGGGTTTGGGTAACCAGGTAATGCTGTTATGACAATCGGAGCAAAGTAAGCCGCTATCAAAACAGTTATTAACGTGTTGGCGCAGTTTAGTAAAAAAAGAGTGTGTATTGAGAGGAATTGCTGAGGAATGGTTTTGTGGCAGTTGAGATTGCGGTGTACTGCGATAAATACGGCACAACTGACAGCGTACGTCTCCATACTCTGCCAGCCATAGTCCAGTTTGATAAGGAGCCAGTCGGCGCATTGCTTGTACTCCTTAGTAGTCAAAGACCGTCGATAAGGCCTTAAAACCCCTTCCAATCATTTAAGACGATACCAAAACCGATGGAGGTGTTTTCGTGGTTATAGTCGATGATAGACTCGCCATAGCCTTGGAACAGCTGTACATAGCCATTAACGTTTTCGGTCAGTGGATAAATGTAGTCGATCTGCGCCGCGCCTTTGTTGGTGCTGGGGTTATACCGCAACGTGCCGCTTAGGCTTTGCTGCTCTGGCAAATCATATAAAAATTTGATATCGCCATAGCCCATATAGTCTTCGATATCTGGATTGTCCTCACTACTAGAGCTTTCGTTATTGACGCGCGCCCATAGACGCGGTATGACTGATAATTTGCCCCACTCAGCCCCTGCCATCAGATACGCGCGGTTCCACGAACGCGATAACGGATCATCTTGGCCATTAGAGTGGTGAATGGCACCTGCACCTAGCATACGTAGACGGCCGCCAAAGGGTAAGTCAGCGGTCACAGGCTGGGTCAAAAATATCTCCGGCTGATAATCGGTAGCACGAAATGGTCGTGAGTTGTCTTCGTTATAAACCTGCCAGTGCGACTCTTGGGTATAACCAAACCATAAATCGGCACTGGTATCAAACAAATCTTCCATTACTTTGGTCTTTAATGACAGCTGGAATTTTAGCTCTGTGTTACGGGTGTCGTTAGAAGTTAAAAGCGGATCAGGTCTCAGTTGTGAGGGCGTACTTGGGTTTAAATTGGGATCAAAAGTATAAAAAAGCGGTAGCAGATAAGTTGGTCGGTGCGGTCTGACTGTCCAGGTACCGCGCTCGCTGTTTTTATCCAAATCATAAGCCAAACTTAACGGCGTGTATTTCTCGATATCAGCTTGGGTGACACCGACGTTTTCTAATACTTCCGCCTCCCTTTGCGTCAATCCAACCGTATCCAAACTTTCGCCATTACTAGCTTCATTATTCGTCGCATTACCTTTTGCAGAAATGGTGGTATTTTCCTCTACTAGGACAACTTGCGGATTACCAGCAAGGGTACTTTGTAGGGTTTTTGCCAAGTCAACTGGTTGTTTAGTGGTGGTGTAACTCGGCGTTTTACCTTGCTCAGCAACTTTGTCAAAACAAGCCAAACGCGCGCCACTGGTTTGTACTTGCGTACATTCATAAAACAGCCTTGCTTGTTCGGCGACAAACTCTTTACTAATCACCTTGTCGCTTTGAGCCGCAGCATTTGGATTGACCACGCGCTTATTGACAACTTTTGCCGCCTCATCAGTATCATATTCAAATGCGATACTCTCTACCGGTAGCTCTTCATAGCTTTGAGCACCATTGGCTGCGTTGGCTTGTAAGGTAAAACAAGCAAGCGCTGTCCCGACAGCTATGGTTAAATAGCTTTTGGACTGCTGACTGTTATTATTTTTGCCCGCTGTGTTAAGCGCTAAAGAGGGGCGCTGCGGCGTAATAGGAGAAAACATAAGTGTCCTTTATCTAACTGGCATGAGTGCCAGCAGAGTCTATAAGATAATTGATATAACCATTAGCATGATTGCTAAAATAGAATAAGAACTAAAGAAAACCAATAAATATGGATGTGCAAGGTAGCTATTACTCGTGGTCATGCACCTTTCGCAATGTTGCTTTATTGTAATGAAAATAAGGGCACTATACTAGCGTTATTGCGAGCAAATGCTGATGTAAATAATAAGGCAAGTAGTTAAATAATAGTAATAAATAACGTTAAACCAAGGATTTAGCGTTTATGTTAAAAAATTAATTTAATAAAAATGAAAAAGCCAACGCCCTATTAACAAAGGACGTTGGCTTTTTAATGGGTAGAAATGATGTGGAATTTATCTACATTTAAACGATTAATTTAGCGTAGTTAAGGTTTGCTCAAACGCTGCGCGCCCGATTTCACCCACTTGTTGATTGACCAATTGCCCGTCTTGATAATACAGCAATGCTGGCGGACCAAATAGTTTATAACGCGCTAAGATTGCTTTTGAATCAGCCGTAGTCTCCGTGATATCAAGTCTGACCAATTGCCAATCTTGCATTTGCGCAGGGCGATTATGAAATAAGTTTTTATCCATAATCCGGCATTCAATACACCATTCGGCGGTGACATCGACCAGCACTTTAGGATTAGCGGCGACAATGGCATCTAACTCAGCAAGCGTCGTGACCGTCTTATCGGTTGCATTACTCATGGCTGGTTGACCAGCAGTCGTCTGCAGCACCGGAACCGCAGTTAGGGAGGCAAGCGGATGCAAGCTGTCGTCATTGCCCAAGGCGGCGCCGACGATTAAACACGTCGCCCAAATACCAGCGATTAAGCTTAGTGCTTGAGTTAGCATCCGACCTTTGCCTAGCCAGCTCCACGCCCACATCGCCACGACCATAAACCACAGCGCCCAAACCATCAGCATCACAGGCGAGATAAAGACGCGTTCAATTAATAACAATGCCACGGCAAAAAGCAACAAAGCAAAGCCCTGCTTGACCCAATTCATCCACTCGCCTGCTTTTGGCATGATTTTACCTTGGGTCGCGCCAATTAAGATAAGCGGCGCCGATAAACCAAAACCGAGCATAAATAAAGCGGCAAAGCCAAGGAGCGGACTTCCAATCGTTGATACGGCAAGCAGCGCCCCAAATAAGGGTGCCGAAACGCATGGCGATACCACGAGCGCCGATAAGAATCCCGCAATTAAACTGCCGCCCGTACTACCAAGTTTGCTATCCCCCGCTTGGCTTAGACCCTGCATTTTACTACTGATGAATCTTGGCAGACGAATGCTAAATACGCCCAACATATAAAGGGCTAATAAGACAAAAACGATGGCAAACCCAATTAAAATAATCGGATTTTGTAGCCAACCGATAATGCCTAACGATTCGCCAAATACCGCAATGACCGCGCCTAAAATACCATAAGCGATGGCAACACCAATAGCGTAGCTGGTCGTTAAAATAACACCGCGTTTTACCGTTGGATTGTCTTCACGCGCGACGATATTGGCAACAATCGGTAGCATCGGTAACACGCATGGCGTCAATGCCAAGACCAACCCTGCCAAGAACAATAACACCAATGCCAACCACGGATGCGAAGCTAAGCCAAAAGGGTCACTATTAATGGCGTTATCAACGACAACGGTATTGTTTGTTGCAGCAGCATTATTTATGACAGCGTCATTGTTCGCTGCTTCACTTGTGACATTATCGCCTACCACTTCTTCATCGGCACCAGAGATGGTATTGGTCGCACCAAGCTCTGCATCTAATGCTTCATCATCTAACAAGGCATAATCAATCACCTCGTCATCTGGCGTAGTTTGCTCTGTAGCAAGACTATTGGTAACTGTCCCATCTGTAGAGGCTTGCGCAGTTTCTACATTGCTGTTATTGCTCGCAGAATCTGTAGCAATGCTACTTGAACTATTGGCTGCCGACTGTGACGCAGGAGCGATATCGACTGTGGTTTTTATCTTTTCCGGCGGATAGCATAGACCCGCTTTGGCACAGCCTTGCCAACCTATTGTCACGGCGGCATTATTTATCGCCTTGCCATTACTACTACTCAAAATGGTAGTAGCAACCATATTGGCTTGGTCAAAGACCAATACTTGACCAAAGGTCGGATCATCTATGGAGATAGGCTTTTGGCTAAAGCTAAAAGGTGCAGCGCTCACGCCAGCAGGCAAAGTCAGCTTAATTTGGTCTTTATAAACATAATGCTCAGGCGTAATGTCAAAGTTAATGGCTAAGCGCGTGCCATTATTGACAGTTTTACTACTGCTACTGACCTGAAACGCTTCATCAACAGGCAAAAATTTCGGTTGGGCAGCACTTTTATTACCAAATAAATCACCCAATCCTGCCGCTTGCGATGCTACTGGCGCAGCCGTCAGCCCAGTCGCTGCTAGCCCTGTCAATAATGAACCAGCGCTTACAGCGAACGCCAACAGATAAGATTTTTTTGACGGTTTATTTTGCATTAATGACAAAGACTTTTCTGCACTCTTAAAGGACATGAAGGGCTACCTATTATTACCAAAATTCGAATTGACCAATTCACTGTCTGTATGGACTTGTCTATTTACATCATTATTTATTTACGTGCTGTTTATTTACGTGCTGTGCCAATATTGACTGTGGTTTTAATTTTCTCGGGCGGATAGCATAGACCCGCTTTAGCACAGCCCTGCCAGCCGATGACAACGGGGACATTTTTTGCGCCTTTACCATTATTGGTACTCAGCGTGGTAGTAGCGATAATATTTTTTTGCGTAAAAACAGGTACTTTCCCAAAAGTGGGGTCATTAATGGTAACTGGCGACTGGCTAAAGCGAAATGGCGTCGCACTGATGCCCTTTGGAAAGCTTAGCGTCAGCTTGTCTTTATAAACGTAATGGCCAGGCGTGATGTCAAAGGTAATCGATAACTGCGTACCTTTAGACGTCGCTTTGGTAATATTATCTACTTTAAAGGCTTTATCGACCGGCAAAAACTTTGATTGTGCGGCATTGTTACTGCCAAACAATTCACCTAATCCTGCTGCTTGCGCGCTCATTGACGCCATTGATAATCCTGTCAGCAACGAAGTGCTCATAAGCGCAAATGCTAATAGATGAGGTTTTTTAGCAAGGCGTTTATTGATAACTGGGGTGGCTGTTTTGATAAACATAAATAACTACCTTTGATAGCGGGTTTTAAAGGTTACTTTTAACAACTGTTTGTAATGACTATTTATTAAAAAGGTTGAACGTATAGGGTGGGTATCTATTTAGCATAGGACTTATTAGCATAGTACTTACTAGCATAGTACTTATTTTATGCTTCCATAAAAAATATCAACCAATAAAGCCTTTTATTGGTTGATATTTAGAATATTTTAACGCTGCTTTAATCAGCAAAGTGTTAGAAAACGCTATGTTGCTCAGCGCTAATTACTTTACTCTAATAACCTTAAGGCGCAGATTATAACTGGGCATAAATATCAGCGTCCTGCCCTTCGCCGCCTTGCTGCCCATCAGCCCCCAACGAAAATAAATCATAAGGACGACCTTCGCTACCTGGCGCGACATATTGCAACTCGTTTTCCCAACCATCGGTCGGATAGCCACCTTTGATATAACCGCCATCGGGATAGTTTTTGGCGTCAGCAGGCGGTGTGGTTAGGGCTTCTAGACCTTGCGCGGTGGTTGGATAACGCGAATTATCAACCTTGTACATATCAAGCGCATTGGATACTGTCGCCAGCGCCGTTTCAGTGGTCTTGACGCGCGCTTTATCGCTTTGCCCCACCACTTTTGGCACCACCAATCCTGCAAGAATGGCCAAAATCACAATCACCACCATAATCTCGATAAGGGTAAATCCAGACTGGCTATGACGCAGTAACGGACGACCTTTCAGAGCAGCGGTCGTATTTTTATTCATACTTGCTGCCTGCAACTTATCGTTATGCATAGCGTTTTTTGGCATCGTCTTTACTTGCATCGTGTCAATTATCGTCATCGCTTTTGTCATCGCTTCTGGTAACAGGTGATATAAATAGGGAAATGGCTTATAGGAAAAATGGCGTTCAGAGCGCATTAAGTTACTTGATAAATTCAGTAACTGTAAATTAATGAACACCAAACCGATTTATCACTATAAACCATGCTTTTATTTTTATCCAGCGCTGCATCAGCAGAACTTTTGACTAGCACTTACTATAGCTTGCAGCTCGGTTTCGCTCTAGTAAAAACGTGCCACGGTCAACAATCTACAACAGTAAGCAATTCTTAAGAAAGTTAACGGAAGTTTTAGTAAGATAGTGATAATGGAATTTGAGCGAGATGGCGGGATTTTAAAAAGGTTTAAGCGCGTACTAACCTGCCAAATCATTCATATTCACGATCGGCAGCATCACCGCCATCACGATAATCATGACCACCACGCCCATTAATACCAACATCAAAGGCTCAAGTAACGATAACAAGGTGCTGATAAAATTTGTCGCTTCCGCTTCTTGCATAGTAGCGGCGCGGCTGAGCATGTTTTCAAGCTCGCCTGAATTCTCCCCACTTTTAATCATTTGCACCATCATTGGCGGAAAATAAGTGGATTTTTCTAATTGACTCGACAAGCTTGAGCCTTCTGTGACCCTATCGGCTGCGATGATAATGGTTTTTTGAATGTGTAAATTGGTCGTCACCGCCGCCCCTATATGCAGCGCTTCAATCAGCGGCACCCCTGAGCGTACCAATATTGCAAGCGTACTGGCAAAACGCGCCGCATTAAGTCCTTTTGACAACCTAGCCAATATCGGCAATTTAAGCACAGTACTGTCTATGGCTAATTTGCCTGCTTGGGTTTGGGCAAAGCGATAGAACAAAAACGCCGCCCCTGCCAAGACCAGCAGCATTAACCACCACCACTGGGTGATAAGATTTGATAAACTCAGAACCACTTGGGTAATTAAGGGCAGCGCTTGCTCAGATTGCTCAAAAACTTTGACAATTTTGGGCACCACAAAGCTCATCAAGCCCATAATGACCCCGACTGCCATTACCATTAATACAATCGGATAAACCATCGCCCCTTGGATTTTCTTTTGTAGGGCAAAACGGTTTTCGGTGTAATCTGCCAATTGATTAAGGATTAAATCTAAATGACCAGATTTTTCCCCTGCCGCAATGGTGGCAATATACAGCGGCGGAAAACTGGCGGCTTGTTGCAGGGCGCGTGCGAGGCTCAAACCTTCTAACACGTGCGAGCGCACGGCAAGCATCAATGATTTGATATGGGTTTTTGGCGATTGTTTGGCGACGGCAGCGAGCGTTTCCTCCAAAGGAATGCCGGCGGCAAGTAAGACCGATAATTGACGCGTCAGCAACGCCAACTCGTAAGCAGAGGGTTTCTTATAGCGGCTTTTGTGTTGACTTTGTCTGTCATTGACGGCGGTGACTTCAACGGGCGTCCATTGTTTGTCACGCAGCTGCTGGCGTACTTGGCGCGCAGAATCGCCCTCGATTAAGCCTTTTTGGACACTGCCATGGTCATCTAACGCTTTATAATGATAAGCGGGCATAGCGGCAAATATCCTAAGGTAAGCAATTTGAAATACTGTTAAACAGAAGTTTTACAATAGATTTTAAAAAATAAATATCTTAAAAAAGCGGCGTAGAATCACTACTATCTGGCATTAAGCCTTGTAATAATAAAACATCTAGATGCTGTTGTTGCAATTTTTTATCAAAGTCATTGACCTCAGCAATCAGCATGCGCTCGATGCGCTTATCACTGGCAAAGACGCTAAGGCGCGCGCAAATGACCGCCAGCTGATACACACGTTTTTTGCAATAACCATCTAAGCCTTGTAGCAATCTCACCATATGCGGCGTTTCAAGACTGGCGTATTCGTAGTCACTCACGACCTGCGGAGCAAGGGCGGTAACCCCATAGCTGATAGACAGATGGGCACAAAAATAGCAGCTAAATAAGTACCCAACCACATGACCAATATAATAAGCGCGGTCATAGGTAAAACTACTGACGCCAAAATGACCAAGCACATAACTGTTTAAGCTGCCTTGATCTACGATAGGTTTATCGTGTTTGAGCTTACCAACCGTAGGGAAACGCAGGGGATTGCGGCCATCTTGCGTCGTCAGCTGCCAACCGGCGGGCTGCTGCGCGGGCATATGACGCACGATATCTTCGATAATATCATCGACCACGTGCAGTTGTTGCCATAAACGCTCTAGCCCATCGGTATCCATCAGACCACGTTTATCAAGCTGCTGCGCCAGTAAATATTGCCGATATTCTGCAAACTGCGTTTTTAGCGTTTGCACCAGATACGTAGGACGAGTAGCGGCAGACGCCATATAAAGCTGACGCGTACGCTCATGCTGACGACGATAAAGTGCTAACCGCTGCGCTGCGATATTGGTTTCGCTACTGTTCGACTCACTGCTGCTAGGAAAATCTAAGCTTACTTGCTCAGTGCCTAATTCAACATTTGATTCAGTATTTGATTCAGCGTCTGGCAAGGTAAATAACGCGAGCAGCGCCGCTTTATCAAGCGCAGGCGTAATATTGCTTTTTTGTTTGTTTTTTGCCGTACGCGCTTTATTTTTTGCCTTACTTTTCACGTCTTTTTTATTAGCGTTGGCTGTCGAAGCAGCGGACGCAGTAGTACGCTGGCTATTTGAAGTCACGGTTGGCTTAGCGGTTGGTTCAGTCATAAAATACCATTAGCTACAAAAATAAACTTTGCCCAAGTTATCTTAAATAAGTAGTCTATCAGCACTTATAACCAACTACTTACCGATAGCGGCCAGCAGACAGGGCCATAAAATGCGCTAAAACCTCGCTATGAAGCTTGGGCAAAACATGACTCTATAGTACCTTAACCTAAGTGCATTGTCAGCTAGCCATCGCCGAAATACTCAGTATCGAAATCAGTGATAAAGGTAATGGTAAGCAATAGTTATGCTAAAAAGCGGGAGTTTTAATTAATAATGAGCATCGAGCAAAAAAGCGCTAAAGCCAATAAATAGCCTGAGCGCTTTTAAAAAAGGTATAGCAATTAACAGTTAATTAAGAGAGCGTTTGTTGTTGATATTGCTGCCGATAAGCTTTAGGTGAGATGCCGTAAACACGCTTAAACGCTTGGCTAAAGGTTGAATCCGACGCGTAACCGACCAAACCGCTGATACGGCTGATACTGTTTTGCTGCAAACGCAAATAACGAGCAGCCAAGCGTAAGCGATAATCCATTAAATAGGTCAACGGCGGTATACCAACGACCTCTTTAAAGCGCTGAGCAAAGCTTGAGCGCGACATGCCTGCTACCTCAGCAAGCTTATTAATCGTCCAATTTTCGCTTGGCATCTCATGCATTGCAACCAGCGCTTTGGTCAAAAACGGATCCTTCATCGCTTTTAGCCAATTCTCAGTAGCTTCAGGCAGACTTTCAATATATACCCGCAAGCATTCAATCATCATAATACTTGCCCAATGATTGATCACCGCGGTTTTACCCATGCGCTCGTGCTCAGCCTCTAGCGTCAATAGCCTAATCTCGACATCAATCACCTCAAACCGGCCATCATCTTCATCATTAACTTCTGGCAGAATCGATGGCAGTACGGACAATAAAGGCCGAATCATCGCCTTATCATACTTACACTCGATTAATATCAATGACGCCTCAGAATCACCATCACCCTTTAAATCCAGCGTATGCTCTTTACAGCTCGTCAATAACTCATCTAACGGCTGCGCCTCATCACTATGATAATTTAGCGCATAACTCACATGCTGATGCGCGCTTGGGATCATAATCATATCGCCAGCGCGCGTTTCTCGTGGGCCATTGCCGACGTCGATACAAAAACCACCCGACATCACCAAATAAAATAAAATCGTATCTTGCCTAGTGAGTGAATAAGACCAATTGCCCGTCACATTCAATCGATAATACTTCGTTTCGAATAAATGTACATTTTGTAGCAATACGCTTAGTGCGTCCATCCATCACTTCCTCAATCAGTGGTAATTAATATAGTAAATTTAAAAAATAGAAACAAAGCACTTGTTACTGCAAAATCTTTTAAAATAATGGGGCAAAAAATTTTATTTTTATTTGATAGGCATTTTATTTTGGATAAAATCAAAGCAAAAATTTGAATAAGAATATCGAGTAAATAATTTAATGTGATGGCTTAATTGAACAAGACTTAACAAAGGATAGAACATTCGCGAGCCTATCTATCATAAGAAAAAAAGCGAAAAAAGGCTAGCAGGCGCTTAGATAATCAAGGGCCTAGGAAGTTTATAACTGATAAGAATTAAAACAGCAGAATAGTTTGCTTAGCATCATAATTTAGAAAACATGCATAAATATTAAACAAACAGGCACAAAAAAATGCCAATAAAGGCACATAGAATGATTTAAAAAAGATTTTTTAATTAAATAAGAAGGGTAATGCAGAACAAAATATGGGGCGACTGATGGGACTCGAACCCACGACAACCGAGATCACAACCCGGGGCTCTACCAACTGAGCTACAACCGCCATAACTATTACCTGATAAGGCAAGATTGACAGGCTAAATGGCGCGCCTGGCAGGATTCGAACCTGCGGCCACCTCCTTAGAAGGGAGATGCTCTATCCAGCTGAGCTACAGGCGCTCTTAGAGGACTTTTACATATTTTGATTGTTTCTCATATCAGAAATATCTAACACAAAAACAATATCATCATACATAAAAAAAAGCCTGTAAGGCTCTTGAAATAGATGGTCGGAGTGATAGGATTCGAACCTACGACCCTCTGGTCCCAAACCAGATGCGCTACCAAACTGCGCCACACTCCGAAATTCTCTATTATCTCGATAGCTTGTTGTTTAACTCGTTATCAGTAATACTGCCAACTTGTTAATGTTCCTCGCTATCGAGGTGCACATATTAAGGGGTAAAGCCGATTGTGTCAACACCTATTTTTGATTATTTTAAAGAATCGTTCAATTCTTTCAAAAATACGCCATTTTTATAAAAATGGCGGTGTCGCAACGTTGGTTTTTACCAATCTTAATACTACATTGCCAACAGCGCTTATTATACTACATTCAAATCTGGAAGCAAGCCACCGTTTACTTTTCCGGTCAGCACATTAAAGGGTATTAGCCATAATTTGGTATGTTTTACGGACTTTTCGTGTCTTTTATCATTGTCTGCATCATTATAAGCTTGTTGCTTAAGCAAGATTGGTTGTCTACTATCGTCCTGTACCGGATAAACCAGCCAGCCCTGCTCGGCATGATAAGCCTGCGCGTAACTGCTCAACTGATAGGCGTCGCCCGCACTAATTGCCCCTGCATGCGGTAAATGCTTCCATTTAATATCAATCACATGGCTATAATTGCCTGATTGCGGTGAGCAAGCAGAGGTATGTTTTTCTGATTTTACGTCATCCTCATCCAGCGCTTTGAGATGAGAGCCAGTCTGCACATGAGCGCTTTTATAAATCAATAAATCAGGTCGAATGGACAAACACGCCCGCCCTTTTGCATCATGTAGCCACACTCGCTGTGCTTGAAACAAAGGCTTATAAGCCAAATCAATTTGCTGAAACTGGGCCGCTATGCGCAGACTTGCCCATTGCTCAAACGCTTGATTCATATCAATCAACAAGCATAAGCGCGGTTGAGAGAATTTATGATTGGCTAACGCATGTGAATTAACACCACTGCCCGTATGAGCGTCAGATTGCTGCAATAGCCAATAAGCCAAATCTACTAACTGCTGCGCCACTTGTAACTGCTGCCGAAATAAAGGCTGTCGTCCTAACTGCCGCTTTGCTTGTTGATAAAAAGATTCAAGCCGCTGTAGCTCATAACGACTTAACACTGCTACTTGTCGCCACTGCTGCGATGAGGGCAATAGCATTGATGCGGAAGATAGCGGATCTAGTAAGACCAGCGCGCTTTTAATCAAGCGATTACACAGCATCTCTTGGCTCAGCACACTGCTTTCACAGACAAACTTATGCGGATGCATGCTGTTATGGCGTAATTGCTCTTTAATCAGCAAGCGACCTTGTAGCGCTGCTTGGTTATGAATTTGCGCTTGATAATGCTTAGTCGGTTGATAATGCGCCAAACGCTGCAAAAACTGCGCAAGCAGCCAGTCAGATAATGGCATTACTTTAGTCGTCGGCAGCGCTGTTAGCTGAGAACTAACTTGGCCAAAGTTTTTTGTATTGGGCAGCTTACTTTGGGAATGGTTGCCATTGGTTAAGTCCGCTAGCATATCCTGTACCCATTGCCGTGTCTGGTTGATAGCGTCGGATTTGTATTGCTGGAATGGTGTCTGCTGATTATGCTTGATAGACTTTTTTGCCATTAACTTAGGCAATATCTCAAGTGACATACCACTTGGCAATAAAATCACACCAATATAATGGCTAACATTGAGTTGCCATTGTCCTTGCTGGCGTTTAATACTAAAAACGCTAAATTCTTGCGCCATTAACCAGTGAAAGTCCGCTACCTGCGCAAAATCATGGGCCGTTAAACGTTGATGCTCAAACACCGTAATAACATTAGCGTTAAGTGCAGCCGCGTTGACGTTATTAGCAATACTCGCACTATGACTATCAGCACTATTCACGTTATGATTAATGTGGCTACCTACCGCTTTGCCCTCAGACTGTAATATTCTACTCATCACAAGCTAATACCTTGTTCATATAAACGCTGATAGACAAACGGCTTTGTAAACTCAGCGCTGTTATCTAGTAAATCTGTATTAATTTTATAACTGCCACTACTCATAGTCTGCCCGAAAAAAGACTGCTGGTCGGCAAACATTGGGGTTGAATTATTAGGACTGGCTAAGTTATTGGCATTATCAATGAGTGCTTGGCTATCTTGTATAAACTGCGCACTTAGCGGCTGCTGCTCATCTTGAAAGATATATTGCAAAACAGTGACTTGCCCACCCGCGGCTTGCGCCAATTGCGGTATGATTTGTTCAATAAGAGCCGTTTGCAAGTGCTCAAGACTGTCTACTGACCATAAAAACGCATGGCCTAATTGTGCCTCTGCACCAAGGGTTTGCGTGATGCGGTTATTTAAACCGGTTAAGATTTTCGCCAAATCTATCGTTTCTTCTGACTTAAACGCTTCTGTATTATCAGCTTCTAAGTCTTGATTGAGATAAATAACAGGTAATAATTCCGGCTGCGGCGGACAATCAATAAAGCGAAAACGCCGTCGTAACGCCATATCAAGCGGCGCTAGTGAGTGGTCTTGGGTGTTCATGGTGGCATAAATATCAACGTTGGCAGGCACGCTAAAGGTTCGCCCTGAATACGCCAAATTAACCGTCATCGCATTTGCCATGCCAGAGCGTTTATCGGGTTCAATCAAACTTAATAGCTCGCCAAAGACGCGTGATACGTTAGCGCGATTAATCTCATCAATCAGCATCGCATAACGCTGCTCGGGATCATTAGCAGCGCGTTTACATAATTTCAAAAACGCGCCATCTTGCACGCTATAACTCATTTGAGATGAGCTGTTTTTTGTATGATCGGACGACGCCATCACCGGGCGGATACCTTCGACAAATTCCTCATAACCATAGGCTTGATGAAAGCTAACCATACTAAAGCGCTGCTGGCGGAACTCTTGATTTTGGCTGTTATTCTCGCGCTGCGCCTGCTGAAATTCCGTTAATTGCTGCGCTAAGTCACTTAACAAGTCCATGCTTTCTGGCAGTAAATACCATGCACCGCTATGGTCTTTATCAAAATAGGCTTGGCTGGCTCGATTTTTATAACTCACCGTTTGCGAGCTGCTAGGCGTATGCATTTGTAGCACAGACCAAGCGGTATTGCTTAAGTTTTTATCACGCGCATTTTGCACCGCTTTATTGACAAAAAACTCATGATTGACAATTTCGGGCACCTTGACCAAGTCTTGTTTTTTCGACTTAAAATCTAAAAATATTAAGCAAACCACGTCACGCCAACTTAACCGCTGCAAAAGCTGACCTAATAACTCTTTGTCATTTATCTTTGGTAAGTAGTCAGTATATTGCTGTGCGATTTGGAGCAAGCGATAGGTTTTACCTGTACCAGCAACGCCCGTATAGATGATATTGGTCGGTTTAGAAGGAGACATATTTGGCATGACCTTATCTAGCATGGCATTGTCGAACATGAGACAAACACGGCAAAATAGTTTAGCTGTGTTAAAACCTGACTATTATAACGTGGCTCGCTAAAATTAAGCGACCGAGCAGGCAATAAGCGATATCACAATCGGCATCGATATTTCTGCCCTCTAAGATATCGTTACGTTAGTCATATTTTATTGTCAGTCACTATAAAATACTGCGGTTTAGAGCAGGTATATAAGGCGACATCGCTTGTCGCAAATCGACCTTAAAGACTTGCTAGTTTGCCATACTTTTGCCACACTAGAGTAATGAAAACACTCAAACTACGCATCAAAGACAAGCACATAACAGAGCTTAATCGCCTAAGCGGTTCAGTCAATTATGTGTGGAACTATGTGAATGCGTTAAGTTTTGAGCATATAAAACGCACAGGTAAGTTTTTTAATGCTTACGACTTAAGTGAATACACCAAAGGTAGTGGCGATTGTCTAGGCCTACATAGTCAAACCCTACAAGCCATCAATGAAACTCATGCTAAATCTCGTAGACAGTTTAAAAAAGCCAAACTTAACTGGCGTACCAGCCGTCCTAATGCTAAACGTAAATCACTTGGCTGGATACCTTTTAAGAAGTCTGCTATTAAGCACTTAAACACAAGACAGACTGGAAAGAAAGTGCTTAAAAGTACTATTAGGCTATCTTTGTCTAAAGGTCAAAAGCTAATCATTGATGTGTGGGATAGCTATAATCTGAGCCTATATCAAATTAACACCCTTGAGATAGTACAAGACCGCCGTAATCGCTGGTATGCTTGTATTACTGTTAAAGACTACCCAAAACAAATAAGCGGTAAAGGCAGTGTCGGTATTGACTTAGGCTTAAAAGAGGCTGCTACTACATCAACTGGCGACAAATTACAGATCAAACAAACGCTTAAATATGCTGAAAAGTTAGCTATTGCTCAACGTGCTAAAAACAAAAAACGTGCTAAGGCAATTCATGCCAAGATTAAAAATACAAGGCAAGACATCATCCATAAATTCACCCCCAATCTTGTACAAAATAATGCATTGATTGTGGTTGGAGATATTAAATCACATTCATTTACCAATAAGAAAACCAAACTAACTAAATCTATATACGATGCAGGATGGTTTGAGATTAAAAGACAACTGGAATATAAGTGTAAGCATGCAGGTTGTCATCTTGAGATGGTAAATGAGAGTTACACTACCCAGATCTGCTCATGCTGTCGCAAAATAAGCGATAGTAGTCCGAAAGGTAGAGCAGGGCTTGGAATCAGAGGATGGACTTGTGCTGAGTGTAGCACATGGCATGACCGAGATGTCAATGCCGCAAAGAACATCCTCGCGGTCGGGCTTGACCGTCTAGCTGTAGGAATCCCGTCTGTTTAGTGAGGAGAGGAAGTCAAAAGCGCGGCAGTTCATGTTAATAATAGTAGCGATACGGCACTTAATGTACCATAACTAAAATAGTTGCTAAGATAAAAGAATTCGCTAACTTATCCATCATCACAATATTTTTATCCCAGTAACAAAGCATCATTAGCAAAGCATCAGTAGCAAATATCGTAAATCCCACTTCAAATTAAGGAATGTTGTATGTCAGGATTATTAAAAAAATTCCCTAGTAAACTGAGCAACAAACTGCCAGCCAAGGTTTCTGACAACACCAAAGTGCCAGTCGAACAACCCAAT
The DNA here is from genome assembly GCA_963515535.1 of uncultured Psychrobacter sp. Classification (GTDB taxonomy): domain Bacteria; phylum Pseudomonadota; class Gammaproteobacteria; order Pseudomonadales; family Moraxellaceae; genus Psychrobacter. The sequence goes on from CAUPWW010000012.1 coordinate 41,446, forward strand.
AGCACATTAAAACCCATCAGCAACCAATTTACCAAGCTGCTATCTGTCACCAAGTTTCTACCTGCGGGCGCGCGCGCCAGCATTTTATCAAAAGCCTTTGGTAAAGTGGTGCCGTACGTGGGCACAACAGGTATTTATTATGAAAACGTCGATCCCAATCAAGTGGTGGTCAGTTTAAATAACACCAAAGCGGTGCAAAACCATATTGGCTCCGTCCATGCCGTTGCTATTACCTTACTTGCTGAAACCGCAACAGGGTTTATTTTGGGTTTAAACCTACCGTCTGACCGCGTATTATTGATTAAATCTTACTCGGTGAATTTTTATCGCCCGATCAAAAAAGGTCAAATCGCCGCGGTGGCATCATTATCTGACGAGCAGCGTTTGGATATTTTAAATACGCCAAAAGGTGAGATGGTCATACCGTGCGTGATTCATGACCGCGAGTCGGATAGCGACCGTGACCCAATCGTCGTTGAGATGACTTGGGCTTGGATACCCAAATCTGAATTAGAAGCACGTCGTCAAGGTAAAGCGGCTAAAGCGCTAGAAAACAAGCAAAATGACAATGAAAAAACCAAAGATGAGCAATCTAAGTCTGAGAAAAACGAGAGTGAAGCAAGCAGCAATCACTCAACGCAAGAACTCGAGAGCAATTAATTTCAATTTGTTAGAAAGTAAACAGCTATCAAAAAATGGATTTAGAAAACATTACAATAACAAGGAGACAAGTATGTCTAGATATATCAATAAACTGACGACTCATTTATCTAAAGTAGTGCTGATTAGCGCTTGCTCGTTAGGCTTAGGCTTTGTGGTTACGGCCAATGCCGCGCCAGCGACCAATAACGCAGCCATTACCAAATCTAGCCCAGTATTTCTCGGTGATGGCGGCAATTATCCTTTTTCAGAAGCGGTACGGGTCGGCGATACGTTATATATGTCAGGACAGATTGGTTTTAAAGACGGTAAATTGGTCAAAGGCGGCGTCAAAGCCGAAGCCAAGCAAGCGCTCGATAATATCAATGAAACCTTGTTAAAGTACGGCTACCAAAAATCAGACATCGTCAAATGTATGGCGATGCTGACCGATATGGACGACTTTGATGACTTTAATAAAGTCTATAAAGCAGAGTTGGCTAAGCCTTATCCGGTACGCTCAGCCTTTGGCGTTGCTGAACTGGCAGCGGGCGCAAGCGTTGAAGTTGAGTGTATCGCCGCAAAATAGCAGTACTATTAAGAATAAGCCAAACTAACTTTTTGATTAGCGGTTGTTGAGCCAATTGCGCTGACTTTTGACTCAATAACCGTTTTTCTTTATACCATCGTTTTTTTATACAATAATAGCATCATCAGTGAGGGTGCTTTCTTTGGTTACCCGCAGCACTTCTTCTAAAGTCGTCTGTCCTTCTATCACTTTGCGTAGTCCATCAGCACGTATCGATGGCGTCTGCTGACGGGCGTATTCTTCTAGCTCGTACTCGGCAGTATTACTATGAATCATCCGGCGCAAGTTATCGTCAATCGGTACCACTTCATATATCGCCGTCCGCCCTTTAAAGCCTGAATTATTACATTTATCACAGCCCACTGGTTTCGGCAAATTAATAATATTCTCTGTTAATTTTTCAGTAGCCGCATTTTTAGCATTCAACGCTATACCAATTTCAGTAAATAATTTGGCCTGCTCGCTATCAGCAGCCTGCCAGCCATGACAATGGGTGCATAACGTCCGTACCAAGCGCTGAGCGACGACACCAATCAGCGATGACGATAATAAAAATGGCTCTACGCCCATATCCTGCAAACGCGTGACCGCACCAATGGCGGTATTGGTATGTAGCGTTGATAATACCAAATGCCCTGTCAAAGACGCTTGCACGGCGATTTCGGCGGTTTCTAAATCGCGAATCTCACCTACCATCACCACATCTGGATCTTGTCGCAACATGGCACGCAGGCTCTTAGCAAAGGTCATATCGACTTTATTATTCACCTGCGTTTGCCCAATACCATCGAGCTGAAATTCAATCGGATCTTCAGCAGTCAAAATATTGCGGGTTTGGTCGTTCAAATCGGTCAATGCCGAATATAGCGTGGTGGTTTTGCCAGAACCTGTCGGTCCAGTTACCAAAATAATGCCATGCGGACGATGGATTAAACGCTTAAGCTCGGTGTAGTCATTATCAGAAAGTCCGAGATAAGTCATATTGAGACGACCTGCTTGTTTATCGAGCAAGCGCATCACTACCCGCTCACCAAAGCTTGATGGCAGTGTTGATACCCGCACATCGACCTCACGCCCTGCCAGTCTTAAACTAATACGACCATCTTGCGGCACGCGCTTTTCGGCAATATCTAGTTTTGCCATGACTTTGATACGCGAGACCAGTAACGGCGCCAATTGGCGTTTTGGCGTGATGATTTCTTTGAGCTCACCATCGACACGAAAGCGTACCACTAAGCGTTTTTCAAAAGTTTCAATATGAATATCGGAAGCGTTTAGACGAATTGCTTCAGACAACAGCGCGTTAATCAGCCGAATAATGGGCGCATCGTCCTGCTGATCCATCAAGTCTTCGGTTTCAGGAACGCTATCTGCCAAACTATCAAGGTCAGGATGGTCTTCAAGCCCAGCGGCAATATGCTGCGACTCGCCCGTATTACCAGCATAAGCGGCATTCATGCGTTTTTCGAAGTCATCGGCGCTGATACTTTCATAATTTGGCACACCGCGTACGCCTTGCTGCTGTAAAAAGCGCACCGCTTCATTAATGGCGGACAGTGGCGTAGTTTTGGTCAACACCAAGGTCGGCGGCAACTCAGGATCAATAGCAAGAATGGCCAAAATTTGATGGCGTTTTGCAAAACTGTACGGCAGCTGCAGCATAAAGACGACCTAGTGAGTGATTAATTTAAAAAAAGAACTTATAAAATAACTTTGAAGATAGCTAAAAAAATATGACCTCATACATGCTAAAAAATACTGCTAATTTGGCTGTGTAAAGCCGCCTGCCTAAATCGTTAAACTGGGTAAAGATTGTCAGTAAGCGCGCATGAGTTTGTTATAATAACATTTTGTTTTATACAAGTAGCAAGGCTTTGTTTGGATTTATGACTTTGCTTTTAAAGCAATTATATTATCAGTATTTAACATCGCAAGCCTTTGGCCACATAACGCCTATTTACGTTTTGCCTCTACTACTATTTAGTAAAAACTCTCATTAAACACAGTAACAGACTTAATAACCTCGTTAGTCACCTTCGTTCGCCCGCTATTAGGATTATCCTTATGTCACAAGCCGCAAATACTCCTGCCAACGCTCAATCATTTTCACAAGATACATCGTTAAAAGATAACTTATCACAGGATACTTTTACCGTTGGCAGTCGTACATTCTCTTCTCGATTGTTGGTCGGTACTGGTAAATATAAAGATATGGCTGAAACGGGCGCGGCAATTGGCGCATCAGAAGCTGAGATTGTCACCGTTGCCATTCGCCGCACCAATATTGGTCAAAATAGCAATGAGCCAAATTTATTGGATGTGATTTCACCGGATAAATATACCATCTTACCCAATACCGCAGGCTGTTTTGATGCCGAAACCGCGATTCGAACGTGTAAGCTTGCTCGCGAGCTATTAGGCGGGCATAATCTGGTGAAGCTAGAAGTTTTGGGCGATGAAAAAACCCTTTATCCAAATGTGATGGAAACCTTAAAAGCCGCAAAAGTGCTAATCGATGATGGCTTTGAAGTCATGGTTTATACCTCTGACGACCCTATTGTCGCTCAAGAATTGGAAAGCATGGGCTGTGTGGCAATTATGCCGCTTGGTAGCTTGATTGGCTCAGGTTTAGGTTTGCTCAATCGCCATACCTTAAGCCTTATTATTGAAAATGCCAATGTACCCGTCTTGGTTGATGCTGGCGTCGGTACCGCTTCTGATGCCGCGATTGCCATGGAGCTTGGCTGTGATGGTGTGCTGATGAACTCAGCGATTGCTCATGCACAAAATCCCGTGCTGATGGCGCAGGCCATGAAACATGCTATATGGGCAGGGCGTCAGGCGTTCTTAGCAGGTCGTATGCCGATGCGCAAAATGGCCGCTGCTAGCTCGCCGCAGACTGGATACTTTTTTCAGTAGTTTTTAGCTTTACTATACTTTACCTTTGTTTAACTGAATACTTATTGAGTTTATTGCCATTTTTCATTCATCGTCATAAAAGGATTTATTATGCGACTTCTCACAGCGGTCGACCAGTTGTTCTTACTTCTTGAGTCGCGTAAACAACCCATGCATGTTGGGGGGCTATTTTTATTTGAGTTGCCAGAAAACGCGGACAGCAGTTTTGTTTGTCAATTGGTCAAACAAATGCAACACTCTGAGGTGCCGCCGACCTTTCCTTTTAACCAAGTGCTTGAGCATTTGATATTTTGGAAAAAAGACAAGCACTTTGATGTTGAGCATCACTTGCATCATGTGGCACTACCACAGCCTGCACGTGTACGCGAGCTTTTGATGTATGTCTCAAGAGAGCACGGTCGCTTGTTAGATCGGGCGATGCCGCTATGGGAATGCCATGTTATTGAAGGAATTGAGCCAGAAAGCGAAGGAGCACCTGAACGCTTTGCCTTATATTTTAAAATTCATCATTCGCTCGTTGATGGCATCGCTGCCATGCGACTGGTCAAAAAATCTTTATCGCAATCGCCAACCGAACCGGTTACGCTACCGATTTGGTCGTTAATGGCGCGACATCGCAACCAGGTCGATGCTATTTTGCCAAAAGAGCGCTCAGCACGGCGCATTATCAAAGAGCAAATATCGACCATCAAACCAGTATTTACAGAATTGCTCGATAACTTAAAAAACTTCGGTGATGACAGTTATGTCAGTACCTTTGCCGCGCCGATGAGTGTGCTTAATAAACGCATTTCAGCCTCGCGGCGCATCGCCGCGCAGTCCTATGAGATACAGCGTTTTAACGACATAGCTGAGCGCTTAAACATCAGTAAAAACGATGTGGTGCTTGCCGTTTGTGCTGGTGCTATTCGCCGTTATCTCCTGTCGATGGACGCGCTACCAAGTAAGCCTTTGATTGCTTTTGTGCCCATGTCATTACGTACTGATAATAGCGTGGCGGGCAACCAGTTATCCTTTGTCCTTGCCAATTTGGGCACGCATTTAGACGATCCACTTAGCCGCATCGAGCTGATTCATCGCAGTATGAATAACGGCAAACGCCGCTTTCGCCGTATGAATCAAGCGCAGGTTATCAATTACAGTGTCATCTCCTACGCTTGGGAGGGCATCAATTTAGCAACTGGGCTGTTTCCGAAAAAACAAGCCTTTAACCTGATTATCTCAAATGTACCCGGTTCAGAAAAACCGCTGTATTGGAATGGCGCGCGCCTGCAGTCTTTGTATCCGGCATCGATTGTATTTAATGGACAAGCGATGAATATCACTCTCGCCAGCTATTTGGACAAGATTGAATTTGGCATTACCGCTTGCAGTAAAGCTTTACCACACGTACAAGACATGCTTGTACTCATAGAAGAGGAGCTGCAACTATTAGAGCGCACCAGTAAAGAGCTTGAGTTCCAAGGTATCACGGTTACAGATAAAAGTAGGGACAAAGAAAATGGTAAAACAAAAAAGCTGGCGCCATAATGGAACCAGCTTTTTCAATATTAATTTTCTAAATCTTTAATAAATCAACACTACAAAATATCGCCCCAGGTTGGGACAACGACTTGCATTAACGGTTTTAGTAATTTGACGTTACAAGCAAAGATAGAGCCTGAGGTCATTGAGTTGTGCGCGCCTGTATGGTCAACGACGACGCCGCGTGCTTCGGTCACGATAAGCTCACCAGCGGCAATATCCCAAGGCTTGATGGACATCTCAAAATAACCGTCAAATCGACCAGCTGCTACATAGCATAAATCTAGCGCTGCTGAGCCTAAACGGCGAATTTGACCACCCGCTTCAGAGATTTTTTGTAAGCTTTCAAAATGCTGTTTGGCATAAGAGATGACTTCACCATTTCGTTTACGCTCAAGCGGATGACCAGTGGTAAATAAACCGCCGTCGATGGTTTTACGTTCGCTCACTTGCATACGGCGATTGTTCAAGCGCGCGCCCTTCCCACGGCTGGCAGAGAACATCTCATCACGCACAGGGTCATAGATGACACCGTGTTGGGTCACGCCTTTATGCTGCACGGCGATAGAGACACAAAACTGCGGTACGCCATGGACGAAGTTTTTAGTGCCATCTAGCGGATCAATAATCCAGCACCAATCCGCATCTTCGCCGCGACCTTCTTGCATACCAAATTCTTCACCCAAGAATGAGTGATTTGGATAGCTGGCTTTTAGCGTCTCAATCGTCAGCTCTTCGCTGAAACGATCAATGCGGGTCACTAAACCATCAAGCCCTTTTGACTCAATATCTAGCTCGATTTTGTGGCGGTTTTGATGCGCATATAAAATCTCTTTACCAACTTTTTCAGCAGCACGCGCTGCGATAACGACCATGGGTTCCATAAATAACCTATTTGCTTGATGAATGAATACTACTTAAAAGATGGGACTGATAAAATGTACGAAAAATAAAAGCCGCTTAAAATTAAATCGGATTAATAACTCATGAAAACCATCGCCGCCTAGCGAACCAAATAAATGATTGCCAGCAGTAGTGCCGCCCAAGTTGTCAAATAATTCACACCTACGGCAAGTAGGCGAGGTTTAAGCAAAAATGCTTTATTTTTCAATCCGCTATTTTAGCAATTTTTTTTGAGTAATAGGGTTTTATTTTAGCAACTGCTGCAGCTGGCTCAAGACCCCTGCAACATCCAGACCACAGTCAGCCATTTGTTCTGCTGGTGAACCATGAGCGATAAAGCGATCAGGAATACCGATATTACAAATAGCTGGGCGGCTATTTTTAAAGGCTATTGATTCGTTAAGTAAATATTCATTTACTGCACTGCCCGCACCGCCCATAATCGTATGCTCTTCTAAAGTAGCGATATGGGTAACGCCTTGCTCGATTAAGACGTCAAGCAAGTGCGTATCTAGAGGTTTTACCCAGCGCATATTCACCACATGGACTTGGCAGTCTGATTTTATATTATCGTTAATCAGGCTTGCTGCCGCTTGCTGAGCTGCCGCAACCATGGTACCAAAGGCTAATAATGCCAACTTATTAGGTGCGTTATCTTGACCTAATACCGACTCTACCACTGCTTTACCAATAGGAAAAACCTGTGCAGGCTGGGTAATCGTCGCGCCAACGCCAACCCCGCGTGGATAGCGCACAGCCGTACAGCCTTGGTATTCATAACAAGTATTGAGCAGATGATAGCATTCGTTTTCATCTTTTGGCGCGGCAATCAGCATATTTGGCACGCAGCGTAAAAAGGCAAAATCGAATACGCCTGCGTGAGTGGCGCCATCTTCACCGACCAGACCGGCGCGATCAATAGCAAACATCACATCAAGATTTTGTAGCGCCACATCATGAATCAGCTGATCGTAACCGCGCTGCAAAAAGGTCGAATAAATGGCGACGATTGGCTTGACACCTTGGGTTGCCATGCCGCCTGCTAACGTTACCGCGTGTTGTTCAGCGATTGCAACGTCGAAAAAACGATTGGGAAATTGACGGGCAAACTCAATCATGCCCGAGCCTTCTTCCATGGCTGGGGTAATGGCAAGCAATTTCTTGTCAGTAGCAGCTTTATCACATAAGAACTGACCAAACACTTGCGAGTATTTTAACAGCGGTGTGCTGGTTGTTAAACTGTCTTTTACTGCTTCCTTCTCGCTATCTTCAGCAGGTAATTTACTGATAGCGTGATAGCCGACTGGATCTAATTCGGCAGGCGCAAACCCTTTACCTTTAGTGGTATAAATATGGACTAAAACAGGGCCTTTTAACTGCTTGGCAAGCGATAGTACGCGCAGTAACTCAGGAATATTATGCCCATCAAACGGACCAAAATAAGTAAAACCAATGGCTTTAAATAGATTGTCTTCTAATTGCGGCACATCGCGCAGCTCGTTATGACGTTTACGGCGGTCGTAGGCTTGCATGTCAGGGCGCTTACATAATATAGGCTCGCCAGCATCAGAGATATCAACCTGATAGCCTGACTCCCACAAGGTCGCTAAATGCCGCGAAAAACCACCAATCGAGCACGATATCGACATATCGTTGTCGTTTAAAATGACCAGCAAATCCGCATCTTGTTGGACGGCATCGTTCATCGCTTCAAATGCCATGCCGCCGGTCATCGCGCCGTCGCCAATAATACAGGCAACCGTTTGCGCGCACCCTTGATAGCGCAGCGCCAGACTCATGCCAAGACCCGCCGAAATAGACGTCGATGAATGTCCAACGCCAAAAGTGTCGTAAACCGACTCGGCGCGTTCTGGAAAAGCGGTCAAACCATCTTTTGCGCGAATAGTACCAAGCTTTTCACGGCGTCCTGTCAACACTTTATGGGCATAGGCCTGATGACCGACGTCCCAAACAATCTGATCTTGCGGCGCATCTAACAGATAATGCAGGGCAATGGTCAACTCAATGACGCCTAAATTGGCCCCGAAATGACCACCGCTTTGACCGGCTGAATAAAGCAGAAAAAGCCGTAGCTCATCTGCCAAGGTAATGAGCTGACTTTGGCTAAACGCTTTTAAATCAATCGGGGCGTCTACCGTATCAAGTAGTGGCGTATGCGGACGCTCACGTGGAATGGCTGCATAGGTTTTTTGCAGGTGCGATAGCGATGCAGCAGAATCAATGGCTGATGCAGATAATGACTTAGACTGTGGGGAATGAGGTGACTGCTGCATAAAACGTACGATACCTACCAATCTGCTAACAAGTTGCTACCTTAGATGCTAGCTAGCATCTAAGTGGCGTTAATAATAGTGCGAACATTATAAATCAACAAATGTCATCGACTATATGTTTATTGATACAGCGCTTAAAATAGCTGTGAATAACGATTTAAAATAAAACAATACTTTCAAACTTTAGAACTTTCAATTTTATGAGCATTTTAAAATGAGACTATGCCCTCATATAAAACATTCTACTGCCTGCTGATTTTGTATCCATATCGGACGCATATCGAGCAACAGTGACGACATAGTAATGCAAGGGCTAAGACTTGTCACTGTATCCGTCAAAATAGTATGGCATAATAGCATTTATTTTTAATTGTCGCTTTAATCATCGTGCGCCGTCTGTGAACTTTGTGTGTATTTCCACCAAACAGCTTTCGTATGCTCTTTTAGTTAGCAGCGCTTATGTCACACCTTTATTATTACAAAACTTTAACCGACCGCTAGCGTCACGATGATCGGCTTATGCAGGACATTAATGTCATATCAATTTATCACCACTGCCAAACTACCGACTCGTCACGGCGAGTTTGATATTCATATCTTTGAAAATGCAGACGGTCAAGAGCATGTGATGCTTACTGTCGGTTTACCTGTGGCCAAGCAAACTGAGGTTTTAAATCAGCAGGACACGGCATCAATCGAAGACAGCCAGACGTCAAAAGAAGCGCCCATTCCCCTTATTCGTATTCATTCGGAATGCTTGACGGGTGATGCCTTTAGCTCATTAAAATGCGATTGTGGTCCCCAGCTTAATACTGCTATGCAGGCGATACAAGAAACCGGCTGCGGGGCGATATTATACTTGCGTCAAGAAGGGCGCGGTATCGGTTTGACCAATAAAATCCGTGCTTATGCCTTGCAAGATCAAGGGCATGATACCCTAGATGCCAATCTTATGTTGGGCTTACCGGCGGATGCACGCGTTTATGATATGTGCGGACCGATGCTTGCTCACGTTGGCGTCGATAGCGTGCGCTTGATTACCAATAATCCCGATAAAGTCGCTTATTTAACTGAACATGGTATCAATGTCGTTGAGCGCGTGCCGTTATTGGTTGGGGTGAACGATATGAATGCTGAGTATCTCGCGACCAAACGCGACCGCATGGGGCATCTGCTTGATAAAGATTTCAATACCGCCTTACACCTTAATAAATAGTAAATAATATGACCATACCAAATATAGATAATCATGGCAATTTGCCAAAGACGAGTTCTGCCGTGACGCCAACCCATAATGACATCACGCGCGTGCGTGAGTTTTTGGTGGATTTGCAAGCGCGTATCTGCCAAGCGTTAGAAGCGCAAGAGCGCGACGGCAGCAGCAGTGATAAGCCAGCAACCTTTGTACCTGACGATTGGGAACGCGCTGAGGGCGGTGGCGGTCGTTCTTGTGTGCTCGCAGGTGGCGAAGTGATTGAAAAAGCAGGCGTGATGTTTAGCCATATTCATGTGCATAACCTACCCGCCTCGGCAACCGCGCGGCATCCTGATATCGCTGGCCGTCAAGCACAAGCGATGGGCGTGTCTTTGGTTGTGCATCCTAAAAACCCTCATGTGCCGACCAGTCATGCCAACGTGCGTTTATTCGTTGCTGAAGCCGAGGGCGAAGAGCCGATTTGGTGGTTTGGTGGCGGTTTTGATTTAACGCCATTTTATCCGGTGCTTGCTGACTGCGTACATTGGCATCAGGTTTGTCACGACCTGTGCGCACCGTTTGGCGACAGCGTCTATCCTGACTTTAAACAATGGTGTGACGAATACTTCCATCTGCGCCATCGTGATGAGCAGCGCGGTATCGGCGGCCTGTTTTATGACGACGTCAATACCGAGAGCCGCGGTTGGGATTTTGAGACTTGCTTTGAGTTTATGCAAGCGGTCGGTAATGGCTACCTTGAAGGGATTTTGCCAATTTTTGAGCAGCGTAAAAACACCCCTTATACCGAAGCACAACGTGAATTTCAGCTCTATCGCCGCGGACGCTACGTCGAATATAACCTTGTTTATGACCGTGGCACCCTATTTGGACTACAAAGTAATGGGCGCATTGAATCCATCTTAGTCAGTATGCCGCCGCTTGCCAGCTGGCACTATCGCTTTGAGCCTGCCTCTGGAACACCTGAGTTTGAATTGACTGATTTTTATCTAAAACCGCGCGATTGGTTGACTTTATAGTCGTCATTGGCATAATAAGCCGCAGACAGCGTTTTGGTTCTTGTATAAATGGTCCTGTTTGCGCTCTAAAAATTTTCAGAAAAATATTACAAAGGTCAGCATTACTGCTGACCTTTATTATTTATTGTTTTTTATTTAAGATCGGTCTAAGAGCCGCTAAACTGTTAGATAGACTATTGTCATTTTTAGCATATAACATGCACTTTGGCGACAACTCATGGCAGATTAAAATACCATTACAAAGATGCCATTACAAAAAGGTACTTTATTATCCTACTTTATTTGAGCCTGTTGAGGTTTAATTAACAGCAGTATGGGTTTAAAGTGGTATAGGTTCAAAGCCATGTCGGTTTCACAGTCTACAGGGTAAAAGACCAGAACTTATCTGTCTTTAACATTTAGAACAACCACATAATATTCAATTCATAGTAGCAATATAACAGGTGGCGAGCATGCAAGTGCTTCGGCACCTTTTTATTAGCCACGTATAAAGGAGCAATACAGATGGCACAGGTTTCTAATAATAAATCATTCAAGTCTATCGTCGGCGTAACGTTGATAGCAGCCGCCTTAGGTCTAACAGCTTGTAGTACGCCAGTCGACCCTGACGTCAAAGCGCGTCAAGACAGCATGAAAAGCTGGGGCGATGCGATGGGTATCATGGGTGATATGGCTGAAGCGCCAGATACCTTTGATGCCGAAGTCTTTAAAGAGCAAGCAGCATTTTTAGCAAAAGACTCTGCCAATCCTTGGAGCCACTTTGAAAACCAAGAGGCCGTTGGTAATGCCACTGAAGCGGTTTGGAGCAACGTTGACGGTTTCCGTGCTGAAGCCGATGACTTCCAAAAAGCCGCTGCTAACTTAAATGCGGCGGCACAAACCGCAACCAGCGTTGATCAAGTTTTGCCAGCGCTTGGCCAAGTCGGTGACAGCTGTAAATCCTGCCATACCGACTTTAAAGTAAAAAAAGACTAACCAGTATTCATTTTCAAACATAAAAAAGCCGCTATTGTTAATGTAGCGGCTTTTTTATTGGTTAAAGAATGACTTATTTAACCCATCAAGTCCGCTTGGACGATTTCAATCCAGTAACCATCAACGTCTTTGATAAAGGCGATATTTTTCATGCTGCCATCTTCTGGGCGTTTTTTGAACTCGACGTTGTTTTGATCAAACCACGCAACCGCTTCGTCAAGACTTGGCACACTAAAGCAGATATGACCAAAGCCTTGCGGTTCGCCATTGCCATCATGGTAACTAAAGTCCGCTTGGGTTTCGGTGCCGTAGTTATGAGTCAGCTCTAAAATACCGCGCTGACGGAAGGCGAAAATTTCTAAGTCGTCGCCCGCTGGCAAATTTTCCCGCTCGCTGTCAGTAAGCTTGGCCAAGAAATATAAATCAAACCCCATCGCAGGGAATTTTTTTACCGCCAGTAACGTCATGCCCAAAATACCCGTATAAAAGGCCAACGATTTGGCTGGGTCTTTGACGCGTAGCATGGTGTGGTTAAAAGTATAACCTGCTGTCTGTGCTGAAATCGGCTGCACACCTTCTGCTTTTACGCTGCTCTCGGGCTGAGCAATACTGTCTTTATTAGCATCTAAATTTGTTAAATCCGTCATAATCTTTCCGATATCTAAGTGTTTTAATCGTCATTTATCCATTATAAATCATTGATAATGGGTACGTGCAAAATCAAATCGTATCCACCATTCCGAACGTTTAATGATAAATAGCTATTAAGTATCTAAAAAGCGTACTTTTCCAGTCTCTAAATTGTATTCAGCACCAACGACGAGTAGCTGGCCGCTACTGGTTAAGTCTTCTAGGGCGCGCGAACCATGCTTTAATTGGCTAACCGACATGCGCACATTGGCACGAATAGAGCGATCGACCAATTCATCCGCATCGACGTCTTGACCGTTGGCCGTTGCCAGCTCATGCAAGTTATAAACACTCGGGCGAATACGATCGACGATTGATTGCAGGTTTGGCGAATAGTTTTGCTCAGGATTGATCAGCGCATCGACGCAAGCGGTCACCGCGCCGCAATGCGAATGCCCAAGCACTACCACCAGTTTGGTGCCAAATTTTTCTGCCGCAAATTCAATCGATCCGATTTGCGATGGCGCAACCACATTACCTGCCACGCGTATGACAAACAAATCGCCCAAACCTTGGTCAAACACAATCTCAACCGGGACGCGGGCGTCCGAGCAACCCAAAATAATCGCTAATGGATCTTGATCGCTGATCAGCTCGGGACGTTTTTGCATGCAAGGGTCAGTGCTGGTCAGACTTTCTACGTAGCGTACATTTCCTTTTTTGAGTAGTGCCAGTGCTTCTTGTCCAGTTTTTGGGCGGTTACTGTTAGGCATAAGGGGTCCTTGTTTATCGAAAGGTTTAAATTATAAATTGCGCTAGCATTCTGTTTTCTACTTTAAGATACAGTTTTCAGCTATGCTTATCTTTTAAGCTTATCTCTTAAAGTTAGCCGTTTGCTATTGCAAATATCCTTGTATGTGGCATACACAAAATTATTGTAGCGCAAGCAAGGCAAAAAAATGGTAAAAATTCTTTATTGTAAGATGGCAGCATTGCAAGCCAAAGCATTGCAAGACAAGAAATTTGCAGCCAAGCATTTAGCTCATTATTTTTTTAACAACCTAAACCAACCAATAACGAACTTGCACTGACTTATAACAAGGGTTTGTTATAATACCCAGCAACCAAATTGTATATATAGCCAACGCTTACCGCCAGACTTAACAACATGCAAATTGCTGCCAGTATCTACTATTTTAGTGCTGCTGCGCATTTGGTGTTTTAGGAACCAACCTTATGACCGAATCAAACTTAACCACGCAAAACGCACCTGCGTCGCCCACTACTGATAAGGTGCTGCTAAAGCTGACTGGTCTTCAAAAAATTTATGATCAAACCGAAGTGTTAAAGGATATTAACCTTGATATTCAGCATGGCGAATTTATTACCCTGCTTGGGCCATCAGGCTGCGGTAAGACGACCTTGCTACGCTTAATTGCGGGTTTTGAGCAGCCAAATGCTGGGGCTATTTATCTTGATGGAATGCAAATGGCAGGCTTGCCAGCGGATAAGCGCCCGGTCAATACCGTGTTCCAGCAATATGCCTTATTTCCGCATATGACGGTGGCGCAAAACGTCGCTTATGGGCTTAAGCTTAAAAAAGTACCAAAAGATGAGATTCAAACGCGGGTACGTGAGATGCTGGCGATGGTGCAGCTTGAGCATTTGGCCAATCGCCGACCACAAGATTTATCGGGCGGTCAGCAGCAGCGGGTGGCGATTGCGCGCGCGGTGATTAATCGTCCTAAACTGCTATTGCTCGACGAGCCCTTATCGGCACTCGACCATAAATTGCGCCTGCAAATGCAATCTGAGCTTAAACGTCTGCAACGTGAGCTTGGCATTACCTTTGTCTTTGTCACCCACGATCAAGAAGAAGCGCTGTCGATGTCGGATCGTATTGCGGTAATGAAAGACGGCAGATTTCAACAAATTGGTACGCCGATTGAGATTTATGAAACCCCTGCCAATTTATTTACCGCCAAATTTATCGGTGAGACCAATTTATTTAAAGCGGAAGTCAAAGGCGTCTATCCTGAGCAGCCCGATCGTGATGGGCGCGTGACCAATGGCCGTATTGAGGTCGAGGTTTGCGAAGCACAAGCGCAAGAGGGGCCGACGACTTTACGTAATCTGCGCCGCCCTGACTTTGCTAATGACGTGCAAGTTGGCGATATCGTCAATTTATTGCTACGTCCGGAAGATTTGCGCATTTATGACCCCAGTGATAAAGAACATGGTGGCCTACTTGGGCGGGTGATTGAAAGTAATTATAAAGGCAGTACCTTAGACTCGATTATTGAGCTAACCAACGGCCATATTATTAAAGCTTCGGAGTTCTTTGATGAAGATGACCCAAGTTTTGATTATAAGCTTAATGAAGGCGTCAAAGTGTCATGGGTCGATGGCTGGGAATGGGTATTGCCAGAAGAGGGTACGCTTGCTAGCGGCATTGATAGTGGAATAAACAATAGCCCTAGTCGATTAGCTGACCAAAAGGATATCAGCTAATGGCCCGTCCTAACTTAGATAATAAAAAATCAACTCATAAAAACTTGAGCAATAAAAGCCCTTTTCGGACAGCAACGCTGTGGCTAATTTGGGGTTGGCTGCTCATCTTTGCGCTATTGCCCAATATACTGGTGATTGCCGTCAGCTTTTTGACCCGCGATAGCACCGCTTTTATTAGTTTACCAGTCACTCTCGATAGCTACGTGCGCATGATTGACCCGCTTTATTTTGACGTTTTTGTGCATTCATTATGGATGGCGGGTATCACCACAATCATTTGCTTATTACTTGGCTATCCCTTTGCTTGGTTTGTTTCTCGAATGAATAAACGCTGGCAGCCACTGTTGATGCTCATGCTGATATTGCCATTTTGGACCAACTCTTTGGTGCGCACCTATGCGTTAAAACTCTTATTTGCCAGTAACGGCTTGATTAATAAATCGTTATTAGCCATCGGCATTATCGATGCGCCCATTGAGATTTTATATACCCAAGGCGCAGTCATTGCCGGTTTAACCTATTTGTTATTTCCGTTTATGGTGCTGCCGCTGTATGCGGTATTTAGTGATTTACGCAATGATATGCTCCTTGCCTCACAAGATTTGGGCGCTACAAAGCGCCAAACCTTTTGGCACGTGGCATTACCATTAACGACACCGGGGATTATCTCAGGGGTGCTGTTGGTATTATTACCAGCGATGGGAATGTTTTATGTTGCCGATATTTTAGGCGGCTCACGCAACTTACTCGTCGGTAATATTATCAAAAACCAGTTTTTGGACGCCCGTGATTGGCCATTTGGCGCCGCCGCCAGTGTGCTGTTAACGCTTGCTATGGCAGTATTATTACTCGCTTATCGCGCCAGTAGCCGCCGTATTGGCAAGACTGACTTTAACGAGGTGGCCTAATGTCTGGTAATTCACTAAATAGTACTCCAATTAAAAATAAACGCTCTATCAAATTAGGTAATATTGCTGCTAAAGGCTATCTTGGTCTGATTTATACTTTACTATATCTGCCCATCATCGTTTTGGTGGTAATGTCATTTAATAAATCAAAAATTGGCTATAACTGGGGCGGCTTTAGTTTAAAGTGGTACGAGTCGCTACTGAATAATCAAGCAATGCTTGATGCTTTTTGGCATTCTATTGTCTTGGGTTTGGTTGCTGCCACGGTGTCAACCATCATCGGCACCTTGACTGCGCTTGCGCTACATCGCTATGATTTTCGCGGTAAAGGCCTGCTAAATGGTTTATTATTTGTGCTAATGATGTCGCCTGAGATTGTTTTGGCGATATCGCTATTGGCGCTGTTTTTACTAGTTGGGCTGCAGCTCGGTTTTGTCTCGCTATTACTAGCGCACATTACGTTTTGCTTGCCGTTTGTCGTTATCACTGTCTTTGCGCGTTTAAGTAGTTTGGATGAGCGTTTAATGGAAGCAGCGCGAGATTTGGGCGCTAGCGAATCAACGATGGTGCGTACGGTGTTGATTCCAGTAATTTTCCCAGCAGTAATGGCAGGTTGGTTGCTTGCTTTTACTTTATCGCTTGATGATGTGGTGGTATCGACCTTTGTCACTGGCCCTAGCTATGAGATTTTACCGCTACGTATTTATTCTATGGTGCGCGTGGGGCTTAAACCTGAGGTTAATGCCATCGGGACAATTTTACTCGGCGCTTCGTTAATTTTGGTGGTTATCTCGCAGTTACTGCTGCGTCGGCGCTAGTTTTAACTTTTACGGCAAAAATATTTATAATGTAAAATAGACGAAAATTTCCTACGATTTTACAAGATTTTAAACACCTATTTTCCTATTTCTTTAACGTCAGTGGTTAGGTTATTTTATGCTAGAGCTTCGTCATCTTAATACGCTAACTGCGCTGCGAGCCCACGGCTCATTGGCCGCTGCGGCCGATGAGCTGCATGTCACCGCCTCTGCGGTCTCGCATCAGTTAAAAGAGTTGGAAAATTATTACGATATTAGCTTGGTCAATCGCCGCACGCGTCCACTGACTTTTACCCCAGCAGGCAAAACGGTATTGGCGCTGGCAGATAGCATCCTGCCGCAGGTTACGCGCACCAAATCAAACCTAAAGCGCTTGGCTCATGGGCAGGCGGGTCGCTTGCGCTTAGCCTCTGAATGTCATAGTTGCTTTGATTGGTTGATGCCGATTCTTAACCATTATCGCCGCGAATGGTCGGATGTCGAGCTCGATTTTGCGACTGGTTTTGAGCCTGAGCCGCATCATTTACTGATGGAAGGTGATATCGATTTATTGATTACCACTAGTAATTTACCGATAGAAGGTATCAGCTATCAGCCGTTGTTTGAATATGAGAGCCGTTTGGTACTGTCGCCGACCCACGACTTGGCGGAGCAACCATTCATTCATGCCAAAGATTTGGTTGCTGAAACCTTGATTGCTTATCCTGTAGAAGCTAAGCGCCTCGATATCATTGCCAATTTTATGACGCCTGCTGAGGTCAGTTTTAAAGCCATTCGTACCACCGAGCTAACGGCGATGTTGATTCAATTGGTGGCAAGCGAACGCGGCGTGGCGGCACTGCCTGATTGGGTGGTTGCGGAATATGAGAAAAAAGGCTGGGTGGTTTCGCGGCCGTTAGGTCAAGGCGTCTACTGTCAGCTCTATGCAGCAACGCGCACCGCAAGCCTAGATACCGCTTATATGCAAGGGTTCGCGAGTTTATTAGAAGGGATTGTGAAGCCGGTATAGCTAGTGCTTTTTTAAAAAGTTGTTTAAAAAAAGAGCCGTATTAAAAATTAATATGGCTCTTTTTTATTGCGACATTTTTATTATTACAAAACCAATTTAAACAAATAAAACCCAATTGCCGTTGCCAATAAGGTTAGCCCTACGTTTAAACCAATAAGTCCTAAACCTGCCAGCAGTTTGCCATTATGGATAAAGGTAAATACTTCAGCGCTAAAAGTACTAAAAGTCGTCAGCCCGCCCAAAAAACCAGTTATTAAAAATAATCTGACATTATCTGATAAGCCGCTGCCCATACGTTCAAACCATACCAAGGCTAATCCTATTAAAAGTCCACCCAATACATTGGCGCCAAGAGTGCCAAGTGGTATCCAACTATGCAGCGGATTAAACCGCGCAAGCCAGCCGCGCAGGCAAGCTCCAATGGCAGCACCTAGTCCAATCGCAAGCCACTGCATAAGCTATCCTTAAGTGAGATAAAGTTTGATAGGTTAAGTATAAGATAGCTTATAGCATTTATAATAGTGCAGGTAGTTCGGTCATTGGCCAACGCGGTACGCAGCTAACAGCCAAATCATCTGCTTGACCGGCTTGCAAGCGCTCGTAACCTGCATAAGCAATCATTGCGCCATTATCGGTACACAAGGCTGGCGGTGCGTAATGGACGGTGGCATTAATTTTAGCAAGCTCGCGCTCTAATGTCTCACGCAAATGGCTATTGGCGCTGACGCCACCCGCGATGACCAAGCGGCTCATCTCGACTTGTTTCAGTGCCTTGACGCATTTTTTCACTAGCGTATCAACTACTGCATGTTGAAAGCTTGCCGCAATATCGGCGCGCACTTTTGGATCGCTGTCAGAGCCATCAGTGTCCTTAATAAGATTATGCACCGCTGTTTTCATACCGCTAAAGGAAAAATCCAAACCCCGATGTAGCATTGGGCGCGGTAAGTCATAGGCATTTTGATCGCCATTTTCTGCCAATTTGGCAATATTAGGGCCACCAGGATATGGCAGACCAAGCATTTTAGCAGCTTTATCAAAACACTCGCCCGCTGCGTCATCGATAGACTCACCGAGGATTTCATATTGCCCGATACCGTATGCGGCAATCAGCAAAGTATGACCGCCAGAAACCAGTAAGGAGACAAATGGAAACGCTGGCGGATTCGCTCCCATCAAAGGCGCTAAGAGGTGCCCTTCCATATGGTGAACGCCAATCGCTGGCACATCCAAGCCATAAGCCAAGCTGCGCCCAAATAAGGCACCCGTCATCAGCGCGCCGATAAGCCCAGGCCCTTTGGTATAAGCAACGGCATCAATCTCATCTTTAGTAATATCGCACTGCTCTAGCAATTCGTTAAATAAAGGCACCAACTTACGAATATGGTCGCGGCTGGCAAGCTCAGGCACTACTCCGCCATAAAGCGCGTGCAGCTCTATCTGTGAATACAGCACTTGTCCAAGCAAGCCTTTGTTGTCGCTCGTTATTTGCTCGCTATCAAAAATCGCC
This sequence comes from uncultured Psychrobacter sp., assembly GCA_963515535.1. GTDB lineage: Bacteria > Pseudomonadota > Gammaproteobacteria > Pseudomonadales > Moraxellaceae > Psychrobacter. The sequence continues at coordinate 60,907 of CAUPWW010000012.1, forward strand.
AGACCCGTCTCATCGCAAGAGGTCTCTAAACCCAATACTTTCATTTATGTGCCTTTATATATGCCTTTATATTTGCCTTGTAGCATTAATAAAAAACCGCCACTGTTAGCTTACAATGGCGGTCATTCTAGCAAATTTCAATGAGCAATATTAGCGAGCGGCAGCAACCATATAATCAACTGCTGCATGAACTTGTGCTTCAGTGACATCTCCAACCGCTTGCGCAGGCATTTTATTAAAGCCTTTAGCAGAATGCATATGTAGCGTTTCTATGTCTTTGGCAAGATGCGGTGCCCAAGCTTCTTTATCACCAAATTTTGGTGCGTCAAGCAAACCATTCTCATGGCAAACTTTACACTGCTTTTCGTACAGCTGAGCACCAGCATCAGCCGCCAATACTTCTGGCTCGGCAGCAGCTTCAGGCTCAGTCTCTACGACAGGTACTTCCGTAGGCTCTGCTTCAACCGCAGGCTCAGGGGTGACGACTTCCGTTTCTGTTACAGGCGCTTCAGGTTCTACAGCCACCGTTTCAGTGTCATTGGTAGTAGCTGGCTCTTCAGCCGCTGTATTGTCGCCGCCACTACAAGCGCTCAGTGCCAAAAGTGCACTAAGGCTTAGGCTTGTGAGCGCCAATTTAGCAACGGATTTTTTCTTCATTATATTTTGCTGCATAGTCATAGTTAATCCTTCATCTATAGTTTGTTAATATAAACCTAAATATCGTAGCTGGCGTATCAATAGTCATCGCTGGCAATGATGAATCGCTATATGAAATGAGCATGCGGCTTACTTAATCATTGCTACTTAATACTATTAGTTTGTGGCAGGCTCAGTCGTATCAGTAGTCATAGCGGCCGCATCGGTATCTGTCGCAGCAGCACTATCAGTAGTAGCCGCGTCTGTATCAGCACTTGTAGTAGCCATATCTCCTGCCGCATCTGTCGCTGCGCCATCCTCTGCTACCGCATTGTCAGTACCTGTCGCGCCGCCCTCTAAACCTTCTGCCGTATCAGCAGCAGGCATCGGCGTAGTCTCTGGGAAGTCCATATCTTCTGCTTCAGGTGCGTTCGCACGCGCAAGCTCTGAAGCTTCATCGACTTTGTCTTTTGCCAAAACTTCACCTGACTCAGCGCCCGCCTCTTCTTTGTCACTGCTACAAGCACTTAGACTGACGCCCATCGTAAGAAACAATGTCGCCCATAATGCTGTACCAATCGCTGTTTTTTTCATGCCATTTTTCATTCACAAATCCTCAAAATAATAACTATAAAAGCCTTATGGTGTCTGTCTTGGTGTCTTTTTTAAGTGTTGAGTTTATGCGTTGAGTTTCAACAGCCAAATCTTGAAATCTAAAGCAGCTTAAATATGAACACCAGACTGAGTATAGGATAGCATAGACTCCATATAAGCCGTTATTGCTAAACAGCTGTTTTGTCCACAATTTATTGATCATTTGTTAAAATATTATTAAAAATATTAACACCCACGCCTTCAGTTAAATCTTATTATATTTGTACGGTGTAATTAAATTTTATTGGCTATTATTTGACCTTTATCTTACATAAATACGCTAAAGCCTTTGACTTTACTGCAATTTTTGATTAAAATAGGCGCCCTTGTGCTATTGAGCAAGACTATCCTAGTTTGAGCTGATGCCGATAATCTTGAGATATTACGGCTAAATACTAATACACAGCCAAACTAATGCCCTTATATCTCATCCTAATCAAGGAGATTTCATGCCTGCAGTTAAGGTTAAAGAAAACGAACCAGTTGACATCGCTATCCGTCGTTTCAAACGTGCTTGTGAAAAAGCCGGCGTTCTATCAGACGTACGTAAGCGTGAATTTTATGAAAAACCAACGCAAGTACGCAAGCGCAAAAAAGCCGCTGCTGTAAAGCGTTATAAGAAAAAATTACAACGCGAAACTATTCGTACCACTCGTATGTACTAATCACTAATACGATTAGCTACCTACCAGCGCTACACTAACGCCACTGTTATCGATGAATAACAGTGGCGTTTTTTATGCTACAATTTTTGTTATTGCTGCTGATAAATGCTCAGCAGATTTTTATTTAACACTTACCAAAAACTATTTTATCCATACTCATAAGGAATAATAACAATGAGCCAACTTAAACAGACGTTATCTGACACTATCAAAGCTTCTATGAAAGCGCGCGAGCTTGAGCGCGTCAAAGTATTGCGCAACGTCCAATCTGTGGTCAAGCAGATTGAGATTGATCGCCAAACCGAACTTGATGATGCGCAAGTATTAGAAGTGCTACAAAAGCAGCTCAAACAGCGTCATGAATCATTGTCTATTTTTACCGAAAATGGGCGCGATGATTTGGCCAGTAAAGAGCAGTTCGAGATTGATATTATTAATGAGTTTATGCCAAAACAAATGGATGATACCGAGCTTGCCGCTTTGGTCAGTGCTGAAATCAAAGCGCAAGGCGCCACCTCAATGCGCGATATGGGCAGCGTGATGGGTGTGTTAAAAAATAAAACCGCAGGCCGTGCTGACCCTGCATTAATCTCTAAGTTGGTCAAAGACGCGCTGCAAGGTTAACCAAGATTAGAGATGCTATAGTTAGCTTAAAATAAAATCGATACGTGAGTAGCGACGCGCGACTGATATAAATTTTCTTTGCTTGCCGCTATCACAGAGGCTGCGGAAAATTCATCTCAGTCGCACTCTATCGCTTTTAAAGTCAGACTGCTATATATGTTTAATTTTTATATGAACCCAAGCTAGCAAATAACCGCCTAAGGCTTAAAGTCTTTGGCGGTTTTTACCGCTTTGATTTCTGCATTAATATTGGCAAGTAACGGTCGGGCGCTGCTCGCTTGCGCCGTTTTTTGCATTTGCTCAGTCAATTGCTTGGCTTGCGTTAAGGAGGTCAGCGCACGCTCATAGCGGCCACTCCACAGCTGGTCATGACTGCGGTAGCGCAGCGCATTGATGGTAGCGATTTTTGCCAATTGCGGCGAATCGGTAGTTTTGGCGATTTTTTCATTGGCCAGTTGCAAGCTTTGCCATGCATAGCGGTCACTTGGCTGCTGCTCGGTCAAGGGCTTAAGCAGGGCTTGCGCCTTGGTTGGCTGATTGCTATTGGTCAGTGCTTCCGCTAAATAAAGACGCAAGTCGCGGCGCTCAGGATATAAGCGCTGCTGACTCTCAAGCAGTTCCGCCGCTTGTTGCCACTTATTCTGCTCAGTGAGAATTTGACTTTGGGTAATGGACAATAAGGGTTCCAATACTTGCCGCTGGACTGCGGGTAGCGCTGACAGCTCGGTATATATTTCATTGGCCTCGCCAAAACGCTGCTGCTCGCCATACCAATACATCAGCGCCAATTTTGCGCCAACGCTATTTTTCGCGGCGGTCGTCAACGCAGTTTCAGAAACATGCTCGCCGGTGCTTTGCGTGCGCCAATAGAGCAAATCAAACAATGCTTGATGGCGCTGCTGCTTGGATAAAGGCAGGACATCGTAACGCTGAGCGCGGCTTTGCGATTCGCTTAAGCGCTCGTTACTCAAAGGATGCGAGCGCACAAAACTGGGCAGGAATTGATTGGCAGTTTGGTTGAGCTGGCTTTTTTGATTCATTGTTGCAAAAAAGCGCGGCATGGCGCGTGGATCGTAACCCGCTTGGTTCATGATTTGCATGCCCACGCGGTCGGCATCACGCTCATTACTACGGCTAAAAGCCATGCTGCTATTCATGGTAGCGGTTTGGCTGCCCATCATGACTGCCGCCGCCGCATCACCATCGACCGCTGATGCCGCAATCGCTGCCAGCATACCGCCTATTTGCATCAGCAAGGCTTTTTTGCGCTCATCCGCCCCGCTCTCATAATGATGCTGGCTAATATGGGCCACCTCATGCGCGACGACGCTGGCAATCTCATCCATACTGCTCGCCGCGAGTATCGTCCCAGTATTGAGCCCAATAACCCCGCCGGGTGCTGCAAAAGCGTTGATACTGGGGTTATCAATAATAACCAAGCCGAGTGGCGCTTGATGACGGGCTTGCGCATTAAGCCGCCACGTCATCTCTTTAATGGTTTCATAAATCCAAGGGTCATGCTCCATCTTAGCGCGGCCATTGATGTTTCTTAATGACCATTCTCCGAGCAGTTTATTTTGGTATTGCTCAGCAAAACTTAGCCCTGGCCCGCGCAAATTGGGTAAATCTAATTCTTCAGCATTGGGCGCCTGCCAGGAACCGTAAGTTAATGGCGCGGCTTGGAAGCTCGCACTATTAACAGTGGTTGCCAATGTCAGTAATGCCGCGGATACGCCTAAATTTAGCGCAAACGCTGATCTCGATGGCAATGATTTAAACGCTAGCAGCTTATTTGACGTCTGAGCAAAGTCACTTTTATCCAATGTGTTTATTGCCAGCTTCTTAAGCTTCGATGATTTATGAGAGAAGTACAAATGCGTGTCCTATACGAGTAATCATAACGTTCTTTTGACTATACGAGCTTGTTTATTGAAGATCAATTACCGTCTGCATCTGGCTACCAATAACGCTGCCATGTGTCACGCTTATGCAACATTCTTGTATAACCTGCTTATGTAAACTTAAACTTTATAAAGCGAAGAGTTAAATATAAAGTTTATCCTACCGCCCAGTTGTCATTAGATGTGCTGATTGACCAATGATTATGATCACTATATTCAACTGCAATTGAGTAGGGGCAATTTGCTATAATAGTAGGTCGTGGTAAGCGCTTGTTATCCATGGACTACAAGTGATACTTCTCAAACATTGATATTTTAAAGGTTTATTTTATGTCTACTGATAGCCAATCTGTCATTGTGCGAGAGTCATATTCTATTTGTTTTGCCGAAACTGTGTCTGACACGCAGCAGCAATCGATAACGCAGCTGCTTAATTTATTGCCGACAGATTCCTTTGACTTAGTAGAAGATTTTAACTCGACGGATAGCGCAGAGCAAAGAAAGCCAATCATTATTAAAAACATGGTCGATGGGCGCGGTCTTGCCTGCCCTATGCCACTATTAAAAACCAAATTAGCGCTACGAGAAGTAGCGATTGGTGAGTCGCTATATGTCGTTGCAACCGACCCAAACTCACAAGCTGATATCCGTGCTTTTTGTCAGCAAAGCCAGCAAACGGGCACAGTAAATCCCTTATTGTTGCTTATTAATCAAGCAACAGCGGCAAATAGCGACAAGACGCTAGGAGCAAAAACTAGTACTGCTGTTGATACAATATATCACTTCATCATTACCAAAACTGATAGCAACTAAGCGGCGCTATCCTTTACAATTATAATTATAAGATTTTTATCTGACTCATTGCTTATCTATTTAACCAAGGTCAAGAATATGGCTAATACTTCTAATAATGCTGCAAATACCCGTAAAAAAGACAGCGCAGCACCTGAAAAAAACGAAGCACGCGATGCGGCATTAAAAGCCGCTGCGGCGCGCCCGCCTTACGATGCCAGCGCACTTGGCGATACGCGTACTCGTGACTTAGTGCCCGCTATGCCAACGCATTTATCAGCGCCTGGCGTAAACTTGGGCGCTTATATTAATACCGTGCATCAGATTCCGATTTTGACACCGACTCAAGAGCAAGAACTTGCCCATCGCTATTATGATGAGGGCGATGTTGAAGCAGCGCGTCTGCTCGTCATGTCGCACCTGCGCTTTGTGATTCATATTGCCCGGAGTTACTCAGGCTATGGTCTGCCGCAAGCCGATTTAATTCAAGAAGGCAACTTGGGCTTGATGAAAGCGGTCAAACGCTTTGATCCTAATAAAGGTGTGCGTTTAGTCTCCTTTGCCGTGCATTGGATTAAGGCCGAGATTCATGAATTCGTCATTCGTAACTGGCGTATTGTTAAAGTTGCTACTACTAAAGCGCATCGTAAATTGTTCTTTAACTTACGCAGCCTGAAAAAGACCAACAATCAGCTAACGCTTGAAGAAGCCGATGCCATTGCCAACGACTTAAATGTAACGCGCAAGCAAGTGCTTGAAATGGAGTCGCGCTTAACCTCGTATGATGCCTCGTTTGAAGCGCAATCAAGCGATGATGACGATGGTCGCTACGCGCCGCAGCTGTTTTTAGAAGATGGTATCGACCCTGCAGAGATGGTTGAAGAGGATGATTGGGAAGAGAACAATTCATCGGCTCTGCTAGCAGCAATGGATACGTTAGATGACCGTTCACGCGATATCGTTGAACAGCGCTGGCTCTCTGAGCAAAAATCAACCTTACATGAGCTAGCAGCGATTTACTCTATCTCAGCAGAACGTGTGCGCCAAATCGAAAAAAACGCCATGGACAAAATCCGTGAAGCCATGACCATCGATAGCGTTATTTTGCCCGATGATATTCAATAAGTTTAGCTTATTAGTTAAAGCTTACCTATGACAACAGTCCTATTTATAACACGAGTTTTACCATGCTAAATTGGATAAGTATCGCGGCCATTAATATGGCTATCGCCGTCGCGTTGGGCGCGTTTGGTGCTCATGGGCTTAAAAGTTCGGTCAGCATTCAGCAGCTTGAATGGTGGCAGACGGCAACTCTATATTGGTTTATCCACGGGCTCGGCTTATTGCTCATCGGTATCCTTATTCGTCTTAATTATACGACCCAGACCACGGCATGGCTGCTACAAATCGGCGCACTTATTTTTGCGGGCAGTTTATATGCCATGACGCTTGGGGCACCGCGCTGGCTTGGAGCGATTACCCCTATTGGCGGTGTACTGATGATTGCCGGATGGCTATGGCTTGCGGTCTCGACGTTTCGTTTAGGCCATACTGTTTAAGTTGAATAAAGAAATAGATTAATGGATGAGTAACAAAGGATTATTAATTTTTAAGGAGCACATATTATGAGTAATATTAGTGTCAATGGTAAAAAATTGCAGACTACTCACCAAACCGTCCAAATGGTCGTCAATGAGCTTGGACTGAGTAAAGGTCGCTATGCGGTCGAAATCGATGGTGAACTGATTCCAAAAAGTGAGCTTGATAAAATGCGTATTGTTGAAGGTATGAATATAGAAGTGGTACAAGCGGTTGGTGGTGGTTAAGCGAATATTAGCCCGCTAATTTTTTCATGTATAAATATTAAACAATAAAAAAAGACCTCTAACGTTGATACGTTGAGGTCTCTTTTTATTTGTCATACTTTTAATAACTAAACTTTTTTGACGGCTTGAGCATATATGCAGCTACTATTATAAATATGCCTGCCCAATAAATACGCCAGTTGTAATAATTGTTTTATAGGCTATATTTATCAGGCAGTCATAATAAAGCTCGCTACTATTATGTAGAAGGGCCGCCATAACGAATATTATTTAAAGTAGTGGCAAACCCATTACATGGCAGGTGCAGCATCATCAGCTGTTAGCTCTTCGTAGCGTTCATCACGCCCTGGGCCTTGAGTTTTCTTACGATCCTGACGGGTTTTATATTTACGTACTTGTCTATCAAGCTTGTCTGCCATCTCATTAATGGCCTTATACATATCGTCTTCGCAGGCTTGGACGAACATCTCTTGACCTGCAACTCGCATAATCGCTTCGGCCTTATGGGTCTTTTTACCGCCCTCACTTGAGCCGCTATTATCTAGCGATAATTTTACCTGAATACTTTGAATCTGATCGAAATGACGTTCTACTTTTACAAGCTTTTCGCGAACGGCGTTGTCCATGGCTTCAGTAACACTGATATGGTGACCACTGATAGAAACATTCATATTATCGTCCTTTTATTATTGCTTATATTGTTACTTATGTTATTACTTACAATCAGCAGATGATCGCGCTTTACAGCTTTTATCATTCCACCTTACCAATAATTTACCCAGTATCTTTCTTATCATAAAGTTTGGCTTGTCATTTTTTAATGACCAATGGCTCTACAGCGCTACTCCTTTATCAAAATAAAAAATTGAAATACATTTTTATCATTTGTTAAATTGACTAAATCGGCCAAACCAATACTGGGTTTTCGTTGTTGGTATGACTCTAATTTGTCATGAAAACCAAAGAGTAGCAAGCCATCAAATTGTAAGTAAATGTAATAAAAAATGATGTTTCATAAATGTTTCTATATAATCAAAAAATTTTATTTTTTATTTACGTCTTAAATGGCTTAATTCTGGCGGTATGAGATTTATAAGTCGTTGAATGACAACATTTAATATTTTCGTTTACGCTGAGTGGATGAGGCGATATTCATTGCTTCACGATATTTGGCAACCGTGCGTCTAGCAATATCGATGCCTTCTGCGAATAAAAAATCTTTTATGCGGCTATCAGATAATGGCTTTTTCGGGTCTTCATCTGCGATAAGCTGTTTAATCATGGCGCTGATGGCGGTTGAGGAGATGTCACCGTCGCTACTGCTAACGTGAGATGAAAAGAAGTGCTTAAGGGAAAACAACCCTTGGGGCGTCAAAATGGTTTTGCTCGTTGTCAGGCGTGAAACCGTTGATTCGTGCAAACCGACCTCTTCAGCAATGGCTCTTAGAATAAGAGGCTGCATGGCGGTCGCGCCGTATTGTAGAAATTCTTGCTGGTGGCGTACGATACTGGTCGCGACTTTTAAAAGGTTTTGATTGCGCTCTTCGATACTGCGAATAAATAAGCGCGCATCGATGAGATTTTCGCGCAGATATTGATTGTCGGGACTGTCATCGCCGCGTTTGACCAAATTGGCATATTCTTGATTGACCCGCAACTTAGGTAAAGTGTCAGGATTGAGGCGCACTTGCCAGCCGTCTATTTGCGCAGTCGTGTCGTTTCCATTTTTGTTAGCGGTGGTGTGATTGCTATTGTGGCGGCGAATCGGCGTGACTAATACATCAGGAATATCGTAGCTCTCTGACGGCTGCATATAATCGGGCTGACTGCTTTGAAATAGTAGGCCGGGTGATGGATTTAACGTACGTAGCAGGTTAAGCGCTGGAGTAATTTGTTCAGGCGCGAGGCCGGTGAGTTCAGTCAAGGCTTTGATATTATTGCTGACCAAATGCTCACTGGCTGAGAGAAGCGCTTGGGCTTCTTTAAGATATTTTGTATTCGTATCAAGCTTGGACAATTGCAGCGCTAGGCACTCATTGAGGTTGCGTGCGCCAACGCCAAGCGGATCGCACGATTGGATCATGCGCAGTACCGCCATGACCTCATCGTGCTCGACGCGCTCGTCCCATTGATAAAAGCTGGCGATGGTATCGAAACTTTGTAGCAACTCATCGATATCAAGGCGTATAAAACCCATCTCATCCATAGAATCCATGAGATATTCGGCGATAAGTGTATCTGTTTCGGAGAGGCGCTTAAAGTTTAGCTGCCAGCGTACATGGTCTTGAATGGTGGCGCTGGTACTGCCCTGATAGCTATCAAAGTCTTCATTGCTGCCGTTAGCCGAATGAGTTGAAAGGCTCCCTGAGCCTGTCGCGGCAGAGGCATAATTACCGCTGTCAAAACCGCTATAATCGTCGCCCTCCACGGCATAGTTATCGATTGCTTCATCATCAAAACTGGCTTGCTGTAATTTATCTAAGCTATCGCCACTGTATTCATCACTGCTATTATCAGAATAGTCGAAACCATCATCTGAAGAATGGGTAGATTTAGCAAACGAATCAACGCTAGCATTTTGGTTCCAACTATCTAATGTTAACGGCTCGCCATTATGACTATCGTAACTGTCACAATCAACATAGTCATCTTCATCCTCTTCCACACGCTCTAGCAAAGGATTGCTATCAAGCTTTGCCTGTACCTCCTGCGCAAGCTCAAGACTAGAGAGCTGCAGCAATTTGATGGCTTGCTGCATTTGCGGGGTTAGCTTTTGCGAGGTATTTAGCGTGGTCGCCAATCCAAACGACATACTCATGGGTGACTGATTACCTTTCGATCGTAGTGAGATTCTATATGTTATGCTGGTTAAAGCCTGCGCTTATGAACCCTTATCATCACTAATAAGCGCTTTAGCCTATCAGGTCATGACGATAGCATTTTTTGCTACAATGTTGCTATGATAATTTATATTCTGTTCAGGTAAGCCATTTTTAGCTTTTGTTCACATTATAAAACTGCAATAGCTTTGCAGGGATGCCGAGCTTTTAAATATAACAGAATAAAAATAACTAAGAGTAAAGCCCTATAAAGCTTAAAAATCGAGAATAATACTATGAATGAGATAAGAAATAACGGACAACTCACCGTTGCTGCTGTACAAATGAACAGTCAGCAAGATATCGAAGCCAATTTAGCCGATATAAGATCTGCTATTAGTGAGGCAAGCAAGCAAGGTGCGCAGTTAGTGGTTTTACCAGAAAACTGCTGTAGCATGGGTCGACAGTTTGCCACTGCCGAGCGTTTTGATGAGTTATCCGACGCAATGGCCGAGTATGCACGTTCTTTTGGTATTTATCTATTAGCAGGCTCGCTGCCCTGCCCTTATCGCCCTGATGGCGTCATCGTGCCCAATGGTAGACTGCGCCAAGTCAGTCAGTTGTTTGCGCCCGATGGTACACGTGTGGCACGCTATGACAAAATCCATTTATTTACCGCAACCGTTGCCGATAAACAAGGCAGCTATAATGAAGCGGCGACTTTTGAGCCTGGCACGCAAACGGTTGTGGTTCCATTCGAAGCAAATGATGTCGTTTATCAGCTTGGTATGATGGTTTGTTTTGATTTACGCTTTCCAGCCTTAGCGCAGCGATTACGGCAGGCGGGCGCAGATTTAATAAGTGCGCCATCAGCCTTTACTTATTTGACCGGTCAAGCACATTGGTCGCTATTGCTACGCGCGCGGGCATTAGACAGTCAGTGTATGGTCATTGGCGCCGCACAAGGTGGTGAGCATATTTATAAGAATGACGATAGTCGGCAAACATGGGGACATAGCACGATTACTGCTTACGATGGCACGATTATCAATAGCTATGAGGATAGTGAATTGAAAGACCCTACTACTAAAGAGCAGAAACATTATGCTCTGGTTTTAGCGACGTTAGATAAAGCTGACCAAGCGCAAGGACGGCAAAAGATGCCTATCTTTGACTGTCACCGTTTGGCATAAATGTAGGATTAAATGCTTAAGAAATAATCGGAGCTTAACTAATATCAACATCATTGTGCGTATGCGACGCACGCGGATGAGCGCGATCATAAACTTGAGTCAATTTAGCAAAATCAACATGAGTATAAATCTGCGTGGTACTAATGTCGCTATGCCCAAGCATTTCTTGTACCGCGCGTAAATCACCGCTGCCGGATAACATATGCGACGCAAAGCAATGACGGAGTAAATGTGGATACATATTTTGCGCTATACCAGCGCGTGTAGCCGCAACTTTGAGCCGCTGCTGCACCGCCCGTGTGGATAAGCGCGTACCTAACTTTTCACTGATAAACAAGGCGCTGTCCATCTGCTCTACCCACAGATTGCGATGCGGTAGATAACGTTTAATCGCCTCGGCGGCTTTGATACCTAAAGGCACTAAGCGCGTTTTATTGCCTTTACCCGTCACGCGCACGCGCAAATCAGCCAAGTCTATATCGGCCATATCGAGCGCCACCAGCTCGCCAACACGCAGACCGCTGCTATAAAGCAACTCAAACATTGCCTTATCACGCAACCATAAGCGTGCTTGCTCGGGCGTATCAGGGATTTCTTGGTCAAGCAATTGCGTCAATAAATCCACATCGGCGATAGACGGCAGCGGTCTTGGGCTACGTTTTAGCTGATAGCCGGTGGTTGGGTTGATACGCGCTAAACCCTCTTCTATCAGCCAGCCATAAAAATGACGGATAGCCGATAGCTCTTGCTGAACGCTCGCCAGTGCCAGCTTATCTTCATCTAGGCGTTGGCTGATATGCTGGGCTAACTGCCGCTTATCACAACGCGTCCATGTCAGACGTTTGCCGCGTAAAAACAGCGCCAATTGATTTAAACCTGCAAAATAAGCCACCAATGTGTGTTCGGAGTGATTGCGTACCGACAGCGTATTTAGCCAACGATGCACTGGCGCTAGCAGTTCACGCAGCGTACTATCTGCTTCAATATTTGTTGCCAATTCCGCCGATAGCCATTTGTTTGACTCAGTGTTTGACTGAATATTTGAGCTAGGGGCTGTCGTCATGATTGATTAGCCTTCTGGACTAGGCGTAATGCCCGCTTGCGCCATTAAGCCATCTGGACTAAACACCCCTTCATAGACAAACGCCGTTGGACCCGTCATCATCACAGAATACCCCGGCTGCCATTTGACAATCATGCTGCCGCCATAAAGCTGCGCGCGTATGTCTTCGCCTTCATCGAGCCAGCCCTCACGGATACCAACCGCCACCGCTGCACAAGCGCCGGTGCCACACGCTTGGGTTTCACCGACCCCGCGCTCATAAACCCGCAGACGGATATGTCGCTGATTCATGACTTCCATGAAGCCGACATTGACGCGCTCGGGAAAGGCGGGATGCGACTCGATAGCCTTGCCCAAGGTCTCAACGTCGGCTTCTAGGACATTATCAACCCTGATGACCGCATGCGGATTGCCCATATTGGCGACATATAGCTGCACGGGTGTACCATTGACGTTTAGATGATAGGCGTTTTGGATTTTGGTCGTCGCTCTTGGGGTAAAGGGAATCTCACTTGGCTCAAATTTGGGCTTACCCATATCAACCTCGACCCAGCCATAACGGTCGGTCGTTAAGGAGATAATCCCGCTTGCCGTCTCGACGCGCAGGCGCTGCTTAAATGACAGTTTACGCGCTTGCACAAAACGCGCAAAACAGCGCGCGCCATTGCCACATTGCTCAACCTCTGTGCCATCAGTATTAAAAATGCGATAACTAAAATCAACGTCAGGGCGCATCGGCGGCTCAACGACGAGCAATTGATCAAAGCCAATGCCTAAATGACGATCTCCCAGTAGCTGTACCAATTCCTTGGTCAACTCTAAGCGTTGGGTCACCAAATCGATGACCATAAAATCATTGCCCAGCCCATGCATTTTTGTAAATTCTATTAGCATATCCTTGTTATCCTATCCTATTTTTATGTATGCCTTATATTAGCACGCTGTCAGATACAATCATAATTATCACCGCTATCAAACGTTAAGTTAAAGCTCTATAACCGAACAAATATTTTTTACCCAAATTTTCATTAAAGCAGGCAATAAAAAACCCATTGTCGTTATCACAATGGGTTTTTTTTAATTAAAAACTCGTAAGCACTAAACTGGCTAAAAAACTATTTATCCTGCCACAACACTTCATTAGCATATAAAGACTCAAGCGTTTCGCGTTTGCGAATCAGTTGATGCTTATCATCGGCTACCATCACTTCGCTAGCACGACCGCGCGAATTGTAATTGCTACTCATGGTAAAGCCATATGCACCAGCACCGGTTATCGCCAAGATATCACCTGTTGCTAATGACAATAAGCGGTTTTTTGCTAAAAAGTCACCGGTTTCACAAATCGCGCCAACGATATCCCATGGCTGTGTACCATCGGTATCTAAACCGTCTTTGGGCAATGTCGCAGGAATCACTGCCATTTCAGCTTGGTATAAAGCAGGACGTATCAAATCATTCATTGCCGCATCGACAATGGCAAAGTTCTTGTGTTCGGTTGGCTTGAGTACATCAACCTTAGTTAATAACACACCGGCATTGGCCACGATACTACGACCCGGCTCGAAAAATACCGTTAAACCAAGCTCGCTTAGTTTGGGTAGTAACGCTTGGGCGAATTCCTCGATAGACACTGGCGTCTCATCGATATAACGCACGCCAAGCCCGCCGCCCAAATCGATATGGCGCAGCTTAATACCTTTAGCTCGCAAGCTATGTATCAGCTCAATCACTTTATCAAGTGCCGCGACAAATGGCGCAACCTCTGTCAACTGCGAGCCGATATGACAGTCGATACCGACGATGTCAATATGCGACAACTGTGCTGCTTGCTCATAAACCGCAACGGCATTTTCATGGCTGATGCCAAACTTATTGTCTTTTAGACCAGTTGAGATATACGGATGGGTTTTGGCATCGACGTCTGGATTGACCCGCAATGAAATCGGCGCTGTTTTATCTAGTGCTTTTGCGACTTCGTTAATTAGCGCCAATTCACTAATTGACTCAACGTTAAAGCAGCCAATACCTTGATTAAGCGCATATTCGATATCGCTATAGGTTTTGCCAACGCCTGAGAATACCACGCGAGCAGCGTCGCCACCTGCTGCTAGGACGCGCATCAATTCACCACGTGAGACGATATCAAATCCTGCCCCTGCTTGCGCCAAGATACCAAGCACGGCAAGGTTAGAATTTGCTTTCACCGCATAGCAAATTTGATGTTTTAGGCTGGCAAAGCTTGTGGTATAAGCCTGATAAACGTCTAAAATTGCTTGTTTTGAGTACACATAACACGGCGTACCATAATGTTTAACCACCTCAGCAATACTTACCTGCTCCATATATAATGCGCCGCCTCGATAATCGAGCGCAGGCAAATGGGCGGTTAAGGCTTCAGGATGCACATACAATCCTTGCTCAGTTTTGGTCGTGACTGAATGACTCATAAAGTTGTCTCTAATATAATCAATGTATTAAGGAATTAAGGAATTAAGGAATTAAATAGTTAAGGGGTTTAGTAGCTTGGATAGGCTAAAAATCGTTTGAGTATTTGGCTTTTAATACACCAATACTAATAGACAAGCACTAATAATCGTTAAGATCCGTACTCGGCGCCGGCAACTGAAAATCTTCAGCGTTTTGCGCGTTATTTGCATTGTCATTGAGCTTAGCAAAGGCGGCATCTTGCGGATGACTGGTGCTCTCAAGCACAGCCGTCTTGTCTTTTACCGTGTGGCTACTCGATTCTATTAAGTACAAATCGCCTTTTTGCCCGCAACCTGCCAACGCAGTTGCCCCGATGACCAGCGTCGCTATGGTTAACTGATACATAGCAGGTTTGACATTAGCGCTGTTAAAATTTGAGGTACGGCGTATAGTAAACATAGAGTGGCTAACCTTTCATCTTGCAATGGTTTGCAGGCGATAACAATCACTATCAGTGAAAATAAGGCTGCAATAGAAAAATACGACAATTTTTTAATCATAGCATTATTCGATAAAGTTGTGCGCTCCCTGCTGCTGATTGGCGCATAAATTTATAAGAATTAACGACTAACGCTAGGCAAAATGGGATTTTATAAACGCTATCAATGGCTACAGACAGAGAACCACAGACAAACTTACTTACAATTTTATAAAAAGTGCTTTTGTCTTATTATCTCTGGCAGCGGTTGATGGCATTCGGTGTACACTTGTATCAAACAGCATGATTAAGGCCTTATAGTTATCGTGGTATAAACCTCAAAATATGATACATTATAGTCAACCCTTGCAGCGGCAGTGAAGCGCTAGTATGCGTTTTACCAACCATTAATAGCTGCGGGTATGATGGCAGTTATGAGCTTTTAAGATATTTTAAAAACACTGCAAGCTTAAGATTCTAAAAACGCCTATTAAAAGCAATGATAAAAATCAGCGCTAGGATTGTTGCGTATGGCAGCTGTTTGACTTACGGCGACAAGAATATGGCTGGTTTTTTTACGTAATAGGTGACTATCGATGTCGGATCACCACCCAAAAATAACTTCTAAGGATAGAGTATGAGCGCTGGCTTAACCACCAATTTTACTGATAAAGACTCTGAAACATCGAATCTAACCAACCCCACTTTAGTCCTTAATTGCGGCTCCTCTTCAATCAAATACGCACTCATCAGCGAAGACAATGCTACGCGTATCACAGGTCTGGCAGAAAACTTAGGCCTCGACACTGCGCGTATCAAACACACAACGCTAAATGGTGAAAAGCTAGAAATCGCCATAGCGGGTGGTCGTCATGAGCTGGCCTTAAAAAAAATCCTTGAGTTACTTGAGCAATATCACTTTATTGCTGTCGGCCACCGCGTGGTGCATGGCGGCCGTGAGTATTCAGAAGCGGTGCGTGTCGATCAGCATGTGTTAGAGGAAGTCAAACGCTTAAAAGTATTGGCACCGCTCCATAACCCTGCCAATGCCCTAGGTATCGAAGCGGTACAAGCGATTTATCCCGAGATTCCGCAAGTGGTGGTCTTTGATACCGCTTTCCACCAAACCATGCCGCCAGTTGCGTTTCGTTATCCACTGCCAAAAGTCCTTTATGATGAATATAAAATCCGACGTTACGGCTTTCATGGTACTTCGCACGCTTATATATCAGAACGCGCCAGCGAAATCACCAGTGCCAAAGGGTCACATGGTTGGTTGACAGCCCATCTAGGCAATGGCTGCTCGGCGACGGCTGTCTATGATGGTAAAAGTCTCGATACCAGCATGGGTTTGACACCGCTTGAAGGGCTGATGATGGGCACGCGCAGCGGTGATGTCGACCCAAGCTTGCATATTCATCTCAAACGCCAACTAGGCATGAGCTTAGAAGAAACCGATAAGATGCTCAATAACGAAAGTGGTCTGCTGGGTATTTCAGGCTTATCAAATGACTTGCGCACCATCGAGCAAGCCGCCAACGAAGGCCATCAAGACGCCAAACTTGCGATTGAGATGTTCTGCTACCGCGTCGCTAAGTACCTTGCTAGCTTAAGCTGTGCGCTACCTGACTTTACCGGCATTGTCTTTACCGGCGGCATTGGGGAAAACTCAGTGACCACGCGGACGCGCATTTTAGAGATGATGCCGCATTTTGGTATCAAAGTAGATAGCGCTAAAAACGCCAGCTTGGTCGGTGGTAAGGAAGGCAGTTTCCATGCCGACGATAGCAGCATTGAGCTGTGGGTGGTACCAACCGATGAAGAATGCCGCATTGCCCAAGAAACGCGCGAAGCCCTAGGTTTATAAGTGTCTGATTGCTAAATAAACCAATACCTTGCTATAAGAAAGCAGGAAGCATTGCTTATAGCACAAAGAAGATACGCGTTTTAAAAGCGATACGTTTTAAAAGATAGGATCTTAAAAGACAGACGCTTTAAAAATAGAATAAACAGTAGGATACATTATGCAAACTTTTTTACTTGTGCCCATCAGTCGCGGTATCGGTATGACGTCAGCGGCGTTAGGCTTGATTCGCGCCTTTGACTATAACGGTATCAAAGCTGGCTTTATGAAGCCGTTTTTACAAGATGACACCTTAGATAAGCAAAACAGTTTAGACAGCTCAAGCGCTTTGGCAATGCATGCTTTTGGTCTTAATCCACCCAAATCTATCAGCCGTCAGCGCCTTGAACGTATGCTTGGCGACGACAATCTTGATGATTTGATGGAAGAAGTCGTCGTCAATTATCATACCTTAGGCGACGACTACGATGTGGTTATTTGCGAAGGCTTAGTATCGACGACCGAGACCTCTTATGCGTCACAAATCAACCGCGCCATTGCCCATGCTTTAGATGCCAAAATCATTTTTGTCAGCACCGCCGATACCAGTAAACCTGCTTATTTGGCTGACAAACTTGACGTCTACGCCCGCGAATTTGGCGGTATAGCCAGTGAGCGCACGCTTGGTTGTATCTTGATGCGGATGCACGATTTGCCAAACGCCCAAAGCACCCTCGAAAATCAAATGGTCGCCCCAGGCGAAGCCATCGTCAATTTAGACGAGGGCTTTATGCAAGAAGTGCAGCGCCTGTCACCGCACTTTAATACCGAAGAGTTTCGCTTAATCGGCGTTGTGCCATTTAGTGACTCGCTCTCTGTACCGCGTACGTGGGATATCGCCGCTGAGCTTGACGCCACTTGGCTAAACGTCGGTGAGGCAAAATCGCGCCGTATCAACCGCATCAGTTTAACCGCGCGTTCGGTCGCTCGCGTTGATGAAGTCTTTAAACGTGGCACGCTTATCGTTGTGCCGGGTGACCGCGACGACTTACTGTTGGCCGCAGGGCTTGCTTGTATCAACGGCATCCCTTTAGCAGGACTGGTATTAACGGGCGGCGTGGTACCAAGTGAAACAGTCGCTGAGCTTTGGCAATCGGCGCTCAAAACCGGCATCCCTATCATGAGTGTCGAAAGTGACAGTTATGAGACCGTACAAAGTCTGATGCATATGAGCTCTGAGATACCGAGCGATGATACCGAGCGCGCCGAAGAAGTGGCGCGTTATGTCGCCGCGCATTTAGACCTCAACTGGATTAAAGAGTACTTTAGCCAAGAGTATGAGATGCGCCTGTCACCTTCGGCATTTCGTCATCAAGTGGTTAAAAAAGCACAAAATGCCAAAAAACGTATCGTGTTACCAGAAGGTTCTGAGCCACGTACGGTCGAAGCGGCGTGCATTTGCCAAAGCCGCGGTATCGCCAATTGCGTGTTGATTGCAAAGCGTAGTGAGGTCGAGCAAGTAGCAAAAAATCGCGATTTGGTGTTGCCTGAGGGCCTTGAGATTATCGACCCCGATACCCTTGATATGGACAAATATATCAATGCCGTGGTCGAGCGCCGTAAGGGTAAAACCAACGCCGAAGTCGCTGCTGAATACCTCAAAGACACGGTTTATTTGGGTACGACCATGCTCGAGATGGACGAGGTTGACGGTCTCGTTTCTGGGGCGATACACACCACTGCCAACACCGTGCGCCCAGCATTCCAGCTGATTAAAACCGCGCCGCAGTATTCGCTGGTATCGTCAGTATTCTTTATGCTACTACCTGAGCAAGTGGTGGTCTATGGTGACTGTGCCATCAATCCTGACCCGAACGCCGAAGAGCTCGCTGAAATCGCCATTCAATCCGCGCAGTCTGCCGCCGCCTTTGGTATCAATCCAAAAGTGGCGATGATTAGCTACTCAACAGGTTCATCTGGTACGGGCGCTGATGTTGAAAAAGTCATTCGTGCAACCGAAATCGTCCGCCAGCGTGCGCCGCACCTCGCCGTCGATGGCCCATTACAGTATGATGCCGCTTCGGTCATGAGCGTTGGTAAACAAAAAGCGCCTGACTCACCGGTTGCCGGACAAGCAAACGTCTTTATCTTCCCTGACCTAAATACCGGTAACACCACCTATAAAGCGGTACAACGTAGCGCCAATGTGGTCAGTGTTGGACCGATGTTGCAAGGTTTAAATAAACCCGTCAACGACTTATCGCGTGGTGCTTTGGTCGATGATATTATTTATACCATCGCCCTGACCGCCATCCAAGCGTATAGCGACGCGATTTAATAGCATTAAGTAATGGCGTTACGTTACGCTGAAACACTCTATATTTAACCGACTATCATCGTGATGGTCGGTTTTTTAATGGCTATTTTTGTTAAATCTTTAGGGCTTTAAAACATGTGCCCCTACTGAGCGCTCTCCAATAATGCTATAGTTCAGCTAAAGTTACTTAACCACAGTGCCCAGCCGCAGCGCTTTTACTATTTATGTTTAATTCTACCGCCAATCCTTTTATAAAAAACCCTGCGCCCGTCATCCGCGCCTATTTGGGCGGCTCATTTGACCCTGTGCATAATGGTCATCTGCAAATGGCGCTCTATGTTTATCAAAGTCTACTGCCGATAGCTAAGCTACAACAGCGCGCGCTTCAGGTGTCTTTGTTGCCCAATGCGCGCTCGCCTTTTAAAGCAGAAAGTACCGACCCTAAGCACCGTCTGGCCATGCTAAAGTTGGCCACACAAGGCACGCCGCTGCACATTGACGAGCTTGAGCTGTGGCAGACGCCCCCCGTTTATACCATTGATAGTGTAAAAACCTTTCGCGCGCGCTACCCGCATGACAGTCTGATATTTATCATGGGTATGGACAGCGCGCAGAATTTGGATAAGTGGCAAGATGGGTTGGCGCTGACCGACTATGTCAGCCTTTGGGTATTTAATCGGCTGAACACTGTTGAAAATATCCAGACTTGTCATGAAGAAGTTTTTGATAAAAATCAAACCCATGTTGATAAAAGTCTAATAACGCAAAACGCTTGTGCCCTGCAAGCTCAGCTCCCCGCCCCACTGCAACCCTTAATCACTGTTTTAGCCACTGACCTTGTCCCGCTAGATTCGCCCTCATTGACAGGTCACAGTAACTTGAAAAACGCCGCTCAAGGACGCATTTATATAGACCCGCGCCCTGTGGCAGCAATATCGAGCACCCAAGTGCGCCAAGCGTTGGGCGAGCAATGTCCGCAAAACGCAACTTTACAGCCAATAAATGCTATCATTAACCCGACTGTACCCAATTCATTCGCTAAATGGCTAAATCCTGCCGTTTATCAATATATTATCGACCATCAGCTATATTCTGCTGCTCAATTCCGTTAAAATCGCCTTATACGTTTAACTTTACCTATTTTATCCATGTTGCCGCAAAAAACACCTGCCTATTTTCCAAGGGCTCGTGAGCACAAGCAATGTGATGATTTACTATTTTATTTTTAGTGTTTATGATTGAAGAGAAGACCATTTATGACCAATACCATGACTGAACAACGCTTACAAGAATGCTTAGCAGTAGTCGAAAACACGCTTGATGATATGAGAGCAAAAAATATCACTGTTTTAAACGTAGAAAATCTAACGGACGTGATGGAGCGCATCGTCATCGCTGACGGTACTTCAAAACGCCACGTCCGTGCGATGGCAGACAGCGTCGGCGCTGAAGTTAAGCAAGCGGGTTTTATGCCACTTGGCCGTGAAGGCGGTACCGATTCTGACTGGACGCTGATTGATTTGGGCGCTGTTGTCGTGCATATGATGACGCCAGCTGCGCGTGAGTTCTATGACTTAGAAGGCCTATGGTCGTCACCTGATCAATTGGCTGAGCTGGTCGCTGTACCACGTGAGAAGAAAACTGCAGGTCGCCGTAATAAAAACAAATAATCTTGTTTGTTAACAGCACTGTTTAAGAAGAAGACCAGATTCTACTCTGGTCTTTTTTTGTCTAAAATTTGCTACAGATAAAGGTTAAATCGTTAAAGCCATATAATCACATGCTTGATTAGGCTAAGATAATAGCCATCATAAAAATCATTAAAATCCCTAATAAGTTAACCACTCGCCTAATAAATCCCTATCGATTAGGATATTCCATGAGCATAGAGCAAATAGCATCTTCTCGCCAAAAAAATAGCGCTGACTTCAATCAAACCCTGCCGCTACATATCGCCAATCTAGTCTGCGTCCGTACTGGCAAAGCCATGCCATTTGCCCGTGAGCAGATGAGCGCCATTGATAAAGCACCCATCAAAGAAGCGGTTGCGGTCAACTTTATGGGTCTGACAACCGACGAGCAAGCCGATAGACGCCATCATGGCGGCCCGTTAAAAGCGGTGCATCAATTGCCAGTCGCAACCTATGAGAAAATCAACGCTGAGTTTGGTCTAAAGGTACGCGTTGGCACACTGGGTGAAAACTTAACGACTGAGGCGGTCAATGGCCTGCCTGCAATGGATGAGTCGACGGTGTGTATCGGTGATGTTTTTCAGTACGGTGATGAGCAAGTTAATGGTAGCGATAGCGTGCAACTGCGCATCGTGCAACCACGCCGTCCCTGCTATAAAATCAATGACCAAATCGGCCAGTTTAAATTTAGTAAAGTGCCAAATATCGCCTCTTGGGTAACCAAACAAGGTATCGCTGGCTGGTATTTTCAGGTTGTACGTGACGGTATAATTAACACTAATTTGCCGGTTTATCTCATCGAACGCCCCTATGCTTTTGCGACGCTTGAAAAACTATGGCAATTATCAAACTCAAAAGAGAAATTTGCTGCAAAGGTGATTGAGCCGTGGCTAGCAATTGAATGTTTGGAGGACAGTTGGAAAACAGTTTTGGCGAAGAAAATCCGCAAGGATTAAAAAGCTTTAAAAGTATCTCAATTTTGTCTATTACTACCAATATCAAATAAAGGTCGGCATCCGCGCCTATCCGTATTCATACAGAGCATTTCATGGCAAAAAATATCTTTTTAGCATTCGCATGTGCCTTAACGCTACCTCTAATTGGCTGCGTGACCACTCATAACGCCCAAATAGCAACCGCCGAGCCTTTCGTTATTGATAGCGAAACCTATCAAGCGACAGGTAAAAGCGAGCGTATTAAAACCATTATCCTGCATTATACGGTTAGCAATAATGCTCGCGCTATTAGGCTTTTGACTACTGGGGACGTCAGCGCCCACTATCTGATTTTGGATAATAACGATAATAAAATTTATAACCTAGTACCCGAGGGCGAGCGCGCGTGGCATGCTGGCAATGGCGGCTTTGCCGGTAGAACGATACTCAATGATACCTCGATCGGCATCGAGATTGTCAACCCAGGCATCAAACCTCAATATCGAGATGCTTTGAAAGACGGCGCGCTCGACTACCATCCTTATGAGCACTATGTCGACTTTAATGAGTTGCAGATTAAAAAAGTGGCGCAGTTGGTACAAGACTTGGCAAAAAGATATAATATCTCAGCAAAGAATATCATCGGTCATGCCGATATAGCACCGTCGCGCAAAATCGACCCCGGTGCCAAGTTTCCGTGGGAGCGACTGTATAAGGAATACGGCATTGGCGCTTGGTATGATGAATTTGATAAGCAGTTTTTTATGAATCAAGACGCGTTTGCAGCGACAACGATACCTGAGATTAAGCAAGCGTTTCGCGATTATGGTTATCAAATCAATGATACAGACGCATGGGATAAAGCCAGTCGCAATGTGGTGTATGCCTTTCAGTTACATTTCCGTCCGCAGCAGCCAACGGGTGAGCTGGATTTAGAAACGTATGCGATACTACGCGCACTCAATAAAAAGTACGCTGGTCGTGATGACTTTTATTAAGCGATAAAAATATTAGGAGACATAAGCCATGAGTAATTCTCAATATAATGATAAAAATGAGCTAAATGAGCAAGACGAGCTACAGAAATATCTAGAAGAAAAAGTCAAACAAGAGCAGGAGCAAGAAAAGCAAAAAGAACAAGAGCCTGAGCAGCTTTCTGCTTATGAGGCTTGTGTGCTCAGAGAAAGCGCTAGGGTGAAGGAGTTGATTGCTGAGGCTCAGAGAGATGTTAAAAAGGGTTCAGATGATGAATAATACAATAATACTGGATTAAACAATATTTAACAGCTCATGTTTTATTACATTAAAGTCGCGCGAGGTAATGAATAGCTCAGTTCCTATTCTTTTCCTAGCTGCACTATAATTTATACTGAAATGATACTGGCTAAAATCGCTATATAGCTCTGAAATTTCAGGGGTGTTATCGTAAGTGAGTAACCATGGTATAGATGTCTCTTTTAATTTATTAGCTATATTAGCATGGTCATTATGCATATAAAAATTGGTATAAAGAGACTGACCTTTGCTATAGTAAGGTGGGTCTACCATAAGGATAGGTTTACTTAAGTTTAGTCCTTCAATATAATTAATAAAGTCTACCGCATCCATATTATGAAAACTAATCTTGTCGCTACTTTTGGAGATATGAATAATCTGCTCAGCTAATCTCTTTCGATTAAATCTGCAATCCATTTTATAGTTCCCATCTTGCTTTTTACCACCTATAACCCCTGCTTTGATAATTCCTGAGCGATTGGTTCGATTAAGATAAAGTGTAGAAACTGCTAAATCTAAAACTTCAGAGGTTTCTTTATTATCTTGCACTTCTTTTTGAATATACCATTCGTTCATATTGATAGGTATTTCGATCAACCTACTAACTAATCTATCAGCATCATTCAATATACTGTGCCACAAAGCCCAAATAGAACGATCTATATCATTCAGATGTAATTCACTAACAACACCCTTAAAAAACAGTGTCAGAGCAAGACCACACCCACCCGCATACGGCTCAACATATTGACTGCCAATATAGCCATGATTTTCAATAATATCATGCGTCATGTGAGAAATACTGGCTTTACCACCAGGATAACGTAAAGGGGATATAGAACGCTTCATTTTAATCCAAAATTCTCAGTTGCAACCTATATGATAAAGCTTGATAACATCAAATGAAAGAACAATTAATTCGATAAATACTTATGAACTTCAGCCTGTGGAGCTCCCAGACCTTCTATAAGAATACAACTTAACTTATTGATGAACTCTTTCTCAAAATCTTCCCGCATTTTTGGGTTAGTTTTTAGATAATACTCAAAAGGGTTAGTGCTGACTTTACTAAATAAATTCTGTATTTCTTCATCTTTATAAAAACCTTTGAAAAGCTCTCTCAAACCATAAGTGCTTTCATCTTTCAAATCAGCCTCTACTGCATCATCAAACTCTTCTAAACTAGTACTTTCACCAATATTTAATCTGCTAACTATATTATTGACGTTAGTACAACTAATGAAAGTATCTTTTGTAAACTGCAAACTATTATTCCAAAACCTATCATCGCGACTTAAAGAAAGCAAAAAGTGAAATAAAAGTCTATCAGGTGGTTGAGAGGAAGGTAATAAGATGATATTGGAATGTTTTTTAGTATCTACTTCTACATCTGCATCTAGGACTAGAATACTTTTACTCGTAAACTCTGGTACTTTACTTTTAACGAGAGACATATAAGTCTTGCAACCCATAGTTACATCTTTAAGAGGATTTATAATATTACTAATTTTTTTCGATTTGATTAGTCTTTTAAATAGAGCTAAAGCTTCTCCATCTTCAAAATATATATTAACTTCTGGTAAATTAAGGTCAGTACCTACTTTGTTTGTCTTTACTAACAGTTCATTGTAAATTTCATTCCAGCTATAATCTTCTCTAACTTTCAAGCTACCAAAAACGCTAGATAAGAAAATATTTCTAAAGTTAACTTTATCCTTAAGACTTTGGTTAAATATATTTTCAATGATGATAGGTGAATGCGTAGACAGTATAATTTGAATATCATACTTTCTACTAAAAACCTTAAGAATATCTATAGCCTTATTTTGAGCATATGGAAACAGTCCAGCATCCAATTCGTCAATTATTAATAATCCACCATGATATTCTGGATACTCTTCTTTCAACTTTTTAAAAGAGAATAGTGCCTGAACAATTTGTCCTACGTTATCTTCACCAGTAGAAACAGCCTGATGGTCATAGTTATCTCCGTGAACTACTGAAGAATCGATTAACCCTTTAGTTGAAGTAATATTCGTTCCTTCGATTTTACCTACGATCTCATTACAATAATTAGTAAACTCTTCACGATTATCCTGTAAATAAGAGATATTATTTACAGTGTCATTTTCTCTTTCAGATATTGGTAATAGACGTTTTAAGCTAAGGTAAATTACGGGATGTGTTACATTTCTACTCGTATTACCACCTAACTTAACGGCGAGATTATTTCTTACCACTGTTCGGTGTTTTCTACCTTGAGTAGCTGTCATAGTTAATGTTAAATCATTAATTTCTTTTTGAAAGTATGCATCATAAACATTATATCTAACATCCATCTCACCTGGTTTATCGAATTTGTCAGATAACCTAAAGTGTTCACTAAACTGAGACTTAAAAGGTTTATCGTTAAGAGTCTTGTAACCTATAGCTTTATCCTTTATCACATCTCTTTCGAAATTAAATATTTGAGCTACTAAACCTAATATTGTTGACTTGGCTGTACCGTTTTTACCACTTATAACAGTTATTCTTTCACCAAACTCAAAATTGATATCTTTCATGTTTCTAAAGTTTTTGACTGTCATACTTTTTAACAAGGTTCTGTCTATTTTCTTTTTTGCCATGAAGTCACACCTTTGTAGATATCTAAATATTTCGAAAAACAAGCCTCAACGGACAATATAAGCTGTTATAAATTTTTTAGCAAACTAATATCGAAGTTTCTAAAAGTATGTTATTTATAACAAAAAAGGTGAGCTTTGCGCCCACCTTTTTTATTATCTACAATAGTTCAAATTATCCTAACGCAACCAAGCCCTCGCATTACGGAACATACGCATCCATGCGCCGTCTTCGTCCCACGCTTCTGGTTTCCAGCTGTGATTGTAGGCTTTTAGGTTGCGCTCAGGATGTGGCATCATTATAGTGACGCGACCGTCGGTGCTACACAGACCCGTGACACCGCCGAGCGAGCCATTTGGATTGAGCGGATAAGTCTCGGTTGGATGACCGTGGCTATCAACATAACGCATCGCAAGTTGACCGTGGCGCGCCATACCCTCGATCTCGGTATTGTCCAGCGTGGCATAGCCTTCACCGTGCGCCACAGCGATTGGTAAAATGCTGTCTTGCATACCCTTAAACAAAATAGATTTGGTACGCTCGACTTTGACGTTGACAGTACGCGCTTCAAATCGCGCTGATTTGTTAGCGATAAAGCGTGGGAAGTTTTCTGCGCCTGGGATAAGGTCTTTTAACTGTGCCATCATCTGACAACCGTTACAGACGCCTAAGCTAAAGGTATCCGGACGGGCAAAGAAGCGCACAAACTGCATACGCAATTCGTCATGGAACAAGATAGAGTTTGCCCAACCTGAGCCTGCGCCGAGGACGTCACCATAACTAAAGCCACCACAGGCGACCAGACCGTCAAAGTCACGTAGATTGATACGGCCGCTAAGCAAATCACTCATATGT
The DNA here is from genome assembly GCA_963515535.1 of uncultured Psychrobacter sp. Lineage (GTDB taxonomy): Bacteria > Pseudomonadota > Gammaproteobacteria > Pseudomonadales > Moraxellaceae > Psychrobacter. The sequence continues at coordinate 87,529 of CAUPWW010000012.1, forward strand.
ACGTCGACAGCTTCAAAGCCCGCTTGGGTAAAGCCTGCTGCCATTTCGGTCTGACCGTTGACGCCTTGCTCACGCAGGATAGCAACTCTTGGTTTGGTTTCACGGCTGTTTAGATATGGTTCTTCAACTTTTTGATTAAGATCAAAGTTTGGCGCAGCGATAAGTCCTTGATGGCTAGCATCACTAATTAAGTCATATTCTTGCTGCACGCATGCTGGATTATCACGGCGGCGTGCGATTTGATAGCTGACCTGACTCCACTCTTGCTGTAGCTCAGAACGGCTAAAGCGTAAAGTGTCATCGCCCATATGTAGCGGCGTTTGAATAATAAGGCTGTCTTCCTCGGTACTTTGACCGACGAGACTTAGCATATCACTGACGTTAAATTCTTCTGCCAATTGCATAAGAGCAGCGACGTTTTCTGGTAATACTTGAATGACCGCGCCCAGCTCTTCGCTAAATAATTGACCAAGTAGGTTTTTATCGTCCAATGACAGCTTGATGCCTTGACGGCTGGTAAATTGCATCTCGGCAATCGTCGCTAGCAAACCACCATCACCGATATCGTGATAGGCGCTAATGACGCCTTGCGCGTTACCCGCTTGGATGAAGTTAAAGAAATCGATTAAATCGCTTGGCTTATCAAGGTCTGGACATTCATTGCCCAATTGGCTTGCCGTTTGTGCAAGGATTGAACCGCCAAGGCGCAATTGTCCTTTTGATAAATCAATACGGTAGAAGGCGCTATCACCGTTAATAAGTTCAGGTGTTAAGGTTTTTGCCACGTCTGTCACAGGTGCAAATGCAGTAATCACGAGGCTCATTGGCGACACGACAGATTTATCTTTGCTGCCGTCTTCGTTGTTATCCGTCCAGTTGGCACGCATCGATAGCGAGTCTTTACCGACTGGAATAGCGATACCTAATGCTGGACATAGCTCTTCGCCGACGGTATGGACGGCGTCGAACAAGGCAGCATCCTCATTATCATCGCCGCACGCTGCCATCCAGTTTGCTGACATGGTGATGTCTGATAACTGGTTAATACGCGCGCCAGCAATATTGGTAATTGCTTCACCGACGGCTAAGCGCGCAGAGGCTTTTGGGCTAATAAGGGCAACAGGCGTACGTTCACCAACGCTCATCGCCTCACCGCTCATCGGCTGACCATCTAGCGCTAATAAACCAGACGCGGTAACGGCGCAATCGGCAACGGGTACTTGATAGCGACCGACGTACTGATCGCGAACAACCATACCAGTGATTGAGCGGTCACCAATACTAATTAAGAAAGACTTACTCGCAACGGTTGGATGACGCAGCACATCTTTGATAGATTCAGCTAAATTAAAGTCATTGAGCTCAAGCGGTGGCAATTCTTTCTCTTGACGGCTAAAGCTACGTTGCATCTGCGGCGTACCACCGAGCAATACTTGCATCGGCATATCGACTGGCTGCTCATCGAGCAGTTCATCATCAACGATAAGCTGACGTATTTCCGTCGCTTCCCCTAAGATGGCATACGGGCAACGCTCACGGGCACAAATCGCATCGAATTGCGCTTGGCTCTCTGGGCGAATAGCTAGCACATAACGCTCTTGTGCTTCGTTTGACCAAATCGCCATCGGCGACATACCTGCTTCTAACGATGGGATTTTACGCAGGTTTAAATGGGCGCCCATATCATGGTCATCAACCAACTCAGGCATGGCATTTGATAGACCACCGGCACCAACGTCATGAATAGAGACGATTGGGTTACCGTCCGCGCTGTTGTTACTAGCGTCGACATCATTCCCAGCGAGCGCCCAGCAGCGATCGATGACTTCTTGGCAGCGGCGCTCCATTTCGGCGTTATCGCGCTGTACCGAAGCAAAGTCTAAGCCCGCGTCAAGCTCACCGCTATCGACAGATGATGCTGCGCCGCCGCCCAAGCCGATTTGCATCGCAGGGCCGCCAAGGACAATAAGCAAGTCACCTTGTTGAATGGCATTTTTTTCAATCAGGTTACGTTTAATATTGCCGTAACCACCCGCCAGCATAATTGGCTTATGATAGCCGCGCATTTCGCTGCCGTCTTTTGCCGCTGAGGTATCAAGCTGAAAACTACGGAAATACCCGCATAAGTTTGGACGACCAAATTCATTTGAGAAATTGGCTGAGCCGAGGGGCGCTTCGGTCATAATCTCAAGGCTGGTCGCCATACGATCTGGCGTACCGTAGTCCTTTGTACTTACTTGCCCAGAATGCTCCCATTTTTCTGCAAGTTCTGGAATGTGCAGATGCGATACATGAAAACCCGTCAGACCGGCTTTTGGCTTGCCGCCGCGACCCGTTGCGCCTTCATCACGAATCTCACCGCCCGCGCCCGTTGCCGCACCTGCATAAGGAGCAATCGCCGTTGGATGGTTATGGGTTTCGACCTTCATTAAGATATCGATGTCTTCTTGATAAAAATCATAAGGATGGGCTGAATTGGCGTCCATTGCATCGGTTGGCACCGGATAATAACGCAGCCCTTTAGCACCAGCCATCACCGCGGCGTTGTCTTTATAAGCCGACAAGATACCGTGTGGATTGGCTTTATAAGTATTTTTAATCATCTGAAATAATGATTTTGGCTGCACCTCACCATCAATCGTCCACTCAGCGTTAAAAATCTTATGACGACAATGCTCTGAGTTCGCTTGCGCAAACATCATCAGCTCAACGTCAGTTGGATTACGCTTAAGCTCATTGACATAAGCATTCATCAGATAGTCGATATCTTCGCTCGACAAGGCAAAACCAAATTCTTTATTGGCGGCTTCTAGTGCTGATTGACCTTGGCCGATGATGTCAATGCGATTGAGCGCAGCCGGCTGTTCATCGTCAAACAGTTTATTCACGTCATTTAAATCATAAACCAGGCTTTGGGTCATGCGGTCAAACAATAATTGCTCAGCGCTAGCAGGCAGTTTTCCACTAACTGTGCCGTCTGCTTTTTCCTCAATCGTTAGGGTATAAACGATGACGCGCTCGACGCGTTTAATCTCAATTTCACAGTTATTAAAGATATCGGTCGCTTTACTCGCCCATGGCGATATGGTGCCAAAACGCGGACCGACGATCACTTGTATTTGATTGTCTTCAGGGGCGGCAAGTTGAATATCGGCATGTACCCCAAACAAATCCAGCGCTTTTTTCTGCTCAGCACCTACGAGGTCACGCGATAGCACATAGACTTGCTGAGTATGAATCTGGCTGACATTTAGCTCGGTTTTTTGCTGAAACTGACTGATGAGTTGCTGCGTCTGAAAATCGGTAAGAAACGGTTGTCCGGCGATGGTCATCATAAAGGCATAATCCGTAAGATTAAGGCATCTCTGCCATGCAAAGTAAATGGTCTGCGTATTATAACAAGAAGCCCTGTAATAAGCAGGTCAAAACCGAGATAAAAAACTTTTCGTCAGGGAAATATTACTCAGCTGGCGTCACAATTTTTACCTAATTCTTGTAAACCTTACAAACACTCACATCGCATTACTGGCGTCCTATATAAATGAGACAGTGATAATCGCTATTCTAGTTGGCAGTTGCGATGAGTTAAGCGCCTCATAAAGAGCTTGATAACTATACCTATAATTTGCTCATAAAATTATTATAAACGGCGCTGGCTTGTCTAAACTGAATGATTAATAAGCAACTATAAGTTAAACAAAAACCACTTACTACAATGATAAAAGGACAAATCCAATGAGTAACCAAGAGCATATCGCGAAAATTCAAGAAATCATCAAAGACGTAAAATTTGCTATGATGAGCACCACCAATAAAAAAGGTGACATTCATGCTTGGCCGATGACCACCAATAAAGCCGATGTCGCTGCCAAAGAAATTTGGTTTATCGGTGATAAAACCTCAGACGTCGTTAAGGACATTCAAGATGATGCCCGAGTTGGTTTGACGTACGCTACCCAAGACGAGAAAAACTATGTTTCTATCAGTGGTAACGCTGAATTATCAACCGACAAAGATAAGTTGGATGAGCTATGGTCGCCTGTTTATAACGCCTTTTTTGCCAAAGGTAAAGAAGATGAAAACGTCCAATTGATTAAAGTGGTGCCACATGGTGCAGAGTGCTGGATTAGCGGCAGCTCAGTGGTCAATATGTTTAAAATGGCAACTGCAGCGGTACAAGAAGGAAAAACTGCTGAAGATTTAGGTGAAACTTTCTCTGTCTCTCTATAACTTCGCTTTTTGTAATTTTTGCTGTCTTAATAATAAAAAAACAAAAAACAAGACATCTATTTGAGCGTCAGTAAATTATTAATTTATTGGCGTTTTTTTATTTTATCAAAATTTCAAAGCTTACAAAGCGTCACAGCGCATTACAGAGCAGCTATATCGTTTTATTAAGCAACTTTATTATATTAATAACTGATTCCATACATAGCGAGTCGTCGGCTAAGAGTTATTAATCATTCATTATCTGCCGATAGCTTTTAAACCTAAAACTCAAACTGCCTATTTCAATAGTAAAGGATAACTATTATGAGTAAACAAGCGCAAATGGACACCATCCAAGCGATGGTAAAAGACATTAAATATACCATGATGACCACGCGCAACGGCGAAGACCATCTGCATTCTTGCCCAATGAATACCACTGAAACCAGCATTGGTGCTAAAGAAATCTGGTTTATCGGACACACGCCTTCTGAGACTGTTGATAACATTAAACAAAATGCGGAAGTAAATTTGGCATATACATCTAAAGGTGATGATAGGTATTTATCTATTTCTGGTACTGCTGAATTGGTTGAGGATGCAGAAAAACTTAACGAGCTATGGTCGGTTATGTATAACGCCTATTTTGAGCAAGGCAAAGAAGACCCAAGGGTACAGCTGATTAAAGTGGTGCCGCATGGTGCGGAATACTGGGCGAATGGGAATGCGATTACCAGCGCGGTCAAAATGACGGCGGCGGCAGTTACCGATACAGCGATTGAAAAAAGCTTAGGGGAAAATTTCTCTATCGAGCTTTAATATTTTCATAATGAAGTAGAAGCGAAGTAATTAGAATAGAAAAATGCCAGTAGCTTAATGCAACTGGCGTTTTTCTGCAGAGTCAACTGACAGTTACATCAAAAAGAGCTAACCGCTTTGCTTTAAATACGGCCAAGCGGCTTTTAGATAAATCATCATTGACCATAAGGTTAAAATTACCGCCGCCACCATCAAGACATACCCTATCATTTCAAGCGATTGCCAATTTAACAATAACACAGTGATGGCGATCATCTGAAAAGCGGTTTTGAGTTTGCCAACATAGGAGACGGCGACACTGGTGCGATTACCAAGCTCTGCCATCCACTCGCGTAGCGCCGAAACGGCAATTTCACGCGATATAATAACAATCGCGGCAATCGCCATGATGATATTGGGATGCCATTGCACCAAGATAATCAAGGCCGCTGCGACCATGAGCTTATCAGCGACTGGGTCTAAAAAGCGCCCAAAAGCAGAGACCACGTTAAGCTTACGAGCGTAATAACCATCCAGCCAATCGGTCACCGCGGCGATAATAAACACACCGGTCAGCAGCAAATGGCGCAGCAAACTGTCGCTAAATTCGCTCATACCTACCCGCGCGATGACATTGTCCGAAATCGCTGGCATGCCTATTCCCATAGCGGGTGGCCAATAAGCAATCGCCACAAATAACGGAATCATTAAAATACGCGCAATCGTCAGATTGTTGGGTAAATTAAAAATGCTTCTGTCTTTTGGCGTTGGTAGCGGTTTTTGTTCTGGTGTGTGCAGCGATTTACTCTCGGTCATGACAAACCCAGTTTATAGTGAACGATAAGAATGTGGCTAGCTTAGCATTTTTCTGCCATGCCGTCATGCTTCTGTGCCGGTCGGTTTTGGCTTTACTCAAATGACAATACTCCATTACAAGTGTTTTTGCACAAAAGAGGCTTAGCAAAACAATTATGATGAGGATTTTTAGCCAATAATTGGCGAATAATTAGCCAAAACGTAAGGACATGTAAGCAAGCTAGGTAAATCTGCCAATTTCAGTTATGATGACTATGTAATAAATACAGTTGTACACTGTAAATTGTAAGCAGATGTGAGAATTTCTTGAAATCATGGATTTCGTCATCATCTTTATATTAATAATAATAAATCTTGATGAATTTATTTGTGACTCTTTAATCAATAGTAGCTCGGTCACCTGATAAGTTTTCCTCAGCCCACGACACCTCCTTCGTGGGCTCTTTTTTTGTATGTAAGTTTAAGTGAATGATTTATATAAATTCAAATTTATTATGATGTAATACGTCTAAGTTTCATTCCTTAAAGCCTTTATTATCTGTAAATTAAACCATTGCTGCAACTGTCTGCGCTGCCATTTGATAGCAGCTTTCGATATTACCTTGTCCGCACCAATCACCGCTGACAATCCATTGTTGCTTATTATCAACCAATACTCCTAACTGCTCTTTATGAGAAGTGGTTACGGTCGCGGCGTAACGCCAACGGTGACAATCAACTTGGCTTGGCGCGCTCTCCGCATTCCAATTTAATGCTTGCTTGGCAGCTTCTAACAACTGCGCTTTTGTGGTATCGATATCGTCATCGACGTGCTGCTCCGACCAGTCGTTACTCGCATGGATGGTCAGGCTGGGTAATAGCGCATGACGCTCAGGCTTATGATGTTCGATAAATATTCTGTTAATGATAGAATCCTGTACATAAGCCACATCCCACGCCGTGTCTAAACGGCTTAGCGCCTCAGGTAAGGGTTGGTTCTCATTCCAACCAAGCATTAAGCTATAGCACGCCTGCATTTTTGGTTCAGTGATTTTTGCTTGTTCAGTAAAACCGCTATCTGTCATCAGCTCGACTGCTTGACCATTTGGCGCGGTACAAATTACCCAATCAAAATGACCAACACTGCTGCCATTTTCATCGAATAGCTCAGTTTTATTACTGCTCTTATTAGCAAAAGTTTGCTTATACCCAGCCAATGGCGCGATGCGGGTGTTAAAACTGACAGTAGTATGCTGTAAATTATCAGCCAATGCTCGCCCCCAACTGGTCATCTTTGGCGTGCTGATATAGCGTGCTTGCGTACTCCCCCATTGCTCTTTGAGGTGAATATCGGGTGTCTGATTATTCGCAGACATTGGCGTTAAGCGCACTACTTGCGCACACCAAGGCTGTAGCAAACCTGTCTGTAGCCACGGTTCAATAAATTTCTGAAAGCTTGCGCTCTTGGCGGTAAAAAACTGCGCCCCAAATGCCCATTGCCAGTTTTTATCGGTAAGGCTATCGCTGCGGTAACGAGTTGCTAGACGCCCGACACTACGTGATTTCTCAAAAATTGTAATTTCTGGCATTAAGGATTTGTCCTTAATTTTCTGGTCATTCATTTGGCTAAAAGCGCGTTCTAATAAGGTGGCAGTAAACAGTCCGGTTAAGCCAGCACCGATAATGGCAATTTTTGGCGCTGATGTCTGCATAGGCTGCAAAGTAGAGTTCGGCATAATGACGGTAAACCTTTAAATGTAGAAAAACAAACAAAAGTTATTGAAACTTTAAAGCGCGCTAATAGCAATAATCTCTAGGTAAAAAAGCCATACTATTTACGATAGTATGGCTTTTAAAGAAGGGAAAAATTATTTTAATACATATCCAAATATACTCTTTACTCTCCGCGTTCCGCCTTAACTAAGTCAATCAGCTCATCGATGACAGCGCTATCGGCAAGGGTCGATAAATCGCCCAATCCAACATACTGCCCTGCGGCAAGATTACGCAGGATACGGCGCATGATTTTACCAGAGCGCGTCTTGGGTAAGGCATCCACCATATAAATAGCATCCAAGTTAGCAATCGGGCCAATTTCCGTGCGCACATGACGATTGAGCTCAGATTTTAAGGCATCCGTTGCGGTTTCGCCCGATTTTAGAATGATAAAGGCACAAACCCCCATTCCGCGAATGTCATGCGGCATACCGACAATTGCCGCTTCAGCCGTTGCTGGGTGCGCAACCACCGCGCTTTCAATCTCTGCCGTGCCTAAGCGATGTCCAGCAACATTGAGCACATCATCCACGCGTCCAGTAATCCAGTAGTGACCGTCTTCGTCACGCTGCGCACCATCACCAGTAAAATAATAGCCCGGATATTCTGTAAAATAGGTTTTTAAAAAGCGCTCGTGATCGTTATAAATAGTGCGCATCTGCCCCGGCCAGCCGCCACTAATCGCAAGGTTACCTTCTGCCGCACCTTCTAAGACATGACCATCAGCATCGACGACGACCGGCTCGATGCCATATAGCGGATTCATCGCCGCGCCTGGTTTCATATCGACAGTACCCGGTATTGGCGCCAGTAAGATACCGCCGGTTTCCGTCTGCCACCATGTATCGACAATCGGACATTTACCGCCGCCAACGATATTGTAATACCAATCCCACGCTTCTGGATTGATTGGCTCACCAACCGTCCCGAGCAAACGCAAACTTGAGCGATCCGACTCACGGACAAAGGTATCGCCCTCTTTCATCATGGCGCGGATGGCCGTCGGTGCCGTGTATAAAATCGTGATTTGGTGTTTATCAATAATATGTCCAATACGCGCCCACGTCGGATACTCTGGCACACCTTCGAACATGACCGTCGTCGTACCATTGGCGAGCGGTGCATAAGTGGCATAAGTATGACCAGTCACCCAGCCGACATCGGCAGTACACCAGTAGACATCGTCTTCTTTGATATCAAACACATCTCGGAAAGTCGAAAGTGCATAAGTGATATAACCGCCAGTGGTATGCAGTACACCTTTTGGCTTGCCGGTAGAGCCTGAGGTATATAATAAAAACAGCGGATCCTCGGCATTCATGACTTCAGGCTCGCAATGCTTTGATTCGCCATCGACCAAACTGTGATACCACACATCGCGGCGACCGCTCATCGGCACAGAGTTACCCGTACGATGGACGACCACGACATTGGTCACGCTATCAGTGCCATCCATGTCTAACGCACGGTCGACATTGGCTTTGAGCGGCGTGCGTTTATTACCGCGAATACCTTCGTCAGCGGTAATGACCAATTTTGATTGACTATCGATAATACGGTTGCCCAAACTCTCAGCAGAAAAACCGCCAAATACAACCGAATGCACTGCGCCAATGCGCGTACACGCCAGCATGGCGACCATCGCTTCTGGTATCATGGGCATATATAAAGTAACACGGTCGCCCTTTTTTATCCCAAGTTTGCGCATGGCATTCCCGAGACGACACACCGCTTCGTACAGCTCTTTAAATGAGATGACTTTGTGTAGCGATGGATGGTCACCTTCCCAAATAATAGCAGGCTTATAAGGGTGGTTTTTGACATGACGGTCAAGGCAGTTGACTGAAATATTAAGCTCACCGTCTTCATACCATTTGATATGAAAATCTTCCAAGTCATAACTGACATCGCTGATTTTGGTGGGTTTTTTTATCCAATCAATCAGCTCGGCACGCTTGGCCCAAAAGGCATCGTTCGCCTCAGGTGACGCGATAGATTGTTGGTATTCTTTGGTGTATTGCTCAGCGCTAGTATTGGCAGCAGCGACAAACTCAGCCGCGATAGGAAATGATTTTTGAGTCATCGTAGTCATCCTTTTTTAATTATTCTGACTTGTAGCGGCTGTCGTTGCGACTATCATTAAACGGCTTGCGTTAAATATGAACGGCAAACGGTGGCCTATACAAGTATAAGAGCCATCTTCCATAATGTCTGACACTTAAGTTAGTTTGACAAATAAGCAGCGCCGTTGCAAGACGTCGAGCGCAAAACATAACAATTTCGCTGCACAGCTGTATACTTAATCAGGGGCAGCGACTTTTATAAGTTGATTGGGCAAAAATATTTAATCCTTGTAACCTGCTATAAAACATGGACAATAGCTACCCTTTATCATTAAAACGCCCACTCGCTGATTTTTAATTTTACGCTTTTTTATTTCTATTTTTTAAAGCTTAGCGCTTTTTGGAGCCTATCATCATGGAAAATCCGCGCAATACAGCAGCACACAACCACTACGATGTCATCGTCATCGGCGCTGGTGCGTCGGGGTTATATTGTGCGCTGACTGCAGGTCGTCGTGGTCGCCGCGTCTTGGTGCTTGACCATGCCAATAAAGCCGGTAAAAAAATCCTGATGTCAGGTGGCGGGCGCTGTAACTTTACCAATTACTTCGTCGAGCCCGAGCACTTTATCGGCAGCAACGCCCATTTTTGTAAATCCGCGCTCAGCCGTTATCCGTGTTGGGAATTCATTGCTATGGTTGAGCAGCATAAAATCCCTTACCATGAGCGCGAGCACGGGCAGCTATTTTGTGATGATTCGGCACAAGATATTTTAACCATGCTCCTTGATGAATGCGCTGCCGTGGGCGTGCAAGTCAAGCTCAGCACCCACATTGAACAAGTAAAAACTGATGAGAATAATAAAAAATCCCGTTTTGAATTAATCACCAGCAAAAGTTTGAGTAAAAAAGAAAGACAAGAGAGAAAAGATAACGGCAATCAAAATAAGCTGCCGCAAACCAGTTATCGCTGCGAGTCGCTTGTGGTAGCGACGGGCGGCTTATCGATTCCAACGCTAGGTGCGAGTGGCTTTGGTTACGAGCTGGCGCAGCAGTTTGGTCATACGCTGGTCGCGACTGATGCCAGCCTGGTGCCCTTTACCTTTACCGATAAAACGGGTGAGCTGATTCGTACGCTTGCCGGTATCAGTCTGCCGGTGATTGCCAGTAATGAGCGCATCTCCTTTAAACTGCCCTTGCTCTTTACTCACCGCGGCCTTTCTGGTCCGTCTATGCTGCAACTGTCCAACTATTGGCATGTTGGCGAAACCATTACTATCAATTTGCTACCCGAAATAGATATAACGGCACTTTTACTTGCTCATAAAAAATCGCACCCACGCCAGCTTATCCGCACGGTCTTGGCAGACAATACCAACAATGCTTTGCCGAAAAAACTGCTGGCAGCGCTACAAACGCATTTGTGGGACGATATAAAAGACACCGAGCTTGCTAATATTAAAGATGAGCGCTTGATAGAGCTTGGCGCGACGCTGAACGGCTGGCAGCTAAAACCGTCTGGCACTGAAGGCTATCGAACCGCTGAAGTCACACGCGGCGGCATCACAACTGATGAAATCTCGTCAAAGACCATGCAAAGCAAACATCAAGATGGTCTATATTTCATCGGCGAAGTGCTCGATGTCACCGGTTGGCTTGGCGGCTATAACTTTCAATGGGCGTGGGCCAGTGGTTTTGTCTGCGGCGAAGTGGTTTGATGTTAAGACAGCCCCTTAATTTAAACGGTAAACATTTAAACAGTAAGCATTCAAACACTAGCCTTTCAAACGCCAGCGATGCAAATTTAAAAACACTAAATATTTGACTATTTTGAATATAACCACCATATAAACCCATACAGATTTAGAATTACTTAAGAGTAGGTATTTCATTCCTGTTAAAGAATGACGGTAAAATAAATAAGTATTCTTTAATACAGTTAGGCTAACGAGGTAAGCAATGCGCGCCATTAAACATATTCATAATGATAAAGCACCGCATTGGGTCGGCGATGGTTTTTATGTCAAAACCTTGTTTAATCATTTAGATAACGAAGCTGATTTTAATTATCAGCATACCGATCCATTTTTATTATTAGACTATGGTCAGCCGACCACCTTTGCGCCAAATCCAAACCATGAGAAGGAGCCGCACGGTATCGGGCAGCATCCGCATAAAGGTTTTGAGACGGTGACGATTGCCTACGCGGGAGAGATTAGCCATGCCGATTCGGCTGGCGGTTGTGGCATCATCAAAGAAGGTGATGTGCAATGGATGACCGCAGGGCGCGGCATTATGCACGAAGAATTCCACTCACCCGACTTTAGTCGCCGTGGTGGGCTTTTTAGCATGGTGCAATTATGGGTCAATTTACCAAGCGCCCATAAGCTGACCGCGCCTAAATATCAAACGCTAAAATGCGCTGATTTGCCTATCGTCGATTTAAGCAATAGTGAAAATGGACATGCTATCGGTCAAGCGAGGATTATTGCAGGCCAATGGCAAAATACGACAGGCGCGGCAAGTACCTTTACGCCTATTAATATGTGGGATATTGCCTTGCATAGTACTGGCTCAACGATGCTGCAAGTTCCAAACAAACATAACATTATGATATTGGTACAAGAAGGCACACTACTGGTTAATGATAAGTCAGTAAGCGCAGGCAGTCTGATTCAGTTTACAGCGCCGACTGCTACCGATTTTGATATTAATGTTGCCAATGCACAAGCAGCAGCGCTGGCAAGCGATAGCATCGAGCTAACCTTTGCTAAGTCGTCTGATGATAAACCATCGTCAAGCATAGTTAAATTGTTGCTGTTAAGCGGTGAGCCTATCGGCGAGCCAGTGGTAGGCTATGGTCCGTTTGTCATGAATACCCAAGCGGAGTTAAAACAAACGTTTCGTGATTATCAAACGGGTAACTTTGGTAAATAGCTAAATATTACCCATTAAAAAAGCCACCTTACTGTTATTAGCAAGGTGGCTTTTTATTCATTATCGCTTTATTTTAATCGATAAAGCCAATTTAAAATAGCTATCCGATAATATTTAAGCTTGGTTTAAAAAAGGATAATCGGTATAGCCTTCTGTACCGCCGCCATAAAAGCTTTGCGGATGTTGCTCATTAAGCGGTGCACCTTCGCGAATACGCTCTGCTAAGTCAGGATTGGCAATATAATCACGGCCAAAAGCCACCGCATCGATATAGCCATCTTTGATATTCTGCTCGGCTTTTTCAGCGGTATAGCCACCAGCAGCAATAATCATGTTGTCGAACGCTTGGCGGATGCGCTGACGGAAGCCTTCGGTATAAGGCGTGCCACCCGCCCAATCAGGCTCAGAGATATGCAGATACATCAGATTGCGTTTATTGAGCTGCTCAATCAGCCAGATATTGTCTTCTTCATCATACCCAGCATCTACGCCATTAAACGAGCCTTGCGGAGAGATACGAATACCAACGTGATCGTTATCCCAAGCCGCAATACAAGCGTCAACGACCTCGAGCGTTAGACGGGCACGGTTTTCTTTACTACCACCGTATTCATCATCGCGCTTATTGGTGTGCTCGGCCCAAAACTGATGCAATAGGTAGCCATGAGCGCCATGAATCTCTACCCCATCAAACCCCGCTTCTTTGGCATTTTTTGTCGCTTGCGCAAAGTCTTTGATCACTTGCTGTATCTCATCTAGTGTCGCTGGACGCGGCGGTGTGGCTTCGACGCGAATCGCTTGATTATCGCTATCACGCAGTGACGTGCGCACGCCCACATGAACATCAGACGCCGAAATAGGCGCTTTGCCATCAGGTTGGACGCTTTCGTGTGAAACCAAACCGGTGTGCCATAGCTGGACGACAATCTTGCCGCCTTTGGCATGGACATTATCAACGATGGTTTTCCACGCCGTCGTCTGATCTTCGGTATGAATACCGGGCGCGCCAGCATAGCCTTTTGCCTGAAAAGACACTTGCGTCGCTTCGGTAATGACCAATCCTGCACCACTACGCTGTGCGTAATATTCACTGGCTAGTGCCGTAGGAACATCGCCCGGCTCGACCGCGCGTAAGCGGGTTAAGGGAGCCATAAATATGCGATTTTTTAGAGTTTGGGTACCCATTTTTACGGGTTCGAATAAGGTATCGTGTGCCATGAGGAGCCTTGTTTGTTGTTATAAAATAGATTTATAAGAGTTATTGAGCTTTGATAAATAGCCATGCTAGTTGTTAAGACAGCCATTTATCAGCCGAGTTCTTTATAAGGGTATATACCGCGATTCCAAGTAATACTTACAAACAAACACATCGACGCAAGTGTATTTCAAACCTTTTAAACGCTATTATTTATGTGACCTTATAAGAGTGTTAAGCTAATAGAATCATTAATTTTGGCTAAAATTTAGTTATTAATTAGCGTTGCACTTGGTGTGTTAATCTAAGATTAGAAAAAAGCAATATCTTAGGATTTAAGCATCTTTTTAATAGACAGCTCTAACGACAGATAAGTACCAAACAATATCACCATTGAACCGATAATCGCTGGCGTGTCTAAAGCCTCACCAAGCAGTAGATAGCCTAAAATAATGGCAAAACTTGGAATCACTAAAGTAATACTGGTCGCGCGCATCGGACCGATACTTTTGATGAGTTGATTCATAAAAATCAGCGCGATGGCGGTTGAGAAGACGCCAATACAAATTACTGACATCCAAGCGGTGAAGCTGATGGTTTTGCCATAAGGAAACTCATACACCGCTATCGGCAGCATGATAATACTGGCAATGATAAGCGAGCCTGCGGTAATTGCCACTGGCGAGACATCGTATAAATAGTTGCGAGTGATATTGGCACCGACCGCATAACCAACACAGGCAAGTAAAGCGTAGCCCATTGGTAATAATGACGACTCAGAAGAAGCACTTTGACTACCAAACAAGCTTTCACTCATCAAAATAATTACGCCAATAACGCCAATAACCAGACCAAGAATTTGTTTTTTTGACAGTCTGTCTTTAAAAAAAGTGCTGGCGATAAAACCACTCATCATCGGTACGGACGCATTAAGCACCGCCAATACTCCAGCATTGACTGAACGTGCTGAAAAGGCAAACAGGACAAACGGAATAGCGGCAGAAAACAGTCCGACTAGGGTCAAAACTTTCCCGTTATCACAGATACCTGCTCTGTTTTTTGGGCTGATTAAGACAAAAACCAGCATTACCAAGCCGGCAAATACCACACGCAAACTGGCAAACGCGAGCGAGCCAAATTCTGGCACGCCGACACGGTAAAAAATAAAAGACAGCGACCACATAAAGGACAATGTCATAAAAATAATGAGGTCACGGTTGGACATGGATGAATCCTATCAAGCGTTAGACTAAAAAAACCACGATGATAACTGGTTATACGCTTGGGAGCTGTTGCTTTTTTATACTTCTTGCAGATTTTTTATAGCTTTACCTTATCCAAAATAAAATCAATATCCTTATCGCCGCGCCCTGATAAATTGACCAGAATCGTCTCATCCGCTGACATATCCTTGGCAATTCTCATTGCATAGGCAATGGCGTGCGCCGACTCTAATGCTGGGATAATACCCTCAAGTCGAGATAGCGCCATAAAGGCTTGTAAACATTCTGCATCAGTCGCCGACTCATAGGTAGCAAGCTTTAGATCCTTTAAATGTGAATGCTGTGGTCCAACGCCTGGGTAATCAAGCCCTGAGGCAATCGAATATACCGGTGCTGGCTCGCCTTTTTCATCAAGCAGCACGTAGCATTTAAAGCCATGAATCTCACCTTTAATGCCGAGCGACATCGTCGCCGCATGGTTAGGCGTATTTAAGCCCTCGCCCGCTGGTTCGACGCCGATTTTTTCTACCTCGACATCATCAAAAAAGCCGCTAAACATGCCAATAGCATTGGAGCCGCCGCCAACACAAGCGACCACTTTATTAGGCAGCTTACCCGTCGTCGCTAAGAACTGCGCTCGTGCTTCATGACCAACCACTGACTGAAAATAGCTGACCATTTCAGGATAGGGCGCAGGCCCCAATGCCGAGCCAATCGCAAACATACTGCTATCAAGCTCGTTCAGATAAGTCTCAAAGGCACTATCGACCGCTTCTTTAAGCGTCCCTGCGCCGCGTGAGACAGGTACGATATTGGCGCCCAAAATTTTCATGCGGCTGACGTTTGGCTGCTCTTTTTTAATATCGACCACGCCCATGTGAATCTCGCACTCTAAGCCCATCAATGCCGCTGCCGTTGCTAGCGCCACGCCATGTTGCCCTGCGCCCGTTTCCGCAATTACCTTTTTTTTGCCCAATTTTTTGGCTAACAACACTTCACCCAAACAGTGATTAATCTTGTGCGCGCCCGTATGGTTTAAATCTTCACGCTTAAAATAAATCTGCGCGCCGCCACAATGTTCGGTTAAACGCTGGGCATGATAAATGGGACTTGGGCGACCGACATAAGTCTCACGTAAGCGCTTCATCTCTTTGATAAAGTCGTCGTCTTTGATGATGTCACGAAAACCTGTTTCAATCTCGCTCATGGCTTGGGCAAGCTCGGGATGAGCAATTTTACCACCGAATTCACCATATAAACCCTCGTTATTTGGCAAGATAGAGTGGTGTAGACCGTAACCCGTGGCAGTGTTTTGCGTTGTCATAAATAAGCCTTATTGTTTTAAATGACGTATAAATATTGGCGTTTTTGCCGAATTATTTAGCGTTTTAATGATAAGAATGTTTCATTGTATTTGTGTTCTAGTACATTGAAACAATATAATAAGCGAAATGCCCTATCTGGTCAAGTTTACGCTTTACTCTAAAAACAAGTTTCTAAGTCATTAGCTAAGCCATTGATTAAAAACTGGCAAGAATAATCGGTGAATGAAAGCCTAATTTGTCTATAAGTATTACAGCAAGCGTATGACTGAAATAATAACGCAACCTATGTTTGCTAATATAATGTTCGCTTGGCTTAGCGCACCTTTGCGGCCGAAAGCTAATATTATTCAACTCGAGCTTTTTTTAGCTTAAATATCAAATTAGGATACACCATGCAACGACGCCAATTGATTAAAGCCATGGGTCTAAGCTTAGGCGCCGTCAGCTCTGCTGCGGTAAGCGGTTGCCAAACGCTTGCCAAGCCGCCAAAACTTCCCAGTACCATCACCCAAGCGGGACACTTTGCTAATATCGTCGGTAGTGGCTATGGCGGCGCGGTATCAGCGCTACGGCTCAGCGAACAAGGTCGTAAAGTATTGATACTTGAGATGGGCATGCGCTGGGATAGAACGCCCGAGCACGATACTTTTTGCAAAATGATAAGCGCCGATAAGCGCTCAAGCTGGTTTAGCAATTGGCCAAATGCACCCATTCCACTCCTATCCCGATTAAGAAACACCCTGGCGTTTTGGATTTAATCGGCTATGACGAGATGAAAGTATTCGCAGGACGTGCTTATGGCGGCGGCTCTATCGTCAATGGCGCGATTGCCATTGCTCCCAGACGCGCGCACTTTGAAGCCGTCTTTCCGTGGATAAATAGTGATGAGATGTACGATATTTACTTCCCGCGTGCCATGAAAAACCTGAAGGTCAGCCAAATTCTTGAGGCGTTTTTTAATGAGTCTGAGCATTACGAGTTTACCCGCGCTGCTGAACGTCAAGCGTCGAGAGCAGGACTGAAAACCGAATTTTTTGGCAACAGCTACGACTTTGACTATATGCAAAAAGAGGCGCGCGGCGAAGTGTGCAAGTCAGCACTCGGCGGCGAAGTCATTTATGGTAATAAGGCGGGCAAATTCTCACTGGATTTAACCTATCGATAATGAGCAACTTAGATTGGAAGTTTATGTGTTAAATACCACGGGCGGCATTGATAAAGTTGAGCATTATACGTGCGATAAGCTATTTCTCAATGCAGGCAGTACGGGCACTTCAGAACTGCTACATAAAAGACAAGCCGAAGGTAAATTGAACCAGCTGAACGAACATATCGGCCAGCATTGGGGGCCAAACGGCAATATCATGACAGGGCGCAATTTCGTCCACGCCGCGGGCATCACCCAATCGACCATTCCGATCAAAGGCATCAATATGTGGGACGGCGATAGAGAGGGCTCAAAGTTCAGAATCTTTGCCGAGCTTGCGCCATTGCCACTTGGGCTTGAGACCTGGACAACGCTATATCTTGCTATCACCGTCAACCCAGAACGTGGCAACTATTACTATGATAAGACCACAAAAACCGTCAAACTCAACTGGAAACGTGAGCAAAATGAGCACTCGGTAAACGCTGCTAAAGAGCTGTTAGATAAGCTCGCTAAAGTAAATGGCGGCTCTACATCAAGCTTATTATTTACCAAAGGCTTTGGCGATGACTTCTGCTATCATCCGCTTGGCGGCTGCGTGTTGGGCTTGGCGACTGATGAAGTTGGACGCGTTAAAGGGTATAAAAATATCTACGTGCAAGACGGTGCGTTAATCCCTGGTAGCGCTGGCGTCAATCCGTATGTGTTTATCACTGGACTTGCTGAACGGAATATGGCGAGCATTTTAAGGGAAGATTTTGGGTAGGTTTATAATAATTAGTTATACATAAACGTTCTTAAATGTTAGTTAAATGATGGGTTACGCTCGGGCTAACCCACTCTATGCGCTAATTTATCTAAGTCGCTCATGTTAGAATTCCTATAGATATTGAGTAATATATAAACATTATATGTGAAAGCCTACAACACATAATAAAAAGGATGAATAATGAAACTGCGCATTTTAAAATCTAGCGTTACCAACCCTTGGTTTAATCTTGCGACCGAGGATTGGATATTTAATACCCTCAATCCTGACTCACACACACTATTTTTATGGCGCAATAGCGAGACCGTGGTTATTGGGCGCTCGCAAAACCCATGGGTAGAATGCAAAATCGATAAGATGGAAGCCGACGAGGTGTTTTTGGCACGGCGGCAAAGCGGCGGCGGCGCGGTGTTTCATGACTTAGGTAATACCAACTTTACCTTTTTGTCACCCAAGGCCGACTACGACCAAGATGCTAACTTCACTATTATCGTCAATGCGCTAAAAAAACTCGGTATCGACGCGGAATTATCTGGTCGAAATGACATGCAAGTCGGCGATAAGAAAATATCAGGCAGCGCCTTTAAACATGCGTCTGACCGTAGCTTTCATCATGGGACACTACTCGTGAACGCTAACATGCAAAAACTCGGCGACTATCTCAATCCGCATCCCTTAAAGCTCAAAGCAAAAGGCATCAAATCGGTGCGCTCTCGCGTGGCCAATCTGGTTGAGTTTAATGAAGATATCAATCACGAAACTTTATCCGATGCCATTATCGAAGCGTTTTGTGAATACTATCAAGACACTGATCATGGTGATACTGATTATAGTGGAACTGTGCCCGTAGAGGAATTAGACAGAGACACCCTAGCAAAAGAACCTTCGTTAAACGCCTATTACGAGCAGATGGCGGACTGGAACTGGCGCTTTGGTAAGACGCCTGAATTTAGCCATCATATCGAGACGCGATTTGATTGGGGCATTATCGACTTACATATGGATGTGAAGCAAGCTTTCATTACCGATGTCGTCATCTTCTCTGATGCGCTCAATGTTGAATTAATTGACCTATTAAAAGACACATTGACAGGTATTAAATATGACAAACATGAGATTAATGCCAAGCTTGCTGAGCTGGGCAAAGCACATCCTGAATTGGCAGCACAGATAGACAATGTATCTGCGTGGCTGACTAGTGAGATGGAAGGTTAGGTTTTGCTTGATATCTATAATGAATGCATAGACTCAACTTCCTTTTGCAGCCAATTACTCAAAAGCATCTATACTTTACGCCGACTGAGATTGCCATATAGTCTACACCTTTAAATAAACTTAAGTTTGATATTTAGCGTCATAGCCCTCTATAATGTCAGACAAATAATAGACTCAAGTTAAGGGTCCAAACTTTAGGTATTTAAGCAAGGTAGCACTATGGCAGCCTATATAACCGTTGGCGCAAAGACCTCTCACGGTGGGACGGTTATCTCCGGCTCACCGCATACCACTCATAACGGCATCCCTATCGCGCGTAAAGGCGATAAAGTCATCTGTAAAAGATGCAAAAAGGTCACCACTATTCTTAGTGGTGACCCATCATTTATTGTCGATGGTGCGCCTATCGCTCGCGGCGGCGATGTGACAAACTGCGGCGCGAAACTGATTGCTAATCAGCAGTCATTTGCGGAGTCAGGATTTGATGTGGGCAGTATTGCGCAGGCAGCGCCTTTAATGTTTCCGAAGTCGGAGCCTGATGCTTTATTTGGGAATAGCTTTGCGAGCACCAAAGGTTTAAAAAATAGCAACGAGCCTAAAAGGCCTACAGGATATAATGCCGATGGAACCAAACAAACTCAGAAACAGATTAACGATGCTTGGATTGTATACTATGATCATAAGAACAAAGCTAAAGCTGAGGCTTTGACCAAACAGAAAAAAGAAGATAGAAGTATCGTTGATGAAACATTAGATTTCTTTGGTTTTGGTGACGATGCTCAGGCAGACAACGCTATTAATACTACTCGTCAAGGCAATACTGAACTGACTGAAGATTATAAAAACCCAATGGCAAAGGTTCGAGATGGATGGAAAGGCGAGGCTGCTGATGGTATTAAGAAGACTGGTATCGTATTCGATAACGCAGGAAGGCAGGTTTCACCTCAATATGATGCAGGACGAGCTGTTTTAGATAACGTAATAAACAAGAATAATGATGCTCTAAAAGATAAGGCAATTGATAAAGCTACAGGTACAGGTAAAAGCAAGCTTGTAGAAAAGGCTAAAGATTGAGCTATGCTGAAGAAACCGTACAACTAAACTTGGTAAACTAAGCACAATT
>CAUPWW010000013.1:0-98666 GCA_963515535.1 uncultured Psychrobacter sp.
GCATCAATTGCACAAAACCTAAGCCTTCAACCGTACCGAGTAAATTGGCTTGCGGCACGCGCATATTATTAAAAAACAACTCAGAAGTATCTTGTGAGGCCATACCAAGTTTTTTCAGCTGTTTACCGCGCTCAAAACCTGGCGCCTTGTCGGTTTCGACCACGATTAAGGAGACGCCTTTAGCGCCAAGGGAGCGGTCCGTTTTACAGGCAACGATGATTAAATTACCTAGCTGGCCGTTGGTAATAAAGGTCTTTGAGCCGTTGATAATATAGTCATCGCCGTCTTTTACCGCATAAGTTTTGATGTTTTGCAAATCTGAGCCTGCACCTGGCTCAGTCATGGCAATCGCACCGATTAACTCACCGGTTGCCATTTTGGGTAACCATGCCTGCTTTTGTGCTTCAGTACCGTGATGTAGAATATAAGGGGCGACAATTCCTGAGTGTAAAAAGCCGCCAAAACCTACTTGATTGGCTTCAGATTGTGCATAAATCAGCGCCGCTTCATGACGAAAATCACCACCCGCGCCGCCGTATTCTTCTGGCATAGAGGCACATAAAAAGCCCATTTCGCCAGCTTCTCGCCAAGCCTCACGATCGAGCATGCCATTTTCACGCCATTTTTCGTCGTGCGCCTCCCAATCTCTAAAGACTTTAAGCGCACTCTCATGCAACATTTCAATCTCTTCGTCCATCCATTTTGGCTTAAAGCATGCAATAGTCATATCATCATCCTTGATTTAGTCAGTATTACCCGAGGGTGTACGCATGTACTGCTTAATATTGCCATACGTCGTGGCTAGATTGACATATAAATCAAAGAACCGAGAAGTTTTCTGCTCTAGCATTGAGACGGTGTTAAGACAAAACCTAATGCCTCATACTTTTTGGGAAAATAAAGCGACTATAACTATTTTTCACGCCAACGCGTCTCGTCAACCCAGCCCTGTTGTCTGGCATAAGCGAGCTGCTCTGGGGTATCAATATCGTAGCTAAGCTTAGGATTATTCACTACTGTCAATTGATGTGGCGGTAATGCTCTGATTAAATGACGTAGGCCTTTGTCTCCACTTAAACGAAGCTGCCACTGTTTAAGTAGCAGATAATCAATAACCAATGGTAGACCAACGATAAGGTTTGCCGATTCATGATTGGCATCGGCTCTACGCTCAATATGGTCATCTTTTGATAACGTATCGAAAATCTGCCAATGCTCATAACCACTGGCAACCACTAAATGCTTATCGGCTAACAACTCGTTTGCATGTTTAAGATCCAGTAGAATTTGGTCGACACCCATGATTAACACTCGCTCAACCGTTTTATGATTAACATTTTTATCATTAAAGTTTTTATTACTAACAAAGTAAGTTAAGGCTTCAATAGCGACATAAAGACTATGCCCCATACCAGTTTCGGGCATTTGGTTGATAGCGATTTTGACATTTAGATGGGTGTCGCTCAGTTTTGTTATCTCATTAGCTATCGACGCGTCATTTTTAGGAATAACAACAATGATAGCTTGCGGATTCGTGCTTGCTGCCAGTCTTATCATATGGCTAATGAGAGAAACGCCATTTTTGTACAGTAACTGCTTGGTCTCTCCAAGACGACGACTGAGGCCACTGGCTAAAATAATGATGGCATGACTGGTTTGCAGCCTAGAGTTTTGATTTGGTAATGCCGCGCTATTTGACGTTGAGTCACTTTTCTTCATACACCGCTCAATATTTCAGGTTTGGTATTATTGCTAGCTAAAAATTCAGCGCACGCCGTTTGCTTGTGCATAACGGCGCTTATTTGTGCCATGATGCCAAGCGCTAAGGCTTCAGGACCGTCGCCGCCTAATTTATAACCAATCGGATAATGGAGTTTTTTCACGCCATCATTCAAACTTGACGGATTATCTTTGACAGCACGAATCTCATTAACCAAGCGCTCTGTTCGATAACTGGGGCCTAATTGACCAAGATAGTTATAATGGGTCGGATGTTCTAACAATAGTGAAAGACGGGCACGGTCTTGGGTCAAACTGTGCGACATCAACGCGACCGCCGCATGACGACTGAGCTTCAGCAGTTTTTCATTATCGTCCAATGCTACTGGCATCACGATATCCGCTTCAGGAAAACGCAGTCGCGTGGCATATTGGGCTCGGCTATCGATAACGGTGACATGCCAGTCCTGCAGCTTGGCCATGGTCACAAGCGGCATCACATCATTCCCTGCCCCGCAAATAAGCAAACGGTGTTGCGGCTGTAGACGCTGGATAAGCCATTCTGCGGTTATTTCGCCGTTTTTTAAGACAACGTATTCGATATTTTTGTCAGAGATATCATACGTTGACAGAGTTTTAACTATCTCTTTAATCTGATAAGTAAAAGCACTCGAGTCATCAATCAAAGCTTTATTAACCATACTATCGGGGCTAACAAAAGTTATTTTTTCATTGGCAATGTCGTCTGCTAAATCAAGGCGCAGTCCAACGGGTAAATGGCAATGATCGTTTGCGCGAATTAACGTCGCTATCGTTGCAGGTTTTTGGCGACGGCGAACATGATTAATAACTTCCAAAAACGGCCTTGCGGCTGTCAAACGCTCAAACAGCACATGAACCTTGCCATTACAGCCCAAACCGAAATTTAGCTCATTTTCTAGATACTTATTTTCTAGATCGACATTTCCATTACCATTACTTTTAATATCATCATCTGCCTCGTCACTCTCATCACTACCCGTTTGATAAACCTGTACATTTGCACCATGACGCGTCAACCAAAAAGCACGTTTGATAATATGGGGCTCTAGGCAACCACCGCTAATCATCCCAACCGAGCGCCCATCGGCGCAAATCAGCATCATTGCGCCAGGCCGACGATAGGCCGAGCCCTCGGTACGTACTACCGTTGCTAACACCGCATCGATGTTGTGCTGCTGTACCTCGCCTGCCAGTTTCAGAATGTCAGCGACCTGATTCATATTGCCTCTTATCTCTATTTATTTTTGTTTTAGTTTTAATGATTAAAATTACATTTTGCCTTATAAAAACCCGCTAGTGATGACCGCTAGCGGGTTTTTATATCAAGCATCAGTTAGCGATTCTTAACAATAGCTATTCTGGTAACTCATAAAGCAGCTTATCAAGGGTGATTGGGAAATCGTAAACGCGCACACCGACCGCATTATAAATAGCATTGGCAATAGCCGCCGCTGCGCCAGAGATAGCGGTTTCGCCAATCCCTTTGATATGCATAGGATTGGTATAAGGGTCGTCTTCTTCTACCAATATCACCTCCAGTTGCGGTACATCAGCATTGACCGGAATATGATATTCAGCAAGGTCGTGATTGCATAGGCGACCATCGCGCTTATCGTGGATAACCTCTTCCATGAGCGCCGAGCCAATCCCAAACACCATACCACCGTAGCACTGTGAGGTAGCGGTTTTATGATTTAAAATCCGACCAGCAGCAAAAGCACCTACCATGCGCTTGAGACGTATCTCGCCAGTCACTCTATGGACGGCGACTTCTGCAAAGTTAGCCCCAAAAGACGCCTGACGATGGCTTTTGGCATTTTTTCCCGGTTTGATTTGACCTTTAGCGCTCATTTTTTGTTCATCACATGCAGCGATGATATCTGCCAATGCATAAGACTGAAAATTGCTAAAATCGTATTTTTCTGCAGCAGACTCGGGTAGTGCTAGACCTGTTTTTTCAGCGACTGTATCTTTTAAGTCTAGCGCTTTGTCTTTAAGCGTTTCGACCGCTGCTTCTGTCACACTAGGGTCATGTTCGCCTGCTTGTCTTATTTGTCCTTTATCAAGCTGAATGGTATCTGGATAAAGCCCTACTTTTTCTGCCAACATATCGCGCAGCTGCTCACAGGCAAGATAGATACCACTACCTGCACTTGCCGCACCCCAACTACCACCCGAGCCTGAGGCTGATGGCAGCTCACTATCACCGAGCTTCATCTCGATATGGTCTATCGGCAAGCCTAGTAAATCAGCGGCAACCTGGGAAAACACCGTATAAGAGCCTGTGCCGATATCGGTCATATCGGTTTCGATAATGGCTTTAACGCCAAGGGCTTTTGAATCGTCAACTTGCAGTGTCGCCCGCGCCTCTGACAGTTTTAACTGATTACCACGAGCGGAGGCCGCCATTCCCGTACCAATCCACCAATCACCCTCTAACTGACTGGCAGGCTTGGGATTGCGCTGCTCCCAACCGAACTGCTCCGCCCCTTGCTCCATACAAGCAAGTAGCTGCCGCGTCGAAAACGGAATGTCTTGGCTTGGGTCTTGTTCAGGCTCGTTACGACGTCGCAGCTCAAGCGGATCGATATTCAATTGCGTGGCCAATTCATCCATCGCACATTCAACCGCAATCATACCGA
Organism: uncultured Psychrobacter sp.; assembly: GCA_963515535.1. Taxonomy (GTDB): domain Bacteria; phylum Pseudomonadota; class Gammaproteobacteria; order Pseudomonadales; family Moraxellaceae; genus Psychrobacter. The sequence continues at coordinate 4,404 of CAUPWW010000013.1, forward strand.
CCGCTTCACCGGGCGCGCGCATGGAGCCCGACAGCACGTAATTCATATCTACTTGCTTATAATTCACGCGGCGATTTTCACCGCGGTATAAATATTTGGTCGACAGCGCCGTCGGCTCAAAAAATGCCTCACCGGGTAAATTACTGCCAACGGTATCGTGAATAAAGGTATTGATAATGCCGTCTTTATCACAGCCAATGGCGATACGCTGGCGAGTGTTTGAGCGTCTGACCGTCGCCTCCATCACTTGCGGACGCGTCATACTGATGAGCACTGGACGACCAAGCTCTTTTGCCGCAATCGCTGCTGCAATCGACTCAGGCGCGATACCCAATTTACTACCGAAACCGCCACCAACAAAATAAGAAATTAGTTGCACCTGATCTTTTTTTAGATCTAAAGCATCCATCACTTGCTGCCTGCAAGAGGCAATCATTTGGTTTGAGGTATACATGATGAGCTTATCGTCTTCCCAATAAGCCAGCGTCGCATGCGGCTCCATCGGCGAGTTGCTTTGACTTGGCGTATGGTAAAAGCGATCGAGAGTCACCTCTGCATCCGCTAAGCCTTTATCAGGGTCGCCTGTAACAGAATTTTTATCTGAGCCCTTTTGCTCATTGACGTCATGAGCACTTGGCAGCTCCTGGGTAAAGTTTAATGCCGCTTGTTCGGTCTCATTTTTATAAGTGACTTTAAGGGCATTAGCGCCTTCTGTCGCTGCTTCAAAAGTCTCAGCAACCACTACCGCTATCGGCTGCCCGTGATAATAAATCTCACTAGCGCCTTGGGTTGGTGCCTCGGTCTCACCGCCTTGCTGTGAGTTTCGCAAAAAATGCTTAGGATCGGTTACGACTTTGGTGATGCCAGGAATATCCTCTAAATCACTGCTATCGATATTTTCCACTTGTCCTTTGGCTATTTTTGCGCCAACTAAAACGCCGTAAACTTGATTTTCTCGATAAAACTCTGCTGAATAAGGCGCTTTTCCGCTGACCTTTAACGAGCCATCAACACGGTTGATCGGTTTGCCGACTAAATTGCTTGCTGTTTTATCAAAAAGCGAATCGACAGGCTCATTCATCATCATTTTTTTGGTAGGTTCTGATGGCAATACTGAGTCCAATAATGACATGATTATGCTCCCTCGCCCGCTAAGGCGCGCTGAATAACTTGTTTAAGTAGGCGACGCGTCAGTGGTATTTTAAAATCGTTTTGACCACTGCCTTTGGCCTCTTTTAATAATAAGTCAGCGGCTTGTGCGACCGTAGCATCATCACCCGCCGTACCCGTTAATAATGCTTCAACGTCTTCATTACGCCACGGCATAACCCCAATACCACCAAATGCCAAACATACAGTCGCCAAGTTACCGTCATCATCAACCTCTATGACAGACGCACAAGACACTAAGGCAAAGGCGTAAGAAGCGCGGTCACGTACTTTGTCGTAGGTATGCATGCCTTTGATAAGCGGTGGTAAAACAACATGAGTGATCAGCTCGCCACTCTCCAAGACATTTTCGATATGCGGCGTGTCTTTTGGCAGACAATAAAAGTCTTTGACTGGAATAGAGCGGGTCGAACCATCTGCTTTCACCGTTTCAATAACGGCGTCGAGCAACCGCATTGCCACCGCCATATCAGAGGGATGTTGGGCAATACAAGCGTCACTTGTGCCTAAGATAGCAAGGGTACGGTTTTCGCCATTAATCGCTGGACAGCCACTACCGGGTTCACGCTTATTGCACGGACTGTCGGTCTGATAAAAATAATAACAACGCGTGCGCTGTAAAAAATTACCGCCAGTGGTGGCTTTATTACGTAGCTGTCCCGTCGCGCCTGCTAATATGGCACGCGATAATACCGGATAATTGGCAATGACTTCCGGATGCGCCGCCAAATCATTATTAGTGACTAGCGTACCGATACGTAATCCGCCATCGGCGGTCGTTTCGATTTGCGCGAGCTCTAAGCGCGTCACATCAACCAATTTGGTCGGCGTTTCAATCTCAAACTTCATTAAATCTAAGAGATTGGTGCCACCGCCGATAAATGACGCATCTTTTGGGCTGGCAGCAGTCGCTGCTTGCTCAGGAGCTTCGGCACGGACATAGTCAAAGCGTTTCATGAGTGAGCTCCTAATTGGGCGTTATGGTTTTTATTTTGTGACGCCTCATTTTGCGACGGCTTGTTTTGTGAGGGCTTACTAAGCTGCGTTTCACTAGGCGGCGGCGACCAAATACCGGTAACGCTTGCAGCATCTGGGCCTTTGTTAATATTATTTTCAGTAGCAGCTTTATTTTTTATCTCACTCTCCAAAACCTGCGAGATGGCATTAATAATGTTCGGATAAGCCGAACAGCGGCAAATATTACCACTCATGCGTTCGGCGATTTCTTGTACTAGCAAGCCATCAGGATTTTGTAAGTCGGTTGTCACATAGCTTGGCCAATTTTGCTTAATCTCTTCAATCAAAGCAGTCGCTGAACAAATCTGTCCCGGCGTACAATAACCACACTGAAACGCATCGTGGTCTTTAAACGCTTGCTGCAAGTCTGAGAGCGATTCAGGCATTCCAATGCCTTCAATCGTCGTAATCTCATCACCGTCGTGCATGACCGCAAGGGTTAGGCAAGAATTGACCCGTCGACCATTAATGAGCATGGTACAAGCGCCGCATTGGCCGTGGTCGCAGCCCTTTTTGGGTCCGGTAATTTGCAGATGTTGGCGACAGACATCAAGCAATGTCGTGCGCGGATCAAGATTATCGAGCTGATAATCTTGCTGATTAATCGTTAACGTCAAAGTAGACATGCTGGCTTCTCGCTGGCAGTTGATTATGAAAGGGTAGTTATAATTATTTACAAACACTCTTGTAAACACTTTTGAACAAGCGTCAATCAATCCATTATGGCGTATCAAAAACAGCGCTTTGTTTTTACTTTGTAGTCATTGTAGTGTAGTTTTTTTAAGCAAATAGCGAGGACAAAACTTATTTATCAGGGCTCAAATCTCGTACAAATCTACTTAACGACTGTACTTGGTGGCTTTAATTCGTTAATAGAATCTGTAACTTAGCAACCATTGTAATCACGATTTCACTCTCTTAGTATGGATTCACTTTTGTAAAACCTTCTATAAATAAATCGAACATAATCAACAAAATAGGTATAAAAATATGGAAAACTCAAATCAACCGCTATCCAAAAAACCTCTGCGCATTGATATTGTCTCAGACGTGGTTTGTCCGTGGTGTATTATCGGTTATCGTCAATTGGCTGAGGCGCTCAAGCAAACCAATACCGAGCATGAAATACATTGGCATCCGTTTGAGCTAAATCCTAATATGCCAAGCGCAGGACAAAATTTGCGCGAGCATATTATGGAAAAATACGGCTCGAGCAAGGAAGAATCAGACGCAAGCCGCCTTAGAATGACGCAAGCGGGCAATGAAGTTGGCTTTGAGTTTCATTTCAACGATGACACGCGGATGCACAATACTTTTAATCTGCATCAGCTGTTGTATTGGGCAGGTCAGCAAGGACAAAAGCCGATGCATGACTTAAAGCAGGCGTTATTTAGCGCCCATTTTACCCATGGTCGCAACATCTCTGATAATAATGTGCTGGCTGATATCGCAGCGGAAGTTGGACTTAATCGTAGCGAGGCGCTGGCTGTGCTGGAGGATCAGCGTTTTGCCAAAGAGGTACGCGCCGAAGAGCGTCACTGGCAGCAGCAAGGTATTCAAAGCGTGCCAGCGATGATTTTTAATGAGCGGCACTTGGTCAGCGGCGCGCAAGGCGTGGACAATTACGTCAATATTTTACAACAATTGGCTGTCATGCAAGAGTAAATACCCCTTTGTTAATAGGACTATGATTAATGAGTAAAGAAAAATTACTGATGCTGTCAGACGAAGCAGAAGAAATTGTTTTTGATGTTGAACCGTGGTTATACGCTAGGTTTACGGGCATTTTAGAAGACATGCACAGCTTTAAAAAAGATTAAAAAACAAAAAAACGCCGCCCCATGATAGGAGCGGCATTTTTATTTAATAGCGTTAAAAAGCTTAGCTATCTAAGCATCATTCTAGAAATGCACCACAGACTAAGCATCATTCTAGAAATGCACCACAGAGCGAATACTTTCACCTTTATGCATCAAATCAAAGGCCTCGTTGATGTCTTCTAACGGCATGGTGTGAGTGATGAAGTCTTGTAGCGGAATTTCACCTGCTAGGTAGCGCTCGACGTAGCCGGGCAACTCACTGCGGCCTTTGACCCCGCCAAATGCTGAACCTTTCCAAACACGGCCTGTCACTAGCTGGAATGGACGAGTTGATATTTCCTGCCCTGCGCCAGCGACCCCGATGATGACTGACTCACCCCAACCTTTATGGCAGCACTCTAATGCTGAGCGCATGACATCGACGTTACCGATACATTCAAACGAATAATCAACGCCGCCATCGGTCAATTCAACGATGACATCTTGGATTGGCTTATCGTAGTCTTTTGGATTGATGCAATCTGTCGCGCCAAGCTTTTTGGCCAATTCAAACTTGCTCTCGTTGATATCGATAGCGATGATACGGCTGGCTTTGGCCATTTGCGCGCCGATGATAGCGGACAGTCCGATGCCGCCCAGCCCAAAGATAGCAACTGTTGCACCTTCTTCGACTTTTGCAGTATTCATGACGGCGCCCATACCAGTGGTCACGCCGCAACCGAGCAAGCAGACTTCTTCTAATGGCGCTTCTTTATTGACTTTGGCCAATGAAATCTCTGGCAACACCGTATATTCAGAAAAAGTCGAGCAGCCCATGTAATGATAAATCGGCTCACCATCTTTGTAAAAACGCGTGGTACCGTCTGGCATCAAGCCTTTACCTTGGGTTTCGCGTACTGCCGAGCATAGGTTGGTTTTACCTGAACGACACATTTTACAGACGCCGCACTCTGCGGTATACAACGGAATGACATGGTCGCCGACTTGCACGCTGGTCACGCCTTCACCGACTTGCTCGACGATACCGCCACCTTCGTGACCCAAAATCGTAGGAAACACGCCTTCTGGGTCTTCACCAGATAAGGTGAACGCATCGGTATGGCAAACGCCGCTGGCGACGACCTTTACCAGCACTTCGCCTTTTTTGGGCAGCATCACATCGACTTCTTCGATAGATAGCGGCTCATTTGGCCCCCACGCGATGGCGGCTTTGGACTTAATAAAATTATCTGACATAGTATTCTCTCTTGTAATCATAAATAAGTGATGCCGTTAATCACGCTCAGACCAATTTAGCTTATAGCGCTTACACTGTAGAGGCAAGCGCTAGTTATAGCAGTTTATATAGTAGATTCAATTTAAAAGTTTTACAGCGATACAGGAATGAATTTTGCGTAGCCTCTGTGAACACAGCAAGCCAGGAAAATTTATACCTGTATCGCCCCTAAATTTATAACAGTTTTACTTTTAATTGACTATATTTGAGCTGTTTGTAAAGGATTCATTTTATACTGTCTATTATAGTTGTTTCTGCTGTGATAACAATATGCTATATTTGCAATTATCTTTTACACAGTGGTAATAATCATGCGCTGGGATGGCATTAGCGAGTTCGTTTATGTGGCAGAATACGAAAGTTTTACCCGAGCTGCAAAAGAATTGGGTGTTTCAACCGCGCAGGTCAGTCGGCAGATAAGTGCGTTAGAAAAGCGCCTTAATATTAAATTGCTCTATCGTACGACGCGCAAGGTATCGCTGACTGAAGAAGGTCGGGTGTTTTATCAGCATTGCCGCGGTGTGCTTGACGGCTTAGATGCGGCCGAACAAGCCGTAAGCAACTTACAAACCAAACCGCAAGGCAGAATTAAACTGACCGCGCCTGTCACCTATGGCGAACAGCAGTTATTGCCCCTTATCAATGATTTTATGGTGCAATACCGCGATATCAAAGTGACGGCTTTTTTGAGCAATCAAAAAATTGACTTGATCGAGGGTGGTTATGATTTGGCGATTCGTATTGGCAAATTAAGCGACTCAACGATGATGGCAAAAAAACTTAGTCATCGTACCAATTTTGTCTGTGCCGCGCCCGCTTATCTAGAAAAGTACGGCGTACCATATTCTCTAGTCGACTTAAGACAACATAATTGCTTACTTGGTACGCGGGATTATTGGCACTTTATAGAAAATAATAAAGACGCTGATAAGGAAATAAACTTACGCGTCTCTGGCAGCGTGCAATATAACAGTGGTCACAGCCTAGTCGATGCGGCACTAAAAGGCTTGGGTATCGTGCAGCTGCCCGATTATTATGTGCAAAAACACTTAGCGTCCGGTGCACTGGTTAGCGTGTTAGATAATTACAGAGAGCCTGAGGAAGGCATTTGGGCGATTTATCCGCACAATCGTCATTTATCACCAAAGATTCGACTATTGGTGGATTATTTGGCAGAGCGCCTGAAATAGCATCTTAAAGGATCAAGGCTTAAAGGATCAAGGCAGAAAAAAAAGCCACGCATAACGATATATTTAGTAAAAAAAGCCTATTTGGCAGATTTCGTCCGCGCTATTTGCGCATTTAACTCCGCCTTTAGCTTTTTTGCACATTCAATAATCTTCTTGCGATCGGCGGCGATAGCGCCATATTCAAGCGCCGTTTTACGCATTTGTACGGTGACGTCATAATGCGGATAACTAGCATTTTGATGAAATAAGCGCTTATCTACTTCAATCAATGCGGCAAAATCGTGCAACTCTTGCAAGGTATCAGCCAGCATATGGCACCATTTATAGCCTTTAAATTCTATTTGCGTAAAATCTACGTAAATTGCCATATGACTGCACTCCTTTATTTTTACTAATAATTTATCACGCCCTAAACAGCACTTTCACAAAACAGCCATTAAAACAATTCACTTGTCTCTTTCTTGAGCTGTTTAAGCACCGTTTGATATTCGCTATCGCTGGTTGCAAGGCTGCTTAAACGGCCATAGCGCAATTGGCGATAGTGTTGTTGAATCTGCTCAATTTTTGCTTGGACAACTTTTGAGTCACCACGAGCAGTTAGCTTATTGGCCTTACTATGCTTACTACTATTTTGACCACTGTCATCATCGATTGCGCTTGCCAAACGCGCAAGCCAAGCCAATTGCCCTTCGCTATCATCACGAGCAAGCGACTTATCCGCTTTAGCGATGCGTTTTGAGAGTTGGGCGAGTGGCAGGTCTGCTGGATGCCAACGTTTGCGGCGACGCTGCCAGATAACAACCACAAGAATCGCCATAACGCTAATGGCACTTACTGCCAACCAAGTGATTTGCTGCATGATTGAGCGAATATTAAACCATTTCAGTAGCGAATCCGCTTGCTTGTCCTGATCATAACCAACGACGTCCTTTTGCCAATAATAGCTTGCTTGGTCTGACAGACGGCGTAAGGTTTGTAGCATTTGATACTGCTGATAGCTGATTTGTGCCCCAGCACCATCGCCGAACATTGCCGCTCCTCGCGCCTGTGTCAGCGCATCCATGCCTTGCTCGACGCGCTCAGGGGCAACAAAAGCTGTCGGATCGACACGTACCCAGCCTTGACCCTCAAGCCAGACTTCTGTCCAAGCGTGCGCATCCATTTGCCGTACTTCCCAAACATTACCGCCACGGCTAGGCTCACCGCCTTGATAGCCTGCCACTACTCGCGCAGGAATACCAGCAGCGCGCAGCATAAAGGTAAAGCTAGAAGAATAGTGCTCACAAAATCCCGCTTTGGTGGCAAATAAAAACTCGTCAATACGGTTGGTATTTAAACGTGGCGGTGATAGCGTATAGCGAAATTCGGTTTGTTTTATCCAGCGCTCGATTGCCTGCATATAACGCACGGGATCCGAGTCAGACTGGGCAAATAATTGCTTTGCCAGTGCGCGTGCTTGCGGATTACCGCTACTTGGCAGTGCAAGATTGAGACGGCGCGACTCATCAGACAGTACAGGGTCGATATGCATCGGCGCAAACTGCAAGACATCGTAGCGCAGCTGCTGGGTAACAGGCTGATCTTTTCGTAAGGTAAAATTTGAGGTAATACTGATATCTTGCTGCTGAGCAAAAGGATAATCAAGGCCAAATAGCCAGTTTTGCTGCGTCGGCTCTAAGATAATTTGATAGCGACTCGGAGTAATTTTCACCTCATCAGGAACGGTCGCTAAGGCATTCGCTATCCAATTTGGCATTTGCGGTGCGGGTCGCCATTGCCGTTGCTGCGGACTGGGACGCCATGTGACCCCATCAAACTCACTAAAAACCAAGCCGCGCCAATAGAGCTGCTGTTGTGGCGGGCGCTTATCGGCAAACTCTACCCGAAAAGCCAGCTCAGTCGACTGGCCCAAGTTGGCAAAGTCGCCGGGCGACATACTGTCAGAGACACCTGTAGTCGCTTGCTGACCTGAGAGCTGTACTGACCATAGTGGCGGCAAGCGCGGAAAGAATAAAAATAACACGATCAACAGCGGCAATGCGCCAATACCCAGCACACCCAACGTACGCAAACGCCCATCACCGCGAGTATTGCCATCATCGTTAAGCGCAATAAATGCCAACAACACAATGATCGCGCCGATGATTACCTCTACTGTCGTCACAATGCCCTGATCCATCAAAAACAGTGAAGCAAGGACAAACAAAGATAAATTGAGCACCACATAGGCGTCACGGCGCTTGTACAACTCCCACAGCTTACTAATAAGGCACAGCACTAAAAACGCCACGCCCATATCTAGTCCAAATGCCGTGTTATAGGTCAACCATAAATCTACTAGCCCGAGTAAGAAGCCAAGCATTTGCATACTTTGATAGACACGTTTTAGATGCATCAGTTTTTTAAACTTAGCTTTAATACGCGGTAGTTGAGCAATGATACTGACCAACGCAAAACCTATGAGCCATAACGGCAAATGCGCTGCATGCGGTAAAATAACGCTAACTTGCGCAATCAATACCCAATAATAGGCTGGCAAGGCAAATAGCTTGCGAGTCCATTTATGATGGCTGCTCACGCCATCAGGTACACTGATATTTTGCCCTAATGCCAATTGCGCAAAGCTTGCAGGATTTATCTGTGTCTGATTTACAAGGTGGTGTTTGAAGTTGTTCATGGTGCTTTTGCCAACCTTAACAAGCAAGCTTGTGCAAACGCCTCACCTTTGCCCATCATTGCAGCAGAATGCTTATTAACCGTCATCTCATTGGGTAAGCACATGTTAAATGGAACGCCAAGTTCACCCAATGTCAGCGCTCCGTACGCCATTTGCGCCAGTTTTTGTTCATGCTGCGCCGCTGGCATATCGGCATAATCTAGGGTTTGCTCATGACCGACAGGGTCAGCAAAGTGTTTGGTAAACATGCCTTGGCCGCGCGCCACGTGTCCCCACGAAACGCGGGCTAGCGACTCGCCTTCGATATAATTATCAAGCCGGTCAAAGTCGTCTTGACCTTGGCGATATTGCCCGCCTATGGGCAAATCCTCCGGACTGGCAATGGTATATTGTGCTTGCCAGTCAAATACTTCAGGTTTTGGATAAACCCACGCGCTGCGGGCGAAATAGACATACGACCATGCGCGCATAATCCCTAACGGATACACAGTTTTGATTTTTAATCTTGGTAGTTGCAACTGCCCACGACGGTGTGTTTGCACTGGTAAACGAATGATTTGTTCATCTTGTAGGCGCGTGACCAATACTGAGTGCTGACCATCAGCGTGAATCTCATGTTGGTTATTGTTGTTTTTATTGGCTTTTTTATCTGCTTTTTTATGAAACTTTTGCTCAGTCTGCTCAAAGGTAAATAATAACTGCCGTCTTGGTCGGCGGCTGTCATTACGCAGCTGCAAGGTGACCCAAACGGGGCTACCGGCTTCTGCCATGGTGACGTCAAGCAACCGTACTTGTAGACCTGAGATATGCGCAAAGGTTACATGAAAGCTAATGAGCCAAACGCTGATGAGATAAAAGCACAGTCCCAACACCAAGTTATTACCATAGTTGATACCAGCGATAAAGGTAATGATTAATAAAACGGCAAACAGCAACCCTTCACGGCTAAAAAAGATATAGACGTTACGCAGATTCAGCGTCGCACTATCGCTTTTGGGCGCACGCGCGGCAAACCAACGGCTTAATAATGAGCTAGCTGGTACGGTTAAGGCTTTTGGCAACAGACTCATGACTACCCTATCCTTACCATAAAAAATTTGCACGATTAAATAACGACAGCCACGTCTGCCAATATACGTTGGGCGATGGTTTGTGTGACTTGTCCGCCAGTCACGTGTGCAGGCACGAAACGCTGGCCAAGTCGATGGTCAGTGACCGCTGCAAATACCGCTTGAATATCTTCGGGTGTCACTTCCAGATGTCCCGATACATAAGCATAGGCTTGCGCCGCACGCTGTAGCGAAAGCACACCACGCGGTGATAAACCATGATAATCAAAGCTTGCACGCGTCTTTGCGACCAGTCTTTGCAGATAATCCAACACCACATCGGCGACGTAAACCTGCTTGACCCCTTGCTGCGCCAATAATACCGCCTCGGTATCTAGTACGGTGCCAAGCTGTTTTAATAATTCACGGCGATTTTTTCCCTTTAACAGCTCGCGCTCAGCGGCAGGCGATGGATAACCAAGTGACAAACACAATAAAAACCTGTCCAGCTGCGATTCAGGCAATGGATAGACGCCTGCTTGCTGCAATGGGTTTTGGGTGGCTATGACAAAAAACGGCTGCGGCAATGGATAGGTTTGTCCATCTTGCGTCACTTGGCGCTCTTCCATCGCTTCTAATAACGCACTTTGTGTCTTAGGGCTAGAGCGATTGATTTCATCGGCGAGTAACAACTGCGTAAAGATAGGGCCGGGACGAAACTCAAATTGCTGCTGACTTTGATCAAAAATACTCATACCTAAGATATCTGCTGGCAGCATATCATTGGTAAATTGCACACGGCTAAAACTCAGCCCAAGCAGTTGTGCCAAACCTTGCGCCAACGTCGTTTTACCCATACCTGGCAGATCTTGTAACAACAAGTGCCCGCCTGCAAAAATACCACTGAGCGCCAGTTTAACCACCTCAGGTTTATCTAGCACTATTTGATTTAATTGCGCCATTAACTGAGCAATTTTTTGCTGATTATGGCGATAGTCATTGGTGGCTTGCTTCATTATCGATTCTTGGCTCATTTTTAAAAAACAGGTTAAAGAAGTAATAGCTCTAGATAGGTGTTACTGTTACCTTGACTCATCAGCTGCTGGCACCGGCGCTCGCAGCGTTGATAAATAAGCAATCACATCCGCACGCTCTTTTGCATCAGGCATCGGGTCTGAGAGCATTTTTGTATCTGGCATGGCCTTCTCGGCATCAGAGATATAAGTGTCTAATGTTTCGGCATCCCATACCCAACCTGATGTCGTCAGCCCCTCGCTATAGGTGTAATCCTCTAGCTCGGCGGCATTTGCGCCATAAACATTCATCAGCTGTGGGCCTTTTTTATTGAGCCCTGGGTTAAGCTGATGACACTGAGCGCAAGCATCTTGGTATATCAGCGCACCGTTATCGGCATCGCCCTCAGTATAAAGCGGCAGTGCGACCGGTTCTCGATAATCAGGGGGTGTTTTCTCACAAGCGGTGAGCGATAGAACAGTAGCCAATACAGCGCCTAATGGATATTTTTTGACTATAGACATATTGGAATAATCTTAAATTGAGGGGCATGGGCTATGTATGCGTCTACCTCAACCACAATATAAGGTAAAAAGGACAAACATACATAGCGCTGTATAGAAGTATATATCGTTGCTAACCGTTAAATATGGGTTATGTGGTAAAGATAAAAATTATTTGCCCAAACTTAACTCTCGCTTGATACTTTTATGGTATTACTAGGTGCTTCTAAATAATAACCCTGTAAGTAGCGTGCGCCTACGCTCCACGCGACTGACATGGTCGCCGCATCTTCAATATATGGCATCAAGACATCAACGCTAATCTCATTGGTGCGTACGATGAGCGATTTAACCGTTTCTAAATTCTCAGGGTTATCAATCCCTTCGACATAATTGCGGGCTAAGCGCACCATATCAGGCTGCACAAAATTGGCCAGCTCAACCGACTTAGCAGAGGAACCGAAATTATTAATGCCCAGCTGGCAGTTGACTTGGTTAAGTGCTTTAAATTGCGATTTTGCGACAGTCAAATGATCGGCAATGTCTTTTTCATTAAACTGTAAGGTTAACGCGCCCGCTTTGCCACCAACAGCATTGATGAGTTGACTAGCAACACTCGGCAGTTTTTTATCTATCAACGACGCATTGGTCAGTTGTACCAATAACCTTGCATCTGGATGGGATTTACGCACGTCATTGATTTTTTTACAGGCATTGATCAATATCCAGCGGTCAATTTTTTCAAGGAGCTTGTGCGCTTTGGCCACCGCCATAAACTGGTCGGGGGTCAATACTGTATTATTTGCATCCGCTAGTGGCAAACGCAGATATACCTCAAAGAAATCACTACGATCATGATTGATGTCATATATGGGCTGGAAAGACAACTCAAAGCGATTATTAGCAATGGCATCGACTAAAAACTCAGCAAGGGCATGATCATCACTATTGGCATGTTCGCTGGCGTCATATAGGTGATATTTATCACCGTGATTAGAGGTTTCAATCATAATTTGATTGATGGCATCTAGTGCCCGCTCAAGCAACACTCTTGGCTCTGGCGTATTTTTTTCTATCTTCACGATCGCAATACTTGCCGTGGTACTTGTCGTCCGTTTATCTACCTCAATAAACATCTGACTAATAGTCGAACCAATTTTCTTAGCCAATTTTTCAAGCACAGCGGTATTTTGATTTTCTACTAAGATGGTAAAAGCCGTATCGCTAAAGCGGCTCACATAGCTGTCTGCTGCTACCTCATTTGTCATTAGCTCATCTAAGGCATGGGCGACTTGCTGCACTGTAGTATCGATACCCTGTAAGCCCAAACTACTTCTAATTTTACCCACATTATCGAGTTGAATATAGAATAGTCCTGCCGTCAAGACGCCTTGTTTTGCTTGCTCATACACTTTAGTCAACTGCAACTCAAAACCAAGGCGATTATCAATACCCGTTAAGCTGTCTTTGCGCTCAGCGGCTGCCAAGCGCTTGGCAACTTCAGCGCTATTGGCATTATTTTGCTGAATAATGATTTGGGTAACGGGCTCGCCATCAAGCGTCGCGACTGCCAACTGTAATTTTGCTTCAAAAGTACTGCCATCGGTACGTTTGCTTTCAAAATTAAACTCAACGTCTTTGCGGCTGCCTTTATCGAATTGACGTAAAAATTGCTTAAAGGCTTTGATATTGTCACCGCCCGCTATCAAATCAATCACAGGTATGCCAATAATGTCATTCATTGACTCAAAGCCAAACAGCTGCAAATACGGGTCATTGGCAAAAATATGTATACCTTGATCAATGTAAGCGACCGCACTTTTAGAGTTTTTAATCAGCACATTCGCACGCTGCTCGGCTTCAGATACAACATGACGCAAAGTAGTAAGCTGTTGGCGACTACGCAAGTTGTCATGGAGCAAGCAAATCGCCATGACGACTGCCATTTCTTGATCTGCGCCAAGCGCTTTAACCATCGTGCCATTTAAAGTAGAAGGTAAGCCCGCTTCATTATGAGCGTTGACTATCGTATCTGTATTTATCAAACAAACCGATGGCAAATCAATACCTTGCTCTTGGACAATACCGACCACCTCGGTGAAGTTCATATCGTAAGCTTGCCCAAACACCAACACGTCCCACGGCTGGCGTAATGCTTTTAACAGCTCCTCTTTATCATCTAAAAACCCCAAGTTCACACTATCATAATAGGAACCTAGCAAGTCAACGAGGTGCTCAGCATAAAGCTGGTCATCGTCAATTACTAATAAGTTTAAAATAGACTGAGTACGCATAAGAGGCCTTTTAAATGGGTAGTAGCGGTTTTGTCATTATAAACAATAATTTAATCGACTGCTGCTTAAGTTACAACCTCAATGCGATGTTATAAACTCTCAAACAAACTTAAACCAAATACACTTAGCCTATTATCAATTTTTAAGTATCTACTGTCCTGAACATATCTAAGATTTTGTTATATAAGTCAGTTAAAGTTGCTCCACTTCATATTGGCTAAATTCCTCCGTCATCAGCAAACGTTGTCCTAAACGCAATGTTTCCTGTTTGCTATTAATACGCATCATGACTTTATCCCCTACTTGGAAATGAGAGGTCGGCACAATCAAACTACAAACAGTCTGTAATTGCTCATCGCTCCCAACGACAAATGCTGGTACAAAATGCCGACTGCGATTGTCTCTATTGTGCAGACGAATACCACAGGCGATGAGCTTATGACCCAGTACTTGCCAATCAATTTCAGGGTTTTCGCTATCTATCTCACGCCAGCGTACCACACCTATTGACCAGTCAGGTAGCGCTGATTGATGAGGACGACATAATAAGAACAGACTCATAATACGCAGTGACGGCGGTGCCATAGAAGTAAGCACGTCGTTTTCAGCGATTCTTGCTATATATTCTGCCCTTTTAACGTCGTAATCCTTTTCGGAGATGTTCTCTGTCTCAAAATTGTTTATTGATACCGCCGTGTAAGGAAAAGAATCAACCTTTTTGCTCGCTACTAGCTCTTTTGGTTTGGGCAATAATCGCAAGGTACGAAAAACAGAAAAATCGTCGTTATCCACAGCGCCACCATTAAATCTACCGTCAAATGTCTCTACCGCTACCCCTTTATCGTTAGCATATTTTTTTGGCAAGGTATCGTAGCGGGGTTGCTGATAATCTGGCAGCACTTTAGCGACAATCAAACTTGATAAGCTTTGCTCGTTACTGACGCGGTAATGAATGTCATTGAATCCTGTGATGACGTGAGCCTCTTGTTTGGCACTTTGCTTGATGGGTAGTGTCAAGCGAGGCTGGATATAGCGATAGCTTAATGTCATGGCAACCGTGTTAAGCAAGCAATATTCAGCTCCTTCTCGACCTTCCTCGATAAGTGTATCCCGACGCGATTTCAAATGAGCGACCAGCGCTGCTAACTCGATAAACACACAATCATGATGGGCATCATAAGGATTGATCGCACAATGGGCGGTTAAATACGTCGGTGCGCTGTCACTATTTAGATTGACGAACACCTTTGTTTCTGTTTGCGGCTCTACCGTTATAATAAGGTGTTCACTCCACTCTAATAGCAAACGCTGTACCATCAAGATATTGGCTCGGCGCATGGCACGCACGTTTAACAAGCTATGCAAACATAACTGAGCATATAGCTGATGGATAGTGTCCGCACAGTGGATGGTAATATAAGCACTGACATCAATATCCACTGCCTGCTGCTGGCAAGCCATATAGTAGAGCTGATTAATATTAGACCATAAGGACGCTGTAGGCTTTTGATAGCAAAGTGCTTCTTCAAAAAGTAACTTTTGATACATCAGCAGCGTCTGATAGGTTGCAATGGCCAAAGTAATTGGCGAGGATTTGTCATTGGTAAAATAGCGCTGCCACAGATTGGTAGATGGTGATGGTTGATTATCTGCTAAAGAAGCAATCTCTCGTTTTATAACGCCGTCGTAACCCATAATCATTAAATAGTACAGCGACTTCACCCGTGCCACATAATCCAACTGATAAGCGTTGAAAGCCTGCGTCTCATAGATATAATGCTGACGCAGCAGCGCAATCAGCTGATTGGCCGCATCCAGCACAATATTAAATAGCGTCAGGCGTTGTCGATCATCTATATTTGCCGTGCGCAATTCTGTGAGCACTTTCTCTAATTGCTCTATTTGCTGCGTTTCTGTTTGTAGGGGCAATAGCGTCGCCCATTTGCGCAAATACTGCTCATCACTATTAAATGGTTTAGGCAATGGTTGCGATAAGGGCGTATCCGTTGTTAAATACTGCTGAAATGTCGATAAATTTACCATTACTATCCTTAGTAATTGCGTAGGCTATCAAGAGAAGTCTTTCTCTAGAATTTACCTTTATAGACGACGCTTAGGCTTAAACCACTCAGGCACAAAGCACTTAGCCAAAAAACACTTAAGCATAAACCTCAGATCCGACCGCTAACTGCTCTACAAATAAGTCTGATCTGTGTTTTTTTAAAGATGCTGATTGATAGAATTTTTTAAACTTATCCCTAAAAACGACTGTTAATAATAATTTAATCGTTATTTGTTTACTAAAATTTTGCTCTACCATATTGCCTATTTTAAGCCTCATTGTAAATATCAATCGGTACTTTAAAGGGTTTATTCGGCAGCTCGCGCACCAGTTTTGGCACTAAATAACCAGGCAGAGCGGCAAGTAACGCCCAGTACAGCTGAATAGCCGCGCGCTCGTCACTATCAAAGTGGGCAGCGCCGGCCACTTTATCTAGTACATGTAGATAATAAGGCAGGACGCCAGCGGCAAACAAGCGCTGGCTCAATGCCGTTTGCACCGTCACGCTATCATTGATACCCTTTAACAGTACCGCTTGGTTTAATAAGGTGACGCCCGCCGCGCGCGCACGCTGCAAATACTGAGCGGTCAGCGCATCAATCTCATTGGCATGATTACAATGAATCACCATGACGATTTGGCAGCGACTTTGCGACAGTCTATCTAATAACGCCTCATCTAAACGCGCTGGAATGACCAAGGGCAAACGGGTATGCAGCCTGATGGTGGTCAGTTGCGGAATCGCCTCTAAGGTATCGAGCCAAGCAAATAGCCGCCTATTAGTGACATTTAACGGGTCGCCGCCGCTTAAAATTACCTCGTTAATCTCAGGATGGGCGCTAATATAATTGATAATATGCTCTTTGGCATCGGCGGTTGGCATATTGGCGCTATAATCAAAATGCTGGCGAAAGCAGTAACGACAATGGATGGCACAAGCACCGGTAATGGTTAATAAGACCCTTGATTGGTATTTATGCAATAAACCCTTTACTGGATTGTGCGTATTCTCGCTTAAGGGGTCTGCTACGTAACCGGTGACGGCGATTTGTTCTTGTTTATTGGGCAATACTTGTTTAAGCAAAGGGTCATCAACGTCACCGACTGTCATTTTTGCCACAAAACCTCGCGGTACACGCAGCACAAAATGTTCAGGTATATAAACCTCTGAGCGCAATGATTCAAGCTTTAGTAGCTCAAGCAACTCATCAATAGAAGTTATCGCTTCGGATAATTGCGTTTGCCAGTTTTTTTGTGTGATTAAATGGTTTATCATGACAACCTTATACCTGTGCCCAAAAGCCGCTATTATACGCTCTTAGTACGTCCGCTATCAAAGCGTACGAATTATTCATAAAACCTCGAGCATCATAGGCAGCTTTAGTACAGCAAGGCGCAAACCCCACATCCAATTATTGATGACAATACTTACAACCCTTAGGAGTCTTCCGTGGCAAGTTTTTCTACTAACGAATTTAAAGCTGGTCTCAAAGTCATGCTCGATGGCAATCCGTATGCCATTCTTGAGAATGAGTTTGTCAAACCGGGTAAGGGGCAAGCCTTTAACCGTGTCAAAATGCGCAACTTACGCAGTGGTCGCGTACTCGAGCAAACGTTTAAATCAGGCGATAGCTTGGAAGCGGCGGATGTCATCGATACCGAAATGAACTATCTTTATAACGATGGTGAGTTTTGGCACTTTATGCACCCTGAGAGTTTTGAGCAATTACAAGCCGACAAAACCGCGGTTGGTGATGCGCTAAAATGGCTAAAAGAAAACAGTAACGCGCTTTGCACCATCACCCTATTCAATGGTGTGCCGTTATCGGTCACGCCGCCTAACTTTGTTGAACTGCAAATTACCGAAACCGATCCTGGTGTGCGCGGAGATACGTCAGGTGGTGGCGGCAAACCTGCGACCCTAGAGACAGGTGCTGTGGTACGTGTGCCATTATTTGTTCAGCAAGGCGAAGTGGTTCGTGTTGACACCCGTACCGGTGATTATCAAACGCGCGTTAACTAAGCGTTTTCATTCGGTTTAAAAAAAAGCTTAACCGCTATTAGCGGTTAAGCTTTTTTAATGCCAAATGCTTTTTAGATGAGGAAACTATTCTTCCATCGATTGCTTATACATCAGCCAGTATTGCACCAAGGCATTAAGCTGCTCTTGTTTAAAGGGTTTGGTGCAATAATCCTGCATACCGACATCAAGATATTTTTTACGCTCGCCATCCATCGCATTGGCGGTCAAGGCAATGATAGGCGGCAATGCTTGCGGGTCATAAAGCTCATGCAGCTTAATCGTCGCTTGGACGCCATCCATAATCGGCATGTGATGATCCATCAAAATGACATCATACTGCTCAGGATTTAACGCAAAAACTTCAATCGCTTGTTGCCCATCAGTGACATGAGTGACCATATGACCGCTATTATTAAGCGCTTTTTTAGCAATCATGGCATTGACGCTATCATCTTCGACCAGCAATATATGACCAATAAGCTCATGACTTGGTTCTGTCATACCAAAGTCGTTTGAGCCTTGCCAGTTCTCGTAATGTGCTTCATCAATGAGAGGTAACGGCAGTAATACGGTAAAAGTCGTACCAATACCGACGGCACTGTCTACTTCGATATAGCCGCCCATCAGCTCTACCAAAGATTTACAAACAGATAAACCCAGTCCGGTGCCACCATAGAGACGATGAGTATAGGTATTGGCTTGATCATAAGCATCAAATATTGCCTCTAGCGATTCTGGCTTGATACCGACACCGGTATCTGTAACCTCAATCCAGAGCGTCATGTCTTGATGATTAACCGAACCACTATCATCAGTATTATAATGAGAAGCTTGCTCTACTTGTAGCTCATGACTGCATATAGACTTATGATTACCGTATTTATCCTCACAAGGGTTGTTTTCCATATATTTAACGTCAATGGACACCCGTCCGCCTTCACGGGTAAATTTAATGGCATTATTGACCAAATTTACCATAATTTGTTTGATGCGTACTGGATCACCCTTGATATAAGGCGATAATGCCTCGGTATAATGATAATCTAAGGTCAAACCGCGCTGACGGGCTTTGACCGCAAACAAACTCACCACTTCGTTACAAAGGCTCGATATATTCATCGGTATTGAATCGATGGTCATTTTGCCCGACTCAACCTTTGATAAATCTAAAATACCGTTAATAATCGCCAATAAGTGCTCGTTTGAAACTTTAATATTATCGACGTACTCTTGTTGTTCAGCGCTGAGTTTGGTTTCAGCGAGCATCTCAACCATACCAATAATACCATTCATCGGCGTACGTATTTCGTGGCTCATGTTAGCAAGAAACTCTGACTTCATCTCATTGGCGTGCTTGGCATGGCGCTGCTGGTCTTGAAGTTTCAAAGCATCGGCAGCCATCGCTGCAAACTGCGCCAATATATCTGCGTCCTTATCGGTAAAATCATGGTGTGCTTGCATATCCATCAAACATAAAGAGCCCAAACGGTAGGTTTTATTATCTTCATGCATGATAATGGGCGCGCCCGCATAAAAACGCAGATGTGGCGACTCTGTTACCAAAGGATTTTGATTAAAGCGACTATCCTCGGTTAAATCAGGGACGACAAGCACCTCATTTGACAGAACGGTATAATTGCAAATTGCCACTTTGCGCGTTGTGGTACAAACACCGCCAAGTCCGTGCACCGATTTTAAATATTGGGTGTCTTCATCCATAAAAGTGATGGTAACTATTGGCATATTAAAAAACAGTTTTGCAAGGGCGGTTAAACGCGCAAAAGCAGGTTCCTCATTATTATTGAGCACCTGGTATTTTTTGAGTTTATTAATACGCTCAGCGTCTTCCGCAGCGACAGGATAACGATAACCAATTTCTGATGAGTTAGATGTAGACAAGATGGACTCCATTAATTCGTATCAGACGCTTGACTTGACCGCCGTCTGTTTGAGCAATAATTGTAATGCTTCACTAACCATCAGCATCGCGACCACTGAAGTGACGACGACCGCCGAGCCATAGCCACCGCAATGTAAGCCGCCTGTTTGACAGCTTTTATCAACACGCGGCGGCTCTGTCGAATAGACACATTTGATGCCAAACTTTTCTTTTAGCGCACTATTGATGCCTTTTTCGTGACGCAGTTTATTACGTAGCTTTGCCAACAGCGGATCTTGATAACTGTCGCGTAAGTCGCTCACTCGAATTTGGCTTGGGTCGATTTTACCACCCGCTCCGCCTGCACACACCAATTTTAGTTTGTTAAAGCGGCAGTGCAGCGCAATAGCAAGTTTGGCATTCATATCATCGACACAGTCTAAAATGACAATCGGATTTTTTTGCGTCGCCGCTTTTGCCTGCTCACGACTAGGCAATAATGCTGCAACATTATCAGTAGTCAAAAAGTCATCTACCAAATTTATCTTAACTTTCGGATTAATCTCACGCATACGTGTGGCCATTGCCGCGATTTTACTTTGCCCGAAAGTACTGTCTAACGCTGGCAGCTGACGATTGACATTGGACGCCACCAATATATCCAAGTCAATCAACGTAATCGTACCAACGGCGGTACGCGCCAGCGCTTCTGCTGCCCAAGAACCCACTCCGCCAACGCCAATAACGTAAACATGCGCTGCGGCAAAGGTATCGAAAGCAGACGCACCATACAATGTTTGCGTGCCTTTAAAACGGCGTTCATACTGCTCGGACGATTCATCAATCACATCGACGCTGTCAGCAGCAAGTTGTTGCTCGCTGCGCGCAGTGACCTCTTTATTAACTAGAGTATCTGTTTGTTTTATAGTTTGCTGCAACTGTGTCTCTTCGGTCATGACAAATTAAAGCTCGATTAAAAGGTTGTTTATTATTAATAAGTATCTTGGACTATTCTTAAGCTGGATAACGCCAATCGGTACGTAAAGCATTGCAACTGTTGTGCCACAATTGCTCGGCAAGCGTCTCGGTTGGCACAGCAAGTAATTCACTTAAACTGCCTAATACATAAGGTAAGTTGGCTGGGACATTTCTATTATGAGCGGGCGCATCGCCCCATTCATCATCTGGGCTTTGCCCAAGCGCTGACTGACTACCGCTCGAATCTTGGCACATAATCGGCGTCATATCTGGGCAATCCGTCTCGATGACCAAACAATGAATACCATAAGTATCGACTGCCGCTTGAATTGCACGGCGCAGCTTTTTAGCATTTGGATTGGCCACCTGACCGGTCACTCCAAGCTTAAAGCCTAACTTTACAAAGGCTTTTGCTTCTTGCTCCCCCCCACTAAAGCTATGAGCAACGCCGCCAAGCTTATGGGCATCATAATCATGCGCCTTTAACAACGCCAATGCTTCAGCATGCGCTTTACGAATATGTAGCATCACAGGTAATTGATGCGTGACCGCCATGTCTAGCTGCGCTTTAAAAAAACGCGCTTGCTTAGCGACCATATCAGGCTGTTTCATCTCATCCGTAAAGGTATCAAAGCCGATTTCCCCAATGGCTAAAGGACGCTTTTTATTTAACCTCTGTGCCATATTCTCTAAGTGAGCATCCGTATGTTGGTCTATATAAAAAGGATGCAAACCTAGGGCAATATGCGCATTGAGAGGTTTGTCTTTTTGCTTAAATGTCTGTTCTGAAATAGAGAGTCCTGCAACAGCATGCACCTGTTTATTAATAAATTCTTTAGCTGCGTATAAACGGTCAAAGTGTCTGTGTAAATAACCGACCAATACTAAATGGCGCACACCTCGCTGATACGCTTTTTGTATTTGCTCGTCTCTGTCAACATCAAACACAGGAGCATCAAAATGAGTATGGGTATCAATGAGAGGAAAAATATTAGGCAATTTCTCATTAGCGTTAAATGAGGCGTCAATCGCAGTCATCAACAGACTCCAAATTTAATGGTTTTCATTATTTTTCTTAATTCAAATCAGATAATTTGTTAGCTGCTTTTTCGTCCGGCCCTTTATCTTCGTTATTATGATTTGATAATTTGCTATCGGCCTTTTTACTACTACGCCGCGGAATCAGTAATAAAGCCATAGCTGCCGTACTTAAGACTAACCATTTCTTTTTCTTTTGATGATCAAGATTGCTCATTAGTACCGCCTATAGGTTCTAACTACTTTTAAGATTCTAGCTATTTTTCACTTATAGCTTAAAAATTACTAACTTAAACAAATCTCCTTAAATGATAGTTATTTAAAGAATTGTCTTAAAAAATTACTTATAAAAGCAATATGTTATTAGATTCACTCTAATTATACGCTGCTCGAGGATACGCTGTGTTTAACTGTGTTATGAATACGCAAGCTAATGTACGGCAACGCCATCATATCGTACATTTACCCACTATGGTCGATTCACTTTAGAAGCGATACAGGGCTACTGATATAAATTTTCCTTGCTTGCTGTTATCACAGAGGCGACGGAAAATTCATCCCAGTAGCTCATGACTATCAATTTATCAATTATATTTCAAACTTGCTATATAGTGATTTTAATTTAACCTAGGAGTTGTCGCTTGCGATATTAACTGGCAAGCGACCCATATTTGAATTTAACATTAGAATTTAACGTTTTAGAGGATAAGTCTTAATTTCGCTGCTTGGGCTATCGACTTTGGTAAAGCCCTGAGAAGTCGCTTTTGGCGTTTGGTCACGTTTGGGTATAAGTGGATTGAGCGGCATCAGCTCATAGTCAGCGCTGACGTTGCCATTCCAACCTTCTGTACCACTAAGTGGCAGCTGTTTAATCGTGCCGTTTTTATCGATGACCAGCTGTAGGACACGCATCTGATTGTATTTGCGCTCGGTGACACTGGCTACCGCCCCACCGTCACGTAAAATGGTCGGTTGTAAAAATATGATTAAGTTACTCTTTTGGGTGCTGTCATTATCAGAGCGGAACAGCCGTCCGATGACGGGCACACTGCCCAAACCAGGAACTTTTTGTTGGCGGGTGGTGGTGTTATCGCGCATCAAACCGCCCAAAGCAATGGTCTGCTGATCGTCGGCTAGAATAGTGGTATTAATCAGACTTTTATTGGTAATCAGGCCGCTGGCATTGGCGGCACTGCCAGGTACGACCGATGACACCTCTTGCGAAACCTCTAGACGTACGGTGCCATTGTCGCCGATATGAGGTATAACATTTAGATTGATACCAATATCTTGGCGGTCAATAGTCTGGAATGGATTGGTTGAAGAGTCACTGCCAGTGGTATAAGAGCCGGTGACAAAAGGCACGTTTTGACCGACTAAAATACTGGCCTTTTCATTATCCAAGGTCAAGATTGATGGCATCGACAGCAGATTGGCGCTGGTCGATGAGTCAAGCGCTTGTAAGATTGCGCCATAAAACTGGGTGTTGCCTTGGCTGTCTTTTTTACTATCGCCGATGCCAATCAATGCCCCAGCAATAGAACCTGCCGCGGCACTAATATTTGCACCACCTGATAAAGCAGCGGCAGCAAGCGAGACGGCACTCGCGCCAACATTATTAAAGTTGACCACGCCATAACCACTATTGGCATTACCCAGCGCCCACTGCACGCCAAGTTGGGTAGCGTCATCGCCTGACACCTCGACAATCGCTGCTTGAATCAAAACCTGGGCGCGGCGGCTATCAAGCTGAGCGACGGCATCCTCAATCTCAAACATCAGCTCGGGCGCGGCATTGACAATGACCGCGTTTTGGGTTTCATCCGCGATAATGCTAAAAGGTCGACCCCCAATACCGTTACCTGCGCCGCCTAAACTTGACGTGGATAAAGCCGCACCACTATTGCCAGCCGTATTGTTCGTAGCACTATTGGCAAGCGCATTAGCGCTACTATTAATGGTCGACCCCGTACTACTGGCATCGTTTAGCGAAGCTGACTCTAAAGTTGAGGCCGCACCAGAGCTATTGATAGATTGACTGGCAAGCAAGCCGCGGAGCATCTCTGCAATGTGACCAGCACTGGCGTATTTTAAGCGAAAGACGCGCAGACCACTTAAACGTCTCGAAGGCGTGGTATCTAATTGATTGACCATTTCTTGAACCTTGGCAATCATCTCCGGACTGCCTTTGACGAGCAGCCTATCGCTAGAGGTATCAGCGATGACTTTTAGCTGATTACTGCCACCTTGTGCTTGTCCACTACCTGCGCTTGCCACCAAGGCGCTAATCAATTCCATCATACGCTCAGCATCGACGTGACGCAGCGGTATGACTTGCAAACTGTCATTGACGTTGCTGTCTAAATCGCGGATAAGTGCCGTTAATTGGTTTAAGCTATCAGCGCGGTCTGACAATACTAGCGCATTAACGCCTGGTACCGCTGCTGCATGAGCGGACTGCGGCATCAGCGGTCGAATGACGCCCAGCACTTCTGCCGCTTGGGTATTGGTCAAATAAATCACCCGTGTCGCTAAGGCTTCACCGACACTGTCCCCACGTAAGTCCACCGCCACGCCAGATTGTTTGGCGACGTTATCGGGTACCAGCTTAATGGTCGTACCCGAATCGATAGCGGCAATACCATTGACTTGCATGACACTTAAAAACAGCTGAAAAATCTCGTCACGCGACAGCGCTTTATTGGAGATAACCGTAACGTTACCGTTGATACGCGGATCAAGGACAAAGTTTTGATTGGTAATGGTCGCCACTTCATTAATAAAAGCTTTGATATCGGCATCTTGCAGATTAACTTTCCAACTTTCTGCATTGACAAGCCCTGTGCTCGCTGCCCATAAAGGAACGGCTAAACATAGCGGCCGACACAAACGCATCAAACGCTGCAAGATATGGTGCAAAGGCGTGACCGAGAAATTTTGAGAACTGACCATATTGATAATTACCTACAGTGATGACGCGGATATACTAAGTTTCATGCTTACTGAACAAATCTTTTGCTAAATATAATATGAACCAGATGTATTAACTGATGAAATTTTTAACTAAAACTGCTGGCGAATGGTGATAACTTGATCGCCGCGCTGGACTTCTATTTGTGCTTCGCCAGATTGTTTTACTTGCTGCAGCACGTTGGCATCTTGGCCGGGATTGCTGCCAACGCTTTGACCATTAACGGTCAATACCTTATCGCCCGGCTCTAGTCCCAAACGGTTACGCAGTTTGGCTGGCATGGCGGCGGTAACCTGATAGCTTTCTCCAGATGCCATCACGCCCATTCGACTTAAATAACTGGCGGGGTTTGATTGTAATTCGGCGACAGCTTCATCAATTGGCGACTGCGGCACGCTATCATTACTTGCGTCACCATTTGGCTGCATCTCAGGATTGCCTTGCTCGGGCATCGGTGCATTAGATAAATTAGGCAACATATTATTGTCTGGCAAACGCTGATTACTTACCGCACCCGCCAGCATAGCGCTTTGATCAAGCGGCATGGCTTCTGACATTCTGATGACGACTTCTTTATCGTAAGCATCGGCGATAATGACTTCATTCCAATCGACGGCGACCAACGTATAGTCGCTGTCTTTTAAAGTGTCGCCGATACGGTAATTTTTTACTTCGCCATTGACGTCCAGCATCGCCGAAGACAGACTTTCTGGTATGGCGATAAGTACACCTTTTAACAAAACATTGGGCGGCGGCTGTACTGGGGCTGCAATAGGATCAGGGTCTGCAAAAATGGCAAATAAACCACTATGATCTGCACTACTGTTCGCCGTACTCTGCAAAGGAGCAAGCGGTAAGACAGGTGCTAATGGCGCAGCCAGCAGCAGCCAAAGCAAACGCGCCGCACTCCAGCATAGCCAAACAATCGCTAATAGCAATAGTGCTGCTGAAAAGCGATTCAGGGTATTAATAATAGGTTTTAAACGGCTAGATACATCGGCAACATTCATCATCTAGCGCGCCCCTAAGCCGTTAAGCAGTGGCTGGCGCACACTGACTACAGGCGTATCTTGTGGGGCTTGTCCTTTATATTCTGGCATATTTTCTAAGAGGCGCTGAGTTAAGCTCACATCTAGCATATTGTCGCCATCGATATACAAATCGCCCAGGCTCTTGTCTTGATTATTGACAAGATTGATATGCAGCAGATTTTTATTATTTTTTTGCTCGGCGCTAAGATCAGCTCGCAGCGCAGGCATGGTGAGATAAAAAACCTTACCACCGCTAGGATAACCGACTTCGCCGCCTACCCACGTAAGCTGACCGCCCGCTTCACTAAATCCCGCCGCATTTTTACCTGAGTTTTCGCTTGAAGTGCTTGCAGCATTAGCAGCTGACTGACGTTTTAATGAAACATTATTGACCTGAATTGGGGTATTAGGCAACTGCCAATCGACCACACTGGCTAAAGTTTCAGGGGCAATTTTACCGCTCATGTTTTGAATTTGCCATGAGCTGCTACCTACTTTCACCTGACCATTTAAGCGGGTCTGCTCTGAGCTGATATCGACTTCTGCGCCTAATTTGCCTAATAGTAGATGCCACGGCTGCCACGACCACTCAGCAGCACCGGTAAGCGGTGTTGCTGACACAGGTAGCTGCCAAATCGCTGAGCCCTGCCATAAGTTGCCAGACACATGTTGTACATACGGCGTATCAGGGGCATATTTTTCAAGCAGCCACGCGGCAGGCATTTGCAACACGGCAAATAGCGCGAAGAATATAAAGCCAAGTAGCCACCAGAGCTTGCGGGGACGCTTGTGAGACGACGTGGAAACGTGAGGCACGGTTAGCTAACTCTTATAGAAGACAAAAACGTCATTATCATAGCAAACAATGGCATACAGATGACAGAAAAAAAGCCAGTATCTTTGCACCAAAATAATGGCGATAAAGAGACTGGCTTTTATCTAGCAACTTATTTTATGAAATCATCATAATTCATAATACATGAAAGCAAAATAGAATAAGCCTTTAACCAAGAGTTTTTAAATGGCTAGATGGCAAAATCTTCAAGCTTGCGACCTGCCGCTAGTGCATCTACCAACCAAGTTGGTTTGCGTCCGCGCCCAGTCCAAGTTTCTTCATTATTAGCGGTATTGCGATATTTAATGCTGCGTTTTTTCTCAAGCTTCTCGCCCGCTTGCAAGATCTCTTCGATGCTCGCATCGCTTTCTTCAGCGATTTTTTCAAACTGCATATAGGCGTCATATAAACGCTGATGCTGCTTTTCTTCAATCAATTGCTGCGCATTTTCAGTAATCGCGCGTAGCTCATCAACGTTTAAACTATTTAAATCTATGATATTATTTTTGTTCATCGTAAACTCCACTTTTATATTAAGGTTATAACTGAGTTGGATTTTTACTAAAAACTTATGCGTAATAAAAATCGTAAGTAGCAGTAATATAAACAAAAATATAAACCGCCACAAGTATTGATTGATATTTAATAATATATACCAGTAAGCAAATAATTATTTTTGAGAAAATAAAATTTTATATTAAATAGAATTTTTTATATAAAAAAATAGCCCAATGATATTAGTATCAATGAGCTACAGAATTATAAATACAACATATTGTTATTGTATAAGTCAGAACGGAATATCATCATCTACCGGACCGTCAGGCATTGCCGTCGGTTTTGACTGTACAGGTGTTTGAGCCGGTTTATTAAATTGATTATGCTGTGCAGGCACATTTTGGCTATTAAAGCTGTTTTGGTTGCTACCCTGAGCGCCGCCTTGGTTATAGCCACCTTGTTGGTTATTGGCTGGTTGGCCATAGTTATTTTGACCACCTTGATTTTGGTTTTGACCGCCAAAGCCGCCGCCCTGATTGCCATAGCCGCCTTGATTCTGATATTGGTTCGAGCTTTGAGCGCCGCCAAAGCTGCCGCTATCATTACTAGCGCCGCTCGCACCATCGAGCATTTGCATTTGCTCAGCACGAATCTCGGTAATATAACGGTCTTGACCGTTAGGATCTTGGTATTTACGCGTACGTAAACTACCTTCGATATAAACCTTACTGCCTTTACGCAAATATTGCGCTGCGATTTCGCCTAAACGGTTAAACAAGGAAATGCGATGCCACTCCGTCGCTTCTCTTTTTTCACCGCTTTGCTTGTCAGTCCACTGCTCTGAGGTCGCAACCGAAATATTGGTTACGCTACCGCCATTACTGAATTGGCGAGCCTCGGGGTCTGCTCCAAGATTACCGATGATGATAACTTTATTAACTCCACGCATAATATCGTCCTTTTATTGACAAATTGTTTTATGAATATTTTATTAACTATTAAATGAAACTGACTAATAATATCAGCAATATGAATTTACTTTAACCAATTTTTGTTTAAATATCTACCATAAAAATTGTACATACGACGTTAAATGTCGCGTAGTTTCGTCGCTGATAATACTCAGGTTTAAATTAATATACAGCCTAGATATCTAAAGGGCTTTGCGCTAAATGCGACAGCTCTTGTCGTGCAGAATCTGTCAATTGCGTTTTATCCAATTTTAAATAAGCGACCTGCTCTTTTGCCATCACGACCAGCTCATCAACGCCGTCTACCGCCAGCATTTGCCGTGACCAGTCTTGGATATTAATATCTTTAGGAATGGTCACCGTGGTGCTTGATAAATACGGTGGATCAGCAATCGGAATAATCAGCAGCAATGCCGCGCCCATAATGACGGCTAAGATACCCCATGCTAACAGATTTGGCTGGGTTAATAACAAACCGCCCATCGCCCCGCCAACAAAAGCACCAAAAAATTGACTCGATGAGTTTAGCCCCATCGCCGTGGCTTTATTAGCAACGGGCGCACGCTTCGATATCCATGAGGGAATGGTCGCTTCGAGTAAATTAAAGCCCATAAAGTACAGCAACAAGCCTAGAATGATACCAACCCCGACCTGACTACCAAGTGCTAATAATGCCAGAGCCGCGGTCATCAACGCAATCGCTGCCAAAAATACTTGGCGCATTTTGCGTTTCTTTTCAGCAATAATAATAAAGGGTATCGCTACGGCAAAACCAATAAATAATAACGGCAAATAAACCAAACCCTGCTGACGTACCGATAAACCAAGTACTTCACTGAGTTGATGCGGCAAGATAACAAAGATAGCCGTCATGGTTAAATGCAGGGCAAAAATACCGATATGCAAACGGTTTAAATCGCCAATTTTTAGCACATCAGCCAACTGCCGACCAATCGACTTGTTATCGAGATTGTGCTTAAGCACCCGTAGCGGCGTCGGTACGAACAATAATAGCAACATCGCTAAAACAGCAAAACCTGCCGTGAGCCAAAACAGCCCTGAGATTCCTAGCGAGCCGACCAATAAAGGCCCAAAAGCAAAGGCCAACATAATAGAGGTGGCAATGGTCAAGCCCATGGTCGCCATCGCTTTGGTGCGCATCTCTTCACGCGTCACATCAGCAAGTAGTGCCATCAATACCGCCGAGACCGCGCCACTGCCTGCCAATGCCCGCCCGATAATGACTTCGTAGATATCAGTGGCATTGGCAGCGATGATACCGCCAATAGCAAATAATATCAGACCCAAAAAGATAATCGGCTTACGCGGAAATTTATCCGCGGCAAGGCTCATTGGTATCTGAAAAATCGCTTGCCCGAGCCCATAAATACCGACCGCCAAACCAATTAGAAATGGCGTCGCGTGCGTGTAATTACCACCATAGACAGAAAACACGGGCACAATCATAAACAGGCCAATCATCCGTAAGGCGAAGATACCACCGACCCCAATAATTGCCCGTTTTTCTACGCTATTCATACTTGCCTCACTGGTTCATCATTGCTGGTTTATCACTGCGGCTTGCTGGTATCATCACGCCTTTATCAAGGCGTTAGCCTACAAATCAAGCCCACTAGTATAAGTCATTCGCCGTTTGCTTGCCGAAACTTTTATCTTACTGTCGCAGCGGCACGACTGGCCTCTACTTGCGCTTTCTATGGAGGCGATAATTTTGTTACCAAGTGCATATAATGGCTCATCATACCTTGAATAATGCCCTTGTCATGACAATAAAGTAAGACGTTGAGAAGATACTTGCCTTGACCGTATGGCTGTTCTTAGAGTAATTTTAATGACAGAGATATATATAGTCAGTTCAAAATAAAAGCGATACGTTATAGCTTTTTGCGACTGGGATAAATTTTCCTTGCTTGCTGTTATCACAGAGGCTACGAAAAATTCATCCCAATCGCACTGTATCGATTTTAGAGTAATTCTACTATAGCAAGTACATTGGCTTTTAAAGCAGTCAAGCTTTTATGGAATATATTATAAAAAATAATAATAAAACTTAAAATGGCATTGCTTAAAGGATCAGTACTTACAACAAACAATATTCAAGACGGACATTTTTTCCAAAACTACGCTGAAAAAAATTGATTCACTCTATAACACAGCACTTATATTAGTTAACAAACATTTCATTTAGATTATTTTAATGATTTTACGGTTAAGACTTAAGTTAGCTTTGAACATTACGCTTATATAAACCTACATCACTGGCGCTTTATGAAAAATTAGCGTATGAAAATCTATTTTATAACTGTTGTTTTATTAAGAAAATTTCGTGATAACGGCAAATTTTTATAAATCCATAGCAACTTAACAACCAAACATCTTCTTAACAGCCCTTCCACTAACTATATTTAACGCTTAAATTTTATATACCATTAGCAAATAGGAAACCTATCAACGATGGCACATGACCATATTGCAATACGCGGCGCACGTACGCACAATCTAAAAAACATCGATTTAGACATTCCACGCGATAAATTCGTGGTAATTACTGGTTTATCAGGTTCTGGTAAGTCATCCTTGGCGTTTGATACGCTTTATGCCGAAGGGCAGCGCCGTTACGTTGAAAGCTTATCGGCGTATGCGCGTCAGTTCCTCTCACAGATGGAAAAGCCAGAAGTTGATAGTATCGAAGGCTTGTCGCCAGCGATTGCGATCGAGCAAAAATCGACCAACCATAACCCGCGCTCAACCGTTGGGACGATTACCGAGATTTATGATTACTTGCGCCTGCTTTATGCACGTATTGGTACGCCCTATTGCCCTGAGCATGGCGAGCCAATGGTTGCGCAGTCGGTGACCGAGATGGTCGATCAAGTCATGGCGTTACCTGTTGATACCAAGCTTATGATATTGGCGCCGGTGATTCGTGAGCGTAAAGGCGAGCATACGGTATTGCTTGAGCAATTAATTGGGCAAGGCTTTGTACGTGTGCGTGTCGATGGCGATGTCTATGATACCGATGAGCTGCCAACGCTCGATAAAAAGAAAAAGCATACGATTGAAGTCGTCGTTGACCGCTTTAAAGTTCGTGATGACTTGGGTAACCGTGTCGCTGAAAGTTTAGAAACTGCCCTGCGTTTGGGTCAAGGTCTGGTCACGCTGCACTTTATGGATGGTAATCCAAAAGAAGGCGGCGATGCTAATCAGGTGATGTCAGCCAAGCATTCTTGCCCTGTGTGTGATCGTGCAGTATCGGAGCTGGAGCCGCGGATGTTTAGTTTTAACAATCCTTACGGTGCTTGCCCAAGTTGTGACGGTCTCGGTAAACGTCAGTATTTCTCAAGCGATAAGCTGATTACCCATCATGAAAAATCGCTCAATCAAGGGGCGATTAACGGTTGGGATAAGCGTCATGCCTATTATTTTGGCTTGCTTTCTACCGTTTGTGATCATTTCAAAATCGACATGGATTTGCCATGGCAGGACCTGCCAAAAGCGCAGCAAGATATCATCATGCAGGGCTCGGGTAAAGAAAAGCTGACCTTTAACTTTACCGATGAGCGTGGCCGTAAAACCTATAAAACTGTGCCGTTTGAAGGCGTCCTGCCGTATTTAGAGCGTCGTTATGCCAAAACCCAAAGCAACCTAGTACGTGACGAGTTAGCAAAATATCTCGCCGATACCACTTGTAATGTCTGCGATGGCGCGCGGCTGAATGAGATCTCACGCAATGTGCGCGTTGACGACCAAACCATTGCTGAAATCGTCAAACTGTCGATTGGGGACGCCGCTGATTATTATAAAACACTCAAGATTGGCGGTCATAAAGGCGAAGTGGCAGAAAAAATCTTTAAAGAGATTAATGAGCGATTAAATTTCTTGGTCAGTGTTGGGCTTGATTATCTCACCCTTGCCCGCTCTGCTGAAACGCTATCGGGCGGTGAAGCGCAGCGTATTCGTCTTGCTAGCCAGATTGGTGCCGGACTGATGGGCGTCATGTACGTGCTTGATGAGCCATCGATTGGTTTGCATCAGCGTGATAATGACCGCTTGCTAAAAACCCTCACGCGCTTGCGTGACTTGGGCAATACTGTATTGGTCGTTGAGCATGATGAAGATGCCATTCGCCAAGCCGATCACGTCATCGATATCGGTGTCGGCGCGGGCGTTCACGGCGGTCATATCATCGCCCAAGGGTCGGTTGATGAGATTATGGCGACTAAAGACTCGCTGACTGGACAATACATGTCAGGTGAGAAAAAAATCGAGATTCCAACCATTCGCCATAAAGCCAAAACCATAGAGGTGGAAGCAAAAGGTAAAGCCAAACCAAAACAAGTACCGATGACCATTGAGCTTAAAGGCGCAACCGGTAATAACTTAAAAGATGTTGATTTGAGCTTACCGATTGGCATTATGACTTGTATTACGGGCGTCTCTGGTTCTGGTAAATCAACCTTGATTAACCGCACCTTGATGCCTATCGCTGCCACTCAGCTAAATAATGCCTCAACGCTTATCGCCGATAAATATGACAGCATTAGCGGTCTTGAGCATTTGGATAAAATGGTTGATATCGACCAAAGCCCGATTGGCCGTACGCCGCGCTCAAATCCTGCGACGTATACCGGTGTATTTACGCCAGTGCGTGAGATGTTTGCGCAAACGCAAGAAGCACGCGCTCGTGGTTATAAAGCTGGCCGCTTTAGCTTTAACGTCAAAGGTGGACGCTGCGAGATGTGTCAAGGCGATGGTCTTATCAAAGTTGAGATGCATTTCTTACCTGATATGTATGTGCCCTGCGATACCTGTCATGGTAAACGCTATAACCGTGAGACGTTAGAGATTCACTATAAAGGTAAAAATATCGCCGACGTGCTTGATATGACGGTTGAAGACGCGACTGAATTCTTCTCAGCGATTCCCGCGATTCATCGTCGCTTGCAAGCGCTGATGGATGTTGGTCTGAGCTATATTCGCTTGGGTCAATCGGCTCCAACGTTATCAGGCGGTGAAGCGCAGCGCGTCAAACTGGCGCGTGAGCTTGCCAAACGTGATACCGGACAGACGCTATATATCTTGGATGAGCCAACCACTGGCTTGCATTTCCATGATATTGATAAGCTGCTGCATATCCTCCACACCCTACGCGATAAAGGCAATACCATCGTCGTCATCGAGCACAATCTTGACGTTATCAAAACGGCCGATTGGGTGATTGACCTTGGCCCTGAAGGCGGTAAAGGTGGCGGTATGATCATTGCGGAAGGCACGCCTGAAGAAGTCGCGGAAGTCAAAGGCTCGTATACGGGCGAGTTTTTAAAGCCGATGCTTAAGCAAGCGATGAAAGAAGTGAGTTAAGAAATTAGTGAATAATTGATGAAAAGGCTACTCTTTAGGGGGTGGCCTTTTTTGTTGGTGGTAAATAAGATAGCCTGTAGGTTGAATTGACGAAAGAAATCTAATATTCCTTTTCATATTCATATAAATTATCGTTGGGTATCATACCTCAACACTAACCTATCTTATCATTATGATTGACGTTACCTACGAGATGTTTTCCGGTGATAAGAACACCTTGACCTAAACAAACTCCCTCTCAACATTCATCACCCGCGCATCTACCGTCCGTTCTATCTTTTCCTCGATTTGACTGCATTGCGACTCCACCTCACGTTTAGATAGCCCAACGATCACAAACGTCCATTCACTGACATCATGCCGATCACGCTCGCCGCTCTCACAGACAGCAACACTTGGGGTATTGCCAAAGCGTGCATGTAAGCCGCCCATCCGTTGACGTTTTTCTTTGAGTGAGCTACAGCCAGGTAACGCGAAAGTCAGGGTTAAGATAACGATATGCATGAGTTTTCCTTATTAAAACCAGTCACACTTCATGGTATCATCAAGCATACTTTTTGTAGGGTTAAAAAGGCTAATATTTACCCTTCTTCCTATAAATACCAATTTTTCAACCTTGCTAATAAAAACCAAATTAAGAGACATTACAATGACCAAACATTATGATTATATTTCCATTGGCGGCGGTAGCGGCGGCATAGCATCAATCAACCGCGCAGCGAGCTATGGCAAAAAATGCGCCATTATCGAAGCCAACCAATTGGGCGGCACCTGCGTCAACTTAGGCTGCGTACCCAAAAAGGTCATGTGGTACGGCGCGCAAGTGGCCGAAGCCATCGAAAAATATGCGCCCGATTATGGCTTTGACGTTGAGGTCAAAGGTTTTGACTTTCAAAAACTGGTCCATAGCCGCCAACAATATATCGAAAACATCCATCGCTCTTATGATAATAATCTGGCGAAAAATGGCGTTGAAGTGATAAAAGGCTTTGCCACATTTGTCGATACTAACACTGTCGAGGTCAATGGCGAGCTGATTACCGCCGACCATATCTTAATCGCGACAGGCGGACATCCGATTCTCCCCGACATCAAAGGCGCAGAATACGGCATCGATTCTGATGGCTTTTTTGCGTTAAATGACATACCAAAACGGGTTGCTATCGTTGGCGCTGGCTATATCGCTGTCGAAATCGCAGGCGTGCTCAACAGCCTAGGCGCTGAGGTGCATTTATATGTTCGTCAGCATTCGCCGCTGCGCTCATTTGATCACACTATCGTTGAAACCTTGCTGATAGAGATGGAGCAAGACGGTATTCAGTTGCATACCAATACCACACTCACTGAGATTCATAAAAATGAGGATGGTAGCCTGACGTTATGCACCGAAGAAGGTAGCCTTGATACGGTAGATTGTTTGATTTGGGCGATTGGTCGCGCGCCCTCAACCGACAATATCAACTTGCAAGTAACCGGCGTTGAAACGACTGAGTTTGGCAAAATTAAAGTCGATAAATTTCAAAATACCAATGTCGAAGGCATTTACGCGGTCGGCGATATTATCGAAAACAGCATTGATTTGACGCCAGTGGCTATCGCTGCCGGTCGCAGGCTTTCAGAGCGCTTATTTAACAATAAAACCAATGAGCATCTCAGTTATGATTTGATACCGACGGTCATCTTTACCCACCCCGCTATCGGCACGATTGGCTTGTCTGAAATCGATGCCGTTGAGCAGTATGGCAAAGAAAACATCAGATGCTATAAGTCGACCTTTACCTCTATGTATACCGCAGTCACACAACATCGTCAAAAGTGTGTGATGAAACTGGTGTGCTTGGGTGAAGAAGAAAAGGTCATTGGCTTACATGGTATTGGCTACGGTGTCGATGAGATGATTCAGGGCTTTGCGGTAGCGATAAAAATGGGCGCGACGAAAGCGGATTTTGATAATACGGTTGCCATTCATCCGACAGGTTCAGAAGAATTTGTGACCATGCGCTAGTTTTTATAAACTGGGCTAAATTCATAAAAGGCTACCTTTAACTTTAACGAGGTAGCTTTTTTATTACTAGCCATTAAGGCATTTTGCGTTTTTCATATAAACCTTCATTTATCAAAGATTATTAAAGCCATTAATTATCTAGCGTCCATTCTCCCTTGACTTGATAAACGTTAAATATGGTTTTATTAGTTCGGCTATTTCCCGCAATCGTTTGAGTGATATCAGCGGTACAGCTAAAAGTACGGTTTCCCTTGACACGGTTACAATCGATATTTTCGACGCGGTCAAGCGTTGGCATCATGCGCTCCATTAGATTGCTTATATCTTGTGCCATCTTATTATTCTTATCACTGCTCGCATTCGCTTTGGCAGCCTGCATTATCTTGATACCTTCTTTATATTGTGCTGCAATCAAGCGCGCAACCGTACTGTCAGGAGGGGCTTTAGAATAGCTGACAAAAAATAGTGTAAAGACGATGATTAACGCCAATTGTTTAAACTTTCCCACCTTGACCTCCTGTTATGCTGATAGCGTTTTTCAAACGTAAGAGGCAGATAATTCAGACAGCATAATCACGATATAGTAGAATTACTCTAAAATCGATACAGTGCGATTGGGATGAATTTTTCGTAGCCTCTGTGATAACAGTAAGCAAGGAAAATTTATCCCAGTCGCAAAAATCTCTAACGTATCGCTTTTATTTTGAACTGACTATACTGCTATGATGCGTTTAATAATCACCGTTGCGAGATGCTTGTGTGGCAGATGTATTTTTCTATATTACCGATTGGTCTTGGTATCATGACCTTGGTCGCAAGCCTAATCGGCTTGTTTGCTTATTTGATGTCTAATGATAATGCCACGCGCTTGCTGGGTTTTAACTGGTTTAAGCGTTTGATTATCTTAGCATTTCTTCTATTGAGCATCGGTTTATTTATGACCTTTGGCAGCTTTTGGGGTTAATGGCTTTGATGTTCATTGCTCTGAGATGCATGACTCTAGACTTAGTAAAACCGATTGATTTATAATTAGCTTACGAGTTTTTCTAATTCCAATAATTCTAAATCTTGGCACTTAGGTTCGCCATTATTACCGTCGACGGGAAACGGCATGCTATTGCCATTTAACTGATAACCGCGGCGCTGATAATATGCCAAGAGCTCTGGTCGATGACTGAGAATAGACATCGTTAAACGCGCAGGGTTTTGTGCAGACGCCTGGGTATTTGCTTGTAAATGCCGCTGCGCAAACGTCTCTGCCGCCTGCAGTATCTGATGACCGACGCCAAGCCCTTGCAGCTCAGGCAAGACGGCAAACATACCGATATAGGCTTTTTTCTTGCTAGCGTTCTCATTTTTATCAGCATCGTCTTTTATGTCGACCGCAATACAGCCTAATAGCTCGCCCGTTTCTTTGCCATCACGCTCACCTGTCGTAGTTTTTGGATAAATAAAAACGTAATGCTTTGGGTCATTAATGACAGCCAATAGCTCATCTTTGGTAGTACGAATACCGCCGACCAAATCTGCCTCATTGGTCCAGCCTTCCGCTTGTCGATAACAGCGATTGAGCAATTGCTCGAGCGCGTCGATATCACTTGCTTCAGCTTGACGTAAAAATACGGTTGTTTTGTTTAAGGCTTCTTGAGTGATGTGGTCTTTATTCATAGCATCGGCTTTCCTTATTCATTCATGTCTTATAAAAAATCTATGGTATAAAAGGCTGGCTTAGATAACCAAGCCAGCCTTTATAATAATACGTATCCGTTTTTACTACTAACGCGATAACGCATGGGCTTGCTCGATAATATCAAACCCAGCATTGAGTTGCGCGCGCGTTGGCGCATGACCACCGCGCAGTAGCTCAGAGAAGGCAATCAACTCTTTATCACGGCCAAGTGAGATAGCAGCACTTGCACGGGTGTTTTCTGCTTCGTAATCAAAATAGTACTCGATACAGTCGAACTTATTCGGCGTGCCGAACATAATGCCGTGGTCAGGCGTTGCGGCATGACCGCTATAGCGTAGGCTATTGCCGTACTGTGCCGTCCAAAAAAATGGAATACGCTCGGCTAAAGAGTTGACATTGTCTTCATTTAAGATAGCAGCGGCCGCGACGATACCGTGCTGCAACGCCACGCGCCAATGCTCGATACGCATACGACCCATCTGATTGGTAGCTTTGGCAATATCGCCCAGCGCATAAACGCCGTCGCGCAGCTCTAAATAATCGTTAACTTGCACGCCATCAGGATCGTTGACCTCGTCTATTATCTCGGTACGCGGTGCCACACCTGTACCCAATATGACCATGTCGGCGTCAATTTTGTTGCCGTCATCCAAGACAACCCCGCGCACCATGCCATTATCTTGCGCTATCTCAGCAACGTTGGCACCAAAGGCGAAGTTCACGCCTTTTTCTTTATGCAAATCAATCAGAGCATCACTGATGCTTTCGGAGACGATGTTGCTCATTACCCGAGGGCTACGACCAACGATGGTAATGGAAGCGACCTTCCCCGCCTCCATTAATGCTGACGCCACCTCCATACCGATAAAGCCGGTACCGACGATTACCACCTGCTTGTTTTCACTGGCGTCTTTAATGTCTTTGGCATCATCCATACTACGCAGTGTATAGACTCCCTTGGCATCTGCGCCTTTAAACGGTGGCACTTTTGGCTCAGCGCCGGTTGCCACCACTAAGAAGTCCGCCGTTTGCTCTTCACGTTTACCATCTTCGCCTTTTATGACGATGGTTCGCGCGTTTGGTAATACTTCGCTGACAGTTTGGTTTAAGCGCAAATCGATATTATTGTTACTCGCCCAATCCGCGCCGCCAAGCATCAAATACTTCTCGTTCATTTTGCCAGCCAAAAACATCTTGGATAATAAAGGACGATTATAAGGCGCTTTATCATCTTTACTAATCATCGTAATCTTGCCGCCATAGCCACTATGACGCAGCTGATTGGCAGTCATAAATCCCGCGCCGCCGCCGCCAATGATAATGGTATGGATGTCCCTCAGCTTGTCATTTTTCACGCGCTTATCTATCTTTGCGGCAGTATTGACGGTAATGCTATCGCCCTCATCGCTTAGCTCGTATTGGGTCAAGCCGCGCATTGCAACCGGCTCTAATAGCGTGCCGTCGCGACTGTCAAAAGTACCGTGATGCCACGGACACACGACACGATTACCACAGCGCAACCCCTCACCCAAATCTGCGCCAGCATGCGGACATTTACCATCGAAGGCACTAAATTCGTCCTCATCACGGGTGATTAAAATGATACTATCGTCATCCTGTTTATAGGATTTCATGCCA
This sequence comes from uncultured Psychrobacter sp., assembly GCA_963515535.1. GTDB lineage: Bacteria > Pseudomonadota > Gammaproteobacteria > Pseudomonadales > Moraxellaceae > Psychrobacter. The sequence continues at coordinate 43,415 of CAUPWW010000013.1, forward strand.
CCATTTGGAATGTCGGCTTTGCTAATGGTGACGGTATGAATCGTTGCCTTACTCATGAGTTATCCTTAACGGTTATTATTAAAATTTATTATTTCCTGCTGCAAACGTATTTTTTATTGGCGGTTTAAATAAAATATTAACGCCCAAAATACGTGATTAAAAAACCAGATGTCTTGCCAGATACTTTGATACTAACAAGACCCATTGCCAGACGCCATTTTTTTATATACTGACTGCGTTGCAAAACGTAAACTTACCTTTATTCCCTCTTTAACGTTTTGCTCTTACCACTTTTTATCAATACAAAAGATACCTTTTATGACTTCTCAAGACGATTTCGCTAACGACCCATTTAATAACGATTCTCCTAATAACAAACCTTTGACTGATAAAACCTTTGATATCTCAACTATCGATATTACCGCCGCCACTGATACGGCCAAATTGCCACAGCCGACGCAGCCGCCTTTAAGGCAAGCGACCTACAAAGCCTATGCCACAGATTTTGTGGTCAATGAGATATTGCCGCTCGACTTTACGGGCGAAGGTGAGCATTTATGGCTGCATATCGAAAAACTCGGTATGAATACCGCCTATCTGGCTAAACTGCTATCCGAATGGGCAGAGATTCCACTGCGAGATGTCGGTTACTCGGGACTAAAAGACCGTCATGCGCTGACGACACAGTGGTTTAGCCTGCGCCTACCAAAAAAGCAATTACCTGAGTCTGAATTTGCTCCCGTAGATATCGGCGTTAATGAATCGCTTACTATCCTTGCGCAGCAGTGGCACAATAAAAAGCTCAATCGCGGTACGCATAGAGCCAATCAATTTATCATTACCTTGCGTGATATCCAGTTTGCGAACACAGAGACGACGCCGTCTAACAAAAGCGACAAGAATACCGTCGAGCAGCATTTAGCCTATATCAGCACAACGGGCGTGCCCAATTATTTTGGCCCGCAGCGCTTTGGCCGTCACGGTAATAATGTCAGAGAAGCATTGGCGTTATTTGCTCGTCCTGTACCAGAAAACCGTCCGCAACCCAAAAAGAGCAAACGCAAACAGGCGCCGCGCGAGCAAAATAGCATGGAATTGTCCGCGGCGCGTAGTCTGATATTTAACGAGATATTGGCAGCGCGGGTGCGCGATGGTAGCTGGAATACAGGGCTTGCTGGTGAAGTGTTTAATTTGGACGGCTCAGGTTCGATATTTGCCAGCGAAGAAATAGATGATATTTTGCAAGCGCGACTTGCCAGCGGCGATATTCATCCAACGGCAGTATTATGGGGCGTGGGTAATGATAAAGTCAGTGGCGCAGCGGCTGCTATCGAAAATGATATCGTACAGAAAAGTTCATTGTTAAGTCAGTTGGCAGCAGGCTTAGAGCAGCGCGATATCAAAGCACAGCGACGCGCGCTAAGATTACCGATTGAAGAATTAAGCTGGGAATGGCAGGACGCAGATAATGAGCTGAGCTTGGTGCTCAGTTTTACTTTAACGACCGGTAGCTTTGCAACCAGCGTACTTTCAAGCTTAGTACAGAACTTAAGCTCGTCGTCAGCCACTAATTAATCATTAGCTAGTGGCATAAAGGACGGCAATTTTGTCTTTTTCTGCCGCGAGCATATGATTGGCACTGACCACTTGATTACGCCCGCGGTCTTTTGCTTCGTATAAAGCTTTATCGGCGATACAGATTAAGCGCTGACAAATATCGCTGGGTAGTTGGGCTTGCACTATTTCTTTAGCAGCGCGCTTTCTTCTCTGCGAAATCCTTTTTTGTGCATGGGTTTGTTGTGCGCTTGCTTGGTTTGAGCTGTGCGAGCCACGCTCTTTTCTACGCTCTAATTGCTTACGGTTTTTGCGCGGCTCCAGCGGGTGTGTACTTGCCTCTAGTGCTAAGGCTTTATACTCATTTTGGATACGCGCACGCTCCTCATGCGTCAGAGTATAAACCCCTAAACTGGCAGTAATATAAAAATCGACGTTATCATCGCTCTTGATGACTTGTTGAGCGATATTTTTGCGTAGTTGCTTAGCAATAACCATCGCGCCCTCGTGCGTGGTATCTGGCAGCACAATTAAAAACTCTTCGCCGCCATAACGACTGACAATCGCCTCTTCTGATAACGATTCTAATAGTGTTTGGGCAACCTCAGACAAAACTTGGTCGCCGACATCGTGTCCATAGTTATCATTGATATTTTTAAACCAATCTAAGTCCAATAAAATCACGCTAAAATCTTGTTTATCTCCCATCGCCAGCAGTGCTTGCTGCATTTGCGTCAAACCGTAACGGCGGCTTTTTAGCTGCGTCAATTCGTCTTGATTGGCATACTGCATGATTTCCGCTTTACTGTTATCCAATATCAACAGCAGGGTGCGAAACATATAGATGATAAAAATCGCCTTTGGCAGCGCCATATAAATATGGGTGGTACGCCAAAAAAACGCCGATGAAGAGCGCAGTTGATTAAAGGTATCCCAGCTGAGCGTACCGTTTTGAAAAATTGAAGCAGAAATGGTGTTCTCAATTGCCGCCGTTTCGCTAAAGGTAAGATAGCTATAAGTATCTAATGGGAAAGAAGTAATCGTCATTTGACGCAGATTGGGAATGGTAAAACCAAAATAAGGAATTAAGGTAACCAAAAAAATCAAAGCAATATGGGCTAAAAAGGCCTTCCATACATAGCGCCGCCGTATCAGCATCATGCCTAACATCGCGCCACCAACGAGCGAAACCCCAGCGACCAAACTGCTATGTCCCATGACTAAAATCACCACGGCAATATAAAGGCTATAAAGCGTGATCATGATCGCTTGCCATTTATATAGTGAGCCTGTATCTGTTCTAATGGGCGATGCTCGGCTGACCATCCAAAAAAAGAATAGCAGCATCAGCGTCACCCCAGTCCATAAAGGATAGAGCAGATCCATATTTACATAGGAACCATAAAGGTCTTGGCGCCACCAAACAAACACACACCATAGCCAATGTGAGGTGACTTCTATTAACACAAACAGCGCCAGCAGTGAGGCTCTATCAGCTGCTTGCCACTCGAAAATCACTCGCGAGAGCTTTCTATAGCCTAGATGAGATATCGATACAGCCATAATGGGCTACCGCAGATAGTGAAAGTTATTGAGCCAAACCAAACATGAAAATAAAGAGCATGACTTATATTAGACCTAAACTGACGTAGTTAGTGTGGCAATTTTTCCTTTAATTATCAATCCCTTTAATTCATTTATGCCTTGATAGCTGATTTTTTATTTTACCTTACCTACTATTGTTAAGAGATAGCCTATTTTGGACTAAGCCAATGCCGCAAACGACTGCCAAATACCTTGTTGCTCAGGATTCAGGTTTGGTACATCGCCCAAACGTCGCCACGGCATATTACTACCATGAAAATCACTACCAATAGAGGCAGCAAGCTGATGTTCAGCGATACTGCGATCGACCATTCGACGCGTACTAATCGGTTCGCTATTTGAAGGTAACTCACAAGCATCACCGCCAAGCCCGGCAAACTCTTCGATCAGTTTACGTACGCGGGTGGCAGATAGCTGATAGCGGGTTGGGTGCGCGAGTACCGCCTTGCCGCCGCAAGCGTGAATCAGCTTGATGCCGCGCTGCATGGTTAATGCTTCAATCGCCACATAAGCGGGCTTATTATCGGCCAGATATTTATCAAAGGCTTTTTGCACGGTTTTTACCGCACCGCGCTCAAACAACACTTGACCAATATGCGCACGCCCTACCGCTTGCGGGTTGCCGCCTGCTTTATCGAGCACCGCTTGCCATAGCTCATTATAATCAATATCTAATAGCTCACTGAGTTTTGCAGTGATACACTGACCACGCGTGGCACGGCTGTCTTGCAACTGCTGCAAAGTGGTGTGCATTTTATCCAAATCGGTAAAATCCAGTCCCAATACATGGATAATTTTATTGGTGGATTTATTTTTGCCATAACCGCCGCTAAGCATATGCTCGCAGCTAATCTCGACCCCATTGATTAATTGTATATCATAGGCCGCCGCCGCTGCGCGTGCCTCGTCGATACCCATCAAGGTATCATGATCGGTCAGCGCCAGTACATGAATGCCAGCATTGTGCGCGCGCTGTACTACCTCGGTTGGCGCATAGGTACCATCAGAGCAAGTACTGTGGCAATGTAAGTCGATTTTCATAAAGCTGGCCTTAAGGTGTTGAAGATGTTGAAAGTGTTTTGCCTATAGATATGCTGTCACTACTGACTATATTATCAGTAAAAAAAGGGAAATGTGGCGAAGATAGCCCATGAAGGCAGATGATAACGGATGATTATCCTGTTACTTGCTTTTTTTTGCAGCAGTAGACGTGTAAACTACCCCATACGTTTTTTGTTGGACATCCTATTTGCTATGAAAGCCTTATTAGACTTCATTCCGTTGATCGCGTTTTTTATTGCTGCGCGTTACAGTGGCATTTTAGCGGCGGCAGGCGCCTTGCTTGTGGCCACTATCATCATTTATGCCATCCATTTTGTGCGTCAAAAAGGCAAATTTGATAAGCAGCAGTGGGTCGTTTTATTATTAACCATCGTTTTTTGCGGTGGGACGCTGCTATTGCGTGACGACATCTACTTACGCTGGAAGTCGCCTATCATCAACGGTATCTTCGCCGTTACGCTATTGGTCAGTGCCATCATCAATAAACCACTGATGCAATTGGCGATGAAAGAAGTGTTTTCACTGACCTTAAGTGGCTGGAAAAAACTGACCGTCGCTTGGGCACTATTTTTCGCTTTTATGGGTATTTTGCATTATATCACGGCATTTACGATGTCTGATGAGGCTTGGGTTAACTTTAAAACTTACGGCTGGATTCCGATTATGTTGGTATTCGTGGTTGCTCAATTTGCCGTATTAAAAAACCATCTCAATCCAGCGTTAACCGATAAAACCACTAAATAAAAGCTGGTTTTATCATAATATACGCCTTAAAAATATAATGAGAGATATCATCATTATTTTTTATTGTGGTTATTAGCACTTTATTCATACTATTTACTTGAGGAAGTCCCATGTCCTTATTTGCTATTATCGGCCACGATGTTGCTGGCAGCAGCGCCCAACGTCAGATGACGCGCGCCGAACACGTTGACCGTCTGCAAGTATTACAAAGCGAGCAGCGACTCATTATCGCAGGTCCAACGCCTATCGAACACGGTAAAAGCGAGATGTCAGGCAGCCTTATCATTGCTGATTTTGACTCCCTTGATGCCGCGCAAGCATGGGCAAGCGCTGAGCCTTATTTGCGTGATGGCGTCTATAGCCATGTAGATATCAAGCCGTTCGTGCAGACCTTGCCTGCACCTACTGATAGCACCACAGATAAGGTAACAGCATCGTGATTCAGCAGTTATTATTAAATGGTTCGGTTTCTCATCATGTTACTAATCATACCAGTGCGCCCGCTTTTGGTTTCGTCACCAACGTTAGTGTTGCGAGCCTAATATTGCTTGCTAGTCTATCGGTACAAGCAGCACCAACTGTGACCAATGCTGATCCTTCAGCAGGAACGGCTCCGCTCGCGCCAAATGCTGTATTAGCGCCCAATACTGTTAATCAACTAGCGTTACCAAATACTGCCTCAAATACGGTGTCTACTACAGCAGCGAACCAAGCTACTAGTGCTCAGCCTGCGACCAATATTAGCGACACTTTAGCCGCGCAGCTACAACCATCAACTAAAGCGCTCTCTGAAGCCAATCAAGAATTGCTTAGCCGCAATGCTCAGCTTCAGCGTCAAGTCAATGACTTACAAACACAAGTAAATGTTTTAGTATATGAAAGCAAAGGTCAGTTGTTTTTATATGGCGCATTTACGGTGTTAGTGAGCTTATTGGTTGGGATATTTATTTCGTGGTTGGTGTTTGTCCGCCGCGAGCGCTGGTAGCAAATTCTCTATAAATGTGATGCTTTATGTCCAAATTTGTGTTTAAACCTGAGTCTAAATCTGCTATATCTAAGCCTGCCTCTTCCGCCGCGCATAAACATTATAAAGCCATTAAACCGCCTAAATACCCCGCACCGCCAAACGTGATTACCCCTGCTAATATTACATGGCAAGTCGATGATGCTGGCAATCAAGTGCCAGTATCAGGGGAGTTTGGCGATGTGTATTTCTCGCACGCTGATGGCTTGGCAGAATCGCGCCATGTATTTTTAACCCATAATCAATTACCCGAGCGCCTAGCAAATCTTGCTGATAAGCAATGCTTTACTGTTGCTGAATTGGGTTTTGGGACGGGCTTGAATTTTTTAGCGACATGGCAGCTTTGGCGACAGCTTCGTGCTAAAAAGCAGCAGTTAACAAGCGCGCGCTTACACTTTATTAGCACCGAAAAATACCCCATACCGCTTAACGATTTAACGCAGATACTCCTTTTATGGGCACAGCGCGCCCCCGAACTTGCCGAATTGATTAAAGAGCTTTTAGCAAACTATCCACCGCTGATTGCGGGCTGTCATCGACTAAACTTTATTGACGATAATATCACGCTTGATATTTGGTTAGGTGATGCGGACGATAGTTTGGCAAGTCTGGCTACTTTTGAGAGCTTAGCTACTTTAAATACTGAGACCGCTATCAATCGTCCTTACGTTGATGCTTGGTTTCTAGATGGTTTCGCGCCTTCTTGTAATGAGAGCTTGTGGGCGGAGTCGATATTTACCCAGATGCAGCGCTTATCTCATACTGGCACCACTGCCGCCACTTATAGCTGTGCTGGTATTGTCAAACGCGGCTTGCAAGCAAACGGTTTTAGCATTAAAAAGGTAAAAGGTTTTGGACGCAAGCGTGAGATGTTAACGGCAGCGATGGTGGACAATGCTGAGTCCTTACCTGATTCTTTAGCACTAAATGACGATAACAATATTTGCGTTTTGCCACCCCCTCATGACCATACTCCTAATCATACAGTGGTGATTGGCGCAGGCGTTGCGGGGCTACTGACGGCTTGGACGCTGGCCAATCGCGGTGTGACTGTGATCATAATAGATAAGGTCGCGCCGCTTGCTGGCGCCTCTGGCAATCCGCGCGCCCTCCTCGCACCAAACATGACGCCCATTCATCATGTTTATGAGCACTTGCACTCTATCGGCTATCTCTATAGCGGTAGGCTGTACCGTTATTTTAATCAGCAAGCAGCGCTGCAGCAAACGTCGCTGGTACTTGAGCAAACAGGCGCGTTAGACTTACTAATCAAAACCAATATTGGCCCTGTGCAAATTGCCGATTATCCCAATCAGATGGCAACTACGATTTCGACTGAACAAGCGCAGCAATTAAGTGGCTTAAAAACTAAAGACTTAGCGGTCAATCTATATTTACCACAATCTGGATTAGTCAATCCCCAAGCGCTAAAAGCGCTTATTCTTAAGCACCCAAATATCACTTATCAGCAGCTTAGCGTTACTGGTACCAAAGAAACAGCAGATAAAGTTACGGTAATTGGTAATAAAGAAAGCAGCAATGATAATAATCAAAGCTTTGTCACTATCTGCGCTGATAATGTGGTGATTTGTGCCGCTTATGAGAGCCATCAATTAGACAAACGTATCGTTGAATGCCGTAACATTCGCGGACAATTATCTTGGTTTACGCCCACTGCTGAGCAAGTTGCGGTTTTGCCTAAATTACCGCTTAAATATAGTGGTTATTGCGCGCCCTTTATCGGACAAGGCGGCGATGCCGAAGTGAATAATATTAGCGAAGGTAAGCCGCAGTTTTTATTGGGTGCCAGCTTTGTAGATGCTGACACCAGCATTGATATCCGTGAAGAAGAAAATCAGCAAAATTATGACAAATTGCTTGAGGATATTCCTGAATTAAGCGATATATTGCCAGACGATACCAAGGCATGGCAAGCGCGCGCCGGTGTGCGTACGCAAACGATTGACTACCATCCTTTGGTCGGACGACTTGCCCAAAGCCGCCGCATTTGGACGCTCTCCGCGATGGGGGCAAAAGGTTATGCACTGGCACCGATATGCGCTGAAGCATTAGCAGATATGATGCTTGGCTGCTTTACCCCTTTATCGGCTGTTATGTTAGGACGGCTGTCACCCAATCGGGCGCGTTTGCATAAAGCCTAAAAGGTAATAGTTTAACGTTACGCTAACTTTTCTCAATATTTATGGAAACGCTCTCAAAGCTAAGGTATGTATTTATAACTGTATAGAAGCTTGTTTAAAGAATAATGCTAGACTAGCCTTAAAGTTTAAAACACTTAAATAACGATGATAAATGGATAGCTGTCTATTATGAAAACCGATATTTTTACCTTAGTGAAATCAAAACCATACTTTAAAGCGATTTCTATCACTCTATTAAGCCTTTCCCTACTAAGTGCTTGCCAAAAGACGCCAGAGCCTGAAACCGCCGAAGAAACTGCTGCGGACACAATCACCCAAACGGCACCCGTAAGCTCTAATATTAATGCGCCTAAAATTGCTGATGAAAATACTGCTAAGCCAGCTGATACTTTAGAACAGGATACAAGCTTAAATGAAGCAGAAAATGAGCTTAGCACAGCGGATACTTCAACAAATAGTGCTGCGATAATGCCCAATCCAGAACAAGCCATCAAAGGCGCGCAAATCACTGATGTCAATTATCGCAGTGCCAGCGGTGAGACGTTATTTGTCATTTTTGAGACCTCAGAAAAAGGCGTACTTAACGCTATCGTCACCCTGCCAAACAAACCAAAAATAACCTTGAGTGCGCCAGAAGGCCAAGGCAATAACCCTACTTACCGCTCAAGCGATGGCAGTATTCAGCTGGTCAGTCATGGCGGTGGTAGCAGCATTGACCTTATTCAAAACAATAAAACGACCAGCTTTAAGGCCATTAGTGTAGAAGCAGAGGTCATTACCGAATAGTTTTTCAAATAAAAATTTGGCTTAGAACCTGTCAAAAATAATAAACTCAACTCTAAAAAAGGCGGCAAATACTTATCATATTTGCCGTCCTTTTTACTCTGCTTTACCTTTAACCAAAACCAGTGATCTTGCCAAACAGAACGACCAGCCAGCTTATCAGCGCCCATAAGCCCCAGCCGATAACCACAATAACAATTAATCCAAGCAGATCAGGAATATGCAGGTATAGCCAAGCAACGATAGGGTTGCGCCAAAAGAATGCAAAGCGGCTTTGCTGCTGCCTATCTTCCAACGATTGATGCAAAAATGGCCGATCCATATGTATGGTTTCGGTAATACCATATTCATCGTGTAAATGCTCGTGCACGATGCTCAGTGTCTTGCGGCTGGGACGAATAAAAATATCGAGTACCGTACCAATACCCGGTACGATACCGACGACCATGTCCATCAGTGCCAATCTAACCGCTGGGGTCATTTTATGCGCCGGCACGCCCAACTGCCGACCTAATATAAAAGCATAGCTAGTCAGCGCAAGGCCTGCCAAATCTCCCGCCAGCGGAATGGTCGACAGCGCCGCATCAGCCCCCATGCCTTGTTTGGTAAAAGGAATACGTACGAGCGAATCCATGGTATTGGCAAATTTCGCCAATTTGCGCTCAGTTTCGATGACTTGTGCACGTGTTAGGCCATGTTCAGCTAGCTTTGCCTGATAATCGATAACTGGTGTATTAACATTAGCACCCTTTTTCGTTTTTGACTTTGCAAGTTTCTTAAAGTTATCCATTAAAAGTCGTCCATAAACACGCGATTGCGATAAGAGCAAAGACGTAACGCCCTACCCATATATTGGCCAAAAATGCTTGAAAACAGGCCAGTGCTTGACGACTGGCACAAGCGCTATTTTGCTTGGCAAACATCATCGCCACGAGCGCCAAACCAAATACGGGTATCACGCCTACACTGGTCGGCGCAAAGTAATGCCACATGACCGCACCCATAATAACTAAAAAAACGGTTTGTAGCAGCGAGATAATAATCACCTCAAAGCGACCAAATAATATCGCCGTTGATTTGACGCCAATTTTTAAATCATCCTCACGATCCGCCATCGCGTACTGGGTATCATACGCTACTGTCCAGCACATATAAGCGATAAATAATAACCAGCACCAGATATCAGGCGCGCCTTGTATAGCGACATAGGCCATCGGTATCGCCCACCCAAACGCTGCCGCTAAAAAGACTTGCGGCAAATGGGTAAAACGCTTCATAAATGGATAAATAAACGCCAATATAACGGCGCCAAGCGACCAGTAAAAAACGGCAATAGGCAAAAAGAATAGCAAACTGGCACTCAGTAATACCAATACTAAAAAAGCAGCAATGGCTTCTTTAGCAGACAAGCGTCCATCTGCTAATGGGCGGCCTTTGGTACGGCTAACATGACCGTCGACCTTACGATCGGCAAAATCATTAATCGCACAGCCTGCCGCGCGCATAAAAATCGCACCAAGCGCAAAAATAACAAAGACTTTAAAACTTGGCAGACCTGCTACCATGCCTTGCTGCTGCGCTTGACTCATCGCCGCCAGCATGACGCCCCAAAGCGTTGGCCAGAGTAACAGCTCGATACCTACAGGTTTATCAAAGCGTGTTAGTTGTAGGTAGGCTTGTAATTTGTCGTTAAATGTCATGGCGTTTTATTATCATTTATAGGAATTTTATATACTTTTTTGCAGGCTATGAAATCGGGTGAACGAATGAGTGAACTACTGAATTTTTTGCCATAAGTTGTTGGCTTCAATGAGCGACAACTCAGGATACTGCTTGCGTAAGGCCTTAATGGATGCCATCTTATTATTTTGGCTAAGCTTTGCTTGCTGCCGTAAGTAGTCCATTTGTTCTTTTGGATTCCTAAGCGCTTTTAGGTGGGCTTTGAGATGTAAAACTTCTGTTCGCAACGCAATATTCATCAGTAATAAGCCTGCACCAATGACCCAAATTATAATCGTTGACATCCTTTTCTCCTGAATCCACCACTTCTAAATCTTTGTATTCTAAACACTCAAACTGTTTAACTAAGTCCATCCATGATAACGAAAGGTCTTTTAAACGAAATAACCATCAAAGCGTACCGCTTCATTATGCCAGCTTTCACTCGGTTGTTGATTTGCAAGTAACGGCGCAAGCTGCGGACGCTTGACGACAACGCGGCCTTGTCCTGCACCTTGACTGACGATTGCTTGTGCACTTTGGAGCAACTGCGACTCTTCCTCTAGCGTTGGTGGACGCGCCAATTGGTGCAAAGCTTGCATATGCTTGCCAACTTTAGCGCCTTTACCGGTTTTGCTATCTTGATAGCTATCCTCTGGAAACATAGGATCCAGATATATCACATCGATAGTCTGATGGCTATCAGCGGTCGAACCATTACTAGAATCTGCAAAATCCATACTTTCAAAATAACTCAGCGCATCGGTATTGATAATCTGTAGACGGCGCATCAGCTTTTGCCAATTTGGCAGCGCACGCATGCGCTGCTGTTCAGCTAGCAAAAGCAGCGCTATCAAGGGCTGCTCCTCAAGCATAATGACTTGAGCGCCAGTACTGGCTAATATCAGGCTGTCATGTCCAAAGCCTGCTGTCGCATCAATGACCGTGCTACCCGCTGTAATTTTAGCCGCTTGTAGCAGTAACTCAGACTTACGCCCGGCACTCACCACTCGGCGTTGTAGCTTATCCCATTCGGGCGCCACGCTCAGCCCATCGCTCAGCCATGAAAGTTTATTTTTTTCATCTAACAGCAAAATAGGCTGGATAGAATGCTGACTTAACTGCTGACGGAGTTTTTGATTCAGTTTATCGGTAAACAGCTCAGGCTTTAAATTGATTGGCAATTGATGCTGAGCTATTAGCGTTTGCAGGCTGGCGAATTGCGCTTGTTGGGTTTCGCTGACATAAAAAAGTTGGCAGTGCATAAAGTTGTCTGATGTTTGTTGCAAGCTGCTCATAACCACCCTCCTTTTTTAAGATTTTACAGTCGTTACTGAATAAAGTGGATACACAAGATTATAACGCGAGACTGGTAAAAATTTTTTGTAGCGTCTGTCGGCGTAGGCACAGCAAACAAGAAAAATTATTGCCAGTCTCGCTATATATTTTTTATATTGACCTATTGACACAACTCAGACATTTAAAACCTAAGGTCGTATCGTTAAAACTTAGCCTGCCATCTGGTAGCCAAAGCCCCAAGCGGCGACCAATACGATGATGCCGGTAATAATACGTAGCCATGCAAAAATTTTGAAATCGCGACGGCTAACCCAAGCGACCAATAGGCGAATACAAAGTAAAGCGACGACAAATGACACCACAGTGCCGATAGCCAGCACCGCCCAATCCTCAGAACTGGTCAATACATCATGATGCTTTAGTAAATCTAATAGCCCTGCGCCAACAATAACCGGAATTCCTAAGAAGAAAGAAAACTCCGCAGATGCCTTACGCGACACGCCAAGCCAGAGTGCGCCAATGATCGTCGCACCTGAGCGTGAGGTTCCGGGTATCAAAGCCAGACACTGCATCAAACCAATCATTAACGCAGTTTTTAGGCTGACATCTTCTGCTTCTTGGGCAATAATCGTTTTCGGACGATTTTCGACATAAAATATCAGCAGACCGCCGACAATCAGCATAATCGCTACCACGATAGGGTTAAACAAATACGCCTTAATCTCATCGGCAAAGGTAAAACCTACAATCATTACCGGAATGGTCGCAACAATTAAGCTAAGTCCAAGCTGCCTAGGGTTACTCATACCTTCGGCTTTACCAGTCAGTAGCCCCATCAGTGCTTGCCACAGCCTGCCCCAATAGTCATAAATGACCGCTAAGATAGCACCAAGCTGGACTACCACCACAAACAAATCAACTTTTTCCTTAGTCCAAAAGCGCATCAAATCGGCTGATAAAATCAAATACCCCGTACTAGAGATGGGTAAAAACTCCGTGATACCCTCAACGATACCCATAATGAGCGCTTGGATTAATAACAGTATATCCACAGTTGTTTCCCTAAAAAAAACAGCGCTAGCCGCTGTTCTATATTGTTGTTGCTTTTATAATCGTTTATACCTATTAGAAAAAAGTACGTGCTGCAAGTTATTACGCAAAAACTACGCCTTACCTTGCTCTTTTAGCGTTTTCCATGCTTGATTGCGCAAGTACTTGGGTAAGGCATTAGCGGCATCGCTACCGCCTGTCTGTATGAATTGAGCGATACCCAATTGTCCAATCACGACCGCATCTGGCCAAACCTCTCCATGGCATACCTGTCCATCATATGCTTTTAATAGCGACGCACCATTACCGACAATAGGAAGATTGGCAGCGGTTTGGCTGTCATAATCAAGTAAGCGCTCGGTATCTTCGCCGTTTTCTTGCACAACGGGCTGCATAATATGGTCTATTAGTGCATATTGCCCAAAATATACTTGCTGCATACGCGCATCAAGCGCGCTATAAACTTGCGTCAAACCATATCTTTGATACGCACACTGGGCAATGGCTTGTAAGCTAGAAACCCCGACACAAGGAGTATCTTGGGCGACAGATAAGGCTTGTACCACCGCTGTATTGATTCTGATACCGCTAAAAGCACCGGGGCCACGGTTAAAGATTAATGCCTTTATATCCGCTAAGCTAATCTTAGCTTCAGATAAAGCCGCATCAATCATCGGCAAAATATGCTGAGTTTGTTCTCGTTTGCCTTGTTCAGTATGACTCGATAGCACCTGACCCTTGGCATCTAAAATCGCGATCGAACACTGCTCAAATACGGTATCCATTGCTAAAAACATTATTACCTCGGCTTATTTACTTGCCATTATAAAACAGCGCCTATCATAGCATTTAGGACAGATTAATTAACTGACTTTCTCAATTTTTAATAGATTTTTAAAATCTTTAGTGCTCTATTTATGCGAATTTATGTTTAAAATATAAAGACAAAAACCTCAATGCTATTTGACACTGAGGTTTTATGGTGTAGGTAAGGCTATAGGTTTAAATCGCTTAAAAGCGTTTTTTGAAACTTTTAGGTACTTGGCTTTGTAGCTCTTGCATCTGCTTTTGCATCTCTTCGGTGCTTGGGATATTGTTTGGGTCGAGCCCCATCTGCTTGGCTATTTGCTGTGGGTTTACATCTTTGACGCCACCTTTCTGACCACCACCGAATAATGGTCCACCGCCACCAGCACCGCCGCCCATCAAACCTTGCATTGACTTCATCATTTTACTGATACCTTCAGGCTTAGAAATCATTTTCATCATTTTTGCCATCTGCTTGTGCTGCTTGAGCAAACGGTTGACGTCTTGAATTTCACGTCCTGAACCTGCGGCAATACGGCGCTTGCGGCTTGGATTAATCTTATCTGGATTCTTACGCTCAAACGGCGTCATTGAATTGATCAAGGCTTCCATTTCACGTACTTTTTCTTCTGGCTTAGCATCTTGCACGGCTTTCTGCATATCCGAGCCGCCCATGCCAGGCATTTTATCTAAAAAACCTGCCATACCGCCCATGCTTTTCATTTGCTGAAACTGGGTCAATAAATCCTCAAGGTCGAAGTCGCCGCCCTTTTGCATCTTTTTGGCCATTTTTTCGGCTTTATCACGGTCGATTTTTTGCTCGACTTCTTCAACCAAACTTAAGACGTCACCCATACCAAGGATACGCTGAGCGATACGCTCAGGATGGAATAGCTCGAGGGCGTCTAGTTTTTCACCGCGACCTAAAAACTTAATCGGTTTGCCAGTAATCGCACGTACAGACAATGCCGCGCCACCGCGAGCATCACCGTCGGTCTTGGTTAAGATAACGCCAGTCAATGGCAGCGCATCATTAAAGGCTTTGGCGGTATTGGCCGCATCTTGACCGGTCATGGCATCGACGACAAACAGCGTTTCAGACGGATTGACCGCCGCGGTTAGCGCCTTGATTTCAGCCATCATGGTTTCATCGATAGCCAGACGACCAGCCGTATCAATAATCAAAATATCTTGATATTGGATTTTAGCTTCTTCGATAGCGCGGCGAGCGATATCAATCGGGTTTTCATCGGTTGTTGAATTGACAAACTTGGCATTTACCTGCCCTGCCACTTGCTCAAGCTGCTTAATTGCCGCTGGACGATACACGTCGGCCGAGACTAGCATCACCTTTTTCTTATGGCGTTCTTGTAAAAACTTCGCTAATTTACCAGCGGTAGTGGTTTTACCCGCCCCTTGCAAACCTGCCAACAGATAAACGACCGGCGGTTTACCAGTCATCTCTAACTGCTGATTGGCACTGCCCATCATTTCGGTCAGCTCGTCATGGACGATTTTGACAAAGGCTTGCCCTGGTGCCAACTCTTTGAGCACTTCTGCGCCAAGCGCTTGCTCCTTGACACGTTTGACAAAATCACGCGTTACCGGTAGCGCGACGTCGGCTTCTAATAGCGCCATGCGTACTTCACGCAGCGTGTCTTTGATATTATCTTCGGTCAACTGCCCAGTACCAGCGATATTACGCAGGCTCGATGATAAGCGTTCGGTTAAAGTATCAAACATAAATAACTCTCAATTAAAATAATTCTTAGTGAAAACAATCTTTGATAAAAGCAATTCTTAATAAAAGCAATTCTTAGTAAAAACACTATGACAACAATACGTCGTCAAATTTGGTTCAGCGTGGCTTGCTGATTTATATAATTTGGCGATGCTACAGACTATCAAGCAGTATTTTACAAAAATAATGATAAAAAGTAGCATATTATCAATATCATAGCATCAAGAGACCATAAAGCTTATAGTCGTTTTGCAAAGATAGAGTCTACTAAAATTGTCCGCACCATTTTATGGCTTATCAATAACAAACTTTAGTACTACTGGGCTACAAGCATTTATAATCAATCCGTAAGATGGCGCTCAATTGCTTGCCATTTTATGATAAATTGGATGATTATTCTAATCATTCTGATAATACCATTTTAGCATTCGATTGAGCGGCGTTTTTGCGCTCATCATGAGATGAGGTTTTTTATCTTGCAACTTGCATTTTTACTGGCTGGCATGGTTTATATTTTGGTCAGCATCTACATCGGCTGGGCGCTGATTCAAGATAAACCTATCCACAAGGGCATGAGCTTAGGTTTATTGGTCGTCGGTATGCTCGCGCACGCAGCGCTGCTCTATCCGCACGTGGTCACCCTTTATGGGCTAAATTTCAACTTGTTTAATACCATTAGCCTGATCAGTTTATTTTTCTTATTTTTCTACGTTATTTTTAGCTTATACCGCCCTATTGTCAGTCTTGGTATTTTAGCAGCACCGACGGCATTAATCGGGATGATAATCGGTTATATCGGCCGCGCGCCTTATCGTCCCATTACGGACATCAGCGTCGGGTTAGAGGCGCATATCTTACTATCGCTTGCCGCCTATTGTGTGCTACTCATGGCAGCGGTGCAGGCATTATTTTTGCGCTTACAAATACGTGAGCTGAAACACCAGTCGATTCATCGCTTTTGGGTCAATAAACTGCCGTCCTTGCAGAGCATGGAAAGTCTATTGTTCGACATGCTATTGGTCGGCTTTGTGTTGCTCAGTATCGCGCTTGGCATTGGCTTTGTTTATGTAGAAGACCTAATGGCACAGCACCTTGCCCATAAAACGGTCTTTAGCGTGCTGTCGTGGCTGTTATTTGGCGCATTATTATTGGGTAATTGGCGCGCAGGTTGGCGTGGCAAACGCGCTGCCAACATGACCATTTATGCATTTATCTTATTAGCAATTGGCTTTGTCGGTAGCAAGTTTGTGTTAGAGATGCTGTTATAAACCCATTTCTGTGATAGTGGTAACGTGATTAAAAAAGCCGCCCGTATTAAATACCCATACTGGCGGCCTTTTTTACGCTTTTATTCTTGTTTAATACCGTCTTAAAAAATGCTAATTAAAAACCACGGTTTTATTTCCGGCCACAATTACGCGGTTTTGTACATGCCAATTCACCGCACGCGCCAAGACATTACGCTCGATATCGCGACCAATAGCACGCAGTTCTGCCACCCCTTGACGATGAGTGACACGATGTACATCTTGCTCAATGATAGGCCCTTGATCAAGTTCGGCTGTCACATAGTGCGCGGTCGCACCGATAAGCTTGACCCCTTTCTCATAAGCTTGACGATAAGGATCAGCACCGACAAACGCAGGTAAAAACGAATGGTGAATATTGATGACTTGCATTGGCCAGCGTTTGACAAAATCAGATGATAAAATCTGCATATAACGCGCCAATACCAGCAAGTCATTGCCTGCCATCAAGGTATGAATCTGCTCTTCTGCTTCAGCCTTGTTATCCTTGGTGACTGGCACATAATGGAAAGTGATGCCAAAGTTTTCTACCGCTTGGCGCAAGTCTTCGTGATTACTAACGACACAGGTAATCTCACAATCGAGTAACCCGCGCTGATGCCGCCACAGTAAATCTAACAAGGCATGATCGAACTTTGACACTAAGATGCCAACCTTGGTTTTAATCGCATTATTGTGTAAGCGCCAGGTCATGTTGTGGCGCTTGGCCACCGTATGCCCAAAGCTGGCTTCAAAGTTATCCATAATCTCGCCTAAGCCTGCTAACGCAAACTCTAAGCGCATAAAGTACTGCCCGCCTTCATGCGCGGTTGAATACTGATCGAGAGTGATAATATTGCCGCCATAACGATGAATAAACTCAGATACGGCCTGTACGATACCCGCTTGATCACGGCATTTAATCAATAACGTCGCGGTTTCAATAGCATCGGTAGATAATACATTTTGAGAAGTTTTGCTCGACTTTATGCTTGTTGTAGCAGTCGTGGTATTGTCTGACATAGTACGCCCAATTAAAAATGAAACGTGCTGCTTACTTTGAATATGGTTAGCAGCATAGGAAACTGACTATTCTAATCGCTTTTGCGAAACTTTGCTGATTGAGTTGCTTGTATTTAGTTATTGAGATTATGAATACAAAAACCCTAGCAAAGAGCTAGGGTTTTTGTAAAAACATAACTTAGGTATAGTTATATAAATATTATTCAAGTTTCAATAGTTTAGAGAACCCAAATCCATTATTGATAATGGTAACTGTATCCCCCGTCTTATATGCACTGTCAAAGTCCATGATATATGAGTTGTAACCTTGTTGATGCTTATTAAACGTTATCTTCCCATTCCATAAAATGGAATAATTAGGCGAATAAGGTGATAGTGTTACCTTGGTTTTACCAGCTTGAGCGTTGATATTTATATTCATACTGTCTACACACGAGGCACCACCTGTGCCAAAAGGACTAGCATTGCCAATCCAAGGTGTATTAATGCTTGAACCATTAATAACAAGATCACTCTCTGCAGAAGGCAGTTGATAATTAATACTCTGTGTATTTTCACTACCATTTAAGAATGTAGTTGCATCAAACTTTACTTTCACCCAGTTAGAATAACGCATTGGATAACGAATCTCAAAGTCAGCGCGACCTTCTTCATCGGTGACGAAAGTATAACCATCATCTGATACTGTACCGCCAATGATAGCTACGGGGTTAATAGCTTCAAGCGTACCATTACCATTCTTATCTTCATTTAAAATAAGATTATTATCTTTGTCTAAAGTATAGTTATAGTTTGAGTCTTCAGTAGGTTTCCAGCCAGACTCTAAAAATACAGATGTTTTTTCAGAGAATACTTTCGGATCTGGCGTAGTTGTAGCACCTGAGGCTGACACTTCATCAGCAGCCTGATACGTTACTGTGCTGTCTAGCAAGCAAACTCTGCCTTGAGCATATTCCGTTGCATAAGACTTTATAGAGACTTCTTTATTTGGCACAGCACGACCAGAGCCATCCATGACTGATATCGATCCACGTACCGTATAGTAAATATCATCAGAAGATAACTTATTAGAGAATGCTAAAGTAGTATATACCGCTTCTTCTGAAACAGTAATATTGGTGGTTTTGCTACCAATATTAATCGGATCATTGAGTAAGCGTGCATTAATGATAACTCCACCGATAGGAGAGCTAGCATTGGCTTTATAGACCACACGCGCCTCACCTCTACTATCTGTTACTGCTGTTGCAGCCGATAAGCGGCCCGCTGAAGAATCTGACGCACGACTAAACACCACTGTTTGCCCTTCTACCGGCACATCATTTTTATCTTTGACCGTAGCAACAACTTCAGTGCTACCACTTGGAGTAATAACAGATCTGACCGCTTGGAATAGCATTCTAGCAGGTGTGGTAGCACGGAAACGTGCATCAACTGTCGCACGATAGCGCGGCTCACCGTTTGGTAGTGTTTCATCCAATACAGTCGCCTGTAGGGCGGTAATACCAGCAAGTTCTGACGTTAAGGTAACAGGTATCGTAACGATATTGCCGTTTATATTAGCAGCAGTAATGGGTTTTGTGACGATTACATCGTTGCTATCAGCAAACGTACCAATAGTCGTTTGTACTTCAACTTGCTTATCGATTAATTCCGCTGCTTGAGCAGCTGTATCACGACGTATTTGGATATTTATGGTTTGTGGGGTATTTACATCGTAAACGTTTTTAACGTCAATAAAGCTTATACCTGCTTGTGAGACTTTAACTAAATCAATACTATTTAAGCTACGTTGATTATTTATCTTATTTTCACCGAAAGCACGAGCATACACACGTAAATTACCATTACTATCAAAGGATAATGTATCCTCACTGACATCAAAGCTCGCTTTACCATCCGCATCGGTAAACGCCGTAGCAGTAGTAGCGATAATATTACCGTTTTCACCTACCAACTCCATACCAGCATTAGCAATAGCACGTCCCGCACCATCCACTAACATGGTACTAATAGTAGTTAGTCCTCTATCTTTTAACTTAGTCTCTGAAGCAGCAAGAGTAATTTCAGTCCCTACCGCTGACAAGCTGAGAGACTTTTCTTCACGTACTTGCATACTAACTTTACCATCTGCATCGTACTGTGGCGTGACGATTTTCGCATTAATCACTACACTATGATTTAGACGAGAATTGATAGAGTTGGCTGCTAGGATGACGCCGACATCGATCTGACCATTAGCATTAGTAGTTACCATGCTTGGTGTCGTTAAAGCGGCACCACTAGCTTCTAAGTTTTCAATACTTAACTGTACAGGCACTCCTGCCAAGATACCGCCTTTGCTGTCGGTCACACGGAAGGTAGCATTGGTCTGATCACCACCAGTATTTAATGTAGATTTATCAGAAGATGCTATGAGCTGATAACTATCAATCGTAGCAGTATCTACTGCAACGATATAGGTCTGTGGTAGCTCGACACCTTCTGCAGTCGTCGTAGTAGCTGTCAGCTTGATACCTGCTTCTAGGATAGCTTGGTTGACGTTAGCACCATCTTCAAGCTTGAGATCAAAGGTCGCTACGCCATCACCATTCGTTGTGGCAGTATTATTGGTTACAGTGACGCCAGTTTGTATAGGATCGTCTACATTTAAACGAACAGCACGATTGGCAATACCGACATTTTTTTCCTCATTGGTAATATCATCTTTAATATTTCTCGCCACTCGTACAAAAATCTTAAAGGTATCGCCCTTGGTATTAACAACTTTATTTGCCCCAATACTAATGCTTTCCTTAGTACCATTTGGATCTGGCGTAACTGTAGCCACAGAACTGGCTTGGGTTACTATATTACCATTAGCATCAGCTGCTGATAATCCAATAGAGAAGCTATTGGCATTTTTTGCAATCTCTGCTTTCTGTGCGTCAGTTAAGTTGTTAGGTACAGCGACAGTAAAGACAGCTTTACCCGAATTATCAGTAGTTTGACTACTACCTGATACTAATGTGACGCCCTGGCTGGCAATAGCTGCTGGCAGCGCTAAGAATACTTTTTGGCCTGCAACAACTTTTGGCTCTACTGACTTGTCTGCAACAGTCACCTCAATTTGAGTTTCACCACCATTTAGATTCAGTGGGTTTGTCTGTTTAGCAATCAAAGAGATTGCAGCACTCATAGACTGTACTTTAATTTTAACTTGCTGCTGCTTGCCTGTTAGCGTCTCTGTCAAGGTGGCGGTTAATACTTCCTTGCTAAGCATTTCTTTTTGCACATCGGTTAAATTGCCAGGAACCACAACATTAAAGTTAACTAAGCCATTTTCATCTGTAGTAGTAATGATATTTGACGAACCGTTTTGGCCATTGACAGTAAGCAACCCTGCTAATGCACTGTTATTAAACACTAACTTAATAGGCTGATCGGCTATTTGCTCATCAGTTGACTGGTTATTAAGCTGGGCTTGTATCGTAATATTACTACCTACATTGTTAAGAATGTAGCCAGCTTGATTATCAATGTTGTTAGTTGCATTAAGAATACTTAAGTCAACTTTAGGAGTTGTGATATTAACTGTGTTGATTTCAGAGTAGGTAATGTCTTTCTCTACATAGGACAGCTGATAGTTAATACCAGTAAGCTTAAGCTTAGTACGCTCTTCTGCTGTTAAGGTATTGGGAATACTAACTATAAAGGTTGTCTCACCATTAAAATCAGTTACTGCTGATTTTGCATCGATGGTAACGCCATAATCAATCGCTACTTTCCCTAATTGAATAGCAACTGATTTTCCTGCAACCGGTAATTGTTTGTCTTTGGTTGATAACTTGACACTAATAGTGCCTTTTCCACCAAGCTCACTAATAGTTGGTGTCGCGATAGAGGCAAATTGGATGGCGCTTAATGGTTGCTCGACCTTAATAGTTTGAGTAATTTTAGACTGTGTACCATCTTGATCAGTTACGATAGCAGTATAACCAATGCCTGTCTTGATAAGTTGATCACGTTGAGCTTGGGTTAGACTTTGGCTAATACCAATATTAAATTCTGCTATACCACTTCCATCAGTAGTTCGCTGATTACCTTGAATAGTAACACCATTACTCGAACCTTCATTGAGAACCAGCTTTACCGTTCTGCCATCAGCAGCGCTACCATCTTTACGTTTGGCGGCAACTTGCAATTTAAATTGACTTTCTAAAATATTCACTGTAGCAGGAATACTTTGAGCAGTTAACGTAATATCACTTTGACCGATCTCTGAACCAATAGCAATTGAGCTACTACTCGCTACACTACTAGCACCAGAGGCTTCAACTGCTTTAACGGATAATGCAAAATTACTGGCTTTTTCTAATGCTGCTTTCTGTGAATCATTTAAGCCTGCAGGAACACGTACTGTATAACTTACAACGCCTTTGTCATTAGTAATCTGCTCAGTACTACCATCAATAGTTAGTAAGCCTTTACTTGTTAAATTAGTTGGTAGAGTCGCTGTAACTAATTGATTGGCTACGGCTCCACCATTTTGGTTATTTACCCTAAAGCTAATAACTGCACTGCCACCTGAGCTTGAGATTTGTTTCTTATCGCTTCCTTCAAAACTCACGATATTCTTTGCGAGTGGTATTTCAACTGAGCTTTCAAACGTTTGTGTTGTTACAGAATGGTTAGGTTCTGACAGAGTGGCAGTATAGCTAATGCCGCTTTCAGCAAGTGCTTTTCGCTCAGCATCGCTTAATCCTTTCGCTATAGACAAAGTAACAACAGCTTGACCGCTATTATCTAGAGTTAACTGATTACTTGATAAGCTTACACCTTTAGGAGCATTATTCAGCTTGAAAGTGACTTTAGCGCCTTCGATTTTGGTAGGAACAGCTGCATTTATAGCAGCGGCCTTTATCGTAAGATTTTGTGTATCACCATAAGCACTAAGTTTATTTGAATTTCCTGCAACCCTTAGTTTATAGTCAGAAATAGGCAATCCAACCTTTAAGCTATTAGTTACACTTTTGCTTGCGCCATTTTTCTCTCGAACATTAAGAGTATAAGTAATACCTTTTAATAGGTTTTGCCGTGCAGTTTCTGATAGGTTTTCATCTATTTTTATATTAAAATTTACAATGCCTTTACTATCGGTCTCTTGGCTAGCAGGACTAATAGATACGCCTTCTAAAGGTATAATCCCTAAACCTACTGTTACATTAGGCGTTAAAGTACCTTTTTCATCTTTAAGTTCGACACTAAATACGCCTGTATCGCCAAAAGGATTTAGAACGCCATTAGAAACAGAGCTCGTCTTGATACTAGGCTTCACATTAAGCTTACTTACTATTACCTGAGTACCATCGCCACTACCTTTTTTATTGACTGAAACCTTGAGTTCTTGCGGTGCAACAGCTGTGCCATCGGCTTTATTAGCAGTAGCTATTAATGTAAAGCCGTTTGCAATTAACATCTCTTTGTCTAAGACTGCCTGCGGATTAAGCTTTAGTGTATATACAGCATTACCATCGCTATCAGTGGTTTGAGTACTTTGACCTTCAATAGTGATACCGTTAGTTTCAGAATCCACTACTTTTAAAGTAACCGCTTTGCCGATCATTGCACCACCTGAGCCCACCTCAGCAGCTTTCACTGTTACATTAAAAATAGACTGCTCATCAGATAGCTCGATGATAGTAGGCGATGTGCTAAGCTTCTGTAAAAAGAAGTCAGGCTCAATCTCTGGTGTTTGCTCGCCACCACCATTGTTATTACCGTCTCCATTATTGCTACCACCTGGCAAATCGGGTTTAGGTGCGATTACGTCGGTCCCATCTCCACCACCACAACCTGCTAATGCTAATGCACAGGTTAAAGAAGTGAGCTGAAATAACTTGGAAGTCAGTGGTAATGAGCTGTAGGACATTTTAAAACTCCGTAATGGCAATCATCTATTTAAGTAAAGATACACATACTTACAATAGTAGCAGTTGTATTAATAGATTGTATTAAATATATAACAGCAACTTTACTGACTTTTGTTATAACTTACAACCAAAAAATGTATCTTTACTATTAAATAATCAATCACATAGCGTGTGCAATTCAGGGTATAATAGCTATCGTTTAAAGCAGCGATTATTATAAAAATATTTGAGTATTCATTAGTTTTATGGTATAAATGTCGGCTTTAAAATTTTCTGAATTGGTTTGCCTGTTATTTGCCTTTAGATGACAGTAATATCAGCTCAACCTTCATATAGTTTTGTTTGGTGCAAAGCTGCCGCTTGCTGTGTCCATGCCGCAAAAAAGTGCAACTTGCCCAGACTGGTATGAGAATCCCTCATGCCTCATAGATTAGGAGTTCGCCATGTCTAGAGTTTGCCAAGTGACTGGAAAGCGCCCTATGGTGGGTAATAATGTTTCGCACGCAAACAACAAAACCCGTCGTCGCTTTCTACCAAACCTTCATAACCATCGTTTTTGGGTAGAGTCTGAAAACCGTTTTGTACGTCTACGTGTGTCTACCAAAGGTATGCGCATCATTGACAAACTTGGTATCGACAAAGTGTTAGCGGATTTACGCGCACAAGGTCAAAAAGTATAAGTTAAGAGAAGCAGCTTGAGCGGTCGATAATTTTCACCTTCCAAGCTGCTTTTAGCTACCTCATTTGTAGCAACTAACTTTTTTGCACTCGTACCTATCGTTTGAAGACCCCTCATTTACAGGAAAGCTATCATGAGAGATAAAATTAAATTAGTATCAACTGCTGGTACTGGGTATTACTACACCACTACCAAAAATAAGCGCACGATGCCTGGCAAAATGGAGATCAAAAAATATGATCCTAAAGTCCGCCAGCACGTCATCTTTAAAGAAGCAAAAATCAAATAATTTATCATTAAATTATTTTGATAAAAAAAGGGTTTATCAAAAGATAAACCCTTTTTTATTGCCAGTTTTTTGACTTGCCAATCATTTCAACCATACACTATTTTAACCAGCTACTATATTTCGTTCTTATAGATTTAGAAGCGATAAGCCTAATTAGCTATAGTGAGTGGGTTCTTTGTCATAGACATGGGCATGCCACTGGCTCATTTGTTTTTGCATAATGACCTGAATCGCGGCATGAATCATATGCTGACCAATCGCTTGGGTATCGCTGCCTAGTATTTCTTTCAGCTTATCAGAAAAATCGATGGTCATCAGCGGTGCTTCTTCTTCCTCGGCATCACGTAACAGCAATTTGCCATCCGCTGCTTCAACCAACTCAAGCGTGGTTTCTTTAGCAAATCCAGCGAACTGATCGCGACTATCGTTATCTACTTCTATTTCATTATCAATATCGTATGGCATCTATTTTTTCCTTATTATCCCGCTTTATCTCTATAAAAAGGCGCTGATTCATTTATTAAAGCGCGGTTCTTACAAATATACGGGCAAAGCTGTCTTACTTATACAATGGACGCTTTGCGTCGACAATTCAAGGGTAAACTCGTAAGTCTTTTGCATAAATGCTCTTTAATACTGCTTATCAACTTTATAAACGAGCTAACTCGCTATTAACGCCAATAGCGCAATTTTGCTAAAGTAAATAAGAAAGCGACAAACATCCCAAGATAATACATCTGTTTAATCTCAAGCGATGGGTCGCGATATTTGAACGGTAAGGCTACGGTAGCGGTGGCAGTTGGAATAATAAGCAACATGAGTAGCCAATTTTCAAAGACGTGTAGCCAGCCTTGCAGTCCGGTACCATGGCGCAGGTAGGATAAGCCTAAGAGCAAACAGGCGATAATCAGCAAAATAAACAAACTGTTTGGAAGGTCTTTTGGAAAAATAATATCGGTGATTTTCTTAGAGGAAGCAGCCATACGAGCAAGTGTCCAGTCGCATCATAAAGCGCGACTTATTAAAAAGTAGAAGTCAATAAAGGTTATAAGGACAAAGTTTAACGCTTAAAAAGACGATGATGATAAGTACTGACATCAGCCAGTTATTAGCTATAAGTACCCATTAACCACAGCATCGATATACATGAGGTTAGATAGCCCAAGCTAATAGCGTTCCAGCTTGCAATATGCAAACCTTTAAGCTTATTTAAAATGCGCGAACCGAGCCAAAAAAATAGCGGAATACCAATCATAAAGGCTGGCACTATTACTGCCGCATGACGCAGCACTTCTCCGACATCATCGCCAATCAGCAGGCGAAAACCATAACCAGCGAGGCTAAGCACCAAGGCAAAAGCCGCCATACCAATAGTAATACCCTTAGGTACTAAGCTTGGGGCTTGTTTTTCTTT
Organism: uncultured Psychrobacter sp.; assembly: GCA_963515535.1. GTDB lineage: Bacteria > Pseudomonadota > Gammaproteobacteria > Pseudomonadales > Moraxellaceae > Psychrobacter. Next base: position 69,568 of record CAUPWW010000013.1, read on the forward strand.
CACAGGCTCAGGCGCTACTGACGAGTTAATGGGCTTTTGCGTGTTCATATTTCACCTTTATATGGCTTATCTATATGGCTTATCGAGTCCATCGTCATAACATTAACACTCATATTAATCATTATAAATGGGGGTTAATAACCATTTGCCAAGGCCAACTCGGCGCGCATGGCGTCGATAGCAGACTGATAATCTTCTTGATTAAAAATAGCGGAACCAGCGACGAACATATCAGCACCCGCTTCGGCAATCGCGCGGATGTTACTAGCTTTGATGCCACCATCTACTTCTAGTCTGATATCGCGACCACTGGTAATAATACGCTGACGGACTTGGCGTACTTTATCTAAAGTACTGTCAATAAATGACTGGCCACCATAACCAGGGTTGACGCTCATCAGTAAGATTTGGTCAACTTTATCCATCACATAGTCTAAATAATGCAGCGGCGTTGCAGGGTTTAATACCAAACCGCATTCAGCACCGCCATCTTTAATCAGCTGCAAAGAGCGGTCAATATGGGCGCTGGCTTCTGGATGAAAGGTGATAATACTCGCACCCGCCTTTAAAAATTGCTCAATCATGCTATCGACTGGCGATACCATAAGATGGACATCAATCGGCGCCTCGATACCATAGTCACGCAGTGCCTGACATATCATGCTACCAAACGTTAGGTTAGGCACATAGTGATTGTCCATCACATCAAAATGAATGACATCGGCGCCCGCTTCCAATACCTTTTCAACCTCCTCACCAAGTCTGGCAAAGTCAGCTGATAAAATAGAAGGCGCAATAAGATAAGGTTTAGAAGGGCTAGTCATAGTTGAGCTACCTATTTGGGTTGGTATAAAGGTTTAACAGGTGGTTTGTCTGTTGAGTTGCCAGTTTATCTATCGAAGTATCTATCGATTAGCCCATTTGCGCCATACGCCAGTGGTGTTCAATGTGGTCATTAATCACTGTTTGAATAAAATAATAGCTATGGTCATGACCAGCCTGAAAACGTAATGTCAATGGCTGCTTGGCCTTGTCACACGCTGCTTGCAGCTTAGACGTTTGCAGCTGACCTTCTGCCAAGAAATTATCAGCCGCGCCTTGGTCGACCAAGATACTGGCATACTGCTGGCCGACCTCTACAATCATCTGTGAGGCGTCTGCTTGCGCCCATAGCGACTTATCATCGCCGAAGTACTCTGTATAAGCCGCCTGCCCCCATGCCGACTCACTAGCAGCACAAACAGGCGATAAGGCGGAGACACTGACAAACTTACTTGGGAACTTAAAGCCCAATAGTAACGCACCATGACCGCCCATCGAGTGGCCTGTAATGCCGATACTATCAATCGGAAACTCTGAGCGCAGTAAATCGTATAATTCATCAACGATATAGCTTTGCATATTAAAATGTTCTGCCCATGGTGCTTGCGTGGCATCGACATAATAGCTTGCGCCCTGCCCGACAAAATAACGCTCATCGTTTGCGACCTCGTGCGCGTCATGACTTCTAGGAGAAGTATCAGGCGCAATAAATATCATGCCAAGCTCGCTGCATTTTTGTTGAAAATGTGCTTTATAGGTGACGTTATCGGCATTACAGGTTAAACCCGAGAGATATAAAACAGCCGGACAACGGCGCCCAGCAAGCGCTTCATCTGGCAGATAAATACTAAAGGTCATCGGCGTTTTGGTCGCGGTGGACTCATGACGATAATAATGCTGCTCGCCATCGAAGCAGCGATTGACGCTGATTTGCTCAATCTTTGAATTGGTAGACAAACTGTGTTTATAAGAATTATTCATAAGTGATATCCTTTTTATCCGAGATAAAATAAGCGCTGAGTGACAACTACCCATCTTTACTACTAACAAGTAAACCGTTAAAGACAAGCAATTAAGTAAAATCAGGCAAAGTCAATTAAAGACAGTCAGTCACTCAAATAGCATTTTAAAAACTCAAAAAGCGCGCCTTAGTAGCGACATAAATCCAATTTATCAGCAGGTTTCAGTCATTTTCAGGCAGATTAACAATTGCGTTTGCCGTATCAGGAGTTTGAGTAACCTTAACAGAATTCGGCTGATTAGTCATATTGGCGAGCGCTGGGCGGGTTTTAGCAAACAGTACTTGCTCAAATGCTGGCAACGCGGTTTCCATTAGGCTACCAATGACCATCTGCGGCTCTGATGGCTCAAAACCCATATAGAGCTCACGCTCTTGTACGCGATATGCAGCATCTTTAAACGCATCAGAAAAACTGGTGTTTTCACGTAAACTCTCCGCAAAAAAAGCCTGTCCAAAGTAAGTCATCTCAGCACTATTGGTGCAACCAAATGACATTTTATCGGCGGCGGAAGCGGTTATAATCACCGTTGTTGGCGAGGCCAATTCATCGATAAATGAGCCTGAATAGCAGGCGGATACCACAATCACCCGCCAGCGGATACCGGACGCATCTAACGCTTCACGCAGCCATGCAGCATCCAAATTATCCATCGCTAATGGTGGATTTGCCAGTTGAATAATATTCTCATCACCATGTGACGACAGGGTAAGAAATAACACATCTTCATCAGCATTCATCTGCTGACCGATGGTTTTTAACCCGCGCAAGATACTGGTTTTTGTCGCAATTGGCTCATCTAGCCACGTATAGTTATTATTAATCAATGCCAGCGAATGGCCACTGGTACCAAAGCGCACATCAAACAATTCACGCACTTTGTTAATCTCAGAACGAAAGACGTCTTGACCAGAAAATCCTGCCACACCCATAAAATACCAGTCGCTTTTACCCGGTATACTCGGGTCGATACGATCCAAAGCTTGCTGCAATAATCGCGGCTGCTCGTATAAAGCCGCTTCTTCTAGTACCGGCTCGACAGGAATTTGCTTAAATATCGGCTGGTCGGCGACATTACGCTGCCAAATGGTCAATAATGCCACTGCCCCTACTAAGACGATGACTCTCTCCCACCAAGAAATGCGCAGGCGGCGAAAAAATATCCATAATAAAGCGAGGGTTTGCCATAAAAACAGCACTAAAAATAAAATGGGTAAAAAAGAATAACCCCAACTTGGCAACCACCCATAACTACCAAAAAACTGGACGAGGCTTTGCAATAACGCTGATAGCGTATCGGCAACCAGCCATAAAATGACAGGGACAAAAACCAGCGCTTGGTTACCAACTCGGCGGGCTAAAATAATGCCACTGAGCAAAATAATCATCGGCCAAATTAAGTAGCTGACCAACCCTTGCTCATTAAAGACGCTGCCATTTTCAGCCGCCAACCACGAAAACAGAACATTACTACCCAATGCCAATATGGCAAATAGCGCAAACTGGATAAAGGTAGGTTTTACCCAAGAAAACGCCCGCGTCGACCCGACCAGCATCCATAAGGTTGCAATAATATTGGCCGCAAAATTGAGCGAGAAGCGCTGAAGCGATACGGTTTTTAATGACGCAAGTGACAAAGACTTAGACCTCTAGCCAGTCGAGAGAAATAACGCCAATTTATTATTATTTGACGATAAAATAGGATTGAAAAGCAAGAAACTGAACTTAATATTTTAGCTCGCTAATCTATCGCGATTGTAACGGATTGTCGCTCAAGAGGATAAGGCTGATTTGTAAAAACTGCCTGAAAATCACTCTAGATAGACGTTAAGAATCTATTGAAAAAAGGAGGTCTTGAAATCAAGACCTCCTTTTTTGTCAAACAGCAAATATTAGCGCATTAATAGCTCATTAACGCGTTTTAGATAAGCGGCTGGATCTTCTAGTTGACCGCCATCGGCAAGTAACGCTTGGTCAAAAATGACCTGCGCCAGCTTGTCAAAATTGTCGTCAGACTGCTCGCTACTCTCTAACTTTTTAATCAGTGGATGGTCAGGGTTGACCTCAAGCGTTGGTTTGCTCTCTGGTACATCTTGACCCATTTGCTTTAGCATCTGAATCATCTGCGGTGACAGCTCACCTTCACCAACCACCAAGCAGGCTGGGCTATCAACCAAACGCGTTGACACTTTGACATCTTTTGCGCGCGCGCCAAGTGCTGTTTTTAGTTTATCAACGACAGGCTTCATGGCCTCTACGGCCTTTTCAGCTTCTGCTTTTTCTTCTTCATCCTGCAAGTCGCCCAAATCTACTGCACCTTTGGCGATATTTTGCAGCGGCGTGCCATCAAATGAGGTTAAGAAATTCATCGCCCATTCATCGACACGGCTGGTCATCAAGATAACTTCGATACCTTTTTTCTTAAACAGCTCAAGCTGCGGACTGTTTTTAGCAGCTGCTAGATTGTCCGCCGTCAGATAGTAGATAGCCTTTTGACCATCGATCATGCGCGCTTTATAGTCTTCAAAGCTGGTCTCAACCTTGTCATTGGTGCTGGTGGCATAACGCAGCAATTTGGCAATACGCTCTTGATTGCCCATGTCCTCGCCAAGACCTTCTTTAATCACATTACCAAATTCGCTATAGAATTGGGCAAATTTTTCTTGCTTGTCGCTATCTTCGCTATTGGCAAGGCTCGCCAGCAAGGTCAAAATACGGCGCGCGTTACCCTCACGGATAGATTTAACATCGCGTGATTCTTGCAATATTTCGCGGCTGACGTTAAGTGGCAGATCCGCTGAATCGATGACCCCTTTCACAAAACGCAAATACATCGGCAGCAGCTGCTCGGCGTCGTCCATAATAAAGACGCGCTTGACATAAAGCTTTAGGCCGTGCTGCTGCTCACGCGTGTATAAATCCATTGGCGCTTTTTTTGGAATATATAAAAGCTGGGTATACTGTACGCGGCCCTCAACGCGGTTGTGTGTCCAGGTTAGCGGCGCATCAAAGTCATAAGTGATGTTTTTATAAAAATCGATATATTCATCATCTTCAACCTCAGATGCTGAGCGTGTCCAGAGCGCGCTGGCTTTGTTAATGGTCTCCCACTCATCGGTCAAGACCATTTGACCGCCTGCTGGCGCGTCACTATCATCGCCTTCTTCTTTGACATCTTCTTGCCAGACTTCTTTACGCATCTGAATCGGCAAGCTAATATGGTCGGAATACTTATTGACCAAACGCTTGATTTTACCGCGGTCTAGGTAGTTATCTTCACCCTCACTGTATTCCTCTTTTAAATGCAAAGTAATGCTGGTACCGCGCGTCTCTTTGGTGATTGGCTCAACAGTGAAGCTACCAGTGCCATCCGAAACCCAGCGTACGCCTTTATCGGCAGGCTCGCCCGCTTTACGCGACTCAACGCTGATGGTATCAGCCACGATAAAGCCTGAATAAAAACCAACCCCAAACTGACCAATTAATTGACCATCTTGCTTTTGCGATTCAGACAATTTATCTAAGAAAGCTTTGGTGCCAGACTTGGCAATCGTTCCCAAGTTTTCGATGGTGTCGGCTTCATTCATACCAATACCGTTATCAATAAAGGTAATGGTTTTGGCATCTTTATCGACAGCGATACGAATCTTTAACTCGCCATCATCTTCATAAAGGCTGTCATCATTGGTCGCTTCAAAGCGCAATTTGTCGCAAGCGTCCGAGGCGTTCGAGACTAATTCACGCACAAAAATATCGGCATTAGAATAAAGCGAATGCGTCACCAAATGCAGCAGCTGCGCCACTTCTGCTTCAAAGCTATGTTTTTTTATTTCTGGGCTGTCTTTCTTAACATTGATGTCATTAGCGTTTTTATTATCCGCTTGGGCCTGTTCACTCATAAAAACTCCTATTATTGATACCAAAAATGCTGTTACCAGCAGACATTAATCAAAAATTTTCCAATACTAGCAGTTTAGCCAATTGTAATGCCCAATCTAATTACTAAATTTGATTAGCAAGAAGGCGCTGCAAATACTGCTAGGCTGCTTAATCAGATAGGGGCACAGGTAAAAATTTCAAGCTAAAATACGCCAAAAGTATTTAGTAGCTATAAAAAAACCGCTCTAGTTTCCTAAAGCGGTGTTTTTAGATAAATATAGACGAGATAAATGCTAACGTTTTAGTTTTCTACAGATATTATAGGCAGCTAGGTAAATGACGAGCAGGATCGCTATCACGTGCTGCCATAGCGTCTTTAACGCTCATGCCTAATGCCTTGGCAACGCCTTCCCCATAAGCAGGGTCGCACCAGTTGCAGTTGCGGATATGACGATATTTAATAAAATCAAGCGCATCACCCATTGCGCGGGCGGTATTGTCAAACAATAGCTGCTTTTGCGCCTCATTCATCAGGTTAAACAGCGCGCGCGGCTGGCTAAAATAATCGCTATCGTCTTCACGAAAATCGTAGTGCTCGGCGTAACCATCAATCTTTAAAGCTGGCTCAGCATACTGCGGCTGGTCTTGCCACTGCTCAAAGCTGTTTGGCGTGTAGTGCGGTCTGCCGCCATAATTGTTATCGACACGCATTTGTCCGTCACGGTGGTTACTGGTCACCGGACAACGTGGTTTATTGACTGGAATTTGCTTATGATTGACGCCAACGCGATAACGCTGGGCATCGGCGTAGCTAAAGAGACGCGCTTGTAGCATACGGTCTGGTGAGGCACTGATGCCGGGCACGAGATTGCTTGGCGCAAAAGCTGCTTGCTCGACGTCTAAGAAATAATTGTCTGAGTTTTTATTAAGCTTAATCTCGCCGACTTCAATCAGCGGATAATCCCCTTTTGGCCATACCTTGGTTAAGTCAAACGGATGGTACGGTACTTTATCTGCATCGGTTTCTGGCATGATTTGCACGTACATTTTCCACTTCGGGAAATCGCCATTGTCGATGGCATTGAGCAAATCTTCTTGATGGCTTTCACGATTCGAGGCGATAATTTCAGCGGCTTCGGCATCGGTTAGGTTTTTAATACCTTGCTGAGTACGGAAATGAAACTTGACCCAAAAACGCTCATTATCGCTATTAATAAAGCTATAGGTATGCGAGCCAAAGCCATGCATATGTCTATAAGACGCTGGGATACCACGGTCGCTCATGGTAATGGTGACTTGGTGCAAAGACTCTGGCAATAAGGTCCAAAAATCCCAATTATTAGTCGCCGAACGCATATTGGTACGTGGGTCACGCTTAACCGCTTTATTTAAATCTGGAAATTTGCGCGGGTCACGAACGAAAAATACTGGCGTATTATTACCGACCAAATCCCAAATGCCTTGCTCGGTATAGAACTTTAGGGCAAAACCGCGAATATCACGCTCAGCATCAGCGGCGCCGCGCTCACCTGCTACCGTACTAAAGCGCGCAAACATCTCCGTCTGCTTACCCACTTCGCTAAAAATATCAGCACGCGTATATTGAGTAATGTCATTGGTGACAGTGAAAGTACCAAACGCGCCGGAACCTTTGGCGTGCATACGACGCTCTGGAATAACCTCGCGGTTTAAATCCGCAAGCTTTTCGTTCAGCCACAAATCTTCTGCGAGTAGAGGACCGCGTTTACCAGCGGTTTTGCTATTTTCATTATCAACCACTGGCGCGCCATTACCCATAGTCAACGGCGTCATATCGTAAGGGCATTTGTTATCGTTCATAGTGGTACTCCTGGGAATAGTAGATGAATTAAAATACAAAATTTATTCTGAATACGCGTCTATTAATATCTTTAAGATGGTAGTCAGGGTTCCTGAAAGTTGGCTATTTTGGTTCATAGTAACCTGTCAATACGGGCATTACAGTGGCTTTGCAGTGACATTACGTTGTTAATGCTAGTCTGAATGCTTGGCTGTCGTTTTGTTAAATACTATTACAACCGATTGCCATTAATTTGTATAATAAATTAATCACATCCTTTGGTTTTGTTTTTTAGAAGCACCAAGTTTTTCTATGACGTTTTAACGGCATCGTTTTGCCGCCAAGTTAGATCAACGCGGCATCGGGCGAATGGTTAAGATTTGCTCGCTACGACCAAACGGACCGTGGACATCATGCAGCACGGCGCTGGTCAGCCCAATACCATCGTCGCCATATTGTTGCACCGCTTCGATGCCAAGCCAACGCCCTTTTGGCATGCGATGCATATGGATTTGCAAATCCGTATTGGGGAACATCCATTGCAATTCTGATAAGCCGAGTCCCAAGCGTGGCACGACGCCATTGGCGGTATCGACCATCCCCATTAGATGTACCAAATCGTTAGTCGTTTCGCCTTCTACCATGTCGCCATCATTGGTAATCCATACCATACCACGACCAGCACGGCGGTCGGGCTCGGCAACCAAGCGAACGCTTTCGATAAAACCACCTGGCCAGCCTTTCATACCATCCCAAACAGGCAAATCCTCAGGTTGATACAGGGCTTTTTGGTCTTCAAGTCCGGCAATCTCGCTGGTATCTTGGGTCAGAAGTCGCCAAGCGCGCGCGATAATGGCATCACGGCCACGACTGCTCATGACCGCTTCGATTAGCTCAATCGTTCTACCCGGACGGATACAACGCGTGGTAACGGTAAACTCATCAAGCGGTATCAAGCCTAAAATATCCAGACTGATACGAGCAATACGCATGTTTGTTTGCGGCGCATAACTTTCAAGCTCAGCAGTAAGCAGTCCAGTCGCTGGTGCCATATGCTGCTCGTGTTCATTCCAAGCGCCTTGGGCATGTTTGGTTGGCTGATAATGGGCAACGCTAACGCCACCTTCTAGTTGTTCGCGTTTGATAAACTGATAATAAGCTGGCATGAACATCCTTAATGTAATCTTCTTTATTAATGCTTTATTCTCGACCACTTTAATAGGTTGGTCTTTCATAATAACGGTTATATTTAATTTACCTTTAGCATTACTTGCTAAGCTGTTGTTTTCTCATCATTAGCATGGTGCGACTTTTGGCCATTATAAATAGAAAAAACGCCATGACAGCGATAAGCGCGCCATATAAGACACTATAATCTTTCATAAATTGCGCAGTGTTCAGCACCAGCATGACAATTAGCACAACGATGGTAAACAGATTAATTTTTAATTGCTTATTAATCTCAGCAAGCGTCGCTTCTGCTAACACAAAGCCTTTTTTCTGCTTATTCATGCTATTTGCCTACTTGCGTGACGGGAATACGCAGCGCCTTTGGTAAACTAAAGGTCACGTTTTCTTCGATACCTGACAGCTCGCTTGGGAAGTCTCCACCCCAATCTTGCAGCTGCTGTAGCACTTCTTGGATTAATACCTCGGGTGCAGACGCGCCAGCAGTGACGCCAACGCTTTGGATGCCATCAAACCAGTTTCTATCCATCTCAGTAGCGTTATCAATCAGATAGGCACGGCAATTCATACGCTCGGCGAGTTCACGCAAGCGATTAGAGTTTGACGAGTTTGGCGAGCCAACCACCAACACCACTTCACAGCGACTGGCTAAATCTTTGACCGCATCTTGGCGATTTTGGGTGGCGTAGCAGATATCGTCTTTGCGCGGACCTTGAATGCTGGGGAATTTTTCACGCAGCGCATCAATGACGCGCGCGGTATCGTCCATCGACAATGTTGTTTGAGTCACAAAGGCCAAACGCTCAGCGTTTTGCACAGCGAGCGCCTCAACATCGCTTTCATTCTCGACCAGATGAATCTGTCCGCCATGGCGACGATTAAAGCGCCCCATCGTACCTTCAACTTCAGGATGCCCTGCATGACCAATTAATACCGCATCCATACCGTCTTGGGCAAATCGTGCCACCTCGATATGTACTTTGGTGACGAGTGGACAAGTGGCGTCAAATACGGTCAAATCACGGCGCTCTGCTTCATCTTCGACCGCCTTTGAAACACCATGCGCCGAGAAAATTACAATCGAGCCATCTGGTACCTCGTGCAGCTCTTCGACAAAAACCGCGCCACGATTGGCCAAATCTGAGACCACAAACTTGTTATGCACGACTTCATGGCGCACGTAAATGGGTGGCTCAAAACGTGTCAACGCTTCGTTCACTATCGCAATCGCGCGATCCACACCAGCACAAAATCCACGTGGATTGGCAAGATAAATTTGCATAAGAGGGCCTATCATTAGATAATTTATGGTTATAGCTCAACGTCAAACTGCTTAATCTCAAAACTTGAGATAAAATCAATGCTCTACTTTAGCATAATTTGCTTTTATTGCCTTTGAAAATAGCCATGTTTCAAATGAACTGAGCATTAACGTTCATTGACACAGAGCCTTTTAATGCAAAAACAGACAATAAATAAGATTGAGTGCTAAAAAGCTTGCGCGAATTAAATAAAAGCGCGCCAAGCAGTTTATAATGACGTATCAATGAGAAATCAATACAACTCTATAGCGCCATACTTGCTGGCGTTTTTTGTTTTTACCAGCTCAACACTTGTTTGCGCCGTTTTTAGCTTTTTATTAGCGCACACTTTACTAGTACCTATTCCATTGTGGCACCTTACATTAGCAAACCATCCATTAGGAAAAACCGTATGACAGGTTCATTGTTTATTATTACCGCCGCCTCAGGCACGGGCAAAACCTCATTGGTCAAGCAGTTATTGGCCACCACCAACGACTTGACCGTTAGCGTATCGCATACCACGCGCGCGCCGCGTCCTGGTGAGATTGATGGTCAGCATTACCATTTTACCGACGTTGATAAATTTGTCACGGCTATCGGCGAAGGCAAGTTTTTAGAGCATGCCGAAGTGTTTGGCAATTATTATGGCACCTCAGAGCAAAGCGTACGCGCGCAGCTAGAGGCAGGTGTTGACGTTATCTTAGAGATTGATTGGCAAGGGGCGCTACAAGTCAAAAAAATATTTACCGAGGCGACGATGATTTTTATTTTGCCGCCAAGTTTAGCGACCTTACGTCAGCGCTTATCGGCGCGTGCACAGGACACCATGGAAGTCATCGAGCAGCGTTTGGCTGGCGCGGTCACGGAAATGGCGCAATACGTGCACTTTGATTTTGTGGTGATTAATGACAATTTTGAAGTGGCGTTAACCGAACTAAAAGCCATTATCGTCGCCGACAGACAAACCCTTAAACGCCAACAGCAGCGCTATCACCGCACTATTGCCAATTTGCTAAATAGCCAAGACGATGAATAAGCGCTGACCAAAATAGCTTTAAGTGCTCGTAGACATAAAAAGCAACTACGCGCCTAAGCAAAAAATGCTATAATGTTTAGCTATAGGCTTTTATATTTTTGATATTATTTTTATTGAGTGACGGACAAGCGCCGTGACTGATAAAAACAACCGAGGTAGCTATTTATGGCACGAGTGACGATTGAAGATTGTTTGGATAATGTTGATAATCGCTTTGAGTTGATTTTGGTCGCCAGTAAGCGCGCCCGTCAATTGGCCAAAGGTATTGCTGAGCCTTTGGTTGATGTCGATAACGACAAGCCCACGGTATTGGCATTACGTGAAATTGCTGCTGGCAAAATTACCCGTGATATTTTAAACCAGCCAGAGCATAACTTTGCAACCAACTCATTAGATTTGTCTTTGTCGGGCGATCATAGCTTTTGATACAGAGCTGTTCTTAGTAAAACCTAACTTTTAGTAATAAGCACGATCACTTTATTCTGTGCTGACATTGCGAAAAGATAAGAACCACAGCATCGGCTGTGGTTTTTTGGTTATGAAACGACTGATATAGTAGATTCAATTTAAAAGTTTTACAGCGATACAGGAATGAATTTTGCGCAGCCTCTGTGAATACAGCAAGCCAGGAAATTTATACCTGTATCGCCCCTAGATTTATAACAGTTTTACTTTTAATTGACTATAGCACCAAACGCTTGCCAATTATTACGACCACTTATAGCGAAAATCATACCACTTAGGTAGAATTTTTTATTTTCTGTCTGACTTACGCGCATAAGAGTTGACATTGAGAACAATTTACGATTAATTAGAGGGTGGCCTGCCCCTCTTTTCGCTTTGTGCGTTTTAAGTTAATATGCTTTAACCTAGTATTTTTTGGCTTAGTTGCTTTTAACTGCGCCGCTTTTAACCTAATATCCTAATCTTTTGCATAAATGCAGCTTATTCGTCCATATCATTTACCCAACAGTCCTGAACCCATTAAAAGTCCGTAGCCGACGAACCGTCCTGAACTGATAAATAGGTATTGGAAAATAGGATTACCACCTTATGACTCAAACCTTGCCCAAACTCAGTCATCCTTTAGTTGATGATGCTCAATATAATCTGCTGCGCTCAGTAGGTTATCTCACTGCGGCTGAACGTAGTGATATTATTGATGCCTGTGAGTTCGGTGATTTGGCACATATCAAAGATAAGCGTAAATCAGGGGAGCCTTATATCACTCACCCGATAGCCGTCGCTGAAATATTGGCAGGTTTTCGCTTGGATCGCGATACGATTATTGCGGCCATCCTTCATGATACGGTCGAAGATACCGAGGTTAGCGCTGAGGATATTGAGCAGCGTTACGGTAAAATAGTGGCAAGATTGGTCGATGGCGTCACCAAATTAAAATCATCAACCCATAACAAGCAAGAAAACAAAGCCGCCACCTTTCATAAAATCTTGACCGCCACCCTTGCTGATCCGCGCGTCTTGATTATCAAACTGGCCGACCGCTTACATAATATGTCGACGCTCGATGCGGTACGCCCCGAAAAACAGCGCACCACCGCGCAAGAAACCTTGGATTTTTATGTACCTTTTGCCCGCTTGATGGGTCTCAATGACATTGCCGATTATATCGAAGTGCTTTGTTATCGTAATCTTGATTCTGATATGTATAACAAGCTGTCTGATAAGCTGCTGCAACATGGACTTGGGCGTAATTTTCAAAGAGAAGCCATTCATCGCTACTTGAGCATTGTGCTAAATAACCTTAATCTTAATGGCATGGTCAAAGTTTTAGACAATCGCGTGGTTATCTTCCGCCAATTTTTCCGTAATCGCGGTGAAATTAATGCGCTATTACGCCATTATGCGTTTGAGATAGTGCTTGATAACATCGAAGCTTGTGACAAGCTTGCTTATTATCTGATTAAAAAATACCAGATTGATGACAGTCATATCGCGGATAACATTCGTCGTCCGCTGCCCGGTGGCAATCAGTCGCTCACCCTGATTTATGAGCGTGACAATGACTTTGTTAAAGTCACCATCTTAACCAAGCAAATGCAAAACGCGGCAAGGCTTGGCGTTATTGGCGCAGAACATGCCTCTGATGTCAGCCAGTCGGTTATTCAAGCATCACTACGTAATATGAAAGACTTGGTTGACGAAGACACGTTAGATGCCGACAGTCCTGATTTTTCCGCGGCGGTTTCTACCATTAATGAGCTAATGGATTATCTACATTCAAGTAAAATCATCTGCTACAGCCCGCAAGGCCGCGCTTATGAGCTACCGCAGGGTGCCACAGCGCTAGACTTTGCTTACGCTGTCGGCCCTATGGTGGGCAATGTCGCGGTCGGTGCCAATGTCGATAACAAACATGCAAAACTCGGTACGGTGCTGAAAAACGGGCAGTTGGTCGAGATTGAAGTCAGCAGTCATTCTGAGCCAAAAGCGGAATGGCTCGGCTTTGTGGTGACCAATAAAGCCCGCGTGGAAATTTTACGTTGGTTTAAAGACTTATCGCCCGCCGATAAACAGCATCATGGCAGACAAGCCCTAGACCGAGCCCTAAAAACGTATCAGAAAAGCCTCGATGATTTAACCGAAAGTGATTGGAAAAACTTAACTGAATGGCGCGGTCTGACAGAAAAAAATGCGCTGTTTGAGCAAATTAGCTCAGGCACGTTGCTGCCGCAACTGGTGGTCACCCGTTTGTTTAGCGATGAAGTCAGTGATATGCAGTCGCAAGAAAGCGTTGATGATATGACCCAACCGCAACAATTGATTGTCAACGCTTCAGGTGTTGAGCTTGATTTTGCCAATTGTTGTCATCCGATTTATGGTGACCCTATCGTTGGCCATTTATCACGTCATGGTCTGGTTGTGCATCGCCATAAGTGTTTTTCGTTAGACGATATCCGTAAAGACAACCCTTATCAAGTTATCCAACTGCGCTGGCGTAATGATAAAGCCATTAAACAAGGCGACTCATCCGGGGAACATAACAGCAAAATTCGCTTCCCTGCTTACTTAAAACTCTCAATTGCCCTAAGCGACGAGCAAATCAGTGAAGTGATTTATCATCTGCGCCAGTTAAATATCGGGGTTGAAAAGGTCGACGTGCGTAGCAGCGATACGATTATTCATATCGTGGTACGTAGCCGTAATCATTTGGCGCAAGGCATTCGCGAGTTGCGGTCGCTACTTGGCTTCCCCAATATTATTAGGCTTTATCAATTATAAAAGCCGTTAAAATACATGTTAAAATTCATCCCTTTTAAAACCATTCAATGTTGAATATTTATTATCGCCTGAAATTTTTTAACCAAACAAACATCAAAAACATCATAAGGAAATTATATGACTCGTCAAACCATTCAAACTGATAAAGCACCTGCTGCCGTTGGTACCTATTCACAAGCAGTAAAAGTAGGCAATACTGTTTATATCTCAGGCCAACTGGGCTTTGATCCTGATACTATGGAGCTGAAAGAAGGCTTTGAAGCACAAGCCAAGCAAGTATTTGCAAACATCAAAGCCATCTGTGAGGCGGCCGGTGGCAGCTTAAATGATGTGGTCAAATTTAACGTCTCTTTAACTGATTTGAATGACTTTGCGGCGTTAAACGACGTATTCGTTGCTAATTTAAGCGAGCCATATCCTGCCCGCGCTGCTGTACAAGTGGCGGCGCTACCTAAAGGCGGCGTGGTTGAAATTGAATCTATCATGTATATTGAATAAGACGATTGTTTAGCGTCACTGAGCATTACTGGTTTATAGTAAATGATAACAAGCTTAGCTTCATGCTAAGCTTATTTGTCTGTGCCTGTTTATATTGCTGTTGATGTTTTTATTCTCTATTCATTCAATAAAAGACTGCGAAGCCCAGTTATGTTGCTACAAGTTGCCCTACCCGTGCCCCTTTATCGGGTATTTGACTATCGCTTGCCAGCAGTTACGCCGACGTTGCCAAACGGCGCTGCCATAGCTGCCATGACGCTACCACCGATTGGTAGCCGTATTGAGGTACCTTTTGGTCGTCAAACCTTAATCGGTATTGTCATTGCTCATATTGAGGAAGCGGCTAGCGACGTACCAACGAATAAGCTCAAACCTATTAATAAATGCTTAGATGCTGAGCCCATTTTAGATAGCAATATGCTAAAGCTGGTACATTGGTTGGCGCGTTATTACCACTATCCGCTCGGTGACGTGTTAGCGGTGATGTTGCCAACCCTTGTACGCCAAGGTAAGCCACTAGATCTATTGACTACCCATTGGCGAATCTTACCACACGTCACTGATGATGACTTTCATACTAATGCCAAAAAGCAGAAACAGCAGTTTGAGATGCTTAAGTTACACGGCGAGCACGGCGCTAGTGAAGACGTATTATTATTAGAAGGTATGCAGCGACCCTTCTTAAAGGCGCTAGAAGAAAAAGGACTTATCGAGCGCTATATTGAAGCCAAGTCTGCGCCCGCGCCGGTTAGTTTAGCAAAAATGCCGCTTGCTCTAAATGAGGAGCAACAGCTTGCCGTCGATGGCATTATTGCTGCGCATGAAAATAAGCAATATACGGGATTTTTATTAAATGGCATTACCGGTAGTGGTAAAACTGAAGTCTACTTGCAGGCGATGCAAGCGGTCTTGGAGGCGGGCAAGCAAGTATTGATACTGGTACCAGAAATTGGACTGACGCCGCAGACGCGCGCGCGCTTTGCCAGTCGCTTTGCTGCTCACATTGTCTTATTACATTCGGGTATGAACAATACCCACCGCCTGCAAGGTTGGCAAGATTGCCGTACTGGTCACGCGCAAATTATCATCGGCACGCGCTCAGCGGTGCTGTATCCGTTTGCGAATTTGGGCTTAATTGTCGTTGATGAAGCGCACGATGGCTCTTATAAACAGCAAGACACGCTGCGCTATCATGCCGCTGACGTCGCGCTGTATCGCGGCCTCCAAGCCAATATTCCCGTCGTACTTGGTACTGCGACTCCTTCGCTTGAACATCTAAAACTGGTCGATGATGGCAAGCTTATCGAATACCAACTGCAAACTCGCCCCGGTAACGCCAAACCTGCAACCATGCAGCTGATTGATGCACGCTTGCAAAGTACGCATCAACAGACGGCAGACGACGGCGCACGTTATGATACCGGATTGACCCACACGCTTATCGGCGCGATACGGCAAACGCTAGAAGCGGGCGACCAAGTATTGATATTTTTAAATCGCCGCGGTTATGCGCCCGTTTTGCTCTGCGAAGCGTGCGGCTGGCAAGCAGATTGCCCGCGCTGTGATGCGCATTTAACCGTGCATTATAATAGCCCATCGCAATCCAATTCCTATTCAAACAGCTCTTATTTAAAATGCCATCACTGTGATTGGCAGGCCTATATCCCAGCGGTTTGCCCTGATTGTGGTAGTCAAAATTTAGACGCCAAAGGTATCGGAACGACAAGGCTAAGCGAAAATCTGCATGCAATTTTTGCCAATCCACAAACCAGCAAAGAGTTGTACCCCATTATCCAAATCGATCGCGATACCACTAGACGTAAAGATAGTTGGGAGAATATTTATCAGCGTATCAATGAAGGCAAACCTGCCATCTTAGTCGGTACGCAAATGGTTGCCAAAGGTCATCATTTTCCCAACGTCACGCTTGTCTGCTTGCCCAATGCCGATCGCGGTTTTTTGTCCGCCGACTTTCGCTCGCCGGAGCATACCGCCCAGCTCATGATTCAAGTGGCAGGCCGTGCTGGTCGCGGGGATAAATCGGGGCGCGTCCTCATTCAAACGCTGCAACCCGATAATGCACTGTTATTAAAATTGGTAAAAAATGGTTATTTATCATTTGCTCGTGAGCTATTGCAAGAGCGTAAAATGATGGGCTTGCCGCCGCATAGTTATGCGGCTCTGATACGCTGTGAAGGTAAAACGTTAGCTGCCACCACGCAAGCGCTAAAAGATGCCGTTAATATTCTTCCAAACGCCCATAATCTTGCTGTTCTCGGCCCTATCGATGCGCCGATGAGTAAAAAGAACAGCCGCTACCACGCGCAATTGTTGCTCTTAGGCAAAGACCGACAGCAGTTACATCGCGTATTACATCACTGGTGGCAGGCTGTACTTGCCCTACCAAGCGCCAAATATCTAAAACTGACCTTAGATATCGACCCTGTCGGCTGGTAAACGTTCAATGTTAAAACACACCGCGCCAGTTTTAATCATCATTCTATACATTAGCGTCAATAAAGAACGCTAGCCAAAATTCGCCTTATATCGTTTACTGCCTAGATACAGCAAGCCTTTAGTAAATGTGCTAAATTCTCTATAACTGTCTGGTTATGAACAGCAAGTCCAACTTTATAAGCAATCAAAGCTTTATAAACCCTCTATTTCACCTTTTATTATCCCGAGTATTGTTATGAATCAAGAGCGCCCGAAATCTAAACAACATGACCATTCTCATCAGAATGCGGCGATTGATACCCATAAACATGCTCAAAATCATGCAGATAATAGTAATATTCAAGACAGGTATACCAAGGATAATCAACACCATCATGACCACGATGAGCATCTAGAAGAGGCGGTTGCCCCGCGCGATACTAAGGGCTATCAGCGCACTTTGCTGTTTAGCTTTATCATCATTACAGGCTATATGTTTATCGAGGCTATTGGCGGCTGGCTCACGGGTAGTTTGGCGCTGCTATCTGATGCTGGTCATATGCTCAGTGACGCGGTAGCACTTGGCGCGACGTTAATGGCCTTTAGAATTGGTGAAAAAGCGGCCACCCATCAAAAAACCTTTGGCTATAAACGCTTTGAGATTTTGGTGGCGACGGTCAATGGTGCAACGCTGGTTATTATTGCCATCATGATTTTTTATGAGGCGATTAAACGTTTTAACTCGCCGCCTGAAATTGCGACCCAAGGAATGCTTATCGTTGCGACCATTGGTATGCTGGTCAATATTATGGTCGCCTGGCTGATGCATCGCGGCAGTCACGGCACTGATACGCATGGGCATGCATATAGTCATAGCCATGGCGACAATCATGCACAGCAAGATGGACAAGCTAAAACACCAGTTAATTTAAATATGCAAAGTGCTTATTTGCACGTATTAAGTGACTTAATGGGTTCGGTTGCCGCTATCGTTGCCGCGCTTTTGATGATGAGCTTTGGCTGGGTTTGGGCAGATGCAGCAGCGTCAGTCATTGTTGCCATATTGATCTTATTTAGTGGTTATCGCGTGGTACGTGACTCGGTACATATCTTGATGGAGGGCACGCCAGAAGGCATCTCACTGGTAGAGGTCGAAGATAAACTACTTACCCATCCACAAGTCCAAAAAGTCCATGACCTACATGTTTGGAGTATTACCAGTGGACTGAACGCCCTATCATGTCACGTGGTCGTCGATGGTGAAATGAGTATTTATGAATCAAGTATCTTGATTGCCAGTTTAGAGCAGAGCCTTCTTGAGCTTGATATTCACCATGCGACTATTCAGGTTGAAAGCTTAGCGCATCCGCAAAATCAGACACATAGCGATGCTTTAGTTTGTGATATTTCACAGCAAGGAGCTGATAGCAATAGTCATATTGGACATAATCATTAAAATCATGAGGTAATAATAAATCTAGACATTGCCAATCATAGATTGGGTCGAACTAATTCATAAAAATAACACAATATAAGCCGAGCTAACCAAACGACAATACTTAACCAAATGCCAATCCCCACTCCCAACAGACTTATTCTGATCCAAAATTCTAGTGCACCGTCCATAATGTGGGGCAGATAAGCAGGTCCCATATTTGATGCCATGATAAACCATAAGCCAAATATCAGCCCTACTCCTGCGCCAATAATACTTAGCGTTATTCTAATTAAATTCTTCAATAAACCGCTGCACAGCTTACTATCAGCGGGCGAATCATCGTGCGTGAATATATCTCCTTATACGCCAACATAAGCAGGCTTTATTTTGGATAATCTTATATCACGCTGGTTTTTAGCATTGTAATAGGATGTTAAAAATCATGGGAAATTTAACCGCGTCGCCATATTTTTTATCTAAATTCTGTATACTTAAAGCTGAAACGCCTAATTTGCCACTACTGGATTATTTTCTGCCATGTCGAGACGCTCAGCTCCTTTCGTTGCTCCAAGCTACATTGATGACCCTATCTCAAGCGAGGGTAAAAAGCATGCCAAAGCACTGCTATCGACGCTGCAAGAAGATATTGCCAGCTTTCGAGATGAGCAGTTTCCGCCTGATATTTTGCGGCAAATTCGTGATATGCCGATTTATGAAGGTAATTTAGCCGAAGTCCAAGCTTATCAGCAGCGTTGGCACAATCTGCTTGAGCGTGCGCTGGCATTTTATCCGGCGGCCAATCTGCCACCCGACTATTTGCCTTTGCCCGCCAGCCTTGAGATACCGCAGTTTATTTATCATGTGCAGCGCCTGCATCTGACCAAGACCCGCGCCAAAGAATCCAAAAGTTTTGGCTCGGTCGGAGCGCTGACCGATAAATGTGGCGATTATAGTGCCGATGAAATCGCCCGTATGAGTGCCGTGTTTGACAACGATGATGAAGCACGTTTGGTGGCGCATCGTGAGTTTATCGATTTACGCGCTTATGTGTTTTGCCGCGATAGCAAAGGCGAGTTGTTAGAGCCTGAGCGTGTCCGCTTTTATCGTACGGGACTTATCGTTCATGCCCTGCCTGATTTTAAAATCGTCGATAGTCGCCAGACCCCGCGTAAGCGCCGTAACGATGCTTATAGCAATCCACTGGCGGACAATGGCGTATGGAAGATTTATCGCAAAAAATAAACCCTGCAAAAAGTTTTTTACTTATAGGCCTACCTTGTTTTACTGCTCATTTTATCGTTACCACTAAGGATTCCAGATGCTCGCTGCCGCCGCCGGCTCACCAAACTTGATGTTACAAGCTACCATTTTCTTGGGAGCAGCCCTGCTCTTTGTACCACTGGGCAAGCGTTTCGGTATTGCGACGGTGTTAGGGTATTTGATTACTGGTCTGATATTGGGCCCCAGTGGTTTAGATGTCGCAGGCGACGCCGAGAGCTTATTACATTTTTCTGAGTTCGGCGTAGTCATGCTGTTGTTTATCATTGGCCTTGAGTTGCAGCCCTCGCGCTTATGGGCGCTACGGCGTTCGATATTTGTCCTCGGTGGTCTGCAAGTCGGTCTGACTGGCGCGCTATTGATGTGGCTGTTACACCAGTTTTTTGCCTTGCCGCTCGATACCGCTTTTATCGTTGGCTTTGGTCTGGCACTGTCATCGACTGCCTTTGTCCTGCAAATCTTGACGGAAAAACAGCAGCTTTCTAGTACCCATGGCCGTGAAGCCTTTACCATTTTATTATTCCAAGATATTGCCGTTATCCCTTTGTTAGCCGTCATTCCGTTTTTATCAGGGGTGCGCGAGCAAAGCTACGATTTGATTTATTTTGGCAAGGTTTTTGCGGTTTTTGCCGGACTTATCTTTGCCAGCCGTTATATCATCCGCCCTTTCTTTAAATTTGTAGCATCTAGCGGTGCTTCAGAACTTTTAACCGCCGTCGCTTTATTTATCGTCATGGGCGTGTCTATTTTAATGGGGCAAATTGGCCTATCGATGGCATTAGGTGCATTTTTAACAGGGGTATTGCTGGCGGATTCTGAGTATCGTCATGAGCTAGAAGCCAGTATCGAGCCGTTTAAAGGCTTGCTGTTAGGGCTGTTTTTTATGTCGGTCGGCATGCTCACCGATGTCAAGCTCATCTTAGCAAAGCCTATCTTTATCATCGGCTGCGCTATGGCGTTGATGGTGATTAAATTTGCTGTTATTACCGCCATTGCAAAAGTATCGGGCAATCGCTGGCCGACCAGTATTCGTTTGGGTGTCACCCTTGCCCAAGGTGGTGAGTTTGCCTTTGTGTTATTCAGTGTGGCAAGCGCACAAAATGTCCTACGCCCCGAACTTGGCAACACCCTAAACCTTATTGTTACCATCTCTATGGCACTGACGCCACTGGCATTTTTACTCTTAGAAAAAATCGGTGAGCCACTCTTTGCCAAAAGAAAACCCAGCCGCGAGTACGATACCATTCCCGACGATGAGCATCAGGTGATTATTGCTGGTTTTGGTCGTGTGGGTCAGATTATCGGTCGCGTGCTGCGTATGCACAACATCGAATTTACAGCGATTGAGCGCTCAGCAAATCGCGTCGATTTTGTGCGTAAATTTGGTAACCAAGTCTATTATGGCGATCCAAAAAACCCCGAGATTCTACGCGCCGCCGGTATCAAAAAAGCACGCGTTTTTATCCTTGCCATCGACGATGTAGAGCGCTCTATTACCACCGCTCAATATTTGCGTAAAAACTATCCTGATATGATTGTCTTAGCACGCGCCCGTGACCGTCAGCATTATTACCGTTTGCGTGAAGTCGGCGTCCGTCATATTTGGCGTGAGACCTATTTATCGTCTTTAGATATGTCGCGTGAATCATTACAACTACTAGGTATCTCAGCAGAAAAAGCGCGCGAGACCGTCCAAACTTTCCGTGATTATGATGATGATTTGATCGAGCGCCAGCAAGCGATATATGACGACGAAGCCAGTATGATTGAATCGGCACAATCAGCCATAGCGGAGCTTGAGAGCTTATTTGATGAAGATATCGATAAAGCCCGTAAAATGGATTTAACGGACTTTTATGACGCGCTAAAAAGCCAATCCATACCCGCTGATGAAAAAGACAATCTGACCGCCGATTCTAAAAACTAACGGCTATTATTCTTTTATTGTTGGTTAATCTTCGCTACAACCTTTAGGTGCTTGCCTTTTATTTAGCGAGGTCGTACAGCGCCAATTATCGCTATCGGGCAGATGATAAAAAACCAGCGTCTGCTCATTTAAATAACGTAATGGAAATTTGACGTCTTGAATGGTAGCAATAACTGCGCAATCGGTGTTTGTCACGCCAGCAGCTTTAGTATCAACTGCGATATTGACTTGCTGTGTACCCATATCTAAAGGCAGATTAAGCGGACACTGTCCTGTTTGCCGATAGCTAAGCGCCACACGATTTTGTGCCGTTTTAGCAGTATCGTAGGTATCAAATAACACTTCATTTTCTTTAGGCTTGGCGACAATGGGCAAAAACTGCACCTTTATCACCATTAACGCAAAAGCAAAAAATCCAAAGCCTAAGCCCAAGCCAAATAAACTGACCCCACCTTCTTTTTTTAAATGCGCTTTTTGCGCCGCTTCATCGCGTGGATAATCATTGATAGCATCCGCAATCTCGCGCCGTGCCATGCGATAATAATAAGCATCCGTCCAGCGTGCCACCATAAACGACCAAAACAGCCAAATCAGCGCCGCGATAGCGACCCGTATGCTCATTTGATACGCATCGGCAATAAAAGGCATCGCCACAAACTCAAACGCTACCAATATCAGCGCCACATTCAGTTGAATAAATGACCAACCTGCGACGCTATAGACAATCGCATCCATATAGCGCTTGCGATACAGCAGCCAAGGAAAGGTGACAAAAAAAGCCGCCCAATGCCATTTAGGCGACAGGTAGCCTTGTTCATCAAACTCCTTAAAGCGTTTAAGATAATACGACTGGCTACGCTGACTGATAAACCATTTATCCAGTTGTTCGCGTTTAGCAGCGCTCAGCTGTTCTTGATAAAACGGTGGCGGCGAATCCGTCTCGATAAATAACATGGTGATAGGCCTTACTGATTATTAAGCATAAATGTTAACGCGCGGATTTATATATCGTTTTTTTATCCAACGATTCTGCTTAAGTGGTTATTTTTAAACCCTTCTTTTTAAAACATGCTGGCTATATGATAACGCCAAAAGCCCTGCGTAGAAAACCTATATATATGAAACCTATATATACAAACAGCCTATAAAGTTATAAGCGTTATGGCGGGTGCGCTAAAACTGTATTGTGCGTTCACAGTGGTGACGATTTCACTTATAATGAGGCAACTTTATCTACTTAATTAAGCTTTGTTAATCCTATGAGTCAACATCCTAAGCACAATGACATCAATAGTAGTGGTAACGATACGACTGATGCGCAAAACCCTAATCCCGCTGATACCATGAACACAGAAATGCAAACCGCTTCTAACATCAATACTGATAGCGTTAATACTGATAACGTGGATGTAGATACTGATGCCAGCAGTCAGACTGAAGAGCCAACGGACAAGCACATTCGTATCGTTAATACCTTTATGAAGCGCCGTACGCACATGAATAAAAATGCCGAGCTGGCATTGACTGCGCCAGAGTTTGCGCATTACTTGGTCAATAACAGTTTCGGTGATGGCAATCTTGAGGGCATTAACGATTTACGCGCATTATTTGCAGATAGCCCGAATGGCAGTGATGCGCCGCTGACTTTAGAGATTGGTTTTGGCCTAGGCGATTCGTTTATCGAGATGGCCGCCGCAGAGCCGATGCGCAATTTTGTTGGTGTTGAAGTCCATGAGCCAGGTATTGGGAAATGCGCGTATATGGCAGGGACGCAAGGGTTAACCAACGTCAAAATCATCAACGGCGATGCCATTCAATTGCTCAAGCAACTACCAGAAAATCATATCGACCGCATTCAGCTTTACTTCCCTGACCCATGGCAAAAAAAGCGTCACTACAAACGCCGTTTTGTCAGCCCTGAGCGTATGGCGATTGTTACGCGCAGCTTAAAGCAAGGCGGTTGGTTCCATACGGCGACTGACTGGGAGCATTATGCCTTTTGGATGGTTGAGATTTTAGATGCTTTTGCTGGACTGACCAATCAAGCAGGCGCAGGTAATTTCACCGCCCGTCCTGACTTTCGTCCAATGACTAAGTTTGAGCGCCGCGGTTTAGAGCGCGGACACGGCGTTTGGGATTTGATCTATATCAAGGATTAGGCTGGCTAGCGTAACCCTAGCCTTCCTACACGATAGCGGCTAAGATACTGATAAAGTACTTAGCCGTTTTTTATGCCAATTCATTTTTCCGCTTTTAGCTGAATTTTGCTACTTTTAGCATAACCCTTGACATATAAGGCTTTGTATGTCGTTTTTAAGATATGGAGTCATTCAAGGCTGTAATTGAACGCCTTGTAGACGCACGCATTATGTGAAACATAGGCGTAACAGAACAATTCTTTTATTAAATTTAAAGTTGCAAAAATAGAAATCATCAATATCTCGCCTGTCTCTCAGAATTTATGTCTGCGCAAACATCGGCAATATAAGGGTTTGCTGAGTTCTCCCCATAAGCTGTGGATAACCCTGTGTATAAGTCGCTACTTGACAAGGGTTTTCCTAGATAGCTTAAAGGGTTAGGTAAAATCGTTCATTTTTTATACAATTTTAAAAACATTATAAATCAATAACTTACAACACATTTAAAAGATAAATAATATATTTTTAATTTTTTTCAAATTAATTTGAAGCTTATCAATGTTTCACAACCTACAAATAAAAATACTTTTTTTATTGTGGACAACTCATAAAACTATTGACAAACAGCCCTGTTATTAAGTCCGAAATATAGGGCAAAGCATCATTACTTTGTCATAATATCAGTAGAATAGTAGGCGACATTCACTGTCGTTTAGCCGCTTACTACCCTAAATATTGGGCTTGGTTTTTGTTATAATAGCCTTATCTAAACAACAGCGATATAACACAGGATAGCGCGACCAGTATCACAAAGATAAACCTACAACCATTGTTATGGTAAATGAGCATTAGCATCTATGAACTTTTTTTTGCTTTTCTCATGATTCGATTTTACTGTATAGTAAGGTGATATATTCGATATCACTGTCTTCAACCTAATATAACCCTCTACCTCAAACTTACCAAACGTGTCGTTTACTGATGCTGAAAGTCGTGAGTGATGTCAGCGAGCAAGTTGTTATTTAACAAGTGCTTTAAACCTATCGTTTTAAAAGCAACGTTTTACATAACCAGACCATTTTATATTTATTATTTTTTACAAGGAGTCCTACATGGACGAAAATAAAGCCAAAGCCCTCAAAGCAGCATTAGGTCAAATTGAAAAGCAATTTGGTAAAAACACCATTATGCATCTTGGTGACGAGTCAGCCACGCTTGACGCCGATGTGGTCTCTACTGGCTCACTGGGTTTAGATATCGCGCTTGGTATCGGTGGTTTGCCAAAAGGTCGTATCATTGAGATTTACGGTCCTGAAAGCTCTGGTAAAACCACCATGACCTTGCAAGCGATTGCCGAATGCCAAAAACAAGGCGGCGTTTGTGCCTTTATCGATGCCGAGCACGCTCTTGACCCTGTTTACGCCCGTAAACTTGGGGTCAATACCGACGATTTACTCGTTTCACAGCCAGATAATGGTGAGCAGGCACTTGAGATTACCGATATGCTGGTGCGCTCAGGCGCAGTCGATATGATTGTGGTCGACTCAGTCGCGGCGCTAACCCCGCGCGCCGAAATCGAAGGGGAAATGGGCGACTCGCACATGGGTCTGCAAGCACGTTTGATGAGTCAAGCGCTGCGTAAAATCACGGGTAACGCCAAACGCTCGAACTGTATGGTGGTCTTTATTAACCAGATTCGTATGAAAATCGGCGTTATGTTTGGTAGCCCTGAGACCACAACTGGCGGTAATGCCCTAAAATTCTATGCATCTGTACGTATGGATATCCGCCGTATCGGTGCGGTGAAAAACGGCGATGATATTATCGGTAACCAAACTCGCGTCAAAGTTATCAAAAACAAGATGGCGCCGCCATTCCGTCAAGCGGAATTTGAAATCACTTATGGTGAAGGTACCAACCATCTAGCCGAAGTGATTGATTTGGGCGTTGAGATTGGCGCCGTTGGCAAAGCAGGCTCTTGGTACAGCTATGGCGATGAAAAAATCGGCCAAGGTAAAGCCAATTCGGTACTGTTTTTAAAAGAAAATCCTGCGATTGCAGAGGAAATCGAAGCCAAAATCCGTGCTGAAAAACTGGGTACAGGTGTGGCAAGCAACACACCAGATGACGATGTTGTTAGCAACGACGAAGAAATGCCTCCTGAGCCGATGCAATAAACATATGGTGATTAATCGCTATGATTTATTATGAAAATTAAAACCTTAGCTGAAATACTCGCTGAGTCGGAAGCCGATTCAGCGAGTGCTACTCCTGTCAAATCCAAAAAAACCATCAAATCCTCTGAGTCTTTCAAACATTCTCAGAGCTCTTATCAAGACAAGCCTAGCAAAATGGCTAAACGTACGACTTATACAAAAAAAGAAGCAACACCTTTACAGGACGATGCTATAACGGACATAGACTCGCTTGTCTCTTCTTCCTCTTATAATAAAAAACCCTCTAAAAACAAAAAGCGCAAAAAAAGCTTTCATCCAGCGGCAAATTTCATTCCTGAGCCTAATAACGTACCTTCCTATCAGCCACCAGAAGCGCAAAGCATTAAACAGCTACTTGCCGAGGTTAAGCATGATGTTCATGATAGCGAAGATAATGAGCATACAGATAGCAATATTGCTAACGGTCATAGTGAATTAAACCATCAAGCTAATAATCAAACAGACAACCTACCTGCAGCGCTTAAAGCCTATTTGCGTACGCCTGAGCAACGGCAAGCGGATATCGACGCCATCAAAGCCGAAAGCCGTTTGCGCTGGTTGGCATTTTATTATCTATCACGCCGTGAATACGGAAAAGCCGAGCTGAAACAAAAGCTGCTAGACAAAGAACAAGACCCTGATAAAATCGATGCTCTACTTGATGAGTTTGCAGAAAAAGGCTATCAAAGCGATTATCGTACCACGCTGATGCTGATACGAGAAAACATCCGTAAAGGACGCGGACGCGCTCGTATTAAGCAAGAGTTCTATCATAAAAAGATAGCCATGCCCGGCAATATTGATGAGTTGATTGACATGGCCAATGCCGAATCGGAAGAGTTTAGTGAATTTATCGAGGATGATACCGATAACTTGGTCGAAGGTGTCGATTGGCTAAAACTTGCCGTCACCGCCCGTACCAAAAAATATGGCGATAACATCCCAACTGAGCAAAAAGACAAAGCACGCCAGCTAAGATTTTTGCAATACCGCGGTTTTAATACCGATATCTGCTTTGAGGCGTTAAATTATACGTTAGATACCTTAGATGAGCGCTTCTAACCAATTTGAGCAAACTCATCGATGACTCATAATATTGTCAGTCTATTTATCAATAATAACCAAGCAGTTTCCACCAAATCAAACCTGCGCCTATCCATACCACAAGATTGACCACACTCATGATGGCGCCGATAATCCACCACTCTCCTAGGGTCACATAGCCCGAGTTAAAAATAACCGGCGCCGTACCTGTTGCATAATGGGTCAACGTCATCATGATATTGCCTGCCGCTGCTAAAATAAGCGCATATAACATCGGCGGCGCGCCTAGGCTTAACCCTACTGCATAAAAAGCAGCAAACAAGGCAGTAATATGGGCGGTGGTACTGGCAAAAAAGTAATGAATATACAAGTAAACCAACGTCAAAATCACCACAGCGCCGATCCAGCCAACGCCTATTACGCCAATCATTGATTCGATGTTGCTTGAGAACCAGCCGACCAGACCCAATTTATTAAGGTAAGACGCCATCATAATCAGGGCCCCAAACCATACGATGGTATCCCATGCTGATTTTTCTTTAAGCACATCATCCCAAGTTAATACGCCTGTCAGTATAAGCGCCGTCAAACCGATAAAAGCAGTGGTGGTCGCATCGACACTTACTTGCTCACCAAAGATTAGGGCTGGAATATTGGCCCACAATATCAGCATTAAAGCGAAGACGCCCAACATGATTTTTTCCTGCGTGCTCACCCGCCCCATCTCGCTTAGATTGTCTGTAGCAAACTGTTTGGCATCGGGGGTGACTTTGACATCGGGCGGATAAATCAGATAAATAACTAACGGCATCAATAATAAACACAGCATCCCCGGTACAAACATGGCGACCGCCCACGTCGTCCAAGACAGCTGAATCTCACTCCCTGTGGCTTTATTGACCAAATCTACCACCAGTGGGTTTGGCGCGGTGGCGGTAATAAACATACCAGAAGTAATCGGGTTGGCGTGATAATTTACCATCGCTAGATAGCGGCCAATTTTATTTTGCGTGCCCTCTTCTGGCGTTGAATGAAAGCTTTGCGCAATTGACCGCATAATGGGGTGAATAATCCCGCCACCACGAGCGGTATTAGAAGGGGTAATCGGCGCTATCATCAGCTCCGCTGCGCTCAACGAGTAAGCAACGCCAATAGTTTTTTTTCCAAATATCGAGATGAAGTAATAAGCAATACGCCGACCCAGACCGGTTTTTATAAGTCCTCGCGATATCATTACCGCAATACCAATGAGCCAAATCAGCGGGCTTGAATAGCTCGATAGTGCATCGGCGATGGCGTCTTTTGGACTGTCATTAGTCACCCCAGTCAGCGCTACCAACATAACGGCGATAATGGCAATTGCCCCGATGGGCAAGACTTTACCGATGATGGCCACAATGGTGGCGATGAATAAAGCTAGCATATGCCACGCTTCCGGTGCTACCCCTGTCGGTACAGGAATCACAAACCAGATAATCAAACCAACTAAGATAGCAATCGCTGCTTGGATAGGCTTAAATGGCATGAGTCATATCCTTATAAAATACTTATACCTTTATATCGCTGGCATTTTTTATATGAGACTTTTTAAAGCAACTGGCTTACAACATGCAAAGCTATGAAGTAGCCCTAAATAAATTATACCTTTATCATAAAATATTTAAATCTTCTTGGTGTCCTTAGTCACGGTTCTTAACATATCTATCTTTTTAGCACTCGACTCACATAGAAAATTCTGCGTCCTTATCGCGTTAGAATGTAATACCAAACCCAAAATATATAGTATCATCCACTTATGACTATACCAATACATA
>CAUPWW010000014.1:0-77412 GCA_963515535.1 uncultured Psychrobacter sp.
TGTCTGCTTCTGCCAATTTGCTGTGACGACCTCGACGATGACGATCGTAGAGACTTTCAAGTCCTCGTTCCTGATATCGTTTCAAGGTACGCCTGGCAGTTTGAGGGTGAATACAAAGATCTTTGGCAATATCGTTAGTGGCTTTGCCTATACTATATTGGTATAAGATAAGCAGGCGTAGGCGGGCTCTGGGATTGCTCTCGGTCTTTGAGTGTTTGCCAAAGTCATGCTCTTCTAGGTTATGTATTGGTATAGTCATAAGTGGATGATACTATATATTTTGGGTTTGGTATTATTTTCTCGCAGCAAAAAGCCAGCACGGCATGCTGGCTTTTTAAGTGTCTACGCGCTCACTATTTACAACAATCTACCAAATCTTATCGGCTAACATTAACCAAAGCAGCGCTAGTATTATCAAGCTGCCAAGTATGGTCTGAATCAAGAAAAACGCTTGATGCTGACCGACGACTTTACCTAAGGTCACTCCTAGCGTACTGTATTTTATCGGCTGAGTATCAAGCTCACCAGTCTTTTCTTGATCTTCATAATAACCTTGCAGAATATCTAAAAATTGCTGCCAACCATTTACTTCCCAAGTATGGGGTTTAAATGGTATAAAAGATTTTAGCTTTGGCTCATTTATCATCCAGCGCTCAAGAGTGATCGAGCGTAACGACCAACCCGCAAAACGGCGTTCAGCAATCGTCGAAAAATCCAATATTTTTAAATCTTTATGGCGATCATCGACCAACAAGCGGTTTTTCAGATCGGTCAATGCTTGTTCTGACCCTTCTACACATTGGAAAAAGTAGCCGTTGCCGTAGCAAAGGATACCGGTAATGTTATCGGCTTGGTTACGCTCAATCGCAACCTCTGCGATGTCATTAAGCGTACTCGCACTTGCAAGACCAGTCGAGGTAATGTGGCTCACATATACAAGCTGGCAGAGATCTGGCGTTACTGGATTTGTCGAATCATTCACTGTTGACAATCTGCTTCTCCCTATTATCAGGTAAATGTACCTAAGACAACCATACTCATTTTAGAAAAAATAGAGTAACAAGACATTTAGAAGTAACAAATTGGCTTGTTATATTATTGATTTATAAATGTTTATATTAATTGTATTAAGTTGGTTACATCATAGGCTAATTTCGTCATCAAAGCAATATATGTTTATTTTAAATGACTACTCATTAATACTAAACGTTGCTTTAAAACCATTTATATTCAAAATATAGCATAAATAAATGCTTTTTTATTCAACAGTCAGTTTAAAATCTTAGAAAAAAAGGTGAGAAATGAATACTATGAGAAGAGTCATCTCAATTTAGAACTTGAGAGTAGAAAATTTATAGTGAAATACTTAGCACGGGAAATAATGAGAAATGCAAATAGTGATGGTGGTTAAAATCTTTTAAGGCAGTTGGGACTGGGCGTTAAGAATCGCGCTAAGCAAGATACCGTCGTCAGGATAGGTAAGTTTAAGGTTTTGCCGATTGCCAACGACCAAACGTATTGGCAGCCCTAAGTGCTCAAACGCGCTGGCTTCATCGGTGATAATAAGGTCATGCTCTTCAACATAAGCCAACACTTCTCGCAGGTTAGCTAAACGAAAGACTTGCGGCGTTTGCGCTTGCCACATATTGCTACGCTCAAGCGTACGTTCAACATAAGAATGCTGTTCACCTTTAGCGCTATTAATAGCTTCGGAGACAGCGCTAGCATGCTTATAGAACGCTGTATAGGATTGTTTTAGGGTATCGGCAACTGGAGTCGCTAAGATAGCGCCATACGGCTCTTGTAGGGCGGCTTTAATCACTTTATCAATGTCTTGTTGAGGTACAGCAGGACGCGCGGCATCATGGATAAGCACCAAGTCTGAGTCATGCGCCCCTGCCCTAATAAGCGCCTCTACCCCTGCTTGTACCGATTGCCAACGCTCTGTTCCACCGCTCGTATACTCAATAGGCAATACAAAATCAAGCGTCTGCGCAGTGTTATCATCTTTTGCAATCACCAATAAGCATTGATCAATATAACGACTACTCGCAAGCCGTGCCACGCTATGCTGTAACAAGGTCTGCCCTTGTAGCTTGGTATATTGTTTGGCTATTGATGCACCAAAACGACTACCGCGACCCGCAGCGACGATCATAGCATGTATGTTGGATGTCGGATTCATAAGGTGGTTTTGATTGATACTCATGGTCAGATTCCATGATGATATAACCAGATTGGATAAAAAGGAAGTTAAAAAAATCGTACTCTACATATAAACAGAACAAACTATAGATAATTGTTTATCTTGACGTAGTTAAAATCAATAACGACTGTGCGTTGTCGGCGCCGTGGATACCTGTACAAAGGTTTCATTAGGCTTAATCAAGCCTAAATCTAAACGTGCATGTTCTTCTACTGCTTCAAGACCGGTCTTTAAATCATGAACGTCCGTACGCAGCAAGTTATTTGCCGCTACTTGATTGTCATTTAAACGTTGTTGCTCTTCAATCTGGGTCAATAATTTATGATGCTCAAATTGACCGTTTTCACCCAGCCAATACTGGTATTGCAGCCCTAACAGTACAGCGACCGCTAAAGCAAGTAAGATAAATTGGCTAAAGTATTTCATAAAGTATTAACGCCAAGTAATAAAGAGATAATAATTAAAACAAAAATCTGATTAAATTAGGCGCTATATTATCTTGTGAATGACAATATAGCGCTTAGCTTTAGGCCTAACTTTTTAGCTACTCACTGATTAACCACGTAGACCGATAAACTCTTCACGGCCACGGTAGCTTGCACGTACTTGTTGCTCGATACGTAGTAGCTGATTGTATTTTGCGACACGGTCTGAGCGGCATAGCGAGCCAGTTTTGATTTGACCCGCTGCTGTACCAACTGCTAAATCTGCAATGGTGCTGTCTTCCGTTTCACCTGAACGATGCGAGATAATCGTTGCATAGCCATTTTTCTTCGCTAGATAAATCGCATCTAGGGTTTCTGACAAGGTGCCGATTTGGTTAAACTTAATCAAAATCGCATTGGCAATATGTTTATCAATACCTTCTTGCAAAATAGCAGGGTTGGTTACAAACAAATCATCACCAACCAACTGAACTTTATCACCAATCTGTTCAGTTAAGTATTTCCAGCCATCCCAATCTGACTCATCAAGACCATCTTCGATAGAGATGATAGGATATTGACGCGTCAAGCCTACGAGGTAATCTGAGAAACCTTGGCTATCAAAAGATTTATTACCCTCGCCTGCCAAGATATATTGACCATCTTTATAAAACTCACTGGCAGCACAGTCCAAAGCTAGATGAATATCATCACCTGCTTTATAGCCGACTTGTTCAATCGCTTGCATGATAACAGTGATGGCTTCTTCGTTGCTACGTAGGTTTGGCGCAAAACCGCCTTCATCGCCGACCGCAGTATTGAGGCCCTGTGATTTTAGGACAGATTTTAAGCTATGGAAAATCTCTGTACCCGCACGCAGGGCTTCTGAGAAGCTGGTAAAACCAACTGGCTCAATCATAAACTCTTGGATATCAACGGTGTTATCTGCATGCTCACCACCGTTTAAGATGTTCATCATCGGTACCGGCATCGTCAATGACGTCTGATTGCGCAAGTTCGCAATATACTGATGCAATGGCAGGCTTTGCGACTTAGCAGCTGCTTTTGCTGTTGCCAAAGACACAGCCAACATGGCATTAGCGCCAAGGTTGTCTTTATTTTCTGTACCATCGAGCGCAATCATAGCGTCATCAATCGCTTGCTGTTCGGTGACGTCTTTGTCCATAAGCGCGCTACGAATCTGGCTATTGACATTGGCAACGGCTTTTTTGACGCCTTTACCCATGTAGCGGTCTTGGTCGCCGTCACGCAGCTCAAGCGCTTCACGTGAGCCAGTTGAGGCGCCACTTGGGGCAGCAGCACGGCCAATTGTGCCGTCAGCTAAGATGACATCAGCTTCAATCGTTGGGTTACCGCGCGAGTCTAAAATCTCACGAGCGCGAATGTCTATAATTGCGGCGACGTTGGTGGTTTCTTCAGCGTACATAATGTCTGTTAATTCCTATGGTCATGCCAAGTTTGAGGGATAAATAACGGCAACTACAATACAAAAAAGGTAAAACGAAATATCGTCTAGCACTTATAGCAAAACCAGCAGCATCTATTCATATCATTGGCTGGTTTTATGTATTATTAAAGGTTTATCTAATACTTTAACTGTCAGCTATCGTGCTTGGCATCATAGCATAAATTTCGCCAAACTTCCCTTATCTTACCCTAACTTGCGCCCATAAAATTAAATATCGCCTGTAATATCAGCTATCAAAGAGGGGTTTTAATCATTGTTAACAGCGGCGATGTGACAGGCGGTTTGGCATTTATGCTTTTGTTAAACGCTTACTGTCAGTATGAGTATTAGAGACGGTGTTATTTAGCTCAACCTCGGTTTTGAATCGCGTCAAACGTAGCGCATTCATCAATACTGAAATAGAGCTCAATGCCATCGCTGCGGCAGCAATCATAGGGTTTAAGAAACCAAAAGCGGCCAAAGGAATACCGAGACAATTATAAATAAAGGCAAAGAATAGATTTTGCTTGATATTACGCACCGTTGCATTGGCAATTTTTTGCGCTGCATCAATATGCATGAGCGACTCACCCATCAAACGCGCAGAGGCACTATGCTGGGCGACATCCGTACCCTCAAACATCGCAAAGCTGGCATCGGCGGTTGCCATCGCTGGCGCATCATTGACACCGTCGCCCGCCATCGCCACTTTGTGACCCGCTGTTTGTAACAGGGCAATTTGGCTCGCCTTATCACGTGGGCTCATTTTACCGTACGCTTGCTCAATACCCAGCTGCCCTGCCACATGGTCAACGACCGATTGCTTATCGCCACTCATCAAAATGACATTGATACCCGCATCTTGTAGCGCAGTAATTGCCTGCGGCGTGTCGTCTTTTAAATCGTCAGCTAAGGCAAACGCGCCTAGCGGCTCATCGTTGATACTAATGGCGACGGTACTGGCAATTTGCCATACTTTTGGCATCAATTTTGGCAGTGTTAGGTTAGCAAACTCTGCCGTACCAACTTTTACCATACCTAAGCCTTCGATATTTGCTTGTATGCCCGCACCTTTGATAACACTGATATCAGTCACCTGCATCAGTGGTAAGTTACGCTCGCTAGCCGCGTTAATCAACGCCGTTGCTAAAGGATGACTTGCGTGCGCCTCAACACTTGCAGCAATTTGCAACACATCATCGGCCGCAAGCGATTTATCCACCATCACCTGATCGACGATAGTCGGTTTGCCCATGGTTAATGTGCCCGTTTTATCGAGCACTACGGTATCAATATTGCCGGCCGCCTCTAAGCTTTGCGCGTCTTTAAACCAAACGCCATGACGCGCGGCGACGCCCATACCAGCCATAATAGCCGCTGGCGTTGCCAAACCAAGCGCACAGGGGCAAGCAATAACCAACACCGACACCGCATGCATCAAGGCAGTATCAACCATGCCCGTTAGCCACCACGTCAGCCCAAAGGTGATCAGAGCAATGGCAACGACGACTGGGACAAAAATAGCCGTTACTCTGTCAGCAAGGCGCGCCAAATTGGCTTTTGAGCCTTGTGCATCGCTCAGCGCTTGTACCATATCACCGAGCTTGGTATCGCTACCCTTTGCACTGACGCGATAGAGTAAGCTGCCATTTTCGACCAACGCCCCTGCTAGCAGTACATCACCTGCTTCTTTTTTAAGCGGTACGGACTCGCCGGTTAAATGACTCTCAACGCACCAGCCAGAACCGCCGATAACGACACCATCGGTCGCCACGCGGCTGCCTTGCTTAGCACGCAGGATATCGCCTACTTGCACCACTTGTAGCGCGACATTATGAAAATCGCCATTTGGCTGCTGCTGCTCAACTTCATCAGGCGTTAAAGATAATAATAAATCGATACTGTTTAAGCTGTGCTTTTTGGTGCGCTCCTCTAAATACTTACCCGTACGCACAAAGGCAATAACCATCACTCCTGCTTCAAAGTAAACGGCTGGTCCGTGTCCGCCTGCATGGCCACTTTGCAATAAGCTATTTAAAGTACCATCGCCGTGGGTCAACCATAGATAAGTTGAATACGCCCAAATGGTGACCGTACCAATGACAACAAGCACGTCCATATTGGCCAAACCACCTTTGATGGACGCCCAAGCGCTTTTATAAAATGGCAACGCCAGCCCAAACTGAACAATGGTCGCTAAGATAAACTGAATCCAAACGGGCGGCATCCACGCCATCCCTTGCCCAACCAGCATACCTGCCATACCAACCAAAAAAGGAAGCAAACACACCCATAGGGCAATCAAGCGCCATGGATACTCAGTTGCGGTATCCTCATCTGTTTGTGCAAACAAGCTATCAGCCGCCTGCAAATTGGCCACAAATCCAGTTTTATTCACCCATTCCGTCACCTGCTCAGGCGTGGTTTGCGTTGGATCATAATCGACATTGGCGGTCTCGCCAGCGAAGTTGACATTGACTTCATACACCGCAGGCTTTTTATTAAGAACCTTCTCGATGCGAGACGCACAAGCCTGACATGTCATCCCCTCAATCGCCAGTTGCAGGTGCGCACGCTCGGGCGTAAGCGGCGTATCTGACTGGACATCAGTCTCAACCTTATAGGATTCATCATTAACAGTACGGGTAGCGTCATTCATAAGTAGGACTCATCATTACATTAAAGCGCGTGTTAGCGTTTATATACTCTTTGAGTTAGCACAAAAGCTCAACGGCTCAATAGAAAGCTTAAATAAAAGGGCATTTAAAACGCCCTTTTCTAAACTTACTGGGATAAATAATAAATGGTTATGATTGGCGGTAATTCAACTTTTTCTATAGTAGAATTACTCTAAAATCATTACAGTGCGACTGGGATGAATTTTTCGTAGCCTCTGTGATAACAGCAAGCAAGGAAAATTTATACCAGTCGCAAAAAGCTATAACGTATCGCTTTTATTTTGAACTGACTATATGGTGGCAACTCATCAAGAGCTATTGGCGTATAAATAAAAAGACGTTAGTTATTGCTGCTTCATTATTTTTTAGCCATTAAAAAAACCAGCCATCAGAGCCGGTTCTTTTTTAACTGCGCATAAGATTAAGAATTCGCAACGGTCGCATCAAAACCTGCCTCATCGATAGCAATTGCTATCTCCTCGATAGTGGTCTTAGTGTCATCAAAGGTCACAGTCGCTAAATTATCAGCCAAATCCACAGAGATTGTTTCTACGCCGTCTATGCCGTCAGTCGCTTTATGGACGCTTGCCACACAGCCGCCACAAGTCATGCCGTTAATATTAATAATACGAGTTTGGTTTGCCATGAGAGGCTCCTTATTCTTATAACTGAGTTTTTACTAGCAAATCTTTTTATAATGTGCAAAAATTGCGTTTAGAATGGTCATTAGACATCTACTTATAAATACAGCCTATAACTAGCATAAGCTGAATCAAGGTCAACAACAAGTCCGTTTGGTTGTAACTTTATTAAGATGCTGTTTATTTAAGTATTTTTATGCAGGTACTGTTTAATAAAGTATTGTTTATTCAAATTCAGACCCGCATCATTAATATTAACCATTAAAAAATCCCGCTTCAAAAAAATAAGCCATACAGATTTAATCGTGATAACGCGGATTTTGCGGTGCATCGATAGGAAACGGTTGGGTAACATAATCGACCATACTGATTGCCGCGACAAACGCATGAACCGTCGTTTTGGTATCATCATAATGGATGAATGCCATTTTGTTATCAGGCTGTAGCTCGATTTCTGTAACACCTGTGATGTTTTTTAGCGCCGTCATCACCTCTTTCAGCCCTTCGGTATCATCGATATTGTCGATACTTACTTGTGCCATTTTAATCGCCATGATCTTATCCCCTTATCGTTTATAGCATTAATGCGTATCCAATACCTCAAAGCCTTTCACCAACTCATCTAGCTGCTTGAGTTGGCGTAAAAACGGCTCTAGTTGGCTCATTCTTAATGCACACGGGCCATCACATTTTGCGGCTTCTGGGTTTGGATGTGCCTCTAAAAACAGTCCTGCTAAGCCCGTTGCCATACCTGCACGGGCAAGCGTTGTGATTTGCTCACGGCGGCCGCCAGCACTGTCACTACGCGCTCCCGGCTGCTGCAAACTGTGCGTGACATCAAAAAACACGGGAATATCCATCTGCTTCATGATATCAAAACCCAGCATATCGACGACCAGATTGTTATAACCAAAGGCACTACCGCGCTCACACAAAATCAGCTTATCGTTACCCGCCTCAAGGCACTTATTGACGATATGACGCATCTCATGCGGCGCTAAAAACTGCGCCTTTTTGATATTAATAATCGCATCGGTTTTTGCCATCGCATGCACCAAGTCAGTCTGACGCGATAAAAACGCTGGTAGCTGAATGATATCAGCAACTTCAGCGACCGGTGCTGCTTGATAAGGTTCATGGACGTCAGTAATAATTGGCACTTGGAACTTTTCTTTAATTTGTCCAAGCCAATCGATACCTTGCTCTAAACCCGGCCCGCGATAAGAATGTAAGCTTGAACGGTTGGCTTTATCAAAGCTGGCTTTAAAGACATAGCCGATGCCCAAACGCTCACATATCTCGACATACTGCTCGGCAATCTCAAACGCCAATTCTTTGGACTCTAAGACGTTCATACCGCCGAATAGTACAAATGGCTGGTCGTTACCGATGTTAATCGTCTTGCCACTTGGCGTATCGAGCTTGATGTGTGATTGCGCGGTTAATAAATTTTCCATGAAGTGCTGACCCTCGTTATTGTTATTTGCTGTGGTAATGAACAGCGTTTATTAATATGACTCTTTTATATTGTAACCGATAGGCCGATGAAAAAAAGTGTTTAAGCGTAATTGGGTGCCATTGAGCATAATTACAATTCACTGATCATACTGACGAATAAAAAAGAAACTGTCTTGATAAAAACAGCTATATAAAAGGTTAAATTAAAGAAAAAAAAGACCAATCCGAAGATCAGTCTTTTTATCATTATTAAGCAGCTGTATGATGACGATTATTTATTATCGTTATAGTTTTTTGCCGCTTTTACAAAGCTGTTAAACAGTGGATGACCACCGCGTGGCGAGCTGGTAAATTCAGGATGGAACTGTACCGCAATAAACCAAGGATGATTAGGAATCTCAACCGACTCAACCAAATGCTGCTTAGCAGAATAACCAGATATGGTCATACCTGCTTGCTCTAATGGCTCGATATAGCGATTATTCATCTCATAACGATGGCGATGACGCTCAGTGATATTGGTTGCGCCATAGATTTGCGCAAGCTTACTACCCGCCACCAGTTCCGCTTGCTGCGCGCCTAAACGCATGGTGCCACCAAGGTCTGAATCATCGCTACGAATCTGCAATTCGCCGCGCTCATCCAACCACTCGGTAATCAGACCAATGATAGGTTCAGCTGCGGTACGATTGAACTCAGAAGAATTGGCATCGATATGCAGCACATTACGCGCGTATTCAATTACTGCTAGCTGCATACCAAGGCAGATGCCAAGATACGGTACGTTGTTTTCGCGCGCATAAGTAATGGCTTTCATTTTACCTACTGTACCGCGCTCACCAAAACCGCCCGGTACTAAAATAGCATCGGCATCGTTTAGACGAGCAAATAAAGCATCATCGGTTTCTAAAAGCTCAGCATCGATATAGTCGA
This sequence comes from uncultured Psychrobacter sp., assembly GCA_963515535.1. GTDB lineage: Bacteria > Pseudomonadota > Gammaproteobacteria > Pseudomonadales > Moraxellaceae > Psychrobacter. The sequence goes on from CAUPWW010000014.1 coordinate 9,810, forward strand.
TTTTGACATCCGCTTTATGGGTAATGCCTGCGTGCAATAAAGCTTCGTTGATAGACTTATAAGCGTCAGGCAGCTCAACGTATTTACCTACCATTGCGACCGTCACCGTCGCTTCAGGATTAAGCTGTGCTTCGACCACTTTATCCCAATCGCTTAAATCCGCTTCTGGTACATCAAGTCCAAAGCGCTCACAGATTAAATCATCAAGATCTTGCTCATGTAAGGTACGCGGTATTTGATAAATACTTTGCGCATCTTCACACATGATCACCGCACGCTCTTCGACGTTGGTAAATAACGCAATCTTGCGGCGATTGTCTTGTGAAATATGGTGATCAGAGCGGCAGATCAAGATATCTGGCTGCAAACCAATAGAACGTAGCTCTTTTACCGAATGCTGGGTAGGCTTGGTTTTGGTTTCACCTGCACTAGCAATATAAGGCACCAATGTTAAATGCATAAGCATGGCGCGATTGCGTCCAAGCTCTACTTGCATTTGGCGAACCGCTTCCATAAAGGGTAATGACTCGATGTCACCGACGGTACCGCCAATCTCGATAATGGCGATATCATAACCTTGACCACTAGCAAGGATTTTGCTTTTGATTTCATCAGTGATATGCGGAATCACCTGTACCGTACCGCCCAAATATTCACCGCGGCGCTCTTTGTTCAACACATTTTGATAAATGCGGCCACTGGTGAAGTTATTGCTCTTGCTCATCTTTGAATGGCGTAAAAAGCGCTCATAGTAGCCCAAATCTAAATCGGTCTCGGCGCCATCTTCGGTCACGAACACTTCGCCGTGTTGGAACGGGCTCATCGTCCCAGGATCGACGTTGATATACGGATCCATTTTGGTCATCGTTACGCTTACACCACGCGCTTCTAGTACGGCTGCAAGGGAAGCTGCGGTAATACCTTTTCCTAGTGAGGACACTACCCCACCGGTCACAAATATAAACTTGGTCATAGTACTCTGTCGGTAATTGGTAAAGAAGGATTTTACTAAAAATACGCCACAAAATATAGGGCAAAAGCACAAACTCTTTAAAACACTCCGTTTTTTAGCGTTTAGCCAGCATCAGTGCACAGTCATCATAGGCATGACTATTATACGCCTATACGCTACTGTCGCTTTAAAAAGGGCATAACAAAAAAAACTCACCCCGAAGGATGAGTTTTTTATAATACGTTTCTAATGCTTAGATTAGAATTTGTATTCTAGACCAGTTCCGATAACGAATACTTCTGCATCGCCACGTACACCAGTATATACAGGTTTGTCTGAAGTACCAGTATTATATGCATAGCGAACATTGTCAGCTTTATTCATACCAGCATAGGCATGAGCAATGATGTTGTCTTTATAGAAGTATTTACCACCAACAACGATTTGATCTGAATCAGCATCATCTAAACCATCTAAGTTAGACGTGTTGTTGTACTGCGCATAGACAGACGCTGGACGAGCAAAGTTAGTTAGAGGCATCTCACCACTGATGACAAAACCTTTTTCTTTAGAAGAACCATAATCATAATCAGCTACTTGATATAACGCACCTAATCTGATTGGAGCTGCCATGAATTTAGCTAGATCAACAGTAGCAGTACCACGGATGATATCACCTTCGATGTTTTGGTCTTTGTCATAAGCTAGACCAGCAGTAAAGCCAGTACCTTGGTCAAATAGTGCTGCAACACCGAAACCTGAGTTATCATTACCATTAGCATCATCAGAGCTATACATTGCAGAGATTTCTAGTGGTAGACCATCATATTTTGGTGCAGTCCAAATGATTGAACTTGGGATACGGTTACTATCTGCCATGTTTAACGCTTCGACAACTTCATTCTCATTTTTCGTAGTACCTAAGTTATCAAAGTAACCTTGGTTTACTACAACGTTATCGATACGCGCTAGACTTGATTGGTTTTTACCAACACGGAACTCACCAAATTGCTTGTTGACAACACCAAGGAATGTATCACGGTTAGTGAAACCATCTTTATCGCCATCAATGCGTGTGCCGTACTCTAACTGATAGATAACATCAGTGTTAGCAGTCATGGCTTCAGAACCTTTAAGACCGATACGTGAAGCATGAGAGTTAATTTCCACTGTATCTTCATCATACATATTGCCAGCAGGGCCCTCGAATTCAGCGTTAACATAGTCAGCAGCTAAAAAAGCTTTACCGTAGATAGTAGGTGCTGCGTTGGCGGCAGATACAGATAGGGCAGCGATTGCTGTAGCTAAAAGTAGTTTTTTCATGGGGTATCTCCACTTTACAATTGTAGTAATGAGCAAGCTATTATTAGCTGGCGCCCATATTGGTATCGTCACAAATCCTCAAAGATATAATGTGTAACTGGCTACCGAGATTAGTCAGAAACAAGTGTGGCGAAGTTCTATTACAGTAAGATGAAAAAACCATGACTTACATAACTGGGATTAGAATCGTAACTGCCATGTAAATGCTGGTCTTTATCGTTCTGTTGCGTAACATCCGTTACCAAACTCATACTTCGATTACAAGCATAACAACTTTGACATAATTTGCAACATATTTTTAAGTCTTTCGTGACGAAAAATTCTGAAACCCATATTTAATCTAAGGTTTAACGAGTGTTCAAATAAAAATAAAAAAATACCCCTACTCGCCATTGGCAAATAGGGGTAACTTCTATAAATAATTGACGTAAAAATATCGCTTTAAGTATGTTTGCGCAATACTAAGTATTAAAGGACTACTTAACCATGACTAAGTAGCCCTAAAATGGCCTTTATAAATAAGGCGTTAGCAATGCGTATTGGCTTTTAAGTCAAGACGCGCTTGATGCAATAATGGCTCGGTGTAACCACTTGGCTGCTCACGGCCTTTAAAGACCAAATCACAAGCGGCTTTGAACGCGTAAGAGTTGTCAAAATTAGTGGCCATTGGCTGATAGCCATTATCGCCCGCATTTTGCTCATCGACGACTTTTGCCATGCGCTTCATGGTATCCATGACTTGCTCTTCACTTACTACGCCGTGATGTAACCAGTTGGCGATGTGCTGGCTTGAGATACGCAAGGTTGCACGGTCTTCCATCAGGCCCACGTCATTAATATCTGGTACTTTTGAGCAACCGACGCCTTGATTTACCCAGCGCACAACATAACCTAGGATACCTTGAGCGTTATTATCAAGCTCTTGCTGCTTCTCTTCTTCTGTCCAGCTGGTGTCTTTGGCCAATGGAATGGTCAAGATATCATCTAAGCTGGCACGCTCGCGCGATTTGAGGCTGTCTTGTACCTCGGCAACATTGACCTCATGGTAATGCATGCTGTGCAAAGTAGCGCCCGTTGGTGATGGAACCCAAGCTGTGCTAGCGCCCGCTTGTGGGTGCGCGATTTTGCTGTCCATCATCTCTTTCATTTCATCAGGCTTCGCCCACATGCCTTTACCAATTTGAGCGTGGCCTTGTAGACCGGTTTCTAAACCGATATCAACGTTCCACTGCTCATAAGCGGGCTGCCACGCTTGCGATTTCATATCGCCTTTACGTACAAAGGGCCCAGCGTTCATACTGGTGTGCATCTCATCACCGGTACGGTCTAAGAAACCCGTATTGATAAAGATAACGCGCTCTTTTGCTTGGCGAATCGCTTCTTTTAGGTTGACCGTCATGCGGCGCTCTTCATCCATCACACCGATTTTAATGGTATTACGCTCTAAGCCTAACAAGTCTTCGGCGGCGTTAAACAAATCGTTCACCATTTTGACTTCATCAGGGCTGTGCATTTTTGGTTTAACGATATACATCGAGCCTTTACGCGAGTTTGATAGCTCGTTTTTACCTTTTAAATCATTTAAAGACAATAGTGGAGTAATCAGACCATCCATTAAACCTTCAAAAATCTCTTCTTGACCGTTACCCAAGTCAACCAAGATAGCCGGGTTTTGCATTAAATGACCAACGTTACGAATTAAGAGTAGCGAGCGGCCTGGTAGGACAAGGGCGCCGCCATCTGGCGTGGTGTATTCGCGGTCAGGGTTTTGTTTACGCGTACGAGTTTTGCCGCCTTTTTCAAAAGTTTCTTGCAAGTCGCCATTCATCAAACCAAACCAGTTACGATACACTTCTACTTTTTCTTCAGCATCTACCGCCGCGATTGAGTCTTCACAATCTTGAATCGCCGTGATAGCAGATTCAAGTAATACGTCTTTGATGTTAGCTGGATCGTCTTTACCCACTGGATGGCTGGCATCAATTTGAATCTCTGCATGTAGGCCATTGTTTTTGAGCAAAATACCAGATGGGCTATCCGCCTCGCCAACATAACCGACGAATTTTTCAGCGTCTTTTAGCTCAGTGCTGCTATCGCCTTGCACAACTTCAAGCTTGCCATCGACAACTTTAAAGCCAGTAGCATCAGTATATGAGCCTGATGCCAATGCAAAGTTTTCATCTAAGAATTTTTTGGCATAGGCGACGACAGCGGCACCGCGCGTTGGGTTATAGGCACCTTTGGCTTCTTGACCATTTTCATCGCTGATAACGTCTGTACCGTACAAAGCATCGTACAAGCTGCCCCAACGAGCGTTGGTTGCGTTCAATGCATAGCGCGCGTTACGGACTGGCACCACTAACTGCGGGCCTGCGATATGGGCAATCTCATCATCGACGTTTTGGGTGCTGACTTTGAAATCATCGCCTTCTGGTAGTAAATAGCCGATTTCTTGTAAAAACGCTTTATAAGCTGGGTAATCAATATCGCCATTTTTGGCAGGATTGTCGAGATGCCACTGGTCAATTTGTTGTTGGATTTTGGCACGGGTCGCAAGCAGCTCCTTGTTGCGCGGCGTAAATTCTTTAATGACCTTTTCAAAACCTGACCAATAGCTGTCTGAATCAACACCGACTTTCGGCAGCACTTCGTTTTCAATAAAATCGAACATCTGCTTATCGATGGCAAGAATGCCCTTTTGAATACGATTGGCGTTAGAAGACTGGCTCATATTGTTATCCTTATCTGTTCGTGAAGTGTGTTAATCCTGGATTGCTACTTATCTATATTGCTACTATTTAGAGCAGTGTTGAGCAAATGCTAGGGCGCTAAGCGTTACTTTTTGCGCTAGCATCATTAGTTGATATAATATCGATTGGTTATTTATTCACTGACAATAATAGTAAGACAAAATATCCTAAAAGCAAAATCTCATCCTACTATCAAATAATGAAATAAACAAGGAAAGACCATTCATCAAGTAAATACTTAGGCTGTCTATAAATGATACCCTATAGGATATAAGCCTTAAACACCATAAATACTTTGCTTGCACCCATCTAGACAATCACTTCCATGAACGGGAAGTAATCATTACAACAGCAACCTATGCCTCATGGTTATTTATGTAGCGACAATATATCAGAGTAAAAATCACCCTAGACGCTATACAACATATTTACGACTAAAAGACCTATTTTATCAATACTTTCAATATTCCACTTCTCCATAAATCTTAATGACATCTGATAAAACTATGACTATTAATACCCAAAACCTTGCAGCCTTAATCGAAGAAAATCATCATGAAGACAGTACTCAAGAAGACAGTACTCAAGAAGACAGCGTCGACATCGCGCAATTAAGAACGCCACTAAAAGTAGACCTATTGCCTATTTATGAATTCTTAGGCGCGCGTACCACCCAAGCTTGGGTCAATGCAGCCATTGCTGATTTACCGTTAATCATTCAAGACCATGCCAATTGTGAAAAGAAAGCGGCAGGTACAGCGATGAATTTAATATTTCGTTATGAGTTTTCTTATGACTTACAGCGCAAATTGGCGCAATTGATACGCGAGGAGATGCTGCATTATGAGCAAGTGCTCGGCATCATGCATGAGCGCGGGCAAGCATGGAAGTATTTGAGTGCGGGACGTTATGCTAAAGGCATGCTCAAGCATAAACGCACCTACGAGCCAGCCGCGATGGTAGATGTCTTAATTATTGGGGCATTTATCGAGGCGCGCTCTTGTGAACGTTTTGCGGCGCTGGCGGAAGTCATTGATGATGAACGATTGGCGAAATACTATCGCTACTTACTTAAATCAGAAAGTCGCCATTTTGAAGATTATTTGGCATTGGCGCAGTCTTTAGCTGAAGATAATATTGACGAGCGTGTCGCCTTTTTTAAAGAAGTTGAAGCAGAGCTGATATCAAGTCCAGATACCGAGCTACGCTTTCATAGTGGTAACCCTGCTTAGTTAATTAAGCATCTTATTACTTTTCACTTGAAATAAAAAAGGTTTAGCCGTTAGCGTGTAAAACCTCACTAATGGTTAAACCTTTTGAATACTGCAATCTAAAACAACATTACAAACTGCTAAATTCTTATGTTATTCAATCTTTCATTCTTTTCATAAATAACAAGCGTTATTTATGGCTTTCAGTTATCGAAGTATCATATTGTTTGTGCTTTTTTACCACATGATGCGGATCGTGGTCATCCGTCAACCGTTCTGCTTCTGCCGGATTGACCTTTTGCAGGGCATCGTCAGGTACAATACCGTTATTATCATCGGCATCCTTTAAATTGGGGTTGTTTCCTGGATGATTTAGCTTTTGCTGATGCACATCAACCTTCCTATCGTTAATGTCCGTAGCATTAACGTTCTTGTCATTTTGTATAATCATAAGCCTTCTCTTTATAATTATTAGTATATAAAAAATAGCTATAGTCAATTAAAAGTGAAACTGTTATAGGTTCAGGAGCGATACAGGTATAAATTTTCCTGGCTTGCTGTGTTCACAGAGGCTACGCAAAATTCATTCCTGTATCGCTATAAAACTTTTAAATTGAATCTACTATATCTATACTTGCTAGCACTCTTAGCCTCGCTAAGTATCTTTAACCTTAACTATTAAAAATCTTTTTCATCAGGATTTAGCACGCGTGTTTGCGCATTATCGACATTGGCGTAGCGATTCAAATCATTTATACCGGTACTTTTGGCCGCTTCAGGCACGGTAGTATGCTCATTTACTCCTTCGTCAAAGGCATTGCCTTCTTGATCGCGACGATCTGGCTGGCGCGCAGGGTTGTCATTTTTGTTTACGTGCTCTGTTTGTATCACGCCTTCTTTAAAGGTATCAGTACCTTTATTGACTCTAGTATTGTCTTCGATTTCATCATAAGCGACGGATGAATGCACCTCATGCTCTGTAATAGCGGTTTCTCGAATATCAGTCTCCTGAATACGAGTTTTAGTTAATTCAGGATCTTTGGTTGGCATATCTTTGGCTTGCATCATAATATCCTTATCGTTTTTTAAATTATTATTTTTATCGTTATGGTAAATTCGCTTATCGTTCTCACATTTACTCATTATTTTTTTGAGACAAGTCATAAGCGTTTAAATCAGCAACGTTTTTACCACCGGGTGGCAAATCCTCTTCTTTACGTGGGTCTACATATACTTCATCGGTTTCCTGTGATTCCTGCTGTGGTCCATCAATATCCGGCTCGTACTTTCGACCTTTGTAACTGTCTTTAGGATTTTTTGGCTTTAATGCCGCTGGATCATCAATTAGTACCGGTTCTTCATCATTAGGTTGCGTAAAGTCTTTCATGGCGTGTCCCTCGCGTTTGGTGTAGAGCAGCAGATTAGTTTTATTATTTATCAGTCCGCAAATCATCTTCGATAAAAGGCGTTTTTTGCTCTTCGCTTAGATTTTCAGGTTTATCGACTTGCTTGTTATCGGTTAGGTTTTTTTCGATTTGTTGACTATCTGCTTGTTCTGCCGCTTTTTTTACATCAGATGTGTCATTATTGCTATTACTCATGGTGCAATTCCTCTTATTTATAATTTATTTATAATAAAATTGTGTTAGCTATGATTAGCTTGTCCTTGCTCGCTCTTTAGAAATTATTGATATATAGACTGTCGTCTATCAGAGACGAGGTATAACTTAATTATAAGAATAATTTTTGACTGCTCACCAGTGTACTACCGTATCAATGTGTGAATAAATGTGAGGTTAGCCGACAGTTTGTAACTTGCTTTTCATTAGTGCGCTACTTTTTAGTAATTTATTCCGCAACTTTATAAGCGCTGTTAAATAAAAAAACCAAGATCCGATAAATACAGATGCTTGGTTTTTATTTGGATTTTTCAATGCTTATTGAATCGAAAAAGGTTGTTGAGAACTAGTCTAAGTTGTCTCGCCAACGCCGTTGATGACCTTTAATAAATGCTCTTGTGCGATATGCGGTGTTTCATCTGCCGCTGGTTGTAATTGCTGCCAAACGCCATTACCATCAAGCGTCCAAGCCTGAGTATTGTCTTGTAGATAGTTGATTAAACCATCTTGATAAATTTGCTTAAATAGCTTTTTGTCTTCGATTGGGAACGCCACCTCAACGCGGTGGAATAAGTTGCGGTCCATCCAGTCGGCGCTGCCGCAATACAAGCGCTCATAGCCAGCATTATAAAAGTAATAAATGCGCGTATGCTCCAAAAAGCGCCCAATCACAGAACGGACGGTGATATTTTCGGACAAATCCTTTACTTGCGGGCGCAGGCAGCACATGGAGCGCAAAATCAGCTCAATCTTAACGCCTGCCTGCGACGCATCATACAATTTATCAATCAGTCGGCGCTCGGTCAGGGCATTGACCTTGATGATAATATGAGCGCGTTTGCCTGCTTTGGCTTGAGCAATTTCATCATCGATAAAACTCATGAGCTTCTCATGCAAAGTAAACGGCGCATGTAGGAGTTTTTTTAGATTGGCCGGTTTGCCCATGCCTGTTAGCTCTTGGAAGATTTTGTGCACGTCTTCTGAAATATCAGGGTCGGCACTAAATAAACCATAATCGGTATAAACTTTGGCGTTGGCCGCGTGATAGTTGCCCGTACCGAGATGCACATAACGACGGATTTTATCGTCTTCACGGCGAACGATAAGCATCAATTTGGCGTGGGTCTTGTAACCGACGATACCATAAACCACCACCGCACCCGCTTCTTGCAGATAATTAGCCACCGCGATATTTGAGGCTTCATCAAAACGGGCGCGTAACTCGATAACCGCCGTGACTTCTTTACCATTACGCGCCGCCGCCGCTAAGGCTTTAACGATTTCTGAATTGGTGCCTGAACGATATAGCGTTTGCTTAATAGCGAGCACTTTTGGATCACTTGCTGCTTGCCACAATAGATTGATAATCGGTGAAAACGCATGAAACGGATGGTGCACCAAGACATCGCTCTTACGCATCGCGGCAAACATGCTGGTCGCTTTATCGAGCTTATCGACTTCACGGCGGAACGGCTTAGGTACGACATGGGTAAAAGGCTGATAGCGTAGCGCTGGGATATTAAAATCAAACAGCAAGCGCGTTAAGTTCACCGGCCCATTGACGCGGTAAAGTTGATTGTCATGTAGCTCAAACTCATTGAGCAAATAATCGCTAATCGGCGCTGGGCAATCGGTAGTGACCTCTAAACGCACCTTGTCGCCAAAGCGGCGGTTTTCAAGTTCGCCCTCTAGTGCCTTGGCAATATCATCGACATCCTCTGCCAAATCCAAATCGGCATTGCGCGTTAGTCTAAACTGATGACAACCAGTGACATTCATCCCCGGGAACAACTCACCGATATGCTCATGAATCACCGCCGATAGCATCACATGATGCTCTTTACCACCCGTCAGCTCATCAGGCAAACGAATGACACGCGGCAAGCTGCGCGGCGCTGGTACAATGGCGAGATTGATATCACGACCAAAGGCATCTTTGCCCTCTAACGTGGCGATAAAGTTTAAGCTTTTATTTACCAATCTCGGAAACGGATGCGCCGGATCAATGCTAATCGGGGTCAAGACTGGTGAAACTTGCTCGGTAAAATACTGCTTCATCCACGCCGATTGCTCAGGAGTTAGCTCATCACGTTTTAAGTAGCGGATGTCTTCTTGGGCAAGGGCTGGCAGGATATCTTCATTTAAAATGCGGTATTGCTCGCTGATGGCTTTATGAGTGACAGCAGAGATTTCTCTGAGCACCTCGCTTGGGCGCATACCATGAGCGCTGGTTGAGACATCACCCATATTGAGTTTTTGCATGATACCGGCGACCCGAATCTCAAAAAACTCATCCATGTTGGAAGAGAATATAATGAGGAAAAACAAGCGCTCTAACAAAGGATGGCGCGGACTGGCGGCCTGCGCCAGCACCCGCAGATGAAACTGCAACAATGACAAATCGCGATTGATATAGCTGCTCGGCGAATAGCTGCCATCGTCGAAACGCTGCCAATCTATTTCGCTCAAGCTCTTGGTCGAGCTTGCCGTTAGCTCTTCTTCTGTTTTGACCAGATTCGTGCTGAGTTCACTATCCGTTTTTGTACTAACATCAATACTATCGTTAATTTCATGATCGTTATTTTGCTTATTAACCATCTCTGCCACCTTTTTAATCCTTTACGTGATCGATATGCCGTCATCTTTTACTTTTTATGAACGCTATTTAATGCCAACCGTCAATTTAAGCTAATTACATTCTAAGCCAATCGTTTTCTAAGCGGATTGCGGTAAGACGGCATTTTTCATGCGTTTTTTAATAATACGTTGTTTATTGCGCAAGCGTTTGTCACTTTGATGACCTTCATAGTATTTTGGATTGGTCAACATGGCGATGAGTAAAGCCGATTCGTCACGGTTTAGATTGGCCGCTGACTTATCAAAATAATGCTGGGCGGCCGCCTCGATGCCGTAAATGCCATTGCCAAACTCGGCCACATTGAGATAAGCGGTCAAAATGCGCTGTTTATCCCATAGCGTTTCTATCATTACGGTGATAATCGCTTCCTCGGCTTTACGGGTATAAGAGCGATGCGAGGTGAGAAATAAGTTTTTGGCCAATTGCTGGGTGATGGTAGAGCCGCCCGCTGACATTTTGCCCGTTGCTTCGTTCTTTTTACGCGCCGCCTCGATACCTTTCATATCAAAGCCGTTATGCTGACTAAAGGTCGAATCTTCACTGACAATTGCCGCTTGTTTGGCAGATTTGGCAATGGCGTCGTATTCCGCCCACGTCTGCGTGACCGTACCACCCGTTAAACGGTGGGTTAGCATAAACATGCTGTTATTAATTGGCTGGGTCTTCCAAATCAGTAGCAGACCTGCGACCAATATATGGAATGCCACCACCAACAACATAAATGCCAATAATAAGCGTTTGAGAAATTTGCCAAAACTTGCCATGCGAGCGATATCCGAGTGGTTAAAAAATAGTCAACATAATAAACTGTTAACACTAACGCGCTAATCATAGATAGCAGGTCATCTTACCTAATCTCACAATCGCTGTCATTATTTACCCTATTTCTTTATTATGTAAATACTGCCAAGTGCTACGAATATTTTTCTTTAAAAATTTAAAACTAACGCTTGGCGATAAATAGGATAAACAGACATAAGAACAAGAGCGTAAATATGGATAATGATAATACGATAGCAATGCTACGGGCGCGTATGATTGCCGCCAATTCCAATCTTAGTACGGCTGAAAATCAAGATAAATGGTGGCTACTTGGCACAACTGGCTGTAATCTTTGTGACGTCGCTGAGCAGCTACTCGCCCAGTTTCAAGCGGTGCAGCCGATAAGCTATCAGTATGTCGACATTGCTGATTTTGATGAGGCGCTGATGATGGAATTTGCAACCACCATTCCTGTGATATTGACGCCAGCAAAACGCTTGGATTATCCATTTTCAGTATTGGATTTGCAGCAATTATTAGTAGCGTCATAAAACAGACAACGTAAAAAATGATAATAATGAGAAACTTATGAAAGATTTAAAAAAAATAACGGAAATTGAGGATTTGCGCCGTGTTGCCGAGCGTAAAGTACCACGCATGTTTTATGATTACATCGATTCGGGCTCATGGACTGAGACCACTTATCGCAATAATGAAACTGACTTTGACCGTATTAAATTGCGCCAAAGGGTATTGGTCAATATGGAAGGGCGCTCGCTTGCCACTGACATGCTGGGCTCAAAAGTCAAAATGCCCGTTGCTATCGCCCCAACTGGCTTTACTGGCATGATGTGGGCCGATGGTGAGATTCACGCCGCACGGGCAGCGGAGAAATTTGGCGTGCCCTTCTCGCTTTCAACCATGAGTATCTGCTCTATCGAAGATGTGGCAGAAAACACCAGTGCGCCGTTTTGGTTTCAGCTCTATGTGATGCGCGACCAAGAATTTATGGCAAATCTGATTCGCCGCGCTAAGGCTGCCAATTGTTCCGCACTTATCTTAACCGCGGATTTACAAGTCCTCGGTCAACGGCATAAAGACATCAAAAACGGTCTCTCTGCGCCGCCAAAACCTACCCTTGCCAATATACTAAACCTGATGACCAAGCCGCAATGGTGCATGAATATGCTCGGCACTAGACGACGTACCTTTGGCAATATCGTCGGCCATGCCAAAAACGTCGAGGATATATCATCGCTCTCGGCGTGGACGGCCGAACAGTTTGACCCAGCGCTAAGCTGGGATGATGTCGCGCGTATTAAAGAGATGTGGGGCGGTAAGCTGATTATCAAAGGTATCATGGAACCTGAAGATGCCATTTTGGCTGCCCGTAGCGGTGCCGATGCGCTCGTCGTCTCAAACCATGGCGGCCGTCAGCTTGATGGGGCGTTGTCTTCCATTGCCGCGCTCGCTGATATCGTGCAAGCGGTACGAGCGGAAAATAGCAATATCGAGATTTGGCTCGATAGTGGTATTCGCTCCGGTCAAGATGTGCTCAAAGCACTCGCTGTAGGCGCCAATGGTACAATGATTGGTCGCGCGTTTTTGTATGGGCTTGGTGCTTATGGCGAAGATGGTGTGCGCCGTGCGCTAGAGCTTATTTATAACGAGTGTGATATCAGCATGGCGTTTTGTGGTCATACCGATATCAATCAAGTGACGGATGACATTTTGGTTAAAGGCACTTATGAGAATCTTAAAACTCATGCTTATTAAAAAGCCAGTCCTTATTAAACAGTCTAGCTTTATTAAATATTGATATATTCAGTTCGATATAAAAAGGATATGTTCAAAATAGCATGCTGCTAGAATAAATTTTCCTTGCTTGCTGTGTGCTTCGCACTCCAGAGGCTTCGAAAAATTTATTTTAGCAACCCTATATCGTTTTGCAGTTGAATCGTCTATAACCCACTTAGAGGTGACACGCCCTAACCCTAGCCTTTATACTCTACTCATCATTTACTATTGATAATTTGCGTTTATGACCATTCAACAATTATTAAAAACCGCGCCCGTCACCACTTTGCTATTAATCAGCTTTATCGGCTTATTTATCATGCAGGTGCTGAGCGGCGTCGATGCCAACAATCCATCGACCGAAGCATTGCTAAAATGGGGCGCCAATGCTCTGCCCTATACCATGGATAATGAACCATGGCGCTTGGCAAGTAGTGCCTTTTTGCACATCGGTCTGATGCATTTATTGTTTAATGGTTTTGCCATGTATTTCTTTGGGCAAATTGCCGAGCCGATGTTTGGTTCAGCGAAATTTTTGGCACTGTTTTTATTAGCGGCTATCGGTGGCAACTTACTAAACAATTATGTCACGTGGCAAGGTATTCTGGATGGTACTGGTCAACCTGGGCTATCAGCGGGCGCGTCTGGCGGTATCATGGGTATCGGTGCCGCGCTATTGATAGCCGCGCTGTTTAAAATATCAGTCAATGGCATGGTGCTCAATCTGAAAAGCCTGATCATTATTATGGGCATCAATTTGGTATATGGCTTTGCCGTACCGGGGATTGATAATGCCGGTCATATTGGCGGCGCGGTCACAGGATTGGTGATTGCATTAGCGTTTGCCATTGCCTACCGTCAGCGTTTAGCTGCGACGCTACAAAATATTCCTAGCCGAGCGCAAGACATTTATCAGACTACTTATATCAATTCTCCTGGCTTTGACAATGATGGAAATTTTGATAATAACCGCAGTTTTAGTCACGACTCTGCTGTAAACTTACCCTTAGATAGCTATGCCAATCACCCTAGCCTTAATCACGGCAAAGTTAAGGAACAACAAACAGCGACCAAATCGACGCTTATTTGGCAATTATTGCCGTGGTTAGTGATGCTGCTTATCAGCATTGGTTTTACATGGTGGTGGCAAGATATTCACCAGCAAATACTACAAGTGCTAGCGGCCATTGAGTAAAACGTCAGACTTATTTATTATTATATTTGTCAACGCTTTTTTTTATCATTTATCCCACCCACTTATGAGAACAAATCATGTGTAAATCATCAGCGCTATCTCATCTATTGACGCGCACTGCCCTTAGCGCATTGACCGCCACTGCCCTATTTGGCGTCGCCAGCATCTCTAATGCCGCACTGTTTAAAAACAACTTACCGACTGATAAAGATGCCATTTTAAGCGTCGGCGTCAACGTTATGGCAGTCAAGTCGGCTTATGATTTGGAAGACAGCACCGACATAAAAGTATTGCCGGGTGTGTTTTATGATAACAACAGAATCTATGCACGCGGTGCGCAGGCTGGCGCGTACATCATTAATGATGGCACCAACCAGCTAGCCGCTTATGCGCAGCTTGATGGCAGTGAGTTCGACCCTGACGATGCCACGGGTGCGCTGCAAGGTCTTGATGAGCGTAAAACTTCGGCCGCTGCTGGTCTATCGTATCTGCGTCGTACGCCTGTGGGTGGTTTTCGCCTGCAAGTCGCCACCGATGTGTTAGATAAAAGTGGTGGTAATACAGCGCGCTTAACCTATCTTGCCAAAATCACTAAAGATAAGCTGACCGTCTATCCAAGCATCGGCTTTGAATATCATGATGCTGATTACAATAACTATTATTATGGCGTTAGCGATCAAGAGTCAGCGAAGACAGGCGTCGCTGCTTATGAGTCAAATAATAGCTTAAACCCTTATATCAATATCAGTGCCAACTATGACTTTAATGAGCGCTGGGCAGGATTTGCCAATCAAAGCTTAAGCTATCTGCCAAATGAGCAATATGACAGCCCAATGGTTGACTCGCGGACAGATGCAACGACGACGTTAGGGTTGCTTTACAAGTTCTAGAGTTTTAGAAAGGTGATAGAAAAAGCCGAGCATTTTGCTCGGCTTTTTTTTGTTTTGAAATGAGCTAAATTGCAGGGTATCACATTGTGCACCAATAAATATTAAGCATATTCAATAGGTTCAATACTATCTAAGAAGTCCAAGTCATCCGTCTCGACCAAACGTAGCTCATAAGTGGATTGTAGGTTCAGCCAAAACTGAGCGCTACCATCAAAGTACTTAGCTAAACGCAAAGCTGTATCTGCTGTTATACCTCGCTTCTCACGTACAATTTCGTTAATACGTGCAGGAGTAACGCCAAGCTTATTTGCTAGGCTATTTGCACTCATATCGAGCGGTTTAAGAAAATCTTCTCGTAATACTTCACCAGGATGAATTGGGCGCATACCGTTTTTAGTCATGAGTTTCTCTCTATCTCTTATTGTTGCTAGATTCTAGATTAATGATAATCGATAATTTCTACATCTGTAGCGCCGTGCTCTGTCCAAAAAAAGCATAGTCGCCACTGCGAATTAATGCGAATGCTATGCTGACCTTCTCTGTCACCATGCAAAGCTTCTAGTCGGTTACCGGGTGGTGCTTTTAAGTCTTCAAGCATAGTTGCACTATCTAACAGTAGTAATTTACGCTCCGCAACGTTTTTAATGGCAGACCAACGCTTTGTTTTTCCAGTAGAAAAAAGAGTTTGAGTGTCACTACATTTGAAATTAACGATCATATAAGTCTCAATACTCTTTATTTATGTTTTTAAAATAAGTTGTAGTGCAATTTCTTATAGTATATCGATAATCGATAAACGTCAATAAAGATATGTAAATAGCACAGAGAGTCGCCTTGCGCACCAATTAGGTGTTTTTCATTGAGGCAAGTTTTAGCCCTGATTGCAGCGGCTATCCTTATCTTCCACACTAAATCCAGAAACCCAAAAAAAAAGACCTTGCCAGACAATGTGACAAGATCTTTTCAATTCTCTAAATTTATTAACCCGCTAAAAACTAGCCTTTAAGCTTTCTGATAGAAGCAACATTACAGCCTTTATAAAGGATTTCACTCTTAGCGTTTTGGATATTAGCCGAAGATTTGTGATAGCTATTCAAACGCAGCGCGCCCGTCATAATACTAAAATTGTCTTCATCACCAAACACGGTATCAACATTGTCAGAACGACCTAAGTTAATCGGTAAAAATCTTTTTTTACCATTTAGCTTGGCTTCTGCAAAGGTCGGTAAATACTCTTTATTAAAACCGTAAATCACGCTCACTTTCTTGTTACTTTGGCAAGTATAGTTGACTTGTCTGATTTTAACAGCGGTATCATAACTCTCGCCTGGTTCCATCACTTGGTCCGAGTAAGCCATGGCAGAACCAGAACCAAACATCGCTATCATAATAGCAGCTGATGATAGAGCGGCAGTTAACTTTTTCATAAATTACCTCAATGATATAAATAGAATGGTCATAGATAAGAGAAATATGGACATTAGCGGCGAACTATTTGTAGTTAGTCTGATTGTTCGCTCTTATTGCCTTTGCCGTGATTTAAATTTTTTTAAGATTTTCATTGCGAGCTCTCATCTATGCACTCATTATAAGCAAAATTTTTGTTGGCGCTGTTATAAGTATTGGTTTGCTTGTTGTTTGAGCGTAAGACATTATTGCGCGCGATGTAGGTGCTTCAATTCATAGACAAAAAAAAGACCCTGCCCATCCGTTTATAACCGATGGCAAGGTCTTTTTTATAACTGACTTCTCAGTGGAAAAAATATAACCCTGCTACAAGGAAGATGAGCGCGAATTGCATCTGTCGTACATTAAGCGAGTCTAACACCAGAGCAGGTCTTTATTTATTTTATGACTTAAGAAGGATGTACCATATCAGCAGGGGTTACCCATTCATCAAACTGCGCTTCAGTTAACAGCTCCAATTCAATCGCCACTTGTTTCAAGGTTTTGTTTTCTTTATAAGCCGTCTTAGCGATTTTCGCCGCATTTTCATAACCAACATGACGGTTAAGCGCAGTCACTAGCATCAATGAGTTATGCAAGAAGTCATCGATTTTTTCTTTGACTGGCTCGATACCAACCGCACAATTTTCGTTAAAGCTGTTGCATGCATCACCAAGTAGTTTGATAGATTGCAATAAGTTAAAGGCAATTACTGGCTTATAAACGTTCAGCTCAAAGTTACCTGACGCGCCAGCCATGCTGATAGTGACATCATTACCCATCACTTGCGCGACGACCATGGTCATTGCTTCTGATTGGGTTGGGTTTACTTTACCCGGCATGATAGATGAGCCTGGCTCATTTTCAGGAATGGTCAATTCACCTAGACCACAGCGAGGACCTGATGCGAGCCAACGTACGTCGTTAGCGATTTTATTTAGGCTGCCAGCTAGGGTTTTGAGTGCGCCAGAAGCAAACACTTCGGCATCACGAGCGGCTAGCGCTTCAAATTTATTTGGTGAAGTGACAAACGGTAAGCCTGTTAATTCAGCCAATTGCTCAGCCGCTTTTACCGCATAATCAGGATGGGCGTTTAGACCTGTACCAACCGCAGTGCCGCCTAGTGGCAATTCATACAGACCTTGTAGAGCGTTGTCGATACGCGTTAATGCATGGTCAAGTTGGCTGACATAACCGCTAAATTCTTGACCTAGGGTCAAAGGCGTGGCGTCTTGCAAATGCGTACGACCAATTTTAACGATGTCATTGAATTCTTTGGCTTTAGCATCTAACGTATCGCGCAATGCTTTTACCGCTGGGATAAGCAGGCTATTGATCTGACGCGCAGCAGCAACACGAATCGCGGTTGGGAAGCTATCGTTGGTAGACTGTGCATGGTTAACATGGTCATTCGGGTGAATTGGCTTGTAGCTGCCGCGCGCGTTCCCTGCGATTTCGTTGGCACGGTTGGCCAATACTTCGTTCATGTTCATGTTTGACTGGGTGCCAGAACCTGTCTGCCATACCACCAATGGGAACTGATCGGTTAGACCGCCGTTGATGACTTCGTCAGCAGCTTGCACGATTAAGTCGCGCTTATCGCCTTCGATACGCTCAAGGCTGGCATTGGTAATGGCAGCGGCTTTTTTCACTAATGCCATTGCTTCAATCATCGGACGTGGCAACGTCTCGCCACCAATTTTAAAGTTCTCGCGGCTACGCTGAGTTTGCGCACCCCAATAAGCGTCAGCTGGGACTTCCACGTTGCCCATGGTATCTTTTTCGGTACGAGTTGCCTGATTCTGTGTCGACATAACTACCCTCTTTGATGGTTTGTTTTATAGCTGCTTTGAAAAAAGTGCAACACACGCTGCACATAAAGGAAAATACGCTGTAAAGTGGCGTTATGATAGCATGACTTATGACAAATTTCTCCAAGTCCGTGAGGCTAACTGATGTCTAAAAACACCAGCCAACAACAATCTGCTACCTCATTATCTGACTCGTTACCTGAGTTAGCGAATGATGACGCTCACTCTAAAAACGATATCAAAACCGCTGATAGCTTAAGTAATCCGCCTAGACGACAATTTACCCGCCAGCGCCGTAAGCTAACGGACGGCGAACGTAGACAAGACGCGCGTATGGCAAGCTTGCATTTAATTAAATTGCAACAACGCTTACCACCACGTGCGCGTATTGGCTTATATTATGATGGCTTTGGTGAGCTGCCCACTCAGCCACTGCTCGATTGGTGTAGGCGCTTAGGCTATTTACCTTATTTGCCGGTTGTAGGTTCGCTCGGTCGTGCTAGAAATGGTAATGATGTTAAACGTCTGCGCTTTGTGCCTATTTATCATAAAAAACTATTGAATGTCCCGTCACGTATCCATAGCTTAGGTATGAAGCAAAACCATCATCGCAGGTTACTTTGGGCGCGTGAGTTAGATGCGATTATTTGTCCGCTCGTGGCGGTTGATAAAAATGGCAATCGTATGGGCATGGGTGGCGGTTTTTATGATACAACGCTTGGCAAAAGCCATCAGGCAGGGTTAAAAAAACCGTTAAAAATTGGCTGGTGCTACGACTTTCAAGTAGTTGAGCAGTTACAACGTCAAGCGTGGGATGTACCGTTAGATGGTTTGATAACACCAAGTGGCTTGAGGTGGTTTAAACGAAATCAGATTACAAGCCGCCATGACAAAGCATCTAGCGCTGATAGTGTTGATACGTACTTACGAGCATTGGGAAATGATGACGCTAGAGAGAAGCTCTACTACAGTCAAGAACAAGCCTTTAGCTCCGACGAATTAGCAAAGGTGGTTAATGAGGAACGCTTGAATGAGCTGATGGCTGACAGTGATGCATTTTTGAGTGGTTTGAATGGTGAGATTAAAGATTTTGATGAGGGTGATAATAACGGTGGCAAATGAATGATAGCGAACAATTTGTAGGGTGTGCTCAGCGCACCAATAGCCGAGATTGACATCTTCTTCAGTGCGCTAGGCGCACCCTACATGACTTTTATAAAAAATCACAAAAGGCGAATGGTTATAAAGTCACTCGCCTTTTTTATGTCTACTACAAGAGTTTAGATTATTGATTAAAGCACCATCGCCGCAATCCAGCCAAATAGTAATAATGGAATATTATAATGGATAAAGGTTGGTACTACGCTATCTTTAATATGGTCATGCTGACCATCAACGTTTAGACCAGAGGTTGGTCCAAGCGTCGAGTCTGATGCAGGCGAGCCCGCATCACCAAGCGCGCCAGCTGTACCAATAATCGCCACGGTTGCTAAAGGTGAGAACCCTAAAGAGATACATAATGGTACATAAATTGCCGCCAAAATAGGAATGGTCGAAAACGATGAGCCAATCCCCATCGTTACAATCAAACCTATTAATAGCATAATAAATGCAGCCATCGCTTTATTACCAGCAAACAACGACGCTGCGCCATCTACTAACGGTTGAATTTGCTCAGTCGCTTTCATCACTTCGGCAAAACCTTGCGCGGTAATCATAATAAAGCCAATCATCGCCATCAGCTTGATACCGTCATTAAAGACCGTATCGGCATCGCGCCACTTAACCACGCCCGTTGCCATAAACACGCCAAAACCAAACATCGAGCCGAGCAATAATGAATCGGTATAGAGCTGTACGACAAAGGCGGTAACAATAGCGAGCAGCGCGACGATAGTTTTCATCTTGCTTTGCGTTTGGGCATCGGCAGCTGTTTTGCTTAACGCGTCTTTTTCTACTACCGCACTCTTTACCATATCATGAGCTTGTTTATCAATTACTAGCTGCTGATACTGGCGCGGCTTGCGATAGCTAATAAACACCGCTGTGAGCAAACCAACTAACATACCAAGTGCTGGAATCGCCATTGCTTTAACTACAGAAATATTTGCGATATCAATGCCTGCTTCGCCGACGTTTTTAAGCATGATTTGATTAAGATAAATATCGCCAAATCCATAAGGGATAAACATATACGTGGTGACAAGACCAAAGGTAATCAAACAAGCAATCAGACGTCTATCGATGTGCATGCGGTTAAAGGCAAGCAATAAAGGCGGCACGAGGAGTGGAATAAAGGCGATATGAATCGGGATTAAATTTTGGCTAAAGCAGCTCATGGTAACGAGCCCTGCAAACAGCATGTATTTAATCATGCTACCTGCTCCTATACCTGCCCCGCCAGCATCAATGCGCTTGATGACTGCTCCTGCCAAAGATTGCGGTAAACCTGAGTGCGCAATCGCTACCGCAAAAGCACCCAATAAGGCATAAGACAAGGCGATTTGCGCGCCATTACGGATACCTTCTTGAAAGGCATTTAAGGTATCGGTCATACCAAGTCCCGCAATCAGCCCGCCTGCCAACGCCCCTATTAATAAACTGAGTACCACGTGTACCCGCGCCAAAGACAGGCCTAGCATGATGACTACCGCTAGTAGCACCGCATTGATGGTCATATTCTCGCCCCTTACCCTATGTTTTTTGGTCCGCTATTGACTATCTGCTATTGACTATTGGCACGCTATTATCACATTGCCGACCTATTTATTTCGCCCTCACGTTTTAACCCACACCTCAATTTATACCATTACTATTTGAACGCAGCGGTTAAGACGCGCGTCAGTTTACCTGATTTTGCTCAAAAAACCCACGCGCAGAACCTGGCAGACATATAAGGAAATGCAAATAAAGACGCAATATTGTCATAACGGCTCGTCATATAGCCTTGCAATTTCATTTAGCAGCACCATTTATCTAAACATGAACCACTAACTTGACTTTACAAGTCTGGTGAACGAGGAAGAATATATGAGTGAACATAAAATTGCCCAAGACAATATCGACATCGATGTCGACGTTTCATCTAACGTTGCTGATGATAATGCGCTAAACACTTCATCAAACGATACTTTAGAAAACGTCTCGGCGTCTGAAACTATTAAAGACGATGCTGAAAACGTTAAGGCTAAAGATGGCGAAGAACACTATCTGCCGCTACTGGCATTGCGCGATGTGGTTGTTTATCCGCATATGCAAATTGCCTTATTTGTCGGCCGTGCGCCGTCGGTAAAAGCCGTGGAATTGGCACAGGCCGAGTATGGCAATAAAGTATTGGTCGTGGCGCAAAAAGACTCGCTAACTGAAGATATTGATCAAGATAACTTGTATCAGTACGGAACGGTGTGCCGCATCGTCAGCACTATGCCGCATGATAGCGATGAGAATTGCATCAAAGTCTTGATCGAAGGTCAATACCGTGCGCGTGTTGATAATATTGAAAATCATGACAAGCTATTGATGGCAAGCTTTACGCGTGCTAATCTCGATATCAGCATGAGTGAGAGCCAACAAAAAAACACCATTCAAGCCCTAACGACATTGTTTGAAGGCTATGCCGATGCACGCCTGCGTAATGCCCGTGAGCTAACCCGCGTGGCAAAACGTATCGATGATTTGCTTGAGCTGGTGTATTTTATCTCAACCCGCGTGTCAATGGATTTGGATATTAAGCAGTCGTTCTTAGAAGAAGATGATATCAAAACCCATATCAATACCTTGACCGAATATCTCGTTAAGCAGAGCGCTGAGCAAAATATCGAGCAAGATATCCAAGATGCCGTGCGTCAGCAAATGGAAGACAATCAGCGCGAGTATTTCTTAAACGAGAAGATGAAAGCCATCAAAAACGAGCTGTCAGATATGAACAACGGCGCGTTCGATGCCGAAGATGACGTGGCTGAGCTCGAGCAGCGTCTAGAAGAAGCTGATTTGCCAGAAGATGTGCGCAAAAAAGCCGAGCAAGAGCTAAAAAAACTTAAAATGATGCCGCCTGCATCGAGTGAATCATCAGTGGTGCGCAATTATATTGAATGGATTTTGGATACGCCGTGGAATGCGACGACCAAAGTGTCTATCAATTTAGATAAAGCGAAAACCGTCTTAGACGAAGACCATTATGGCTTGCAAGATGTGAAAGACCGCATCCTAGAATACCTTGCCGTACAGTCACGGGTGAAAAAACTACGCGGTCCGATTCTTTGCTTAGTGGGCCCTCCGGGTGTCGGTAAAACCTCATTGGGTGAATCGATAGCCCGTGCTACTGGCCGTAAATTTGTGCGAATGGCGCTTGGTGGTGTCCGCGATGAAGCAGAAATCCGTGGTCATCGCCGTACTTATATCGGCGCGATGCCGGGTAAAATCGTCCAGTCATTGGCGAAAGTCGAAGTCAAAAACCCGCTATTTTTATTGGATGAAATCGATAAGATGGCGCAAGACTTCCGCGGCGATCCAGCGTCAGCATTGTTAGAGGTGCTAGATCCATCACAAAACGATACCTTTAACGACCATTATCTTGATATGGACTTAGATTTATCGCAAGTGATGTTTATCTGTACCGCCAACAGCATGGATATTCCGCCAGCCTTGCTTGACCGTATGGAAGTCATTCGTCTACCGGGTTATACCGAAGAAGAAAAGGTCAATATTGCGCAGAAATACCTTGTACCAAAAGCGATTAAAAATAATGGCCTTAAAGAAGGTGAAATTGAAATCGTCGAAGCGGCATTGCACAGCATCGTACGTAGCTATACGCGTGAAGCAGGTGTGCGTAATCTTGAGCGTGAAGTCAATAAAATCTGCCGTAAAGTGGTACGCGGCTCGGTTGAAACCCATGGTGCACGTGCTCCGAAGAAAGCAGAACGCGAGCTGGTAGTAGTCGATGACAAAAATATCGATGACTATTTAGGTGTGCATCAGTACGACTACGGTCTAGCAGAAGAAGAGCCTGAGATTGGTCGTGTGACTGGTCTTGCTTGGACACAAGTCGGTGGCGAGTTATTAACCATCGAAGCGGTAGCTATGAAAGGTAAAGGCGAGCTGAGCTTTACAGGGTCACTTGGCGATGTGATGAAAGAGTCGATTCGCGCTGCCATGAGCGTCGTCCGCGCTCGCGGTGATAGCTTAGGGATTGATTACGAGACCTTTAAAACCACTGACGTCCACGTGCACATGCCCGAAGGCGCGACCCCAAAAGACGGACCATCGGCTGGTGGTGCGCTCACCACAGCGCTAGTCTCTGCCTTAACTGGCATTGCTATTCGTCCAGATATTGCGATGACAGGTGAGATTACCTTACGCGGTAAAATCCTACGCATCGGTGGCCTCAAAGAGAAGCTACTTGCTGCGCATCGCGGTGGCATCAAGCATGTCTTGATTCCAGAGAGTAACGAGCGCGACTTGGCCGATATCCCTGATAACGTCAAAGAAGGCTTGACCATTCAGCCAGTGGCGACAATTGATGAGATATTAAAAGCAGCGTTAGTCAGTATGCCAGTACCGCTAAAACCTGCAAAGGTCACGGTTGATAAAACCTCAGGCAAGGCGCTGCATAACTAATCTGATTAGTTACTAATCTAGTCTTACAAATTAAAGAGCCGCTCATCGTCATGATGGGCGGCTTTTTTTGGTAATAATAAAAAACAATCTGGTTAAAACCCTGTGCTATATTTTATACAAATGTTTATTTGGTAATAGCCATAATGTTAAACCACCTGATTTTAAAGCGCTTAACTCTATCCTTATTGCTCGCTGTTTCGCTTCCGGTAGCGCTAATAGGCTGTCAGTCCATACCTATTAAAAGCCCTCAACAAACGGATACAGTAGACAATACAACTGTCAACACCATCCATCCTACTGACAAGTCTGTCATAAGTGAATCACAAGTAATGCAATGGGTAGCTCATTATGACTGGCAATTGGCGCAAGTAATTCATCAAAACGGTAACATAGCCGATATCGAAAATTTTGCACCGATTACCTTAGCAATAGAACCCAGTTCAATAAGTCTGCATCAAGTCTGTGAGCATTATAGAATGGATTTTCATGCGCTGTCCGCGCCGCCTTATCCCTATTATTCTCATCTTACTAAAGTACCCACAACTTGTCATGACGACAATAATACTCATACTGCAATTAAAGAGGATAATAGTATTCAATCGTTATTTGTTAAGTACGCACCTGTTAGGCTTAATTTTGAGTTATTGCCAACTTCACATTTAACATCACAATCAGCGCCAGTCGCCATACAAGCTGCCCCTAAACGTTTGGCACTTAATATCGAAAATGGTAATCGCTTAATTTTTATAGGTTCGCCTAAAGCATTAGCAACTCCCGCTGGATTGCCCATTACTAACGAGTTATTAGAGCAGTATCATTGGACGCTGGTGAGTGCCGTCAGGAATACTTATGATGCGAAAGGGGAATTAACTAGAAAACCTTTGGGCAATTTTTATCACCCCGATCACCCTATTTCAGCGAGCTTTGAAAGTTGGCCTAACAATCAGTACGCATCCTTTAGCTCAGGCTGTAACGGCTCGCACGCGCCTTATTTTTTACTCAATGATAATACTTTCAAAGTCGGCACTATTATTAGTACTGTAAT
This sequence comes from uncultured Psychrobacter sp., assembly GCA_963515535.1. Taxonomy (GTDB): domain Bacteria; phylum Pseudomonadota; class Gammaproteobacteria; order Pseudomonadales; family Moraxellaceae; genus Psychrobacter. The sequence continues at coordinate 34,865 of CAUPWW010000014.1, forward strand.
GGGCTGCGGTGAGACAGGCAATAGAATCGAGTCCGCTTTGTTTGATTTGATGCGTAATAGCAGCAGTCAGCTAACATTAAGCTTACAACCCTCACAGCCAACATCGCCAACAGCAGATAATCAGACCGATATGCCTCGTTATAATTTATTGCAAACGATGGCAACAGGCGAAACCTTAGTTTGGCAAAACGAAGTAAAGAAAACGCTGTAAACCTTTTTCAAACGCATACGTTATTTACATTTATTAACTGATTGTTGCGCATTTGATGAATAGTTATATTTAAACCTTGGCTATACTGATTGCGACATTGAGCAATGTTTGAGTATTTTGATAAATAACAGAAATTTATCACAACAAATAAATATAAATGGAGATAATAATGAATAAGACGATGCTTGCAAGTGCGTTATTATGTGGTTCAGCTCTAGCGATGACAGGTTGCCAAACGGTAGAAGGTCAAATGCACACGGGCAATCCACTGAGCCAACCTGCACTAAAATCTACCATCAATGCAGTCGCTGGCAATAAGAACGAAGTGGGTCAAGTATTTTTACGCCCAGTCGATGGCGGTGTCCAAGTTTACGGTAAGCTAATGAATTTGCAGCCCGGTAAGACTGTGGCATTGCACATTCATGAAACCGGTAGCTGTGCCGATATGGGTAAAGCGGCTGGTGGTCACTTTAATCCAGACAAAAAACCGCACTCTCATCCTGATGATATGAATGGTCATCCAGGAGATTTGCCGAACTTAACCGCCGATGCGAATGGCGTTGCTACTATCAACTATGTGAATAAGAAAATCTCTACCGCTGATGCGGGTAAATACAGTGTTAACCGTTTAGCCTTTATCGTCCATAGCGGTGCTGATGATTATAAGAGTCAGCCAGCGGGTAATTCAGGCGAGCGCGTTGCTTGCGGTATCATCGAGAAGAACTAATAGCCTAAAAGTTAACAGCAAAAAAACCTCTTAGATTATCTAAGAGGTTTTTTTATGGCTATACATTATTTATCTAAAGGCAAAAGGTTTTACTCTTCTACCCATTCACCATTACGCCAATACAGGCCCCAACGCGTGGCCTTACCGTTTTTTTCAGAGCCGATATACTGCTCTTTTTTCTTCCGCGACCAGCGCAAAATGGTTGGATTGCCATCTGGGTCTTCGTCTGGACCTGCAAATAGATACTGGAACTTATCTTCCATCTTATCTTTGATTTCGCGTAGCTCAGCCAGCTTTGGTGGACGGGTCTCGCGTACTTTTGGGAATTTAGATGCCGCTAAGAACATCCCAGCCGCCCCTTCACGTAGGATAAAGTAATCATCATGCTTGGTCGATTTTAGCTCCGGCATATGAATTGGCTCCATACGCGGCGGCGCTGCTTCACCCGTTTTAAGCACTTTACGGGTGTTATCACATTTCTGACATGCAAAGTATGGCCCAAAACGCCCCGTCTTTAGCTCCATTTGCCCATCACATTTGTCACAGTCGATGGTTGGCGCATCTGAACCCGGTACCTCAAACTTACCTTCTTCTAGGATATAGCCGTCGCAATCCGGGTTATTACCGCAGACATGCAGCTTAAGCCCACCATCGACGATATAGCCATTCATCGCCGTACCGCATTTCGGGCAGCGCTTTTTCTCCATCAAATCCTTGACTTCAGCTGCTTCATCATCGCTGTCACCATCATCAAGATTGGCAAACGCTTCAACTGGCATCAAGTTTTTAGTACCTTTACAGCGCTCTTTTGGCGGCAAGTTATAGCCCGTACAACCTAAGAACACACCCGTTGAACCCGTACGCAGCTGCATCGGACGATCGCAAATATCGCAGTGCACGTCTGGCACATCGGTTGGATCATTTGGGCGCATGCCGTCTTTTTCTTTGGCACGGTCGAGGGTCTTTTTAAAGTCGCCATAAAAATTATCGAGGACATCTTTCCAGTCGGTATCGCCTTCGGCAACATGGTCAAGCTTGTCTTCTAGCGCAGCGGTAAAGGTATAATCCATCAAATCAGGAAAACTTGCCGTCAATCTATCGGTGACGATATCGCCCATTTTTTCGGCAAATAAGCGCTTATTCTCAAGCTTCACATAACCACGGTCTTGAATGGTTGAGATGATAGAAGCATAAGTTGATGGACGACCAATGCCTTTTTTCTCAAGCTCTTTGACAAGGCTTGCCTCTGTGTAGCGCGGTGGCGGCTTGGTAAAGTGTTGACTCGGATCAAGCTTATCGAGCGTTAATTTATCGCCTTTTTTAACATCTGGAAGCAAAGTATCGTCAGTCTTGGCTGGTGGCATGACTTTAGTAAAGCCATCAAACACCAACGTACGACCGCGTGCTTTTAGCTCAACATCGCTTGCCGCAACAAATAAATTCACGGATAAGTATTTTGCAGGCGTCATCTGACAAGCAACAAACTGACGCCAAATCAGCTCATATAGACGAATGGCATCACGTTCAACCCCTTTTAACTGGGTTGATTTCATATTGACGTTAGACGGACGAATCGCCTCATGCGCCTCTTGTGCGCTTTGCTTATTGCCATAGAAATTCGGCTTTTCTGGCACATATTTTGCGCCATAGCTGTCGTCGATATAGCCACGTACGGCAGCTAATGCATCACCAGACAAGAAAGTCGAGTCAGTACGCATATAAGTAATATGACCAGCTTCGTATAGACGCTGCGCCAAAATCATGGTTTTTTTAACCGAAAAGCCTAGCCGCGTGCTGGCGGCTTGTTGCAAAGTCGAGGTGATAAACGGTGCACTTGGGCGTGACTGCGTGGGCTTTTCTTCACGCTCTGTGACGATAAAGTCGCTTGCTTTTAGCACTTCTAGGACTTTATCGGTCTGCTCTTTGTTTAACAATTTAAGCGTTTTACCACCTTGTTTAGTTGCTTCTAGTCGAATCGCATCTTGCTCGGCGTCTGTAGATTTTTTGGTTTTGCTATTAGCAACGTGGGTGTCAGCATGAATTTGCCAGTACTCTTCTGGGGTAAAGGCGCGGATTTCATGCTCACGCTCGACGACCAAACGCATAGCGACCGACTGCACGCGGCCTGCTGACAAACCGCGAGCCACTTTTTGCCACAGTAGCGGCGACACCATAAAGCCAACCACGCGGTCCAAAAAGCGCCGCGCTTGCTGGGCATTGACGCGGTCGATATCGAGCTTTGATGGTTGCTTAAAGGCATTTTGAATCGCGGATTTGGTAATCTCATTAAAGACCACGCGCTCATATTTGCTGTCTGGGCCGCCGATGACTTCTTTTAGGTGCCAAGCAATCGCTTCCCCTTCTCTATCCATATCCGTTGCCAGATAGATTTTATCGGCGTCCTTGGCTAAGGCTTTTAGCTCTTTAATAACCTTAGTCTTGTTTGGCAGCACTTCATAGACTGCCGCCCAATCGTGCTCAGGGTCGACGCCCATGCGCCGTACCAATGCTTGCTGGGTTTTCTCTTCTTTGCTCAGACTGTCATCTTTTTTGCTTGCGGCTGGCTTCTTCGTACTTTTGCTTGCGCCCACTGGCAAATCACGGACATGACCAATACTTGAGCGGACAATAAAATCATCGCCCAAGTACTTGTTAATGGTTTTGGCCTTGGCGGGTGATTCTACAATCACCAAAGACTTGCCTTTGGGTTGGTCTTTTGCCGTGGCTGGGCTTTTTTCGGTTGCGGGTTTTGCCATAAGTGACGACACCATAATAAGTAAAATAAAATAAGGTTAAATTTGGCAGCATGGCAATTTATAATAGTTAGTTATAATGGCTCAGCGAATTATTGTAGTAAGGACTGCCGATAAAAACGGTTATAAAACAAAAAAACAATAACCGTAACGCATAAGTACAGTTATAAAGACGTTACACTGCTAAGCGTTAAGCTGTCAACTTAAAATGACTGAGAGTTTGCCAAAAGGACTTGCATATTGCCTCTTTATGGAGACGAAAAAATGTTTTACTAGCGCCGCGCGATTTTTATGGCGACTTTTGCAGCTGTGATGCCCATTTCTCAAGGTTCTCTTTCATGATTAGTAAGTCGCTTTCAATCGCTTGTTGCTTATAAGCAGGATTGGTCGCGGGGCGTACATAAGCGATATCTTCCCAGTAAATAATAATGCTATTCGACTTAATCAATAACGCTTTTACAAACGGCTCGATGCTGGCTGGCAGCGCTAAAGGCTCTTTATCTAAGCTAAAGTTGGCTTGAATTGGCAAGCTATTGTCATCGCTACTATTGTTATCACTACTATTGACATCGCTTATCGGGCGCCATTGTCCATCTATCACCTGATAGCGCGTTAAGGGCAGCTTTACATTATCGAGTACCAAACCATATTGCCCAATCATGCCGCGGCCATATTCGTTGTCTTTACCCTTCACCCAATCTGGGCAAGTAACTAACTTGGGATTGAGCTGCAAACGGCGCGCCGTCATACGCAGCTTATCCAAACGCTGGTCGATACCGCTAGGTTTGAGCGCCATCATACTCCCTAATACGAATAGTACAATGGCGATCGCAATCCACATTCCCATAACAGTCTAACCTTTTAACAAAATTAATGGTGTGCTAGTGATTAAAACGGGCTGAATAATCTATCAGCGGGGCTATTTATATAACAGCTTAAATATAAATGACGACTATCTAGTCGCTTATAATGAGCGTAAACCTTTAGAAATCAAGCGCTCGTAAATACTCTCTTCTATGAATGACTAGCTGCTAAGCACACCTGACATTTACCAACACCTTGCTATTTATATTGGCATATCAAATACTTAGTACATAAAACTACTGATCTGATAACAAGATGCAAAAAGTTGGTCGCCTAAAAAGGTGCTATGATAAACCATAATTTTAAACGCGCGCAGGTTTATTATGAATTATCTTCTTAAGCAAAACTCATCGACCGCTGCATTGGTGAGAAAATGTAGCGGTAAAGTTATGGGTAAATCTGGACCAGCCATTTCGCTAATAGGCGTATCTTTACTAACTTTATCGGGCTGCGCGACCACCCAAAGTCTGACGCCTGAGCAGTGCCAAAATAGCAATTGGCAAGAAGTCGGCTATGTCGATGGACTTCATGGGCGCTCGGGTGCTTACTTTGGCAACTATACCAATCAATGTGCAAGCATCGTTGGCGCAACGCCAAACCGCGTATTGTGGGAGCAGGGTCGCCAGCAAGGGCTAAAGAATTACTGTACCGAGCTCAATGCTTACAAATTAGGCCGCGAGGGTTATGATTGGCAGCCTGTTTGTCCGCTCGAAGGCATCGAAAAGCTTGAGGAAGCCTACGCACAAGGACGCTACTATTATATGCGCCAGCGTGACCTCGATTATCTGCGCTCGCCCTATCCGTTTGGTTATGGACCACGTTTAGGCTATGGTTTTCGTCCGTTTGGTTATGGTTGGTAATCACTCTAGTTGGTACTCGCTATATAATCTACTGACTTAGGTTAAGGGTTGCTAAAAAAAAGATAACCTCGCAAGGTTGCCCAAGCGAGGCGGGAGAGAAAGTTTATTATTTTAATTATTCTTCTTATTGTCGTGGTTATTTTCTTATTACTAAGCTTACTTATCTATCTCGCTAGCTTATTGTTTTAATCAGTCTTTTAAACCTTATTCATTAACAAAAGCCACCTTCGTTAATCCTGCTTGACTTGCCGCCGCCAATACTTGCGCCACGGTATCATACCTACTTTCTTTATCGGCACGCAGCTGGATAGAAGGATCCTTGCCACCCGCCGACTCCGCTTGCAGACGCGCTTCTAGTACTTCCATGCTGATAGGCTTATCATCCCAAAATAAACCTGCATCTTTATCGATACTAATTTGAATGGCCTCTGGCGGCGTTTCATTGACCGCGGCGCTGGTCTTTGGCAGATCCAATGGCACCGTTGGATTCAGTACGGTCGCCGTCAATAAAAAGATAATCATCAATACCAGCATGATATCGATAAGCGGAATAAGGTTCATCTCATTCATGCTTTGACTGTCATCGTCACCCAATTGAAATGCCATAATTGTTCTCAATACCGTTAATTGTCGTCTTTGCTGCTCGTGCTTTTAACTGGTTTTCGCGTTGCTTTTTGCCTTATTTTTCTCTACTGAAGAGTCATCACAACTGCGATGGCGCGGATTTATGATAATGCTCAGATGATTGCACCGCTTGCTTGTCTGTATTTACATTTTTTGTTAACTGCGCTTGAGTAGCAGACGTGGCTTGCTGAGCTGCTGAGTTTTGGGCTGGCGCTTGCTTGAAAGAGGCAAGCTCGCTAGATTGCGCCAATAAATCATGCGCTCTATCATTGGCGTGATACATGACGCGGCGATTGATACGCACCGCAAGGTTATAAAATACCACCGCTGGAATCGCAACGGCAATCCCCAAACCCGTCATAATAAGGGCTTCACCGACGGGTCCCGCTACTTGGCCTAATCCCGCTTGGCCAGTGGTACCGATGTTATGCAGTGCATGAAAAATACCCCAAACCGTACCAAACAAACCGATAAACGGCGCGATTGCCGCTGTCGTACCAAGTATCGGCAAACCGCGCTCACTGGCAAAACGGTAACGACCAATATGCTTGAGTAACGTCTGCTCAATCACCAAACGCCGAGACGCGGCATCGCTTTCAACCAAACTTGCCTGTTTACTATGAATCTGCGCACTCAAATCATCGGCAACGCTAGCCGCCAATTTGCGGCTTTGTAGGATGCGGATGATACCAGTCACCCAAGAGGCGACAGATAAAGCGATGAGCAAAAAGAATAAGGTTCTGGTTACCGTATCGCTATATTGCCAGTAGGTTGTAAAATCCATATCAGATTCCTTAAAGTGGGATGTCGTTACTTGTCATTTTATGATTTGCAGCTCAGCATATTTTAAATATTTATTACATTTCAAATACTTATTGGCGTATTTCTCTGTCACACCTAGTTGCTATATACCTGTATATATCTCTATTGTTATATATCTACGGAACCGCATAAGCGATTGGTAGGGTGACATTACCGACCACTGGTACGCCGTTTTTGGTAAAGGGCTTAAATTTCCCTGAGCGTACTTGGCGCTGCGCTTCTTTATCTAACAGCGCATTTCCAGATGACTGGGCAACACGCACGCTATCGATACCGCCTTGTTTATTCACTCTCAACACCAGCACCACGTTGAGCGTATCGCCTGAACGGGCTCGGCGAGCGGCGCGATCAGGAAAGCTAAAGTTTGGCGCCGACGCCCAGTTGGCGGCGCTGGCAGTAAAGTTGACGGGCTCATTACTCGCTGCCGCCGCAGCTTTGGCATCAGCCTCTGCTCGGGCAGCGGCCTCTGCTTCTCTTTCAGCCTTTGCTCGTGCTGCTTTTTGCGCGGCTTCTTTTGCAGCTTCTTTTGCAGCGTTGGCGTCTGCCTGTGCTTGCTCCTCACGGGCAGCTTGCGCGTTTGCTTCTTGCATAGCTCTTGCCTGCGCTTGCGCTTTTTGTGCGGCTTTTTCTGCCTGCGCGGCTATCATACGGCGCTGCTCGTCAGCGGCTGTTTTATCAGCATCTATTTGTTTTTGCTTTGCTGGTTTGTCTTCTATTTTTTTCTTTACGGGTGGTTCTTTTATAGGCTGCTTTTGTGGCGGCGTTTCTTTTTGAACCGTTGGCTTTTCCTCTTTTACCACTGGATCTTCTTGCGTAACCGCTTCCACTTTTTGTTGTGGTTCCGGCTTAGGCTTAGGAGTGGGCTCAGGTTTAGGTTTAGGTTCAGATTTAGGTTCTGGGGTTTCTTCTACCTCAGCGACCACACGCTCGGCCACCTTTACGGCAGGCTTAGCAGGTAATGTGACCATTTGAATCTCAAGCGGCGGCGTTTCTTTTGCAAGCTCAACTTTAGGTGCAGGCGCCTTGATTACCACTAAAGCGATTGCTGTCAGCACGTGTAGCCCAACCACTAAAATGGTAGCGATAAGTACCAATCTGAGTGGTGGCGCATCTAAATCCGTTGAACTCATAACACCCTAACATTTAACCGTCATAGAATGGCGTTAATAATAATGCAAACGATAACTATTATCAATAGTAAATGTTTAACTCCTCTATTTTTTTGCCGCCCATCTTAAATAACGCTCTTAAGTAAAGCTCTTAAGTAAAGCTCTTAAGTAAAGCTCTTAAGTAAAGCTCTTAAGTAAAGCTCTTGAGTAAAGCTCTTGAGCAAAGTTGTTTTAAAAACAAAAAGGCTTAATAAAAACCATTATCATTAATATTGATAATAAATCTCAATTACTTTATTATGACAGTTGTTTTGTTATGTTAAAAAAGCAAGTTAACGTCAAACGCTGCTTATAAACCCGCGCTTGCTTATTCATTGTTCCGCCGTTTTCTTTATCATTTTTATAATAATACCAACCAAACCTTTGATATACCGAGTTATTTATGTCTACTACTTCATGTTCTAATCGTACTGCCAGCCCACTTTTTAAACGTCCATTATTAGCTGCCATGATGACAGCGCTCATCGCCAGTGTTGGCCTAGCAGGTTGTAGCTCGCCTGACTCGAGTGATAATGAGATAAACGAAACCAAAGCTGAAAACCAAACGGCCGATGCCGCTTCAAACGTTGCTGAAAATGACAACGTTTCTGTTGCAACCATTGCTGTGGATACGGTAAAAGGCAAGGTTGACTTGGCGATGAACCCATCACCATTGGTCGTTTATGACATGACTTTGATGCAAGACTTGGCGGCGCTCGACGTGGCGGTTGACGGTATGCCAAGTGGGCTGCACCTAGATAATTTACAATCTAAAGTACACCCTGATCCTAAAGAAGTTGGTACGGTATTTGAGCCAGACCTTGAAGCCTTAAACGCGATGCAGCCGCAAGCTATTTTGATCGGTTCGCGTATGGCAGAAAAATACAACGAGCTATCAAGTATCGCGCCAACGCTCGACATGAGCATTGATACGGCAAATATCTACGAATCAAGCAAGCAGCGTTTGCACGATTTGGGAGCTTTATTTGGTAAAAGCGATCAAGCGTTAAAATTGCAAGGCAATATCGACGCGCTTATTGATGAGACAAAAGCTTTAACAAAAGACAATAAAGGTAAAGGCTTGGTGGTCATGGTTAACGGCAATAAGCTGTCAGCCTATGGTGATAAGTCGCGCTACGGCTTTATTCACGGTGTGTTAGATATTCCAATGGCAGATGACCAAATAACGGATGCGCGTCACGGTCAGCCAATCTCATTTGAATACATACAAAAAACCAATCCTGACTGGTTGTTCGTCGTCGATCGCAGCGCCGCGATTGGTGAAGATGGCGCTGGTGCCAAAGCCGTGCTAGACAATCCATTGGTCGCGCAAACCACGGCGTGGAATAAAGACCAAGTGGTGTATCTAAGCCCAGACTCTTACCTTGCCTTTGGTGGTTATTATCAGTGGCTACAGGATTTAACGACGATTAAAAACGCTTTTGCTAAGGCAAAATAAATCCTATCGCTATGCAAGCAACTGTTGTTTATAACCGTTGCTGCTCATGACAATTTTCATACTTTATTTGTAAGCCAGTAGCCGCTATGTCGTTATTTTCACCTCGTGCTCAAGCCAGCGTTAAATCCAGCTCTGCTCTGCCCGCTGCGCCATCAAGCTGGCAGCAGCGAGCAAGTAGTGGTAGCCGCTACGTCCGCGACAAACAGCGCCGCGCCGCCATACCGCCTTGGCTTATCAATACCGTTAGCCTCATGATTATGGGGCTGTTGGTGTTGTTAAGTTTATCGATTGGGGTGGCAGATTTTTCGTGGTCAGGTATCCTGCAAAGCCTTATCAGTCAAAGTGCCAACTCTGATAGCTCACTGTTGTTGATCAGCCGTATTCCGCGCACCGTTGCCATTATTTTGACGGGTGTGGCGATGGCGGTGGCTGGAATGATTATTCAAGTGGTGCTTAAAAACCGCTTCGTGGAACCCTCGATGGTTGGGGCAACCCAAAGCGCCGCATTGGGATTACTGGTAGTCAGTTTATTGTTCCCAGCCAGCGCGCTACTGGTCAAAATGGGTGTCGCAACCATTGCGGCAGTAGGCGGCATGATGCTGTTTATGCTGCTGATACATCGCGTTCCGCCGACGGATTTTTTGATGATTCCACTGATTGGTATTGTCTTTGGTGGCATTATCGAGGCGATAACCACTTTTATCGCCTACCAAACGGAATCATTACAGATGCTTAGCGTTTGGCAATTTGGCGACTTCTCTTCGGTATTAGCCGGACGTTACGAGCTGCTTTGGTTGACGGGCGCACTGTGTGTGCTGGCTTATATTATCGCCGATAAACTGACCATCGTCGGTTTGGGCGACAATATCGCGCTAAACTTGGGGATTAGTAAACGGCAAGTAACGTGGCTTGGCGTTGGCATGGTGGCGATGATGAGCGCTGTCGTCGTCGTAACGGTTGGTATGATTCCTTTTATTGGCTTGGTTGTACCCAATATCGTTAGTCGCATCATGGGCGATAAATTACGTCGCAGCTTGCCCGCAGTCGCGCTTTTAGGCGCATCAGCTGTCCTGCTTTGCGATATTATCGGACGCTCTATTCGCTATCCTTTTGAAGTACCTGTTGCGACGGTTTTTGGTGTGGTCGGCACCGTGCTGTTTTTATGGCTACTGTTACGTGCGCCTGCTGAGCAATAATTCTGCTCATTAAACAGGGTTATTTAAACATTGCCAATTTTTTTCTTAACTTTTTTGTCTTACTAGATAAGCTTGGTACTATAGGATTTATTCATGTTCTCACCGTCTAAGCTGCATTCTGGAAAAACTGGCTCGGCAGAAAAGAGCATTCCTAAAAATGGTACTTTACAAGACAACAGCCATGCAAATACTTCTAACCAAAGCCGGTTAACTCAGCTTTGGACCTTTATCGCTAGTCACCCGAAATCTATTGCCGCCATTATATTATTAATCTCGATGACGCTATTTTTGACGATTAACGTCAACGGCCATTGGGATTTTGCTTTGCCGCTTCGTGGTAAAAAACTACTGGCGCTAATGGTGGTCGGCTATGCGATTGGCGTATCAACGCTGCTCTTTCAAACCTTAACCCACAACCCTATTTTGACGCCATCGCTATTGGGCTTTGACTCGCTATATGTGTTATTGCAAAGTTTATTGGTATTCTTTTTAGGCGCAATTAGTTTTACCAGCATTAACCCCATTGCCAAATTTACCCTTGAAATCGCCCTCATGTTTGGCGCCTCGTTATTGTTATTTCGGCTGTTATTTTCAAAAAGCAGTCAGGATTTGACGCGGCTGATACTGGTTGGCGTTATCTTTGGTGTGTTGTTTCGCAGCTTATCGGCGCTCGTTGCACGGCTGATTAACCCTGACGATTTTGTGGTCGTACAATCGGCCAGTTACGCGCAGTTTAATACCGTCAATCCGCAGCTTTTGGGCATTAGCTTTGTTATTTGCGTCATCAGTGCGCTGTTTATTTGGCGCTGGCGCTATCAATGCGATGTCTTAATGCTGGGCAAATCACAAGCAATTAACCTTGGCATCCATTATCAACGCCTAGCATTTGGGCTCTTAACCGTCATCGCAGTATTGGTTGCGACGGCGACCGCCTTGGTAGGGCCTGTAACCTTTTTTGGTTTACTGGTCTGCGCCCTGACCAATCGCATCGCGCGGCATATGTATCATAGTGAGCGCCTGATATTGGTTAGCCTAGTGGCGATGATTTGCTTGGTACTCGGCCAAACCATATTTGAGCAAGTGCTCGGCATGGCAGGCGTATTGTCAGTAGTGATCGAACTGGCGGGCGGCTTGGTATTTTTATTACTGATATTTATGACCTATCGCCGTTAATGATGACCTTTTAAAACGCTACGGTTTAACACTTTGCTAATACAAGAATTGCTATGATTAAAATAAATAATCTCTCCCACCATATTGGCAAACAGCAAATCCTGCACGACATTACTCTGTCTTTGCCGCCCTCGCAAGTGATTGCTTTAATAGGGCCAAATGGTGCGGGTAAATCAACGCTGTTTTCGGTGATGGCACGCTTGCAGCCCCTGCAATCTGGGCAAGTCAGTTTTGCTGTAGGTAATGAGGAGCGTGATATTGTCAGCTGCCCTGCGCGCACGCTGTCTAAAACAGTCGCAATGCTTGGGCAAGACAATCAAGTACAAGGACGACTGCGCGTGCATGAGCTGCTGATGTTTGGGCGCTATCCTTATCATCAAGGACAACCGACTACTGATGACGAACAAAAAGTACAAGCCATTATCGAGCGCTTTGAGCTTGAACCATTAGCCGAGCGCTTTTTATCAACGCTCTCCGGCGGTCAGCGCCAGCGCGTGCTCATTGCAATGATTGTCTGCCAAGATACGCCGTATCTACTCCTTGATGAACCGCTCAATAATCTGGATATGTATCATGCAGGGCGTCTGATGCGTGAGCTGCGCGAATTGAGCCATAGCGAGCAAAAAACCGTGGTGATAGTCTTACACGATATCAACCAAGCCGCGCAATTTGCTGATACGGTGGTGACGATGAAAGAAGGTCGCGTCCTAGCAACCGGCGCACCTGTTGATGTTCTCACTCACGAGACCATGAAAGAGCTATACAATGTTGACGTTACCGTACTGACCCACGAAGGGCGACCTGTTATTGTCGATACGGTTTAGGTATTAAGTAGCCGCTTTGAACAGTCTTTTTTAACTAACAATTTTTGCCTTTGTTTCAAGCGACTTTGACGACCTTTGACCCATAAATAAACACCTGTAGCGGACAAAACTGCCACGGCCAACCCTACCAATGCTAAAAATATTTGATAAAGTAAATGAGCGATACCGTGACCAATATGGCCCATGTGCAAGGTTGAGAACCATTAGTCAACCTTATTACCAAATGCGCTTTGATAACCAAAATTAACCTTTGCAACGTTACCAGTCGCCGCATCCACTGTGATAGTCGAAGCACCACCGTGAGTGCCGATATCTTTATCGGTTTTAAAGCGCATTTGCCATTGTCCTTCTCCCGAAAGCCAGCGTATACTCAGTGTCTGCTGAACGGTTACGCCATTATTTTGCGCGGCAATATTTGCCTGCTCAGTTAAATACGCAATACTATTGGCTTTATTAATCGTAGCAGTTGAGTTGATAACTGGCGCAACCTCTGCCCTATCCTGCGTGCTTGATTTATCTGTTATATGTGACTTCTCCTTTCCCTTACCTTCTCTGCCTTCAAATCCAACTACTGCCTGCATAATCGGCTGATACACCGATTTTAAATTAAAGCCGACACTCGACCACGCAATGACAAATAGCATCAGCCACAACCATAAACCAAAGGCATGATGCAAATCATAATTGAGCTTAAAGGTATTGGTTTTGCGGCGGATTTTCCACGCCGGTAGCCAGCGCTTAATAAAAGACGCACGTGTTTTAGGCGCAGTTTTAGACCCATTTTCAGGCATAGTTTTTTGCAGCGCTTTTTTGTTATTAACCGCTCGAGGAAAGGTCAGGTAAAAGCCAATAAAGCAATTAATCGTCCAAATAAGGGCTATCACACCTAGCAGCAGCTTACCGATATCACCAAGCAATAAATCACGATGTAGCCAAAACACCTTCCACATGGTATTGCGCCATGCCCACGCGTCTTTATCACGGGTACCGACAATATCGCCGTTATAAGGATTGACATAAACCTCTTGAAACGGTGCTTTAGGTTGATTTTTAGCGCTTTGACCTCTGGCTCTATCGACCGAAAATACCGCAGATTTATCCGCTTCTAATGATGTTGGCATACTAGAAAAATTGTACTCTGGATAGATGGCGACCACTTTATCGTGCAGGGTTGCAATAGGGAGCTGCGGCGCATCTTGCCGCTCAATCTGAGCCAATTTATAATTAAACATATCATCTAGCTCTTTATGGAAAGCCAATAACGAGCCAGTAATGCCAGCCATGATTAAAAAGCCTGCCATCACAAGCCCAGTATAACGATGAATCCATAGACAAATACGGCGTATATTCGATGCAAAAGAAGATAATGAAAGTGAAGTCATGAGTGCTGATTCTTTATGAATATATAGGGTTAATGGGGCTATAGCCGAAGCGTAATGTTTAAAAAGAAAGCTTGAGTGACAAAAAATGGTGATAAAAAAGCCAGCTCTTTTTTATAAAAAGCTGGCTCTTTTGCGACTAGAAAATAAATACAGGCTTAAAACTGATACGTCAATGACGCTTTGATATTACGACCTGGCTCGAAGTCAGTAGCAACATCATCAATCGGGTTTAGGCGAGATGAGTGGCTAGCGTAAGCTTCATCGAAAAGATTGTAAACGCCAACCGTCGCTTTTAGTCCTTCAATTTGTTTTGGCGAATAGTTCATAAAGATATCATGAACGTCATAGCTTGGTTTTTCAATATCATTCGCGCTAGTATTTGGCATCACTGAAGCGACATAGGTACTGCGCCAGCCAATATCTGTGGTCTCCGTTGGACTATAAGCCAAATTGACCATATATTTATCACCTGATTCTGAGCTGCTTCCGGTCACTGATGGAATACTATAGCCTGTTTTGTCGCCTTTACTGCGCGCTCGTGAATAGCTCAAACCCATACTAAAGTCATTCATTTTATAGTCAGCGGCGAGCTCAACGCCTTTAATTTTATAATCTTCATCTTTATTGATGACACCTTGGCAGGCTTCAGGGGCAGCGCTGGTACCTAATTGCCCAGTTGTGCAATTCATGCCAACTCTGCTACCACCTGCGCGTACAAACTCAATATAGTTTTCGATATTAGTTTCAAAGTATTTACCCCTTAGTTGCAGTGCATCACCAGCTACTGTTAGGTCGCGCAAGGTTGTGATAATACCTACTTCAGCGTTAGACCCTTCTTCTGCTTTTAAGTCATTATTAACGTACGTTTTATCACCATCCGAATTAAAGATGGTTTGGCTTAAATCAGGACCATTAAATAACTGTGTGTAGCTAGCGAATACTTGCGTTAGTGGTGCAATCTCATAGCTTGCAGCAAGTGCACCGACGACATTGTCATAGGTTTTGCCTCCAGCGATAAACTCAGGAGATTTGTAGCGGTCATAACGCACACCAGGCGTTAAAGTAAGCTTACCATTTTGCCATTGGTCTTCTAGATAAACAGAAGTATTGGTTGCTTCATCTGACCCTGTTTTAACGAAGTCGCGCTCCATCTCTGACTCTTTTTTATAATGCTCAATTCCAGATATCAGCTTGTGCGTGCCAACATTGGTAGCGATATCACTGGTATTTTGGATTTTTGCGCCTGTGGTTTGGACTTCAGCGTTAAAATCGAAACCTGGATTTGTAAGATATTCAGAATCGCGCAAAATACGGGTTTTAGTCTGATACACATTGGTATCTATATCAATCAGCGGATTGCTAGGATTAAACTTATAATCAATACCATAAGTATCGCGCTTCACCTGTTGCGGAATCGGTGGCTCAGAGCGACTCGGAAAATCTGGGCGGAATGGAAAAATCCCTTCTTTCTCAGTACGGCTAAAGCTTGCACCTACATGATGGTCATTACCAACATAAGCACCGGCTTTTAATAAGAAGCTCTCGCTCTCACTGTCTTCAAACAACTCACGACCTTCACCGTCTTCACCCGAGCTGGTATCACGCTTGCCATAATAAGCCAATAAATCGACATTATCAGATGGTGCGCCAAAAACCGTGGCAGACGTCAGTAGCTCATCATTATTACTGGCATAACCTGCTTTTAGCTTGGCACCAATCTTTTGACCAGGTTTGAGTAAATCCGCTGCATCAACGGTGGTAAAAGCAACCGCGCCGCCAAGTGCATCATTACCGAGCGTGACAGAATTGTTGCCCACTGCCACATCCGCTTGTTTGAGCAAATCAGGATCAATGGTGATATCGCCCATATGATAGAACAGCTTGCCTTCTTGGCGCGCGCCATCAATGGTGACTTTTAGGTTGCTATCTTCAAGACCGCGAATACGAATGCGCTGGTTGACCGCTGACGTACCACCTATGGTCACGCCTGGCACCACATTTAAGAAATCGCTTAAATGGCTTGCTTGCTGTGCAGGCGTATAGTCTTCGACATCGACGCCATCCTCTTGCACCTTTTCACGTACTGAGCTATTGGCCGTCACGGTGATGGTTTGTAAAGTCGTACTAGGCATATCCGTTGCCGCAACCGCCAGCTGTGAACACAGGATTGCTGAAACAGCGACCGATAACACCGTTAATTGATTAGAAAATGTTGCTGACTTGACTTCACGCATAACACACTCACTTTACTTACTATTAGGATTGAAGGATTTAAGTGCCACTTTAGAAAGACAGTTTGAAAAAGATGGTCCGAAAAAGACAATTTGGGATTTTGCTTTTATGCTCTATTAAAACCTTTGTATTTGTTGATTGGCCATGCCTACTTAATCAACAAATACATATAGAAATAACATGATTAATACTAATGATAATGATTAGCATTTGAAATATGACAGGCATAATAACGAAGTATTAACAATTTGGCAATAAATAAAGTGAAGAATTTAATTCAACAAGGTTGATGGCATCGTGAAAGTTAAGCAGCACCTAACATCGACTGCTATTAAGTACTTAATAGCAGTCGTATTTTTATTTGTCATAAGCGTATTAAGGTTTTGTTAAATCGCCGAGATGAAAAAAATTAATATTTTAATCGCAAAAAAACATTGCAATGAGCAAGGCTTTCGCTATACCCTTAGACAGCTGACTAATTAGTCAGGTTTTAACTGCAATAGTTGGCAATATTGATAAATAATGGTGAGCTGCTTTTATTTATTAGCACACGGAAAAGTGCGACTCTCTGTTAGAAAATTGGTAAATGCTTAGATAGCTAGATAAACAAGCTCAAATCCTCGCTTTCACCATACTGTTTAAATGTACCTACAGAGATTGGACTAAAAGTCACTTTAGGAGAAAGCCAAAATGAGTGAAGTTACTCAAGGAAACCCTGATTTATTATATGGACTGCATGACCGCCCTGCTCCTGCGAAAGCTTTCTTAGGCGCGGTACAGCACGTACTTGCCGCTTTCGTTGGTATTATCACGCCCTCTTTAATCATTGGTGGCGCTTTGGGATTGGGAGAGCATATCCCCTATCTGATTAGCATGTCACTGATGGTATCAGGGGTCGCCACCTTTATTCAGACTCGTAAAGTCGGACCCGTCGGCTCTGGATTGATGGCCTTACAAGGCACCAGTTTTGGCTTTTTGGCTGCCGTCCTTGCCGCAGGGTTTGTAGTAAAAAATAAAGGCGGCAGTCCTGAAGACATTCTCTCTGTCATTTTGGGGGTTTCTTTTTTTGGCGCATTTGTTGAGATATGTTTAAGCCAATTCATCACCAAACTCAAATCTTTGATGAGCCCTATCGTTACTGGCTGCGTCATTGTCACCATTGGTCTGTCTTTAACCAAAACAGGTCTGACTGACTTGGCGGGCGGGGTTGGTGCCGAAAACTTTGGTAGTATGGAGAACTTACTATTGGGCGGTGGTGTGCTGGTCAGTGTGGTGCTGATTAGCATCGTCAATAATAAAGTGATTCGCTCAAGCGCTATTTTTATCGGTTTGATGCTCGGCTTAATTGCAGCGATGTTTATGGGGCGTATTGACTTCTCTTTAGTCTCTGAAGCGCCCTTATTTACCGTACCTGTGCCCTTTAAATACGGTTTAAGCTTTGATTGGCAAGCGTTTATCCCGATTGCCTTTATGTATATCATCACCAGTATTGAGACGGCAGGGGATTTGACCGCCACCTCGATGATTTCAGGCGAACCCATTCAAGGTCCTGTCTACGAAAAACGTATCAAAGGCGGCGTGCTAGGTGATGGCGTCAATTCATGGATTGCCGCGGTATTTAATACCTTTCCTGTGACTACCTTTAGCCAAAATAACGGCGTCATCCAAATGACGGGTATCGCAAGCCGCTACGTTGGTTTTTATGTGGCCGCCATACTATTTACCATGGGGCTATTTCCTGTTCTCGGCGCTATCTTTACCCAACTGCCAAAGCCCGTCGTTGGTGGCGTCACGCTATTGATGTTTGCCACCGTTGCAACCGCAGGCATTCGCATCTTATCTACGGTGAACTTTACCCACCGTAATATTTTGATTATTGCGACCTCGCTTGGTTTGTCGATGGGTATCGCATTTGTCCCTGATGTCTTTGCGCAAACGCCGCAGCTGTTTCGTAATATCTTTGGCTCAGCGGTGACCATGTCAGGTATCGTCGCTATCATGCTCGATATGATCTTACCAAAGGATTATGGTGTCGAGTTTGATACCTCTGATCAACATGTCGAAGATGGCCTAAAGCCTGCGCGCGTGTTGCCTAAAAGTGAGATTGAAGGTCAGCCATTATAAAAGATAGCTGGCTTGGTTGAATAAGTGGTCATTGCGCCAGTCTCCCAAAACTGGCGCGCTATTTAAAATCAGCTACTCAAGTCCGCAGCCGCGCAGAATAAAGGGTATTAAGAAGTCAGCTGCGCGCGCTTCATCTTGCTTGTCATAAGCGTCTTTTTGCATCAGACCGACGATTTCTGTTTCAAATTCTGCATAACGCTGCGTCGTTGCCCAAATCAAAATCAATAATTGCAAGGGGTCGGCGATACCGATGCGACCTTGCTCATGCCAGGTTTTCATCACTTGCGATTTATCAAGCGCCCACTCTTTCATGGTCGTCGACATAAAATCATGCAAATATGGGGCGCCGCCGATGACCTCTAACGCAAACAGTTTATGACGGTTTGGATGCGCAAACGCTTGATGTAATTTGGTGCGCACAAACTTTTCTATCACGGTTTTTGGGTCGCTATCGACGGTCATCGTCACCAAGCCGTCGTTCCATTCTTCAATAATAGAGCGCAAAACCATTTTGTAGAGATTTTTTTTATTTTTAAAGTAGTAATGGACATTGGCTTTTGGCAGTCCTGCCCGATCAGCGATGCCCTGCATTGTGGCGCCGCGATAGCTTTGTAGGACAAACTCTTCTTCTGCTGCGGCCAATATAACCGCTTGGTTTTGGGCGCGGATATCTTGCTGATTGCGATGAATAGGCGTCTCAGAATCGGACACTTGAGATGTTTGATTAGATTGGGGCATAAGATCAACCATTGGATAGAAGGATAAATAAGTAGCCATATTGCAACATATAACGACACTAATAAGCCATTTTTATTTTTTATTTAGTGAAAAAATAGCAAGGTTCTCGCCAGCGTATAAAAATAATTTGCATAAAACAGTTGACCAAATGGTCAGGTTTGAGCAGAATGGATGTTATTAAACCAATTACAACTCAATTAACACATGAGAATAAAGAGTTTAAAATTTAAATGAAAAGGATGTCATCGTGAGCTTATCACTAGTGCAATTTAATGCCCTCTCGCCAGCAGAAGCGCTCTCAAAACTATTGACCTGCTGCACCAGCAGCAAATGGGCGCATGACGTAGCAGGCGCTCGCCCTTTTGCAGATATAGACGATCTACTTGCCAGTAGTGACAAAGCTTGGCAGCAAGCGCAAACCCAAGAAGCCAATTTGCTTGAAGCCTTTGATGGTCATCCACAAATCGGCAACGTTGACTCATTAAAAGAAAAGTACCGTAACACCCAAGAAAGTGCGGCGCATGAGCAATCTGGTGCTAATAATGCTGACATGGATGTCATTGAAGCATTGGCAAAAGGCAATCAAGCGTATCTTGATAAATTTGGCTTTATCTTTATCGTTTTTGCAACGGGCAAGAGCGCGCAAGAAATGCTGGATTTATTACTGGCACGTCTGCCAAACGATCGTGACACCGAGCTACGCAATGCGGCGGCTGAGCAAAATAAAATCACCCGTTTGCGCTTACAAAAACTACTCGGCGCTGCTTAAGGTAACTGCTGCTTATTTTTATTTTTTGATACATAAAAGGAATTATTATGTCAGGTACTCTCTCATCACACATTTTAGACACGCATCTTGGTAAACCTGCGGCAAACATCAAAGTCACCTTACATCGTCTCACGCCAGACGGAGAAGCCTCATTTTTGGCCGAAAGTGTCACCAATGCTGATGGTCGCGTGGCTATCGACAGCTGGCAGTTTGATACCAGTATCGATATCGCTAAATATCACTTGGATGTTGGCCGTTATACCTTAACGTTTGATACCCAAGCCTATTTTGACGCGCAAAACCTCACAGCATTTTATCCGCAAGTGGTCATCGACTTTATTATCAGTGACGGCGGTCATTACCATGTACCGCTACTGCTCAGCGCCCACGGCTATAGTACCTATCGCGGTTCATAGCTTAATAGCTTAATAGCTTAATATCTTAATGGATTTATAGCTGTCTGTTTTACCGTTTTCAATCAATGGCAAAACGTTGAATTAAACATTGAATAAAAGAGTATTGCAAAGAAAAGGACAATTCGCGCATGGGTGCATATCTTCTCGACTGGGTCGCTTTATTTTTCCGCTGGTTTCACGTCATTGCTGGCGTGGCCTGGATTGGGGCGTCCTTTTACTTTGTTTGGCTGGATATGAGTTTGCGTAAGCCGCCACAATGGAAGGCGGACAAAGGTATCTCAGGCGATTTATGGGCGGTGCACGGCGGCGGTTTTTATGAAATTGCCAAATATAAGCTTGAGCCAGAAGAGATGCCAAAAACCCTGCATTGGTTTAAATGGGAAGCTTATACCACTTGGCTTACTGGCATGGCGATGCTGTCTATCGTTTATTATTTCAATGCGACTGCCTATCTGATTGATCCCAGCAAAGTCGATTTTGGTAGCAGTATCGGCGCAATTTCGACCAGCTTATTGTTTTTATTTGGTAGCTACTTTCTTTATGAGGTGATTGTTCGTAGTCGTCTTGGTAAAAACTCACTGATTTTTAGCAGCATCATCTTTATATTATTAGTGATTGCTTGCTGGGGCTCTTATCAGCTATTTAGTGACCGCGCGTCATTTATCCATATTGGTGCTATCTTAGGGACGGTAATGGCGGGGAACGTCTTCTTTGGCATCATGCCTGCTCAGCGTGCGCTGGTTGATTGTGTGCGCCGCGGCGTGAAGCCGGGTAAAGAAGTGGCGGATTTGGCGCTACAAGCAAAAAACCGCTCGCTGATGAATAACTACTTCACCTTGCCGCTTATCTTTACCATGATTAGCAACCACTATCCGATGATGTATTCGCATGCGCACGGTTGGTTGGTGTTGGTATTTGTCGGTATCATCACAGCAACGGTACGTCATTATTTTAATCAAAAACACTTGGGGCATCACAAGCCAAAATTCCTCTGGATTCCGGCATTAGCAACGCTATTATTGATTATTTGGATGCGTCCTGCCCCTGTTGAGCCATTACCCGCTGCTAGCGCCTCTGTTTCTACGGCAAACGCTACACCAGACACTACATCGGACACTACGCCACCAGTCACTGCTGGTTCAGTCGATAAATCGGAAATGAATGCTCCTACAGAAGCTGGCGCTGCTAATGAAGCGGCTACCGAAGTCGTACCTGTGACCGCCTCAGCAGATGATGCCATTATGAATATCGTCCACACCCGTTGTACCACTTGCCACGCGGCGCAGCCAACCCAGCAAGGATTTGCCGCACCGCCAGCGGGTATCATTTTGCAGACGCCAGCAGATATGAAAATCCATCAAGCCAAAATTGTCACAGCGGTACAAACTGGCTATATGCCACTGGGCAATCTCACCCAATTGACCGATGCAGAACGCCAACAACTCATTACTTACGCTTCAGGGCTATAGTTATTTAATGAGAAAGTTATTTTAATAAAACAGTTATTTAGTCAGATAATTAGTTAATGAGCCGACAGAAGAACTACTCACCTTTAATTTGCTTTATTGTATTTAGGATAGTTTAAAATGAGTCAAAAAATAACCAGTGATTTTAATCACGACACCTACCCGCGCGACTTAAAAGGCTATGCGGGCAACCCGCCAAATGCCAATTGGCCGGGCGGGGCAAAAATTGCCGTGCAGTTTGTACTAAACATTGAAGAAGGCGCGGAAAATAGCGTCATTCATGGCGACGGTCAGTCGGAGCGCTTTTTATCAGATGTACTAGGTACGCCAGAATTTAACAACCGCCACCAATCTATCGAGTCGGCTTTTGAATATGGCAGCCGAGTCGGCGTTTGGCGCGTGCTCGATACCTTTAAAGAGTATGGCTTGCCCATCACCACTTTTACCTGCGCCGCCGCTGCTGAAAAAACGCCGCATATTATCGAGCGCTTGCTAGAAGATGGTCACGAAATCGCCAGCCACGGGCTACGCTGGATTACTTATCAATACATGTACCGCGAAACGGAACGTGAACACGTGCGCCGCGCCACCGAAATATTTGAGCGTATGCTCGGTCGTCAGCCACTTGGCTGGTATACCGGCCGCGATAGTCCCAACACCCGTGAGCTGGTCGCCGAACAAGGCGGTTATATTTACGATTCAGACTCTTATGCTGACGAGCTGCCCTACTGGCTAAATGTCAAAGTAGAAGATGGGCAAACCATCACTCGCAAGCCGCATTTGGTGATTCCTTATACTTTAGAGACCAATGATATGCGCTTTGCTTCAAGTCCCGGCTTTACCAATGCTGAGCCTTTTTATCATTACTTAAAAGACAGCTTTGATACCTTATACGAAGAAGGCGATAAAAATGGTAAAAACGCACCCAAAATGCTGACCATTGGTTTGCACTGCCGCATCATTGGCCGTGCGGGCCGCATCACTGCCCTCAAACAATTCTTGCAATACATTACTAGCAAACCCGATGTCTGGATATGCCGCCGCGATGAGATTGCAAAACACTGGTATGAAAACCATCCGGCAACGGCTGACAACAGCGCCAACTGGATGTAATCATCTGGCGCTAGCTAAACTAAATGCATAAAACTACTCATTAATTAAAAGGTGACATCATGACTACCACCATCATCGCAAGGCCTTTAACCAAGGCCGAATTTGCACCTTATGGTACGGTGATTGAACCCTATGACAAAGAAGAGCAAACCTCTGAAAACTGCTTCTTTATTAATAAAGGCTATGCGTGTCGACATCATGCGATTGCTCAGGCTACGCTAGACGGCGGCGATGTTGGCTTCAGTATCTTTCGTGCCAAAAAGCGCGAACTGCCTATCGTCTTATCGGTGATGGAGTATCACCCCTTTGGGTCGCAAGCGTTTTTTTCGATGAATGGTCAAGATTATATTGTCGTCGTCGCGCCAGCTGGTGAACCACCACGTTCGGCCGCTGATTTATCAGTGTTTTATGCCAAGTCGCATCAAGGCGTGCAATACGACGCCAATGTCTGGCATCATCCGCTGCTGGCACTTGGTCAAGATTCTGATTTTTTGGTCATTGACCGTATCAATGGTGAGGGTAATAACTGCTACGAGCTGGCCATTGATGATTGGCAAGTGAATATTGAAATAGAAAATGAACACGCTTAGCCTATCAAGCCGCACTTGATTGGGGTTTAAATGGTTTAAATGGTTTAAATGTAAACCCCAGCCAAACGACGGTACTTACCCGTTGCTCCCTGCGTTTAGACGCAAATTTATCGCGGCACAAATCCACTAAGGAACATAAATAATGTCAACAAGAAATACCTATTACGCCCCAACTGGCGGCTTGCCGCCGCAAACGCAACTATTATCTGACCGCGCTATTTTTACCGAAGCGTATGCCATTATTCCTAAACGGGTGCTCACCGATATTGTGATTAGTTACCTGCCGTTTTGGGAAGGTATGCGCATGTGGGTGATTGCGCGTCCTTTAAGCGGGTTTGCAGAAACTTTTTCACAGTACATCGTCGAAGTCGCCCCAAACGGCGGCTCTGACAAGCCTGAGCTGGACACTAATGCCGAAGCCGTGCTTTTTGTTGTTGAAGGTGAGATGGATATTACTATCGAAGGCGTAGCTCATCATCTTGAGGCTGGTGGTTATGCATTTCTACCCCCTGCCTGTCAATGGACGCTAAAGAACAATAACGACAAGCCTGTTAAATTTCATTGGATTCGCAAAGCGTATCAATTTGTGGAGGGTATCGATGCGCCAGAAGCTTTTGTCACCAGCGATCACGATGTCGAAGCGATTGAGATGCCAGACACCAATGGTGTTTGGAAAACGACGAGGTTTACCGAACAGTCTGATATGCGGCACGATATGCATGTGAATATCGTTACTTTTCAGCCAGGTGGGGTGATTCCATTTGATGAAACCCATGTGATGGAACATGGTTTGTATGTGCTAGAAGGTAAAGCGGTTTATCACTTAAACGGCGAGTGGGTAGAAGTTGAAGCGGGTGATTTTATGTGGCTGCGCGCATTTTGTCCACAATCTTGTTACGCCGGTGGCCCTGGTCCATTTAGATACTTGTTATATAAAGATGTAAATAGACACATGCCGTTTATTCGCCCACAGCGTTAATTTGTCTAAACTTATAAATGACCTAAAAGCCAGCAAAACACCATGCGCTGGCTTTTATTTTTGTTCTCAATTTAACTTTTACCGTCAAGCGTTAAACAAATAATGCTAAACGTCCAAACACTTTACTTGTCTTTCTCGTTCTATTGTACTAGAATACTGAAACAAGAGAACATTCTACTTATTATTCTGCCTATTACTAAGATGATATATTATGAGCGCCAATCCTTATCACAGTTTACTAGAACATCTGGCAAGTTGTCGTGACAGTGCCGCTATCGACGAGCTGTTTACTGCGCTATTGACCGATAAAGAACAATTTGAGATTGCCAATCGCATTCGTATTTTTGACTTACTGGCGCGCGGTGTCACCCAGCGCGAAATATCTGAGCAGCTCGGCGTCGGTATCGCTACTGTCTCGCGCGGTGCGAAAGCCATGCAAAGCCACGATGTGAGTGCTCTACTTAAGACTCATAGAGAAAATACGCATAAAAAAGACGCTTAATTGGGCAAAAAATATATTTTCATTTTGCTTTATTTTTTTTTGATAAATACTTGAATCACTTTGGACATTGTTATGACCACTTCTACTTCTCAGCATAGCCAACCCGCTGCTATCGAAATTCCTAGCAAACCGCAGCGTATCAAACTTACGCAGGATATTGATTTTTTTGCGTTATTTAAGCGTATTGAACGCGCTTTTGAAACTTGTTATTTGCTTGAATCATTGGGCGAAGACGGTCATATGGCGCGCCATCATGCCATTGGTTTTGATCCCGTTATGACCATCGCCGCTATCGACCGTACCACCTTAGCGATTACTGATAATAAAACCGCTAAAACCACACATTATCAGACTGACAATCCTTACGAGCTGTTACGCAGCATCACCCCGCAGCACGTCATTACGCGCGACCAAAGCGGCGGACTGGTTGGCTATTTAGGTTATGACAGTGTCAATTTCTTTGAGCCAAGTCTCAACGCCAAAGCCAGTGACGACTTTGAGCCTTTTAAATTTGGTGTGTATTTAGATGGGTTGACGCTTGATAAGATGACCGGTGAGATTTTCTATTTCTACTATCCAACCGCGCAGCAAAACAATCGTATCGAGCAAATCAAAGTCTTGCTTGAAGCCCCTATTCCAAATTATAAACTACCCTCGGTAGAGTTTTTGGGTGATGGCATGAGTCAAGAGGAGCATGCCAAAGCGGTGCTGCAAGTCAAAGAAGACATCGTCTCTGGGCGTATCTTTCAGTGCGAAGTTGGTTTTAAATCCAAATATCGCATTGCCGGCGACAAGATGCCAATTTACGAAAAGCTACGCGCGGTCAACCCGTCACCGCATATGTATTTTATGAAATTTGCTCAGCAATGCATCATTGGTGCCTCGCCTGAGCTACTGTTTCGCCTGCGCCAAGGTGAAATGGAGACCTATCCATTAGCGGGCACCGCCAAGCGCGGCGTCGATATCGCAGAAGACCGTAAGCTTGCCCGCGCGCTACTGAATGATGCCAAAGAGATTGCCGAGCACAATATGCTGGTCGATTTGCACCGCAATGATATTGGCCGCGTGGCGCGCTTTGGTACGGTAAAGGTGCGTAATCTCATGGATATCAAACGCTTCTCACACGTGCAGCACATTTCCTCTGAAATCGTTGGAATTTTGCACCCCGATGAAGACATGTTTAGCGCCCTTGCCAGTAACTTCCCTGCCGGCACTTTATCAGGTGCACCAAAAGTTGAGGCAATCAAAGTGATTAATGAGCTTGAGCCTGATGGTCGCGGTGCTTATGGCGGCGCACTAGGCTCCTTTAACTTTAATGGTGACTGCATATTTGCCATTCCTATTCGCAGTCTATTTATTAATGGCGAGTCCGCCTATGCGCAAACCTGCGGCGGCAATGTCTACGACTCCAACCCTGCTGATGAATACTTAGAAATCCAGCGCAAGCTGTCAGCGATGAAAGTGGTGTTAGACAGCTTTATGACAGTGTAAATTTATTATCTTTTTCAAAGAGCTTATGCCTTATGAATGTTTTAATTATCGACAACTACGACTCGTTTACCTTTAACCTTTATCAATATATTGGCGAGATTTTACAAACCATGGATAGTGATAAAGACGGCGCTAAACAAGCGGCAAATGTCATCGTCAAACGCAATAATGAGATTACCTTGGCTGATGTGCAGGCGATGAATCTTGACCGCATTATCATTTCACCCGGCCCTGGTGCGCCTGATGACCCTGCCTATTTTGGTATCTGCGCCGAAGTTATCGAAGTCATGGGCAAGACAACGCCACTATTGGGCGTTTGCTTAGGCATGCAGGGCATCGCCCATGTCTTTGGCGGCGAGGTGGTACGAGCCAGCGTACCAATGCATGGTAAAGTCTCTGCCATTCGCCATGATAGCGCAGGCGTCTATCAAGGCTTGCCGCAAGAGATAGAAATCATGCGCTATCACTCGCTGATGGTAAAGGCCGATACGCTACCAGCTTGCTTAACCGTTACCGCCGTCGTGAGTAATGATGCCCATCATGACTTAAGCCTGACGCAGGCGGCGTTAGCAGGCGATGAGATTATGGGACTTTCCCATACCGACTATCCCATTCAAGGCGTACAGTTTCATCCAGAATCGTTTGCGACCGAAGGGGCGAAGCGTTTATTAACGAATTTTTTATTACAGGTGTAATGCAGGGTTTTAAAAGGCTAATGTTAAAAAGCATAAAGGTGTAGTCAAAATGTCCTAAAAACGCTACGGTATTGCTTTTCACTTACTATACAATAAAAAAGACTGGCTATTTAGAAGCCAGTCTTTTTTCAAAATGAACTACTGCTCGATACGCTGCAAAAACGCTTGCGTGCGTGGATGCGTTGAATCTTCAAATAGCTGCTTGGCGCTACCCTCTTCGACTATGTGACCATCTTCAATCAAGACCACATGGTCAGCTACATCACGCGCAAAGTTAATCTCATGGGTCACCACCACCATTGTCCAACCTTCAGAAGCCAACTGCTTCATCGTTCCAAGCACATCTTGTACCAACTCTGGATCAAGCGCCGAGGTTGGCTCATCAAATAGCAACAATGACGGCTCAATCGCCAGCGCACGAGCAATACCAATACGCTGCTGCTGACCACCAGACAACTGAAATGGATACAAATCTGCTTTATCCGATAAGCCGACTTTATCAAGTAACGCCAACGCTTGCTCGCGCGCTTGCGCTTTACTTTGTCCTTGTACCACCGTCGGACCAAGCATCAAATTCTCAATGGCCGACTTATGCGGAAACAAATTATAAGACTGAAATACCATGCCTGACTTACGTTGCAAGGCGAGCAAGGTTTTCTTTTTTGGCTTGGTGGCAAAGTCGACGGTCAAGCTGCCATCATCAAATGCAATTACCCCTTGATCAGGAATCTCTAACGCATTCAGACAGCGCAAAAACGTGGTTTTACCCGACCCTGATGGACCCAAGATGACCACTACCTTGCCTTTTTCAATGGACAAGTCGATGCCTTTGAGCACTTGATTGCTACCAAAGGCTTTGTGGATATTAGTGACTTGAATCATAGAGGTTTCCGCTTACAAATGAAAAAACGCTGATGGTAAAAAACAACAAGATGGCTATATTTTTTAGCAAAAATTATTTCGCCACATAACGATCAAGCCTGGTTTCAAGTTTGCCCTGAATAAAGGTTAAAAACAGACAAATTGCCCAATAAATAAACGCCGCTTCAGTATAAACCAGCATAAACTCATAATTACGGGCGGTAATGATTTGCGCCTGTTTAAACAGCTCCGTGACCAGCACCAATGACGCCAAAGACGTGTCTTTTACCAAACTGATAAAGGTATTGGACAATGGCGGTACCGACACCCGCAGCGCTTGCGGCAAAATCACATGGCGAAAGGTTTGTAGATAGGTTAAACCAACTGTGGAGCCCGCTTCCCATTGACCTTTTGGAATAGACAGAATCGACGCACGCACCGTTTCCGACGCATAAGCGCCAATGTTCAACGAAAAGGCGATAATCGCTGACGGAAACGGGTCGAGCTTCACGCCAACACTTGGCAAGCCATAAAAGATAATAAATAGCTGCACCAACATCGGCGTACCGCGAATGGCAGACACATAGATACGAGCAAGCCGATAAAGTATCTCATGGAACCATCCTGCACGCGGCACGATGCGAATCAAAGCTACCGTCAGCGCAATCACCATTCCAATCGCAAATGATATCAATGCCAGCGGTATCGAATAATAAATACCGCCTTTGAGCATCGGCCAAAATGAGTTGATGACGATTTGGGCGCGTGCAGCATCCATAAAGGGCAATAGTGCCAATAAATCGCTTAATACTGAGGTTATAGACGCTAGCATTATTTTTGTTGACTTATATCAGCACCAAAGAATTCTTCGCTAAGTTTGGTTAGCGTCCCATCAGCTTTTAGCTCTGCCATCGCTGCATTTAATTTTTCTACAACCGCATCGTTGCCTTTAAGCAATACTAAGCCTGAACCCGTCTGCTCACTGGCAGGCGCAACCAATTTAATCTCAAGATTGGCGTCTGGGAATTTCTTTAAATAATCCAATACGGCAAGGTTGTCATTCATGGTAAAGTCAGCGCGGCCTTGTTTGACCAACTGAATCGCTTGCGCCATACCATCGACGGGAACGATTTCGGCTTCATAACGCTCTGCCAGCTCACCATAATTACTGCTAAGCGATTGCGCTGAACGCAGTCCTTTTAGCGCTTCCCACGAGCTATAACGATTGTCATCAGTCGGTGCCAATACCACCGCCCCTGACCAGCTATATTCGCTCGCTTTATCGTACTTTGCTAAGCGCTCAGGTGTGGTCAAACTTACCTGATTGGCGACCATGTCAAAACGTTTTGAATCTAAACCTGCTAGCATGGCATCCCATTGGGTTTCTTTAAATTCAACATCGACCCCAAGTTTATCAGCAACCGCCCGCGTTACTTCGACATCATAACCGGTCAGCTTACCGCTCTCATCATGATAGGTAAACGGCGGATATGTGCCTTCGGTGCCGACATTAATAGTGCCACCATTATTGATACGTTGGAGCAAATCAGAACCGCCAGTCGCCGTACTATCGGCTGCATTGGTATCAGCATCAGTAGTAGGCGACTGATTACAAGCGGCAAGTAATACCGTACTAGCGGCAAAGGCTAAAAGCGTACGACGTTTCATAAGACGTCCTTATAAAGTAGGTGAATAAGGCAAAAAGTAGCAAACCAATAAATAGGGTGAAAGCATTACAAGCAGTCTTGACTAAAAATTGTGCCTATTGACTGTCATGTTTGGCTTTGGCTTCCCGATTTGAGGATACTGCGGCTATTTTTCAATACTATTTTTCTATTATGTTGCATTAAATAGGCTAAGTAACGGTTAATATACATAGTATTTTTAACGGTAAGCCTACTTATGCAACCATGACTTGCTTATATACTAGCGCGGTTGAGTAAGAATAAACGTACAAAAACAGTGAGTATGCGTAAGATTGTTAAGCTTTACTCATTTATAAAGCTTAATATAGCGGCTTTTTAGATGAAACTCCTTGATGAGGCTACTTATTCATAATAAGGGTAAGACGAGCTTACTTTGGTTATATTTGTATTAAGCGTCTATTATATTGAGTGCCCGCATAGTAAATAAGCCGTTTTCAATAAAAAAGACATCAACCTGATGACTGATGTCTTTTATACTATTTTTATCAATATAACTGCTACTTTTTGAACTTATTGGCAAATGTTTTACCGCTGTTGGCGTCGACATTGATGCTGACGATCTTGTTACCTTTTAATAGGTCAGCTTTATAATACGCCGTATGATTGGCATAATCGCGATCATTCTCAAATTCGATTTCTAATATCTTACCACCCGTTTGTTTTTCAGCGATATTGATGGCCTTCATAATATCGGTTTTCGCTTTTTTCTGAACTTGGTAAGCGTTGATATCATCGCCATCAAGACGATCCGTTTCCTTTTTTACAATTTTGCCAGTATTGGCATCTACTTTGATTTCGTAATTGACGTTATCGGTACTGAATTCTAATTCATAGACGCCACCTTTACCGACGGCATCACTATCATCCTCATCAAAATCGGCACTGATTAAAATACCAGAAGCTGATTTACTGGCGATAGTAATGGCTTGCTTTAAACTAATTTTCGCAGCTTGCGCGGCGCGTATTTCGTCTACATTACTAGCGCCACTGGCGGCTGTAGTTATGACGCCCGTGCTCAAAGCCAATGTCAGACAAGCACCCAATGTTGTTAGCTTAAAACCTTTGAGAATTTTATTCATCATATCGTCTCCTGATTTATCATTTTATTTAACTTTACACTTTTTATTATCATAACGCTGATGAGATAGACCTGTGCAGCAAAAAAGTATCCTAATGTATCATCATTGTTTGCAGTCAAAAAAACCGCGCCTATCCTCTTAGATAAGCGCGGTTTATGAAAAACTGCTTTCGTATTAAGACAAGTTTAGTTCAAGATACCATAAGCACATAAGGCATCAGCAACGCGTTTAAAGCCAACGATATTTGCCCCTGTCATATAGTCGATATAACCGTTATCGGTCTGGTTATATTTTTCTGAAGCGTCAGCGGCGCAGTCATGGATATTTTTCATAATGCACTTTAAGCGCTCATCGACTTCTTCAAAGGTTTTATATTGACGTACAGAGTTTTGTGACATCTCAAGACCCGATACCGCGACCCCGCCTGCGTTGGCCGCTTTACCTGGTGCATAGTGGACGCGGTGCAAACGCACATAATCAATCGCATCAGCGGTCAGTGGCATGTTAGCGCCTTCGGCAATATATTTAATGCCGTTTTCAACCATCAATTTGGCATCGTCTTCATCGACTTCGTTTTGGGTCGCTGATGGAATGGCAATATCACCTTTGATATGCCAAGGTTTTTGCTTAGCCAACCAGTCACCGCCGAATACATCGACATAATCACACAACGGCTTACTTTGGGCTTTTTGCGCTTTTAGCCAGTTGATTTTTTCTTGGTCCATACCGTTTGCATCGTGCAGCGTACCTTGTGAATCAGATACCGTTAGTACTGTTGCACCCAGCATGTGGGCTTTTTCAGCGGCGTGGAGTGAGACGTTACCGGCACCTGATACCAACACTTTTTTGCCTTTGATGTTATCGTTTTGAGCGGCAAGCATGTTTTCTAAGAAGTAAACTGCGCCATAGCCCGTCGCTTCAGTACGCATCAAGCTACCACCAAAACCCACGCCCTTACCAGTCAAGACGCCACCGTGCTCACGGGTTAGATTCTTATACATCGCAAACATATAGCTGACTTCACGTCCACCGACGCCGATATCGCCTGCCGGTACATCGATGTCTTTACTGACATATGGATGCAGCTCACGCATAAAGGCATAGCAAAAACGGCGGATTTCACTGTCAGACTTACCTTTAGGATCAAAATCAGAGCCACCTTTACCGCCGCCCATCGGCAATCCGGTTAAGGCGTTTTTGAAAATTTGCTCAAAACCTAAAAACTTAAGGACCGATTGGTTGACGGTAGGATGAAAGCGGATACCGCCTTTATAAGGGCCTAAGGCATTGCTGAACTGTACACGCCAGCCGCGGTTGACCTGCACTTCACCCTTATCGTTTTCCCAATTGATACGAAAAGCGATAACACGGTCAGGCTCGACAAGACGCTCAAATATTTTGAACGTATCATATTCCGGATGGGCGTCGTATAGCGGAGCAATGGTGATTGCAACTTCTTTTACCGCCTGAATAAACTCAGGTTGATGGGCGTAACGTGCTTCGACTTTTTCGATTGCCTGACTGATACTCATATAGGTTCCTTAGGGTAAAAATGGTCATCGTGCTGATTCACGCGGGTGTTTTATCGCTTAAATACAAACGATGGGATTTAAAACACTAATGTGAGATTGAAATCGTTTCTATACGCTAGTAAATATAGAAACTGGGAGATTAGAAGCCAACTGAATGTGTCTCTAAATCGTAAACCCAGAAGCACAAACAATTTTTATCTCATAACTATATAGCATTTTTTTGCCGTATAAGTCTAGTAAATATCGCCATCATCAAAATTTATAAAGGATATTTATTTAATTATAATCCATCATTAAACCTGCCGTAAAAACTCATTGGTCAAAAAAAAGACCGCGATTATGTGAGTCATTTACGGTAATACTTTCTTTAACTTGCTACTTCAACTCTATAACAAAAACCTCTTAATAGAAAATAAAAATACTAGATAACTCAATCGAGACCAACTTTTATTTATCATTCGCAATAAAATTACGGTAAACGGTGGTGAAATAGCATTGAGTGGTAAAAAAACACCGAATATTACGGCTTCAAACGTTGTTCAGCCATATCAATAGTAACAGTAAGGGTTTATAATATTGCTCGCTAGTCGAAGACTAAAATCAGCAAATCCCCAATCCCTATTATTCCTTTATTTATTCGTCACAGAGAAATCGTTATGCGTACAGACTCATTCCAGCAAATCTTGGAAGACCTAAACAGCTCATCTGCCGATGTTGAAGCATCTGCCCTTATCTCGAACGATGGTCTTATGATTGCATCGGCGCTGCCTACCGGCGTTGATGAAGACCGCGTTGGCGCTATGTCTGCCGCTTTATTATCACTTGGTGACCGCGCAGGTCGTGAATTGGCTCGTGGTAGTATCGACCGTATTATGATCCAAGGTGAAAAAGGCTATGTGATTATGACTTCATCAGGCGATGAGGCGGTACTGACCATTATGGCAAAACCAAACGCCAAACTTGGCTTGATATTCTTAGACATTAAGCGCGCCTCAGAAGCTTTGGCAAAACTTATCTAATATTTATTTTTGAAGATCTGTCATAAAGATTTTATGGGCTATCAGCGCTATAAACTACTTGATAAACAACACTTTAAATGAAAACTCATGCCTTGTCTTATAAAAATTATTTAAGGTATTGCATACCGTTTATATTGAATAAATCTAACAGTGCGGTTTAAAACTTAAGTTTAATTGTCAGTTTGCCATATAAATCTAAGTCATACGCCTAAACCAAATATTTTTTCAATAAGGTTTACGCTTTTTAATAATTATCACAACCATGATAAATAAAGGAGATTACAATGGGTTCTCCACTCCCCGACGCCATGAAGCCTGACATCCCAGCCGAAGAAGTCACCCTGACTTACCACGACGGCACTTCGCGCACTGTTTATGATACTGGTATCGAACGCCCTTATCCTGACGGTAAGTTAATCGTCTCACGTACCGACTTAAACGGCGTTTTGACGCACGTGAATGATGCTTTTGTCGAGATTAGCGGCTATGATGTCGATGAATTAATCGGCAAGCAGCATTATATTTTACGCCATCCTGATATGCCAAAAGCGGCTTATAAAGACCTATGGTCGACCGCCGACGCTGGGCAAAAATGGCATGGTTATGTGAAAAACTTATGCAAAGATGGCAGTCACTATTGGGTTTACGCGACTGTCGTACCAAACGTCCGTCGCGGCGAAACGGTTGGTTATACCTCTGTACGCCGTAAACCATCGCGCAGCAAAATTGAGGCGGCAATCGCCCAATATGCCAAAATGAAACAAAATGAGGAAGGCTAAATCATGACGACACATAATATGTTAATCGCGCCTGATTTTTCGCCGGAGCGTTTTGCAGGCTGGCACATGTTTAATACTTTGATTCAAAAACGTGCCAATCTCAACATGCACCTAAATATCCCTACCTCGCATGCTGAGCAAGAAACCGCTATCAGTGAAGGCGATATTCAAGTCATTTATGCCAACCCTTTTGATGCGGCCACCCTTATTCGTGAGCACGGTTACCATGCGGTTGCGCGCCCTATCGGTAAATCTGATGAGATGGTCATCGCCGCGGCGGCAAATAGCGATATCAATAGCTTAGAAGATATCAAAGCTGGCGCTACTATCGCCATGGCTAATAACCACGATGTAAAATTGATTGGTTTACGCCTGCTTGAAGCGGTCGATATCGAAGAAGCCGACCTTAACTGGTCAGTGACTGAAACCTATCAGGCAGCGGCGCGCCAAGTGATTAAGGGTGAGGCGCAAGCGGCGTTCTTTTTAGCGGAGATTTTCCATAGCTTTTCACGCCTAACCAAAGCGCAGCTATCAGTGTTAATCGAAAGTGATTTGGCTGATATCAGCCACGTTTTGCTGATTAAAGACGGCTTTCCGGATACTGACATTTTGATGGATGCCATTTTGAATCTGCATAAGGATGACGATGGTAAAGAAGCGTTGGCTGAACTTGGTATGCCGCAAGGTTTTGAAGCCATGAACGAAGAAGACGCGGAATTTATGATTGATTTGATGCAAACGTTACTTGACTAGCAGGTTCATTAGCATCTTACTGATGTCATAGCCTATTAGGCTACAATAATGCTAAGCAACAATCGCTATGGTCTATCACGTCACAGCGATTGTGCAAAGTGGTGGCCTAATGGTATTTTTTATTAATAATTTTTTAATAACTTTTTAACCGCTTTTTGCATAGTGCTATGACTAACAGGACACGCTTATGTCTGATTTAGATCTCATCAAAGAAAGTGAAATGGCAGCACGGCGCGTCTATCGTCTTTACTCGCGTAAGATATTTATCGCACCCAACAACCGCCATTTTCACGAACAACGTATCAATGCTGCCCTACTGTTAAACGAAAAAGAGCCGCTGCAAGGTGCGGTAGCCGATTTCTTTTATGGCTGCTGGTATGACATTCCCTATGATGTCACCAATATGTTTACCCGTCTGCAAGGGCGCATGCTGCCGCATATCGAGCAAGGCTTTCGGGATTGTATCGATAAAAAAAGCTATATCCAAAAAAACAGTATGCTAGCAACGCGCTGGAGCGTACTGGTCTCACCATCCTTAAATGAACAGACGCGTCTGCGTATCAGTAGCGATGACGCCAAAGAAATCGCTAAAGACATCACCCGCGATTTGATGCTCGCGCGTGACAATCAAGACTGGGATACCATAGAGCAAATCGAAAACGAGTTTTTTGCCCATTGTATCGCGCGTCACGACCGTTTGGCGTTCTCCTTGGTGTGGTTTCGCTTGGGTAAAAGCGATTGGCAATTCGATGCGCGCTGGAATGACTGTCAGCAAAAACTTGAGCAAACCAAAGACACACAAAACGTTTAACGTGCTTATTTCTCATAGCATTATCAACATTCATCTAACGAGTAGCCGCTATGTCTTCTTATTTAAACGCTGATAAAACCTATCTGACCTTGACCCCAGCTGGCATTTTTGAGGCATTTTCACAAAGTGAACCAACACCTGAGCAGCTATCCTTACAGGATCTATTGTCGCATAACGAGACGCTGCTGGCCGCTGATTGGCTCGAGCGCTATTCTGATGAATGGTTAGACAGCTTTTTGGAACATGGCTGGATTGAGAAGCTGTCGTTATTTTTGCCCGCGCCAAATTTGCCGCTTGATCAATTTTTGCCATATGTCGTTTCAAGCTTGTCGGGTAAACGCCGTGCGGTGATTGGTTCTGATGAAGGGTTTTGTCTGGCTCGCATTGGTTATAGCCAAGAAGAAGCGGATATGCTTAGTGTGGCGGCAGCTGACTTTTCAGGCTTTATGCTGCGCCAAAAACAACGCGGCTGGGCAGTAGAAAGCCAAGCCATCTCTTTCTTTCAGCAAGTCGATTTGCTGATTCCTGAAACCAGCTTTGTGTTTTTATGGATTGATGGCTCAGGCTACGTGCTTATCATCGATGGCGAACCTTTGACCAACAATCGCGCCTTTGTTGAGCTGGTATGGGCCCTTAAAACGTCTGGATTGCGCTTTACTAATTAGGCCAAATATTATGAAGACCAGCATATCGATATCTTAGCGGAGTTCATCGAACGTCATGCGCTGCCAACTTGTGAGGTTATTGTCGTTGTGCCTGGACGTGGGCGCAAAAACAAGCGGATCGATAAGATGATTGAATTTGGCTTTAGCAGTCAATACGTGAAACTAGAGGACACCATTTATCTTGAGCTACCTTTTAAAGGACATATTTTGACCTTTTTACGTTAGGTTTTGGAAAATCAATAGGCTATAAAATGCATAAAAAAGACGCCATTTTACGGCGTCTTTTTTATGCATTTTATAGCATGACTTATTATTAATGTCATTTATAAGTTTATAAGCGGCTCACCAAAGATGGTTGCACACGTGAATACATAATTAATGAGATACCATTAGATATCAGCTCAACAGCCAATAGGACGCCAAGAATATAAGTCGCTGACTGCGGATAGCTGGTAAATATCATGATAGCCAACGCAATCGAGATAAGCCCTGAAATTAATATGGGCACAAAAGCCACGGTTCGACGCAAACCGAAAGCAACTATTACTCTGACAATACCCGTTGCCATAAATAAAATAGCAATCACCATGGTTAGGGTCAAAATACCTTGTAGCGGGTTTTGTAGCAGCTCAATACCGATAAATATGCCAAGTACACCGCCGATGGCCGCTAGCACTTTGCCCGTCGTGGTATAAGCACGAAACAGGGCGATAAACTGTAACATACCAACCAGAAGAAAGACGAATCCAGCCAATTGTTCAGCAGCGAAACTGGCGCTAAGCGGATTAAAAAAGCAAAGATACCACCAAGAATACTGATAATACCAACGACCAGCCACAATGTACGACTCATAAGATACCTTACTTGATATTTATAATGCGCAAATGATATCGCAGATTATTGGCAGCCTTGTATGTCGGTAGTAATAGATTCGAGTAATCCTGTTACTATTTAAGCTTGCGCATTGCATTATCATTGTAAGCCTGATATCAGCTAGATTCTAACTATCTAATACTAGATTACGCCATGGCAAGTACTTGCCAGCCAGCTGTCGCCTGATATTTATCTTGATGGGCGAATAACGGATGCTTTTTCGCTTCTGCAAGCGTGAGTACAGGCGTCACGCAAGCATCAACGTCGCTAAATACTTGTTGCCAATGCGCGAGTGTTTGACTGGTAAATTTCTCTGTCATCGCCTGCGCCGCTTTATTACTCTCAGCAGTATTTGGCATAAAGCCGCGCTGCCAGTGAGCATCAATGTATTCATACAAATCCAACGTCTCGCACAACAATCGCCAAAATTTAAATTCTAATGAGCCGACTGCCATATGACGACCATCCTGAGTTTTATACAACCGATAGCAAGGTAATACGCCGCCTAAGAAATCATTCTGTGGTTCTGGATAGTAACCACTGATGCCTTGCATCATATTCGCCGTGGCCTTTGGCATTACTAAATGATGATATAAGCTATGCGTCATACTGACGGCGATATGACGTCCGCGCCCCGTATTTTTGGCAGCAAACACCGCGGCCAATAAGGCAATAACGGCAGTATCACTGCCACCAGCCAAGTCGGCAAACTGCATGTTGGGCATGGCTTGCTCGCCTGTAGCGGTCTTTAATTGTGCCAAAGTCCCACTCATCGCCATAAAATTGATATCGTGACCCGCTTTGGTGGTCCAAGATTCAGCCGTCTCATCAAGAGCGTCAGCAATGCCATATCCTGTGATGGATACCATGACCAGCTTTGGATTGATAGCATGTAAAGTGGCAGCATCTAAACCCAGACCTAGCAGCACTTCAGGGCGAAAGCTATCAAGCATGACATCGGCATCCTTGATATGGGCTTTGATAGTTTCAATCCCTGCTGCACTGCGAAAATTGATTTTTTCGCAGTGCTTCCTATGGTTTAAAGCGTTAAATAACTCGCCAAACGCCCGTCCTGGATCACCGTTTTCTGGTTCAATTTTGACAATCTCTGCCCCCAAATCAGCAAGCAATCGCGTCGCGAATGGACCAGGTAGATTACGCGTCAGATCGACTACCTTTAAACCGTGTAAGCAATCAGCCATCGTATCTGTCATTGAATGATTATTAATCGAATGACTGTTCATTGAAGAGCTGGGCATTGCATCGCTATTCATCATCTGCAAACACCTCGCCTTTATTAGCCATCTCAACCAAAATCTGGGCAGGCTCAAAACGGGTGCCATATTTTGCGGCAAGCTCGCGACTACGCGCAACGAACTGCTCTACACCTGTGGCATTGATGAACTGTAAGGTGCCGCCTTGATGCGGCGCAAAACCCCAACCAAAGATAGAACCTACATTGCCCTCAGCGACAGAACGTAAAACCCTGTCTTCATAGCAGCGTGCTGATTCATTGGCTTGGATATAAAGTAGGCGATCAATCAGCTCTTGCATACCAGGTTGTTCAGCAAGTGGCGGATATAGCTCAGTAAGTTTTGGCCATAGCTGCTTATCACTGTTACCTTCCGCATTTTGCACATAATCATAAAAACCTTTACCGACTTTTTTACCTAAGCGCTCATGGTCTTTTACCAGCGTAGTAAGCACCGCTTCTGCGGGATGACTGACCCATTCTTTACCCTCAGCAAGGGTGTCTTTTTTAGACTGCGCCATAATCAGCATTGATAAATCAAGCGAGACTTCATCCTCCAGCGCCAGTGGCGGCATTGGCATACCAGCCTTCAGACCAGCAACTTCAATACGGCGTGGATGCACGCCCTCACCTAACATCGCGATGCCTTCTGATACATAAGTGCCAAACACACGCGAGGTATAAAAACCGCGACTGTCATTGACCACAATAGGCGTCTTGCCAATTTGCAGCACAAAATCAAAGGCTTTGGCTAACGTTGCATCATCGGTGTGCGCGCCCATGATGATTTCAACCAAGGGCATCTTATCGACGGGTGAGAAAAAATGCAGGCCGATAAATTGCGTTGGACGTTTGCTTGCGACTGCTAAGCTGGTGATAGGAATGCTTGAAGTATTAGACGCATAAACGGCTGTTTCAGGAATAATCGCTTCGGCCTGCTCGGTACATTTAGCCTTGATATCACGATTTTCAAATACCGCTTCGATGACCAAATCACAGCCTGAGATATCGTTATAAGATGTCGTGGTTTGGATTTTACTTAATAACGCTGCTTTTTTGGTAGCGTTTGAGCGACCGCGACTAATAGCTTTATCCAATAGCTTTTCTGCATATTGTTTGCCTGTATTGGCGTTTTCAATATTGGTATCTAATAGCACAACATCGATGCCCGCTTTAGCAGCAACATATGCAATACCCGCGCCCATCATGCCTGCGCCAAGTACCGCAACCTTATTTACTTTTTGACGCTTAAAACCTTTAGGACGTGACTGACCTTTTTTAATTTGATTAAGCTGCGTCCACATCGAGGTAATCATATTTTTCGATTCGGGCGATAGCACACAAGCGACAAAGTAATTGGACTCCACTTCAAGACCAGCGTCGATATCGAGCAAACTGCCTTCAAAAACACAAGACATAATATGAATAATAGCGGGATAATTGCCATGGGATTTTTGATAGGCCATCGCTGGGGCAACAGAAAGCATTTGCGCATTTTTTGGATTATTGGCATTGCCGCCCGGGATTTTAAAAACCTTGATGTCCCATGGCTGCTGCGCATTAGGATTGGCGCTAATCCATGCTTTGGCTTGGCTGAGCATGTCAGCTTCATCACTTGCGAGGGCATCGATAAAGCCCAGCTCCTTTGCACGGCTGGCACTGACTATCTGACCTTGGATCATCATTTCAAGCGACTTTTGCATGCCGATGAGGCGCATTAGACGCTGAGTCCCACCGCCGCCTGGTAATAAACCCAGCTTTACCTCCGGCAAGCCAAACTTGGCGGTAGGCGCATCGATAGCCAACCGATAATGACAGCCCAATGCTACCTCAAGGCCACCGCCAAGCGCAGTACCTGTCATCGCAGCGACGACAGGTTTAGCGCATTTCTCAAGCTGACGCATACTTGATTTGAGGTTTTCGACCAGCTCAAAAGCTTGCTCATGGGTTTGAATATTGGCCAACTGATCGATATCAGCGCCTGCGATAAAACTGTCTTTACCTGAGGTAATAATTAAGCCTTTAGCCGATTCATCATTGATAAAAGCGTCGCTTAAAGTAGCAAACGCGTGATTAAAATGATCATCAATCACATTCATCTTTCGTTCAGCTTGATCAATAGTGACCGTCACGATGCCGTCATCATCACGTTGAGCAGAAAAGTTTGCCAGCTCATTCATTATTTGGGTGCAGTCCATGCTCATTATTCTTCCTTTTTTACATTCGAATGTCTTATTTAATCACTTTATACAAGTAGCTTATACACGCTCAATGATGGTCGCGATGCCCATACCACCGCCAACACAAAGTGTAATCATAGCGGTTTTGAGGTCGCGACGCTCAAGCTCCTCAAGGACGGTAGTGAGCAGCATCGCACCTGTTGCACCCAGTGGATGACCCATCGCAATCGCGCCGCCATTGACGTTGACTTTATCGAGTGCAACGCCCAAATCTTTTGCTGTTTTCATCGGTATCGCCGCAAAGGCTTCGTTAATCTCCCATAAGTCTATATCAACGGCGGTCATACCAGCCTTTTTCAGCGCTTTTTGACACGCAGGCGTTGGACCAGTCAGCATGATAGATGGCTCAGAACCGATAACGGACGCCATAATGATTTTCGCCCGCGGACGCAAACCTGCTTTTTTACCCGCAGCTTCGCTTCCCAAAAGACAAAGCGCGGCGCCATCAACGATACCGGAGGAGTTACCCGCATGATGGACGTGATTGATACGCTCAATGCTGGTATATTTATCTAGCAATATACTATCAAAGCCCGTCGCGCCAAGCTTGGCAAAAGACGGTTTTAATCCTGCTAACGTCTCAACCGTGGTGTTAGGACGAATGGTCTCGTCTTTATCAAGTAGCAAACGACCATTTAAATCATGCACAGATATTACTGCATTATCGTAGTAACCAGCAGCCCATGCATTAGCAGCACGCGCGTGCGATTCGGTGGCAAAGGCATCAACGTCCGTGCGACTAAAGCCTTCAAGCGTTGCAATAGTATCAGCACCTACCCCTTGCGGCGCAAAGCCCGTGACAGCATTCACGCGCGGATCGGTTGCCCACGCACCGCCATCTGAGCCCATCGGCACGCGGCTCATCGATTCAACCCCGCCTGCTACCACCATATCTTCCATCCCCGACATGATTTTACTCGCTGCCAAGTTAATGGACTCAAGCCCTGAGGCGCAAAAACGCGATAAAGTTAATCCAGCGACGGTTTCATGCCAGCCTGCATCAATGACCGCAATACGGGCAATATCCGCGCCTTGTTCACCAACTGGCGTCACGCAGCCGAGCACCACGTCATCGACCAGACTGGTATCCAAATCATTGCGCTGCTGCATGGCATTAAGTAAGGTGCGAACCAGCCAAATGGGCGTTACTTGGTTTAAGCTGCCGCCCGCTTTGCCTTTGCCGCGCGGGGTACGAATGGCATCGTAAATATAAGCCGTCTGAATCATGCTATGTCCTTATAGTCTTAAATTTTTATATTCTTAGAAATTTATAATCTTAAAAAGTTATTTAAATGAAAAATGCCGATAATAAAAAATCAGCTGCCATTTTATAAAGCCTATTACATAAAGCGTGACGCCAGCTCTTTCATAATCTCATTGGTACCGCCGTAGATTTTTTGCACCCGCGCATCGGCATATAAGCGCGCAATCGGATACTCCATCATGTAGCCATAACCGCCAAATAACTGTACGCACTCATCCATGACGATACATTGTTTTTCGGTTACCCAATATTTGATTAAAGCAGCATGCTGTACTGTCAGATTTTTCTCTACCAAGGCTTCGATAGCGGCATCGCACAGGGCGCTCGAAGCAATATAATGGCTATTGCATTCGGCCAATTTAAAGCGGGTATTTTGAAAGCTCCAGACAGGCTTGCCAAAAGCGGTACGCTCTTTGGTGTAGGCGATGGTCAAATCCAGCGCCAGTTTCATCGCCCCAATTGCAGCCAATGCCACAATTAAACGCTCTTGCGGTAACTCTTGCATCAATTGCACAAAACCTAAGCCTTCAACCGTACCGAGTAAATTGGCTTGCGG
>CAUPWW010000015.1:0-75329 GCA_963515535.1 uncultured Psychrobacter sp.
GTATGCTTTATTTTAGAAGATATATACTTTTTTGCCAATTAGGGACACGCCCTAGGCAATTTGCGTTAAAAAATAAGTTCGCAGTAAAGTAATAGAAGTAATAAATATAAAAAAACACGCGTCCAAACGGCGCGTGTTTTGTTTAAATTATCTCTTCTATTTGAGTCATCGTTTAAAATAATGAAAATGACCAACAAACCTACTCTAACAAAGCATTACTCTACCACGCTACTCTCAATCACTGCATCGAGTACATAGGCATATTCTTGCGCTTCTTCATTCTCATTAGCGTCTAACTCATAGCGCTGGAGACGTAGTACTTCATCGTGCATACCATCGGGCTGATAGCCATCGATTTCGCCGTTAAAGGCTGTCCACTCACCTTCACTAACCTTGATACCTTGGTCATCATAAGTAATAGGTTTTACTTGTAAGCACAATTCTGAGCTCTTGTCGGCGCAGGGTATTTTCTTAGCATTGACCGCCCAAAATACCGTTTCACCTTTACTGTTATATTTAGCTTGCGAAGTCAGCTTTCCTGCCCAAACTAATGTCGCCGCGTCGCTTGTGATTTGCGTTAAGATTGGTTGATGACTTTCAGCCGTTGCGCTCTCAGCACTACCGTTTTCGACATTGGCGTCTAATACTAAGGTCAATTGATTCTCACCTTGCATTAGCTCATTCAATTGGTTTTCAGCCTTATCAAGCTCACCGCACGACATTTTGGTGCTCATGCCGTCTTCGATGGTCAACGTCTGACCTTGAAGCTGATAACCTGCACTCATGGTATTGCAGCCGACACTATAGTTTAGGCTATTCTCGCCTTGGTATTGGCTAAAGCTCAAGCGCACTTGGTCTTTGATATCAAGCAGTGTATTTAGTGGCTGGGCGCCTTTATCGCTTGCAGACATCAGTGTCCAGCGATAACGGGTAAGATTGGCTATCATTTGTTCTTCCGTGCTCATCTCAGCCGCCTTGGACTCATCGTTTTCTAGCGTAGCATCAGGCGTAGCAGCATTACCATCGACTTCGTTAGCATTTTCTGTCTGTACATCATTCTCGCTTGGTACTGAGGATTCTTGGCAGGCAGTTAATGTCAGACTTACCGCTAAAATACTGGGCAATACAGCAAATCTAGCCAAAGACTTTATAAAAGATGATTCCATAAAACATTGGGTGTCAAAAGATGAGGGCATAACAGTCATACCTTGTGAGTAAACCTTTTCGATATTCTGCTTTTTAGCATACGAAGTTTTTACCATACAGATCACAATTGTATCTGTTTTTGTAAAGTGTTCATAATTTGACCACTATAGCGCCGATTTCATCTATTATTGTTACAAAGTGTTTAATTTTATAGATTGATAGTAACTGTTTTCGATAGTTTTTCTAATTTTATCATTAAAAAAAGCCTTAACTGGCTAATATGGTGGTTAGCGCATTAAGGCTTTTGGCTATGTAAAGCTCGGTTTATAAAACGACTTTATCATTCAACATAAGCAGGTTTGGCTTTTGCCATATTTTTAATACTAAAGCGCTCATGCATCATTTGATAAAAACGTGCCAAATTTTCGCCCTGTTCGTTTGGATTTACTTTCAGCACTTTACCAAAGTCCAAACCTAAATACAGTACGATATCGGCAAAACTTAACTGATCGCCGACCAAATAATCATGACCGTTTAAGGCATTTTCAAAATAAGGTAAGGCTTTTACCGCGCGAGCGATAGAAGGCACCACAAATTCAGGTACTTGCTCGACACGCTGCGCTTTGGATGGA
Organism: uncultured Psychrobacter sp.; assembly: GCA_963515535.1. Taxonomy (GTDB): domain Bacteria; phylum Pseudomonadota; class Gammaproteobacteria; order Pseudomonadales; family Moraxellaceae; genus Psychrobacter. Next base: position 1,779 of record CAUPWW010000015.1, read on the forward strand.
TGGCTATGCTGAAACGCCAGCATAAAGTTATATAGCACTTCAAACTCGGCAATACGGCGCATCGAGCATACTTGCGCCCGTTGTACGACGTCATTACCCATCACCGAGCGCTCGCCATAGACGCGGTCTAGATACTCGCATACCGCCTGCGAGTCATTTAGCACCGTACCATCATCCAAGGTTAATACCGGCACCGTCTGCATGGGATTGATTTTGGTAAACTCATCAGACATCTGCTCATTGGTAGCGAAGTCGATATCGACCACATCAAGATCATCCATATCATCGACATCGATACCTTTCGACGCTAATAAAATAAGCGCTTTACGTGGATTTGGGGCGGTACGGGTAAGGTATAGTTTTTTCATAGTAAACTCCTTGTAAGATGGTTTTAAAGCGACTCAGCGCCCTTTGGTTTTATTATGATTATTGCATCATCGTTCATGGATAAAACTGTAAATATCAGGTGTAAACATTTCAACCTGTTATTATCATAACAAAACCTTATGCAATATGCTGTTCTAATAAGAGGCTGAAAAGCTAAAAAAGTAAAAGCCCCATGACATGACGTCATAGGGCTTATTCACTTAAAACAACTGTTTGGACTAGCTGCTCAACTTATTTGTTAGGCGCAGGCGTGGTACGTAGATAAGGCTTAATTTCGGTATGACCTTTTGGATAATTGGCGGGAATATCTTCGTTTTTCACGCTTGGTGGAATGATAACGTCATCGCCTTCTTTCCAATCAACTGGCGTTGCGACATTATACTCATCAGACAATTGCATCGCATCGATAACACGGACGATTTCATCGAAGTTACGGCCACAGCTGGCTGGATAAGTCAGGGTTAAGCGTACTTTTTTGTTTGGATCAATGATAAACACACTTCTGACCGTCGCGGTATTGTCGGCATTTGGATGAATCATGTCATAAAGATCCGCCACTTTGCGATCTGAGTCCGCAATGATAGGGAAGTTAACGGCGGTACCTTGGGTTTCTTCGATATCTTTGGCCCAGCCTTTATGATCTTCTAAACCATCAACTGATAAGGCAATTGCTTTTACATTGCGCTTTTGGAACTCGCCGCCTAATGCCGCCGTACGCCCAAGCTCAGTAGTACAGACTGGCGTATAATCAGCAGGATGCGAAAATAATACTACCCAGCTGTCCCCTGCCCAATCATAAAAGTTGATATCACCTTCTGTGGTGCTTGCGTCAAAGTTTGGGGCGGTATCACCTAAACGTAAATTTGCCATGCTTTATTCCTTATTTATATGAGTGATGAGCGTTAGTATTTATTCACCCCTAAAGGTATCCATCGCTCTATTGTTATAAACGTACCTGATTATAAACTGACTTAGTTATAAGTGTTTCTAGTTATAAACGTACTTAGCTATTAACGTACTTGATCAATACTACACAATAACTCAAAGTACGTCAGCAAGAATTCTCTTCTATCTTAGCAAACTGGTTATGAATGTCTTGTGATGGATTGTAATGCGCTTATGCTATTTATTACTAAGCGCATAAATTTGTATTTAAAACATTTATTAAATTAATATTCTGAACCCTTCAAGAAAATCCATACTCGTAAAAAAGCCCATCTCTAGCGTACTAGAAATGGGCGATTTTAAAAACTACTATTGTTCAGTAATGTCTTAAATACTGCTTCAAAATAGAATCGATAAATCAATAATGATGTACGCCTGATATAAATTTTTCTTGCTTGCTGTTGTCACAGAGTCTACAAAAAATTCATCTCAGCCGCACTGTATCGTTAACGTGAGTTCACTATAATATAGTAAAGCCAATAGCTATAATTTAAGACGGCTTATAGCTATCACGTAAGCTGACGATTTGGTTAAATACGGGCTTGTCGCTCGAGTGCTCTTCACTATCAGCAATAAAGTAGCCCTCACGCTCGAACTGGAAACGCGTACCAGCATCGCTATTTGCTAATGATGGCTCAACCACGGCATCAAGCTCAGTCAATGAGTTAGGATTTAGCGCTTGATGAACGTCGGCGACGCTACTTGGGTCTTCAGCGCTAAATAGCTGCTCATACATACGCACGGTTGCTGGCACACCAAGGCTGGCTGATACCCAATGAATCACGCCCTTAACCTTACGGCCCTCAGGGTTGTTGCCTAGGGTTGCTGGATCAATCGTTGCTTTTAGCTCAACCACGTTACCTGCGTCATCTAGCACATGTTCAGTCACTGCCAACACATAAGTGTTACGCAGGCGAATCTCATTCTTTTCTGGAGATAAACGTTTATAGCCTGCTGGCGGCTCAATCTCATAGTCGCCTTGGTCAATATAAAGGGTTTCGGTAAACGGAATCTCACGCTCGCCCATATCGACATTTGGATGGTTTGGCTGCGTGAGCCATAAAGCCTGTGCATCTTCATCCCAGCGTGCGTTGACGCTATCGGCTTTTTGCGCCTCCCAACTGCTAACCGCATCGCTAAAGTTAGTAATCGTTACCTTTAACGGATTAAGCACCGCCATACCGCGTGCGGTCGTCGTCTCTAACGACTGACGAATACTAAATTCTAATAGACGAAAATCAACGACACTGTCTACCTTAGTCACACCGACACGTTCGCTAAAATCGCGTAAACCTTCAGGCGTATAACCGCGGCGGCGCATGCCAGCGATGGTAGGCATACGTGGATCATCCCAGCCGCTAACGATGCCTTCATCAACCAACTGCTTTAACTTACGTTTACTGGTCAACGTATAATCGACATTTAAACGGCTAAACTCGTATTGGTGCGGCGGCACCTCAAAGCCAATTTTTTCAACCACCCAATCATAAAAGGGACGATGGTCTTCAAACTCCAGCGTACATAACGAATGGGTAATGCCTTCGAGTGCATCAGAGAGCGGATGGGCAAAATCATACATCGGATAAATACACCACTTATCACCAGTTTGATGATGCGCTTGATGCATGACGCGGTAGATGACAGGGTCGCGCATATTCATGTTTGGGCTTGCCATATCAATCTTGGCGCGCAGCACGGCTTTGCCTTCGGCAAACTTGCCTTCTTTCATATCATTAAAGAGTTTTAAGTTTTCTTCGACACTGGCATCACGCTGCGGCGACGGCGTGCCAGCTTCATTAAATGAACCACGGTTATCGCGGATTTGCTCAGGCGATTGCAAGTCTACATAAGCATCGCCCTGTTCAATCAATTGCACGGCCCATGCGTACAACTGGTCAAAGTAGCCTGACGCATGGTGCGCATTACCTGCCCACTCAAAGCCAAGCCACTTCACATCATTTTCAATATTATCAATATAGTCTTGCTTTTCTGCGGTTGGGTTGGTGTCATCAAAGCGCAGGTTACAAACGCCGCCAAACTCTTCGGCGATACCAAAGTTTAAGCAGATAGATTTGACATGACCTAAGTGCAAATAACCGTTTGGCTCAGGTGGGAAACGCGTCACAATTTGCGGGTATTTTTGCGCTTTGACATCATCGCGAATGATATTACGAATAAAGTCGTTTTTTTGTTCGTCTTTTTGTACATTGTTGCTTGAGTGCTTACTCATTACTCATTGCTCCTAGCGCAAGGTTTCAGTCTATAACACGTATCATTACGCTTTATAAAAGGTTCAAAATAAGAAAATTTAAAATAATCAATCAAAAATCGCTGATAAAAGATAACGTTGCGTTATTCTATCAGCTTTTGCAAAGGCATTAACAGCCTGATACATGACAGACGACAAAAAAGCCGTTAGACTAGCCATAACTTTTAGTCAGCGACTTTTTAGCCACCACTTAACAGCGTCATTTTAGACGCTACAATCAAAAAAGGAATATCACATGGTAGACATGCCACCAGTAGTAGAACTTGACACCAATATGGGTGCGATCGTTATCGAACTCAACGAAGAAAAAGCGCCAAAAACGGTCGAAAACTTTTTAAACTACGTAAAATCTGGCCATTATGACGGTACAATTTTCCATCGCATCATTGACGGCTTTATGATTCAAGGCGGCGGTATGGACGCTGAGATGAATGAAAAAGCAACCAATGCTCCCATCGAAAACGAAGCGGACAATGGCCTAAAAAATGACAAAGGTACAATTGCGATGGCCCGTACGCAAGACCCACATTCAGCCACCAGCCAGTTTTTTATTAACGTAAAAGACAACGATTTCCTAAACCACTCTGGCAAAAACATGCAAGGTTGGGGCTACACCGTATTTGGTAAAGTCACCAGCGGTATGGACGTCATCGACAAAATGCGCAGCGTACCTACTGGTCGCTTTGGCATGCATGCCGACGTGCCAAAAGAGCCAGTGGTCATCAATTCTGCAACCATCATTACGCAGTAATCGTTTTTTATAAACGATATAATATAAGCGGTTCGTTATTAACAGCCGCTTAGCTTACCTCATAAGGATAAAGATACATGCAAAGCTTTAATCATTTAATCACGACCCGCCCTCATGAGGTGCGGCAAGTTTTGATTAGCGATTTGCATTTATCGCCAGAAGAGCCTGCCCTAGTGCAGGCTTTTTTGGCACTGCTTGATGATTGCCTCGCTCTGCCTCAGCTTAAACGTTTATTTATCTTAGGCGATTGGTTTGAGGTTTGGATTGGCGATGACGCTTATTTGACCTTAGCAGAAGACGCGCGCCAAAGCCATTGGCTCACCCCGCTTATCGTTAAATTAAAAAAACTGCGAGTGGCAGGTTGCGAGATATTGGTCATGCATGGCAACCGTGATTTTTTGTTAGGGCAACCATTTTGCAGTCTATTCGGCGGCGAGCTGATTTATGAGCCGTACTATTTAACCGTTGGACAGCAAAATTATCGCTTGGAGCACGGCGATGCATTATGTACCGATGATAAAAAGTATCAGTTCTTTCGCAAAATGATGCGTAACCGTTTTACCCAGTGGTATTTACTCAATAAATCGCTGACAAAGCGCTTAGCGATTGCCGATAAATTACGGCAAAAAAGTCAGCAGAATAACGCCAATAAAGCCGCTTATATCATGGATGTCAATGAAGATGCAGTAATACAAGCCATAGCAGACAGCGATGCGTTACTACATGGCCATACCCATCGCCCAGCCATTCATCAGGCGACGACAGATAAAAAGCGCTACGTGCTTGGTGATTGGCGCGTGCTTGATAAAGACTCACGCCAGCCAAAAGTCAGCGCCGTGATTGGGGCGGAGACGGCACATAAAAATTCAGATGATAATAATGCTGAGTTTGAGTTGATTGAGTTTAAGATGACTGTCTAAACCCTATCTAACCTGCTGCTACAATTTCTATAAAATTGTATAAAAAAACTCCGCTTAGCACGGAGTTTTTTCTTGGTTTAGTTATCTTTAAACCATCGTTGTAAATAACGATTATCCAAAAAAAACGACTTTACACTGTCTCACCATCCTGCCAATGAAGACGCGCTACGCTGAGTGATAAAGCCATCTGGCGTTTGACCGTTGTCTGCTTGCCAGCGCTGGAACGCCTTACGCGTATTGGTACCGACAATGCCATCAGCGCCTTTGGTATCATAACCCATGCTGGTTAAACGCTGCTGTAAGTTACGCACTTGCGCGGTCGATAATGGACGCTCATAGCGCGGCCATGATTTTTGTAATCCACCTTGTCCAGCCAGCGCCTTACCCAATAGGCTGACACCGAGCGCATAGTTTGATGAGTTATTATAAACCTTGATAACATCAAAATTTGGGCTAAGTAATAGGATTGGACCATCTTTACCAGCAGGTAGCCATAGCTCCATTTGCGTATTGGCATCCAAATAGACATCGGCTATGGTATCGACGCCCATTGCCGCCCATCTAGCAGCAGGCTGCTTGGTGCCAACCGTTGAATAATCAAAAGAGGCTGGCACTGTCGCTTCATAAAATGGCGCAAGGCCTCGCACCCAACCTGAATTACTTAGATAGTTTGCAGTAGACGCCAAGGCATCGCTCGTTGACCATGGGTTACGGTGACCATTACCGTCGCCATCAACGCCGTGCTTCAGCCACGTATCAGGGATAAACTGCGTCTGACCCATGCCGCCCGCCCAAGAGCCATCGAGCTGTGACCAAGAGACATCACCACGCTGCAATAATGTCGCTAAAGACAATAGCTGAGTTTCAGCAAACTCTTGGCGACGACCATCATAAGCAAGGCTAGCAAGCGAGCTTGGGATGCTGCTGTTGCCCGTTACCACACCGTATGATGATTCCATCCCCCAAATCGCGGCAATGATTTCTGCATTGACACCATATTGCGATTCTAACTGTGATAAAAAGGCGCGCTGCTCGGCAAACTTACGCTTACCAGTACTCACCCGACCATCTGCTACGGCAGAGTCTACATATTCCCAAGGCATCTTAGAAAACTCTGGCTGCCCTGAGTCCAGCGAGATAACTTGTTGGTTTAAATAAGCCGTATCAAGCAAACGACGCACGGTGGAAGCGTCATAACCCGCTGCAATGGCGCGCATCGAGAAGTCAGATTTCCAATCAGAAAAACTGTTATAGCTTGGCTTAGCAACTGGCTGCGGCTTGACGACTGGTACAGGCGTTGGCTTTACCTGAATGGTTTGAGTCTGGGTAATTTGCACATTACCTTGGCGTACAGGGGTACTCGGCTTTTGCATTGCCTGCTGACTGGTACAGCCGACCATGACTAACGCGGGAAACAGGGCAAGGTATTGTTTGTTTAATAACATAAATTTCTCAAATATGAATTAGTAAAGCAACTGATAGCTAATAATTAATAGCAAACAAGCAATAACAATTAACAACAGCCACTAAAAAATTGCAGCAAATTTAACATCCTAAAATTTAACGTCTTAAAACCTAACGACCAAGCACCGCACGTGGGTCGATAGGATTACCATTCAGGCGTACTTGGAACTCTAAGCCGACTTGGTTGGTCTCGCCGCTGCTACCCATATTTGCAATACGCTGACCGCGCTGTACCGCTTCACCTTCTCTGACCAGCAAGGCACTGTTGTGCGCATAGGCGGTAATATAGTTATCGCTGTGACGAATCATAATTAAATTGCCATACTCAGGCAGACCGTTACCTGAGTACAGCACGGTACCCGATTGGCTGGCAAGCACTGGATCGCCGACATTACCAGCAAACCACATGCCCATATTACCGGCAGCAGCATCAAAGTTACGAATCACTTGGTTGCGACTTGGATACTCATAACCCGAGGTCGCGTTGGCGGTCACTTCATAAACAGGCGTCTGCGAATAGCTCGGGCTGCTAGTCACAGGCGGCGTATAGCTTGGCTGTGGCCGTGTCTGAGCAGGGGCGTTGTAGCGATTGTTATTATTAGTGTTTACAGGCTCGCCTTGCCATAATTTGAGCCATTGACCACTATAAATCGTATATTTGCTATCTAAACCATTAATCGCGCCGATTTGGCGATAATTGAGACGATAGCGCGCGGCGATTTCACTGACGGTGTCACCGCGTTGCACACGATAATAATTGGGCACGCCTTGTCCATTGGTGATAATCTTCGGTCCCTGATTAGCCCCTTGATAGGTGGGTTTGGTGGCACAGCCGACCATCGTCACGGTCGCTGCCGTTAATGTTCCCATCAAAGCTAGGGTTGCTAAGCGCGATCCAGCAATAAGCTTCTTCATACAAGATTTCCTATTCTTTATGTTACTCACAAACTCCTTGTGTTACTCACAAGCATTTTGCTAACGGTTATAACGTTTACTATATTTGATACCATGACTGTTCATTTAATAATAAGTCATTCGACAATCAATGACTTTTAGTGATTTTAAGCCCTAGCAAATTTAGTACTAATAAATTTAAGCATTGGCAAATTTAGGCACTGACAAATATCATCATAAACTTAGATAAATCAGTCAATTTGCAGCACTAATTACAGGGCTAATTACAGTACTAAGGCTGAGAGTGACGCAAGGGCTTCGGTTGGCGTATGATGCAGACGCACAGGCGATAGACTAATATACCCTGCTGCCACCGCTTGGTCATCCATCATCTGTATTTCTGCTGATTCCATACTTGCGTCGTCTGTTAATAATTCTCGTTGACGTTTGCGTAACGATAGCCAGTAGGCATCGCGTCCGCGTGGATCGACCACATGATGAACGGGACGCGCAATCTGACTGTGACTCAGCGCCGTTATTTTTCGACCTTTAATAGCAGCAGCGCTTTTAACATCAGGAATATTAACGTTTAATACATGATAGGGCAAATTTTTGCAAGCATCCAATATCGGTGTATCAGTCAAGAGTTTGACAATCTCATTGGCCGCCATTTTATAATGTCTGGCCTGCTGCGGTTCGTCATTTTTTGTGCCGCCGCCTACCAAAGAGGTTGCGATCGCTGGTATGCCAAAAAGCTGCGCGGTCAATGCAGCGCCAAAGGTACCTGAAAACAATACGTCCTGACCGAGATTGGCGCCTGAATTGATGCCGCTAATCACCCAGTCAAAATCGGTATGACGATAGAGTTCATGTAACGCCAAGTAGATACAATCAGCGGGTGAGCCATTGACTGCTATAAAACCCGAATCTAACTTATGGGTATACAATGGCGTTGAGATGCTCAAAGCGCTTGCGCAGCCGCTCTGCTCGTTGCTTGGCGCAACCACCACCACTTCTGCGATGGTTGACAATGCCTGATAAAGTGCCCATAGCCCTGGCGCATGAACCCCATCATCATTACTCATTAAAATTTTCATTTTTGCCCAATTTTGCTTAATACCGTCATTAATGACCGTCTGTCAGGTTCTCTACTTTTTTATCCTAAAACCGCTATAATCATGCCTGCCAAAACTAAGAGAGGCATTACAGCGTTTCAGATTTTGGGCGATTATACCCTACTCGCCTCGCGAGGCGAACCTAGACTTTACGTCAGTTCAACTTACTATTTGATTTTATTCATAATTTTAATAGTAGCAGTAAGCATCTTTTGCAAAAGGTAAAACGTCGCGGTTACAGTAGGCAACAAGGGACAACACGATCAATTGATACTTTTATGTTGAGGTAACTTAGGGCGATATAATGCTGATATGTTGCTGTAAAGGCGGCTTAGCTCACAATATATCTACACATAAATCAATATTTTATGTGACTTTTATTTTTTTACCCATTAACATAGCACCATCAAACAAAGATAAGCGAGTGTAATACTGAATGAAAAATCAATCGATATTATCTATAGCTTCTGTGATAGCAAAGACCGCCTCAAAAGTTGGTCTTGCAGGACTGATAACGTCTATTGCTATGCTGTCTCAAGCGACCCAAGCTGCTTCCAATGCGTCGACTACCATTCCAGTAGACTTATCGGGCATTAATATTACTAAGCATGAAATTGCGGTCATGCATGTGTTATCAGAGATTTGCCCACCGATGTTAACTGGTAAACAAAAACAGCGTTTTTATAAATCTTATAACGTGCAGCTGCATGAATTGATGCCGTCGTTAGAGGATCCAAAAGCGGCTATTCAATACTTGTCTACGCAGCAAGATTACCGTCAAATTCTGCAAGGTATTCGTAGTTGGACCATGGGCTTCTCAAAACAAGAAAACAAAGCCTTATGCGAAGACTTGGCCAATGCTGAATATCATTAATCCGTTTCGCTAGAAAAGTAAATTCGCTACAACCTAGCATCTGGTCAACGTAAATAAATACCTTTACTATTAACGACAATAAAATCTGGTTATTATGACGTGACAGATGCTAGGCAAAAACCTTTGATAATTAGCTTTTAACAAGTGGTCTTATATATTTAAAATAAGCGTTTAAATTAAGCTCATACTGGGTTTATTAAATATTGAATTTATATAGATAAATCAGCTTGCTGTATCGTCCGCTCATAGCAGACGTTGCAGCAAGTTTTTTTATGACTATTAAAAAAGTCGCCATAAATCCAATTTCTAATCGTGAGTAATTTTATTTTATTTATCATTTCCCCATCGAGCGGCATTTTGCTAAGATAAGGCGTTAATTTTATGTCCATCGCTTAGTCAACAAGGCTTTCAGCAAAAATCTGTCCTGGCGCTTAAATTTAAAGCGTTTATGTTAGATTAACTTGTGATTTAGCCTGTGATAGCAGCGATAGATACATTTGGTTTTATGATGCGGTGTAACAATCTATGACAGTAAAGCATGTAAAAAAACAGCTGGTACAGCTGATAGTGGGCGTGAGTGTTTCTATGAGTGCAATGATGGCGGGCGCAGCCATTCAGCCTCCTGAAATGGACAATACCGCCTATGTATTAATGGACTATAACACGGGTGAGATACTGGCGCAGAAAAACGCCAATCAACCATTGCCGCCAGCATCTTTGACAAAGATGATGACCAGCTACATGATTGAACAGCGCTTAGCATCAGGTGATCTTAAAGAAGACGAGCAAGTACTGATGAGCGCTAATGCTTGGTGCCGCGGTAGTAGCAGTGAGTCGTGCATGTATGTACCAGTCAATAAAAGCGCCAGCGTGATCGATATGCTACGCGGTATCATCATTCAATCAGGTAACGATGCTTCAAAAGCGATGGCCGAACACATCGCTGGTAGCGAAGCTTCGTTTGCGATTTTGATGAATGAAGAAGCCGAAAAAATCGGCATGAAAAATACCCATTTTGTCAATGCCACAGGTATGCCCGATGAAGGCCACGAAGCATCAGCTTTAGACCTAGCAAAACTTTCGCGTGCTATTATCAAAAACAGTGGCGACTATTATGGTCTTTATTCGGAAAAAGAGTTTACCTATAACGGTATCACGCAGGGTAACCGTAACGCCCTACTTGCGACCGACCCGACGGTTGATGGCCTAAAAACAGGTCATACTGACGCCGCAGGCTATTGCTTAGCAGCGTCAAGTAAGCGTGACGATATGCGCCTTATCTCTGTCATTATGGGCACAAAAAGTCAGCAAGCGCGCGCCGATCAGTCACGTGAGTTGTTAAACTGGGGCTTTGGCCACTTTACCACCGTCACTAAAGCGCCCGCTGGACAATTTGTCAGTAAAGTACCGGTTTGGTTTGGCGAAGCAAAAGAAGTGGAGTTGGCAACGGGTGACAGTTTGCAGATTTTGACCAGCAAAACCCAAAAGAATAAAATCACCACCGTGGTCGATATTCCTGAAAGCTTAGAAGCGCCGATCAAAAAAGGTCAAGAAATTGGCAAAATGATGGCGGTGATTGATGGTAAGGCGGTTGCCTCAGTTCCTGTCGTTGCTACGAGCGATATCGAACAATCAGGATTTATGAGCCGTATTTGGCAACGTTTTACACGCTGGGCGCAAAACTTGTTTTAAGCACTTGTCTTAAATCTTTAGCTTAACAATTTGTTTTAAAAGCCATTTGATATTAGATAACAGTGATTAGCGAGTTTAATATAAAAAAGACGCCTTTGATGGGCGTCTTTTTTTAACTTTAGCTTCATGAATACCGTCATATTTAAGACCAAACCAGCCAGCTTTTTAACAAATTACTCAGCGCTTTGTCTTCATAGTTCGCCACCTGACAGTAATCTACCCCAGCAGCTTTTAATCCGTGCTCAAAACTATCCAAATGTAGCGCCTGCTGCTGCGAATACCAATACACCAACAAAGCACGATGACTGGTCTCAGAAGCACGAATACGTCTTGCCAAGGCTTCAGCGCTACTGGGTAATACATCTTCAGCAAACATTACCATATCGAAATTTTTATCGTTTATATCATCAATGACCAGCTGTTCATGTTGATAGCAGGTGACACGCGCCCCTAGGCGCTGTAATTCCTCTAGCAAAGCGCCGCTATCTTGATAATAATAATACATAACGTCGAGGCCAGACAGCAAATACTGCTGGCGCGATTGGCGCTGGTTTGACAGCTGCATAGTAACTATAAATTCTGTCCCGACCCCTAGCGTACTACTCACCTCGACACTAGCACCCATCAGCTGCGCCATTTGCTTGACGACTGGCAAGCCGATACCTGTGCCTTCATACTGACGGGTTCGCGATGAATCTACCTGAAAAAACGGATTAAAAATATCTTCTATAAAACTGCTATCGATACCGATACCGCTATCTTTTATCCGTATCTGCCAGCGGTTGCTGTGGTCGAAATGGGTCAGCTGCGAGGTAACGCTTACTTGCCCTGTTGGGGTAAACTTAATAGCGTTACTCAGTAGTATCGATAATATCTGTTGGATCTTTTCGGCGTCGCCTTCGAGGCTATAATCAATATGATGAATATGACTGCTTAAATCCAAACCTTTCTGCTTGGCAATAGGTTCATATTCGGCCAATAGGTCTGAAATTAATTGCAGCGGATTAAACTCACTGATTTGTAGGCTGATTTGTCCTTTTTGAATTTGATTCAGTTGTATAATTTGATTAAGCGCCAATACCAATTTATCACTGCCATTGTGAATAATCTCAATTGCGTCTTTTTGCTCAGCGTTTAGCGACTCACCTTCTAATAGCTGTAAACCGCCAACGATGGCATTCAATGAAGTTTTTAGCTCATGGGTTATCATGCTTTGAAAATTATGCAACTGCACATCAAGCGATAAATCTTTTTGATGTAACTGCTGCTCAAACACCGCCAGCGCGGCATAGTCTTGTTTCGACGCTTGCAGGCGATTAAACAAAGTGGTAAAAGCCTGCTTAATCTGCACCAACTCTTCAAATTTAAAGCGCTGCGGAATCGCCGGTAGCTGTTCAAGCTCAGGGTTTTTTAGCACAATATCGCAGACTTCGGTTAGCGCAGCGATATCTTTTGATGGCCAGTTTAATTTGCGCAAAATGAACAATGCCCACACAATCGCCAACGACGTTGTCATTAACCAAAGCCATAAATTGCTTTGTACCCAATCTGTCCGCAGCGCTGCCACATTTAAAGTAATATTGATATAGCCAACCAAAGCAGTATCAGACGACATTTCGCTCACTGAGTCGCTTACAGGGTCGCTCTCTGAGTTTGAGTTAGCATTGATGGCGGTCAAAGTCGTAAAGCCTTCCTGTTCGCCGCTTAGCGTATCAGTACCGATAGAAAGTGTACTAGTACCATCAACATAGTCGCCGACAACCGGATAATTAAAGCTGACCGCATTGGCAAATAAAGCATTTTTCCAATCGTCTTTTGACAGATTGCTATCAGCAATAGGCTGCGAGGTGGTATAAAACAAAATATTTTCGATGTTTTGCTCATTTTCTAACAAAAAACGCACTTGCTCAGCGACTACCTCATCGCCATCTACGCTCGCTGCGCTAAGCGTCAGAAGGTTCGCCAACTGCTGAGTATGCCGACGTTCTTCCTTATAATGCTGCACCAAGCCATAAACAAAAGACAATAAAAAACCTGCCAATACAGCCAAAATCATGGTCTGCATGATAGATTGCCAAATGAGCATGGGTAAGGTTTTTGGGGAGCGGTTGTTCATATGACTCAACTGAGTGAAGACAACTTGTGATTATAATATAGATATATTATAGAGAGGATAAGGATAATGCGACATTTTAATGTAACTTAACAAAGTCTTAAATTAAAAAATGCCATGACGAATGCTATAGTCGTCATGGCATTTTATATTACAGAGAAAGCTAAGAGTCGAAAAACAGCAAAGATAAAATAAAATGTTCTTTATTTGCTAAAAAAGTAAAGACACTCACTATCTGGCAAAATTAACGCTTTTTATCTTTATTGGTAAATCTGGGCTTATCTTTGGTGGTAAATTTTTGTGCGCGATTGCGTTCACGTTGGCGTAATTGCTGCGCTTTCGCTTTGGTTGGCGTATCACTCTTATTAGCGTACGGGTTTTCATTTTGCTTAAAGATCACATTAAGCGGCGTGCCTTCAAGCTTAAAAACTTGACGAAATTGGTTTTCAAGATAGCGCTGATAGCTTTTTGGTAGCGCAGACGTTTGGTTACCATGAATCACAATCACCGGCGGATTATGACCACCAATATGGGCAAAACGTAGCTTAATACGGCGACCAGCAACCGTTGGCGGCGGATTTGCCGTAACCGCATCTTGTAAAATCTGCGTCAAACGGTTGGTTGATACCTCAAACATCGACGACTGATAAGCACGTAAGATAGATGGGTATAAATTACCAACCCCAGTGCCATGTAGCGCTGAGATAAGATGCACTTTAACATAAGGGATAAAGTTAAAGCGGCGATCCATCTCAAGCTTGATATAGTCTTTTTGATCTTGGGTCAGACCGTCCCATTTATTAATGGCAACTACCAATGCACGCCCTGCATCAAGCGCATAACCAATCATATTTAAGTCTTGGTCGACAATGCCTTCGTGCGCATCAATCACAATGATGGTTACGTTAGAATCTTCAATCGCTTGCAAGGTTTTAATGACCGAGAACTTCTCCACCTTTTCATCGATTTTACCGCGGCGACGTACGCCAGCGGTATCAATCAAAACATAATCTTTGCCATCGCGTGTATAAGGAATATAAATACTATCGCGCGTCGTACCGGGCATATCAAACACCACCACACGCTCTTCACCCAATAAACGGTTGACCAGCGTTGATTTACCAACGTTTGGACGACCGATAATCGCAAGCTTTAGCCCATTGGGCTCGACGACATTTTCTTGCGTTGGCATGTTAGCGGTCAACGCTTCTAGCAGATTACCAACACCGCGCCCATGACTGGCAGCCATTGGATACGGCTCGCCTAAACCTAACGCATAAAACTCTGCAGGCGCAGCTTCATGAACTCCGTCAACTTTATTGGCGACGACATAAACAGGCTTGCCGAGGGTGTGCAAAAACTTACCAATCTCAGCATCAGCGCCAATCATACCAGCACGCGCATCAACGACGAAAACGATAATATCGGCTTCATGAATGGCGGTATGCGACTGTTCAGACATATAGTCATCAATGTTACCGCTACCATCGTCTGCCTCACCAATACCGCCGGTGTCGACTACGATAAAGGATTTGTCTTCGTAGGTCGCATCACCGTATTGACGGTCACGAGTCAGCCCTGATAAATCAGCAACCAATGCCTGCCGACTTTTAGTGAACTGGTTAAATAAGGTAGATTTACCGACGTTTGGACGGCCAATTAAGGCGACCACAGGCTTGATACTCATGGGTTACTCTCAGTGAAAGACACAGTGATGTGTACAATGGCGGACGCTGCGTTTACGCTTATATTAAGAATAATAACGCTATTCGACCGCAAATTTAAATAAATGATAAAGATAAAATGATGATAAATAACAGTGGGCTTTTTGCATTAAGCAGTTGCTATAAATAATGGTTAATATAGCCAATTCAATATAAAAGTGGTTCATTTAAAATAGCGCTCTGCTGGAATAAACTTTCCTCGCTTGCTGTGTGCTTCGCACTCCAGAGGCTTCGAAAAATTTATTCCAGCAGTCCTATAACATTTCTAAATGCAATTTACTATAGGTCGCTTAAAGTATAGATAATTCAGACATATAAGTATCATGACCAATCAATCGTCATGACTTATACAATTAGCGCCTAGCACGTATCGGTCGCATAGAGTACGCGAAAGCCACTACTTAAACAAGCAATTTCCACAAGGCACGAAACGCTGACAAAGCAGCGTTTTTTTTAACTCTCATATCAGTCAGCTTATTTAACGCTTTATTTAGCGCCTAGTTCTAACCCATTGCTTTAAAAAATTGCTTTAAAACATGCTTTTAAAACATAGACAGTTAAATAAGCCGTCACTGACAAAAACCTAGCGTGCTAATTGCCAAATCGCCACCTGTCCTGCGGTACTTTGCGTCATTAACAGACTGCCTTGTACTTGCAAATTGGTCAAAGCACCCTTGGTCTGCACGCGGCTAACGATTTTACCGCTTGCAGGATCAAATAAATGTACCACCCCATCAAAGTCGCCGACCGCAATATAATTGCCAATCATTACAGGATTGGTGAGGTGGCGGTAAGCCAACTCTTCGCTCTCCCACAGCACTTCACCATTATTACGGTTATAAGCGACCACTTTGCCATCTAAACTGGTGGCAATGACTTGCTGATTATTAACCGCAAGCGATTTTAAGCTGGCAAGCTCATTGACGAACATGACTTGACGAGAGGCTAAGTCAATACCAAGCAGCTGACCGCTATAACTGATGGCAAATAACTGATTATTATCAACAATCGGCATGCCGTCGACATCGCTCATGCGCTCAACTTCGCTACTACCTGCTCCAACGCCAACGCGGCGTGACCACTGCGGTAGACCATTATCAATAGTAATGGCATGTAAGCGACCGTCAGCCGTTGCTAGGAGTGCAGTTTTATTATCTAATAGTGTCGGCGCTGCCGTACCGCGTACGCTGATAGGAGGTACTTGGGTGGCAAACTGCCAAACCGATTGACCGTTTTGTAGCGACAGACCATGCAAGAAACCATCATTGGCTGATAAAATCACTCGGTTATTGCTGATTAACGCTGGCGTCAAAACCGTACCGGTTAATTGCTGCTGCCAGCGCTTGGCACCAGTGACACTATCAAATGCCATCACCAAACCGCTACGCGTACTCACAATAGCCGTCTGACTAAGGCCGTCTAATGCCACGCCACCGGTAATTTGATCGCCTACATTGACTGACCATAGGCGCTGACCTTTGCTATCAAAGCCAGTCAAATCACCACCGCGCGAGGCCGTCACGATTTGCGAGTTAGCATAGCCCACTTGCAGGCTAAGCGGATCTTTACTACTGGCTTTTTTGCTACCAACATCGGTACTAAAAACCGGCTGCAGCACGCTAATTGGCTGCGCGATTTGTACCAACTTTACAGGCTCATTGACGACTGGTTTGATACCTCGATTACACCCAACAACTGCGGTTGCCATCACTGCGATGACGGCAACATGCGTGGCCGTCGTTTTGATTGTCTTAACGTTTATCGTTTTGTTTGAGCGAATAGCTTGAGTCATTATAGGTTCTCACTACCAATAAAGTAATCATGAATAAATTAGTTAGCAGTAAATAAGCGGCACACAATAATAAGTATTATAAATAAGCACTTATGATTGCTACTACCTCTTTAACTCACTGCGCTACTTAGTTTTAAAAGGGTTTGTACAACGTTTTATCGTGTTGCAATTTTTCTTTATTAGCACATTAGCGCTTTTACTATTTTTTTAATATTTGGTTTTGGTATCTTTTTAACAACTTGTTTATGCGCCAGCTTCTATCTTACTATTGTCTGCCGCATTTTCACCTTGGTCTACGTCTGGCTGGGCAGGCATAGCAGGTTCTTGGATAAGTCCTGCTTGCGGCGCAATAGGTTCAGGCACGATACCGAGACTTTCCATTTTTAATGCCAATACCGCACGTGTTTCTTGACGGCTACGTAACAACTCCCAAGCATTATTGTAAGATTTAATCGCCGCGTCTTTATTATTTTGCGCTAAATAAATATCACCCAGTAGCTCTTGCTGGCTGGCTTCAAACGAGCTTGGCATATCGTTATTAGCTTCAGCTAAAGCAGCATCGGCATCGCCCGCTGCCAATAGCGTTTTAGCATAGCGCAGGCGCGTAATCGCTTCTAGTCCTGCATCGCCCAAGTCGATTGCTAAGGCTTTTTTAAAGGTTTCGCCAGCACCTTTAAAATCATCGCTATCGACTTGCTGGCGCGCTTTAATCATCAGCGCCTGCCATGCATAGACAGAGTCGCCATGGGTACTTACTAACGCATCAATATCTTTATCTAGCTGCTTACGGCTCTCAGCCAGCGACGCTTGCGCTTCTGCTTCTAAGTCTGGGTTTTGCGATGCGAGGCTGACTTCTTCATTTAAACGCTGAATATCCGCATAATGGTCGGCGGCCACCGTATCGACGCGCGCATGGTTATTTTGCCAATACGTCCAGCCAAAATAGGCTGCTAACGCCAATAAAATCGCAGTGACAATATAGCTGCCATATTGCTGTAACGCTTGCATTGAATTGTCTGCATTTGGCGAATTGGGTGTCAGAGCCATATATTTTTACCTGATAAAATTGATATGAAATGTTTAACGCTAAAGCCACAATCGCTTATTAACGAACGTAGTTGTCTTTAGTTGACAACCAATCTTGCGCGACTGTTTTTTGCTCACCCGTCTGCATGTCTTTGATACTAATGGTATTATCATCGAGTTCCTGCTGCGCGATAATCACTGTCAACGCCGCGCCCGATTTATCCGCCTTTTTCATTTGCGCTTTTAAGCTGGTTGCGCTCGCCATTTTTACGCGCAGGTCAGGACGGCTATAACGCAAATTTTGCGCATAACTGATACCCGCACTATAAACTTCAGGATGAGCAACCACAAAAATATCGCAAGCAGGCAACTCTGCAAACGGTGCCACGGCGTCGATAAGCAGTAATAAGCGCTCAAGCCCCATGGCAAAGCCAACGGCTGGCTCAGACTTCACGGGTTTATTATTCCCTTTATCATCAAGAATCCCAATAGATTTTAATTGGCCAACCAAACCATCGTAACGGCCACCGGCACAAACGGTCGCTTGGCTACCAAGCTTATCAGTGACCCACTCAAATACGGTTTTATTATAGTAATCAAGACCGCGTACTAAATGCGGATTAATCTCAAACTCAATCCCAAGTGCGGTTAAATACGCTTGTACCTGCTCAAAATGCGCTTTACTTTCTTCGCCCAAAAACTCAGCAAGCTTTGGCGCCTCTGCCAATAGCGCTTGGGTACTCGCCTCTTTACTGTCTAAAATACGTAATGGATTGGTCGTCAAGCGGCGTTTGCTATCCTCATCTAACTGCTCTTGTTTGTCAGTTAGATAGGCAACCAATGCTGCACGGTAAGCATGACGCTCATCAAGCTCACCCAAACTGTTGAGCTCTAAGCGCATCTCATCTTTTAGACCAAGCTCTTGCCACATCAGATGCGTCATAGCAATCAGTTCGGCATCAGCATCCGGTAGCGCACTACCGAAGCTTTCGACACCCAGTTGATGAAACTGACGGTAGCGACCTTTTTGTGGACGCTCATAGCGGAACATCGGGCCAATATACCAAAGTTTCGGCGTATCACCGCGCAGCAGATTGTGCTCAATCACTGCGCGTACTGCCCCTGCCGTGCCTTCTGGACGCAATGCCAATGGCGTTGGCGGCTCAGACTTATCGGTAAAGCTATACATCTCTTTTTCGACGATGTCGGTTGCGCCGCCGATAGCACGCGCAAACAAGTCGGTTTGCTCAACGATAGGCAGGCGAATATGCTCATAACCGTATCTGCCCAATACATTTGCCAATATCGACTCTAAGTGCAGCCATTTTGCAGACTGCTCAGGCAAAATATCATTAAACCCTTTGATTGCTTTAATCATAGTACGGTCGCATCCTTAAATTTTTAACAAGCTATTTCTAATACTTTTTATTGGTAATGACGGTTTTTATTGCTAATCGCGCTTTATTTTCAACAGAAAATACATCAGGGTAACGACTTATTTTACGCGAATGATTTCATTCTCACGTTTTTTTGCCAAATCTGCAGCATGCGCACGTACCATGCCTTCGATTTCATCGAGTAAATTATTGGTATCAATCAAATGGCTTTTTTCGCCCATACGGTAGACCAATGATTTTGGTGCCGCGCCAACAATACCAATGTCCGCTTCTTTTGCTTCGCCTGGGCCATTTACCTTACAGCCTATAACGGACAAATTCATCGGCTCACGGATATCTTCTAAACGTGATTCTAAAGCGGTCATTACTTTAATCACATCAAACTCTTGACGCGAGCAGCTCGGGCAAGCGATAAAGTTAACACCATTTGAGCGGATGTTGAGCGACTTTAAAATATCAAAGCCGATTTTAATCTCTTCTTCCGGCTCTGCTGCCAAGGAGATGCGAATGGTATCGCCGATGCCATCTAATAACAGACCGCCTAAGGCAATGGCAGATTTCACCGCGCCAGTACGATAGACACCCGCTTCGGTGACGCCTAAATGCAAAGGATTGTCAATCTGCGCAGAAATCAGACGATAGGCATCTAAAGTCAAAAATACATTACTGGCTTTTACCGATACTTTGTATTGATCAAAGTTCAAACGCTCTAAGATATCGATATGGCGCATCGCTGATTCAAGCATCGCCTCACCCGTTGGCTCGGTATATTTACGCTGAATGTCTTTTTCCAAGGAGCCGGCATTAACGCCAATACGAATCGGAATATTATAATCTTTGGCACAAGCGACCACTTCGCGGACTTTGGCGTCGCTACCGATATTACCGGGGTTAATACGCAGACAATCGGCGCCCGCTGCCGCAACCGCTAGGGCGATTTTATGATCAAAATGTACGTCAGCAATAAGTGGTACGCTAACGCGCTTACGAATCTCGGCAAAGGCGTTGACGGTGTCCATCGTTGGGGTCGACACGCGCATTAAATCCGCACCCGCTTCGACGCAGCGCTCGATTTGGGCAACGGTCGCTTCTACATCACAAGTATCGGTATTGGTCATACTTTGCACACTAATCGGTGCATCGCCGCCGATTGCGACGTCACCAACATGTATTTTTTTGGTAAGACGACGGTTAATAGGCGCTGGCGCTGACGTTGACATAGACAAACCCTTTCATTGGAACGAATTGGAACGAATTGAAACTAAAATCTGGAAACCAACATTACTTTTTAACGCTAATAACTTGTTAAAAAAAGTCATTTTAAGAAAAATATTTTCTTCAGGTTGATAGCTGTTAAATATTAAGGTGCCAGCTCAAAGCTAGCCTGCGTACCTGTAGCATAACTGTCTAACGCCACGGCTTCTTGATTAAGCAGTAAGCTGACATTCTTGACATTATCAATCTGTACGTTAAAAGGCGGTGTACCTGATAATTTATAATCGCCAGCAGTTTGCGAGCCATTCATCAGATTACTACCCGAGGCATCGGTAATCACCACAACAGCAGTATCGGTCAACTTAACGTCGAGCGTAGAGGCTGCCGTACTTTCACCGCCCAAATTCAGCGCCGAGCCCGACGCACCAACGCCATTGTTATCAACATCAATCGCTGCGCCTTGCGCTTGCTCTAGTGCTGAGATATCTTCGCTGGTCGTTACTGGTTGCTCATTATTATCTTTACTGGCGTTAGACACCATGCGAAATAAGAAAATCGCTAAAATAATAACGCCAATCACGGCAATGATTAACAAGGGATTAAAACGAATGCGGTTGTGAGTATCGCGCTGCAAGGTGCCCATCGGGCGTAGTGGCGACTCAATATTTTGAGGGGCGCGCGCCTTTAGCTCATTAGGGTAAGCGGCATCAAAGCTGCTCGCTACTTTTATAGGATCTAAACCCAAAAACTTGGCATAGTTAATTGCAAAACCCCGCGCAAACGCCGCTTGTGGTAAATCCGCAAAATTCTCATTTTCAAGCGCTTGTAAATGACGTTTTAAGATAAATAATTCGGCAGCAGCTTCTTCTAAACTGACTTGTTTGGTTTTGCGGGCTTGCTGCAACATGGCACCAAATGATCCCTGAGCGTTAGATTGTGTGTTCGATGATGGGGTGGTCATTTCCATGGTGCCTCTGGATTATTAAGCCAAATCTTAAGTTGTTTCGCTTCATCGCTTAGTGGATAAGCGGATAAAAGCTGCTGAGCCAATTGCTGGCGCGTTGCTATGTTATTTTGTGCCGCGGCAAGTTTGATACCCTGTAATAGCAAACGCGGGCTAATACCCTGCCCTTGTACCAGTATCAAGGTTTCATCATAAAGCTTTTGAGCCTGCTGTACACGTTGCTGCTCAAGTAACAAATCAACCAGTTCAATATGTGCAATCACACTGTTGCGGTTGCCATCTAATGCGCGCAAAAATGCTTTGGCCGCGGCTGGATGATCATTGAGCTGAAGATAAGTGCGCCCTAAATTCTCTAACGCCCCAATCCGGCCTTCGTAGCCAAGCGCCGCCCCTGCAATCTCAAACTGCTCCGCCGCCTCTTTGTAGCGCTTCATTTGTGACAAATAAACGCCGTAATTATTGTGCGCTTGATCAAAATCTTTATCTAGCATAATGGCTTTTTTAAAGTATTGATCGGCTTTTGCAAGATTAAGGCGACTGCCCTCTTGCTGCAACAAAATGCCCATCATATCATAGGCGGGCGCATAACGGCTATCAGCAGCAAAGGCTTTTTCAAGTTGACGCTGGGCGGTATCGAGCTCATTTTTGCGGATATATTGTGCAGCAAGTGACGTGCGAACGCGAGCAATTTCTTGCTGATCTAAATTGCGATTGTCGCTCGGTCGCGTCGATGTTTGATAAGGTGCATTACCAATCAAATCTGTGGTCGTCGTACTTTGACAACCGCTTAATAACAAAGCACTTAACGCACTGGCTAACAAAATAACTTTTGCGCCACGCGTGTGGGCTATACTGGCAGCTGATTGCTGCGCTGGTTGAGAAAGTAAGGTTTGATATTTGAACTGACAAAGATTTTTAAAAGTCATCATAGCCGCCATCATAAAGCTGAGATTCAATGCGTTCGATCATCGAGGCATCAGTTTAATAGATTTAACACCCATAAGTACAATTTAGTTGATATTAATTGCGCTGCTCTTTGTTATTGATGCTCGTAACTACATTTTATTACCGTTGTGAGATAAAAAAGACAGTTAAGCAATTCAATTCATTGCCTTACCTACTCACTTGTCAATCAGCAAATATTTAATCCTAACTTCCTAACTTTAGACAATAAAAAAGGCATTAAATACTTTCTCGATCTTTAATACTTTGCTGCCAAGCGGCTGAACGACGCGTTCTATCCGCCACTTGTCCAACCAATTGACCACAAGCGGCATCGATATCATCACCGCGCGTTTGGCGAATGGTACACACAAAACCCGCTTGGCTTAAAATATCGCTAAAGGCATGAATGCGGTTATTGCTCGATTTATCATACGGCGCATGCGGGAACGGGTTAAACGGAATCAGGTTAATCTTACTTGGCAAATCTTTTAATAATGCCACTAGCTGATGAGCGTGCTCATTGCTATCATTGACGCCATCAAGCATGACATATTCAATCGTGACATGCTTTTTATGACGCGGATTGACATCATAAACATAGTTTTTTGCCGCAGCAATCAGCTCATCTAATGGGTATTTTTTATTAATCGGCACCAGCTCGTTACGCAGCTCATCATTTGGTGCATGCAAGGATATCGCCAATGCCACATCAATATCTTGCGCCAATTGGTACATTTTTGGTACCACACCTGAAGTCGATAGCGTCACACGGCGTTTTGATAGACCGTAAGCATGATCGCTTAGCATCAGCTCCATTGAGCCAACCACGGGTTTATAGTTTAATAAAGGCTCACCCATGCCCATCATCACGACGTTGGTGACGTTATTTTCCCATAAACCATGGTCAACGTTTTCCAAGCTGTCATTGTCATCGCTCATATAAGAAGCGTTCGCCACCCATAACTGGCCGATAATTTCGGCAGCGGTTAAATCACGCTCGAAACCCTGCTTACCAGTACTACAAAAACTACAGTCTAGCGCGCAGCCAACTTGCGAGGAGATACATAAGGTTTTACGGCCGTTTAGTTTGCTATCATCTGCCGGAATCAAAACTGTCTCGACCAATGAACCGCCGGTGACTTCAAAGACCCATTTACGCGTGCCATCATCGCTATATTGACGATGAATGACCTTTGGCGGCATGACACAAGCATGGGCGGATAATTTATCACGCAAGGATTTGCTCAAATTGGTCATTTGCTCAAAATCGGTCACCCCATGCTGATAAATCCATTTAATCACTTGCGTTGCACGAAACGGCTTTTCGCCGATGCTCTTAAAATAATCCGCCAGTTGTGCTTGCGTCATGCCCAATAAGTTGGTTTTCGCTTGTGCTTCATCGACAAGCTTGATGCTATTGGCAGGCTTTTTAGCAGTCTGTGCTGGGATATGTTGGATAGGAGTTTCGAGAGTGGACATAATAGGTAACCTTTTTGCAGCCACTAAAATAAGCGCTGCAATTATTGAGATGGGCGTTGCCAGTTAATCATACATCTGATGTATGAGGGCATAAGCAATCCGTTATGAGCGCATTTTTATCCGCTTCTTTTATCAAAATATCTATAAACACATAAATTTTATAAAAACATCATGACAATATGCTGATAAGGGATTGATAATGCTCGTAAAACTAATAATGAGGCAGATCTTTAAGAATTTCAATATAGAATCAAACTATTATAGCTAAAACGGCTTATACCAAAAGATATAAGCCGTCTTGCTACACTAATTATCGATAACCAGCATCAAAGCGATTATCAATAACTGCTGCTATTAACGCGTACGTGCACAAACTTCATCTTCATTGAAGAAATAGCTGATTTCACGGGCTGCTGATTCCGCTGAATCTGAACCATGAACGGCGTTTTCATCGATGCTGCTAGCGAAGTCAGCACGGATAGTGCCTTCAGCAGCGTCTTTTGGGTTAGTTGCGCCCATGATTTCACGGTGCTTAGCGATTGCGTTTTCGCCTTCTAGCACTGATACCAATACTGGACCTGACATCATGAAAGATTTTAGGTCGTTGTAAAATGGACGCTCAGCGTGCTCAGCGTAGAAACCGCCTGCTTTTTCATCATCAAGTTGTAGCATTTTAGCGGCAACAATTTTTAGACCCGCTTTTTCAAAACGGTCGTAGATAGCGCCGATGTGGTTACCAGCTACTGCGTCAGGTTTGATGATAGATAAAGTACGTTCGTTAGCCATGAAAAGCTCCTATTAAGAGTGAGTTGGATAAGAAATAAATTGTTATGTCCTTGACCACTGTGTTGGTATCGGCTAAATTAAGCCATTTTTATTTGCCAATGCGGCAACCTGAGTGCCAACACAGGATTGCTGCCTATTATAATGGTTGACGATATAAATGATAGGGTTAATTTAGGAAAGTCACTCGCATAAAGCCAGAATTTAACGCTCATTTAGCAAATATTTATAATTTATTTCTACTAAAAAACCCCAATGCTCAGCATTAGGGTTTTATTATTCAATCAAAGCCAGCTAATATTTAAGCATCATACGGATCGCGCAATACAATCGTTTCTTCACGGTCAGGACCGGTTGAGATGATATCAACTGGGCAACCAATCAATTCTTCGATACGTTTGATGTAAATTTTAGCGTTTTCTGGTAGGTCATCATAGCTTGTGATACCAACCGTTGACTCGCTCCAGCCTTGTAAGGTTTCGTACTTAGGCGTAACTGACTCATAGAATTCAGCATCATGCGCGCCAGCACACTCCGTCTCAGGTAAGTTGTAACCGACACCGATTAATAGCTCTTCTAGGCCGTCTAATACGTCAAGCTTAGTCAAGCAAATACCTGACATAGAGTTCAATACCACGGCACGGCGTAATGATTCGGCATCGAACCAACCACAGCGACGCGCGCGGCCGGTGGTTGCACCAAACTCATGACCGACTTTGGCCAAATGCGCACCAACATCATCAAACAATTCAGTTGGGAACGGGCCACTACCAACACGCGTGGTGTACGCTTTAGTGATACCCAATACATAGTCTAAATATAATGGACCGATACCTGTACCAGTCGATACACCGCCCGCAGTGACGCTAGAGCTGGTCACAAACGGGTAAGTACCGTGGTCGATATCAAGTAATGTACCTTGGGCGCCTTCAAACATTAGGTTTTTGCCAGCAAGACGTAATTGGTTTAGGTCTTCGGTTACATCGGTAACCATGCCTTTGATTTCTTCGCGCCACTCTTGGCAAAGCTTAAAGGTTTCATCAAAATCAATAGCGTCCACTTTATAGTACTGAGTCAGTTGGAAGTTATGATATTCGATTAGATTGCGTAGTTTTTCTTCTAAGTCATCACGGAACAAGTCAGCAAGTTTAATTGCACGGCGCGCAACTTTATCCTCATAAGCTGGACCAATACCGCGACCTGTGGTACCGATTTTGCCCGTGCCGCGCTTAGCTTCGCGTGCTTGGTCAAGCGCCACGTGATAAGGCATAATTAATGGACAGTTTGGTGAAATACGTAGGCGCTCACGGACTGGCACGTTCTTGTCTTCTAGGGCTTTCATCTCTTTTAGTAGAGCGTCAGGTGCAAGCACCACGCCGTTACCGATAAAGCAAGTCACGCCTTCACGCAAGATACCTGAAGGAATCAGATGTAGGATGGTGGTTTTGCCATCGACAACTAAGGTGTGACCGGCATTATGCCCGCCTTGGAAACGTGCAACGGCTGAGGCTTTTTCAGTCAGTAAATCAACGATTTTACCTTTACCTTCATCGCCCCATTGGCTACCCAAAACTACGACATTCTTACCCATGATTAATCCTTACCTTTATGTATTGAGGTGTGTGCAGCAATAATTTTAAAATAACCTAGCAAAACTTAATTAGTACTAAAAAATGATATGTTATTCACTGTCTGTTTTTCAAAATTTAATAAATAAGCTTCAATAAATGAGCCTTATTCAAACTGATTATAAGCGTAACGGTTTTTTTAAATTTAAACCGCTTCTAGCCGCCACTCATTATCTACAAAGTTTAAACGGTGCGTCAGCGCTGCTGGACGGTCATCAGCCGTTAATGGCATAGTGACTCGGTAACTTTGCTGACGTAAGCTTGTGACCTGTTGCAATAAATTCTGCATTTGCGCTTTATCAGCATTAGCTTGCTGTAAAGCCTCATAATCAACCAGTACAATAATTGGTGACTCAAGCTGCGTATGCGCCAACAAACGGCTGACATCCATACTAAAGCCTGTCGCTTGACGTGGCTGCTTTGCGCTTAATTGACCAACACTTTGCATACCATCAAAACGCCCACCACGTACCAGCGGCTGGGTTTCACTATTGATATAGCCGTTAAAGATAATACCGGTATGATAATGATAGCCTGACAGTTCGGTCACATCGATACTGACTGGCGTCTGCCACTGCGTTTCTAAATGAGTTTTTAGACGTTGCAACTCATCGACAGCCGTCACGATGTGTGTATCTTGCTTAGCAGTATTTGACAGGGTGTCTAACAGTTTTGCCATATCATGACCAAAGCGCGCCAATGCGTAAAAATCATTACCCATTGTCAATAGCTGGCAGACACGTTTTAGCTCTGGTAAATTTTTATTTGCATACAGATTCATCAATTGATCGGTATCATTATCCGACAACTCAGCCAGTGCCGCTAAACGCTTAAATATCGCCACATGACCCAAGTCAATATGTAACGCTGCGCTCATATCCAAGCTATTGACCATACTAAACAGCACATCTATCAGCTCGATATCAGCTGCAAGTTCGCCGCAACCAAATATCTCCGCACCGAGTTGTAGCGGTGTACGCGAGCCAAAGAGTCCTGAAGGCAACGTATGAATGACGTCGCCTGCATAGCAATAACGCGCAATGCCATGACCGCCGTGATGGGCATCAATACGCAAAATCTGCGGCGTAATATCCGCGCGCACGCCCATCAAACGACCAGTCAGCTGATCGATAATCTTAAAGGTTTGACGTTTTAAATCTTCTGAAGCTTCACTCAACAACGATTCGGTAAACTCAATCATGGGCGGATTGACCAACTCATAGCCATGACTGATCAGCTGCTGGATCAATTGATGTCTCAGTACCTCTTGCTTATGGGCATCTTCAAACAGCACATCGACGACCCCGTCAGGCAGCAGCCAGCTGTTATTGGCAACGTCGCTGGCAAAGTTGCTTAGATATGGCAGACCATTAGCGGCAGCACGGTTATCAGCAGGCTGGGTCGCCGCTGGTTTTGTCGTATTTGACTGGGCAGGTTTTGCAAAATCAGAACTGACAGACACAATGAATCCTTGTTTGGCGTAGCGCTTACCAAAAACGCGGTACTGATGCGGTACTAAAAGGTCGTATTTATAATGGCAGTGATATAAGGCGTTTTGTATTTTTGACGCGCAACATCACCGACCCAATTATCTATAAGCAAACTAGGTGACCGCAAAAGGGTGAGTAATAAGTATAAGTTAGGATGATAAGACGAGTATCTTTATGCGCTAAAATTTATGCGATAGAAAACTAGGATAAATAATCGATAAATAATCAAGGCACTTTATGCTTTAGTTTAGCATAGCAGTCAAGCTTCGCCTAGTGACAATTACCTCCAATTACTATCTAATTATTTTGCGAACGCATGATGTAATGAACTCATTATCTCCTAAATTCATTATTTAACAAAGAAGCGGCCTGACTCATAAACCGTACTTAAACCCTGTAAAGCGTTTACCATCTGTTGCTTGATAACGCCTTATCGCTAGACTCATGTTACACTAAAGCATATTTTTATCTCGGAAAGCCTTATGTCATCTGATTACCATCCAAACCCTGCCATCAACCAAACCAACGTCCTTGGCACTGCCCTCGCCAGCTGTTGTTTTGACCCTATTACTGGTTATTATCGCAATGGCTTTTGTCATACCGGTAACCATGACGTCGGTCAGCATACCGTCTGCGCGAAGATGACCAGCGAATTTTTAAACTTTTCTGCCAGTCGCGGTAATGATTTAATCACGCCGTTACCTGAATATGGTTTTACTGGCCTGCAACCTGGTGACTATTGGTGTATTTGTGCGCTACGCTGGGTTGAAGCCTTAGATTTTGATATTGCCCCACAGATAAAGCTCGAAGCCTGTCACGAAAGCTTATTAAGTTTGGTGGATATCGACACGCTAAAACGCTATGCATTATAGTTTGCATAGAAGCAATGTACAAAAAGGTGAGGGACATAAATTAATAGGCTAAAGATGTTTTAGCCGATGTCATTTTCACGTTTATTTAACATTTATTTAATATTAGCCACCGACTAAAGGAGAAGGTATGAACCAAGATGATGACCTGATTGTCAAACCGACAACGCGTATCACACCTGACTCTAATGTCAGCCTTATCGACACCAGTATGGGCGACGAGCGCTCTTATTTAGACAATTACGCCAGCTATGACAGCTATATTTATGGCGATGCCGATGCGACGGTCGAAGATACGATTGAGACAATGACCGTCTATGATCCCGACTCTGAGCGCTATGAAGATATCGACTTATCGAGCGATGATGAAGTGGTCAATTGCTACGCCTACTCGCGTAAAACGGGCGAAAAAGTCAATAAAATCGGCCTAAATGATGTCAGTCGCGCTTTAAGTAATAGCGGGCAATTTATCTGGCTTGGTCTTTATGACCCAAGTTTAGAGACCATGGTAAAAGTTAGAGATGCCTTTGAGCTGCACGAATTGGCGATTGAAGACGCCTTTGCTGATCATCAGCGCGCAAAGGTTGAAAACTACGATAATGACATGATATTTGTGGTGCTGCGTACCGCCAAACTTGAAGACAACGTCATTCGCTACGGCACCACAGCGATATTTATGGGCAAAAACTACCTGATTACGATCCGAAATGGGCCGTCGAACTCTTATGCGCCGGTGCGCGAACACTGCCATCGCCGCCCAGAAAAGCTACGCATGGGACCTATCTTTGTCCTGCATGCCATTCTCGATTTTATCGTCGATAACTATATGCCGATTACCGATCGCTTAGGCAGTTATCTACGCGAGCAAGAACGTAATATCTTCACCTATGAGTTTAATAAAGAAACGCTTAGAAATCTGTATGAATTAAAATCCCAGCTGGTGCATATGCGGGCGGTGATTTTGCCGGTACAAGATATCTGTAGTTTCTTTATCAATCACAATAAAAGCGACTTAATCTCACCGTTTTCCCATGCTGCAAAACCTTATTTCCGAGATGTGAATGACCACTTACTACATTCTTTAGATGCGATTAATGGCTTAAATGAAATGCTTAGCGTGGTCATGAATACTTACCTCGCCATGGTAAATATGGGACAGAATGAGGTGGTCCGTAAACTTGCTGCTTGGGCTGGTATTTTGGCGGTGCCGACAGCAATTGCTGGTATCTATGGCATGAACTTTGATTTTATGCCTGAGCTGCATTGGCAGTATTCTTACCTTGTTATCATGGCAGTTATTATCTCACTGTGTAGCTTTTTATACTTTAACTTTAAACGCTTGGGTTGGCTGTAATTTAAGAGAATTTCAGACAAAAAAAGGGCTGCCATTTAATTGGCAACCCTTTTTTATTAAAAACCATTTATTCACAGCAATTTATTGAAAGCCATTCAACAATGATGTTTTTTAAAAAGACCTTATTTACGATAAGGCTTACTATCAACGCTTGGCAGATGATGCTCGGTACTTCTTATTTGATGATCATCCAAATAATCTTCTGGTCGCCCAAACATCTTCGCCGTCCACGTTAATATTACAATCGACGCACTCAGTACCATAATGGCAAAGGAAATCGTTGCCAATAGCCAAAGATGGAAGTTATCGGATACCGCTTGTACATCAACCACCAAATGGCGTGATAAAGCAGTAATGGCAATAAATATCAAAAACTGCACCGGCAAACGATGAGTTTTAAAATAAATCCCAATCATGGCGAGCAGTTCAAGATAAATAAACAGCAATAAAATATCTTTTAAATCTGCTGAGCCTTTTTGCACAATAGAAAAGAACTCTTTGCCCGCCGTCCAAACGACCACCACGCTGATTAAGAATAAAATAATATAGTGGCAGATATCGACAAACTCACGGCCGATATGCTGCATGCGCTCATGGATACCCATATTGGATTTTGCTACATCGATAGCATTGCTTTGATAGGCTTTATTATTTTTCTCTGTCGATAGCTGTTCTGGTTTTTGCTCTGACAGCGTCTTCATTAGCTGACTGCACTGTTGTCTAAACCAGCAGCTTTTTCGGCCGCATTAACGGTTTGGCGAATTAAGGTATTAATGGTCATCGGGCCAACACCGCCGGGAACCGGTGTATAAGCGCTGGCAATATCTTCGACGCCTTGCAACTCGATATCACCGACGCCGCCATTATCCGTTGGATGGAAACCTGCATCGATCACCACCGCGCCTTCTTTAATCCATTCCGCTTTAATCAGCTCAGGCACACCCACTGCGCCAACGACGATATCAGCGCGTTTAATATGCGACTCTAAATCTTGCGTTCTTGAATGGCAAATCGTTACCGTGCAGTTGGCATTCAATAGCATCATCGCCATTGGTTTACCCAAGATGGCACTGCGACCTACCACTACGGCTTCCTTACCAGCAAGCTCAATATTATTGTGCTCTAGTAAATGCATGATACCTTGCGGGGTACATGAGCCATAAGCGGACTGCTGCATCGCCATACGACCAAAGCCAAGGCAGGTCACACCATCGACGTCTTTTGCCAAGTCAATCTGCTCAAAGCAAGCACGCTCATCGATATGAGCCGGTACTGGGTGCTGCAGCAAAATACCATGCACGTCTGGATTGCTATTTAGCTCGTCTATTTTTGCCATCAGCTCTGCAGTCGTCGTCGCACTTGGCATCTCAACACGGATAGAATCCATGCCGACACGTTTACAAGCATTACCCTTCATACGTACATAAGTTGCAGAAGCAGGATCGTCACCGACCAATATCGTCGCGAGGCTTGGAGTACGGCCTGTTTTCGCTTTAATAGCTTCTACACGCGCACTCAGTTGCTGTTCTATTTGTTTAGCAAGTGCTTTACCGTCCAAAACGGTAGCAGATCCTTGGGCAGTTGACGTAATAGACGCAGTTGACATAGTAACTCCAATAAAGGGTGCGATAAAAAATAGGGTGCGATAAAAATAAAGACAGCGCCTGCAAGTTTTTGCATACCTGTCTTATGCTCGGTCAATTCTTTTTGACCGTTATTTGAGACTGATATTGTACCTGTCTGAGCTAAAAAATCCTAGCACCCTATTGACAGTCCTTAGTTTAAAATCGGTAAACTCACTATAAAAAATCGACCTATTAATTATAATAGACCGACTTTTTATGTTCGTAAACTTATTAAACAGTCATTTAATAAGTATGAAATTCTATACCTACGCCTACCCCAACATCGGTTGATTGGATATCAGAGTCGACTGCCCAGAGCCTACTGGATATCAGTGCCTTTGGATTATATTGATGCTCCCAAGCCACATCAATACTGGT
The DNA here is from genome assembly GCA_963515535.1 of uncultured Psychrobacter sp. Taxonomy (GTDB): domain Bacteria; phylum Pseudomonadota; class Gammaproteobacteria; order Pseudomonadales; family Moraxellaceae; genus Psychrobacter. The sequence continues at coordinate 33,872 of CAUPWW010000015.1, forward strand.
CAACTTATCAGTCGTTGGGAATGCTTGATTAATAGCTTCATCCGCTTGATTCACCTTGGCATGTTGTACTTTTGCGTTAATAAAGTTACGGTTATCAACCCATAACCGACCCCCAAGCGCGATACTTTCCGCGTCACCGCCTAGCGCATAGCCTAATGGAAAGCCTTGCTGATAGTTACCATCTGTATAAACGTAGTGATTATAAGAGATGCCTTTAACTTCTCCACTACTACGTGTATCAGTCCATTCAGTATAAATCTGATAAGGGATAATACCCAGACTATCATGATTAATGCTTGAAGAATAATCAATCCCGGCCAAATACATATTCTTAGAAGGCAAGTAACCTGCCTCATCCTCACCTACATACTGACCATATATACTCACTGGAAAGTTAGCGTTGGTTAGAGAAGCTAAGCTAAGACGAGCATCGAAACCTGCTAATTGGTCAGATATATCTTCATCTGCATCATCAACATTATCTTTAGTACCCGTAAGAGCATCGAAAAAAGAACTCAATGATTCAGACTTCCCCTCACCGCCCCACATAAAAGTTCGTGAAGCCCCTAATTCCAACCAATCTGTAGGGTTAGCTGTTAGGCGCATACCAATCAGTTTGGTATCTGGAATTGCCTTATAGTCCTCTAACTGACCAGCAAATAGCTGATACTGCCAAGGTCCGACCCACGATAAATACTTCGATGTAGGCGCTGTTTGTTGATCACGTTGCATGGTAAAACCTGCAACTGGTAAACTTGCATCGCCTCGAATAAGACTACCATCATGTCCAGGTCCCCACCACGTTGGGATTTTACCCGCGATTAACCACTGATTGGCAGCAGTACCAGCAAGATACGATCCTTCAAAGCTAACATCTGAACCATCTTCAATGAGTTTGTCATTTTTTAGATTGGCTTGTAAATTAAACTCCCACTCTGCTTCGCTAAGTGACACCCCAACGCTTGCTTGTTGACCCGCCAGCTTATCATCAGCAAATTTTTGTGGTAGCTGATCTCTATCGGTTTGTATATGCAGGGCGGCCGAACCTTTTACCACAGAATTGCGGTTTTGAGCTAGGCGCGCTTGTACCGACTGCAGGATCTGTTGCTGCGCTGGCGTTTGAACATTAGCTGTGTTTAAAGCGCGTTTAATCTCATTGGCCGTCAGCGGCCACGTGCTGGTGCTAATCTGTGCAACCCCTTGAGTATTCAGCCAGTCAAGATCTGCCTTCAGCTTGAGATCGTTCATATGCAGGTTTTGTGCAGATGCCAACATCGACACTGAGGATAAGACACTCAAACTTAGGAGCAGACTTAGCTTTTTATACATGATAGATTACTTCCAAATAACTGAATTTATATTGTTTTTCATTTAACTGCGTCGCCACTACCTTTGCCTAAAGCAGTACTCAGTATATAAGAAAAATAGTTTTTAAGGTTGAGAGTATCAATCATTTCTTTATCTTTTTTAGCTAAGCGTTCGGGTGTAGACATATCGATTCCACTTAATTGAGCCAGACCTGTGATACCCGGTAAGACCTCGTAAACACCAATCTTATCTCTAGCTTCGATAAGCTCTTTTTGATTAAAAAGGTTGGGTCTTGGGCCTACCAGACTCATCTCACCTTTTAATACATTGATAAGCTGTGGTAGCTCATCGAGCTTTGTTTTACGCAGTATTTTGCCCAATTTCGTTATAGAGGTATTATCAACAAGGTGGCTGGCAACAGACTCAGTATTCACCTTCATCGTACGAAACTTAATCAGTTTAAATGGTTTTTTATCTTTTCCTACCCGCTCTTGGATAAACAAAGGCGAACCTGTATCCAAGTAACCAATAGCCGTTGCACCAATTAATAGAGGTGAGGCTACTACTAAGCCTGTCGCTGAAAACAGGATATCTAAAGGTCTTTGTAAGGCCAAAGATTTTTTGTTATTTGAATTTAAGTCAGAAGTTTGAGTGCTCTTTTTGATAGACTCATTAAAGGATACTCTATTATATTCTAGATTATTTGGTCCGCCTGGTAGGCTTCGATCATAGGTCAAGCTTCCAAATGCTTTTTCTAGGGTAGTAGAAAACATAAGAGGTTGAATTGCTAAAGCCAACAGTTTTGATTGGTATACTCTCTTTGAATGAGCTTTAGCGATTAATGAGACAGTCTCTGAAGTAGACATATATTGCTCATTCTGAGGAAAGAATATGCCTTGCATTTGAGTGTCAATAACCATCTTTAGAAACTCACAGAGATTGTCAATATAAATGGTACTTCTCTCGTTTTTAATCTTAGGGAAAATAGGAGTAGATAACGCAATTTTACGTAGTATGCTGTAATTCCCTTTATTAGTATCACCGTATACCATCGGAGGCCTAATAATAGCTACTTTATAATCTTCTGAGTTCATATCCTGTAATGACTGTTCTGCAGCAAGTTTTGAACGTGCATAAAGCGAAATAGGATTGAGTGGCGTACTCATTGTGATATGACCTACGTTAAGACCATATACACTCATTGTAGATAAGAATATGAATTGTTTAACGCCTTCTTCTTTCGCTTTCCTTGCAACCTCAATAGCTAATTGATGATTTACTGTATCGTACACCTCATATTTAACTTCTTTTTCATTTTGGTGGACGATAGCTGCTACATGAATGATGGCATCATAATCTTGAAAGTCTTTTAGTTTCCATTCATCATTACGAAGACTAATCGCATCCACTAAATACTCAGAGTCATCAAATATCTGCATAAAGCGTTTACCAATAAAAGAGCTGCTTCCTGTTATTAATACTTTTTTCACAATAATTTTTCCTATAAGGCTCAAGATACTAGCTTATGCAGTAAAATATAGATTAAATGGCTTTTTCATATCCCTATCATCTTAAGTAATCGCTGATTGACTTTCTCAGCATCAAACTTTTCCTGCGCAATCTTATAACTTTCTTGACCCATTATTGCAATCTGTTTAGGATTTTCTATAAAATAGATCATTTTTTCTGCTAGCGCTTCAGGATTCCATTTTTCTACTAAAAACCCATTCACCCCATCTACTACAGTTTCACGACAACCCGGCACATCAGTAGTAATTACCGCTCTACCAATTGCCATCGCTTCTTGGGTACTACGTGGCACACCTTCACGGTAAGATGGCAGTACAAACACATCACTATCTGCAATCCAATCAACCACATTATCAACTTGCCCAGGATAATCTATAATACCATCAGCGATTAGCATACTAAGCTGATCTTGACTTAATGCTCCAAGATTCGAATTATCTATGCTGCCTAACACTACAAATTTAGTGTCAGGATAGCGTTGTTTGACTATTTTAGCAGCCTGAATGTACTCATATATTCCTTTCTCTTTTAAAAGTCTACCTATAAAAAGGAAACTTTTATTTTTGATATTAGAAGGAATTGGTATTCTAGGGTATTCATTCAGATTAAGTCCTATAGCACCTAAGATATGGAAATCCTTTACCTTTATATTATTCATTGATAACAAGTCTCTAGCATCGTCTGGATTCAAAAAAATCAAACTGTCAGTTATAGGAAGAGAAGCTTTGTACAATAATATTTGAACTTGTTTTATGATTTTAGTTTTATAAGTTAAACCTTTGGGCTGATCTGTAAAGGCATAGCCTAAACCTTCTATCATCCCAATGATTTTTTCAGTTTTAGCAGCTTTTGCTGCTAGACTGCCAAATATAACAGGCTTTGCTGAGTAACTTATGACAACATCAGGATTAATAGACTTGATCTTTTTATAAAGACTAAACGCATTAGAAATATCTATGATAGGATTTAATCCACCTCGACTTAACTTATAAACAATAGGAATAGCACCTAACCGACGAATTTTATCTAAGTATTTTTCTTCATCATCTGTTGTGAAAGCATATACTACATGACCTTGTTCTATGAGAGAATTTATTAAATCTTTTCTGAAAGAATATAGGTAAGAAGAAACAGTCCCTATTATTATTAATTTCATACAAAACCCACATACCTATAGATAAAGTAAATACTAGAAATAAAAGAAATGATTGAAAAAAGTAAATAAAATAATTTCTCATTCCTTCTAAATAGAAAATAAAATATAGTAGAATTTATAAAAACACTAAAAAACCAAGAAATAACACCGTACCTGTTAGAGAATGCTGCAAAACCAAATAAATAATAAGGTATAGTTAATATAAGATAAATCTTCACTATAAGATTAAAATCTTTTACATTCTTAAAAAAAGTAATGGCAAATAAATAGTAAAAAAGAGATAGACCAAATGTATATAAAAATAAATCTATTTGGAAGCCATATCGAAAGGCGTCAGAACTCTCGACATAATTTTTAATAGATTGGTACAAAGAAATATTAAATGTATTAGACAAGCTTTTAACAACTAATTCATTAATATTAAGGATATATCCTGTAGCTATTAAAGTTACTAAAAAAAATAGTTTTTTCAGTTCTAATTTATAAAAAAAGATAAATGGTATTAGCAGTAAGGTAGAATAATGAAAGAAACAAGCTAGCACTGCAAGCAATAGAAAAGTCTTCAACCTATTATACAAAACTAAATTAACTAGAGCTAAGTAAACAATAGACAAGGACAAACCTTGTCTTAAACCATTTGTAGCTGACGAATAGTACCATGAAGATAATATTAGAAAAGCAAATAACAAAGGAATATAGAACTCATATTTCATTTTATAGAAATTAGATATATCTCTTCCTAAAAAAAATAACGTACTATTTAGAATAACATTAATTATGAAAAAATATAAAATATAACTATCAGTTAACCTCCTGATTAACAAAGTAATGAGTTCAAATAAGAACTCATATCTGAAGTAATCGAAAGAAGTCTTTGATAGAAAATTATTAATATAATATATATTATCTTCTACTAGAGAAATATCTCTTAAAGATACAAAAGTCGAAATTATAGAAGTCATAAAAATGAAAAAACATATAGAAACGAAATAGCTTTTCTTAATATTCTTCATTTATTTACAATCTTTATTAAGTAATCATTAAACCGACACTCACCTAATAGATTAGACCATTTATATCTATCCATTTCAGGCAAATTATCACATTGATACAATGTCTTGTTAGCCAAGCAGTCATCTAACCATATAGGAACATAATTAATTTCTTTAGAGAAATCATCAATCCACTTGTAATGATTAGATATTACATGTAAGCCAGCAGCAAGATATTCTAACGTTTTTGTACTGGTTTGAATATTAAAAGGATAAACATCGGGTGTATAATTTAAACCATAACGAGCATTTTTATATATTGCAGGTAATTCAGAACGTTCCGCTCTTCCAAATATAGTAATATTAATATTATCTAATAATATCTTTTCATCTTCTGTAAGCTGCCCTACAACAATTAACTTATATCTTTCTGAGAGTGTCAATAAAGCTTTTATAAGCCCTACTCTCCCAGAAATCGAACCACAATATAAGATATCATAATCTGGATTAGCATTCGGTTCTTGAAATAAGGAGTTATCTACACCCATATCTCTATAGATGTAAGGGATTTCATCATTATAGCTTAAGTTCTCTCTTATATAGTCGTTAAGAAAAATTCTTCCATCAGGTTTCTTATTAATTATTCTTTTAAATTTATCTTTAAGTTTAGCGTAAGGCGGAATAGATAGACTATGATATTCATGTATCTCTTTTGCTGAGAATTTATGAAATTTATAGACGGGACGAGCCCCCATAAAATATATATTCAAATCGTTATTAGGATCAAGTTTATAATCTAGCTGTACTTGATGACCACACATATTCAGATACGTCTCATAGGCATATGCCTCAGGCGTGTATGCAAATCTAGATAGAGTAACACCTATTATCATATTATCACTGGTTGTTTATTGGTTGAAAGTATGGCTTGTCTTTTATAGATAACTAACTACAGAGTTAGAGAGCTATGTAAACGTTTCTTTCTATGTATTCGTTACAGAAAGCCTATTTAAATTTATTTTCTCTCAGAAATATTTAAAAAAATTTAAAAGTAATAAGAATAAGGCAGTAAGTAAATTTGTTTAATTACTTTCATATCATATAAACACTTTTATTGTATTTAACGAAATACGATATAGTACATTAAATATTGAGAATAATCACCAACCACATTATTATCATATATTTCAAATTCAACAATTATTTATACCGTTAGTTCTCAATTAACTTACGAGGTAATAGTACAATATTATGATGAGATTGTCTGTCTCTTTCGGGGGGAAGTTGCATAAATTCGCCATATACCTTCGTTAACCAAAAACTTGCCTCCTTTGGTCCGAAAAACAGCTTACTTTCAAATTCATACAACTTTCTAGAATCAAAAATTTCTTTGGGTGCTACTTCTTTAATTCCCCATGCTCCATTAAGGTTAGCAAGATAATTTTTTCTTCTAAAGAACTTTCTGGGTACTATACTATTAATGTCAAGTAGGCAGTTTATTACTCCGCGAGGTATAATTTTAGATATTGATTTTATATAAGGTGCTATAACTCTATTCTTTTCTGATAGCTTATCAATGTCTAAAACATCATACTTAAGCGGTATGAGTACTACAATCCTCCGATTTATAAAAAAGTGAATCTTTTGTAAGTACTTATTATCAAATGTATAATCTAATGGAAATATATCTAACCATGCTCCTGTCACTATTGGTTTATAGGCATCTTCTTCTACCATTAAACTTTCATTAGTAAACTTTGTAGTTTGATACCTATAATCTTTTTGAAATTTAGGACTTTTGACAATGAAAGGAGGTTTAATGTTATGTGATAAATCAAGAAACCTATCATAATCAGTTCTAGGCATAGCTACGTCAATATCATCATCCCAAGGAATAAAGCCTTTATGTCTTACAGCCCCAAGTAATGATCCGCCAATTAAAAAGTATCTTAATCTATGTTCTTCGCAAAAAGAGTGAAATTCTTGAAGGGTTTCTAATAAAGTTTGTTGGAGAATATCCATTAATTATCATCCTTTAATATCTTGTTTTATTTGAGTTGTAGATATTTCAGGAGTTCTTTCTAAGTATAGGACTTCACAATGTCCTCTTAAAAAATCAAATTCCCCTTCCCAATCATTTCCCATTACAAACTTATCAGCATGGTATAACTTAATATCTTCAGTTTTTTGCTTCCAATCATTTTCTGGGATTACTAAGTCTACATAGCGAATCGCCTCTAATAAAGTTTTACGCCTTTCATACTCAAAAAAACATTTCTTCTTTTTTGAATTCCAATTAAATTCATCTGTACTAAGGCCAACAATTAAGTAATCTCCACATTGCTTGGCTCGACGAAGTAAATTTATGTGACCATAATGCAGTAAATCGAACGTTCCGTAAGTTATGACACGTTTCATTTATTTTAATCTTCCTATTATTTATATAAATCTATCTTTTCTTAGTATATTGATAGCAACAACCATCTTCTCTGTTGTTGTGAATCCAAATAGCTTATAGAAAATACGTCTTTTTATGGTCCAGTACTTTTTATAATTCTTGCTAATTGATTTAGATTTTTCTACATATAATTTTGCTTTATCAAGATCACCACTCCTATATAATTTGCGAGCAATTGTCCAATATTTCATAGCTAAAGCAGCATCTATATCACCTGTAGCATTTCCAGATATGCGTTCTTTAGTCATCTCTGTTTTTTGAATCTCATATAATATATGATTTTCATCTTTATTTTTTAAGATAGAAATTCTATCTGCTGAATCATGTATTCTATAAGTTAAAATAGGAAGTTTATGGTGATAGAAAATAAAACCTTCTGATGATAGCCGAATATGTAAATTCCACTCCTGACTGTTTTTAAAACGCTCGTCAAACCCATCCACTTGTTCTAACATCCATTTGCGATGTAATGGAGTTGCAGTTAATATATAACCAATTATAAGCCGCGATGTTTGATCAGAAAAAGGTTTGAATAAGTTTCTATAAACCTTTCTATCATCTCTCAACTCATAGTAATCCCCATATACAATAGTATTGTCAGCCAAAGTCTCTGCTAACTTTACTTGTTTCGCTATTACACCAGGCTCTAAAAAGTCATCAGAGTCCAAGAATTTTATATACTTCCCTCTACTATTTTTAATGCCTCTATTCCTTGCTACACAAGCACCAGAGTTTTTTTGGGTATATATAGTTATACCTTTATAGTTATTTAAGATATCAAGAGAATTATCAGTAGAACCATCATCAATAACAATTATCTCAATATTTTTATAGTTTTGGGCTAAAACACTATCGATACATTCAGCTATGTAATATTCCGAGTTATAACATGGTATTATTATTGAAACAATAGGCGATTTAACAGTTTTGTTAGTTTTTCTCATCATTAAATATCTCTCTTAAAAAATCTAGTATAGTTAAGTCTTTATAAAATCGATACAGCCCATATCATGAAACAGTTTAGGTAGATTATTCTCCATTCACCCCTGGCGTAGAAATTTAGCCTGTGCCCACTTTTTTTCGATAGGGTTTAGATCAGGGCTGTACGGCGGCAACCATAAAATACGATGACCATGCCTATTAAGTAGCTTTTGAATACGCTTACTCTTATGAAATCGAGCATTATCCATGACAATCACGCATTTAGTTTTAAGACTTGGAATAAGTGTGAACTTACACCAGTCATAAAATATATTGCCATTGATGTTCTGCTCAAAGTAATAAAGCGCAAAAAGCATTTTTTCATAGAGAGCTCCGATGACATTCGTACGCTTTTTTGCTTGCCAGTTGTAGCTATCGATACAGGGTTTACCAATCGGTGCATAGCCATGAGAACGAATGGTTTCAGCCTCAAAGCCGCTTTCATCCATATAGACAATGGGATAGCCTTGCTGTTCAAAGCGATCAAGCTTACTCTAGTAAGCCGCTCTTTTTATCCAACACGCTTTTGGGTTTTCCAAGATCTTTTTTTGACTGATGCAAAGACGCTTTAAAGCATTAAAGATGCCCGTTCTACTGCAGTCCAAGTGGCGAGCTCTTTCATAGTTATAATCATCGGGATATCTTTTTACGTCTTCAATCAATGCGTCATCAGGTATTTTAGTTGGTGCTTTATTTCTGGTTGTTTTAGGGAGTAAGTTCTGCTGCCAGCTTTGAATGGTGCTGGTACTAAGTCTATAAAATAGCGCAGCTTCTCGTATGGTCATACCATCAGCGATTCTAGAAAGTACCTGTTTGCGATAGTCTATTGAATAAGTCATCGTTTATTTCATTAAATGCAATTGTTAATAACATTGTATCGGTTTTATTTGGTTTAGACTATAACATCGCTTTATATTAACTTTACAGAAGCTGTTAAAACCAAATTTGCTTATAATCAGATATCCCCTCTAAATAAATCCCGCGTAAACACTTTGTAATCCACATCTTTTATTTCATCTACCAATCGATTGGCTACAATTACATTACTAATAGATTTAAACTCATCTAAATCAGTTATAACAGTTGAGTTATAAAAGTGAGTTTCTTTTAAAACAGGCTCATAGACAATCACTTCAATACCTTTAGCCTTCAAACGCTTCATTATGCCTTGAACAGCTGATGCTCGGAAGTTATCTGAACCTGATTTCATCACTAAACGATAAATACCTACTACTTTAGGGTTTTTAGCTAGTATAGAATCCGCAATAAAGTCTTTTCGAGTACGGTTAGAGTCCACAATAGCTCTAATCAAATTACTAGGAACCTCATCATAATTTGCTAGTAACTGTTTCGTATCTTTGGGTAAGCAATAACCCCCATAACCAAATGAGGGATTATTGTAGTGATTACCAATACGCGGGTCTAGTCCGACTCCCTCAATGATCTGCTTAGTATCTAAGCCAAAAGTCTGACCATAGGTGTCTAACTCATTAAAATAAGCAACTCGCATAGCTAAATAGGTGTTAGAAAATAGCTTAATAGCTTCAGCTTCTGTTGAATCTGTAAATAAGATAGGCGCATCTTTTTTTACAGCGCCTTCTAACAATAAGTTAGCGAATACTTGTGCTCGCTCTGATTGTTCACCGACTATAATGCGTGATGGATAAAGGTTGTCGTGTAATGCCTTACCTTCACGTAAGAATTCTGGTGAAAATATTATATTATCTGTTTCTAGTTCTTTTTTGAGCTCTTCTGTATAGCCTACGGGTACTGTTGACTTTATTACGATTATAGCCTGCGGATTGATATCCAGAACTTTCTTAATAACGGATTCAACACTTTCAGTATTAAAGTAATTGGTCTTAGCATCATAGTCGGTAGGTGTAGCAATTATCACAAAGTCAGCATCGATATAGGCTTCGTTAGCATCGAGTGTAGCTGTAAAGTTAAGATGTTTATCCGATAGGAATTTTGATATATCAATATCTTCGATAGGTGATTGCTTTGCATTAAGCCTCTCTACTTTATCAGGAATGATATCAATGGCAACTACCTCATTATACTGCGACAAGAGCATAGCATTCGATAAGCCTACATACCCTGTTCCTGCTATTGCGATTTTCATAACTTCTCTCTAAAGATTTTTATTAAATTGAATTATCTATTCTTTTCTCTAAAAACTTGCCTTAAGTAAATTTCAATGGTAGCTGCTCGCAAGATCTGATTAGCATAGTTGATTTTCTTATTCTTTAAATGAGGTTCGAGCCAACGTTTTGATAGGTCGTCATTAGTTAATCGAGTGTACTCTGCATTTTTTGGATTGAGTAAGTCTAATAGCTGCGTTGAAACTTCTTTGTCTCTAATCCAAGCAGTGTAGTTAGTATAGTTTTTATTAGACTGTATACCCAGTAAAGAACAAAACTCTCGTTTAGCTTTATTTATAGCACGGGTTGGTATAGTAGCTTTTTTAGTGATGGAAACCGGCTTTCCTGTTCTACTCCATGGGATATTTTTAAAGTATTTAGGGAAGTGCTTCTGTAGCATTGCAGAGTAAAGCCTATTGCTGAGTCTATATTCGTCCGGAAGAGATAAAAGTAGCTCAACAATCTTGTTATCCATTAAAGGTTTCCTTTGTTCCATACTTATTAAGTAGTTTACAGTTCCCATATTAGTCGCGCGTCGGTTCCGATTCATATATATATATGGCTCAACATGATTCAAATGATAGAAATCTGAGTCAAAGGGTGCTAAGTAAGAGTGCTTTCCAAATTTACTTATTGCGAACTCTTTGTTGACAGGCTGATTGAGTTTTTTATTATCAACCCACTCACCAGTGAATAACCCGCCTCCATAGCCGTTCAAGTTAATATTCATGTTTTGTGGAATTTCTTTAAAAAATTCGATACCATGCATGTGTTGCATATCCTGCATTCCATCTGTATTCCACACTTTTTCAAAACGTGCTTGAAACCAACTAAGTGAGTCAAAATAAAATATTTGATGATTCCAGTTTTTGGATAAAGAGGATACTTGCTTTGCAATATCAATATCTTGACATTTTGGAATACCAAAGGTGTATGTATAGCCGTTATAATTAGGGTGTACATGGTTTAGTGCTGCAAAAATAGCTCTTGAATCAAGACCTCCACTCAATGCTATGGATATCTTATCCTCATTATCAAACCTCTTCTCAACTGCTTCAATTAAAGTATAGCCTAGTTGCTCTACTGCTGCCTCGAAGCTTAAGGTAGATGGCACTATTGATGACCATTTCCAATAGTAATCCTGTGTAGCTGTATTACTATTGATATCATACTCGATAATTGTCGCAGGATTTATAAGTCTAATATTATTAAACCATGTATGTTCGTCTAATAAATGCCCAAGGTCCATAAAACATTGAAAGCTACTGATGTTTAATTCTTTATTACTATCTTTTATCGCAAGAATAGCTTTCACCTCGCTGCCCCAAGCAAATACTCCGTCCTTATGATACCAATAAAGTAGTCGCATACCATAACGATCAGAGATTAGACTTACTTTTTGCTTTTTTTGATTATAAATAGCAGCACAAAAATATCCATCAAGTTGATTTAGACATGTTTTTAGCCTACCCATTTCTGCTGCTTGTAACAAAAGGTTAGGCAGGTCTGTAGCTTTTAAAAAGAGCCTAGATGCAATCTCATTAATGTTATAAGCCTCTCCTTCAACCCATATATAAGAGTCACCTAATTTAATAGGAGAGTGGCTAGCTCCTAATTTTCCAATATGTGTTCTAGAGGCAGCAATAGAGTCGTTATAAAAAATTTCATCTTGAATAAAGTGATCATAGAGATACATACTCTTTGACATGCTTTGTAGGTTGCTCTTAGCATCTTTTTTACTGACTACTCCGTATATTCCAGGCATTATCTCATCTCACGTATTATTTTTATTAGTGTTTTCTCAAAAGCTAGTAGATACATTATATATAAAGCTCCACATATTACTGTACCCAATATTATATGAATTAAATTGCTGTTTATTATGTACATGTTAAGTAGAGTGGAGGCTAACCAACCTATGGAAATAACAGCTATAAATGTTTTAATAAAGTGTTTAATTAGAGGTAAGTATTCAACCTCCCCGATTTTGGCTATAAGCACATGCCAAATAGCTCCTACAGTAAAGCTTAATCCTAATAGAATATAGATTGCAGTATACAATGAAGGTCTGAGTAATAAACCTATCGATAGAGCAGTTACAATAGTAATAGCCCATACAATATTCCACCAGAAGCCAATATCAGCTCTACCTTTGGCTAAAATAAGTGCCCCGCCTGGATTCCCTAAAGCCTTTAGGATCCCAATCAAAGCCAATACTGGAAGTAAGTTAGCAGTAGTTTCCCATCCTTCCCCAAATACCAATCCAACGACCTCACTAGAAAAAAACATCAAAAAAGCTAAAAGAGGCATGGTGACCAATGAGAGTAACTTCACATTTAAAGCATAATAACGGTTTAGCGTTTTCGAATCATTCTGGACTTTGGAATAAACAGGAAAAGCCACCTTATTAATAATGGGATTAATTTTGCTAAGTGGGAAGATAATTAACTGCCATGCAAGGTTATAAAAACCTACTGCATTGATACCGACTAATTTACCAATAATAATTTTGTCAGCATTCGCACTGATATAGTTAATTGAACGTTCACCCATTTGATAAAGTCCAAACCCAAAAAAACCTTCTAATTCAGAGTGTTTATAGACTAGAGAAGGTTTATGATAATGTTTTAACCCTACCCACAAAAATAAAAGACTGGATAGCCCAGCCTGAGTGATCATTGCGCAGACCAAAGTTAAGACACCATACCCTTTATAAGCCATTACTGTAGCTACTATCAGTGAAACAACTGAAGTAGAGACATTAATGATCTCCATAGTTCGGAAATTTAGATTTTTCTGGCACAGAACCCTATATTGATTACCTATCGCAACCAATATGAAGGTACTAGATAGTATAATCATCAGCGAGGTAATCCTAGGCTCATTATACAACATAGCGACTAGAGGCGCTGTGGCTATGACTATCAAAGTAAGGACAGATCCTGCCGCAATATTAAGCCAATAGAGACTAGACAGCTGGGTATGGCTTATGTCTTGGCGTTGAATAATGGCATTACTAACTCCCATATCCTGGAAAGCTTGTGAGAATCCAATGACTACCATCATTATAGCCATTAATCCAAAATCTTCTGGTTCTAAGAATCTCGCCAGAATAGACATTTGAGAAAGCTGTAGAATAGTAACAATAGCTGTAGATGCAGTAGTCCATTTGACACCACCAATTGCTTGTTTTTTTAAGCTCATAAGTATACTTAATAACTAGTTATTCGAAGAATAAGCTTTATTGTTAAATTCATAAAGCCTTACAGCCTCATCTGCTTAAGTAATTGAATATTTTTTAGGTTGAGAAGATGATATATTTAATTTATAGTTTTGTATCCGCTGAATCGCCTCATCATTACCACAAGTAGGAAAACCTAAATAAGCTTTCGCCTTTAATTTCAACCTTGAGCTTAAAGACAAAACTAAGCTATTACGTACTGGATTTTTTACATTGACATTTGTGATTGTTAAGGCCCCTGGAGCCTCGATCATATTTATATGTTTATATGTTTCTTTAGATACGACAACTTTAGTTCCCATAAGTTCGTGAGCTAATTTAAACCAGAGATCATCTTGTTTTGGGGCTATATCCTTAAAGTCATGACTTTCCATTATGATTTTGCTTAAAAGAGGCTTTCTGTACAGCACACCTGAAACACCAGTTGGAACCAAGTCATAACCGCTACTTCCAGGCGTTGCTAAAGGCCAGTTTATATAGCTTTGATATCTACCTCCAATCGTTTTTAGTGGTACTCTAGCTCTTCCACAAATAATGCAGTCGGGAAAACTTTCAGCAGTACCTAAAAGTGACGTTAACCATTTTGGCCCATAAATAACATCATCATCGCAGGTTATAATGATATCATTTTCTTTACTCTTTTCGTAAACGGGTAGAAGCTTTCGATAGGGTCCATTGTTTTGTACCCATGAAATATTAATAGATCCATTTTCTTCAAGTTCTTTCAGCCAATCTGGTAGTTTTTGTATGCCTTGATCAATAAGATATTTATCTTTAGACAAATTGACTATAATTTTTTCAGCTTTGTAATCTTGATTAAGCAAAGAAATAAGGGTATATCTTAGTATAGGTAACCTAATAGAAGTACTTGTTAAGGAGATGATTATTGACATATAAAATCCTATGTAAATTTGGAAGATTGATATATGAGGTATGAAGTTAGCTAAAAATACTTCAATTATAAACAATCTAATATATTTGTTGTATTCTGAAAAATCCATGTAGCTAGTTAAGGAGATAAACTTGTCATCCAATAGGTATTTCCCCTAGTGAATTACGGATTTGACCTTCTTTAGCATAGATAGGTAAGGGTTGTCTATCTAGCGTGTTTACAATAACCAGTGGAATTAGCTTCTCTGGGAAATGGTAAGGACCATAATTATTAGAGCAGTTAGTAACTAAAATAGGAAAACCATAAGTACGATGCCAAGCTCGAACCAAATGATCAGAGCTAGCTTTACTTGCTGAATAAGGTGAACTTGGCGCATAAGGAGTAATTTCAGTAAATAAATCCGTCGTGCCTTCTAGATCGCCATACACTTCATCGGTAGAGATATGATGAAATTTAAACTGCTTTTTATCTAGGTCATCAAGCGTTTGCCAGTATTGACGTGCCACCTCTAATAAATGATACGTACCGACAATATTAGTATTAATAAATTCAGCAGGGCCATCAATAGAGCGATCTACATGTGACTCTGCGGCTAAATGCATCACAAGATTGGGTTTAAAACTATTAAATGCTTTTTCTAACGCCTCTTTGTCACAGATATCAATCTGTTGAAACTCATATCTAGCACTCTGATCAATTTCTTTGAGAGATTCTAAGTTACCCGCGTAGGTTAACTTATCGATATTTAAGACTTCGTCGTCCGTATTATGGATAATATGGCGGATAACAGCAGAGCCGATAAAGCCTGCGCCACCAGTAACTAATATTTTCATAAATAACCTATTTCTATCATAGCTAAAAATTAAATGAGCGCTTTAAGACGTTTATTGCTTAGTATTAAAAGTAGACATTTACAGCTATGTCTCGAATTATTTTTTCTTATTTATTCTGTATGTTCTTTATAGCCATCTACATACTGCTTAAACTGTTTTTTTAACCAAGGGACATCAAATTGTTTTTGTTTTTCAGTCAGCTCAAACAATACTGATTGAAGCTCATCCAATGGAAAGCTATGCTCTATTGCTTGCATGATAAGAGGGTGATCAGTTGATTCAACATTATCTTCACCGATGATAAGCTCTTCATAAAGCTTTTCTCCATCTCTAAGTCCAGTAAAGATGACTTCGATATCACCCTCAGGATGGGCAGCATCTTTAATATCAAAACCACTTAAGTGAATCATTCGCTGCGCCAGGTCAACGATCTTGACTGGTTCTCCCATATCTAGGACAAACACCTCACCACCTGATGCCATTGCACCTGCTTGGATGACTAGATTTGCCGCTTCTGGAATCGTCATAAAATAACGAGTCACATCAGGATGGGTGACCGTAATAGGCTTACCTTGCTCGATCTGCTTGGTAAATAACGGCACAACAGAGCCTGACGAGCCTAGGACATTACCAAAACGCACCATACTGATACAGGTCTGGCTATCCGTTTGGCTGAGCGCTTGGCAAACCAACTCTGCTAGACGCTTAGAAGCGCCCATCACATTGGTTGGTCTTACAGCTTTATCGGTAGAGATAAGTACGAAGGTTTCGACATTGGCTTGGATAGCGGCTCGGGCGCAGTGATACGTGCCCTTAGTATTATTAATGACGCCTTCAAACGGATTGTGCTCAACCATAGGTACATGTTTATAGGCAGCAGCATGATAAACCGTCTGTATATTATAGAGATTCAGTATTCTAAGCAGATTCGATTCATTGGTGACGTTACCGATGACCGCAATAATTTCAATATTTTTATAGGCAGGCGTATTGGCTTGCTTGATGGTCAGCTCTTGATGGATACTATAAAGCGCAAACTCGGACAGCTCATAAAGTACAAGACATTTGGGCTGGTTTTTAATCACTTGACGGCATAATTCACTACCGATAGAGCCACCAGCACCAGTGACCAATACGCACTTACCCTTGATATTCATTTGCAGCAATTTTGCATCAGGTTCAACAGTCTGTCTGTCTAACACATCCAAGATGTCTACTTTGCGCATGCTACTGACGGTCACTTTTTCGTCAGCGATCTCTTCTAAGCTTGGCAGTTCTTTTATTTTTATGGCAATGCCTGAGAGCTTATCTATAATCTGGCGTTTTTGCGCGCGACTAATAGAAGGTATAGCTAAAAACACCTGTGCAATGTCTAGCTCCTCTACTAAGCTTACTAACTCATCAGCAGCATAAATCTTTTTACCGAGCAAATAAGCACCAGCAAGCTGTGGATCATCATCAACGTAAGCCACAACATTATATTTATGTGAGTTTCTTAAACCCTCTAATAAATCTCGACCAGCCTCTCCGGCGCCGTAAATAACAACATTATCATAAACACCATCGTCTTTAAGGCGACGCTGCGCTCTACCGCTCCAGCGCATTAAAATCTCACGAATAATAAGACGACTATTCCATAACCAGATAAATAAGAAAAACAGAAAGATAATAGGAACGGAGCGCGGTATATCTTCTAAAGGATTTAAATAAATGATGATCTCATAGACAACCATAAGCAAAAAGAACAGCTTTGCCACACTACCCATAACCGTGTCTAAAAAACCACGTGCGACGCCTTTATAGAAACCAATCAAATATAAACCGACGATGGGCAGCGTACCATAAGATAATAATATGATAGGGCTAATGTTATGAGCGATATCACCGTAGCGCAAGGACAAAGCTAAGAACAGGCACACTAAAGATGCTACCAAGTCTGTAGTGAGTAAAATCGCTCGTTTTACACTACGGGGCAACGATAACAAGTATTCAGCTATACGTTGTAGCCAGCCAGTTTTACCATTAAGTGATGGATAATCACTTGACGGTTTTGAATTAGTAGACATAACACTCAACCACTTAAAAACGTGAATTTTGGTAGAATTTCTAAAAAGCTAACTATTGGTTATTACCATAAGCATAGCTATAGTGATAACTATATTTGCTCATAATCCCTTGTTGTACATCGTTGAGAATGATACCGTCGACCTTTATATTGGCTTTATTCATCTGATTAACCGCATAAACCAGCTGCCCTTCTATAGAATCGTCGTATCTAGTTACCATCAACACCTTATCAGCGTGCTGGGCTAGTATCATAGCGTCAGAAGCAGCCAATACTGGTGGCGAGTCGATGACAATATAATCATAATGCAAATTAAGCTCTGCCATTAAATGATTAAAACTGCCATTGGCTAATAATGAAGCAGGGTTACGCGGATGCTGGCCGCGTGGCATAAAGTCAATATTATCTATGCCTGTTGGATGAATAAAGCTTGCTAGGTTACTACTCTCTTGGCTAGTAATAACTTCTGTAGTTTTGGCGTTAGATTTTAATAAATGAGTCTTATCCTGTGATAAATAGTCTGCCAAGCCATTATCTTGGCTCATGCTAAACATTCTATGTAGCTCACCCAAGCGCATATCAGCATCGATAATCAGGACTTTTTTATCTAACTGCGCAAATACTTCTGTCAGATTTGCAGAGATAAATGACTTACCAACGCCTGGGCTTTCGCCAGTAATCAAGATAACTTTGGCGCGCTGACCACCCCGCCCTTGTACTGGCATGCCAAACATTAGATTCGTTCTTAAGCTTTTA
Source organism: uncultured Psychrobacter sp. (assembly GCA_963515535.1). Taxonomy (GTDB): domain Bacteria; phylum Pseudomonadota; class Gammaproteobacteria; order Pseudomonadales; family Moraxellaceae; genus Psychrobacter. The sequence continues at coordinate 52,228 of CAUPWW010000015.1, forward strand.
ATAGCCTCATAGCTCAAACTATTATTATCAACATAAGCCAACAAACGATTAGGTGCTTTCTTATTCTTACGCAGTCTTGTCAATAGTGGCGAACGTGGAATCGTTGCTACTACAGGGACGCCTGTTTTACCCTCAATACGCTCAGGGTCTTTGACCACATTTCTAAGCATATTTTTAAGCAGTACCAGCATCGTTCCAAGCATCGCTCCTAACAGCATGGCCAATATCATAATTTGCAACTTCTTTGGTGCAATGGCCTTATAAGTACTGATAGGCAAATCGATGATACGGGCGAAACCAATTTGACCCGCTCGGACAATTTTTAATTGCTCATAGTTTTTAAGTAGCGTTAGATAAATCTCTCTATTAATCGTCGTGTCAGCTGATAGTTGTAAAAACTCTCTTTGTATCTCAGGTAAACCGGCGATAGTATCGTCTATCTCATTTTTTCTAGCATTAAGTACCGCCAGTTGCTCATTGATCTGGACAACCAAAGGGTGCTCTTCTGTATAGTAAGTCGTGAGATCCGCTTTTTTAAGCTTCAATTCATTAAGTTGGGCATCGATTTGCGAGTTTTCTGTCAATAACAACTCTGCTTCTTTGCCTACATCAATAGTGCCGTACTTTTTACGGAAATCATTAAATACTGCTTCAGAGTCTTCCAGTTTTTTCTTTAACGTTGGAATCTGAGTTTCCATAAAACTAATGGTTTTAGTGGTTTCTTCGGAACCACGCGACTGATTTTGATCAATGTAAGATAAGACAATTTGTTTTAATATCAAGCTGGTTTGTTGCTGATTGGCACCCGTCATAGATAGCTGAATAATGCCTGTCTGCTTACCTTTTTCAACCACAGATAGGGCACTATTTATCTGATCAGTCGTGGTTTGGAGAGATTGCTTAGTGATATTAACCGAGTAGCCATCAGCGGGTAGATCATCAACTTTAATTTGAATCTGACCATCTGTGCCTTTAAATAAATGCGCCTTACCGATCTGACCTTTAAAATCGTCAAAACCATTAGTTAACACAAATCCTGTCGCGGAGCGTGTCAAAATAAAAGATTGATTTAAATACTCTTGTGAGACATTAAATTGGCTAATTTTTGCTTCACCATCTTCGGTTTTAAGAGAGACACCTTCAGGTTTATTTATTTGAGTATCCGTACTATTGCTCTTGATTCTATCCAACGCGCCAATATTAGGATCGGACAAACGAATTCGTAAATGTAACAAATTAACCACTGGCTCTAAGATCATACGCGATCTTATTAGCTCTGCTTCAGCTTCTGCTTTACTTGCTTGCGAACCGATTAGCTCTGAAATATCAGCACCTAGAGCAGCTACCCCTTTAGAGTTTTCTTCAATCTGAATAATCGCATCTGATCTAAAAGTAGGATTGACATACCTGCTATACAAAATCCCTATCACCAACCCTAATACAGCAAAAAACACAATGACTTTCCAGCCACGCAAAATGGCAAACAGTAGCGCCATAAGATCAATTTCGTCATTATCTTCTTTGGAAGCAGCGTTTGATAAGTTCTTTGAATCTGTATTCATAACTGTATGGTCATCACTTAAGGTTAATCGTTTAATAGCAGCTATTTAGCTAATTTTATCGGCCCACTGTTCTAGGCTAACAACAATATCTTGATATGCTGTCTGAAACGCACTCATCTCATGTTTATAGGGGTCGGCAATATCTTTGTCTTGCCAATGACCGAGCTTAAAAGTCTTGCCGCGACAAAACGGCCAGCGCTCTTCGATCCACTTAGTCTGACCGTCTGACATTGTAAAAATTAAATCCGCTTTTTTTGCCAAACCTTCGTCAATTTGTTTGGCTACATGGTTAGTGATATCGATTTCTTGTTTAGCCATAATCTCTAACGCAGCGGGATCTGCAGAGTGGCCGACTAAAGCCCCTACACCTGCAGAATCGATATTTTTACGAGGATAGCGTTGTTTTAGTAACGCTTCAGCCATAGGACTACGACAAATATTACCAACACAAACCACTAAAATATTATTAAACGCCATAACAAATATTACCTACGATTTATAAGCTTGAGAGCGATCTGACGGCTGACGTGGAAGGTAGAATGGCGCTGATAACACGATTCCAACGCGTTAAGCCAGTTGGGTCAACATAAACAATATCATTAGGGTGCATCTCGAAACGATTGGCTAGCGCAAAGCTGGTAATGGTCTGCATGTCCACATAGTAAATATCCGTTGCTCGTGTATTCAAATTATCACGAACAACATATATCTTAGCGGCATTTGCTGTATTAGAATTAAGCCCTTTAGACTCACCTAAAACCTGAGCCAGGCTGATGCCATGTTCACGAATGGCGACAGGTTCTACCTTACCAAACTCTCCCAACACATAGACTTTATTTCGCTCTTGACTATTTACATGGATGGAATCGCCATCTTGCAAATATATCTGATTGGCAGATGTTCCAAGTTCACGTAAAGATTGTAATCCGATATTATAGCTCACCCCTTTACGAGTAAATACAATATTATTCGAATCTCCCGTAGGAGTCGCGCCGCCTGCCATAGAAATGGCACTGTATAGCGACACTGGCGTATCGTTAATCGCAAACTCACCTGGCTGCTTGACTTCACCATCGATAAAGAACTTATTGCCACGATAGTTAACAATTTTTACCTGAGGATCTGAGTACTTAAGATAACGCTGAAGCTGTTTCTGTAAATTGGCGGTAAATTGCGGCACGCTCATGTTACTGGCCTTAATACGACCTATTAGAGGAAACTGAACAAAACCTTGTTGATCAACAGGAAAGCCTGAAGCGTAGGGATTAGAGCTATCGCCCGAGGCCGCTGGCGCTATATTTGGATAACCCGTTAACACAATACTTAAGATATCACCTTTGGCAATACGATATTCTGCTCGTCCAGAGCTTCGTATTAATTGAGCTAAATTACTATTTGGTATAGCGGCTTGTTTCGGCGGTAATGTTGCTAGGTTCAATGGCTGTATATTAAAGTGTAAACCATTTTCAGCAATGAATGAACCACTGGGCGGCAGGTCACCAGATTGTAGGCCAGAGTTAATGCTGGAACAGCCTGAAACCAGACCTATCATAAGCACAGACGCCACACTTAATAACTTTGATGAATTGAAAAACATAGAGAAACCTTTATAAATCACAGATATAAGCAGCGTCTAGCAACCAGCGCAATTTAGACAACCATAATCGATTATTACATTAACTATAAAAAAACAAGGCAATAATACCATAGCTGGTTAAAGATTGGACAGATAAGGTAAATTTTTTGGTGAAATCTATTTAAGAGTAACAATCAATTTATATTTACTCTTCGTCCAATATATCAATCTCGATTGAACATATAACCACGTAATAAAGCCTAACTTATCAATAATTTAAGCCTTAAAAGCTAATCTTAAACATAACTTCGATAAATAGCGTATAATATTCGGTCCAATTTCATACATTGAGAAATGTAAACCCACCGAAACAAGGATAGCATTATGAAAGATGAAAAACTGCAGAAAGCGCTCGCCCGCATGGGACTTGGCTCACGTCGTCAGATGGAAGAAGTCATTAAAGCAGGTCGTGTGACCGTTAATAATGGACCCGCAACCATCGGCGACCGCGTTGAACAAGGCGATGAGATTCGTGTTGACGGTCGTCAGATCAAATATACCGCCGAAAATGAAAAGCGCCGCCGTGTTTTAGCTTATTATAAGCCCGAAGGCGAAGTTTGCTCGGCCAATGATCCAGAAGGTCGTCCAACGGTTTTTGAACGTTTGCCAAAATTGACTCATGATCGCTGGGTCATGGTTGGGCGCTTGGATATCAACTCGACTGGTTTGCTCTTATTTACCAATGATGGCGAAATGGCGCATCGCTTAATGCACCCATCTAGCGAAGTCACCCGTGAGTATGCCGTACGGGTACTTGGTGAAGTTACTCCTGATATCGCCCGTACACTAACCGCTGGCGTTATGCTAGAAGATGGCATGGCAAAGTTTGAAGATATCAAAGAAGGCGGCGGTGAAGGCGTCAATAAGTGGTATCACGTTAGGCTGAAAGAAGGTCGTAACCGCGAAGTGCGCCGATTGTTTGAGTCACAAGGCCTTAAAGTGAGCCGTCTATTACGTACGCGTTACGGGTCGATTGCGCTGCCAAAAGAGCTGCGTACCGGTCGATTCCTAGAGCTCGATAAAAAAGACATCAATACCTTAACCGATTTGGTGAGCTTACGCCCACGTCACGGTACTGGTTTGCACGGTGCGGCTAAAGAGAAGCAAGAACGTATCAAAAGCAAGCCGCTTAAAGCGCGCCGTGTTGACAGTCGTAGCGATAACCGTCCTAGCAGTGCTAAACCTAAAAGCAGTGGTAGCCCTGCCAGTCGCGGTTCACGTAATACTCGCGATCGTAACAATAAGCGTTAATTTTAAATCTCTACAGAGTATAGTTTGTTTGATTTAGAAATATTATAGCGTGCCTAGAATGAATTTTACGACGCCTCTGGAGTGCGAAGCACACAGCAAGCGAGCAAAATTTATACCAGTCACGTAGATTGATCCTCGTAACGCTTTGATTTTAAACTCACTATACTGATAATAAGCCATAAAAAAGCGGTCAATGACTGATTCATTGACCGCTTTTTTTATAACGTTTTTAGAATGGATTTACAGCTTTAACACTTAAGCATCGTGACTGTTAATATACTTTCTCATCACTCGCAATTCTTGTAGATGTTGCTCTTCCATTTGCGCTAATAAATCATCTAAACGCTGTTCAATATTGTCCAGTCCATCTTGCAACAACTTACTAGCCTCAGCTTGTTTTTCTCTATTTTTAGTATCATTGCTTACATTGATATTTGCTAAATGATAATGACTGGCTAACATCTCGGGTAAGCGGGTATGCAGCATTTTATGTAAGACAAATTGCTGCTCGCTAAGAGTTGGGGTAACATTTTGCGCTTCTAACTCGTTTTGGTAGTTGTGATAGTTTGCTACCTTTTTATCAATGTGCTGCAATTGGCGCAGTTGCTTATCTGATAAGACTTCTAGATGTTTTTTATTTAAATTTAGCTGCTGCCAATTGAGAGAAGTTAACAACAGGGGAGCATTACTATCTTGATAGGTCAGCACGCCTGGAGTAATGCCGACCATTTTATGCAATGCGTGCCAGCCCTTTCTACCCAAATAAAAGACGCCGACAGTGGTAACCACACCAACGCCTAGCAATATACTCATGTCACTTTACTCTTCTTTCGACTTATTTCAGTATAAACATTTAGACTTGGGATATTATTATCCCTCATTTACAGCTTAATATTTTCTATATCAGTTTCTTTATTAGCTGGGTTTTCAATTATTTGAATCTCAGCGGCGCTATTATCAGGCTGCTGCAATTTAGAATCGCTGTTTGAATTGTTAAAACGCTGCTGCAAATATCGATTGGTTGCTAGTAGTTTTTGTCCATCTTGATGATAGGAGGCATTAAGCAAGTCATCAAACTGGGTATTAATCGTCCTAAGCACTTCTAATAGCGCCTCTTTGCCCGTGACATCAGAATGCTTAATTTTCGTGGTATCAGCAAGTGCGCCATTCCCGACATCTAAGTCATGTAAGCGGCGATAATCCGCTACCGCTAGTGGCACATGCCTATCCATTAGATTTTGTATCATGACATAGGTTTCGTTAACAGTATCTTTATCATCAATTTTGCCATCGTTATTGGTATCGCCATAAATAACCCGCAGCTTCTCGCCCTTGTCATTAATTTGGTCAAGCGCTGCTTTAACCTCAACTGGCAAGCTCTTTTCAGGGATATAACCCAATTGCGGCATTGCTTTATACTCAAGCATTTTGGGCGCTGTGACTTTTTTGATACCACGATATCCAAGGTACAACCCAGCTGCTGGCAGCACGCCATATAAAATAAACATCACGAACATTGCAGTCAGTTGGGTCATTAGGGTATCCTTGTTGTATAGTAGAAATGATTGGCAGACGCGGTTGGCAAATTTATTGTTATTTTCGATAATACTTAATCATTATTATTAAACAAAAAAATAAGGCTGTATTAAAGCCTTATATTGTTATGTATTGCGCCGATTGTGTTTATAGTTATTTTCAAACAAAACAGAAACATGAATTTTTTACGCGACACTAGAATAAACTTTTCTAGCTTGCTGTGCCTGCGCCGACAGAGGCTGCGAAAAATTCATTCCAGTGTCTCGGTATCGTCTTTATACTGAACTCACAATGACAATACTAACGACTTTTAAATAATCCTCGTTAAATTCAAGTTAGCTTTGCGTACGGCTTTTGACATAACGGTGCGTTGAAGCCAGTTTGTTCATCACCGTTTGATGCAATTCTTCTAATAACTCGTCAAGCTCGTAATCGATGTCTAAAAACAAATCCGTGAGCATATCGCCAGCGGTCATTTTTCCTTGGACGACATTGTTTTTCGTGCGATGCGGGCTAAAGCGTTGCAGCTGCTCATAATGATGTAGCGCTTCAGGGATACTTTCGGACACCAGCTTATCAATGACAAACTGGCGCTCATTGTGTTGCTGCTGTTGCTCGGCATTGAGCTCACTGCTCCACTCACGGTAACGCTTTAGCTTACTATTAATTCGGTCTAATATGGCGACCGCTTCAATCGGCATGGCATTTAGGGTGGCTGCATCGACCACATCAACAAGCTCAGTCATAATCGGACAGCGTCCATGTTTAAGATACCATAAGGTATCTGGGTCAAAAGGAGGTCTATTGGTCGGGCGCATTTGGGCGCGATTGGCTAGATAGCGATCGGTCAACGGCGTCGGCGTGCGAATATCATTCACTTGTGCTAGCGCATCACAAATACGCTCGCTACGCTGCGGCTCGCTAAGCGTATAATTGGAAGCTGAAGTATCCATGCTTTCTTGATTATCGCTACTATCGCCTTGCTTATTTGCATTATTAGAAACTTCTTTAGCGGCAGCTTGCTGAGCATTTTTGGCAGCGATGGTTGGCAGGTCATCTTGGGCTTGCCCAAACGACTGTAGCATTCTTGTCAGACTTATGACCATGACCTACCCTGCTCCTCGCCTATTCTTTATTCATTGCTGACTGATATTGCTGAATAATACTGATAACGTCGTAGCAGCTATTGCAGCAGACATATTGCATTCAACCATTTTATCCCTTATCTTAACAGCTTTTTCGGGCGCTGCCAGTAAGCAAACGTCACCGTTTTGGTCTTTAAAGGATAAGCCAATTATCATGAATTTCACCGATTATAGCGCCGGTTTTTTGCTTGGTTTATCCTTGATTATCGCTATTGGTTCACAAAACGCCTTTGTCCTTAAACAAGGGTTAAAACGCGAGCACATATTTTTCGTCTGCTTATTTTGCGCCATCAGTGACGCGATTTTAATTTCTGCTGGGGTAGCAGGCTTTGGCGTGGTCACGGCGCAATATCCGCAAGTTGTCACTATCGCGAAAGTTGCTGGCGTTATCTTCTTATTAGGCTATGGACTGCAAAGCTTATATGCCAGCGTACGCCTATCGCATGCACTCACCGTCGATGGTCAAGTGGTCACCAGTTTAAAAAAAGCCCTGTTATTATGCTTTGGCTTTACTTGGCTTAACCCGCACGTCTATCTAGATACATTGGTGCTGGTCGGCATGGTTTCAACCGGTGCCAGTAGTAAATTGGCTTTTGCAGTCGGTGCGGTCAGTGCGTCGTTCTTTTTCTTTTTTGCTTTGGGCTATGGCGCGCGCCTGCTCAGACCTTTATTTGCCAAACCAAAAGCTTGGAATATATTGGATGCTTTGGTCGGGTTCTTAATGCTGTATTTGGCTTGGCATTTATACCAAACCTAACAGCTTGTTTAGTTTATTAACGCTAAAAACGAAAAGACCAAATACGCTTAAAACGTATTTGGTCTTTTATTTATCGCATCGAGCATTTATGACACTTTTTTGCACTTTTTAGGTTTAACAAAGGTTAAGTTTAAAAAGTGCTCAAGCGAATCATCGAGAATATACAACCAAGGTTCTGGCAACTCAGGTGCCATTGTGCCGGTCAAAGTAGAACGATAGGCCTTTTCTCGAAAGGTCATGATGTTCTCGGCTTTATCTTTTTGCCACTCTTTCAAGATTTCACCCTGCTTTTCAACCGCAAATTCTGGATAATCGGTAGCATTGGTCAAGTCACGAATATAAGCGGCTTGAAAGTCGATTGAATCACTGACCGTCACGCATTTGGCATAGGTTGCGAGCCATTTTTGCTCATCTTCTTCACGTGCTGACAAATCGGGCAATTCGATATCACCCATTATCACATCACGTGCATACCACGCTTGCGCATCAAACATATTAAAGGTGAAATATTGGTCTTGCATGCCCAAATAAATCAGCTTTGGGTTTGGCTGCCAAAAGATACCTTTGTACAGGTTGGCTGGATACAAGCAGTTATGCGTCTGCAAACGTAGCTCATCTGGCATAAACGGGAAATGGAACAAGTAACCGGTGCACATGATGATGGCGTCAAACTTTTGGCTGGTGCCATCGGCAAAGTGCGCGACATCGTCTTCAAAATGCGTCACTAATGGCACTTCTTTGATACCTTCTGGCCACTCATAACCAAGCGGTTGACTACGATAGCTGATGGTCACAGATTTGGTACCATATTTGTAGCACTGAGTACCAATATCTTCGGCAGAATAGCTACTACCTACTAATAAGATATCTTCATCTTTAAATTCTAAGGCATCGCGGAAATCATGCGCGTGCAAGATACGACCTGGAAAGGCTTCTAAACCTTCAAAATACGGCATATTTGGCGTAGAGAAATGACCCGTTGCTACCACGACATAATCAAACTCTTCGACTTCTTGCTCATCGGTTTTATGATTCATCACCGTCACGGTGAATTTTTGCGTTTCATCATCAAACGACACCCAGCGCACGGGGCATTCAAAGCGAATATATTTTTGAATATCTTGTTTATCGATACGGCCCATGATGTAATCTTTTAGGACTTCACGCGGCGGGTACGATGGGATGGCTTCACCAAAATGCTCATCAAACGAATAATCGGCAAATTCTAAGCATTCTTTGGGGCCATTTGACCATAAATAGCGGTACATACTGCCGTGCACGGGTTCACCGTTCCTATCTAAACCAGTACGCCAACTGTAATTCCACATACCACCAATGGCGTTTTGCTTTTCATAACATACGATTTCAGGTAAGTCTTTTACTCCGGCTAAACGAACCGCTTCAAAGGCACGTAACTGTGCCAAACCACTTGGACCTGCACCTAAAATTGCCATTCTTTTCTTACTCAAAACTGACTCCTATAATATTGTTGTGCTCCTATCATAACATATTTGTATGGATAACGGTTTTAATGCAGACTTTTGGTGATTAATTGGAATTCGTATAATGATTTGCAAGATATAAAAAGGTGTTACTAAACAACCTTTTAGGATAGGTCTTAGGGCGTGTCCTCAATTCAAGCGCTTGTATCTAAATGGGCTAAAAATGGCTAAATTTTATCAAACATCGTCAAATAGCTGACTAATATCTCGATATTATTTGCGCTATTTTCCTCGTTTGACGGCAATTTATCTCATTTTTATCACCATTTTTAAAATGAGGACACGCCCTAGTATTTTTTAGCAGCTAGGAAGGTTTGTCTACTTTAGGAAGTTTTAGACTTTAGCCTAATAATAAAAAGACCATGTTTTTTTACACGGTCTAAAAAGATACGGATGTATTTTAAAAGAGAAGAGCGTAAAAAAGACAGGTAAGGGCCATTAGAGAAGTAAGTGGCAAACAAGCAAGGTGATAATTACACTAAATCAGGAAATAAGGTACGTAGTCCATTAACGATAATCTCAATAGAAACTGCCGCGAGCAACATACCCATGATACGGCTCATGATATTGAGACCAGTATCGCCCAATAAACGACTAATACGCCCCGCTGCCATTAGCGCCACATAACAAAATAAGCTGATAAATAAACCAGCAATCAAAATGGCGGAGACTTGCAAAATACCAGTGACCTGTGATGAATAGATAATCACCGTCGAGATACCGCCAGGTCCAATCATCATAGGAATGGCAATCGGCACCACCGCTGCTGCCATCGTTGGCGGCGCACCTTGCAAATGGTCAACATCGAAGTTTTCTTGATCGGGCTTAACCGGGTTACCTTCGCCATTCATCATATTTAGGGCGATTAAAAATACCAAGATGCCGCCTGCCAGCTGGAACGAACCAATCGAGATGCCTAATGCTTTTAGCAGCGTCTCACCTGCTAAGGTAAAAAAGCTAATGGTGATAAAAATCGTCAGGCAAGCCACGCGCGCCACTTTACGGCGATTATTTAGCGAGTAGCCGTGAGTTGAATCCAAAAACAACGTCAAGGCGCCAAAGGGATTAATCAGTACCATAAAGGCTAAGATTATCTTGATAATTTCAGTATCCACTGAGCGCTCGCTTATCTATTGGTCAAATCGGACAAAAGATAAGGTCGCTATGCACAAGTACAGGCAAAGACGACCTTATAATCGGTAGCAGCGGCATTGTAGCATAGCCAGATAAGCCTATTAAATCATTAACTTCGCTTAATGTCTCGTCCTTACCAATTCAATAGCATATCCGTACAAATCTGTCCTTTTAATAACTTATCTAACCGAGATTTATGCCATAAAATTAATCAAAAGCTTTAGCATCGATGTAGACCGACCGTTAATCTTAAGCGCTAAAATCGAGGCCAATATCTAATGCTGTCGTACTGTGGGTTAAATAACCCATCGCGATAAAATCAACGCCTGTTTTTGCGACTGCTTGCACGGTTTCAGGGGTTATACCGCCTGAAGCTTCGGTTTTGGCGCGACCCTTACACATGACGACGGCTTCTGATAATACGTCAGGTGCCATATTATCTAACAGTACCAAATTCACGCCGGCATCTAAGGCTTGCTCTAACTGCTCTAACGTATCGACTTCAACTTCTATCGGAATCAGGTGGCCGGCAAAGTCTTGCGCTTGCTGAATGGCAGTTTTGATGTCACCGGCGATAGCAATATGGTTGTCTTTGATTAAAATTGCATCATCCAATCCCAAGCGATGATTGCGCCCGCCGCCGCAGCGTACGGCGTATTTTTGCACAATGCGCAAACCAGGTATGGTTTTACGCGTACAAGTGATTTGCGCCGGATAGTCGGCAACGCTATCGACAATTTTTTTAGTGTCTGTCGCAATCCCACTTAGATGGGTCATAAAGTTAAGCGCAGTACGCTCTGCGGTTAATAAATTTCGCGCGTTACCACGGACAGTCGCTAGTATCGTACCCGCCTCAACCGTTGCACAGTCATTGACTTTGGCAATAAACTCGATTTGCTCGTCAATCAAAGCAAAAGACAAACGCGCCAAATCCATCCCACATATCACGCCCGCTTGCCGCGCCTTAATCTGTAGTTGCGCTCGCATATCAGCAGGAATAGTCGCTTGTGATGTCACATCACCGCGCCTGCCCAAATCTTCCGTTAACGCCGCTTTCACCAAAGGTTTAAGCAATACTTCAGCCAATGCTGGCTCTTGTTTAACTGTCATGTTTGACCCTTATTTTTGCCTGATATTTATATGCGTTCGATACATTTAAGAAAACATCTTCAATTAAACTCAAAATGAGCATAAATATAGCGCAAAGTACAAAGCCTCGCAAGAAAAGGGTTCAAATTAATAAAATGAACCAATATGATTTCGCTTTGATATGAGTATTTAGCGTCGGTATAGGAAGGCTTGTGCAGTTGATGCTATTTTCGTTTAGGCAATTTACTATCCATGAGTAAACTTTGTAACTCAATATCATGGCGGAAGCGATAAAGCTTGGCAGGTCGACCGCGCTGAGCGCTACTACTCTGCCCTGTCTCCATGACAAGTTTTTGTGAATCTAGCAAACGACGGAAGTTTTGCTTATGTAAAGGCACGCCTGATAACGCTTCAACGCTTTGTTGCAGCTGCGACAAGGTAAACACGTCCGGCATCAAACCAAAGATAAGCGGGCGATATTCAATCTTGGCACGCAGTCTTGAGATAGCGGTGGCAATCACGCGGCGATGGTCGTAATACATCGGTACGCCTATTAACTGCGACCAATTTGTAGGCAACTTCACTTGGTAACTTGGCGGATAAGTCGGCGCTTCAGGGATTAACCCAGCTTCATAAAGCATCTCATAACGCAGCAACACATGTTCAGCCACCCATTCTCTATTCTCATAAGCCTTATCAACATTTAATGCCTTGTCCGTATCTTTGAGATTATCAACGTCTAAAGTTTCCTCACTGATTCCCCAGCATAAACCAATACGTTGACGGCGGCGCTGCTGCACGACTGTTTTTGCTGCGCTGTCTGCCCAGCTTAATAACGCCGGCACAATATGATTCATAATCATGCTCGGCATACCATCCAAGTGATTTTCCCATGGGAAATAATCGTACCAATCGCGCCATAATGCTTGGCTTGGCAGCTCCTGCATTTGCGCTTCTTGCACCAAGCCTAGGTAGCTGACATAGACAAGCGCATGGCCATCGACATTGCGTCTATTGGTATCGACAAAGGTATAAAGCTGCTCTAAATAACCAAGCGGCTGCTGCGTTTGCTCCTCGACCCATTGACGTACGCCCGCTTGCAAGGAGCGATGTAATGGCATCAATGGCCCGTTGGGCAAGAGCTTGCCTTGGTCAACCGTTAAAACGCGCGCGGTGTGCTCAGTAATCGCTACCAGCACGGCGACCACTTCTGTGGTGCCGCTACCTTGTTGATGCGAATGCGAATAAGACAACGTCATGGCTTTAAAGGCTTCCTTTATGTTTAAACGTAAAATGAGCGTTTTCAAAATGAAGTGTTTCTAACCACGCTTAGTATAGCGTGAATCGAAAACTATCATAGCCTACCGTTGTAAATAGACATTATTAAAGGCCATAAAAAATATAGTCTACAAGGTAAGTTTTGACGAATTATGTATCATTTTAAAAGCAAATTATAAAAAATACTTGTATTTATGCTCAAAATGAGCATAATTATTAAAACTTGTTATTTAACCATATTTCACTGACTCACTTTTAGCGGCTATTGGTTGGCCGTTATCGCAGCAAAGGTTTGCACTTATGAAAATTTATCCATACGACGCGCCCATCATGAGCACTGATAATCGCATAGCGACTCAGATGAATATCGAATACGCCAAAGCCAAAATCCCAGCCGACTTACCGCGCGCTGAACGATTTGCGGTTGAAGAGAATATTAAGCAGTTGCTAAAAGCACATAACGCGGTATTAGTCGCCCATTACTACGTTGATCCTTTTATCCAAGATTTGGCCTTGGCAACTGGCGGCTGTGTGGGTGACTCATTAGAGATGGCGCGCTTTGGCCAAGCACATAGTGCACAGACATTGGTCGTCGCAGGTGTGCGCTTTATGGGTGAATCAGCAAAAATACTAAGTATGGAAAAAACGGTGCTGATGCCAGATTTAGAGGCAGAATGCTCGCTAGATTTGGGCTGTCCTGCTGATGAATTCTCTGCCTTTTGTGATGCTCATCCTGAGCGTACGGTGGTGGTTTATGCCAATACCAGTGCTGCTGTAAAAGCGCGCGCTGATTGGGTCGTGACCTCATCCGTTGGTATCGATATCGTCCGTCATTTGCATAATAATGGTGAAAAAATCATTTGGGGCCCTGATCGTCACTTGGGTAAATACATCGCGCGTGAAACTGGCGCTGATATGCTGCTTTGGCAAGGGTCGTGCCTCGTACATAATGAGTTTAAAGCGACCGAGCTGCTGCAATTAAAACAGGAGCATCCAAACGCCAAAGTGTTGGTACACCCTGAATCACCCGATAGCGTCGTTGCACTGGCCGATGTGGTCGGCTCGACCAGTAAACTGTTGCAATCAACCTATGAGATGGACACCGATACTTTTATTGTTGCCACCGACTTAGGCATCTTGCATGAGATGCAAAAGCGCTCGCCACATAAGCGCTTTTTAGCGGCACCGACGGCAGGTGAAAGCGCCAGTTGCAAGAGCTGTGCTTTTTGCCCATGGATGGCGATGAATGGTTTAAAGGGGATTGAACAGTGCTTGACCAATCGTAGCGGTGAAGTCCTCATGGCGCCTGAGCTGGCAGCAGCAGCTAGAAAACCTTTACAACGTATGCTTGATTTTGCTGAAGCGCAAAAACAACGTGTGGCCGCGAGCGGAGATATCGTCAAAGACCGCGAATTATTTGCCAATGTCGGAGCGGCCTAATATGAGCGAGGCACAGTCAGCGGATAAGGTAAATACTTATAATTCTACAGATATTATACAGACAGACGTGCTTATTATTGGCGCTGGACTTGCCGGTTTAAGTACTGCTCTTGCCTTACCAACGTCTCTAAATATTACGGTACTCAGCAAAGCGGCATTGGAGGTTTGCTCAAGCCATTATGCGCAAGGCGGAATTGCAGCCAGTCTAGATAAGAATGACCGTGTCGCTGACCATATCGCTGATACGCTCATTGCAGGCGCAGGCTTATGCGAAGCTGACAATACCAGCAGCATTTTAAGCGCGGGACAGCAAGCCGTACAATGGCTATGTGAGCAGGGCGTGCCCTTTACCTTGATTCCTAAGCAGGAAAGACAGCAGCATGATAATGCAAATCCTTTAGCAGCATTACAGACCAGTAATTTGCATTTAACCAAAGAAGGCGGTCATGGCTGTCGGCGGGTCGCCCACGCTGATGATGCAACTGGTCGCCACGTGATGGAGGCTTTAACAGTCAAGGTAAAAGCGGCAAGCAACATTACTGTGCTACCGTTTCATGAAGCGTTGAGACTTTTAACAAATAGCGCCAATCCAAATAAGCAATGCCAAGGTGCGCTTGTTTTTGATCACTTCAATCAACGTAAACTCACCTTTCATAGCCGTGCTGTTGTCTTAGCCAGTGGTGGCTTGGGGCAATTATTTAAGCGTGCCAGCGCGCCGAACGTCTGTGTTGGTGATGGCGTGATGATGGCATGGCAAGCGGGTTGCCGTTTGGCAAATCTAGAGTTTATCCAATTTCATCCAACTGGTTTGGCATTTGGCGATAGTAGCTTTTTGATATCTGAAGCACTACGCGGCGAAGGCGGTCGGCTATATTGTCCGCAAACGGGTAAGCGTTTCATGCTTGATGTTGATAAACGTGCAGAACTGGCGCCGCGAGATATTGTTGCCCGTGCCATCGCTGAGCAGATTAATCAAAATGGGCTTGGTTATGTCAATCTTGACGTCAGTCACTTGCCAGCGGAGTTTTTGCGCGAGCATTTTCCGCAGATTTGTCAAACCCTATTCGAGCTTGGCATTGATATCACAAAACAACCTATTCCCGTTGCGCCGACCGCTCATTATAGCTGCGGCGGTGTGGTGACAGATGCCAATGGCGTAACCGATGTAGTAGGACTTTATGCGGCGGGTGAAGTCGCTTATACAGGTCTGCATGGTGCCAATCGCTTAGCGAGTAATTCACTTTTAGAGTGCGTGGTGGTTGGGCGCAATATCGCTTCTGACTTACCGCGCTATTTAGCAGCTTTAGATAAAACAGATAAAACGGCAAATACTAATAATTTAAAATCGTTAGCTGCTGATATTTGGTCAGCACCAACGCTTAAAAACACTCAAACGATTACCTTACCTAGCACTACTCTGCCTTTGTTTGACGCTTATCAACACAGCACGACGAAAAGCGCTTTAAATATTGTTACTAAAGGCACTGATATTAACGAAGTAACGGCACAGCTAAAAACACTGATGACCAATAACATGGGTATCACCCGTAGTGCTGAGCAGCTAGAAAAAGCCCTCATACGAATTCAGCAATGGCAACAGAGCATTGGTTTTGCTAAATCTAAGTATTCTTCTACAATTAATGAGAGTATGCCTACTAGCTTAAATGAGCTTCCCTACTTTCAATTAGCAAGACAATTACAATTAGCGACGTTGGTTATTCAATCTGCTTATCAGCGTCATGAGAGCCGCGGTGGCCATTACCGAAAAGACTATCCTAACTTAACGAGCACACCTCGGACCAGTGTGATTGAACCATTATCAAAGCAGCCTAGCAGTCAAATTGCTTGTTTAAATACTTTTATGATAAATAATGAGGCAATAACGGAGGCCTCATAAGCAGCTTTGTCATGCAATAATATGGCGAATATGACTTCGGTTTTAGTATTGGTTTTCCAGCATTTACGCGGTGATATGATACAATCTCCAGCTTCCTAAAAAGACCTTGTTAAAAGTGCCTTCTTGAAACTGCCTTGATAAAAATCATAAAAGCTGCGAGCCCATCACCATGCAAAGCCTGATTACTCTTGTTTTGGTATTAATGCCGATGTTTATTGGCTTTGCCATTCCCTCAAACCCAACCATGACTAAGCTTGCCGATAAAAGCTTGTCTTATTTGGTCTTTATCATCTTAGGTTTGATTGGTATTGAGCTGTCGCAAGTGGAAGGGCTTGGCAGTCAAATAGGTGAAATTGCGCTATATGTCACTATATTGTCGATACTAACGATTGGTACCGGCTTATTTGCCTTGATGCTGTTTGACCGTCTGCGTCCATGGCATGCCAAAAAACCTAGCGTCAAATCTAAAGAGCATCGGGTCAGTATTCGCGGCAGCTTGGCACAAGTATTTTGCGTGGCGATTGGTATGGTGATTGGCTATTTTTTGCCAGCCGACTATATGCCACCCGAAAACACCATGACCGCCATGTTGATGATATTAATCTTACTGGTTGGCATTGGCTTAAAGGGCTCGGGCATTACCTTAAAAGAAGTATTACTCAATAAACGCGGCGTTGAGATGAGCGTTATCTTTACGCTATCGGTATTGGTTGGCGGGCTTATCTTTGCGCTGATGTTTAGCGATGTGTCATGGACGAAAGGCTTGGCACTGGCATCTGGGTTTGGTTGGTATTCACTATCAGCAATCATCATGACCGATGCTTATGGCGCGGTTTGGGGTAGTGTGGCGCTATTTAATGACTTGGTGCGTGAGTTCTTTGCGCTATTATTTATTCCCGTCTTTATGCGTAAATATCCATCGGCAGCGGTCGGTCTTGGCGGTGCGACCAGTTTAGACTTTACCTTACCGATTATCCAACAGTCAGGCGGTCTAAAAGTTGTGCCTCTGGCGATTAGCTTTGGCTTTATTATTAATATTGTCTCGCCAGTGCTGATGGTGTTGTTTTCAGCATTGGGGTAGTTAGACCTTGTAGCTAAGCTTATTATTATCAGATACGACAATCAGTTTATTATTAACCATCTGATTAACTAAGTTTTCAACTGCTTTAGAGTCGTCATTACGCAGATGGTTTTTAAGATAATTTATTAAAGTAGACTTTTTTGACGGTCGCGAGCTTATAGGACGATCTTTTATTAACACTATAGCGCGTTGATATATCGTATTTGAGCTTTTACTTTTAGCCCCATTCTCGCTCTTTTTTATCTCTATACTACCTAGAGTTGGATAGCTGATAGTCTGATTACTTTGCTTTATTAAGCCCTCTTTTTTTAGATATTTAATGACTAAGTTAACTTGCTCCTCGTTATTTAACTGACGATAATTTGCAAGTTTTTGTTTGATTACATTATTTAATCCTTCAACTGTTTTAGCTTTACTCAATAATACCTTTTCAGTTACTAAGCCTAATATGCCTTGACTGTCTGTTTTGTAGCTTAGTTTTCCGCTTTCTGTATTAAGTCTTATAAGTCCTATCTTAATAAATTTATCAAAAACTTTTCCAACGATATAATCTTGTTCAGCCGCATCAAAATCTTCTAACTCTTTGGCTAATGCGTATTTCTTTATTGCAGACAATAGATTTGACTTATAAGTTGGTAAAAACATCTCACGATTTATTATGCTATCAAAAACCAAGACATAACAATCATGTATGACTGCTTTAGATATATTATCTTCAACAGATTGTATTAAAGTGTCATCATTTTTTATTAATAAATGACTGTCACTACGAGGGGCACAATTATACAAAATGTTTTGGCTATCTTGAATCGAAAGCGGATTGTGCTCTATATCTGTGTCTATTACGTCTTCTAAAAGATAATTTAAATTTAGCTGATTGGTATCTGCTGCTCGTATGATATCTATACCATCATAAACACTATTTAAATGCTCTACCAAAACATCATAACCGCTATCTCTTGCCAAAATACAAACATTCGCACAAGAGTCAATTTCAGAAATCTTACCAAGATAAAAAGACAAATAGAAATCTAGCGCGTTTTTGCCCGTATGTTGCATTTTAATGATATGCACATTTTTACTATCAAAACTAAGTAGCGTTTCAACCAATTCAAGCGGCAAACTTTTTTGTTGATTGATGCCTAAAAATAGCCATATATGACACTCATCAGTTTGTATAGCAGCAAAACTTTTTGGCTGTATATTTTCGTAATCAATTAAGATATGTTTCATCGAAATTCGCTTATTATGTAGTATCCGTTTTAGCTACCTAAACCCCACTCGCTTGCTTAGCAAACAACCGCATCAATGGTTTAATTTTGCTGACGCGATACATGCCTTCATTACGAAGTTGTTGAATCGGACGCATTTGAGCAAGGGAACCTGCAAACAGCCAATTAAGCGCCGAAAAGCTGTGCATCATCAAGCTATTGTGCGGACGACGTAGACGCTCATAGCTACGCAAGGTTTGGTTCGTACCCCACAGCTTATTGCCACTGCGCGCATAGTCATGGGTGAGTTGTTCACTTAATGTCCTCACATCGAGCATGCCTAAATTTAGCCCCTGACCTGCCAGCGGATGCACACCATGCGCGGCGTCCCCTATTAACACTAAATTATCCGCGACGTAGCTTTTTGCTTGCTGCGCGGCTAATGGAAAGCTGGCGATGGATTCAATCTCGCGGATAGCACCCAGCTCATAATGACTGGCAGCAGCCAATTTATCAGCAATGTAGCGCGGCGTTTCTTCCAACAATGCCAATGCTTGATTGCGTGGCAGTGTCCATACGATCGACTGCCAATGTTGTGGATTGGTTTTATCTTCATCCGTGATATCAGCAAGCGGCAACAATGCCAATGTACCAGTCGGTAGCATGGCTTGACGGGCGGTTGCTCGATGCGGCTTGTCAGTTTGAATGGCGCAGCAAATCGCCGTTTGCTTATAATCAAGCACATCTAGCTCAATGGCCGCCTGCCTGCGTACAAACGAGCCGCGACCGTCAGCACCCACCAATAAACGCGCGTCAATCACACTGCCATTATTTAAGGTCACACAGTAACCTTGCGCGCTACCAAGCCAGTCCATGTCGACAACCTTTTGCCCATCGATAACGGTTAAATATTGACTGACATCAGCGGCAGTTAAACGCTGCCACAATGCATATTCGATAACGGCCGGCTCAACCATACTGCCGAGCATTTTTGGCTCAGAGTTTTGATTGCTGTTATTGCCGTCATTACTATTATTAGCATCATCACTATCACCAAACAGTAACTCGCCGCGACCGTTTAACTGCCAAACCTGCATTTGCGAATAATTGGCTTTACGCTCTGATGCCGCTATCTTTTGCCAAGCGCCGACGTCTTTGAGTAAGTTGATACTGGCAAGACTTAGTGCATAAACGCGCGCATCCCGCTTGCCAAGCACCTTTTGCCAATCTGTCTCGCTACGTTTAGGGCGCGCGTCAATAAGCGTCACTGGCACCTCAGCTTGCGCCAGTTTTAGCGCAAGGGTTGCACCGACGATACCGCCGCCGATAATGAGCGTATGGTTATTTTTCATAAAACATCCTTTGTCGCGTTATTCATGCTATCCGCTCATATTTATGTGGTTTAGCAGCAGCTGAAATTATAAATTTTATTTGCTTAATAACTTGCCAGTATGTCGAACTAAGATTTTAAGCCCATCGCATAATTGGCAATCAACGGCTTAATATTTGGCAGTTTATCAAAGGCAACCAAAGCCACGTTACGTGCCAGCTTCACCGCTGGGTTTGGATGCGTAAAGCCATGTACGACGGCATCACAAAAGCGAATGACGCGTTTTTGATCGGTTTGACGGGCTTTTTCATAGCGTTTGAGCAACGTAGGATCGCCGATATCTTCGCCTTTTAGCACCTGCCGATTCATCATTTGCGCCAGTACATGCGCATCACGCATACATAGATTAAACCCTTGTCCAGCGACCGGATGTAAGGTGTGAGCCGCGTTACCCATGATGACGCAGCGACCATCGACTTGTTTGTCTGCTAGTACCCGTGTCAGTGGATAAGCGCCGCGGCGACCCGCTTTTTTAAACGTGCCAGCGCGCTCGCCAAAGGCTTGCTGTAAGGTTGCCAAGAAATGGGCATCATCTTCTAGATATTGTGTTTCTTCACCCGTTGGACAAACCCAAACCACTGAGCGTCTATAGCCTTTTTGATACTCATCATTGCCGTCGCCTTCTGGATCAGTCAATGGCAACACCGCAAGTGGCCCTGCCGGACTAAAACGCTCAATAGCGATATGTTCATGCGGCTGATCGGTTTCTACCACCCCAACGATAGCGGTTTGCTTATAATCATAAGTCGTAGTGCCGATATTTAACAACTGACGTACGGTAGAGTCACGACCATCACAAGCGACTAACACGCTGGCTTGTAATTGCTGCTCATGCTCTTCTTCACCATAATAGCTAAAGCTTAGCGTCACGCCATCGCTTTGTTGATCAACGGCTATCACATTGGCATTATCAATCAAAGTAATCAGCGGTTCTTGCTGAGCCGCGAGCAATAGCTTACGTCCAAGCCACGCGTTTTCCATCACTTGCCCAAATGACTCGACCTGCTCCTCAGCTTTATTTAATTGCGCGCGCCCAAAGCTGCCTTGCTCGCTAATTTTTACCGCATCAATCCGGCAAGCATGACTTTGTAGCTCATCCCATAGCCCAATCTCTTGATAAATCTGCACCGTGCGCCGTGACAGTGCGGTATTGCGACTGTCTAAATAATGCGTGCGTTTAGCGTCGTCATTTGGACTAATGGTTGGATAGCTGTTTTTCTCTAACAAAGTACTGGCGATACCGTGATGAGCGAGTAACAGCGCAAACGACAAACCGACATGGCCGCCGCCGGCGATAAGGACTTGCTGCTCAGTCATAGCCGCTTTATTAGCAAGACTGGCTTTAGCAGGATTGGTTATTGATAAAGTTGCTTCAGTATGTTGCATGGTTATTATTCCTCTTATTTCCCATTTAGCACGCGTTTAGACGCGAAGACTTTACATTCAAAAAATATTATTTTTCTAAAAAATATCTTGTTCTTCTACCTTTACAAACTTAGCTTTTACACCGCCATTATCTAAGCTCTAGATTACCACAAATCATTCATCATTCTGTGCTCCTGACCATAACCATAGTGGCTATTTAGTTTTGTTGCCGTTTTCGCTCTAAGGTGTATCATCTACAGTTGCAATCACCATACAAAAACAAAGCCCTGCCCGCCTGTAAATGGCTTGAATTTTAAATTCTATCTACCATAATGAAGACAGGGCATTTACTTATTACTGTCATCTTATCAACAACTATTTTTAGCAAAATTTTACCGTCATATTTAATAGTACGACTTTCAGTATTTACATAACCGTTATAAACGCAATGAAAAAGCATTGAAACACGACGTATTATTTTATTTTTAAAGCCCGCCTGACTATCATGCATAAAAGCACAGAAGCACTAATGCACTGAAGTAACGAACATGCAGTGGGCAACCAAATACAAGGATAATCGCTTGACTGATTCCATAAGCCGCCGTATACATTTTGAATCGTTGACCGCAGCACAGCTGAAAACCGTGCTCGGCGAATATAATAACCACATGAAATACATCCAAGAACGCCTCGATATTAAAATCAGCCAACGCCAAGGCGACTTCTGTTTAAGTGGCGATATTTTGGGCGTTGAGCGCGGCGAACGCATCATTTATAAAATGGTCGATGAAGCGCAAAACACCAAAGATATTAGCGCCGAAGAGCTGCATCTTATTATCCAATCGAGCATCGCCCGCGATGAAGACATAGAAGCCGATAAGCAATTGGCTGCCGAGGAAGATGCTGATAATTTGGAAGCCGCTACTGACTTTACGCCCATTAGTCTGCGTACCCGTAAAGGTAAAATCATTCCGCGCGGTGGTAATCAGCAGCGTTATGTCAGAGATATTTTAGCCTCTGATGTGTCGTTTGGTATTGGGCCTGCTGGTACGGGTAAGACCTATCTTGCTGTTGCTTGTGCGGTCGATATGCTTGAGCGCAACGAGATTGAGCGTATTTTATTGGTGCGTCCGGCGGTAGAAGCTGGCGAAAAACTGGGCTTTTTACCCGGAGATTTGACCCAAAAAATCGACCCGTATTTACGTCCTTTATATGACGCGCTGTATGAGATGCTTGGCTTTGATAAAGTCGGTAAAATGCTTGAAAAGCAAATTATTGAAGTAGCCCCCCTTGCTTATATGCGCGGTCGTACGCTAAATAATTCGTTTGTTATCTTAGATGAAGCGCAAAATACCACGCCTGAGCAAATGAAGATGTTCTTGACGCGCTTAGGTTTTGGCTCGCGGGCGGTTATTACTGGTGATATCACCCAGGTCGATTTGCCGCGTGGACATAAATCAGGTCTGGCGCAAGCGATGGATATCTTAAGCGGTATTGAAGAGATTCATATCACTAAATTTGACTCAAAAGACGTCGTGCGCCATCAATTGGTGCAAAAAATCGTTGAAGCTTATGATGTTTTTGATGAAGAGCAACTTGCCTTACAAGAAAAGCGTAAGTTTGAGCGCATGAAAGAGCAAGAGCGTAAACAAGCCATTTCTGATGCCGCCGCTAAGTTATAATCTCTCTTAAAATACGTATATGGACGAGAAAAAACCGGATTTGATATCCGGTTTTTTAGTGTTAATCATTTATTGCTAGTTAATTAATCTTATACCAAACCCAAAATATATAGTATCATCCGTTTATGACTATACCAATACATAAC
>CAUPWW010000016.1:0-63942 GCA_963515535.1 uncultured Psychrobacter sp.
TGTGTCAGCAAAAATCCACACAAGTTGTTCTTTAGTTATGCTTTTAAATAGTGTCAAGCTACTGTCGTCCAGTAGTTGATTATATAAGGTATTTCTCTTGGCTAGTCTGTCTAAGTAAATACTTATCCTATCTAGCGAGCCGACTATCATATCATAATAATTTGATTTGTCAAGCTTTTTTATAATTTGTTTCAATAAGTTAAGGTTTTGATTTGACTGATATTATTAGTCTTTATCTCGCCCTGTCCCCTAATGAGGTGCGTATTATAGACGCTTAATTTACTAAGTCAAGAAGTTTTTTTATTTGGTTTGAAAGTTTTATCAGGCTACTTATAAGTAGATTGAATGAAATCTCTAGCCAATAGTAGTTTATTCAGTGCTAAGCACTTTTTAAACTTCCTTCCCTTTCGACTGGGTGGCATTATACGCGCTTTTAGTAGGGGGTCAAGGGGTTATTTGGATTTGTTTTAAATTAGTTTGCATGAGTACGCTCGGCATATCCTATTTCTTACCATTTTTGTATTACAGCCTTTATATATACCCCTGCTACAACTTACCTATCTTTTTGAAGAAAGATTTATAGGCGGCCACTTTTTTATCTAACGCTAAAGGATAGGCGCGTGAAGTCGAAGGTAATCTATATAAAGTAAGTTCATTCACCTTGGCTTTTTTATTATTATCACTTTGCCATTCATAAGGGTAATCCATGCTTTGGTTGGTCTTAGGATACTTGGATTTGGCAGGTGGCTCCGCTAATAAATTGAGCAGCACCTCGGTTGCTTTACCGCCCGTGGTAAATAAGGTTTTAACCTTTGGTACTTTTGGCAAGATAATATCTAAGTTAACAGGAGTAACAACAGTGAGGTTTTTATCAGAAGCATTACCAGTCTCGCGAATAGCTTGAGTAACGGTAGGACAAGAAGCAATGCCGCGCTCAAACATAAAGGCACGAATACGCTCAGGGTCAAAACGCTTTTCATCGCCTACTCTAAAATAATCAACGTCATCAAAGAACACGCTGCCATAAATACGCCACATATCATTGTAAAAGTTTGGGTAATGAAAGCGCATGGCCCATTTATCGGCGGTCGGTGGAAAAGTACCCATCATCATCACGGTGGCGTCGGGCGGTAACACAGGTCCGAAAGGATGGGTTTCTACTTCGGCTGCTCTGGTTTCAGACATGAGCGGATTGGTAGCCATTTTATTAGGATTTTCATGAACGTCGGATGGTTGTGTAGTCATAAGATTCTTCATCAGAAAAGCGGTTTTTTTGCTATCATAGCAAGCCTAAACACTACTTCATTTATCAGAGCGTAATTATAGTCGAACATAGTCGACTTAAATAAAATTAACCTTGTTATAAATGCCTTTGGCTTACTTTTTTATTAAAGCATTAAGCTTACTATTGATGGTCTAGGTATAGGGTTGAAGTGCAGTAAGTGTTTGTATCTTTATTACTAATAGCAATCGCAGTAACTGCGCAAGCATCAGCGAAAAATCAAGAGAGACCTTATGAATGACTTAAAAATCACCGTTATTGATCACCCGTTAGTCCGTCATAAACTCAGCCTTATGCGTGAAAAAGACTGTAGTACTTATAAATTTCGCACCCTAACCAAAGAGCTTGCGCGCTTGATGGCTTATGAAGCAAGCCGCGATTTTGAAATTGAAAGCTTCCCGATGCAAGGCTGGTGTGGCGAAATCACTGGTGAGCAAATTTCGGGCAAAACCGTAACTATCGTTCCTATTTTGCGTGCTGGTATTGGTATGCTAGACGGTGTGCTCGATTTAATCCCAACGGCGAAAATTTCTGTCGTTGGCTTACAGCGTGACGAAGAAACCTTGCAGCCGGTACCGTTTTTTGAAAAATTTGTCAGCCACATGGATAAACGCCCAGCCCTTATCATAGATCCTATGTTAGCGACTGGCGGCTCAATGGTTGCAACCATCGAGATGCTAAAGAAAAATGGCTGTACTAATATTAAGGCATTGGTCTTGGTTGCCGCGCCTGAAGGCGTGCGTTTGGTGAATGCAGCGCATCCTGACGTCACCATTTATACCGCCGCGCTCGACAGCCATTTAGACGAGCACGGTTATATCATCCCAGGTTTAGGCGACGCGGGCGATAAAATCTTTGGTAAGCAGTTATTTAACAAGTAAGACAACGCCTTTAAACCAAGACAAGCCGTCGTTGTAAACCATGACACATGTACAGAACATCAAAGATAAGGATATAAGATGAACGTATTGATTACAGGGGCAAGCGCGGGTTTCGGCAAAGCGCTGGCTGAGCGATTAGTCGCAAAAGGACACCGCGTTATTGGCTGTGCCAGACGTTTTGATAAGCTCAATGCTTTAGCAGATGCCTTGGGCGAAGCATTTTTACCTGTGGTCATGGATGTCAGTGACACCGCGTCCATCCCACAAATCCTTGCTGACTTGCCTGAAGATTTTAAGCAAGTCGATGTCTTGGTAAATAACGCTGGGCTCGCTCTTGGCACAGAGCCTGCACAAAACGCCAGTCTTAATGACTGGATGCGGATGATTGATACCAATGTTAAGGGTTTGATGGCCTTAACGCATGCAGTCTTGCCAGCGATGGTCGCACGCGATAGCGGTTATATCATTAATGTTGGCTCGATTGCTGGCAGTTGGCCTTATTTTGGCGGTAACGTTTATGGCGCGACCAAAGCCTTTGTCAAACAGTTTAGCTTAAATCTGCGCGCAGATTTACTTGGTACGCAAGTGCGCGTGACCAATCTTGAACCCGGTAATGTCGCAGGTACTGAATTTTCAAACGTGCGCTATCATGGCGATGATGATAAAGCCGCCAAAGTTTATGACGGTTTTAAAACCATGACCGGTGACGATATTGGCGATATTTTATTGTGGCTGATTGAATCGCCCGCCCATATTAACGTCAATCGTCTAGAAGTAATGCCTGTGGCACAAACTTATAATGGTCTGACGATTGCCAAGCAAGATTCTTAAAGGTTTAGCCGACCATTCGGCTTATTAACGTAACTCATAAGACTGAAGCAATATAGTCGCCTCTATGTTGCTTCTTTTTTTGCTGCTGATACTCTCTTCATTGACCAAGCGCAATTCCTGAAAGTCCAAAATCAATACCTCATTACGCGTGCGCTCGCTGGTGCGTTTGTTATGGCGTATTGGAAATCCTAAAACCTGCTTACCCCTAATCACTACTTGATTGATTATCATGATCGGATTATTGATAGTAGGTTTTGCACTTAACTGTTGAGCATTGATAATGACGGTGGCAGGATTGAGCGTTGTGATTAATACCTTTGTCTGGCGCACGCTTTTTGCTAAATCCCCTGCAAAAAATAATACCTGCTCTAATGGTAAATATTGGGCGTGGCGCATAAGCTCGCGGCGAAATAACGCTGGCATATCGGTATTAAAGCTGTCTTCTGTTTGTCGATAAAAGGCCGTAAAATTACGGTGTAGATAGCGGCCAAACACGCTGCTATTTATCCAATCTTGATAAACCTCATTGGCTAATAACTGCTTTGTGAAAGCATCCGCATCTGCCATATCCTCTGCCTCAAGCATCGCTAGCAATAACGCAGGCGGATCGGTAAATGTTTGCTGCTGCCAACTTTGCGGATATAAGCTGCTATCAAGCAATGGTAAAGTTAACTTGCCCATACGCTAATATCCTTATTAAACAGTGAAACTATTATTTAGTACATATAGTCTCTATTATATACATTTCCCATTACAGTCATTTGCTATCGCATAGCAGCACAGATTACATGCTTGGATTTATTTTTTCGCTTTATTTATACAAAAAAAGCGACCTTAAAAGACGCTTTTTATTTGAGCAATGAGTGTTAAGTATTTTTAAAGCCTTAATCAGCTAAGGTTTTAATCAGCTCAAATCTCGGTATTTCCTTACCATCAACTTCAACGGTTTCAGTAAACATCGCTAATGGTCGTACCCACACGTCATACTCGCCGTATAAGCAGCGATAAACAACCAACGCCTCTTCGGTTTCAGAGTGCATTGCCGTATGCAATACTTGGTAAAGATTGCCTTTGTAGTGGCGGTAAATGCCTTGGGGAACCGTTTTTTCTGTCATGATTAAATCCTAATTTTTATTGTAAATACACCAAGCAAATATTGGCGCAGTATGTTCATATCGCAAAAACAAACGAGGTCGACCATCGTGTCGACCTTATTTTTACTCAATAATTTATCCTAATGAGTTATTAACCCACCGTCACTTTTGCATACGCCTTTTTACCCGCTTGGATAATCACCGTTTGTCCTGAGGTTAAGCTAAAGCCCGCGTCAACGACTTCGCCATCTACTTTTACCGCGCCACGTTTGACTATGTCTTTGGCGGCTGAGTTGTTTTTAGCAAGCTCTGCTTGATTTAAGATTTGCGTGATAAATAGTGCGTCCTGTCCTTCCAAATCTAATGTCACTTCCGGCAAATCAACTGGCAATTCGCCATCAGCAAGCACGTTGCCCGCTGACTTGTGCGCATTAGCCGCCGCGTCGGCATCGTGGAAGCGCTCGATTAATTCTTCGGCAAGAATGCGTTTGATTTCTTGTGGATTGCGACCGTTTTCCATCTCGCTCATTAACGCTTCGACTTCTTCCATCGGCTTAAAGCTTAAAAACTCAAAGTAGCGGCGGATTAAAGTATCGGGCATCGACAGAATTTTTTGGTACATGGTGCCTGGCGCATCATAAATGCCGACATAGTTGCCGAGAGATTTTGACATTTTATTAACGCCGTCTAAGCCTTCTAGGATGGGCACCGTGATGCAAACTTGTGGCTCTTGACCGTAACGACCTTGCAGGGTGCGTCCCATGAGAATATTGAAGGTTTGGTCAGTACCGCCAAGCTCA
Source organism: uncultured Psychrobacter sp. (assembly GCA_963515535.1). Lineage (GTDB taxonomy): Bacteria > Pseudomonadota > Gammaproteobacteria > Pseudomonadales > Moraxellaceae > Psychrobacter. The sequence continues at coordinate 4,889 of CAUPWW010000016.1, forward strand.
ACGTCGGCTTTTAGCGCGATAGAGTCATAGCCTTGCACTAATGGGTAGAGAAATTCATGAATGGCAATGGGCGTCTGCGCCGCATAGCGTTTAGAAAAATCATCGCGCTCTAGCATGCGTGAGACGGTCAACTGGCTAGAAAGCTGGATCATATCGCCTGCTGACATGTCTTTAAACCATTCAGAGTTAAAGACGATGCGGGTTTTTTCTTTGTCCAAAATTTTAAAAACTTGCTCAGCATAGGTTTGCGCATTGACTTTGATTTGCTCATCGGTCAATGGCGGACGCGTGCTGTTTTTGCCAGATGGGTCACCAATCTTGGCGGTATAATCGCCGATTAGAAAATAAATCTCATGACCCAAATCTTGAAAATGCTTGAGCTTATTAATCAGCACGGTATGGCCCAAGTGCAAATCAGGTGCGGTAGGATCAAAGCCTGCCTTGATACGTAGCGGGCGATTCAGTTTTAGCTTTTTAACCAAATCGTCTTCCGATAGGATTTCTTGGGTGCCGCGTTGGATTAAGGCAAGTTGTTCTTCTAGGGTGTAAGTTTGGGTGGTCATGATGCTCTCTTTATTGTCTTTATTTAAAGGGTAACGCGTTTGGGCCAATTAGAATTTCGTAGCCAGTAAAAGATGTTAGAATTTGAGGGATATACTAGCGTTTTTTAAGGTAAATTGCCATGACCAACCCTGCATCGATTGCTGATACTGATACCAATAATAATACTGATTCAACTATAAATTATGACGATAATTTAAATAACACTTTGAACAAAGCTTTAGATGACGATTTAAATTATGCCACCTTGACCGATGCACTTGAGCAAACGGTGTTTGAAAATTTCGATGATGGCTTATATATCGGCATGATGTCTGGCACCAGCTTAGACGGTATGGACGCCGTACTTTGTCAATTTGGTAATGAAGAAGATACGCAACAACCGCTGCAACTGTTAGCCACTTATAGCCAAGATTTCCCGCCGCGCCTGCGTGAGGCGTTATTGGCACTTTGTCAGCCAAATGGTGTGCAAGAATTAACCCCGACAATGGGAGAACCGAGTAGCGAATTAGACTGGTTTGGCTGGGCAAGTAAAGAATACGCTGAATTTGCCAGCGAGGTGGTCAATAATTTATTGCAGCAGTCCAATACCGATAATGAGTCGGTGCTGGCGATTGGCTGCCATGGTCAAACGGTGCGCCATCGTCCGCAAATGGGCTTTAGCTTGCAATTACTCGATGCCAATACCATCGCCGAGCGTACCGGCATTAGTGTGGTCAGTGATTTTCGCCGCCGCGATATGGCCGTTGGTGGTCAAGGCGCGCCCTTGGTTCCTGCCTTTCATCAAGCCTTGTTTGCCACGCCTGATAGCACGCGGGTGTTATTAAACTTGGGCGGTATTGCTAACATTACTGTTTTGCCAGCCAATGCTAACCTTATTAACGCTAATCCTGCTGTTGTTAATAATAGCTCGGTGATTGGTTATGATACCGGCCCTGCCAATTTATTACTCGATGCGTGGACGGCATTGCATACGGATAAAGTTTATGATGCTGGTGGCGTATGGGCGCAGTCAGGACAAGTGGTTGAGCCGTTACTTAACCAACTGATAGAGCATCCATTTTTTGCGCGAACCTATCCGAAAAGCACGGGGCGCGAAGACTTTAACTTAGCATGGCTACAAAGCGAGCTACAAAAATTCGATCAAGCCTCTGCCCATATTCGTTATTCTTCAGCCGATGTACAGGCAACATTGACCGAGCTGACGGCGATGAGTGCCAGTATGCAAATCAATATGTTTATTAAGGCCAAAGAAAATAGCTCGGTTTATGTTTGCGGTGGCGGTGCCTTCAATGACTATTTAATGACGCGTTTGCAAGCGCATCTGCCTCATTGCACAGTAGAAACTACGGCAAGCTTAGGGTTGAATCCAGCTTGGGTCGAAGCCGTCGCCTTTGCGTGGCTGGCAAGGCAAACGCTAATGGGTGAAACGGGTAACTTGCCAGCGGTCACGGGCGCAAGTAAAGGCGTGGTATTGGGTCAAGTTTGTTTTGCTTAATAAGCCTTTAATTGTTTAAATTTTAGTTTACATACGTACACTAATGTGTTTTATAATGATGGTTAAAATACCTTCTTTTTAGGATCGCACGTACAGGATATATCGCATGAGCCAACTTAGCAGTTCACCAAACGCGCAAGCCGCCGAATCTAATGCTGCCCCTATCCAGCAAAACCCGCGCCAAAAGCCGCCCCATTATGAGCGCCCAGACGAGATGCGTGTGGTGGTGACGGGTATGGGTGCGGTGACGCCTTTAGGATTAGACGTTGCAAGCTCGTGGACGCGTCTACTTAATGGCGAGAGCGGTATCGCGCCCATTACTCATTTTGATGCAACCGACTATCGGGCGCAAATTGCGGGTGTGGTCAAGGATTTTGACGCCAAGCAATATATGAATGCCAAAGACGCGCGCCGCTATGATGAGTTTATGCATTATGCCGTTGCAGCTTCGGCTATGGCGTTAAAAGACGCGGGCTTTATCGATGAAGTTAGCGCAGCTGATGCACCTGTACAAGATGTCGAGCAAGAGCGCTTTGGCGTGATTTTAGGGTCAGGCATTGGCGGTATCCAAACCATTGAAAACAGTCGTGATACCCTACGTGACAAAGGCGCTATGAAGGTTTCGCCCTTTATCATTCCAGGTTCTATCGTTAATATGGCTGCAGGTTTGGTTGCTATTAAGCACACTTTACAAGGCCCAAACCTAGCGACCTCGACTGCTTGTACCACCGCGACCCACGCTATCGGGCTTGCGGCGCGTTTGATTGCTTACGGTGATGCCGATGTCATGCTGGCAGGTGGTAGTGAAAAAGGCTCGAGCCCGCTTGGAATGTCAGGTTTTGGGGCGATGCATGCCCTCTCAACTCGTAATGATGAGCCAACCAAAGCCTCGCGTCCGTTTGATAAAGAGCGTGATGGCTTTGTACTCGGTGATGGTGCCGGTGTCGTGGTACTTGAAAGCCTTGCCCATGCCAAAGCGCGCGGTGCGACGATACTTGCTGAGCTGGTTGGCTTTGGCATGAGTGATGATGCTAGTCACATTACCGCGCCACCAGAAGATGGTAGCGGTGCGGCGCGCGCCATGCGTAATGCCCTAAACGATGCCGGTATTGAGCCTGCCGTCGTTGGCTACGTCAATGCCCACGGTACCAGCACACCTGCTGGCGATGTTGCCGAATCTATTGCCATTGAAACCGTTTTTGCGCCCGTTAAAGACAGTATTTTGGTCAGTTCAACCAAATCGATGACTGGTCATTTATTGGGTGCCGCTGGTGGTATCGAGGCTATCTTTACTGTGCTTGCTTTGCAACATCAGCAGATACCGCCGACTATTAACTTGGATAATGTTGAAGACAACTGTAATCTCGATTACGTGGCCAATCAATCACGTAAAGTTGAGAACTTGCAATATGCTGTCTCCAATAGCTTTGGTTTTGGTGGCACCAATGGGTCGCTTATATTCGCTCGTTGGCCGGTGCAACCATCAAGCTAAAACGCCTAAAACAACGTTAAAAATGCTAAATAAATGTTAAAAAACTATTATTTTAGCCGTTGTAACCTTGGTGTCAGATTTGCTACGTTTGACCACTTGCAGCCCCTTATCGTACTTGCGTATGATAAGGGGTAATTTTATGCAACATTTATGGAAGATACCATGTCAAGCTACTCATTTTCCCATCAGTTTTATCAGCGCTGGACGTGTGCGCCAGACCCTGTACGCGCCTCTATCATCCAAGAACTTACCGATATCACTACCCTCTTACAACACGACACGCCATTTGAAACCTTTGTTTTTAGCACTCATGACTTAGACGACCATCTTGATACTCTTTATGAAAATCATGAAGCCGAACAAGCGATTGCCAAAGCCATTGCCGAAAAACAAGCAAAAGAGCGCGCCGCTGCCGAAAAAGAGCGTTTGGAAGAAGAACAACGTTTAGAAAAAGAACGTTTAGAAGAACAACGTTTAGAAAAAGAAAAACAGGCAAAAGCAGCAGTAGACGCTAAGCAGAAAGAAGATGAAACATTAAGGGCAGCAGAAGCGGCGAAACAAGAGCAACAGCACAATGAGCAGCCAGCTCATAAACAAGCTACCAGTGTTGATGACAATGCTAGTAGTAAAAATATTACTAGTAAAAATGACACTGACGCAGTAGACAAACCGGAAGCTACTAAAACGGATGCTACGAAAATTGCTACTGACACTGATAAAAAATCCATTCAAGAACCTGCTAATATTGCAAATGTGACAAATGGCGCAAACGATCATAATATGAAAACCGTTATCGATAAAGCCGTTTCAGACGCTGCTATTCCTTTGTCTTTAAAAGATACTAAACTTGGCGCGAGTCACCCAGAATTAATTCGCGAGCTTGAGATGCATGTCGATGACTATTTAAGCGAGCAAATGATGCAAATTTCTGAGAATTTAAAATCTTGGTTACGTGCCGAATTGGCACAGCATTTAACCGAACCTGATACCGCCACTACTATTAAAAGCAATGAAAATATAGCCAAGAAAAACATTCATTAGTGATAAAAAACCTGATTTAAATTAAATACTAAAAAGCCCCATCGATATTGACGGGGCTTTTTAATATCTTCAATGCAAGAATATAAGCTTTTGCCTTAGATAGCTTTAGTACGCTCAGTTAACCACTCAAGCGCCGCACCTTTAACGCGATCTTTTAGCTCGGCATAGACTTGGCTATGATAATCATTGAGCCAATCAATCTCGACTTGGGTTAATAGTGCAGGCTCAATCAAACGTGTATCGATTGGGCAGTAAGTAATGGTTTCAAAGTTTAGGAATTGGCCAAACTCAGTCTCAGTCGGATTCGCAACCGGCGTATTGACCACCAAGTTTTCGATACGAATACCCCATTTACCCTCGCGGTATAAACCCGGCTCATTACTCGATATCATGCCTTCTTTCATGGCACGTTCTTTTGGCGTACTGGCACTATAAGCAATGACCTGCGGGCCTTCATGGACGTTTAAGAAATAACCAACGCCATGACCGGTACCATGACCGTAGTCCATCTGTGCTTGCCACAAGGGTGCACGGCAAATCGCATCGATGAGCGGTGAAGCAATACCATCAGGGAAATGTGCTTTTGCTAAGGCGATATGGGCTTTTAGCACAGTGGTGAAGTCGCGTTTATGCTCAGAATTTACTTGTCCAATACCGACCACACGAGTGATATCGGTGGTACCGTTTTGATATTGCGCACCTGAGTCAATGAGCAATAAGCCGCCCTCGCCTTCAGCAACATCAAGGTAGCTGAATTTTTCTGGCGTCGCACGGTAATGCGGCAAAGCACCATTTTCGTTAAAGCCTGCGATGGTTGGAAAGCTTGGCGACACATAATGCGGCTGCTGACTACGGACTTCGATGAGCATACTATCGACATCCAACTCACTCAAACGCTCACCGTCTGCTAGGCGTTTTTCAAATGTCGCGAAAAACTCACTTAATGCCGCGCCATCTTGGCGCATCGCTTCGCGTACATGCTCGATATCCGCCGCAGACTTCACTGATTTGAGTAACGTACTTGGCGCCATCTGCTCGATAAAGCCCACATCGTCGGCCATTTTTGATAATGTACCGACCGCCACTTTGCTTGGGTCTAATAATAATAAATCTTCTGGCGTTAAGGTAGCTAATACCTCTTGTACCGCATCATAATCTGCAAGCGTGATACCGCTGTCTTTTAGAGCTTTTTCAATCTCGCTACTGACTTTATGATTATCAACGAACAAGGTCGCTTTATCTTCGCTAATGAGCATGTGCGCTAAAAATACCGGATTATAATCAACGTCCGCACCGCGTAAGTTGGTTAACCAAGCGATATCATCTAAGCTTGATAGCAAATGATGGCTTGCGCCTGCCTCCTTCATGCCTGCGCGCACGGCAGCAAGTTTTGAGCTAGCGGGCTGATCGATAAATTGCGCATCGTGTTGGTAGAGCTGTGCTGATGGCAATGCTGGACGGTCGTTCCATATGTCTGTCAACACATCGCGCTCAGTGATTAACGTGATATCGTTGGCATCAAACGCATCAAGCAATCTGTCTTGCTCAGCGATAGACAATACATTGCCATCAACCGCCACGCTATCGCCTTCCGCTAAGTTCTGCGCTAGCCAATCAACATGATTTGGCTGACCAGGAGCCAGTTTTTCCAAAGTAATACCTGTGCCTTCTAACTGATGCGCGGCGTGTACCCAGTAGCGGCTGTCTGTCCATAGGCCAGCAAAGTCAGCGGTAACGACCAGCGTTCCAACCGAACCGGTAAAACCTGATAACCATAAACGCGCTTGCCAATATTCTGGCAAGTACTCAGACAAATGCGGATCTGCTGACGGTACGATAATCGCCGTTAAATCTTGTGCCGCTAGCGTCTTACGCAGGCTCTCGATACGCTCGTGGATGTGTTGTTTATTCATGAAAGGTGTCCTTATTGCTTTTAAAAATGAAAATGAGAGTTAAAAAAAACGCTCGTGAGGCGACTACTTGTGAGGCGACTATGAGTAGCCGTCTTATGGAGCCAAATAAATCTATCAGTGTTAAATACAGCGTTATATTTGCCTATAAAGGGTTTACTATTTTTAGAATGATAGCTATATAAATGAGTAAGAGTGTTTAGGCGTTTAGCCAAGCTATTATTACTTTCAGCTTAGTAATAGTAGTTTAATAATAGTATTAAAGCAGAGCATCTCTAGATGTTTGGGCAGACAGCAGGCTTTCAACGGCGACAGAGAAATAACTCACTGATTGAAACAATAAAACGTGCTACCGATTATGGTAACACGTCTTATCTTTGGGCGTTTATAGGGACGATTGCTACTATAAATAAGCTAAATAGGCTTAATTAATCTTCACCATCCACTTAACGCTTTATTTACTGAGCCGCTTTATCGGCTTGCTCACTTTTGACCAACATGTTATTGATAGGTTTCGCCAGTACCAATAACACCACTGCTGTCACTACCAAAAAGACGGTCATGGTGGTAAATAACGTCGGTAAGCTCTCGATTTTATCCGCTGACACGTGCCCACCGAAAAACGCAGCGACCAAGTTACCCATAGCGACAGAAGCAAAGAATAATCCCATCATCTGCCCCTGCATACCTTTTGGCGCAAGCTTTGTCATCGCAGACAATCCGACAGGGCTAAGCGCCAATTCCCCAAGTGTTAACAGTAATAAGCTGCCTACAAGCCATAATGGCGATGCTAAGCCGCCGTCACTGGTCAAAATACTTTTTGAGGCAAATATCATCAACGAAAAGCCTGCCGCGGTCAGCAACATACCCAGTGCAAACTTAACCATACTATTTGGCTCAAGGCCGCGATTGCCAAGCTTGACCCAAACAATACTAACAATGGGCGCCAGCAATAAAATAAACAACGGGTTTAATGATTGGAACCAAATACTGGGTATTTCAAACCCTAAGACGTTCAAGTCAGTATAGCGATCGGCAAATAGGTTAAACGACGTTGGCTGCTGCTCAAAGCTTGACCAAAATAGTGTCGAACCGATGATTAAAATAAAGCAAGTCAGTAGGCGCAGCTTATCGGTTTTATCAAGACGAGGTGAGACAAACATGACCGCAAAGTAGCCTATCACCACTGCGGCGATGATATAAGTCATATACTCGGCGACCATTTCAGGATTAAACGGTAACATGCCACTTGCTACCAAAACCACAGCCACTGCCAACAATACCAAGAAGCCGATTACCCAGCGACCGATGTCTTTATAACGGTCATTGGCGTATTCCCACTCAGGTTTTATATTTTTGGCTTGGGCATAGTGGGTCAAGGTTTTTTGCGCAGAAAAACGGTAGATCAGTAATGATATCAACATACCGATACCACCAACGCCGAAACCTGCATGCCACATGCCCTTTTCTTTAAACACTCCAACGATGAGCGCGGCTAATAGAGCACCTATATTAATGCCCATATAAAACAAGGTAAAACCACCATCACGACGCACATCGCCTTTTTTATACAAGGCGCCTACCATGACAGAGATACAGGTTTTAAATAACCCCGACCCTAACACAATACATATCAAACCGACAAAAAATAACGTCATGCCAAATATGGCGGAGAGCGCAATACATAGATGACCGAGGGCAATAATCACGCTGCCCCACCATAAGGCGCGCTCTTGACCAAGCCAGTTATCAGCGAGCCAACCACCCGGTACCGGCGCCAGATATAATGAACCGGCGAAAATACCATAAATAGCAGAAGCGGTGACTTCATCAAAGCCAAAACCGCCGCTGCCAACGGTCGCGACCATAAACAGTACTAATAACGGACGAATACTATAATAAGAAAAGCGTTCCCACATTTCGGTAAAAAACAGCGGGCGTAGTGGCTTTGGGTGCCCCATAAACCCATTATCCAGTGCTGCCAATTCAGCTTCACTAACATTTACTTTTGAGTCTCTGCTCATAACTTTATTCCTTTAAAGACCACTGTGATGACGACCAAACTCCTGTTTATTTTGCTAAGCGGTCACATAGGCGCATTATTGTTTCACTTGGTTATAGTCAAGTAAAGAAAAAGTTATTCAATAATTACACAAATACCTACAAAAAAACCTGTGCTCAGTTAACCAAGCACAGGTTTTTAATATTAGCTTCTAGAGTATTTTCACTTTTAGAATAAAGTATCGTCACAACAGTTGTACTTAATTACGGGTATCTGACTAGATTTATACAAGTATTTGTTTTTATAACAAAATACTTAGGTCACAAGCTTACTCTTCAGTTTTCCAAGTATGCGTTAACTCTGCACCCTCACCACCATCCGAATCCGCATCGGCTTCTTCTGCTGTCAAGTTCGCATCATCAGGGACTGCCGCTTGATTGACAGTACCCTCAGCAGTTGCGGTGCCAGATTCAGCAGCAACAACCGTACTATCAGTATCAGCAGCGGGGGTTACGGTAGCATCTGCTGGATTTTCAGTAGGTGCGGTTACAGGCGTACCAGTTGTTGCTGGCTCGGCAGCGGTTGCAGCGGGCGCAGTTTCTTCTGTCGCAGCTGCCTCTGTTTTAGCAGGCGCTTCAGTGCTCTCAGCAGTGATATGCTCGCCTGCTGGACGCAAATAGCCAGAAATGCCGATTAATAAGACGATACCTAAAAATAAGGCAACACCGCCTAAGGCAAATAGCAACTCTTTCTTGGGGTTGTTTTCGACAATATGTTCTGACATACCTTATCCACCTTGCACAAAATATTTAAAATATTGGCCTATTATATCGCAATTTATATCGATTTGTGAAAACCCTTAATGATTTAAAGGTTTATTAGCGAAAAAACTTACAACCAAAGCCTATGGGTATTTTTTATTTGACCAAACGTCTCTGCGGAGTCGCACGCTTGCCAAGATAGCTTAATAATAGCAGAAGCGCAATAATGATTAAAATAGGATAATTACCCGCGCGCATATAAGGCGTATTGCCAACGCGTGCTTGCACATTTCCGCGTAAGACGGTGCGCTCAAACTGCGGTGCGCGCTTCACGATATGACCTTTATGGTCAATGATAGCCGTAACGCCAGTATTGGTGGCACGCATAAACCAGCGGCCGTTTTCAAGCGCGCGCATTTGTACCATTTGCAAATGCTGGAGCGGACCTGCCGAGCTACCAAACCACGCATCGTTAGAAATGGTCAATAAAAAGTCAGTATTGATGGCGTTTTTGCGCGTGGTGTCAGGATAGGCAACTTCATAGCAAACCGCGGCGCCCAAGTTATGACCACGCACGCGCAGCGGTGATTGATTAGCACTGCCGCGGCTATAGCTCATGATATCTTGGCTGCCAGCAAGGTTAGGCAAGATATCTAGCATGCCCTCAAAGGGGATATATTCGCCAAAGGGTACCAAACGCTGCTTTTTATATAGCCCTTCAGCGTCCGCACCTAAAGCAATGACACTATTATAAAACGGCGGGTATTTATCGGTCTTGGCATCAAAAGCTGCGGTATCTTTATATGGGATGCCAGTGACCCACGTGGTATCGGTTTCTTTGGCCACTTTGACCACTTCACTGATAAAACCTAGCGCTTCATCTTGAAACATGGGAATGGAAGACTCTGGCCACAAAATCATATCGCTGCCCCATTCGGTACTGGACAGGGTGGCATAAATTTTTAGCGTTTCTACCTGATATTCGGTCAGCCATTTTAAATCTTGCGGAATATTCCCTTGGATTAATGATACCGACAAGTCAGGCGTGCCCTTTGGTTTTGTCCATTGCGGATTTAGCAGCCATAATGCGCAGCTGACAATAAGCAGCGCGGCAGTAGGAATCATATAACCGCCGCGGCGACGCAATAGCTCAACCAAACTTGCCGCCAATAATACTGCCACGAAAGACACCGCAAATACGCCAGCAACGGGCGCTAATGATGATAGCCAATACTGCTCGGTAAAGGCATAACCGACAAATAACCACGGAAAACCGGTAAATAGCCACGTTTTCATCCACTCTTGCAATACCCAAAGCGCAGCAAAGGATAACGGCTGTTTACCGACGACACGATTAAAAATCAGCGCTAAAAAGCCATGAAACAAGCCCATACCAAGACCCATCAGCGCAATCATAATTAGCGCGAGCCACACTGGTGTATCGCCATAGACATGGATTGAGGTATACAGCCAAAACGCCCCGACGCACCAAAGCCCAGTACCATAAGCTTGACCGATAACAAAAGCACGCTTGCCTGTCATATCAGGCATCAGTAAGGCATACAAAATAGCGGGCGACACCAACGCCACCGGCCAAAAACCATACGGCGCGAGAGCAAAGATAAACACTGCGCCTGCCAGCCACGCAATCAATATGGTCAACACCAGCGGCAAGCCCTTAGGCTTATCGGGGTTTAGACGTTTTTGCAAATCAACAGTAGACAGACGCATAGCAGTTATCCAAAACCTTATTTTTCAGTCGTTTAAAACTTACATATTAACTTTGATTTATTCAGTGAGCGTTGGATTAATAGCCATTGATCCGCTGCTCAATACAGCGCTCAAAAATTAAACCTGCCCATGATACCAGTCTAAATCACTCAATAGGTAACATTGCGTTGCAAAATGCCGATTTTAAAAGCAAAAAAAACACGACCGCAATCGTGTTTTTTTATGTTTGGCTGCTAAATGTTGACTTTGAGCCTCAATCAATAATAAATTAATGGCTACCTATTAATATTTGCTGGTCAGAATTGATTTTAGACAGCTCAAGATTTTGAATAAAGCGCCCTTCAACATCGGTAATAGTAATTTGCCAATCGTCTATCACCACGCTCTCCCCTTCCAAATCGCCAACATGACCGAGCGCTTGCATCACCAAACCGCCCATAGTATCAACATCGGTATCATCAAAGTGGGCGCCAAGCTCATCGTTACAGTCTTCAATCACTGTCGATGCTTGCACGCGCCACGTATTTGGTCTTACAGGATCGGCGACGATATTATTGATATCACTGTCTTCATCGAAGTCATCATGCTCATCGACGATATCGCCGACGATTTCCTCGAGCAAATCTTCCATCGTTACCACGCCAGCAAAATTCCCAAACTCATCGACGACAATCGCCATATGCACTTGGGTGCGCTGTAATGAGCGTAGCAAAGTATCAGAGCGTGCCGTTTCGCTGATATAAAGCGGCTGACGCACCAAGTCTCGTAAACGTTGACTGTCAATTTTATCTTCTTGATCGCGCACCATGTGTACGAGGATAGGAATCAAGTCTTTTGCCAATAGAATACCGATAACGGCATCATCGTCTTGGCTATCAAAGACCGGATAGCGCGAGTGTGTGGTCTCAAGAATGATATCCATCACTTCAGCTAAGCTAGCGCTTTCGTGCAGCCCAATCACTTGCGGGCGCGGGGTCATAATTTCGCGAACTTGGGTGGCAGGCAAATCAAGGACGCCTTCCAACATGTCCACAGTATCGGGTTCTAAGAACTGGCGCGAGTCTTGCACCAAACGTATCAGTTCATCACGGGTTTCGGGGGCGGTCGATAGCCAGCGTTTTAAGCCGCGCATCGACCAACTACTCGGGCTTGGAGCGTCTTCGGACATGATGATGTGATTTAACCTCTTTAGTTAATAGCAGTAATCAAAGAAAATAGTGAATAGCAATTGAAATCTTAAACCTAAATGGGGATTAAAATAGCAAATAAAACAGCGACTTTATATTTAGGCAGTAGTCAAAATATTTAAATAAAGATCAAATTATCCCTACAAATCCTATCATAGCGATAAATGATAACTATATAAGTATAGATAAAAATAGACTAGCCTAATAGGTTTCACTTTATCGCAAGGCTTACGGACATTCAACGACAAATTCACTCAAATTGTATTGTCAGTGTGTTGCAAACTTTGCTATGGTCAAAGCCTTCATTCCTCAAAGTCAAACCTATGTCGCTACGTGCATTTTTTTCTCGCCTGCTCTCGCCGCTCGCAAACAGCAATCGCTTAGAGCATGGGGCAGCTCATGATCGCCAGCAAAAGCGAACTTGGCGCTATTACCTCGCGCAGGTTTTAATCGTTACTACGTTGCTCCTATCTGCTATTTGGCTGTTAATGGCAATTTGGTATCAGTTTGGCATACGCTCACCGATTACTTGGCTTACGACCCTTGTTATAATCGGCATTTTAGCGGCGCTGGCTAATGCCGCTTATGTAACAAAAAGGCATTGGTCAAAAACTCCAAAAAATCGAGGTAATCAGCCATCAAATAATTCAGCAGTGCCGCATAAAAAAGTAACCGTTAAATGGCTCATTGGTTTATATGGCGCAGTTTGGTTTATCGGTTTGGGCTGGTTTTTTTCTATTGAGCCCAAACAAGACCGCGACTGGATGGCGGAAGTCAGCGAAAGAGTTACTTATAGCCGCGATGCCAACAGCCCTGACTTAGTCACGCTCACCAATGTTCGTAATTTTGATTGGCGTACTGATAAAGAAGCGGCTGAACACTGGGGCACGCGCACGATAGATATGTCAAAACTCTCTGGCGTCGATGTGACCAACTCCTATTGGATGGGGCCGCTGATTGCGCATACTTTGGTCAGTTTCCGCTTTGAAGATGATAGACCGCTTGCCTTCTCGTTCGAGATTCGTAAGGAAGAAGGCGAGTCGTTTTCGGCATTGGCAGGGTTTTTTAGGCGTTTTGAGCTGAGCCTGATTGCTGCCGAAGAGCGCGATATTATTTATACCCGTAGTAATGCTCGCGGCGAGCAAGTTTATCTGTTTCCGGTCAGCAATCTACAACAGCACGAGGTCAAGTCGTTATTTGAGTCTTACTTAACTGCCGCCGATGAATTGAATGCCAAACCAACTTGGTACAATACGTTGATGAGCAACTGTACCAATATTATCTTTTATATGGCGCGTATTGTCAGTGGCGACCGTCTGCCATGGGATTACCGAATTTGGGTATCGGGCTGGCTACCAAACTACTTATACGACGTTGGCATGCTCGACGCCAACCCTGAAAAAGACGGTCAGCCTTGGTCAATGGACACGTGGTACGAGCGCACCCATATCAATCCAAAGGTTCGCGGCTTTGATAATTTGGCAGGAACTAGCGCTATCAATAGCCGCGAGTTCTCCAAGCAAATTCGGCAAGATATTCCTATCCCGCCACTGGCAGATTCACAAGCCGATGCGGAAGCGAGCGCCAAATCTGCCGCGCAGGAATCTAAAGAATAGCTGAGGTTTTCGAAGAGGTGCAGCTACTCTCCAAAGCGGTATTGCGACGTTAAATCCATTGTTCATTAAGCATAAACATAGATTAAACCCTTTATAAAAAAAGTTAGGTTAAGGCTGGACCCAATTTACCACCCGCTCCTCCATCTCCTCATCTGTCATGCCAATCTCAGAAATACAGCGCCCTGCTACGCCAACATTGGCAGCGCGCATCTGCTGCTGAGTTGCCACCGCATCTCCCGTTAATAACAAATGCCAACTTGGTAAATCTTGTCCTTTATACAAGCGCTTATAAGCACAGTGCGACGGCAGCCACATCATCTGCGGCAAATTCTCCATAGTTAGCTGAATACAGTCCGGCACGTGCTCTTGGCGTGTGGCGTAATGCTTGCAATAACCGGTCGCGCAATCCATCAGCTGACAAGTGACATCGGTATATTCAACCATTTCTGCCTCATGATTATTGTCATCGCTAACATTCTCATCGTCGATATACTTGATTAGGCAGCAGCTACCGCAACCATCGCATAGCGCTTCCCATTCGCTATGGTTTAGCTCTGACAGCGAAAAACGTGACCAAAACTGCGGACGCAATAGATCATTAGCATCGTTTTGGCTGTGAGGAAATAAGCGCACCGCAGATTGCGTCGCTGAATCTGAATCAGTTGTTGTTTTGGAATCTAGAGCGGATGCTAATTGAGATTCAGATTGATTGAGCAAATTGAGTGTCATAAAGTCGCCGTAGCATTTTGATAAAGAGCGTTACAGTATTATAGCTGTTTTTGGCGAACTTGGGCGTTAAGGTAGGAGAAGTAAATAAAAGAATGCAGCAAAATACGGACAGTTAACACTTATAAAACAAGCATTTATAAAGTAGTTATTTATAAAACAGTCATTTATAAAACCCCCTTCATAACATAAAAAAAGGACAATAATATGTCAATTAAGACTTTTGAATTGATCAGCACTACCGAAAACAACGTTGAGCTTATCAGCTATGTGGCGCTGCCAGAATCTGCCTCAGAGGACAATCCAGTAGCGGGTATTTTGGTGGCGCCAGAATGGTGGGGCGTGGTCGATCACCCAAAGTCCGTCGTTGAGCGCTTAGCAAAAGCAGGCTATGCGGCGGTGGCGATGGACGTTTACGGTGAAGGCAAGCTGACCAGCGACGCGTCGATGGCCAATATGTGGATGGAGCAAGTACTTGCTGATCAAGACATGCTAATGGCACGTTGCCGCTTAATACTCAATGACTTTGGTGACCAACTGGCGGTTAATCGCGATAACTTAGCGGCGATTGGTTATTGTTTTGGCGGTAAAGTGGTGCTCGATATGGCGCGT
The DNA here is from genome assembly GCA_963515535.1 of uncultured Psychrobacter sp. Lineage (GTDB taxonomy): Bacteria > Pseudomonadota > Gammaproteobacteria > Pseudomonadales > Moraxellaceae > Psychrobacter. The sequence goes on from CAUPWW010000016.1 coordinate 20,026, forward strand.
GAAGGTATGCCATTAAAAGCCGTCGCTACTTTCCACGGTAATCCATCAGCAAAACAGCCAGCCGACAAGAACTTTACAGCCAAAGTATTGGTCGCTCACGGCCGTGATGATTCGATGGTGTCAATGGATGCCATAGAAGGTCTGAAATCTGAGCTAGATGCTGCCGATGTTGACTACACGATTGATGTCTATGACGGTGCCAAACATGGCTTTACCAATCCGCACGCCGATGAGCGTGCTGCCAAAAACGATGTTGACCTTGGCTACAACGAAACCGCTGCTAAGCAAAGCTGGGACAACATGCTTGAATTTATGAAAACCAATCTCGGTCAATAATTTTAAAAATATCATCAATCAAGTTGTATAAACGCTCACTATAAAGAGTGTTAATACAAAGCATAAGACGAAAAACAGGGGTCACTTTCTCAGAAAGCGACCCCTATTTTTCGTCATTATACACAATAACTACCATGACCAATCTTGTGCTTATGAGCAAATAACGTCATCATCACTCTATTATAAGTGGGATTGAGTAACGAGGATGTTATATCTATTGATAAATCAGCTGGGCTGGCTGGCTTTTATGGCTTTATTGATCGTGGTGTTCATACTATACGCCAGGATAAGCCAACAAATCAGACAGTTGCGTCATGATATGACAGCGCTACAAGCTGAGCTTAAACGGCAAAAAGAGGGCTTAATCACAGCAAAATCTTCTCACGCCGATATAAATAGCGATCAAGAAAGTCAATTTGCATCAGTGCCTGACACCTCTCCAACCTTGCGGTCATCAATGCCGCCACCGATACCGTTAGCAGCAGTAGACTTGGTTACAGCCGCTGACGCTAGCGCCGAACCCATAGAAGAAAACCTCGGCTTAAAGCCAAAACCAGCAGAATCGACAAAATCGAGAACCCCCGTTACAACGATAGAGCCAGACGAGCGCTCCTTGCCTATCGTCACCTCCATTATTCACTCTATGCAAAACTGGTTTTTTGGCGGCAACTTAGTAGTGCGCGTTGGGGTATTGGTGTTGCTCGTCGGGGTGGTGTTATTACTGCGCTTATTAAGTGACTATATTGAAATACCCATCGCCTTTAAACTCATTGCCATAGGCGTCCTCGGTTTAGGGTTAGCAGCTTTAGGATTAAAATTAGTAAAAAACCGCTTTGCTTACGGCATCACTTTGCAAGGCGCAGGATTGGCGATTGCTTATCTAACCACCTTTTTTGCCTATAGCGTTTATCAAGTGCTGGCAAGTCTACCAAGCTTTATAGGACTTGGTTTATTATCAGCACTTACCGTCGTTTTAGCCGTCCGTCAAAACGCCTTTCCTTTGGCATTACTGGCATTATCGGGCGGCTTTTTTGCACCGATATTGACCAGTCAGGATACAGGCAGCTTGACGGTTTTGTTTAGCTATTACTTATTACTAAACGTGACTATTGCCGTAATTGCTCATTATCGTCCGTGGAAAGTGCTCAATATTTTTGGGTCAGGAGTCACGTTTGGGCTGGCTTATTATTGGGGACTGACAGAGAACGTAACGGTAATTATTGATAATCAGCGTTGGTCATTGGTGGTACTGGTTGCCCTACATCTCATTCTGTATTTATTTGTGGTGATTCGCTACGCGCAACAAATCATTGCTTATAACACACTTAATGAAGCAAATTTTGCTTATACAGCTAATGTCGATAGTGCAGAGAATCCAAGTCATTTAGATAAATTTTATTTAGAAAACCACAGCTATGTATTCCCTATTGATACCGGCTTGCTGTTTTCCGTGCCGATACTGGCCTTTGGTTTATTTGCAGCGCTGTTAAACGCTATTCCTAATGGGCTAACCATCACCAGTGCTATTTTTGCGGCAATTTATTTGGGTATTGGCTGGGTGTTTGTCCAACGTAGTCAGCGATATGCCTTAATCACTGAAGGTATGCTGGCGTTAGGTTTTGGTTTTTTGGCGCTGGTGATCCCGCTAGCACTCGATGCAAAATGGATTGCCTTTGGCTGGTCGGTACAAGGACTGGCCTTGGTATGGTTTGGACGGCGCTCACTACGTGTATGGTCAGTATGGTTTGGGCTATTACTGCAGCTGCTTAGTATCGCGATGCTGATGATAAATGTGGTCTTTACGATCAAAGATTATCCAACGTTGGCGTTGACGATTTCGGCGCTCAGCTATCTAGCTACGATGTTTATCTTACGCGCCAGCAATTCACCTATTGATGACGCCAACAATCAGCTTAATGCCAATCATACGCTGACTGCCTATACTAAAGCTTTGGGCATTGGTGAACTTGCTACTAAGCAATGGCTTACCAGTATCAATAGCCAAAGTATGGCGTTTAACTTGATGTGGCGCAGTCCAAATTTGGGTCGATTTTTGACCTTTACTGCAATGGTTTGGCTGCTGTATGTCTTGGTGATTGATTTTGACCAATGGCTTGCAAACTGGCGCTTAGCAACGACGGCGCTGCTAGGATTGGCCATGTTAACAAGCCTAGCTATTTATCAAACAATCAATCACTATCATGCGTGGCGCGAGATTAGGCAGTTTAGCCATGGGTTATTGCTGCTATTTTATGCCGCGCTACTGTTTCAACTACCGCAAAAATATGAGTTTGATTATCAATGGACCACCTTTCATTGGCCAATATTTATTACCTTACTCATAGGCTGGTTGGTCATTGGACAATTGTGGTTGAGAACATGGCATAAAGAGATAGAATTAAAAAGTGTTGATAGCGCAAGCTGGCTTGGCGCTGGCATCATTATATTGGCAGAAGCTATGCATTATGGCTTACCTGATTCAAAAGGCGTGATGACTATTTTGGTTCCGGTTGCCTTTATGCTGGCTGCATTATGGTGGATACAGCGTCATGCCGTGGCTCAATATAATGATAAGCAGTCACGCGCGCAATCGAAAGCGGTAACCTCACCACTGGTGCCTTATTGGTTCGATTGGCATCAGTCACTATTAAACAGTGCCAAACTCTTTGTACCTATGACTTTAGGTTGGGCTATTTTTACCAACTTTACTTACGATGGTATTATTTGGGAACTGCCCTACCTTCCTTTATTTAACTTATATGATGTGACGTTATGGCTGGTGGTTTTTTACAGCTTGGGTGTTTATTTGCTCCGTCAGCCACATGGTAGAGGTTCGAGAAACCTATTAAGCGCGATTCCTAAAAACGATATGCTATTCATTGTCTTAGCGCTGATTGGCCTTTGGATAGGTTCTAGTATGCTGGTCAGGACGCTGCATGCATTTATCGGTACGCCGTTATGGATTGGCGGTTTATACGACGTTACAGGAGGCGCTTGGAATAGCGAGCAAGTACAAACGGGGCTAACCATTTTGTGGACGCTTATTGCTTTGGTCGCCACCATCATCGCCAGCCGCTATGGACAGCGAACACTATGGTTTATGGGTATTGGACTGTTGGGCGTTGTGGTGTTAAAACTGGTCTTGGTTGATTTATCCCAGACCGAGGCGATTTGGCGGGTGATTTCTTTCCTTGGCGCAGGTAGCTTAATCTTGGTCATTGGTTATTTAGCACCATTACCACCAGCGCGCAAGGAGTTAGTAGACGAGTCTGCAGGATAGTCTGCTCTGAGCGTTACATGAAATGTTAACGTGAGCATTTTTAGTATCATTACTTTTTAGCATTAAAAGTTTGCTTATGTAGTAAACTGGACGCCATTAAAAAGTAAATGACAATGGTCTTACTTTTAGCATTTTTTATAAAAGGTTATGAAAGTAGATGGATAAGAGAGCAAGTATTCAGTGGTTCCCTGGGCATATGAACAAGGCCCGTAACGAAATCAAAGAAATCATGCCGCAGATGGACGTCGCCATTGAAGTGATTGACGCGCGTATTCCTTATAGTAGCGAAAACCCAATGGTCGCAGCATTACGCGGTGAAAAACCCGTCATCAAAATCTTAAATAAAGCTGATCTTGCCGATCCTGAACTGACTCAAGCATGGATGGAATATCTTGAGCAACAAGATGGCGTTAAAGCCATCGCGTGCGACAATAATAAAGCCGATGACGTCAAGCGTATCATTGCAATATGCAAATCCCTCGTACCCAATAAAGTCGGCACCGGTCGTCAAATCAAAGCCATGATTATGGGTATTCCAAACGTTGGTAAATCGACCTTAATTAACATCTTAGCAGGGCGCGCGGTGGCAAAAACTGGCGACGAACCCGCGGTCACCAAGTCGCAGCAACTGATTAAACTTGACGATGACATCATGCTCTATGACACTCCTGGTATGCTATGGCCAAAGGTTGAAAATGAAAATTCTGGCTATCGTCTAGCGGCGACTGGCGGTATTCGAGATACGGCGTTTGACTTTGCTGATGTCGCCAGTTATACCGCTGAGTATTTGCTAAGCGCTTATCCTGAGCTGCTAAAAAGCCGCTATAAAATTGAAGAATTACCCAAGACCGATTGGGAGTTTTTTGAAATCGCTGGGCGCAATCGCGGTTGCGTGCGCGCGGGCAACCAAGTCGACACTTACCGCATGTCTGAGATTCTGATTAATGAGCTACGTAGTGGCAAGATTGGGCGTATTACCCTTGAGACGCCTGCCATGACAGAAGCTGAAGAGCTAGTCGTTGCTGAACAACGCATCGCTGCCGAAGAGAAAAGAATCGCTAAAGAAGAAGAAAAACGTTTGCGTCGTCTAAAAACGCGGAAGAATCGGAAGTAAGCAGCGCGCGTCAGTAAAATCTATACCAGTAGCGCGTTTAAATCTACATAACCGTTTTACTTTCAATGAAAGGTATTAAGTTTAAACAAATTTGATTAACCCTTGATTTTAAAACAAATATTATTTCGCCTTAAGTTCTTATTATTATGTTGTAGTACTGTTACTTTGGGTCTATACTCATTTAAATAATATGACGTTTTACGCTGATAAGGGCGATTTATGCTTATAAATAATTGCCTTCTACGATGTCATAAGTTCATTATTGAGTAGCAAATATTATTTAGTGTGTTTTTAATACAATGTGAGGTATAAGCTAGTGGCTCAATCTATTTTATTTTTAGAAGAGTATATTTTCAAAGACTGTCCATAGTATTCACCTATGGCAAAAACTGCAAATATTAAGCTACGACAGAACAACGGTCTAAAATACTCACGATAAACCATACAAAGCCAACCTGTTGAATAAGCTTATATAAGATATAATCACATACCTTCAAAAAAATAAATAATAGAGCCTATGACTCAACCTACCGCTATACCCGATACTCCCTTTTCTCAACCCACTGACGCATTAAACTCCCTCGCCCCCCGCCTACTTGATTGGTTCGCTGAAAACGGTCGCCACGATTTACCTTGGCAACAACACCAAACTGACACGCCCAATCCTTATATCGTTTGGCTATCAGAAGTCATGCTCCAGCAAACGCAAGTAACGACAGTGCTGCCCTACTTTGCCCGTTTTATGGAATCCTTTCCGACCGTACAAGATTTAGCCGCAGCAGAATGGGATATGGTGGCGGAGCATTGGGCAGGGCTTGGCTACTATGCGCGCGCGCGTAATTTACATAAAGGCGCCAAGCAACTGGTTGCAGTGATTGATGAGACGGGCGACTTTCCGCAAACCTTAGCCGGCTGGGAGGCGATTTCTGGCGTTGGCCGGTCGACCGCTGGAGCGATTATGGCAATGGGGTTACATCGCTATGGCGTTATCTGTGATGGCAATGTCAAACGAGTGCTCACCCGTTGGGCGGCCATCGATGGTGATATTACTAAGTCGGCGACGACCAAAGCGCTGTGGGCATTGGCAGAACGTCTAACGCCTAGAGAGAACTCAGGATTATTTGCGCAAGCCATGATGGACATGGGCGCAACCTTATGCACTCGTAGCAAACCTGCTTGTCTATTGTGCCCACTACAAGAGGATTGCTTAGCCCATGCGCAAGGTCGTGAGACCGATTATCCAGTCAAAGCTAAAAAGCAGCCCAAGCCAAGCAAGTTTAGCAATGCGCTATTAATTAAAGATATGGACGGCAACATACTTTGGCTACAGCGTCCTGACAATGGCATTTGGGGCGGACTATGGAGTTTGCCGCTAGAATTTGTAGAGAAAATTGACGGTAAAGCTACTGTTAAAAATTCGGAAGCCAGCGATGATAAATCATTAAAAGTTGCTAGCAATGAAAAAGTCTATGAAAAAGAGTATGAAACAGAATTTACCACCGCTGAGCAAATTATCCATAAATGGTTAGATAAGCATAATTTAGCAGCCGCGCCCATTAATAAAACCTTGCTTGATGACGCGCCCATCAAACATTCACTAACCCATTTTCATTGGTATTTAACGCCGCAATCACTGACTTTAACGAATGAGCAAACGGCTGATTTAACCAAAGCCTTACAAGCAGCAGAAATTAATATAAATTGGTCAAATGCTAAAGATGCGCAGGCGACACTAGGATTACCACGAGCAATGGTGAAGATCTTGGAAGCCTCAGTTAGGGCAACTAAGTAACCTTTATAAAGAAAGCGCCTCAAATATATTCTGAGGCGCTTTTTTCATTTATAACCTACAAAAAACTAAGAAAAAACTTAAGATTTGGGCACCCGCAAGCGCATCAAACCTTCTTGCTGTACTGTCGCGACCAATCGACCATCTTGCCAAAACTGTCCGTGGTTTAAGCCTTTGGCATTAGATGTGGTGTCGCTCCACATGTCATATAGCAGCCAATTATTTAAATCAAAATCACGATGAAAATGCATCGAGTGGTCGATACTCGCCGCTTGCAGGCCACTGGTCATAAAGCTGACACCATGTGACATCAGCCCCGTACCGACCAAGTAAAAATCAGACGAAAACGCCAATAGTGCTTGCTGAATGGCCACTGGCTGCTTGCCAAGCTCACGGATACGCAGCCAGTTTGCTTGCTTGGGTTTCATCGGTTCTGGATGAATCGGATCACGCGGCTTGATGGGTTTAATCTCGACATGACGATGACGCATAAAGCGTGCTTTTAGAGCGTCTGGGACTTTACCAACATACTGCTCTTTTAATTCTTGCTCAGTCGCCAAATCTTCAGGCGGCGGATAAACCGGCATGTCTTCTTGATAATCCAAACCTTCCTCCATCGGAGAAAACGAGGCAATCATCGAAAATATCACCTGCTCAACCGGCGGCTTACCGCGTACTTCTTTATACTGAATCGCCGTTACTTCACGCGCCGACAGACTACGTCCATCACGCAGGCGGCGCACTTGATAAATCACTGGCTGATTGATATCACCACCGCGCAAAAAATAGCCATGCAAGGAATGGCAAGGCTTGTCTTGATCGAGCGTATGCGATGCGGCCATAATCGCTTGCGCCAGCACTTGCCCGCCAAAAATACGGGCGCCCACATAGTCGTGGCTTTTACCTTCAAAAACATCAGGGCTGACTTCGATAAGCGCGACGGTAGCGAGCAGCTCATCGATCAGTTGCGGATAATCAGACATGACGATAGGTTTCCTTATTTTGATCAATCACGCTTAGCATTGGGATATCAGTAATCGACAATATCAAAACGATATCAATATGATATGGCTTAAGCCAATGCGGCGTTTGAATTTCAAATAATATATATAGTAGGTTCATTTTAAAAATGTTATGGCATGACTATTATATTTTGCGATAAACAACCACATAACGCTGAGAACGCCAAATAAATAGCCAGTAAAATGATTAGCAATCGCTCATTATAAAGCGAAAAGCCTATCATCTTAGCGAATATTAAAGATTTTGACTAGGCAGTCGCCGCCTTACAAGTCGGTTTAACGCTTTATTAGTGTAGCAATAATGAGCAAGCAACTATCTAAACAAGCAACTATCTAAACAAGTAGCTATCTAAACAAGCAGCATCTAAGCTCACAAACATAAATAAAAAACGAGATGATGAGAAACCTCGTTTTTTATCGGCCTTAAAACTATGGTTTTACGGCAACCAGCACGCGGATAGAATCTGGCACCAGCGATAAATTACCCAGCGCTTGCTCACCTTGGGCTTTTAGCTGCTCTAAGCGCTCAACCTCTTCGGGGCGCACGTTAGGATTAATCGTTTGCAGATGCTTTAAGCGTTTGATTTCACGCGCCCACTGCTGGCTAAAGCGTGCACTAGCTTGCTCGCCAATTTTTGCTAACTGCTGACGGGCGATTTCTTCGGCTTCATAATAACGCTGCTCAATCACATCGCCGCGTACCTTAATCACTTGGCGAGCGCGGTTTTTATCCAAACGCTCGATATGCGGCATGATCATATCGCTGCTGATTCGAGCGGATAAATCGTTGCCTTGCTCACTGATAAAGACACGGATGTTTTGTGTGGTTAAAGTTGCTGGCAGATTAAGCAGTTTTGGCGCAATCGCCTCAACACGGAAATTCACTTCGAGTAACACCATACCTTGCGGTACGACGGCACTTTTAAGCATCGCAACCGTGGTATTACCAAAGGTACTGGTACTTGCCAGCTCATAAATCGCGCGCATGAGCGGATGCTCATGAGTAATAAATTCGATGTCTTCACTCTGTAGCGCTTGCTTGCGCTCAAAGGTCAGCGTCATACCGTCTTCATCACCAAGCGGCAGACCGTCGATATAATCACTAATTTCGGTACTATCAATCGGTGCAATCACCCATGAACCATCACGCTGGACACTATGATCGATATTGGCTGAGGCAAAGAAGCGCTCAATAAATTGCGGCAACAGATTATGCTTATCAAAATCACACATGGCATCTTTGATACGCCCAGCAACGCGCGGACGGCACGAGTTATACTCAAGCAAACGGTCGCGACCGGCTTGTAGCTGTGCTTCTAGCCCTAAGCGCGTCTGCTTTGCCTCTTCAATAATCTCTTGCAAAGTCGCACGATTGGCATCGGTATCTGTGCCTTCAAGGAGTGGTTTTAGCGCTTGGATGTACTGCTCTTGTACGCTTTGGGCGGTTGGTGAAATCTGATTAAACATATTGAGCGCATCGTTATACCAGCGGTACAGTCGCTCTTGCGCCGTTCCTTGTACATATGGCACGTGCAGCATAATTTGCTGCGTTTGCCCGATACGGTCTAGGCGACCGATACGCTGCTCTAAGGTATCTGGATTGGCAGGTAGGTCCCACAATATCAGCTGGCTTGCAAACTGGAAGTTACGACCTTCTGAGCCAATCTCTGAGCAGAGTAATATCTGCGCGCCCTCACTATCAGCAAAAAACGCTGCTGCTTGGTCACGCTCAAGCAAGGTCATCTGTTCGGTAAAGATGGCAGTTTTAATACCAGCATGTAGGCGCAATACTGCCTCTAAACTTTCAACCGTCGCGCCACTACGAGCAATCAATAACACTTTTTTATGCTTAAGCTCGCCCTTTAAGATATCAATCAACCACGGCACGCGTGGGTCATCCTCTAACCAGCCACCATCTGGTTGATTTTCTTCACCCCAAAGCTGCTCGCGCAATTTACCCTTAGTTTGATAGCTATCGACCCATGCTTCAGGCAACGGCAACGGATACGGCTGACTGCTACGACCATAAAAACCTTTGACACTCTCACGGGTATTACGAAATAAAATACGTCCGGTACCATGACGGTCAAGGAGCTCATTAAGCGCATAAGTACGTAGTTTTTCGTCGTCATTAATCGCTGACAATTCATCCATGCTGATGCCAAGCAGAGCGCTTAACGCCGCAATTTGACCGTCGCTTAACGGTTTATCTTCGATTAAGACGCTCGCAACCGCTGCGGTTTCGGCAAAGGCTTCTTGACTGTCGATAAATTCATCCAAATCATCAAAGCGATCTGGGTCAAGCAGGCGCAAACGGGCAAAGTGACTTTGGGCGCCAAGCTGTTCAGGCGTGGCTGTTAATAGCATGACCCCTGGTGTTTCTTCGGCAAAGTCGGCAATGAGGTCATATTTATCATTGCCGCCTTGCGCTTCATCCCAATGCAGATGGTGCGCTTCATCGACGACCAATAAATCAAAACCGGCTTCCATTGCTTGGTCATACAAATCAGGATGGTCAAGCAATAAATCCATACCCGCAATGATACATTGCTCAGTAGCAAAGACATTTTGCTCAGGGTCGTGCTCTTTAATCGCAGCGGTGCGTACCAAATCAAACAAGGCAAAGTTTAGGTTAAAACGGCGACGCAGCTCAATCATCCATTGATACTGCAAACTGTCTGGGACAAGGATTAATACGCGCTCAGCTTTACCCGTCAATAGCTGCTGATGAATAATCAAACCCGCTTCAATGGTTTTGCCCAAACCGACTTCGTCAGCAAGCAAGACACGCGGCGCGATACGTTTGCCAACTTCATGAGCGATATACAACTGATGCTCAATAATATCGACACGTGCGCCCATCAAGCCTTTGAGCGGATGACCCGCTAGCGCTGATTGCATACGCAATATATCTTGACGCAGCTCGTACCAATCCCCGCGCTCAATACGACCAGCCAACAGACGCTCAAGCGGCTTTGCCAGCGTGATATTGGCCGCCAAACGGGTTTCCATGATACCTTTTTCATGCTCATCAACACTGTATTTGAGCACGCCCATCACTTCTTCGACTGCGGTTACGGTATAGCTATTACCGGCTTGATCCGAAATGCTATCGCCCTCTTTGAACACCACGCGCGATAACGGCGCAGAATTTTTGGCGTAGACGCGCGTCTCTTCACTTTGCGGAAATAAGATATGCACACAGCGGTCATCGACGTCGATGACCACACCCAAGCCAAGCTCAGACTCCGTATCAGATAAATAACGTTGACCAACGGCAAATTCGGTGCTGTGCAATGAAGCGATAGAGATAGTCATAAGGCGATGTCTTTTGTACTCAGATGATAAGAAAATAGATAGTTAATGAATCGGGCCACAATCACACTAGGATCTAGTCAATTAATGGCTCAAACTCATTAGTCAATTGCTGGTCGTTGAAGATATCAGCAATGCCTAACTTGTCAGCTAGGCCGATGGATAAAACAGACCATTATATAACGTTAGCGCCTAGATGAGTGCGTTAAGTTGACTTTTCAAGAGCATATTTTGGCAAGATTCTTGCAATGCTCAGCATTCTTTACCTTGTAAAAATCAACATATAACGACTCGCAAGTAAGGAAAAACGTTCGCTAACAAACCACAAATATTGGTATCATAAAATTGTTTCTGAATTGTTAAAATAAGCAACTAAAAATTTCATACTGTTATTTTATCTTTTTTAGCAATCACAATATTTGAGGTTTTTTAAACTATGAAGGATGTCTGTTTAAAATTTTTTAACTAAACAGTTTTAAACATCAATCTTAGCAATCCCATATTTAACGTTATCTTCTTTACGTTCGTTAAATAGGCTAAATATTGTTATTTATAGTCGTTTAAGTTATTAATTATTTATAAGTATATTCATTTGCGTTATGTATTTAATAAAAGTTCCAAAAGTTTTGCCCTAATACTCAAATCCCATTTTCGTAAGGCTTACGTATCACCACATCATCGATTGCTCACAGCAAATAGCATCAGTAGTCTGTATAGACAGTCTGCTTTGTGGTCACGTTTATCCAAGGACAATCCCCTCATGAGTGCCTCCAAAAAAGTTGGCTTTTTTAACCAAGTCAGTACCCAAGTGACGACCATTCTATTTATGGCTTTTGTGGTCGTACTCGCCGTTGTTGTCTATGTTGTTGATAAAGAAGGTCATGAAAAAATTCGCCTTGAATCGGCAAAACTGGTCGCTGAGCGTGGTAATACCGCGGTCAATAGTATCTCAGCCGATATCAATCGCGTGATGCGCAGTGCCTTGTTATTGCAGCAAAGCGCGCAGACTTTGCCGCCACAAGAAGCGATTTTGCAAGCCAGTACCGCCAATGCTTTTGATAAGCGCGATTATAACTTATTAGGTAGTGGCGGCATTTGGCCAGAAAAAGGCGCACTGGGCGCCAATACGGCAACGCATCCGTTTTTGATGGTGCGTCAAAACGGCGATTATCAAGCGGTACTCAGCGACCCAAACCCTGCCAATCCTTATTATCAAGAAGACTGGTTTAGCGTTTTAAAGTTGCTCAAACCTGAGCGCTGTATCTGGAACCATGTTCGCGCGAGCCAAACCAAAGGCGAGCTTGCCATGAGCTGCGGCGTCGCCATCGAGCGTAACAATCAGTTTTGGGGCGCCAGTACCGTCAACTTTACCCTCAACCAGTTGCAAGAAAACATCGTTAAGCTCAGTGAAAGCTCGGGCTCAGGTTATATTTTACTGCTCGATAACAGTGACAAAGTTATCGCCTCCTCTAATCCTGAGCGCTTAAGCTATATCGACGAAGCCACCGGTACACCGCTTGATATCAAACAAGTTATCAACGCTGACCCTGCTTGGAATCCGGTACTAAACTTCTTGGAGACGCAGCGTAACGAAACCATCGAGCGCGTTGCCGCTAGCGTATCGCCGCAAGTTCAGCAGGTATTGACCACGCTTGATAAAGCCGAAACCGGCACGGCAAAAGGGTATTACTTGGTCAACTACGCCGCTTACCTAAATAACGGTGAAAATAAGCAAAATGCCATGGACAGCCGCTTATTGCAGAGCTTTGAGTTGGAAAAAGACAGCTACTATAACGGCAGCCAAGCGTACGTATTTGAGATTCCTGAGACTTACTGGAAACTTATCGTCGTCCAGCCTGATGCTGAAATTAACGCCATCGCTGACAATCTAAGTAAAAATCTGATTAACTGGATTGCCCTCGCGCTACTTATCACCGCGGGTTTGATTTACTTTATGCTCACTTATTTAGCGTTTAAACCATTAAAAGAAACCACCGATAAAATCTCGCAAGCGGAAAACCTGATTAACGATAAGCAATATAATAAGCTAAACGAAGTTAAATTCGCCGAAGGTCGCAACGAGATTGGCCTGGTAAACGGCTCTATTAATGACCTCCTAGATCGTATCCAATCTAACGAAGGTAAGCTTGCCAATATCAACCAGCAGCTAGAGATTAAAGTTGAAGAGCGTACCGCTGAGCTACAAGAGACGCTAAAAGAGCTGAAAAACTCACAGCTACAATTGATTCGTTCAGAAAAAATGGCAACGTTAGGTCAAATGGTCGCGGGCGTTGCTCACGAAGTAAATACGCCCCTATCTTATGTACAAAACAACCTTGAGATTATCGGTCAGCTGACCGAGCAATACGAAGAGCTGATTGAATTGGTACAAGGGTTAAAAGCCGCTAAAACGGACGCCGCTACTGATGGCAAAATTGACAAACTATTGACTGATATCGTCCGTGCGTCTGATGAAATTCAAGAAGATGATTTGTCCGCTGAGCTTAAAGAGCTGATTAAAGACTCTCTCTTTGGTGTCGAGCAAATCACCGAGATGGTCCTAAACCTACGTAACTTTGCCCGTCTTGATGAGTCAAAAGTGAAAACGATTGACGTCCGTGAGTGCATCGAAGCATCATTGAAAATCGCTGGTAACTCTATTAGGCATCAGGAGATTGTCACGGATTTTGCGCCGACGCCTGAGATTAAATGCTCACCGTCGCAAATCAATCAGGTTTTGGTGAACTTGCTTAATAACGCCGCGCAAGCCATGGGCAACAAGCCCGATGGCAAAATCGAAGTGCGAACGCGCTTTGACGACCTCAATGTTTATATCGATGTCAGCGACAACGGTAAAGGCATGAGCGCCGAGGTACTTAACCAAATCTTTGAACCGTTCTTTACCACCAAAGGCGCGGGCGAAGGCACAGGACTTGGGATGGCCATCAGTCAGCAGATTATGGAGCAGCATAATGGCGATATTAAAGCGGTCTCAACCGAAGGCGTTGGTACCACCTTTACCTTAACGCTACCCATTAATAATGATTTAACCGAACAAAGCCTAGCAGCATAAGCGCTGGGTTCTGTCTTATTTTAATTATTATCAATAAGCTATATCACTATTATTCATTATAAGGATAGCATCATGAATGAATTTGACCATGAAGTGGCAACCTCTAGCGCTGAGCTAGGATCTGAACCAAAACCGAAGTTAGCGTTTATTGACGATGAACAACGTATTTTACGTTCGATGAAACTGCTGTTTCGTAAAACGCATGACGTATTTATCACCACTGACCCGACTGAGTACATTGACTATATCAAAAACAACCACGTACACGTAGCGGTCAGCGACCAGCGTATGCCTGAGCGGGTTGGCGTCGATATTTTGCGTGAAGTCAAAGAAGTATCGCCATCTACCATGCGGATTTTATTGACCGGTTACGCTGATTTGAACGCAATTATTGGCTCTATTAATGATGGTGAGATTTATCGTTATTTGACCAAACCTTGTAAATCTGAGGAGCTACTTGCGGTCGTTGGCCGCGCCACCGAGATTGCTTTGACCTACAATCCAGATGAGGACGCGGAGCAATTTGATAGCTCGGGTAAAAAGCAGACACTGTTGGTCATCGATGAAACCGACGAGCTGATTGAACAAATAAGCAAGCAGTTCTCGCATAGCTATAGAGTTCTGCACGCAGAAGGCTTAGAAGAAGCTTACGATTATTTAGCCAATGAAGATATCGGCGTGTGTATTACCGACATCAATGTCAGCGGTGAAAACATCGCCCCCATTATTTTTACCTTAAAACAAGATGCACCGCATTTAGTCGTGTTAGTTCAGACTGAATTCCAAGACGCAGGATTGCTCATTGATTTAATTAATAAAGGCCAAGTTTATCGCTGCTTACCAAAACCTATGCGCGCTAGCCTACTTGAGATTAGCGTCAACCGTGCATTCCAGCATCATACAAAACTCAAAGCTAGCCCTGAATTGGTGAAGCGCTATGAAGTCGAGCACGACCCTGAAAACGATGTACGTATTGATTTAAGCAGTCGCGTACGTAGCCTGATTGGCAAATTGCGCAAGCGTTTTTCTTTATAAAAAGTGGTTATATATAGTAGAATAACTCTAAAATCGATACAGTGCGACTGGGATGAATTTTTCGTAGCCTCTGTGATAACAGCAAGCAAGGAAAATTTATACCAGTCGCAATAAAGTTATAACGTATCGCTTTTATTTTGAACTGACTATAGCGTTTAATAGAAGCCGTAAAAATAGTTTTTATAAAATAAAACCTCTATTTCAAAATTGAAGTAGAGGTTTTTTGCTGTGCGCTTTTCGACAGGATTCTTGACGCGCTTTTTGATGCGCTTTTGACTAAAGGCGGCAACGTGCTACATTAAGCCAATAACTCTGTCAGCCTATTTAAAATGCACATCCATTTAAAACGTCATCTATTTAAAATAACAATGAGATAAGGAAACATCATGCAAGCGGTTTTTTTAGACAAGGGTACTTTTTCTGACAATGTCGACTTGCCAGCACCTGCTGGCGTGACCGATTACATTACTTACGACGATACCCCTCAAGAGCTAATTATTGAGCGCTGTCAAAATGCTGATATTATCTTTACCAATAAAGTCCAAATCAGCGCTGACGTCATTGCCAATCTGCCCAAACTCAAGCTTATCCAACTGACCGCAACAGGTATGAATAACGTCGATCAAGATGCCTGTGCTAAGCACAATGTTGCGCTATATAACGTTGCTGGTTACGCGGTCAAAAGCGTGCCCGAGCATACCTTTATGCTGATGCTAACGGCCATGCGCGCAGGTATCCATTATCATGAAAAAGTTGCGGACGGTACGTGGCGGGATGATGGTAATTTCTGCTTGCTCGATATCCCGCTCATCGATTTGGAAGATAAAACGCTTGGTATTATTGGTGTGGGCACTATCGGTAAACGCGTCACCGACATCGCCCGCGCTTTTGGGATGACGGTATTGTGGGCGGAGCATCAAGGGCGTACGCCGCGTAATGAGGATTATACGGTGTTCGATGAGGTGCTGGCGCAGTCTGATGTACTAAGCTTACATTGCCCATTAAACGAGCAAACCAAGCACTTAATTAATAAAGACACCTTAGCAAAAATGGCTAAGCAGCCACTGATTGTTAATGTCGCTCGTGGTGGTATTGTCGATAGCCAAGCGCTGACCGATGCCATTAATAACGAGCAAATTATTGGTTATGCCACCGATGTATTTGAGCAAGAGCCGATTGTCAAAGACGACCCTTTATTAACCATTGCTAAGCATCCGCGGGTGATATTTAGTCCGCATAACGCCTGGGGCAGTAAAAGCGCGCAGGAAACCTTGTGGCAAATACTAAGTAAGCAAGTGACTGATTTTATTGATAGTTGCCAATAAAATTAACGGCTGATTTAGCGGCTAAAACGTAACCAATCGTCTTTTATTTTACGGTATTTAAGCATCACGCGGTCACTCAGATAGTTATTGGTCACCCGCCAAGGATAAACATCGCCTTGTTTTGGTAGCTCGTGTTGCGCGCGCTGCACATAGCCTGCCGTTAGCGCGCCCATCACCGTGTCTGGCTGCGTATGCGCCTCGCTATGCGCCGTTTTTGCCTGCGGCCATACCACTTGATAACGATGCTTATGCATGTAGCTAAGCAAACGCATCACGTACTGACAAGCCAAATCGATTTTCAGCGTCCACGACGCATTGGTATAACCAAATAGCGCGACCATATTTGGCACGCCTTCAATCATCACCGCCTTATACGTCATGCGTTTGCCAATATCAATTGCCTGTCCATCGATATATAGTTTCGCGCCACCAAGCATTTGCAGCTTTAGCCCCGTTGCGGTCACAACAATATCAGCGTCAAGGTGTTTACCAGAGTCAAGCATGATGCCAGTTTTGGTAAAGTGGCTGATTTGATCGGTCACGACGGCAGCGCGCTTGCCATGTAATGCCTTAAACAAATCACTGTCTGGCACGGCACAAAGCCGCTCATCCCAAGGATTATAAGTAGGCATAAAGTGTGCAATATCAACCCCGCTGCCTTTTAATTCGGTTTTAACGCCACGTTTTAATAAGGCTTTTATCACCTTGGGCGCAAAAACCGCCGCTCGATACGTCCCTTGTTGCATCAATACATTACGCGCGCGCAGTAGCTTATACGCTTGTATTTTTGATAATGGCGAAAACCTACCTGCCAGCCAATCGAGCGTATAATCATCGCCCGGTACACTTGCCACGTAGGTTGGCGAGCGTTGTAGCATGGTGACGTGCTGCGCGCTCTGACCACCTTCTTCACCCACTAGCGCTGGCAGTAATGTCATCGCGGTGGCCCCACTACCGATTATGACCACTTTTTTATCGTCATAATTCACATTTTGCCAATGTTGCGGATGAATAATTTCACCTTGAAACTCTGCTTCGTTTTCAAAAACAGGGCGATAGCCTTGCTCATAATCATAGTAACCAGTAGCGCCGACGACAAACTTTGCTGTTAAGGTAAATACCTCGCCACTTTCATGATTTTTTACCGTCGCCGTCCATCGCTGGCTATGACTTGACCATGACAGTTGTTGCACTTCATGCTGATAGCGAATATGTTCAGTGATACCAAACTCACGCGCGGTATCGGCAATATAGTTTTTAATATCGCCGCCTTTTGCCAATACCCGATGGTCCAACCACGGACGAAAGCTATAGCCAAAGGTCAAAGCATCAGAGTCGGAACGCACCCCAGGATACGTAAACAAATCCCACGTACCGCCCAAATCTGCGCGTTTTTCTAATACCATAAAGCGCTGGCTAGTTTTTTGCCGCTTTCTTGTTGCTCGCTGTTTTAAGCGACTCGAGCTTTTTTGCCCAAACAGCGCTTTATGCTTTTGCTGCTGCAATCGACATGCCATACCGATACCGGCAATCCCTGCGCCGATGATAAGCACCTCGCAATCGACGGACGTCTTTGAGGTAGATGACGACGATTTAGGTTTAAAGCGCTGTTTAAGCGTCTGTTCGGCGGCTGTTACATCAAGCATAATACATTCCTTGTTTTGCATGATTTATTTAAAAAAAGCTATTTAAAATAGGCTGATTAAAAAGGTCTATTAAAAAGAGCTTATTAAAGAGGAGTGACTAAAAAGGGCATGGACTTTCCCAATCCATCCACGCACCAAGGGTCGGATGTTTTAGGCGCAATTGCTGGGCATGTAAATTCAGCCTCGGCGCAATGGTCAAGGCGTCACCTTCGGCATAAATCGGGTCGCCAATCATCACATGACCGACGTGCACCATATGCACGCGCAGCTGATGACTACGACCGGTCACGGGCTTTAATAGCACGCGCGTGACGGCCTGACCATTGCATTCTTCATGCGCCAATACTTCATACAGTGTCAATGCATGCTTTGACCAATTATGGTCAACGATATGCCGCGGTTTGGTCGTAGGCTCATAGCGTACCGGCACTGATATCTCGCCTTTGGCACCGACGTTTTGCCACCGACCAAAGACGCGCGCTTGATAGCTTTTTTGCGGCAACCGGTCGATGAATTGCTTACTAATGTGACTTTGCGCGGCGGCATTTTTGGCAAAAATCAGCAGTCCTGAAGTATCCATATCTAGACGATGAATCAACTTTACCGCCGGATTGGCGCGCTCAAGTCGTGCCAACAAACTTACCTTAAGGCTTTTACCATCGACGCTTAACAATCCCGCGGGCTTATCGACCACCCAAATATCATCGTCTTCATAAACGGTAATGTCTTGGGCAAATTTTTGGAAAAATGCGAGAGGACGGGCATTTTCTTGAGCGTTTAAGGCATCTATTTCTTCATCGGTAAAAGGCATAAAAATGGGCTACTTATATCAAAAGGTTGGTGGTTTAAAAATAGATTATTCTAATAAGGCAATAAACGATATTAGGGTTTAAAAATATTAACGGCGCTGCACGGTAAACATGCTAGAGGTAGAATAATACCTGCACGAGATTAGGGTGACAGATAAAACATAACCTGTGTCATTATGTGTCGATTTATTGTGCTAATAGTAATTGTTAAACATTTTAACCCGCCTGCATCTGTCAACTTTGGGCAAACGTGTTAATATAATGGCAGATTTTCACCACCTCCTAACCATTCTTTAACCACTCATCGCTCGAATATGACAGTCATATTGTATGATGACTGGTGATAGAAATAATAAAACAAGAGAGATAAATTATGTCAGACCTTATTGTTAATACCACTGATGCAGACTTTGACCAAGACGTCCTGCAATCTGATATGCCTGTTCTAGTAGACTTTTGGGCAACTTGGTGTGGTCCTTGTAAAGCCATTGCACCTATTTTAGAAGATTTGGCGAACGAGTACCAAGGTAAAGTCAAAATCGTTAAAGTCGACGTCGATAACAACCCGCAAGCAGCGAGCCGTTTTGGTATCCGCAACATCCCAACGCTATTTGTCTTTAAAGATGGCGAAAAAGTCGATTCAGTCATGGGCTTACAGCCAAAAGCTGAGCTTGCTAAAGTATTAGATAAACATCTATAAGTACGGTTAATACACGCCCTCTAATAATCGCTAAAGGTGTTTGTTAAAAATAGCGATTTTAAAGAATGCGCTATGCTATTTATAAAGTACGTATTGAAAAAGCCATTATCTTTTTGAGCTAATGGCTTTTTTGCTGCTTTTCTGAGCAAAAAGCTGGATATTATAGCTTTTTTAGCAAAAATTATTGACAACGCTGTCTTGAACGCCGTATAGTCTGCTGACAAGAGAAAACTAATCATTTTCCTAAGTGTCTTGTCGCTATTCTCCTCGTGTTTATCAACAAAAACACAATCGTCATTATAAAACACCACTACTGAACGCAATGACTAAACACAATTACTGATATTGAGTTTTTGACGCAGACTCTTATGTAGACTTCTTTATCTTCACTTTTTATAAACCTGCCCGACTGTCTTGCAAGGCGTTTATAAGCTGGCACGTAAAACAAATCCTACATAAGCCCCAAGCCCTGTGTATATACCCTCTATCGCCCTACACCCTTTGTTTAATCCTTGTCGTGATTTGTGCTGATAATGGCATCTCTCATCTGATCAACTGCTAATGACCTATCTATGAATCTTACTGAACTAAAGAAAAAATCAATCGCTGAGCTATTGGCCATCGCCAAAGAAATGGGCCTTGATAATATGGCGCGTAGCCGTAAACAAGACATTATCTTTGCTATCTTAAAAACCCATGCCCGTAACGGCGAAGCCATCTACGGCGACGGTGTGCTTGAGGTACTTCCTGATGGTTTTGGCTTTTTACGCTCATCAGAGGGCTCTTATTTAGCAGGCCCTGACGACATTTATGTCAGTCCGAGCCAAATTCGCCGTTTTAGTCTCAAGACGGGCGATAGTATCGCGGGCACCATTCGTCCGCCAAAGGATTCTGAGCGTTATTTTGCGCTACTAAAAGTTGGTGAAATCAACTTTGATACCCCAGATCGCTCGCGTCATAAGCTGATTTTTGAGAACTTAACGCCATTATTTCCAACTGAGCAATTAAAGCTAGAGCTTGGTAATGGTACGACTGAAGATTTGACTGGTCGTATCATCGACCTGATTGCCCCGATTGGTAAAGGACAGCGCTCGATTATCGTTGCACCGCCAAAAGCCGGTAAAACCATGCTCTTGCAATCTATTGCTCAGTCTATCACCCGCAATAATCCTGAATGCTACCTTATCGTCTTGCTCATTGATGAGCGTCCAGAAGAAGTAACCGAGATGGAACGCACCGTGCGCGGTGAAGTCGTTGCCTCAACCTTTGATGAGCCACCGCAGCGCCATGTCCAAGTCGCCGAAATGGTCATCGAAAAAGCTAAACGTCTGGTCGAGCATAAGCAAGACGTGGTCATTTTGCTTGACTCTATCACCCGTCTTGCCCGTGCTTACAACACTGTTATTCCATCATCGGGTAAAGTATTGACCGGTGGTTTGGATGCTAACGCGTTAGAACGTCCAAAACGCTTTTTTGGCGCGGCGCGTAACGTCGAAGAAGGCGGCAGCTTAACCATCATTGCCAGTGCCTTGATTGATACAGGTAGTAAAATGGACAGTGTTATCTTTGAAGAGTTTAAAGGTACGGGTAACCAAGAAATTACCCTTGAGCGTGACTTAGCCGAAAAACGCGTCTTCCCTGCGATTAATATCAAAAAATCCGGTACCCGCCGCGAAGAGCGCCTACTTGATGAAGATAAACTACGTAAAGTTTGGATATTGCGTAAACTGTTACAACCGATGGATGGCGTGCAAGCGACTGAGTTTTTGCTTGATCGTTTAAAAGAAGCCAAAACCAATGATGAATTCTTTGAGCAAATGAAACGTAAGTCACAAAATTAGATCGTTAGCTAGATTGCTAGATTAAAAAAGACCACTTTATGTGGTCTTTTTGGTTTTGCAATTACGCAATTGCAAAAAACAGTTAGCGGACTATCACCATAAATACAATAACTATAAGCAAAACCCCTACCAATGATACAGCGAAGTAACATAATTTACCGTATATTTGCAAAGCTTAGCGTTTCTACTACGGCTTGATAGAGACAAACAAGCTATTATTAAAAGTAGTACAGACATATTTAGATACATCCTGTATATTGGATTTCAAATTTGACAACTTAATAGGTGATACCATGAAATTTGCTAAAACTTTTGCACTAACTGCGATTGCAAGCTCAGCTTTGATGATGGGCGGTTGTGCTAACAATGGTTATGGTTACAACAGTGGCTTAAGCAACACTGCTAAAGGCGCAACTGCTGGTGCAGCGGCTGGCGCACTTCTTGAAAGTGGCGGCAACAGTAAAGACATCGCTCGCGGTGCAATCGGCGGCGCAGCAATCGGCGGCGCAGGTGCTTATATCCTTGACCAAACTCGTTAATCACTATTCGTTAGCTATGATTAAATCATTATCTTAATTAAGATGATAGATTACATGAGTATTGAAAAAAGATAGCTGACTATTAAAAAGTTAGCAAGAAAAAAGCCTGCAATGGATTTGCAGGCTTTTTTACGTTTATAGGGTAAGCAAAACCTAAATACTCCTATAACGCAACACGAACTTTATAACGTACCACTAAACTCTATAACGCGCCGCTAAAAGTATCGCACGCTTGCACATTACCGCTCTCTAAACCACGGGTAAACCACTGCACGCGCTGTTGACTGGTGCCATGAGTGAAATTATCTGGTACCACAGCGCCGCCACCGGCACGCGCTAAACGGTCATCGCCGATTTGACTGGCCGCATTGATGGCTTCATCAATATCGCCCGCTTCTAGGAATTGTACGCGCTCTTGATTGCGCTGCGCCCAGACGCCTGCAAAACAATCGGCTTGTAACTCTTGCATGACGGATAACTTGTTAGCCTGCGCACGTGTTACTTGACGACTGGCTTCATTGACTTGCTGCGTAATGCCAAGCAAGGTTTGCACGTGGTGACCGACCTCATGAGAGATGACATAGGCTTGCGCAAAGTCTCCCGCTTTACCTTGATTTTCACTATCGCCTGAACCTTGTTCATCGCCAGTAATACCCAAACTTTGACGCATTTCTACAAAAAACGACGTATCCAAATACACCGTCTGATCGCCTGGGCAATAAAAAGGCCCTGTGGCGGCGCTGGCACTGCCGCAAGCTGAGCTGACCTGTCCATTAAATAAAATCAATGACGGCTCTTTATAAGTGCTCCCCGCCTCGTTAAATATCTGATGCCAAACTTCCTCTGTATCCGCCAATACGACTTTTACAAAGCGGGTATCACGGTCGTCGCTAGTAGCAGGCTGGGTAGACGTATTGCCGCCGCCTGTAATCACTTGCCCCGTTTGCAATGCGGTCATCGGATTAACCCCAAACACCAGCCATAAAATACCAGCAATGATAATACTGCCGATACCGCCGCCAATCATCTTGCCACCGCCACTGGTGGTGCGCACATTCGAGCTGCCACGTCTGTCTTGCCATTTCATAATGTTTCTCCTAAAAATCCAATAGCATGCCTATCACTATCGTAGTAAATCCTGTTATTTGATTATTGGTGTTATAAGATATTTGCCTCAATCCTTTGATTTTTTATTCTAGCTTTCAACCATAATCGCTTCTATATTTTTGTATGTATTCGAATGTCAATTTTATTGATACCAAGGCTACCAATAAGCAAAAAATACGCTTAAAATTATGCAGAAAATCCTTTATAGAAAAAGTGCTAAAACGTCCTGATGTCATTGATTATACGTTGATTAATTTGAGGTGTTGTATTAAAAAGTATATTAAATGAGCAAATTGAAAGTCGATTTACAATTTTATTGTTACTTAATTGTACAACCTCTTTCCATCCAGAAAGAAATCATATAGAATGCGTGAAAGCTGAGTAGCTGTAATTAATACTAGTTGAATTCTGGGAAATCTCGGAGATTCAACCTTTTTTGCTGCTACTGATCATTTCATTTTCCCGGAGAAACCTTATGAAACTTAAATTACTTGCTCTAGCTGGTATCATGACTGCAACTATGGGCCTTACTGCCTGTGATAGCAACAAAGAAAACGCTGCTGAAGATTTATCTGACGCGCAAGAAGAAGTGCAAGACGCTTCTGAAGAGCTAAACGAAGCTGGTACTGACGGCGAAGCGGTTCCTGCAGAAGCTGAAGCTGCTGTAGCTGATGCTGAAGCTGACATCGCTGATGCACAAGCGGCTACTGCTACTGACGAAGTTGATGCTGAAGTACCTGTAGACGGTACTACTACTAGCGTTGACGCAGCTAGCGAAACGCCTGCTGTAGACGCAGCTGATGAAGTTGTTGTAGAAGAACCAGCTCAGTAATTTTTATTTTTCATAATAAAAGTACTGCAGTAAAAAAGAGAGCCTATGCTCTCTTTTTTTATGTCTACTATTTGCGTTCTATAAAAATTATGTTTTATAAAAAGTAGTTTGATATAAAAGCGCCACATAAAAAATGATGGTTATCACAGTAATATATTCCATAAACTGCGATAACCATCATTTTCACTTACTGCCGAGATTATTATTGGTCAAATAAGCGCTCATCCACTTGCTGGCGAAATTTTTGACCAGTCTTAAAGGTGACCACGCGGCGTGCTGACACGGCAACGGGCTCCCCTGTTTTTGGATTGCGCCCAGGACGGCTATTTTTATCTTTAAGCTCAAAGTTGCCAAAGCCTGACAGCTTGACTTCTTTGCCATCAATCAAACTCTCTGACAACTCGTCAAAAAAATTCTCTACCAAACAACGGCCCTCTTGGCGTGTTAGGTTAAGATGACTCATCAAATGCTCAATCATGTCAGATTTGGTTAAGGTGCTCACAGTACGACTCCTATGCTATGTCGTGATGTCGAATATCATGGTTTAGCGGTATGAGAATTAATGTTAGTTATTATAAAGGTTTTTTGTCCTCTTTTTCATAAAGACTGCATGAAAATCCTTTATTAATAACCACTTAACTTTTTTAAAGATGAAAATTTCTATTAGATAATCATTTTTATAAATAGCAAAGCACCATAGCCTCATTTATGCAGAGGCTATAGAGCGTTTTAGATGGTTATATCTTAGCTTTAGCTATCACGCAACTGAGCGGCGTGCTGTTCAGTTAGCGCTTGCACGACTTTGTCTGTCGCCGTTTTTACTGCGTCATCAGATAAGGTCTGTGCTTTGTCTTGCCATATTAAAGCGAATGCTAAAGAGCGCTGACCGGTCGGTACTTTGTCGCCTTGATAGACGTCAAATAACCATAAATCTGTCAGCAATTCACCAGCTGCAGTACGAATCGTCGCCTGCAAGGTCTGTAAGCTGATGTCACTATCGACTAAGATAGCGATATCGCGGCGTACGTGTGGGAATTTGCTTGGCGTGGTGATAGCGTGCTGTTCACGCACCAAGGTTAATAATGGCGCAAGTGACAATTGCGCCACCCAGGTCGCTGGCAAGTCTAACTGCTTAGCGGTGTTAGGATGTAATTGACCCAACCAACCGACGTATATATCATCGATATAGAGCTTGGCACTTTGACCCGGATGTAAGAAGGCAAGCGCACTACGCTCATAGTGGATACGCGCACTGTCGATTTGCGCCGGTAATAACTGCTCAATATCATGCTTAAGATCATAAAAATCTAGCGCACGGTTTTGATACGTTTGCTCATCCCAAACATCACCGACTGCAACCAACGCAATACTTGGCGTTTGTACCAGCTCGCTAATACTTTGACCGACAAAGCTTAAACCCGTTTCAAAGAAACGCACGCGCGGCTGTTGACGATTTAAGTTGTATTGCACACAAGGCAATAAACTTGACAGCAAAGTACGGCGCATCACCGCCAAGTCGCTAGAGATAGGATTGGCCAGTGCCAACACTTCTCCAAGCGCTTTATCATCGAGCAAGGCTTCTATTTTTGCATCACTAAAACTAAAGCTAATGGCTTCCATATAGCCATTATTGACTAAGGCCAGCTTCATCTCATGCGTTAAGTCCGCAGTATCGTCATAATCCATGCTGGCTTGCAAATGCGGCAACACACTCGGAATATTGTCATAGCCATAGATACGGGCAATCTCTTCGATTAAGTCCTCGCGGATACTCATGTCAAAGCGATACGATGGCGGTGTACAAATCAGCTTATCTGCTTGCTGCTCTACCTCAAAGCCTAATTGAGTCAAAATACGCACCATCACGGCAGGCTCAATCTCAATACCGATGACCTCACGGACCTTGCTAATTGGCAAAGTAATCGGCGTACGTGCTGGCAAGTGCTCACTATTTTCTACTTTTACTATTTGCCCAGCTTGCGAGTTCGTGACACTCGTAATCAAATCAACAGCACGCGCTAGTGCTAACTCTGGCAACTGAAAATCGACACCACGCTCAAAGCGTTGTGAGGCATCGGTATGCAAACCAAAACGGCGCGCGCGTGCAGCGATAGCTAAGGGATTAAAAAAGGCACTTTCTAGGACAATATTGGTTGTACTATCAGTGACACTACTACGCTTACCGCCCATGATACCAGCAAGTGCCAATGCACCTTTATCATCGGCAATGACCAATTCATCGCCGGTTAAGCTAATGGTTTGCTCATTTAATAAAGTAATGGTCTCAGCAGGCTGCGCCAAACGTACCACGATATCGCCTTCAATGGTATCAGCATCAAACGCGTGTAGCGGTTGACCGAGCTCCATCAACACGTAGTTGGTCACGTCAACCAAAAAGTTATGCGAGCGTAGTCCCGATTGGACGAGCGCATCAGTCATCCATTTTGGGGTATCGATGCTACGATCAATGTTACTGATTGATTGGAGTAAATAGCGTGGGCACGCTTCAACCGCACTTACCGTTACTGCAGGCGTAGTATTTTTAGCACCGTTAGCGTCAGTTGGCACGTTGGCAGGAATTGTAGGCTGCTGCATTGGCAAATCATTAATCACTGATATTTCGCGGGCAATACCGCGAACGCTAAAGCAATCACCACGGTTTGGCGTGATAGAGATATCTAGTATTTGATTGTCTAAACCTAAATACTCACGGATATCCGTGCCAATCGGTGCATCACTTGGCAACTCAAGCAGACCATCGATGCTATCAGTTAAATCAATTTCAGAGGCACCGCAGAGCATACCGTTCGAGTCGACACCGCGCAGGTTGCCATTTTTAATTGTAAAACCTTTTTTGTCATCAGAAGGTAGTACAGCACCAACGGTCGCAACCGGCGCTTTCATTCCAGCTTTAACGTTGGGCGCGCCGCAAACGATTTGTAACGGCTCAGCCTCACCGATGTTGACCTGCGTCACGCGCAACTTATCGGCATCGGGATGCTGCTCGACGCTGATCACTTCACCGACCACCACGCCACTAAAAGCACGAGCAACCGCAAAGCGATCGTCAATCTCAAGCCCTGCCATGGTGAGTTGTTCGGCCAATTGCTCACTGCTATTGTTGGGGTTTACCCATTGACGTAGCCACTGTTCGCTAATTTTCATAAATATCTCGGATCAGAATTTCATAATAAAGATTTTAGAATAAAGGGTGACGTATTAATAAAGACTATTTAGCCAAACTGTTTTAAGAAGCGTACGTCGTTTTGGAAAAACAGGCGCAAATCGTCGATACCGTAATACAGCATGGCAAAGCGCTCAATACCCATGCCAAAAGCAAAGCCGGTGTATTTTTCGCTATCAATACCGCAATTGGTCAGCACCTGTGGGTGTACCATACCGCAGCCCATGACTTCAAGCCATTTACCATTATCATCGAGAATATCAACTTCAGCAGAAGGCTCAGTAAATGGGAAAAATGATGGACGAAAACGCACGGTCAGCTCTTTGGCAAAAAACGCTTCTAAGAATTCACTAATCAAGCCTTTTAGCTCGGCAAAGGTGCTCGATTCAGTTACCATCAAGCCTTCTAGCTGATGGAACATCGGCGAGTGGGTTTGGTCTGAGTCATTACGATAGACACGGCCTGGACAAATAATACGAATCGGCGGCTCATTCTTTTCCATGGTGCGAATTTGCACGGGGCTGGTATGGGTACGTAACAGATAGTGCGCGTCAAAATAGAAGGTATCATGCATCGCACGGGCTGGATGATGCGACGGGATATTTAGCGCTTCAAAATTATAGTAATCGCTCTCAACTTCGGGGCCAGTGGCGACATTAAAACCCGCTTGGATAAAATACTGCTGCATACGCTGGGTAATCATGGTGACAGGATGCAGATGACCTTTTTGACCACCGCGCGCAGGCAGGGTGATATCAATGCTCTCGCTGGCAAGCTTGGCATTTAATGCCGCCACTTCTAGCTCTTGCTGCTGCGCCGTCAATGCATCTTGAATACGGCTACGCACTTGATGCAACCAGCCGCCGTAAGTTTTTTTGTCATCGTTGCTAAGTTTGCCCATCTGCTTTGACCAGCCGGTTAAAGGGCTTTTTTTACCGGTCAGTTGCACCCGCAAATCTTGCAAGGCACGCACATCGGTTACTTGTAGAACCAATGCTTCAGCAGCACTGGCAAACTCGCTTAACTGGGCTTCATTAAGCTCGCTTAGCTCTGAGGACAAGGTCGGTAGCGCCGACAAATCGGTGATAGCAGCAGGGGTAGTCATAAGACGCATTCTTCCTGATTTAAACGGACTATTAATGATAGTGATAGGTAATTGTAGGGATTTGACCAAATATTGCAAACCATTTACCCATTCATTTTACGATAAAGGCGCACTATATGAATGGCTTGAATATTTAGACAATGACTTTAAAAATAATTTTAAATAAAAACGTTAGACAATGAGAGCTGCAACTTTATAGAAAGCATGTTGCTTATTAGCGATGATA
The DNA here is from genome assembly GCA_963515535.1 of uncultured Psychrobacter sp. Lineage (GTDB taxonomy): Bacteria > Pseudomonadota > Gammaproteobacteria > Pseudomonadales > Moraxellaceae > Psychrobacter. The sequence goes on from CAUPWW010000016.1 coordinate 48,304, forward strand.
AAACTGGTCGTAAAATAATCTACTATAAAAAAAGCCACCGACCAGCGGTAGCTTTTATTAATATCGACCTATTAATCAATATTAGTCCTACCCATTTAAGCAATCAAAAAATCTGAATACCTAAAGGACAGTTAATATTTAGGCTAATTCCGCTTTTGCTTTTTCAACTAAGGCGGTGAAAGTCGCTGCATCATGCATAGCGATGTCAGCAAGCACACGACGATCGATAGCAATGTTTGCTTTTTTCAAACCGTTGATAAGGCGGCTATAGCTTAAGCCATTTAAACGTGCACCAGCATTGATACGTGCAATCCAAAGACGACGGAAAGTACGTTTTTTGTTGCGACGGTCACGATATGCATATTGACCAGCTTTGGTCACTGCTTGTACCGCTACGCGATAAACACGTGAACGAGCCCCGTAGTAGCCTTTTGCGCGTTTTAAGATTTTTTTGTGACGGCGATTTGCCTGTACACCACGTTTTACACGGGCCATAAATTACTCCAAGATTTTTTAATCATTATTAAACGAATCACGATGTCATCAAATAATTGACTAATAGACATCGTTATCAAATTGCAAAGTCAAATATCTTTAATAAATCAAAGTCAAATGACGATAGGCTATTAGATGTATGGGCACATACGACGAACTGCTGCTTCGTCAGACTTGTCCACCATCTTTAGACCGCGCAACTGGCGAATACGCTTAGCTGATTTCTTGGTCAAGATATGGCTTTTGAATGCTTGTTTACGCTTAAAGCCGTTTGCTGTTTTTTTGAAGCGTTTAGCGGCGCCGCTTCTGGTTTTCATCTTAACTTTCATGATGATTTGCCTCTTTGTCTTTGATAGAACCTGGTCGTCAAATAGTAAAAACGAATAGTCGCTTTAAAAACAAGCACTAAACGGCTATTTGCCTCGAGGTGGGAGGCGCTATTTTAGCAGATAGTGCGCTGTTTTGCCAAGGAAAGTTTTTATCGCTACCTTATAGGGCACGTTAGTTGCTATTAAATAAATGCAATGCGCATAAAAACGTGCTACTGCTATAATTGTATTTTATTTCCTGCTTTAACATATTGAATGTCAGCGGTAGCTATGTTTAAGTAGGGTTTGAGTGCTATCTTTATTACTTTATACTTTTTACCACTTTCCCATTACTTCTTATAAGATGACTGATAGATTATGACTTTACCTGCTTGGCTTGCTGCCGTAAATTTTAATACTGATGGTTTGATTCCTGCGATCGCTCAAGATTATGTGTCCGGACGTATTTTGATGATGGCGTGGATGAATGCCGAATCGCTGCAATTAACTGCCGAAACGCAGACGGCAGTGTATTTTTCGCGCTCGCGTGGCAAGTTATGGCATAAAGGCGAATCGTCTGGGCATACCCAGCGCGTGCATGATATTCGTATAGATTGCGACGCTGATGTGATTGTGCTGAGCGTCACGCAAGCAGGCGGTATCGCTTGTCATACTGGCCGTGAGTCTTGTTTTTATCAGCGTTTAGATTTGTCTGGGCAAACGCCTGAATGGCAAACCGTCGATAAAGTATTAAAAGATCCTGCAGAAATTTATCAGACAAACGCCGCAGCAAAAGCCACGCCTGAAATTAATGAAACGGCGAATGAAACGGCGGCGGAAGATATAGACCATTCGCACACCCATCAAAATAACAGACTGGCTACCACTCATTCTATTTTGCAGCAGCTAGATAAGGTATTGGCTGAGCGCAAACAAGCGGACGCTGACAGCTCTTATGTGGCAAGTCTATATGCTAAGGGCCTAAATAAAATATTAGAAAAAGTGGGGGAAGAAAGTACAGAAAGTATCATCGCGGCCAAAGACTTAGTCAATTGCGATGAAAATGTGGATAAAACCCAGTATGACGAAGCGCGTCACGAGCTGATCTATGAAGTTGCTGATGTTTGGTTCCATACTTTAGTGGGCTTGGCATGGTTTGATATAGAATCAGAAGCGGTATTAAACGAGCTAGGCCGACGCTTTGGTCTTTCAGGTATTGACGAAAAAGCCGCGCGATAGCTTTTTATAGGATTAGCCATTACCCTGTTTGATTATTGTTGCTTTCACCTTTTTGTCACAAGTGCAGGTTATAATATAGTGACGTGTTACTTCGCATAAGATGTCGATACTTTTTGTTTACGATAGCAACTTCCTATACACTCAAAGTATTTATATAAAGACTAAAAACCAAGACAGAAGGATAGCATCATGGGTAGTTTTTCCATTACGCATTGGCTGATTTTATTGGTGGTGGTGGTGGTGGTATTTGGCACCTCCAAGCTAAGAAATGCCGGTAAAGATTTGGGCGGCGCAGTCAAAGGTTTTAAAGATGCCGTAAAAGATGAAAATACCGAGCATGCAAAAAAGCAAGTCGTGCTCGATCATGACGGTAACGCGCACCCAGCCGACCGTGCGGCAACTAATAAAGTAGATGACGCCGATGTTCGCCCTACCACTACTGATGATAGCCACAAGCTATAAGGTATAATGCGTGCTGCCTCTAGATAGTGATATGTGACGCTTATGTTTGATATTGGGTTTTCTGAATTACTGCTGTTTGGCGTCATCGCCTTAATCGTCCTGGGGCCAGAAAAGCTGCCCCAAGCGGCGCGTACGGCTGGGCAGTGGTATGCCAAAATTCGCCGCACGGTGTCTACGTTGCAGTCTGAAATCGAAGCTGAGCTTGACTTAGCAGAGACGCGGCAACAAATGCAAAAAGAGCTGGCTAAAATTCGTGAGACTGAAGCTGAAATGCGCCGTGAGATGGCAGAGATGCGCGGCAGCCTGCAAGAATTTGAATCCTCGCAAAACCAGCACCTTAAAGCTGCGCATCAAGTTAATATTGCTAAAGTGCATGGCGATAGCGATAAAATCGACCATGAAAAAGACGTTCATTCATTAGCAACGCCAAAAGAATTTGACTACGCTTATGACAGCTCTGACTCCCATACAAAATTAACAGCGTCGCAACCATCAGAATCACAGCGCTCAAATAATGACGATAGTCTAAAAACTGATGTCAGCGACCATACCAAGCAAATAATCCAAACCGCAATCAACAGACCTTGGGAAAACATGTGGTTTCGTCTTGGCGCTTATGATAAGGTGCGTCGTCTACCGCAGCCGCCCTACTTGCCTAATTATAAAGCCGATACATTATTAGATAACCATTTAAACAAACCATCAATTCAGCAGACTTCTGCCAAGCAGCAGGAGAATGATTAGTGGGGTTATTTAAACATAAAAAAAGCCGTCAAGAAAAAGTAACGGCTACAGACATCGATGCTATTACAGATGCTGCCACAGATGCCGCTGCACATGATGACTCTGGTGATATCTTAAGCTCAATGGCTGATATGCCGATTACTGAGCATTTAATTGAATTGCGTCGGCATCTGATTAAGATATGCGTCGCAGTATTGGTGATATTTTTGGCCTTGGTCGGATTTTCACGCGAGCTCTATGATTTTTTATCCGACCCATTGGTTGCCCAGTTGCCCGCCAATTCAACGATGATAGCAACCGATATCACCTCTAACTTTATGGCGCCGATACGTCTGAGTATCTTTGTCGCGGCATTTTTGGCAATGCCCTATATCTTGTATCAAATTTGGTCGTTTGTCGCGCCTGGTTTGTATAAAAAAGAGAAAAAAGTCGCTATTCCTGTACTGATGTCTTCAATATTTTTATTTTATGCGGGCGTAGCGTTTGCTTATTTTATTGTGCTAAAAGGCGTGCTTAAGTTCTTTATTATGTTTGCGCCGCAAAACGTCTTACCGATGACAGATATCGACAGTTATTTAAGCTTTGCACTCAAGCTGTTTATGGTGTTTGGGCTTACCTTTGAGATTCCAGTGGTGACTTTACTATTGATATTGGCGGGTGTCGTCTCCATTCAGAGTCTAGAAGATAAACGCCGTTATATTATCGTCGGCTGTTTTGCCGTTGCGGCGGTCGTTACACCGCCTGATGGCATATCAATGTTGATGCTCGCCATTCCGATGTGGTTATTGTTTGAGCTGGGATTGTTTTTAGCGAAAGTTTTAATCAAAGAAGAACGCAAACTGACTTTGACAGACGATATAGAGTTGAAGAAAGAATAACTTTACTTATCAGGCACTTATTCAAAAAGCAGCCAACACGCTAATCTGTTAATATAACTTTCTTATTTAAATAGCTTTCTTATTTAAGTCGCTCAGTACTACCCTCAGTGTTAATGAGTGTCTCACTATCACCGTTATTATCAGCCGTCAGCCATTGTTTATGCAGTGGCTTTTTTTACCGCCGTTATTTTTGATCACATTCTAGTTTTTAGGTAGCTTTATTATGTCCGCATCGATGCCAGCTTATATGAGCGACCCCACTGATGAGCAGCTAAACGCGCTAAACATGGCGATGGATCATAAGTCATTTAAAGTGGTTGCCTATGCGGGTGCCGGAAAAACCACGACGCTCAAATTAATCGGTGAGCGTTTGCGTGGTCGCGGCTTATATTTAGCCTTTAATAAAGCCATTGCCAACGATGCGCGACAAAAATTCCCTAGTCACGTCGATTGTCGCACGTTTCACTCACTGGCCTATCGTCATGTACCGCGTGATATTACCGCTAAATTGTCGTTACCGAGATTTTCACCCAAGCGTTTGGGTGATGATTTGGGTCTGCAACCGGTGCAAGTACGCCGACAAATGGATGGGGTGAATAAATATATTACCCTAACGCCAGCGCGCTTGTCGCGGTTTGTCAGTGATGCGGTGAGCAATTTTTGTAGTACGCATGCCAGCTATCCTGCCCCAAGGCATCTTGAATTTCCAAGCTGGCTTGCTGATTCAGATAGCGAGCAGCTGCGCGACATGCTCTACCCTGCCGTTGAGCAGCGCTGGTTACAGTCGATTGATGCCCGTCATCCTGCTGGTATCGGCCATGATATTTATCTTAAATTGTGGGCACTATCAAAACCGAGTATTCCAGCCGACTTTATCTTATTTGATGAAGCACAAGATGCCGATCCATTAATGATGGGGATTTTGACCCAGCAGCCACGGCAGGTGATTTATGTCGGCGACGCCCATCAGCAGATTTATGAGTGGCGCGGGGCGGTCAATGCAATGAAAAAACTGCCGTTGCCACAAACCTTATTGACCCAATCTTTTCGCTTTGGCGAGCCGATTGCAGAGATTGCCAATACCTTGCTCAAAGCTTTACAAGAAGAAGTACCATTAAAAGGCAATCCAAATAAGCAGTCCTCTACCGACAAAGGTATGGTACATAGTAAAAAAGATGCCATTCTTTGCCGTACCAATGCGGCGGCTATGTCGCAATTGCTGACGGGCTTAAAACTCGGGCATAGAGTTGCTCTGCAAGCCGATACCGATCGTATGCTTAAATTTTGTCAGGCAGCTGAAAACTTAAAAAATGGCAAATCGGCTTATGGTGTGCCCGAACTGGCATATTTTTATAATTGGGGGGATGTCCAAGAATATTCTGAAACCAATGAAGGCAGCGACCTTAAAACCTTGGTGAAGTTGGTCGATGACCACGGCACCAATGTGTTGACGCAGGCAGTAAACAGCCTAACGCGTATCGAAAATGCTGATTATGTCATCTCAACCGCGCATAAAGCCAAAGGGCTTGAGTGGGGCAAAGTGCAGCTCGATGATGATTTTTATTATGACGTAACTACCAATGCAGTCAAAATTAGCCCAGAAGAATTGCGTCTGCTCTACGTTGCTTGTACGCGCGCGCAAAGCAATTTAGATATTCATAATATTAAAGACTTGGTATCAGGACTGCAGACAGGGAAAAAGGTTATTTTTGGTAATACTTAATCTGCCTGTCTATCTTTCACCTCATCGCCTTTGCCGACCTCTTTTTATAACATTGACTGTCCTATCATGAATCAAAATCAGCAACTTCAAGCACCCCAAAACACCATACAGCAATTATTTGCCAATCCTGTTCGCCTGCTTGCACCCATGGAAGGTTTGACCGATCCATTGATGCGCCAAATCCTCACTCAAATTGCCACAGATTTGGCTTGCCCTTATGATTGGTCAGTCAGTGAGTTTATTCGCGTCACCCAAACTGTCTTGCCAGCACACGTTTTTTATAAATACGTGCCAGAACTACATCATGATGCCAAAACCACATCTGGTACACCGATTCATATTCAGCTACTTGGTAGTGACGCGCAATTGATGGCAGAAAATGCCGCTTATGCTGCCGAGCTTGGTGCGCCCGCGATTGATATCAACTTTGGTTGTCCGGCTAAAACGGTTAACAGCCATCGTGGTGGCTCGGTGCTACTTGATGAGCCTGAGGTGATGTATGAGATTATCAGCGCCGTACGCCGAGCCGTACCCGCTCATCTTCCTGTATCCGCAAAGATTCGCTTGGGTTATACCGATACGAGTCGCATGGATGATATCAAAGCAGCAATTGCTGCAAGTGGTGCCGATTGGTTAACCATTCATGCGCGTACCAAAACCCAAGGCTATAAGCCGCCCGCTTATTGGGATAAAATCCAAAATTTTAATACGCTTAATATTCCAGTGATTGCCAATGGTGAGATTTGGAATAGTGAACACGCACAAAACTGTATGGCCCAGTCAGGAACCAAGCATCTGATGCTTGGGCGCGGCGCTGTTACCCGTCCCGATTTGATTGCCAAGATTGATGCCGATAATAACGACGCAAAAACACTGACAACCTTAGCATGGCAAGATTTAATTGCCCATCAGATTAGGTTTTTAGAGGGTGCGGCGAAAAACGATGTGGTGTTGGTCGGGCGTTATAAACAGTGGCTTGGTATGCTAACCAAGGGTTACTCTGAAGCACAAACCTTGTGGGAAAGTATCAAAAGAGAAAAAAATAAAGCGGTGATTATCGCGGCGCTGCAAAATAGCCCATGCTAATAAGCAGCACTAATAATCAGCGCTTTATGATCGATATTGTAAAGATGTTAAAAATAAAAATATCAAGGACTTACAGCAGCAGTAAGCTAAAAACTGACCCGAATCGCTAAATAAAATAACATCAATGAGCAGGCCATCGACAGCACCCAAAGAATAGAGCGAAAGGTGGCTAAATTGGTAATATAAGCCACGCAAAACCCAATACGAATCAGCACATATAGCCAAGCGATGATATTAATAATTAATTGCGGTACAAAAAACAGCATCGCAACCAACATTGCCGCCAAAAATATAGGCAAGGTTTCATAGCTGTTTTGCTGGGCAGCATTGGCCCGCGCGGCAGCTCCCGTCGTCCCTTGTAAGAAATCACGCGGATGGGCATTGTCAGCCAAATTAAAACCGCCAAGCGCTTTTGCCGTCAGCGCCATCAATAGTGGCAGCAGACTTGCTACCACCATCGCCCAAATAGCCGCTGCGGCACTATCGGGAATCAACCCAAAGAATAGACTCATCAGTATACTCGCCCCTATCCTGCAATCACCTCAAAATCGTGAGTCACATTGACGCCGCCCTGCACCAGCATGCGACTGGCTGAGCAGTATTTTTCGGCCGATAGTTTGATGGCTTTTTCTACTTGGCTTTCTTTGACTTCTTGTCCGGTCACGATGAAATGCATGTGAATGTCGGTATACACTGCTGGAATGGTATCAGCCCGCTGCGCGGTCAGCTCACAACGTACATCTGTCACTTGTTGGCGCGATTTTTGTAAAATTGCCACCACATCATAGCTGGCACAGCCACCAAGTCCTAATAAAATCAGCTCCATTGGGCTGGCGCCCTTTTCTTTATCAGCATCTATTTGGACGTTATGTCCTGATGGCGATACACCTATAAAGACTTTATTTTCTTGCCACGTGACGCTTGCTTTTGACTCTGACATCTTAGATATTCCTTATTTTAATTGCTACGACTTTGAATGCGCATGCTTCTTAATTTATATGCTTTTTAATTTGATATGATTTTTAATTTAAATAGTAACGGTTTCTTATTTTCTGACAAACAATCTCTTTTTAAAAAAATACTGTTCTTTGTTAGTGTAACATAAGCAAAAACCAGATTTATCACGCCCTTTCCTCCTTTGCCTTTTCTTGCTTGCTTTTTATAAACCGCTACCTTATTTATACTTTAACAATAATATTCGATATTTAAGTATTTATACACCTATCATTACCGCGACTTATCACTAATAGAAAAATCTACGGAATTTACTTACAAAAGTAGGATTATAAGTCACTGATTTTAAAGTATTAATCTTGTGAAACATTTTATAGCAAAATACTGTTACACATTTTGGTTGTTTCTTGGTTTAATAACGGTAATGAATCTTATTTTGTCATAGTACTGATGGTCATCACCCTATAATAACTATGATTGCTGTCGTTATACCTTGGCGAAATAAGCTATTTTTAAATAATTTAAAAGGTTTTAGTCATGATAGATGCAGACGGCTTTCGCGCCAATGTCGGCATCATCTTGGCAAATACACAAGGGCAAGTTCTGTGGGCAAAACGTATTGGTCACAACGCTTGGCAGTTCCCTCAAGGCGGCATCGACCGCGGGGAGACGCCGATGGATGCGATGTATCGCGAGCTCTGGGAAGAGGTCGGTTTACATCCGCGTCATGTGGATCTACTGGCGGTCACGCAAGATTGGTTGCGCTACCGTCTGCCAAAACGCTATGTGCGTCATGGGCAGTATCCTTTGTGTATTGGGCAAAAACAAAAATGGTTTTTGCTGCGCTTAGATGAGCCGAATACTCAACATATCCGCTTTGATGAGGGTAAACCAGAATTTGATAACTGGCAATGGGTCAGCTACTGGTATCCACTCGGACAAGTGATTCATTTTAAACGCGGGGTATATCGTCGCGCCTTGCAAGAATTGGTGCGCGAACTACCACTTAAACAAGAACTGATTATTCCAGAACAAAACAACCATTTGCTAGTGGAATAAGTATTCAAACATAAAAAAATTCCCCTATTGATAGCTATTATTCATAGGGGAATTTTTTTATGTTAAATTTGCCTATGCTGGCATTCACGGCTGATAAGCGTGGCTTTGATTTTTTTGTCTGACCTATCTTCTTTACGTAAGGTTAAAATACTTTGCGTCCGCGTTCCATAGCTTGGCATGGCTGTTTTATTCATACTACTAAAATCAGCAGATTCAATATAAATGGAGGACAGTGCGCGCTCAATCTGCTTAGCGACACCTGTTTCGGGTAATGTATTTTCTGGCGCTGGCGTGTTATCTGACATCACGGTAAAAGCCGCTGCTTGCCAATACTCAGGAGCGCTATTTTCGCTAATTAACGGTAACACCTCTTGGCGTAACCGACCACGCAAGCGTTCGGTTTTAAACCATGCTTCTTCTGGTTGCCCATTAGAGAGCACGTACAATCCTGTATATAACGGCGTTGGAGCATGACCACGATTATTGACAATGACCGCTTGCGCTGCATCACCAATAATAAGGTTAAAGCCTGCGTAATCTTGCAAACTGATTTGGCGCGCAAACTCTATCGGGCTTAGTGTACTGATCAAGAAGTCGGTGACCAATGCACCACGTGAGCGCTCATCATGACTTGCTTGTACACCATCACGAAAATTTAATACCGCCGCCCAGCGTCCGTTTTGCTCGTAAAAATCGCCCTGTTGCTGTTGATGTATGCCAAGCCATGTGCCGCCACTTTGTTTATCGCGCCCTGCATAAATAGGCTTATCCGCCCACTGATGCAACGGCTCTGTCGGACGCTGCAAAAACTCATCACGGTTGGACAGTAAAACCAAAGGTAGCTCATCAAACAACTGCCAAGCAATGGCGACTATACACATAGTTTTCCTTGATATAAATATTAAATTATCAGCGTTTAGTTGGTATTCAGTTTTTTATCAGCAGGGTAGCTGATTTGATACGTCGATTGCAGCACTTGTGATTGCTTACTTGGTAAATCAAATTCCCAAGCGACCATCCCTTTATTATCATTCCAGTCTTTTTGGCTAATCGCTGGGGTATACGCCGCCGTGACTTTAATATTGTCATCACTGCTCACTGGCTCAGCACTTAACACCTGCAAGCGCACGCTGCGATTGTGCTGATTGGTGAATTGATACGCTTGAGTGATGGTTTTGGTTTGTTGACGATTAAACACGCCTTTATCGCCTTGTTTATTCTCATCGGTTAGCTGCTTGACCAGCAAACTTGGGTCAATACCGAAACCAATACCCTGCTCTTTTAGGGTTTGATAATTATAGTGCGACTGCCCGACATAGTTATCATCACGATATAGCTGCAGTGAGCCATCAGCCCAAGCAGGCGTCAAGAACGGCGCGGATGCATACCAATAAGCGGCGGTCTCGGCACTTGGTGTGCTGCGTAGCCAAAGTTTGCTAGTGCCAGACTGCTCATCGATGACCGTGCGTACGCGCCTGCCATCACTAGGAATACTCACCCGCTGCGGCAAGCGATATTCGGTAATGCCGTTTTTGTTTTGACTGCTCACACTAAAGCTCGGTAGTGGCGGCATCTCTGCACCGCCGCCATAATTGTCTTTTGCAGAAACAACGACAGGAGACGCTTCCATCTTCATCATCGGCGCTGCATAACGAGACAATTTGGCTTGTTGCTGCTCTTCATATAATGACAAGCGCTCAACGTGTGGCAGCTGACTGGTAGTCGTTTGATTGGGATTTACGCTGCTTAAAACAACGGGCACGTTGTTCCAATTCTCGCCAGTTTGTTGGGCGATGATGGCAGAAGCGGTAATATTCAGCTGCTTACTGTCGGTATTTAAGCGCGCTTGATAGGTCGGCTCCCAACTGGCGCCGCGCACTTGATAATGCAGTTTAACCGTACTTGGCGTGCGACTGGCGGTGCGTACACTGACTTGGGTCACGCTATTTTGTTTTGAGGTCGTACTACCCGCTAGCAGCTGATTGAGCGCCTCTTTTGCTTGTGCCTCGCGCTGCTGTAGCTCGACAATTCTTTTATTAATATTGGCCGCTTGCATTTCTAAATCACGCGCGTTATTGGCCAATGTACCAGTCGTATTAATTTGCGTCACTTTGGTCAAATTTTGCAAATAGGCTTTGGTTAAGCGTGCGGCTTCTAATTCGGCACTGATATCGGCGAGAGTGTTTTTCTGGACTTGTACTTTGGCATCGCCTTGATATTGGCCATATTGACATTGCGCCGCTTGCTCAGCACTCAAGGTTTCGATACTGACTTCACCGACGTTAACATTACCTAGTGCTTGTACGCTAATGCTATCTGGGTCAATAGTCGGCGATAAACAAGAAAAGACCAGCGTTTGCTCGCCACTACCATTGATTGGCAAGGTACGCGTGACGCTTGCCAAGCCTTGATAGATGGTGATGCTGTCAATATTGCTCAGCGCTGCTTGTGCATTGATGGGAACCCACAGCGTGAGCCCTGAAGCCATGATGCCGAGCAAGGATAATGTTGGTAAAGGCAGCTGCATAAGGATTCCTTAGAAATTGAAGCACTTTTTTTCATCTTAGCGGTTTTTGCTCCGATTTGCTATTGATTGCTTGCGCTATTCCCTTATCCATTTATTTATCGATAAACTTATCATAGTATTCCCAACGGATGAATTTTGTTATTATGGGCCACATTCCATTATCAATAATATGATGCCTTTATGATGATTCATCCTCAGTTCGACCCCGTAGCGCTGTCCTTGGGGCCAGTAGAAGTGCACTGGTATGGTTTAATGTACTTATTGGCATTTGCCGCTGCTTATGGCCTTGCATGGTATCGCAGTAGCAAACGCGATGGCTGGACCACCGATATGGTGTCTGATTTGGTCTTTTTTGGTGCCCTTGGGGTAATTTTGGGCGGCCGTATTGGCTATGTATTGTTTTATCAATTTGGCGAGCTTTTGCAAAATCCTGCTTATCTTTTCAAGGTATGGGAAGGCGGTATGTCTTTTCACGGCGGCATGATTGGTGTTTTGTTAGGCATGTTGTATTTTGCCCGCAAATATAAAAAGCCCCCTTTTCAAGTACTCGATTTTATTATTCCTTGTGTACCAACGGGTCTGCTGTTTGGTCGTATCGGCAACTATATCAACGGTGAGCTATGGGGCCGCGTCTCAGACGGTGGCTACAATTGGCTGACTTACTTCCCACAAGCCGCAGCATTTGATGCGCAGCAATTACAAACCAACCCTGAGTTGCAGGCATGGATGCTAGAGGTCAATGGGCAGTATTTATTGCCGCGTCATCCATCGCAGCTCTACGAAGCGCTTGCAGAAGGTCTGCTGCTCTTTTTGTTTTTATGGTGGTATTCCTCAAAACCGCGTCCTCGTATGGCCGTCTCTGCACTTTTCTTATTGGGCTACGGTCTCAGCCGCTTTATCATCGAATTCTTCCGGCAACCAGATATTGACCAAGGATTTATTTTACTTGGCTGGATGACCAAAGGCCAAATACTAAGCGCACCGATGATTATTATTGGTCTCATCATGCTGATTTATGCTTATAAACGCGGTATTTATGATTGGGGCAAGCAAGCGGCTTATTAAGCCTGAGTAAACAAACAAGATATTAAAAATACGTTTAAATATTGAATGTCATATTTGAACCACGCAAAAGAGTACCTTTATGACCAGCAGTTACCATAACAGTAAAAGTGAGCAAGCCTATTTAGACTTGCTAAAACATGTCATGACGAATGGCAGCGAAAAAGGCGATCGTACTGGCACTGGTACGCTAAGCCACTTTGGTGCGCAGCTACGTTTTGACTTGGCCGATGGATTTCCCTTACTAACTACTAAAAAGGTCCATTTCAAATCGATCGTTTATGAGTTATTTTGGTTTTTAAGCGGTAGCACCCACGTTGATTATCTACAACAAAATAACGTGCGTATTTGGAACGAATGGGCGACCGCTGACCAAACCGCGCGCTTTAATCGTCCTGCTGGCGACTTGGGTCCCATTTATGGTCATCAATGGCGCAATTATGGCGCTACCAAGCGGGAAGACGGCAGCTATGAGAACGATGGCGTCGATCAAATTACCGACGTGATTGAACAAATAAAGACCAATCCCAACTCGCGCCGCTTAATCGTCTCTGGCTGGAATCCAAAGGAAGCCGAGCAAGTGGCTTTGCCGCCTTGTCATACCTTATTTCAATTTTTCGTTGCGGACAATAAACTCTCCTGCCAGCTTTATCAGCGCTCAGCGGATTTATTCCTATTATACCCCCATAACAATAATGCACAATACGGAGTAATAAATCATATATAATGCAATACATAATTTAGTCTATGTATTGAGATAGTGATTATTATGGATGTTAAAGTTTGTTTTGATACAAAGTTAGATTTATCTAAGTCTTGTTTACTCAATGAGATTCCAAACTTATCATTGAACAAAACCGTAACAGTGAATGGTATTGGAGTATTTGATGATGATGGCAAGATCCTTCCTCTTGTTTCTGAGTATTTGTCGTATCGAACCAAACATCAAATAATCTCTTATAAATCAGCAGTTACTTATGGTAGAAACCTAAGCTACTTCTTAAGTTATATTCGTAGTCGTCCAGATTATGATGACAGTGAATCTGATGAAGTATTTATTACAGTTCCAAAATACGTAATTCAAGAATACCTGACATTTTTAATTCGTGAAGATCATAAGAACTCATCTACTGTTAGAAGTAGAGATGAGACAATACATGCCTTCATCGAATACCTTTGTAGCCCTACAGAAGACCGTGATAAGCTTAGACAAGATAACCCATACAGCGATGGCTTGCTATCAAAACCACCAAAGCGCACACCCATTAGCTCTTGCACACTTGATGAGCTTTTTATATTGATTGAATTTACTGATTCAGAACGAGAAAGAGCTTTACTCCAGTTTTTATACGACTCTGGCTTACGTCGTTCAGAACTACCTAGAGTTACTCTTCAAGACTTTAAAGATATTACTAGCCTTAATTCTGAAAAATATATTTCCCGCGATACTGACCTGCCTATTCATCCCGACTATGTATCTTTGAAAGTTAAAGGAAGTAAGGGCCGTGGTAATCAAATTAAGCCACGCTGGACTTTGCTTAGCTTAGTAACTATCAAACGTGTGGAAAAATACCACGCATCTCCCTTATATAAAAAATACGCTCGTAAATATTCAAAGCCATCTGAAACACCAGCGTTCCTTAATGCTGAAGGCACTCCTTACACCCCAAATTCAATCAGTAAGCTACTTGAACGTATAAGTAAACGCGCAATCAAACACGGTCGACTCAATCGAATGATTTCTCCCCACAAGCTACGGCATGGCAACGCTTATTCAATACTACAGTCAAAGGATTTAGGGTCTAACTATGTAGATCGGCTTGCTATTGTGCAAAAATGCTTAGGCCACAACCATCTTTATACTACACAGACATATACTAGTATTCCTCAAGATATCTACAAGAGCATGTGTGACAAGAATGGTGATACATTAACCAAAGCTGAGAAAATGAAGCGCTTATCTGAACAGACGCAGTTAAGAATTGGCATTAAGGGCATCAAATGAAAAACGGCGGAATAACTATCGAGAAGGTTCATGAGAATTTTTCTGAGCTAGATATCATGGATACAGACTTTAAAGAATTTGAAGAAAAACAACCGATTAATGTCGCCGAAGCGGCTGTCATAGAATGGGTACTGAAAACAACTGCGGATACAGAAGCGTTATGGGAAATACCAATTAGCACGGCTAAAAACCCTTTAGGCTTTGGGGTGTCTATCAAATATATACAAAATGCAGTAGGAATCTCATATCTTGCTGCATCTGAAAACAGAGAGCTTACATCTCCTATAATTGAGAAAATGATTGAAGAAGAAATTTTGGTAACTCTAGATGAAAAAAGCCAGGCTACTGGCCTCGAAAACCGAAGAAAACTTCTGAATTGGTATAGAAAGTTATCTGAAAAAGAAAAGCGTGAATTGCCTATTTTTGGCAATAAGATCTGTCTTAGTCGAATGTCTTCACAACAATTACCTATAAAACAATATACTTTAAAGTTCAACGCTGTTAGAAGTGCTTTTGACTTAATCCATCATGATCTAGAAAAACTTGGGATCATTGATCCAAATTATAAAAGTGTTGTTGAGCGAACAAGCGAAGCGAATGTCAATAGAAAAAATTCCAGTGAAAGTCAGATAGACCGTTTTAATAGACTTGCATCAAGAGAATTAAATGCTACTAATGATTTTTTTATTCCTTCAAAGTTAGAACCTTTCATTCAGGTTGAGCAACTATTTGCTTCATACTGTAAGACTGTCGCCTCAGAATCAGGCAAGAGTAACTATAGAGCTGCGAGCACGTCGTTTATCAAGTTCTTATCAGATCTGCATGGAACTGTACCCTTAAATATCTTAATAGTTTTTGACCCGCATCTCCTGTCTAGATATCGGAAGTACTTGGAACAAAAGATAATAAAAGAAGAAATCTCAAGCCATTACGCAAATACAAACCTAAGTGCCGTACGTAAGGCTTTATATAGATTAAAACAAGTGTCCGATATAGACTACATTTTTTTTGATGTGGAGGGTTTTTCTGTAAGCAGAGAAACTGAGCTATGCTGAAGAAACCGTACAACTAAACTTGGTAAACTAAGCACAATTATA
>CAUPWW010000017.1:0-58550 GCA_963515535.1 uncultured Psychrobacter sp.
CTTGGTAATCCGCCTCTTCAGTTTGATTTGCTTATTTCAAGTTGAGAGTGGGGTATTATAAATATGCTTATTCATTACTCTTTATTTATAGTAAGCGTTTTCGGTACGGGTATGATCCGTGTCATCGATGACTTGCGTCAGCTCTGGGATTTGTTGTTTTAGCTGCACTTCAACGCCTTGACGTAAGGTCATATCAACCGCTGAACAGCCTTGGCAACCACCGCCGAATTTTAATACGGCGGTCAAACCAACGCCTTCTTCTTCAACCAATTCAAGTAGCTGCACATCACCGCCATGAGCAGCCAAGCTTGGATTAATCTCCGACTGCAGGACATAGTTGATACGTTCTTCGACACTGGCATCAGCGCCGACTTTTGGCACTTTTGAATTTGGTGCACGGAACGTCAACTGCCCGCCAAAACGGTCTTTATTATAATCAATCACCGCATCTTCTAAATAAGGCACGGACGCCGCTTCAATAAATGCCGAGAAATCATCATAAGTCAGTTTTAAATCAGCGCTGTCTTCTTCGCCCGGTTGATTGTACGCCATGCAGCATTCGGCACGCGGTGTACCTGGATGCTCGACGAAAATACGCACGCCGATACCATTGGTCTCTTGTTTCGCCAGTAATTCTGCCAAATACCCTTGCGCCGCTTCAGTAATGGTGATATTGCTTTTGACTTCGGTTTGCTCGGTATCTAATGCTGACTCGTAATCGGCAGCAGGGTCTACTTGAGTATCAGTTGGATTGTGTTCACTCATAATGCTTCCTATGTGTTATGACACAAGCGTTATATTGGCCACGTCTACTGTGTCGTCTGTGTGAGGTTGGGACTAATGAAATTACCATCATTTTGGCTTATCGTTTTAATGCTTTGACCGTAATGGAAATTTCTTTATGGCTCTTTATGGTGTCTATTATAGCGCACTTAACGCATAATTCCGACTAGGCTAGTGTGAATTGGCAGTAGCGGTTTTTAAGCACTGAGGCTTTAAGCGATGGCTATTTTTAATAAAGCTTACCTATAGTAAGCTGCCTTTATCTTCATAGTATATAAAGACGGCATGGAGACTTATCAAGTCTAGCGGGCGTAGAATGCACCAAAGAGCTTATGAAAATTTTAAAAGAATAAATATCAGAATCTTAACTATTTTGAGAGAGCAGTATGTTGACTGAGAATCTAACATTGATAACGACCAAAGATGCCGTACAAATCGCTATTTGGGAAGTTTTTGATAATGAAAAAAGCCATCAATTATCTATTGTTAATGCTCATAAAGGACAAAACATCTTCTTAACTCATGGCACTTTTTCGGACAAAAAAACCTGTTTAAAAATCGCCGAATACTTAGCTGAGCTTGGACATCATTGCTATATCATGGAATGGCGCGGTCATGGCGCAAGCTCGTTGCCAACAGACAAATTTAATTTCGAAACTGTCGCCACCTATGATTTTGCCGCCACTTTTGATTATTTATTGAACACATTAAAGCTCAGCAATTTACACTGCGTCACCCATAGTGGCGGCGGCGCTTGCTTAACGATGTTTCTCATTCAAAATCCGCAGTATATCGCTAAAATAAATAGCATCAGCATGTTTGCTTGCCAAGTGTACGGCGCCATCGTCAATCCGAAGAACTATTTTAAAATAGTCGCCGCTAAACTATTTACGCGTATATTTGGCTATATACCGGCCAAAAAACTCAAACTGGGACCCATCAATGAAAGCCATCACACCATGAATCAATGGTATGAGTGGAATTTGCATAAAAACTTTCACAGCAGTTTTATTCAGCAAAGTGATATAGATGCGAATGGTATTCAGAAAAGTGCTTTTGATAGCAGCGCTCGCCAGCAAAATACTACGGAAAGTGCGATTTTTGATTATCGACAATATATGCCGAATATTACTATACCCATTTATGCCATCAGCGCCAAGGGTGATAAATTCATCTCGCCAACTCAAGGTTGCCTGTCACTTTTTAACGACTTTAATCACTCGCTCAACAAAAACTCAGTCAACGTTTTTCGTGAATATGCGCGAAGTAGTGGCGATTTGGATGATTACACCCATAGCCGCATCCTAAATAGCCGCCCTGCCGCCAAAGAGATTTGGCCAACCGTCGCCGCGTGGATTGAGCAACATGCAGGGCAAACTTGCAGATTAGAATAGGTCAAATGACGCAAACAGCAGAATGCTACATCTCCTAAAACTAACTTCACATAACACAACTGACTTGGCCAGATTGGCTGTTTAGACTGGATTGAACGCCATAATAAATCCAAAGGAGTAATTTATGAAGTTATATGTCATACCAGGAACTTGCGCCGTTGTACCGCACACCGCCCTCGAATGGACGGGCGCAGATTACGAGCTTAAGCTGTTAGATCACGATTCGGTCAAATCAGAAGAATATTTACGTATCAATCCGCAAGGTGCGGTGCCAGCCATCGTCGATGGCGACATTATTATTACCCAAAACATTGCCACCCAAGTCTATATCGATGCCAGTTATCCAGATGCCAATATCTTTGGCTCAGATACCTCGCCAGCTGGTAAAGGTGAGCTGATGCATTGGCTAGGGTTTTTAAATGCCGATCTGCATAAAGCCTTTGCCCCGCTCTTTGGCCCTGATGGCTTCGTTGAAGGGGATGATGCACAAGAAAGCTTAAAACAAAAGGCCAAAGAAAAAATCGCCCATTTGCTTAGACTGCCCAACAGGCAGCTCGGTAAAACCGACTATCTAACAAGCAGCAAAACCACGGCTGATATTTACTTATACATCACTTTAACATGGGCGAAAAAGTTTGAGATTGATTTATCTGACTATAAAAACCTTGATGCCTTTGTCAAACGTATTGAAGAAGATAAAGGTTTGACTGCCGTCATTGAGCAGCAAGGCTTAGAAAAAATCAAAACACTTGAGATTTGATATTTTTAATTTTCCAAGCTTTTGCAAAAACCTTTCTAACCTTAACCTTTCTAGCCTTTAGAAAGGTTTTTGCTTTTATATAGTCGAATCCAAATAAATCAGATACTTAGCTATCAAGTCGCTCAATGAAACGTTGTTTTTCTTGCGTGCTGTGCCTACGCCGACAGAGGATGCAAAAAACAACGTTTCATCTCTCTATATCGTTTTTATGTCGAATGAATGATATTTATAAAAATATTGTCCTTTAGAATAAAAATCATGGCTTAAAAGCCATCACGTAACATTTGCTGAAACCATAAGGTCACCGCACTAAACATCTTTATACTTGTCAGCCAGATATAGGCTGTGTCAGTATTAGCCTCTTTGAGACATTTTGAATTGATAATTGATAGCAGTAAGTTAGGAGTTGGCCGTTATGAGTGAATCAGCAGAGCAAGGTTCGAATAAAAGCTCGGATAAAGACAACAATAGAGACTACCGTTATTTGGTATTTATTGGACGTTTCCAGCCGTTTCACTGCGGGCACAAGGCAGTGGTCGATGAAGCATTAAAACGTGCCGATAACGTCATTATGCTGATCGGTTCTGCCAACCTCCCGCGCAGCCTACGTAATCCATTTAGCGTCGCTGAGCGGGCGACGATGATAAAAAATGCCTACTCGCCAGCAGAAGCAGCTCGAATTCATTGCGTCGGTCTCGACGATGCGCTCTACAATGACACGCGTTGGCTGCAATACGTGCAGGCAGGCGTCAAATCCGTCACCGGCCATTTAGAAGGCGATATTGGGCTGATTGGTCATTCAAAAGACAGCTCATCGTATTATTTATCGTTATTCCCAAATTGGGCGTCGGTTTCTGTGCCCAATTATCACAATTTATCCGCCACCCCTATTCGTGACAGCTATTTAATGGGCGCCACACCAACGCCTGAGCGCACCCCTGAATCAACCCGCAACGTCCTCAATGACTTTAAAAAGACTGTTATTTATCAAAACCTGCATGAAGAAGCCGATTTTGTCGATAAATATAAAAGACAATGGGAATCTGCGCCCTACCCACCGACCTTTATGACCGCTGATGCGCTCGTCGTACAATCAGGGCACATTTTATTGGTTGAGCGCCGCAGTATGCCAGGACGCGGGCTGTGGGCATTACCGGGTGGCTTTTTGAATCCAAAAGAAACCTTATTTGATGCCTGTATCCGCGAGCTACGCGAAGAGACGCGCCTGAAAGTGCCTGAACCGGTACTACGCGGCTCTTGTCATAGTCAGCATACCTTTGACGACCCGTATCGCTCGGCGCGTGGGCGTACGATTACTCAAGCTTTTTATTTTCAGCTAAAAAACGACCCAAAAGGCTTGCCAAAAGTCAAAGGTGGCGACGATGCAGCCAAAGCGTTTTGGCTACCGCTGGCAGAGCTTGATGCGACCATGATGTTTGAAGACCATTATGCGATTATCACCAAAATGGTTGGCTTATAGCTTGTTACCATTTACCTATGCAATTTTTATTAACCATTTTTCACGCCAGCGCCGATAGACGGCAATGGTTCACCGCCGCAGCGGTTATTAAAAAACAGCTGCAGCATCTAAAAGCAGAGGAGCTCTGTGATGTACACCAGCAATTTAAACAATTTAATCTTAAATAGCGACAGCTATAAAACCTCGCATTGGGTGCAATATCCAAGCGGTAGCGAGTATCTATCAAGCTATATCGAAGCGCGCAAAGGTGACTACGATGTGGTATTTTTTGGCTTGCAAGCCTTTATCAAAGAATACCTTAGCACGCCGATTACCCATCAAGATATCGATGAAGCCGAAACGGTCATTCAAGCCCATGGCTTAACCTTTAACCGTGCCGGTTGGGAGCTGTTAGTCGATAAGTATGGCGGCTATCTGCCACTGCGCATCGAAGCCATTCCTGAAGGCAGCGTCGTTCCAGCATCCAATGTGGTCTGCCAAATTATTAATACTGACCCTGAGTTCTATTGGCTCCCAAGCTATATCGAAACGGCGCTACTACGTGCGATTTGGTATCCCTCAACCGTCGCTAGCGTCTCGCACTATTGCAAAGGCATCATTCGTCAGGCACTAGAAAAATCTGCCGACAATACCGAGTCGCTGATTTTCCGTTTGCATGATTTTGGTTCGCGCGGTGCGTCTAGTCAAGAATCTGTCGCCCTTGGTAGTCTTGCGCATTTGGTGAACTTTGCTGGTACCGACTCGATGACGGCCTTGGTTGCCGCCAGCCGCTGGTATCACATGGACAAAGAAATAGCTGCTTTTTCTATCCCTGCT
Source organism: uncultured Psychrobacter sp. (assembly GCA_963515535.1). Lineage (GTDB taxonomy): Bacteria > Pseudomonadota > Gammaproteobacteria > Pseudomonadales > Moraxellaceae > Psychrobacter. The sequence continues at coordinate 5,234 of CAUPWW010000017.1, forward strand.
GCTGAGCATAGCACCATGACGGCGTGGGGTCGCGACGGAGAAACTGCCGCCTTTGCCAATATGATTGAACAATTTGGCGGCGCTGGTAAAAGTTTTTCTGTGGTATCTGACAGCTATGACTTATGGAATGCCATTGATAATATTTGGGGCGGTAGCCTAAAGGACGACGTCAAAACTATGGGCGGGACTTTGGTTATCCGTCCAGATAGCGGCGATCCGGCAAAAGTCGTGCGCGAAGCCTTAGAGCGCTTGGCGGTAAAATTTGGCACCACCATCAATAGCAAGGGTTATAAAGTGCTACCCGACTATGTACGCATTATCCAAGGCGACGGTATCAGCCCGCAAAGCTTAGGCAAAATCATCGATGTGGTCTTGAACGCAGGTTTTAGCGCCGACAATATCACCTTTGGCATGGGCGGCGGCTTATTGCAGCAAGTCAATCGCGATACCATGAGCTTGGCGATGAAAGCCAGTGCCATCTCTATCGATGGCGTATGGAAAGATATCTATAAAGACCCCGTCACCAGTCGCTCAAAACGCTCAAAAAAAGGCCGTTTGGCACTCATAAAAAATAGCAAAGGCAACATAGATACCATTAAAGCGGATAATTTAACGACAGCTGCAGATAACCTATTACGCGATGTATATATCGATGGTAAATTACTTATTGAAGACAATCTCACTACGATTCGGGAGCGTGCAGGATGGTAGCTACTAAAAAAATGCAAAATAAAATAACCGCTGCTGCTAAGGACGTGCTGCTTGCTCCTGTTTACCTTTATCAAGGGCACAAAATCAAGCGTGATACTGTACGCCTACCTGAGCCAAATGGCGAGCGTCATGGACAGGTTCAGCTCAATAACTCGCCTATTACCTCAAAGGGTAAAAGCAATAATATATTGAACCTGATGGTCGTTGGTGATTCGGCAGCGGCTGGCGTCGGTAGTCAGACCCAACAAGAGGCGCTGGTCGGTCATTTGATACCTATGTTGACTGAGCAGGCTGCTATCCAAAGCGCTTTTGATACCTTAAACTGGTCGTTACAAGCGACCACGGGGCATACCAGCTTTGATATTTTGCGCAGGCTTTATGTGTTGCCTGCACCGAGCCAACCTATTGATGTGATGGTATTAAGTGTCGGCGTTAATGATACTACCTCCAAAGTCTCTGCGGCTCAATGGCAACAGCAAATTGAAAACATTATTGCTATCGCCCAGCGTAAATTCGGCGTACGCGAGCTGGTTTTTTTGAGCTTACCGCCGATGGCACAAATGCCTGCGATACCTGCGCCATTGAATAACTTCGTTGGCGCCAAAGCCGCTATCCTTGATAATAGCTTACAGCAAATTTGTGCCGCTCATGACAATGTCACTTACATGGCAACGGACTTTGCACGCATGATAGAAGAACACTCTAACGGCACGCCGATCGATATCAGAGTGATGTTTGCCAGCGACGGTTTTCATCCAAGCAGTTTGATGTATGGTTATTGGGCGCAGCAAGTGGCAGAATTGATTGTGACGTTGCTAGATTCGTCGACTACTAAGTTAAGTAGCTGATTAGTGCAAATACTGAACATTAAAATTTAGATAAAAAAAACCGCTGAATATTCAGCGGTTTTTTATTGCTTAGCAAAAGACTGCTTCGCGACATATATTTATACCATAAGTATAAATTATTCAGCAGAATCAGCAGCTTTCTTGCTACGGCCACCAAACGCACCAAAGCGTTTGTTGAAGCTTGCAACACGGCCTTCAGTAGACGTTTTGCGTTGTTCGCCAGTATAGAACGGATGCGACGCACTTGAAATATCAAGTGGGTAGTATGGGTACTCGACACCTTCGTATTCACGAGTGGCTTTGGTATTAACGGTTGAGCGAGTTAAGAAAAACACGTCAGCGTTGGTGTCATGGAACAAAACTTCTTGGTAATTAGGATGGATATCTTTACGCATAATAAACTCTCTATGTCCGATGTATGTACAGCGCTGTTACTTAATGGCATTTTGACTATCAAGCACACTAACATACGTAACTGAGGCACTAAGGACATCTGTCAGTCTGGCAATTACGTCACTGGCTTATTCCAGCACCCAACACCACACCGCTGCTCACTTAGCCTTTCCCCAGCGGGAAAATCAAACCGCGATTTTAACGGTTTTTGCTACTCGATGCAAGCCGCTTCTACGATAAAACCATGCCATGAACTCGACTTAACGCCATTATGTTGAGTCAAACAACCACATAAATAATCATAAAAAAGCAGCCACGCTAGCTGCCTTTTTTATGGAAAACTTACTTTTGGAAAAATGGAAAGTTATTTGGTTTTTACGATATGCCAAACGCCAAGTTTGTTGTCGCCATCTTTATCGCCAATCTTGGTATCATTGGCATAAAAGTATAAAGGTTTACCATTCATCGCCCATTGATATTTGCCATCTTCACGTTTAAAGGCGGCGAACTGCCCTGATGCTTTGGCATTACTCGGTGCCAAAAACGCTGGCCAAGCAACCAGACAAGCTGAGCCACATTCTGATTTATTCATAGAATCTTTATCAAAGGTATCTCTGCACACGACAAAAAAAACAAAAAAGTCTGTTAAAGCAAAGGCATAATAGTAATTTTTAAGACGAATCAGACCATGCCAAACTTTAACAGACTTAGTGAAACTTTAACCCAAAACCTGAGCATGAACAAGGCAAGAAACAATTGTTTGAGCCTAATGATAATAGCCCTGATTACTGCTCAAAGCAGTAATCTTAAAAAAAATAGCAAGACACCTCCCTAAGGGTGGCAAGACCGACAGTCACTATCGCAGACTACAGCGATTTTTTGCCGAAGTGAGGATAGACTACGATCAATTAGCTTTAATGATATATCGACTATTTGGACTAGGCAAAGTCACCTTAACCATTGACCGCACCAACTGGAAATGGGGTAAAAGTAACCTCAACATCTTTATGCTAGGGGTGGTATATAAAGGGATAGCCATCCCCTTATACTGGCACATGCTAGATAAGCGAGGTAATACAAACCATCTTGAACGCTGTGAACTTATTGAGCGGTTTATCAAACAATTTGGCAAAGATAACCTTGAGATGATAGTAGCAGACAGAGAGTTTGTTGGCGAAAAATGGTTTAACTGGCGCACCAATAATCACATACCCTTTGCCATACGGATTAAGAAGAACAGTAAAGTTAAGAATCATCATGGCAAGTTGGTACAGATTAAAGAGTTATTGCGCCATGTTAGCCATCAAGAAACATATCGACATGGGCGAATACTGACTGTCGATGGTTGTTTGGTTCGAGTATTTGCCAAGCGTGATAAAGACTATGGTTTAGTGATTGTCGCAACCAATCAACTAGAAACAGTGGATGCGATGACAAGCTATGCTAAGCGTTGGGAAATTGAGACTTTATTTGCTTGTCTAAAGGGCCGTGGCTTTAATCTTGAAGATACCCACTTAACCCATCTTGATCGGGTCAGCAAATTAGTCGCAGTGAACGCCTTAGCATTTTGTTGGGCTTATCATGTCGGTATTTATAAAGACAAAGATAAGCCGTTAAAACGCAAGTTGAAGTCAAACGCTCGACCTCAAGCCAGTTTGTTTGCGCTTGGTCTGGATGTGTTGATTGAGGGTCTTCGTTTGGTGTTTTTTAACAATGATAAGACTGTACTTCGACAGTTAGTTAGCTTTTTAACCCCTAAACCTATGAAAATCGGGTGGGGATGATTTTTTTGTCGTGTGCAGAGCAAAGGTATATAAGGTCATATGATTGGTTGCATCGACCAACATGCCATTTTTACTGGCAACTGGCGCGGTATTTTTAGTGGTCGCTTGCACCTCATGCATGCCAGAATCGTCCTTGCCCAGCATATTGTTAAACGTAGAACAGCCGCTAAGCGCCAATGCACCAGAAATAACAGATAACATAAGTATATGTTTCATAACAACGTCCTTGTTAATAGTGGTTTTTTTTAAATTACTTCTTTTAAATAGCTTCTTGTGGTCTGCAGCTCTAAACCTTAAAGCAAAAAACGGCTTAAAGCTGACCATAAGTATTTTTACTATAGCACAGACATAAAATCAGTTATTTTTCGCATCATATAAATTTACAAAAGCACATAAATTTTACAAATTAAATAAAGTTTGCTCTTCAATTTTTTAAAAATGCTTTTACAAAGCTGTGTTTTAGTCGCTCCTTGTTTGCCGTCCTTTGACAAAATTTATGCATCTACTTACGTTTTTGCCATGCTAATTTGAGTAATTTTTTCGTAGAATAAGACACCTATATTAAGAATTACTACACAATGAGAAATATGACTATGGCGGTTTAAAATGACTGTTGAACTTAGGGTTCGCTGTACGCATATCGGTAGCCTTGCATGAAAAAACATACGCATTAGAAAAACACGTTATTTAACATATAAGCACGGCGAATATAAAAAACTTAAGAAAAGAAACTTAGCAACGAATTATTTCACAAAGACGCCGAGCCATTCCTACTAACTGAATATAGGAATGCGACTAAGGATATAACAACGACAATGACTCATTCTGTTATGAACAATCAAGTGCCTGCTAGCAAACGGGTTGGTATTCTCGGTGGCGGTACAGCGGGTGCAACCATCGCGATTCGCCTTGCGGCATTAGGCCTTGAGACGTATTTATTTGAAAAAAACACCTCGCTAATTGACGGGCCGCCGATGTGTCATTTGCATGCTGGCGGCAATCTATATCGTGAAATACCTGATGAAGATTGCGTTGCCCTACTCAAACAATGCATCGATATTCTGCGCCTTTATCCTTATACCATTGATGTACGCCCAACGGTATTTGCAGTGCCGACGCGCGATGAAGGTTTGCCTGAGGATTTATTGCCACGCTTAGATATCTTAACCGACGCTTATCGTGAGCTTATCGCCGAAGACGCCAATAATAAAGTGCTTGGCGAACCTGAAAACTACTATCAGCTCTACAGCCATGAGCAACTGATTGCCTTATCTGAGCGCGAGCAAGTCGCGGTGCCGCGCACGGTTGATGAATGGATGATACCAGTTGCTAAGTATTTGGATTTAAATAAGGTTAAATTTCCGCTGATTGTCGTACAAGAATACGGCTGGAATATCTTCCGTTTGGCAGCGTCTGCACAAGTGGCTTTAGAAGGCTATGAGCACGCGCATGTCTTTACCGATACGCAGGTGAAACAAGTGATGCCAATCGACTGTGAAAACTGCTCAAATGCTGACCATCATGTGACCAAATGGCGCATTGATTATCAACAAGCAGCGAGCTCTGATACTGATACTGAAGCCAAAACCGATTCTATCGAAGTTGATTATTTAATCAACGCTTGTGGTTTTCGTACTGGTATCATCGATGATATGGTCGGGGTCAAAGTCACGCGTATGGTCGAGTTTAAATCCTCTTATATCACTCATTGGGACGATACGGGCGGGCAAATACCAGAGATTATCATTTACGGTGAGCGCGGTACCCCAGAGGGCATGGCGCAGCTAACACCCTACCCTGATGGTTATTTTCAAATACATGGCATGAGTAAATTTATCACCCTATTTGATGATGGTTTGGTTGCTTCTAACAAAAATAGCGCGCAACCGAAATTGCCGTCGCAATACTTGCATTATATCGAGGACGGCTGGGATAAAGCGCCACTACAAGCGCGCAGCCAGCAAGCCATTGATTACGTGGCTGAATTCGTCCCGACCTTTCATAGCGCGCGTACGGTTGGCAATGCCTTATACGGCGGGCAGCAAATACCGGGGCAAGACGATACGCTGCGCGTTGCCGATGTGAGCTTATATTCCAATATTCGCTACGCGCGGGCAGAAAACGTCAAAGCCTCATCGACGCTGATTGCTGCCGATCAAATCGTTAATGAATTGACGACGCTTGGTTTGGTTGATTTTGAGGCACCAGAAAACCATCAGCGTTATGCGCATGAATGGGCGTATTTGGCACAAAATGATAGCGAAGCAATTGATAAAGTCGCGCGTCATTTAGCACAAGAGCGCGGCTTTCCATTGGCAATGGCGGGCGTGAATCATGGTATTTATGAGACGAATTAAAATGATTTAAATGTTAATAAAGTCAAAGCAAAAAAGAGAGCAAGGCTTAATGTTAGCCTTGCTCTCTTTTTTGTATTTAGTTATTGATAAAGATACCTGCTGCTAGTTTCCCGCCATTTTCTCGGTATCAACGGCGTCATCTATTTTTACGACGGTTTTTAGCATGTCAATCGCTTCGCCAATGCTATTACAAACGACCAAACGCTCAAGGTCTTGTTGCTTCATAAATCCTTGCTCGGCAGTATACTTTAAATGCTCAATCATACAGTCATAAAAACCATTGATATTAAGAATAATCATCGGTTTTTCATGCTGATATAGCTGACGCCAAGTGGCGATTTCCATGATTTCTTCTAGTGTCCCAAGCCCGCCCGGCAAGGTAATAAAGGCATCAGCGTACTCTGCCATCACCGTTTTACGGGTGTGCATGGTATCGGTCAAATGCAGGCGCGTCAGCTGCTCATGGGCAATTTCATGCTTGAGCATAAAGGTTGGAATCACGCCGACCGCTTGTGCGCCACCTCGGATTACTTCATCAGCGACTGCGCCCATCAGCCCGATGCTCGCACCGCCATAGACCAAACCCATGCCATTATCGGCAAGCCCACTGCCAAGCTCACGCGCTGCCTGCTCATAAACGTCATTATTGCCCAAACGCGAGCCACAATAAACCGCCACCAGTGGCATGGTGAGCGCTGATTTATCCACGGCTTTTTCAATATTGGTAATGTCTTGACTGGTAATGACTTCATAAGTGTCATTGTTAATTTTCATTTGCATAGATTTTCCTTAATTTTATATACATTGTTCTTATTAAATACTTAGCTATTAAAACACGTTTATTCATGCATAGTAGTTTATTGATATGTGTTATTTGGTCAAAATACATACTGCTTAATCGATAATAATTAAAATATTGCTGAAAAATAGCGCTCAAAATATACAACGTCGAGCTTGCTCATAGAACTTAGAAGTCATTTTCGCCTACCTTCCTCACTAAGATTTATTTTACCATAAGCAGTGTTACTGCAAAGTCATCATGCGGTGATCACCCAGCTAGGCTATAAAGTAAGCAACCAATCACGGCTTAATGACTGCACGCTTAATATTGATTATTAAACGCTGGTTTTTAAACGCCGAGTGCCTAGCAAGCATTTTTATTTACCCAAAACACTGACTGATAAAAACTCTTATTTATAAAAATGACAAAAATACATGAAGGTTAAACCATGGAAAATCCGCATAATCAAACAGATATTTACGCCCTAAGCATCATGACTGAGCGCAATCGAGCATTAGCAGCGACCGTTTATCGCCCTAAAGAAGAGGTAAAAGCCGCAGTCATGATCGCGCCGGCTACTGGTATCAAACGCCAGTTTTATCATAATTTTGCCACTTATTTAGCAGCAAGTGGCTTTGGGGTCATAACCTTTGATAACGAAGGTATCGGCGAATCACTTAGCACCGATTTGGCAAAATGTGATGCCTCTTTAATCAGTTGGGGGCGTCATGACATGCCAGCCGTCCTTGATGCCTTGCAAGACGAATTTAATAATGCCACTTATCATTTGATTGGTCATAGCGCAGGCGGTCAGCTGATAGGTTTGATGCCAAATTATAAGGCGCTTACCTCAGTATTTAACGTCGCTTGTTCATCAGGGCAAATCAAAAATATGGACATGCCGTATAAACTCAAAGCAATGGGTTTTATGGACGCCTTTATCCCGTTCACCAACTTAACGCTAGGCTATACGCCAGCGCATAAAATCGGCATGGGCGAGCCACTACCACGCGGCGTCGCTCGTCAATGGCGCGAGTGGTGCAATGGCGCAGGCTATATTAAAACCGCTTTTGGTAAGAGTATTCACACCCATTTTTACGATGAGATTGACATACCAGCATTGTGGCTTGGCTTTAGCGATGATGAGATTGCCAATAGCAAAAATATCGATGATATGATTCGCGTCTTTAGCAAAATGCCAGTCGAAAAACGCTATTTTGACCCCGAAGAATTTGGCTTAAATAGTATCGGTCATATGCGCTATTTTAGCAGCAAAACCAACGCTAAAGCCCCGCAGCTTTGGCAAATGGCAGTCGATTGGCTAGCCAAGCAGCAATAAGTTTTGTTTAGTTCAGCCATTCAAGCGCAAGTCTATCTAGTCTTGCGTGTTTTTTGCTGCCTGTTCTGCTTGCACACGCTTGGTCAACGCAGAATACAGCGACGGCTGCATATTATGAATGTTGCCTAGCATCCATTTGACGTAGCTAATTGGCACGTCTTTAATCAGCATGCCTTTATGTTTGCCAAAGGGCATTTTGCTCAGTGGATTAGCTCTATTGGCGATAGCGTGCGCTGCGGCAAAGTCTGTCGGCGCAATTGCTAGGCGCTCACAGCAGGCCTGATATAGCAGATAACACATACGCGCATCACCCAGCGCATCATGAGCGGCAATCGTCATTTTACCTGCTTTGCCTTTACCTAATAGCTGCTCGATACATTTCGACTGACCATAAGCACTCCACTCTGGAAAGGCCACGCGCGCCAGTCTGACGGTGCAGATAAGCTTAGTAGAAGGACTGCCAATCACTCGCCAATCAAAGCGCACATTATGGCCAATTAAATACTGCGGCAACTCAAATTGCTCAAGCTCAAAACGCTCAAGACCGGCGACATCATCATCGGTGATACCATGGATTTTGATCACAACCGGCGATATCGAGCGTCCACTATTAAAGTATTTCATCCACTCAAATCCTGTCGCTACGTCAATCGTTGCCACTTGAATCGGCCGCGGATCACGGCCTTGGTCGGTTTCGGTATCGATAATCAGCGCAGTGTCGGTCATAAAAAGTTGGCCATCATTATTTAAAAATAGGTAGCAAGATAGGTTTTCTACATAGACCTAAAAAATAGGTGAGCTTGAAAAGCAACAATATATTTATGGGGATAAAAGCTAAAGATAACAATGGCATACAAAGAATAGTGGCGTTAGCTCTTATACTATCGATAAGCGTTAATTTAAAAAAGAGATATCAATGCTAGCAGATGGTAATAACCCGCAGCCAAGCCCAAGTAAAGTGCCGAATCTTTTACACCGTGTACTAAGTGTATTCATCAAGGCGGCGGTGTTACTGATGCTGTTATTTGTATTTGATAGGCTGTTACCCAGTATCAGTGAGCAAACTCAGTCGTTTGTACTAGCAAAATGGCAACAGCTTAGTTTATTACAACAAGCATTACCGACAGAAAATAGCTTACCTAGCCCACTGCCCGAACGACACTTAACCGATACATGGGGCGCGGCGCGTAGCCAAGGTCGAAAGCATGAGGGTATTGATATATTTGCCAAGCGCGGTACGCCGATTCAAGCAACGACGCAAGGCATTGTCAGTAAAGTTGGCGAAGATGCTTTAGGCGGACGCGTGGTGGTCATCATTGGGCCGGGCGGCGCAGCGCATTATTATGCCCATTTAGAAGATTATGCCGATATCAGCCCGAACGACTGGGTAAGTAGTGGCGATATTATTGGCTATGTTGGCGACAGCGGAAATGCCAAAGGCACGCCGCCGCACGTCCATTATGGGATTTATATCAATGGCAGCGCGGTCAACCCTTATCCACTTTTACAAAAGCCTGAAAGTTAGCGTTTGAATTTTTGGCCTTTAAAACCCGACCCTTTTAAAAATAAGACCTTAAACTTCTAATATAAAATTTAACGGCCCATCGTTGACGCTCGATACTTGCATATCAGCGCCAAACTGACCCGTCGCTACATGGGAATATTGATTTTTGGCATAATTCACCAGTTGCTCAAATAACGCTTGCGCAGCATCGGGTGCCATGGCCCCGCCAAAGTCAGGACGACGACCCTTATCGGTTTTTGCCATCAAGGTAAATTGCGATACCAGTAATAACCCACCACCGACTTGCTGGACATTTTTATCCAATTTTCCAAGCTTAGCAGGATCCTCGTCATTCTCAAAAATGCGATAAGTGAGGATTTTATCGACCATCCGCTGCGCACTTTGCAAGTTATCCTCATGACCCAAGCCAATATAAGCCAAGATTCCATACTCAATGGCACCAACGCAGTGCGTATCGACAGTGACGCTGGCGCGCTGCACCCTTTGTATCAGTGCTCTCATTTACAGCCTTCCTTATTTATAAATCGCTTACAGTTTATGGTCATACAATCATACCCGGACCATGATAAAATACCGCCATCAACTTGCCTATTAATAATTACATCGAACCCTATTTTGGTAACCTCATTATGAATTTATTTGCCACCCTTCAACAATTTGTACCGCAGCAACAACTGAGTAAAGTCGCTGGACGTCTAGCCGCCAGCCGTCACCCTTACGTCAAACGTGTGTTTATCCGCAGCTTTGCCAAAGCTTACAACGTCAGCTTAGATGAATACGAGCGCCAAAGCTTCAACGCTTATGAAAGCTTTAATGACTTTTTTACCCGCGAATTAAAAGATGATGCTCGTATTATCGATAGCCGTGCAAATGGAATTGTTAGCCCTGCCGATGGTGTTATCTCGCAATTAGGGCAAATCCGCGACCATAAATTACTGCAGGCCAAAGGTCGTCATTATGACATCGGGCAACTACTCGCCAATAGCGAAGATGGGAGTTATTTTGCGGATGGTAGCTTTGCCACCGTGTATCTTGCGCCGAGCAACTATCACCGCGTGCACATGCCATTTGCGGCCACCTTGACCAAGACCCGTTATATACCGGGTACCCTATTTTCTGTCAATAATGTCACGGCGGCAAACGTGCCGGATTTATTTGCCCGTAATGAGCGCTTGGTCTGTTTATTTGACACAGAGTACGGCAAAGCGGCGGTGGTCATGGTTGGAGCGATGATTGTCGCTGGTATCGAAACCGTCGCGACGGGTAAAATCAGCCGCACTGAGGATATCCAAGAAATGATACACAATATGAGCTTTGCCAAAGGCGATGAGCTTGGACGCTTTTATTTAGGCTCAACGGCGATTGTCGTTCTACCAAAAGGCGCAAAAGCCGATTGGCAGGATGGCTTAACGGCTAATAGCATTGTGCAAATGGGACAGCTATTGGGTGTTGCTAAACCTCAGTAATTTTTTTTACTATTGATAAAAAGCCCAGTTAAACGTCAATATTGACGTTTAACTGGGCTTTTTGTTTTCTTTTTTTATTTTTATTTCTTTTAACAGTGACATTGAGCTGCTATTTACGCATCAATCAACCAGCCTTGCTGGGTAGCAAATTCAATTTGTCGTTCCTGCCATTCATGGATACTCGGAAAGTTGTCTTTGATAAACGCGTGTGCTGCGCTCACTTGCGAGCGTGTAACGTCAGACTCAATCCACGTTTTACCATCTGAATGTAAATTCAATAAAAACGGCAACAAGCGATCAACAACTTTTAGCAACTGGGTTTCTTGACTGCTTCCTGTTTCCTGCTCATCCCAAATCGCAGTTAATTTTTTAATGCCATTACCAGGCTCGCTTTGTAATCGCTCAATCCCTGCTCGCTCTTCAATATGTGCATCACCGCGTGAATCGGCATATAAAAAAGTATCACCCGCATCAATCTCGCCCAAATCATGGACTAATGTTAGCTTTAACAACTTTTCATGATTAACTTCCAATTCGAACAATTCAGCGATTGACCAACAGGCCATCGCTAAATGCCAAGAGTGCTCGGCAGAGTTTTCGTAGCGAGTGGTATCGCTTACATAGCTGCGTCGATTAACACGTTTAAGAGCATCTAACTCTAATAGAAAATGGGTAACATCCTCGACTTTAATTTTCGAAGCAACATCTTGGTTAACCAGGGACATAACACCTCTTTGTTGTATGTTATAAATTATTAGTGCTGTATTTTATTAATATACCACCAGCAACGGTCAATATTTGACGAAAAGTGTCTTTTTGTTCACAATTAAAACCTAAAAAAATAGCGCCGATAGTATTGGCGCTATTTTATTTCTAAGAGTTATTAAGAAACTATTTTTAATAAGTAAATTTTCTTAAACATGATGCTTAATTAGGCTACTTAATCAAATTGCTAATGGTTTTAAACGCTGGGTCTTTACTGCTGCGGCATAATTCAAACAGAATGGATTCTACCGTGCTAATGACCCCGCCCGCGCGACGAATACGGCGAATCGCTTGCTTTTTATCATAAGGAAAGCGCGAGCCGACTGCATCGCCAATGATAACCGGCTGCATGCCATTATCGAGTAAATCAAGCGCTGTTTGCATGACACAAACATGTGCCTCTACCCCAAACAATAAAACGATACTACGATTTTGCTGGGCCAAATAATGCCACGAATCATCGTTATCGCAAGCGCTAAACGTCACTTTCTCAAAGCTTTTGGCATTATCACCTTCTAATACATCGCGTATTTCAGGCAAGGTATCGCCAAGTCCCTTTTTATACTGCTCATTGAGCATGATAGGAATATCGAGCGCTTGCAGACCCTTAATCAAAGTGACGGTTTTTTTAATGATATTTTCGTGGTCATAGATATGCGGCGTCAAGCGTTCTTGGATATCGATAATCATTGCTTGGGTATTTTCGCGGGCGATACGATACGTGCGATCGGTAATCATGGTAGACATAGTACACTCCTTGTACGACTAACCTTATTATTAAAGGCTATGTTAGATTTATTATGGATGTTTTCGTTATTGTTCTTATTTAGTCATAGTTTGCTAAGCGGGTCAATGGAGATAAATCTTATTAACAATTATGAACAGGATATTATAAAACCAGTTTTTAATTGACCAATATAAAAACCCCTAGTCATGATAACTAGAGGTTTTTGTTAAAGATATAAAACTAAAAAGATTTATTAAAACGCTTAAACACGCTCAATCACAGTCGCGATACCTTGACCTAGGCCGATACACATAGTGGCAAGGCCAATCTCTGTATCCATTTGCTCCATGGCGTTTAGCAAAGTAACCACGATACGCGCGCCTGAACAGCCAAGCGGATGACCTAGAGCAATCGCGCCACCATTGACGTTGATGATGTCTTGCTTGTCGGTCAAGTTCAAGGCTTTCAGTACCGATAGTGCTTGAGCTGCAAACGCTTCGTTAAGCTCGATGGTTTGCATATCATCGATGCTCATGCCAGCGCGCTTTAGGGCTTTTTGGGTCGCAGGAACTGGACCATAACCCATGATAGCCGCATCACAACCAGCAACTGCCATGCTGCGAATACGTGCACGTGGTTTTAGACCCAAATCTTTGGCTTTTTGTGCGCTCATGACAAGCATTGCTGACGCACCGTCAGATAGTGCAGATGAGGTCGCAGCAGTTACCGTACCGCCTTTTGGATCAAAGGCTGGACGTAGCTTTTGCATTTGCTCCATCGTCGCGTCTGGACGAATCACTTCGTCAACAGTACATAGTTGCAAGCGACCAGCGGCATCATGGCCTTCGATACCAATGATTTCATTGTCAAAACGACCCTCTACTGTGGCAGCCCATGCACGGCGGTGCGACTCAAGACCAAAGGCGTCTTGCTCTTCGCGGGTAACGTTATTCATACGGCCTAACATTTCAGCGGTCAAGCCCATCATGTTCGACGCTTTTGCATAATGTTTTGAGGCTTCAGGATTTAAGTCAACGCCATGCATCATACCAACGTGACCCATATGCTCAACACCACCGATGATGAAAACATCACCTTGGTTGGTCATGATTTGCGCCGCTGCTGTGTGTAGCGCCTGCATAGATGAGCCGCATAAACGGTTGACCGTTTGGCCGCCAGCAGTCTTTGGAATATCAGCCAACAGGCCGATATTGCGGCCGATGTTTAGACCTTGCTCTAGGGTTTGGTTGACACAGCCCCAGATGATGTCTTCGACGTCGCGTGGGTCAAAATCGTTACGTTCAACCAAAGCACGGACCAATTCAGCAGAAATGCTATCAGCGCGAACGTGGCGGAACATACCGTTTTTAGATTTACCCATTGCTGAGCGTACGCCATCTACGATGACCACGTCTTTTGGACTTAAAGTTGTCATACTATCTTCCTTTTCAATTTTTATTGTCAGTGGCAGTACCACAATGCTCGTCATATTTTATGTAAAAGATTATTCATCATAAATAAATCATCAATAATCTTATCGAGCATGGGTACGGCACTTCATCCTAGTAATGACCGACCATTACGCAGTGGCGTAAAAAGTCTCGCCTGCGGCTGCCATATCGCGAATCTTTTGCGGCGCTTCATAGGCTTTGCCAAGGTGCGCATATTTTTCGCATAGTGCCAAATAGTTCTCTAGACCCATTTGGTCGATATAACGGCAAGGGCCACCGCGGAATGGCGGGAAACCAACGCCCATAATCATCGCCATATCGGCTTCAGATGGCGTGCTGACGATGTTGTCTTCTAGGCAACGTACGGTTTCATTACAGAACGCCAGCATAGTGCGGTCGATGATGGTTTGATCATCAAAGGTTTGCTTGTCGCTATCCGTCGTCGCTTTTAGTAGCTCATAAGTCGCTTCGTCAGCCACTTTCTTTGGCTTACCGCGCTTATCAGTCTCATATTTATAAAAACCAACGCCGTTTTTCTGACCTAAACGGTTGTTTTCATATAAATGCTCGATAGCACCTTTATAATCAGGCTTCATGCGATCAGGGAAACCTTCTGCCATCACTTCTGCGCCATGTACGCCCGTATCTAAACCAACCACGTCGATTAGATAAGCAGGACCCATCGGCCAGCCGAATTTTTCCATGACTTTATCGACATGAGTAAAATCTGCACCTTGCTTAAGCAGCAAGTCAAAAGCACCAAAGTATGGAAACAACACACGGTTGACCAAAAAACCTGGGCAGTCATTGACGACAACAGGCACTTTACCCATTTTAGTAGCCAAGGCAACCGTAGTAGAAATGGCTTCTTCAGAAGACTTTTCACCGCGGATAACTTCTACTAGTGGCATACGATGTACTGGGTTAAAGAAGTGCATACCGACGAAGTTTTCTGGACGCTCTAGCGCTTCTGCTAAATAAGTAATAGAAATCGTTGACGTATTTGACGCTAGGATACAATTGTCTTTAACCAAACCTTCAACTTCTTTAAGTACCGCACGCTTGACGTTTGGATTTTCAACCACCGCTTCAATAACGATATCAGTCTCAGCAAAGTCACCATAGTTCAAAGTTGGACGGATACGGCTTAAGGTTTCACCCATTTTCGCTGGAGTCATCTTTTTGCGTTCGACCATTTTACCTAATAGCTTGCTGGCTTCGCCCATACCAAGGTCTAATTGCTCAGACTTGATATCTTTCATGATGATTGGCAAGCCTTTGCTCGCTGCCTGATAGGCGATACCGCCGCCCATAATGCCTGCGCCAAGTACGGCCGCTTCATTGATTTCATGTGCTTTTTTGCTGTGCTGCTTGGCAAGTTTTTTCACCAATTGATCGTTTAAGAACAGACCAACCAAGCTTTCTGCTTGCGGGGTCTTCGCCGCTTTGGCAAAACCAGCCGCTTCGACTTCGATTGCTTTATCACGTGGCAAATTAACGTGTTTTTCAATGGTTTCGATAGCGATTGCTGGCGCTGGATACTGCTTCGGATTGGCTTTAGCAAAGATCATACCTTTGGCGCTGTTAAAGGCCATCGCTTGCTCAAGCTGGTTGAGCTTCACAGGATTCAGCTTCTCTTCACGCTTCGCTTGCCAATCAAGCTCACCTGAGATACATTTTTTGACCAAATCAATCGCCGCATCTTGTAAGTCATCAGCAGGCACGGTTGCATCAACGAGGCCAAGCTTTAGCGCATCAAGTGGTTTTTTCGGTGTACCTGTAGCAATGAGCTCAAGCGCATTGTCGATACCAATCACACGCGTACTACGTACCGTGCCACCAAATCCTGGGAAAATACCCAACTGGGTTTCTGGCAGACCGATGACGGCTTTGTCGCTCATAACGCGGTATTCACAAACTAGTGTCATCTCACAACCACCGCCAAGCGCTGCGCCATTGATGGCCGCTACTTTTGGAAATGGTAGGTCTTCAAAACGGTTAAAAGTGTCATTGATGTTGACGACCCAATCTTTAATCTCGTTTTCTGGCTGCTTAAAAGAACCAACGAATTCTGTGATGTCCGCACCAGCGATAAAGACGCCTTTGCTTGAGGTGACGATTAAGCCTTTCACGTCATCCGCTTTTTCTAGCGCTGTCACAACTTCAGCAAATTGCTTATTGGTTTCAGCATCAAACTTGTTCACGCTCTCATTTTCGGCGTTGTATTGCATGTTGGCGATGCCATCCTCTAGCATTGTCACCGTAATGCGATTTCCTTGGTATACCATTTGAGACTCCTTGCTATATAACGAAAGCTACGTTTTAAATTAAAAGCTTTAAAATTAAAGGTCATAGCCAGTTATTGTTAGAAAAACGAGTAATAACACTGCCAATATACTGTCTTACAAAGTCAGTATAAAGTGAGCAGTGCAGATGTCTTTATTATCCAGCGCTCATGTTTGTATTCATCTTCTTGCAACGCTATCAAGCATGAGCAGATATGAATACGGCGCTTCATTTATATACGCTTGTTACCGGTACTGATGTTATAAATACTGACTGAGCATTGAGATGATAGGTCACTTAAATCAGATCAAAAATCCACTTTTTAAGCGCCAGACTATTTTCACGCCAATTAGTGTAGGGGATTATGCCCCTGACTGTCACAAGCTAATACCATACTCGCAAGTCACTCTTAAGTCGATACCAACTCTTTACCTTGCTGCCAAGGTGCTTTAAGTGACCGCCTGTATACTGAGATTTAAAATAGGAATTAGCCTTTATTATCAAAGCACATCTAACTGCTAAGTTAAATCAATAATAGGTAACAAGGGCTTGTTGTATTATTACGCCTATTCAACGGGCTTTTTTACGCCAGTTTTTAACATTAAACCGCCAAAAATACGTCATTGATAATACTCGCAGCATAAGGAATATAATCTATCATGCTACACTAGCGCTATTTTTATTATTCACCTGATTAATGGTTGGATTATGACTGTTTCCCCTGCTTTTACTTCTATGCCAATCCCTATGTCTTCAACAACGGCTTCAAACACTGTTTCAACAACGGTGCCTTTTGCGAGCTTTAATAATAATACTGAGCAATTTCATAGCGCCGTACGCGCGCAACTGGCGCAAGATATCGAAATGCTATTTACTTACGCTGAGCTGCCAAGCCCACTGCTTGATGCCTGCCGTTATGTGATGACAGGTACTGGTAAATTGGTACGGCCGTTATTGGTCGCCAGCGCCTTCGACAGTGTCAATCAAAGCAATGCGAATGACGATGCTAATAGGGCTGATGAATATGTCGATAAAAGTACTGATAAAGAAGCTAAGCAAATTCAGCAAAATAGCGATTTAGAATCACTACTAGAAAACGACTCCGATTATGATATGGCCCGCCGTGCAGCTTTAGCGGTAGAGCTGCTGCATACCTATTCGTTGGTGCATGATGACCTGCCTTGTATGGACGATGATGAGCTGCGCCGTGGTCAGCCAACCGCCCATATCGTCTTTACTGAGGCGACCGCCCTGCTCGCCGGTGACGTGCTACAAACACTTGCTTTTGAAGTACTGACCGCTGAGCTACCAACTTTTGCGCCCTATGACTCTGCTATCGCAAGCCAGTTATTTGCCGTCTTTGCGCCGCGTGCCAGACGCATGGTTTCTGGGCAAATGCTCGACCTCAATGCTGAAGCCAGCGCCAATATTTCACAGAACGAGTTAGAAGCCATCCACCGTGATAAAACGGGTGCGTTGATTGAAGCAGCTATGCTCATGGGCGGTATCTGTGCAGGTGCGATGGCGCCGCAGCGTATTGCCCTACAAGACTGCGCGCAGCATATTGGTCTGGCTTTTCAAGTACAGGACGATATTTTAGATGTCACCACCAGCACCGATACCCTCGGCAAACCTGCGGGCAGTGATGAAAAGTTAGACAAATCCACCTATGTAAAACTGATGGGCGTTGAGCAAGCGACTCGCTATGCGCAATCGCTATTTAATGCTGGACGCGCAGCCATTATCCGCGAGTTGAGCAGCCGTGAGCTGAGTGGTAAAAAAGACAGTGCAGACACCAACGCCTTATTGGCACTCATCGACTGGCTATGGTCACGTAAAAAATAAGCTTAGCAATAAGGATTAAAAACGATAAAGGGTGGCTAACATGGACAGTATCCCTACTCAGCGTATTTACCTCGGCACGGGCGGTTATAGCGATACCGACCTGCTTGGTACGCTATACCCGACTGGCACCAAAAAAACCGACTTCTTACGCGAATACGCCAAGCAATATGGCGCAGTCGAGATTAATAGCACTTTTTATGCGCCCATCGGGCAAAAAGCCTTTGCTGGTATGGTTGATAAAGCCTACGTACAAGCGGATAGTGAGTTGAAGTTCGCAGTCAAACTGCATCAAGATTTTACCCATGCGCGTAAAGGCACAAGCGAGCATGCGCAAGCCTTCATTACTGCCCTCACGCCACTTATCGAAGCCAATGCTCTCGCGCCACTCCTACTACAATTCCCGCACGGCTTTGATCGTACCCGTGAACATCGGCTTTATCTCGCCAATTTGGTCAGTTGGTTTAAAGACTATCCGCTAGCGATTGAGTTTCGTCATAATGGCTGGCATACGCCGCAAGTGGTCGATAGCTTTGTCGAGCAAGGTTTGATTTGGTGTAGCGTCGATTATCCCAAGGCCAGCGGGCTACCGCCGTCACGACTGATATTTACCGAGCGCACTGGCTATCTGCGCATGCATGGTAATAATACGGGCTGGTGGGATGCGATGAGCGCTAGCGATCGGCATGATTATCGCTATACCGAAGCTGAAATGCAGGACTGGGCACAAGCGATTGCCAATCAGCGTCAGCATTTTAATACGCTGTATATCTTCTTTCAAAACACCGTCAATGCCCATGCATATTATAATATTGTGATGTTAAGGGAAGCGTTGAGTAAGTTTGGGTTTGAGGTTCTGTGAGTAAGATGAATTTTAAAACGTAGGGTACGCCTCGCGCACCGATGACTATTTGAAACGATGTTGTATGTAAGTAGATAAATGGTGCGCAGGGCGCACCCTACAGAAGCTGAACGAAAAATTGATGTGCATATATCTCTAATCGAATTGCCTAATAGATCAGCGTTTGACCGATCTTCAATTGTTCGCAGCGTATCAGCAGAATTTCTTATTATAAATCTTGACCGCCTAAAACAAGATGAAGTTAAATTCTTTGCAGAGAAGTTTGCTTTGGATAAATCCAATGCAGTATCAGAACGAGGTCAATTTATAATTAAGAAGTTAAATAAAAAAGTTTACCAAAGTCCGACTAAGTTTTTATAGGAGCAAAACCAAAAAAAGGACGCCTCTCAGCGTCCTTTTCCTACTTATAAAGTAAATCAAATACTTAGTGGTTAAAGATTACTCTTCAACACCAGCATCTTGACCTTTATATTTCGCGTTTGCGTAGTCCCAGTTCACTAGCTTGTCTAGGAACGTATCAACATAGTCAGGACGACGGTTACGATAATCGATGTAGTAAGCATGTTCCCATACATCACAAGTCAATACCGCGACTTTATCGTGGGTCATTGGGTTATCAGCGTCACCTGTTTTCATCACTGACAGCTTACCGCCAACTTTATCAGCTACTAGCCACGCCCAACCAGAACCAAACTGTGAAGTTGCTGCGTTTTTGAACTCTTCGCGGAATTTGTCATAGCTACCAAAATCTTCTTCGATTTTCGCTTTCAAATCACCAGTAGGTTCGCCGCCACCATTGTCAGGCGTCATGCAGTTCCAATAGAACGTATGGTTCCATACTTGCGCTGCTTGGTTAAACATAGTTTGTTTGCTGTCATCTTTCGCAGTCGCTTTGATGATTTCTGGCAATGTTTTGTCTTCTAGACCAGAACCCGGTAGCAATTCATTTAGCTTGTTTACGTAAGCAGCGTGGTGCTTGTCATGATGATACTCTAGCGTCTCAGCACTGATATGCGGCTCAAGCGCATCTTTTGCATAAGGTAGGTCTGGTAAAGTAATATTTGACATAGTTATTTTATCCTTGCTGGTTTAGCCATTAGTATTAGGTATAGCTTAAATCAATGCTATAAATTATCGGACTAAATTGGCTTAGTTTATTGTTAGTGAAAGTCATTACTCAATATGCTAAACATATTGCGGTAAACCTAAAAGGCTTGCATGCTAAAATTATCTTAAGCGCGCATCACTTAGTAATTAATGTACTTATAAGTATACAATGGGCAAAAGCCATGATGAATATTTATAAGAATTATTAATTAAAAGTTCACAAGCTATAAGATATAATTCACTGTAGCTTGTTAGCCATTATAGCAAGAGTGGCGACAAATATCAGTTACCAAATGTTATGAATCGCCAATACGTTATGCTAATTGGTAATTTAGCTCATGCTAGCCTAGAATATAGCAGTATAAGCGAATCAATGACGGACAGAAAACATGACCCAAGCCAGCAGCGCAAACCTTACTCCAAAACAGCATTTAACGCAAACAAAGCCCGCCAATCAATGGGTGCTTGCCAGTAACAATAAAGGCAAACTTGCTGAGTTTAAACGCTTATTTGCAGCGGCAGATTTGGCTGTGACGATTATACCGCAAGGTCAGCTTGATATCGATGATGCCATTGAGGACGGTTTGAGCTTCGTTGAAAACGCTATTATCAAAGCGCGGCATGCTAGCCGAGCAAGTGGACTGCCAGCGATTGCGGATGATTCAGGACTTTGTGTGCCCGTATTGGGCAACGCACCCGGTATCTATTCTGCTCGCTATGCCGGCGAGCATGGCAATGATGTCAAAAACAACGCCAAGCTTATCGCTGACTTGCAGCCTATTCGTGTAGCCAAGCCAGATATCCCTATTAAAGGCGTGTTTGTGTGTGTGCTCGCCATGGTACGTCATGCCGATGACCCGCTACCGATTATCGCCCAAGGTTTATGGCACGGCGAGATTTTAGACGCGCCGCATGGTGATGGCGGTTTTGGTTACGATCCGCTGTTTTGGTTGCCAGAGTTGCAAGCGACGGCGGCAAGTCTTAGCGCTACGGACAAAAACAGCATCAGTCATCGTGGTCAGGCCATTGAGCAATTATTGGCGCAATTGCCGTTATAAGCGTATTCGATAATAAAGCGTATTCGATAATAAAGCATATTTGATGATAATAAGCGGGCAGATTACGGCAAAGCTAAGCTTATAAATCACTGACGGGGCAATTAAACAGATAATTTTTACTTTGATAAACAGATAGATTATACTGTTCTACTTTTAAAATTTTGTTGAAAGCCGTTATTTGTCTGTATAATTGCGCAAAAAGCGTTATTATGCGGGCGATTAGCAGTTAATATTGATATCTGAGAGCGTTTATTTAGAATAAAGCGTTTCATATTTTTGTGCCGTCAGCGATTGCTACGCTCACAGATTGCGAAATCGCGCGCTAGCAATATCCCCCATTTATTCCAACGGCAACCAGTAGCACACGCGTATTTTGCAGCCTGGTTGTCTATTTCTATTTAATCCTAAAGGTGTAACGAACATGGCTACAGATTTACAAGTCACAACCAACAAGCTGTCTAACAAAGAAACTCAGCTAACGGTTAAAGTACCTGTTGAAAAAATTCAAAACAAAGTTGAAGCCCGTATCAGCCAAGTTGCGAAAACTGCCAAGATTGACGGTTTCCGTAAAGGTAAAGTACCGATGTCGCATATCCGTTCACAGTACGGTGCCGGCATTCAGCAAGAAGTCATCAACGATGTGATCCGTGATACTGTATTTGAAGCGATCAAATCTGAAGACATCCGTGCGGTTGGCATGCCAAACATCGACGACGTCAAACTTGAAGACGACTTCTTGGTTTATCAAGCGACTGTTGAAATCTTCCCAGAAATCGACGTCCAAGGTATCAATGACATCGAAGTTGAGCGCCACACTGCAACCGTCAGCGACGAAGACGTTGACACCATGATCGAAAACCTACAAAAGCAGCGTCAAGAGTTCGTTGAGAAAAAAGGCAAAGCGGCCAAAGACAACCAAGTGACCTTTGATTTTGAAGGTTCAATCGACGGCGAAAAATTCGAAGGCGGCTCTGCTGAAGACTTCAAATTGGTTATCGGTAGCAATCAGATGATTCCAGGCTTTGAAGATGGTATCAAAGGCATGAAAGCGGGCGAAGAAAAAGTTATTGATGTGACTTTCCCAGAAGATTACCAAGCTGAAAACTTGGCTGGTAAAGAAGCGCAGTTTAAAATCAACGTAAAATTGGTTGAAAAATCAAAACTTCCAGAAATCGACGACGAGTTCCTAGAGCTATTCGGCGTAAAAGAAGGCGGTGTTGAGAAATTAAAAGAAGACGTGCGTAAAAACATGGAGCGCGAAATTAAAAACGCCGCGCGAAGCCAAGTAAAACAAGCGACCTTTGATGCGTTGTTAGAGAAGAACGAGTTTGACGTTCCAAGTGCCATGCTAGAGCAAGAAATCGATCGTCAACGCAACATGATGATGCAGCGTTTCTCTCAGCAGTTCGGTGCGAGCGCGGATAGCTTTGATAAAGACATGTTGCCAAATGAGCTATTTGAAGAGCAAGCGCTACGTGCTGCCCGTCTTGGCATCATCGTTGCTCGCGTGATTGACACGCAAGGCCTAGAAGTGGATCAAGAGCGCGTTGAAAGCTTTATCAAAGAAGCCGCTGAAAACTACGAAGACCCAGCGGAAGTCATCGAGTACTACACCAATGACAAGCAGCAACGCGCTAACATTGAGTCAGTCGTCCTAGAAGACCAAGTGGTTGATTATCTAATCAGCCAAGGTAAAGTCACTGATAAAGAAGTGAGCTACCAAGACCTACTAGCCGCTCAGCAGCAACAAGCCATGTAATTTAGCGCTTTACCAGTCAATATTGGCTGGTTTCATACCTCACTTAGCAAAAATGCCCTGACACCTTTGTTAGGGCATTTTTATTGCTTGGTTATAAACTACTGTCTTAATATAGTGAGTGAAAAGTAATATTGATACATCACGTACTGTTGATATCAATTGTTCTTGCTTGCTGTGCCTGCGCAGACAGAGGCTACAAAAAATTGATATCAGCAATACCGTAGCGTTTTTAAGATATTTTGAATATAGCATTTTTTATAAACAGATTATTCATGCTGCCCTTGATAAGTGCGCACAGACGCCTTATTAATAGGGAGTCGTTTATCATTTGTCACATTAAACCGTTATTATTGCTGTGATAAAAAAGTTACCATTGGCTCACTTATTTCTAGCGGCGACCATTATTTATTAGCGGCTATTTTAGCAGGCACCGCCAATCTGCTTTATTGAGTATCTTTTGGTGCCGGATTAATTTAATAAAATGTATACGAGAATAGGTTTTATTTTCTAGTAGGTTTTATTACCAAGCGATAATGTTTACAATGATAATTATCAATAACAATGTAGCCAACAGCTAGCCTCTATTTCTTATTTTATGGACTTATAAACAGGATATCTTTATGACAGATTATGATCGCATCATTGCTAACCCACATTTTGATATGTTGATGAGTGCGCATGACAATGTACAAAGCACGACTCAAGCCGCATTGGTTCCAATGGTGGTTGAGCAATCCGCGCGCGGTGAACGCTCGTTTGATATTTTCTCACGCCTATTACGTGAGCGCGTTATCTTTTTGACCGGTCAAGTTGAAGACCACATGGCCAATCTTATCGTGGCGCAGCTATTATTTTTGGAAGCCGAAAACCCTGATAAAGACATTCATTTATATATCAACTCGCCCGGCGGCTCAGTCAGTGCAGGTTTGGCTATTTTTGATACCATGAACTTTATCAAACCTGAAGTCTCAACCATTTGTATGGGCGGCGCGTATAGCATGGGCTCATTCTTACTGGCAGCGGGTGAAAAAGGCAAACGTTATGCTCTAGCCAACTCGCGCGTAATGATTCATCAGCCATCAGGCGGCGCGCAAGGTCAAGCAACCGATATCGAAATCAATGCGCGTGAAATTCTAAAAACCCGTGCTCGTTTGAATGAGATTTTGGCTGAGCGTACCGGTCAACCGGTTGAAAAAATCGAAAAAGACGTTGAGCGCGATTATTGGTTAGATGCGCGCGAGGCCAAAGAATATGGCTTGGTTGACGAAGTACTAGAGCGTCGTCCTACTTCTCTATAAGCGCTTCAAGAGCAGACGATTCAAAACCTTAAGACATCATGCCTAAGCGCCATATAGACAAAGAAAATATAAGGGTTATACGCTTTGGCATTGATGCCCATAATCAAAATATTGCTAAGCATTAAATTTTAGGAGTGCCTGTATATGGCAGAAGATAACACCCCGCATTGTTCGTTTTGCGGCAAAGAAAAAAGTGAAGTAAAGCAGCTAATTGCCGCTGACGACGCCAATATCTGTAATGAATGTATCGAGCTATGTACGGACCTGATTGCTGATAGTGCCGAAGATGGTGACGACAGCGATATTGATACCTCTTGGGTCAATAAAAAACTTCCCACGCCAAAAGAGCTACGCGCCAAACTCGACGAGTACGTCATCGGTCAAGACGCGGCAAAAAAAGCCTTGGCGGTTGCGGTTTATAACCATTATAAACGCCTAAAAGTTGGCCAAACCTTAGCCAGTGATAGCAAAAAAGCCAAAATCGGCGCTGATGACGCCATGGTTGAATTGGCAAAAAGTAATATCTTGCTGATTGGCCCAACGGGTTCTGGTAAGACTTTACTTGCACAAACTTTAGCGCGCTTGCTTGATGTGCCATTTGCCATGGCCGATGCGACGACGTTAACGGAAGCAGGTTATGTCGGTGAAGATGTTGAAAACATTGTACAAAAGCTCTTGCAAGCCTCTGACTATGATGTCAGCAAAGCTGAGCAAGGGATCATCTATATTGATGAGATTGATAAAATCAGTAAAAAAGGCGACAACCCATCTATCACCCGTGACGTGTCGGGCGAAGGCGTACAGCAAGCTTTGCTTAAACTTATCGAAGGTACGGTTGCCGCTATCCCGCCACACGGTGGTCGCAAGCATCCACAGCAAGAGCTTATTCAGGTCGATACCAGCAATATCTTGATTATCGTTGGTGGTGCGTTTGCCGGTCTTGATAAAGTCATTCAGCAGCGTACGGAAAAAGGCGGAATTGGTTTTAACGCCGATGTCAGTTCAAAAGATGACAGTCGCCGCAGCTCTGATTTGCTACAGCAAGTCGAGCCAGAAGATTTAATCAAATTTGGTCTCATTCCTGAACTAATTGGTCGTCTGCCCGTGTTAGCCGCGCTACAAGAGCTTGATGAAGAAGCTTTAGTACAGATTTTGACAGAACCAAAAAACGCCTTGGTAAAACAGTATAAATATCTGTTTGAAATGGAAGGCGCTGACATTGAGTTTACCAAAGAAGCGCTTAATGCGATTGCCAAAAAAGCCATGGAGCGTAAAACCGGTGCGCGTGGTCTGCGCTCTATCGTCGAAAACGCTTTGCTTGACACCATGTATGAGCTGCCATCGATGAAAAATGCCAAAACGGTATTGGTTGACGAGCAAGTGATTAACGAAGGCAAAACCCCTAAAATTGCATGAGTGATGATTGGATAAAAGCATTTCATATGTTCGACGGGCTATATGCTTAACAGGCTATTGATTTAAAAAGCGTCTGATAATTATTCAGGCGCTTTTTTATATCTGTGCGTTATTATAATTGGGCCAAAGATGACAGCTGCGTTTATCAATCGGTAGCAGCCAAAGGCAGAAATCATGCTAAGGTAAAGCGACTTTTATACGTTATCCTTATCGACGACCAAACTCTTCAAATCAATGATACAAAGGACTGTTTATCATGCCTAACACTATTTCTGGCAATGTCTCTGCAATCGCAAACTCTCTACGCCAGCATCTGCCTTTTCCCTCGCAGCAAGACCACGATATTACCCCTTATTATGCCAATCATGTCGCCGCTATCACCGGTGCAGGTTCTGGCATGGGACGCGAGCTCGCCCTACATTTAGCAAAAATGGGCTGCCATTTAGCACTATCAGATATCAATCCTGAACCATTGGCGCAGACCAAGGAGCTACTGGTCGGCTATGATGTCAAAGTCACCACCACCGTACTCGACGTCTCGGACAATAAAGCCGTCGAAGCGTGGGCGGATAGCGTGATGGCGGAACATAACAAAGTGAATTTTATCTTTAATAATGCAGGCGTGGCGCTCTACTCCACGGTAGAAGGCAGCAGTATCGATGAGCTTGAATGGGTGATGGATATCAATTTTTGGGGTGTGGTTTATGGCACCAAGGCGTTTTTACCTTTGATTAAAAACAGCGTCAAAGAAAGCGAAATTGATACTGGTAAAAAAGATAACAAGTCGCGCCAATTTAACGAGCATGGTCATATTATTAATATCTCAAGCCTGTTTGGTTTGACCGCGCAGCCGTCACAATCGGCTTATAACGCCAGTAAATTTGCGGTGCGCGGCTTTACCGAAAGCTTGCGCCAAGAGCTCGACATTCAGCGCTGCGGCGTGTCGGTAACTTGTGTGCATCCCGGCGGTATCAAAACCAATATTGCCAATAGCGCACGCGGTAACGACAGTATCAGCGACCTCGGTATGCGTAGCGGTAGCAAAGCCATTCGTAGTTTTAATAAGTTCTTAAAATTCGATGCCAGCGTAGCGGCTTGGATTATTTTGCACGCGGCGGCGACCAACCAGCCACGCTGCTTGATTGGCAACGATGCCAAAATGATAGATGCCGTCCAACGCGTATTCCCGTCTCGTTATGGTCAGGTACTTAATGATATCAACAAATTGTCGCGTAAATTAAAAGGCAAAAAGCGCGCGAAAAGTGCCAACCCTCAAGCGGTAACTACTCATTAGTATAGCGGCAAATACACGACGATAAGTTAAACTATTAAAGAAGCATGCTTAGCAAAAAGCGCGTGAATACTTCGCTATTCACGCGCTTTTTTAGTAGAAAACCACATATAGTCAAAATCTCCTAAAAACGCGACGGTATTGCTGATAACAATTTTTTGTAGCCTCTGTCTGCGCAAGCACAGCAAGCAAGAAAAACTAATATCAGCAGTACGTCATGTAGCGATATTATTTTCCATTCACTATAGATACCGTAGTTTGCGCTTTAGCTTTCTTTAACTTGGTTTGTCACGTTATGTTTTATTTTCAATTTAAAATCACTTTACGTATTTGTATTTGATACAATCATGTTACTAGCAAGTTACTGATTGATTACTCCGTAGTTTTTGATGAACAAAGTGGAGCGTATACGCAAAGTCATGCTGTCGTTTCTACATAAATCACAGCATAAGTTCTGCCATCATCGCTGCTAAATTAACACATCGATAGATTTTTATATATTATATTTTAAGATAAGGATATTCCAATGAGAAAGTTTTTACGTACTAAGTCTTCTATTTTAGTAGCGTCTATCTTTGCTCTTGGTGCAACTCTTCTCACAGGTTGTGATAATAGTAGTGAAACTAAGGCAGTTGATCGCGTCGAGGAGGCAGCAGCCCTAGCACGCGTAAAAGATCTTGAGGCACGTGCAGATGCCTTAAAAGGCAACATGCCTGCTGCCAATGATATAACTGCAGGCGGCGCTGATGCTGCGAGCGGTAAGCCGTCCATTAAGATGCCAGACGAATCGACCATTCCAAATGATGAGATGGCGCTGCCGTACGCCGCGGTCTACAGCTCGCCAATCATACTTATAAAGAGCTGCCGAATAACGTTGGTAACCTGCTTAACTGTACCAGCTGTCACCTAGGCAATGGCTCAGAAGCGTATGCCGCTCCTTGGAATAATATGCCCAGCGTTTATCCGTTTTATCGCTCACGCTCAGGTCGTGTCAATACCATACAAGAGCGTATTAACGGTTGTTTTGAGCGTTCGATGAATGGTAAGGCACTCGATCTTGATTCAGATGATATGAATGCGATGGTGTCTTATATGAGCTGGTTGTCGCAAGATATGCCATTTGGGGTATCACCTGAAGGTCGCGGTTTTGTAAAAGTGAATAAAGAGTTAGAGCCAAATCCTGAAGCTGGCAAAAAGCTGTTTGCAGAAAAATGCAGCGTTTGCCACGGTGCTGATGGCGAAGGTCAATACAATGCTGATGGTACTTACCTTTATCCAGCAGTCGCAGGCGACAAGTCTTTTAATGATGGCGCAGGCATGGCGCGTACCTATACCGCCGCAGCCTTTATTAAAGGTAAAATGCCGTTCGGTCAGGGCAATACACTAAGCGACCAAGAAGCGGTCGATATTGCCGCTTACTTCACCCACTTGCCGCGCCCTGTCAAAGCCAATAAAGACAAAGATTGGCCAAAGGGTGATGCACCAAAAGATGTGCGTCGTTAATTGAAAAGCTTATAAGTTAGATCATAAAAAGCCCAGCTAGTGAATAACTGGGCTTTTTTTATCATAGATAGTTAAGAAAAATAGTTAGGATAATTGGCGTGCTTTAGCTTTAGCTTTACTATTCATTTAGGGCAATTTCATATCGCCATCTACTAACCAGCCAAGGCGGCGCATCACGTAAGCGACCAGACCAGCAATGAGAGCAGGTAAAATGAACATCAATAAAATAATCGCCGTCCACAACTGAGCACTGCTCATGATTTCTTGTGATGCCTCAATGACGCCAAACACCCCAACCAGCCCTGCCGTGCCCATACCAGCACCAGTAGCTGTGCAAGCTAGCCCAAAGCCAACGGTTGCGATAGGACCAACAATAGCACTGGCAATCACAGCAGGCAATAGTACGAGCGGTTTTTTAAGGACATTAGGAATCTGTAGCATACTGGTGCCCAGTCCTTGGGATATGATACCACTGACGCCGTTGTCTTTAAAACTGGCCACCGCAAAGCCAATCATATGCGCCGCGCAGCCAACCACCGCTGCTCCGCCCGCTAAGCCGCCAAGCCCAATAGCGATACAGATAGCCGCGCTTGAGGTCGGTAGGGTCAATAAAATTCCAACGACCACCGCTATCACGATACCCATGAGTAACGGCTGCAATTCAGTCGCGGCTTGAATACCCTGACCAATGGCATTAACCGCTGTGACAACTGGTGGATTAAGTAGCGCACAGACGATGAGTGCCACCGTACATACCATTAACGGTATCAGCAAAATATCGAGCTTGGTCTTGCCAGCGATCCAAGTACCGGCGCGATAAGCAAATACTGAAGCCAAATAAGCACCAATTGGATTGCCGGGCACAGCAGCGAAAGTTGCCGGACCTGCCTCTTGCGCGATAAATAAATTGCCCGCTATCAAAGCTTCAGAGTGGGCACCAAGCATCCCTGCAACCAAGCAGCTTAGCATCACCAAAGTTGGCGCTTTTAGGTAGTAGGCGATACCAACGCCGATACCTGCGCCCATTAATACTGACGCCAGTTTGCCGACTGCTATCAAGGCTGGCAGGCTTAACCAACCACCAATTTGCGAGATGATAAGCCCAGCGATAAGGGTCACAAACAACCCTAACGCCATGCCGGTAAAAGCATCGATAAAATACTTTTGAAAAAAAGCTTTCATCATACCAACGGGCGCAGTTTTTGAAGGAGTCACAGTCATCATGATGCTCTTATATTGAGTTTGCCGAAAGGAGCTAAAAAACATATCAAAAAAAGGGATAAAAAAAGCGTCTTCTGACGCTTTCTCTCTTTATCAATAATCGAGGTCTAACGGCGCTGCTCTACGATAATAGAATCAATGCCATTATTTTGTAGGCGCTGCTGAGCAGTGGCAACCGCTTGACGATTATTCATCGGGCGTGAAATCACCTGATAAATAGGCAGGCCGTTACCCGTGGTATTTTTCACCACTTTAGCATCGACACCAGCCATTAGTACTTGTGCACGGCGACGATCTGCTTCATCGGCATCACCAAAGCTGTTGATTTGCAAAATATAAGTCGCCGCAGGCTTCGCTGGCTGAATGCTAGCATTACTGGCGTTCGCCGTATTCGCTCTACTTGCTGCCGCCCCTGTATTGCTAGCAGCTGGCGTGCCATCATAAGTCGCATCTTCTTCAACGATGACAATATCGTCGTCATTACTGCTGTTTGCTGCACTATTCGCGTTGTTGCTACGACTAGGCTCAATCGTGGTGCTCTCAGCGATACCAAAGTTACCCGCATCATTAGTACTGGGCGTGGTGGTTTCTGGCTGATTGATGATTACATCCGGCTCAAAATCAGTGATTTGACCGGATTGGCTATTACTGCCTTCGCCGAAGTCTTCATCAGGGATGGTTGCCATCTCTTGATTGGGCAAAATATCATAGAACTCATAATCACCATTATCGGTATCGGTATCGACTCGTTGCTGAACTTGTCTATCGGCATCGGTGCCCTCACCGCTACCCGCAGGACTAAAGTTAAACAAGGGTGAGAGGTATAAAAACACCCCAATCATGAGCGTTAATACCGCCCCAACAAACATCCATAATAAGCCTGACACACTACTGGTTTTGCGTTTTTCAGTGGCACCTTTTGGTTTTTTGGCTAACATGGATCTCGTTCTCCCTACTGAATATATCTGTCGTTGTCGAGTTATCGTTATCGAATTGTCTTTATCGAATCAGCACTGTCGATTAGATTAGATTTGAAGAATTATCATCAAATAATGGCTACAACCGTCTTCCTTTATACTACATGCTAGACGGTGCAGACAAGCCTAATAAGCTCAATCCATTGGCCAATACTTGACGTACGGCTTTAGATAAGCGTAAACGCGCTTGCATCAAATCCATCTCATCTTGACTTGGCGTTCCACCTGAAGTTAGGCTGACCGGTAAGATGCGATTGCCATCATACCAACCATGAAATAACGCCGCCAACTCTTTTAGATAGTTGGTTAAGATATACGGCTCATAACCTGTCGCTGAGCGTAGCAAGGTTGCCGGATAAGCGGCCAATAATTTAATCAACTCTTCTTCGCTCGGTGCAGTCAATAACGCTTGCTTTTCAGCGCCGGTAATATCGTCTACTTGCAGACCACTGGTTTCTAGTTTTTCTAACACACGGCAAACCCGAGCATGCGCATACTGAATATAGTAAACCAAGTTATCTTTACTTTGCGATTTGGCCAGCTCTAAGTCAAAATCGACGTGTATTTCAGGCTTACGAGCGACGTAATAAAAACGCGCAGCATCGTTACCGACTTCGTGACGCAGCTCACGTAAGGTAACAAATTTGCCCGAGCGCGATGACATTTGGACTTTTTCACTACCGCGCCATAAGGCAACAAACTGTACCAATACCACATCAAGGCGGTCGGCATCGATACCAAGCGCCGTCAATGCCGCTTTTACGCGCGGCACATAACCATGATGGTCAGCGCCCCAAACATTAATGACTTTATCAAAACCGCGATCGAACTTGTTTTTATGATAAGCGATATCAGAGGCAAAATAGGTACTTTGACCATTAGCACGGCGTACCACCCGGTCTTTTTCATCGCCAAAATCAGTCGATTTGAACCAAATGTTGCCGTCTTTTTCGTATAAATAACCTTTTTCATCGAGGATTTGTAAAACAGGCTCAATCTCGCTATCGATGGATCTTTCGCTAAACCAGCACTCATAGCGGACACCAAAGTCATTTAAGTCGTCTTTGATATCAGCCAAAATACTGCTCAATGCCGCATTTAAAAATAGCTCGTAGCCATCACCAAGCAAGGTTTTGCTATTAGCAATCAGTCCGTCGATATGGGCTTCTTTATCGCCTGATAGCAGTACTTTTTCGCCATCATTATTTATTTCAAACTGCGCGTCTTCCGCTACATCTTTGGCAATGTCAGCAAAACTGTGCACGTAGCTGTCGCCATACTGGGTTTTTAGCATTTGCGCGATATCTCTGACATAATCGCCTTGATAGCCATTAACTGGGAAAGTGACTGCCTCGCCGTTGGCCTCTAGATAACGCAAATAAGTACTGGTCGCTAAAATATCCATTTGGCGACCGGCATCATTGACATAATACTCACGCGTGACGTCATAACCAATGGCTTCAAGCAAATTTGCCACGCTCATGCCAAAAGCAGCACCGCGTCCATGACCGACGTGTAAGCTAGACGTAGGGTTGGCCGAGACAAATTCAACTTGAATTTTTTGACCTTGAAACTGCTTGCTTAAACCAAAGCGTTCTTGCAATTTAAAGATATCGTCTAACACCGCAAATTTAGCTTCGGTATTTAAAAAGACGTTGATAAAACCGGGGCCTGCGATTTCTACTTGACGAATATTTTGATTTTCAGGCAAGGCGTTGACGATTTTTTCAGCAAGCTGGCGCGGATTGGCTTTTGCAGCTTTAGCAGCCGTTAGGGCGATATTGCTCGCAAAGTCACCATGACTGGTATCTTTAGTCCGCGTAATTTGGCTGTTGTTTTGCCAATCAGCCGGTAGTTCGCCGTTCGTTTTTAGGACTTCAATGGCACTATCAAACAGTGAGGCGAGCGTATCAATTTGGGCTTGTGACATAGGACTATAAACTCAGATAAATGAACAAAAAATTAGGATAATATAAGATAAAACAGAAAAAATAAGTAACCTATAAATATAACAACCTTTAGCTGCTATTGCACTATTTGAACCAAAAATAGCATTAAAATCACCGCTATTATACTAGATAGGTGCAAGTGACAAGTCGACGACTATTATAGGCTGTCAATAAAAGTGTATTTAGGCGGATTGTAGCGTTACTGTTGTTTGACGTTGGCGAAACATTTATAGAAACCTCGTTCCGCGTTATAATGGCAACATTAATCTATTGCTGCTATAAATGCTAATGCCATTTATAACCATATATAAAAACAGACCATAGAAAACGCAGCACTTCACACTTTCATTGACAGGACAAAACCATGTTTGCCATTGCTTCTAGTACCGTCACCAGTTGGGGTATGTATATTTTATTGCCCATTTTTATTGCTTTCTTATTTTTTATCATTTGGGATTTATCAAAACAGTCTAACGCGGGGCGCGCTGGTACTTTTTGGATGTTTTTGGCCTTAGGTGCGGGTTTTATTGGTTTTATCCTAAAAGTATTGATAGAAATGGCGTTTGAACGCTGGTTTATTTAACCAACCTCTCTTTACCAACCGCAAACTAACCAGCGCTATTTTTTTGCAATTAAGGTTGCCCGTTTCGGCGCAGGATACCCTTCGATGGTTTTACTCGCATCATTAGGGTCTAAAAAATCCGCCAAGGAATGATACGTCATCCATTCAGTTTTGCGCTGCTCCTTAGTCGATGTAACCGCTACATCGACGCAGCGTATCTCGCTAAACCCCGCTTTTTCTAACCAGCCAGTGAGCGCCTCAACCGATGGCAAAAAATAGACATTATTCATTTGTGCATAGCGGTCGTGCGGCACGAGTACGGTATTGGCATCACCATCGATAACCAAGGTTTCAAGTACCAGCTCGCCACCTTTGACCAGTTGCCCTTTTAGCTGTTGTAAATGCTCAAACGGCGACTGACGATGATAGAGCACACCCATACTAAATACGGTATCAAATAGCTGGCTGTACTCCGGTAAGGCTTCAAGCGGCACCGGAATATAATGCGTTTTATAATCATCAGCCGCACCAACAAAATGACGAATCGCCATGAATTGATGATAAAACAAGCACGACGGGTCAATAATGATGACCGTCTCTGCGCCTGCCCCTGCCATTCGCCAACCGTGATAACCCGAGCCACCGCCCACATCTAATATTCGTCGTCCTTTTAGATTGCCTAAATGCGATGCAACCCTTTGCCATTTCCAATCGCTACGCCATTCGGTATCAATTTTTATAGCGGACTCGTCATTAGCAATTTGACCACCAATCTGAAAAGGCCCTTTGCGCCACGGCATTAGCTGCTTTAGTAGCGCTAAGGTTTGTTTGCGCTCAGAGTCGCTGAGGTTGGCGACAATCGTTAATACATCACTATCCAAATCTACTTCATCAACCGCTACTGTTGGCAATCGTGCTACCGATGCCTGGTAAGCAGGCGCATGCGCGTAATTGGCTTTATCTTTGATATCAGCTAGCCATGTTGGCAAGCGCGTGAGCCACTCATAAGCGTTTGGCTGTGTTTGAGCAAGTTTTAACAAGGTTAAATACAGTTCGCGTTCAGCATTGATGATGGTGTCGTTAAGCATAAAAACAGATTGCCATGTTGGTAAAAGATAGAGTAAAAATTTATATTAAAAGTCGAGCCGTTATAGTCAATTAAAAGTAAAACTGTTATAAATTCAGGGGCGATACAGGTATAAATTTTCCTTGCTTGCTGTGTTCACAGAGGCTGCGCAAAATTCATTCCTGTATCGCTGTAAAACTTTTAAATTGAATCTACTATATTTCTATTATTTCTATCGCGTTTAAATATTATTTAAAGGCCACAATAGAGACAAAGTTTAAAAATTGAAACCAGGTCAAATGACGCTCAAAGCCAACTTGCGCTAGACGCGTATGATGCTCATCTAAGGTATCGGTAATCAAAACGTTTTCTAAGGCATTGCGTTTGCCGCTGATTTCCATCTCGGTATAACCATTGGCGCGTTTAAAATCATAATAACGCTCAACCAACCATGCATCATACTGCTCATCAAAAGCATGGGTTTTTTCGGTTAAGACCAAAATACCGCCCTCACTTAATGCGGCATAAATTTTCTCAAGCACTGCTACCCTGTCGGCAGCGGGTAAAAATTGCAGCGTCAGATTCAGAATGACCATATCGCATGGCTTAAGCTCGACATCACGTATATCGGCGGTGATGACCTCGATGTTATGCACGGGATAATTTTCCGTTAATAACGTGCTCGCCTCATTGGTCATCGCGGGTGAGATATCAATCGCCTTAATCTGTAAGTCCTGCGGCTCAAACTCGCCTGCCAATGCCATACTTGCCGCACCCAGTGAGCAGCCCAAATCATAGACACGGCTGACGCGCTGACCGCTATCATCTTGCTGACGGTATTTACAGTGACGGCGAGCAAATATCGGCAACATCGCCAGCACTTGACCATAACCGGGTACACTACGGCGAATCATATCGGGAAAACAAGCGACGACCTGTTCGTCAAAAGAAAAACGCGCCGCTTTATCGAGTGGCGTGGTAAATAAGGTATCTTGCTTCACGGTATCATTAGTCAGGTTAGCAGGCTTAGTTTGGCTCATGGAGTTGCTCATTTTTAATGGTGGCTCGTTTTTTAATAATGAAACTTTGATTCTTTAAAAATAAAATGTTAATTAAATGGTGAATTGCTCAGTGCTTTAAAGATAGCAAAAGCCCATTATAACATTACTGTTTGTTACTTATCGCGAGCAACTGCCCTGCTAAGCTAAATAGGTAACGCTAATTCTTTATAAAGGCCGTATTGAGACATAAAAGCAGTATTGAAAGATGAGATATTGCAACCAAATAAAGCACTTAGCGCATCTCTATGACAACAGCTATAATAATAGGAACAATTATGCAAACCATTATCTTAGGCGGTGGCTGCTTTTGGTGCACCGAATCCGTATTTTTATCCGTAAAAGGCGTGCAATCTGTGGTGTCAGGCTATATGGGCGGCGATGCTGTTTCTGCCAATTACGAAGCGGTCTGCGGCGGTGATACCGGACACGTTGAAGTCATCAAGGTTGAGTTTGACGAATCTATCGTACCATTAGAAGTGGTTCTTGATGTGTTTTTTGCCACGCATGATCCCACCACCATGGATCGTCAAGGTAACGACGTCGGCAGCCAATATCGCAGCGTGGTTTTCTATACCGATGAGGCGCAAAAATCAACGGTCGACCGCACCATTAATAAGCTACGTGGCATGGGTATTAACGTGGTGACAGAAGTCCATCCCGCTATGGAATTTTACAAAGCTGAAGAGGCGCATCAAGATTTCTATAATAGAAACCCAGGTCAAGCCTATTGTAACTTTGCTATTCCGCCAAAACTTGCCAAACTGCGCAAAGAATTTAGCCAGTATATGGTGAACTAAACAAGTAACGTGAGTTTTATACGCTATTAAAGCCAAGGATTAAGATTCTTGGCTTTTTTATTGCGTTTAGCGGTATGATAATACCAAACATTTAAAGCATAGATAGGTTGGGAATAAAGGTATGGATGCTAAATTTTGGCAACAGCGCTGGCAAGACGGCCGTATTGGCTTTCATAAGTCTGACGTCAATCCTCAACTAATCGAGTATTTTTCTGAACTGGCAGTGCCCATCGGTAGCCAAGTCTTGGTACCTTTATGCGGTAAATCGGTTGATATGGTATGGCTTACGCACGCAGGCTATGACGTCGTTGGCGTCGAGCTTATCGAAACCGCTGTGCAAGCATTCTTTGCTGAACAAAAGGTTATTCCAACCATTACTGAATTCACGAGCGCTACTGATAACGCCATTTTAAAACGCTATCAGGGTCAGCTAGCTGGGCAAACCATCACTTTATGGGCAGCAGATATTTTTGCTCTGAGCGCAACAGATATAGGCGAGATTAATGCCGTTTATGATAGAGCAGCATTGATAGCCTTGCCAGCAACGATGCGTGCTGATTATAGCGCGCAAATAGTCAAGCTTAGCAATCATGCACCACAACTATTAATCACCCTAAACTACGACCAAAGTAAAAAAGACGGCCCGCCTTTTTCGATTAGTCAGCAGCAGTTACAGCAGTATTATGATACCGACTATAAAATTATCGAGCTTGAAAACCAGTCATCAACCCTTAATGCGGCATCTGAGCTAGCCGTAACTGAACAGGTTTGGTTATTAAATTCTTAATCAACTTATTCATTGGAGCTAAACCACGAAAAAGCGCTAAAGCTTGCTTGAGCATACAGCCAAACCCTCTCTTAACCTCAGGCTCACGTCAATTTATAGTAACTGAGTGCTTCGATACCTTTTCTTTAGGATTGAGATTGGTTACTCTAAGTTCATACTGCTTAATTCAGCTTTGTTCTCTTTCAATGACTATTTCGATGTTTATAGGATATTTCCATGCGTTTTTCTTCGACCTCTACGTTATCGCTACTTAGCATCGCGGTTGGCCTCAGCTTTGCCAGTACTGCGCAAGCGGCCAAACCACCAGCACCAGACTTATCTAATAGCCAGTTTCAGCAGTGCTTAGATGGTTTGAAAAACTCTAGTAAATTCCGCGGCGTCGATAGCTATACGTTTAATAACTATCGTCCAAGCCAGCCTGACCCTAGTGTGATTCAGTCACTCAATTATCAGCCTGAATTTCAAAAGGACGTGTGGGATTATCTGGCGTCATTGGTAGATAAAGAGCGGGTCGAAGATGGTATTCGCGCTAAGCACCAATGGGCCGATACCTTGCGCCGCATTGAATCACGCTATGGCGTTAAGGCCGAGCATGTATTAGGCGTGTGGGGCGTAGAGTCAAACTTTGGTCAGACATTGGGTAAAAAACCACTGTTTGAGTCTTTAGCGACGCTGTCATGTTTTGATCGTCGTCAAAGCTACTTCCAAGGCGAATATGCCAATGCGCTAAAAATTGTGCAAAATGGCGATATCGCACCCAGTGATATGACTGGCTCATGGGCAGGTGCATTTGGGCAGACGCAGTTTATGCCAAGTACCTTTTTAGAACTGGCTGTCGATTTCGATGGTGATGGCCGCCGCGACTTGGTTAATAGCGTCCCTGATGCGCTCGCCTCTACTGCCAACTTTTTGGACAAACGTGGCTACCGTACCGGCGAGCCATGGGGTTATGAAGTCAAACTGCCGAGTGGCTTTTGGGGCGCATCAAACCGTAAAGACAAAAAATCTATCAGCCATTGGCGCAATCAAGGGCTGACATTGGCGAACGGCAGCCCTCTGCCTTCTACCTTGAGCAGCGCAGGTTTATTATTACCAGCCGGCACTGATGGCCCAGCATTCTTGGTGGGTAAAAACTTCGACACGTTTTATTCGTATAACGCTTCAGAAAATTATGCTTTAGCAATTGCCCACTTATCAGACTTAATTGCGCGTGAAGACAGCAGCAAAACCGACTTTGTCACTGCCTGGCCGACGGACGACCCTGGTATTAGCCGTCAGCAATCAAAAGATATTCAGCAAGCATTATTAAATGCAGGCTACGATATCGGTGAAGTGGACGGTATCATTGGTGATAATACGCGTACGGCGATTCAGCAATATCAATCAAGCCATGGCATCTTTCCAGCCGATGGACGCGCCGGACAAAAATTTTATCGTGCCATCGTTGGCAATAGTACTGCAAGCACTTCCCAATATGGCAATCCGTACGGACAACCCGCAAACAGCCGTCCCTTAAACCCTGCGCCTGCAGACCGTATGGGACAATTGATTCAACAGCAAACTGGCAGCTCAACCTCTAATCCTTATTCGGCACAGCCGTCTGCACAGCCAACCGTTAGACCATCGACCTCATCGGGCAATACGCGCTATCGCCGGGTTACTAGTCCAGATGGTACGGTGAAGCTTGTACGTGTCGATGAAGGTTCATGATTAGCTAAGCTAAGGAATAAATTATAGTAGAAATACTCTGAAATCGATACAGTGCGACTGGGATGAATTTTTCGTAGCATCTGTGATAACAGCAAGCAAGGAAAATTTATACCAGTCGCAAAAAGCTATAACGTATCGCTTTTATTTTGAACTGACTATATTTAATATCTACAAGCATGTATTAGCGACTAATAAAAAAGCCACGCAAATAAGCGTGGCTTTTTTATTTAATCAACTTAATAAAATGACTACTAAACGATTGGTGGCGGATTTGGTTTGCCATTATCGCCATCCCAATTTTCGCGGGCTTTGTCATCTAAATCCGCAGGCGTTTTTGGTTTCCATTTACCGTTTTCTTTCCACGTCGCATCACCCCAGTCAGCATCTTCTTCCTTTCTATCCAAGTCCTTATAGGCTTGGGTTGGGTCGATGCCGCGGCGCTTCATATCGGCGACTTGTTCTTCGAGCGTACGAAACTGGTCGGCTTCAAGCATGGTTTCTTCTAAGCTGGTTAGTTCACTATTTAAATTTTTTTTGGCATCACTCATTGTTCGTTCTCCCTAATTATTAAGCATTATTATGTATTTATACGCTTATTATTACGGGTATTGCTCAGCTTCACAACTACAGAGACGTATGCTTTGTATTACAAAGGGTAAGCGCCGGCTTTATAAATGGATTTTTTATCAATGAGAATTATAAATAGAACAGAGAGCGCTTGCCCTAGCTAAGCGGTAAAGTTGGCGCATTAGGTATGGTGGTATTACTGTCTGTTAATAAGCTCTTCGCATAAAAGGTGAGTTTCCATAGCTCCTGCGACACGCGCGTGCCATAGGTGGTGATTTGAATCCAGTTAGCCGCCACCAACTGCCGCTGTAATTGGTTTAAGTCATCTTGATAAATCTGACAACGTGCCACCGCGTGAACATTTGGCATGTCATTTTTGATATCTGTTTCAGCTTTGACGGCGATTAAGCGATTAATGGCGCTCTGTAAACCATAGCTCGAAAAGGTAGCGGGTACTTTTATTAAGGCGATGAGCACTTCTTGCCACGATAAAGTCATGGGACGGGTGACATCGGTTAAATTACCGCCTTCATAGGCTTGTGCTTTGTACTGAATCTCAAAAGTGTCTGTCAGCACCAGTGGTTTGCTGACACTATCGGCTGCTAAATGACTGATAACAGCAGGGCGAGATTGAGTAAGTTTGGCTTTCTTAGTAGAAAAGCTCATGGCTGTTTCTTCAGCAAGCACCGATTTATTGGCTTTCATCAGCTCGTCGCTCACTCTTACCCAGCCGTCCCCTACTTCATGATTGGCGACCATTCTATAGAATGCCTGAATGAGTAACTGCTCGATATCATTTTCTGTTTCATAGTAATAAATCTTATCGGCTTTTTTGGTCACCATGTTGGTGAATTCTTGCAGCTGCCGACTGATATTGACCTCGTTATGATGGCTTTTGACCAATATTAACAAGGGTTTGAGCTTGGCTTTGGCATTGAGATAGCTCAAATGCATTTGACTGACACCGGTATTTTGCGCCGTGCCATAGCTATCACCGATAATCATTAGCGCATAATCGCAAGCATCGATACACTGGCGACCATATAACGCCGCTTTGGGTAATTTGCTAGAAACGTCATAGGTTAAAAAGGCGCGGCCTTGGAAAAACATTGCCACACTGTCTAAAACCAACAGCTGGTCGTTGTCAGCGCATATGACGTGAATATGATAGCGACGGTTTGGCACAATCACCTCTAAGCTTATATAGTCATATAAATGAAAGTTATCTCAATCAACAGCGAAAAACGATACTATCAGAGTCTGTCTAATATTCTGTTTGGCAAATGCTAGCCTAGCATAATATTACGCAAATGCGTTTAGTTTATTGCCAATTCCCCTAATATATTGCGGGATTATAACAGCTACCCTAATATTACACAGATAAAAAACCCATATTAGACGAAAACAAAGATGCTTAAGGCGAAAGACAATACTGTATACGAGACTGTTCACCCAATAAACGTCGCACTACAGCGCCGAGCTGTTTATCATACTTAGTCGCATAAAAGGTCAAAGCCGGCGGTATATCTATAGCGGTCGCTAGGCCATTTAACGCTTCATTAACTGATACTTTAACGGGTAATGCTAACAACTGATCTGCTATCAATAGCTGCTTAACGCGCTCAGCAATTGCATACCCCGAATCGACAATATGTAACCCTAACTGCTGCTGAGTAATTTCTTGCCGTAAAAAAGCTTTAAAAAATGGATAATGGGTACAGCCTAATACCAACTGATCGACGCCATCTTGCGAAAATTGCTGCAATTGCAGGCGTAAATCCTGAGCCGTTTTGCTGTCTTTAGGCATACCTGACTCAACCCAAGGGACTAAGTTTGGGTCAAAGTATTTGGAGACTCTGGTGGCATGAGGAATGGCAACATTCGTAATGACGTCATTGAGTAGCGCACCGTTTAACGTCGCTTTCGTTGCCAATACGGCTACGTGATGAGTTTTGCTGGCCAATACCGCAGGTTTTAAAGCAGGCACTAGACCAACAATAAGCAGCTGCGGATAATAGCGTCTGGCCGTCTCTAACGCATACGCCGAGGCACTATTGCAGGCGATAACGATAAGTTTGCAGCCTTGTTGATACAGCCACTCTACTGCAGCGAGCGTCAAGGCTTTAATGTCTTCACTATCGCGATTGCCATACGGTACATGCAAGGTATCTGCATAATAAACGTAACGCTCATGCGGTAATTGCTGAGCCAGATGTAGATAGACCGACAAGCCGCCGACGCCCGAATCAAACAAGCCGATTGGCGCACTGCGTTCCTTTTTAAGCGCGTTATTTATCACGCTATCATTTGCTTTAAGCGTTTTAAAACTATCATTAATAAATGTCGTTTTGTGCGTCTCAAGGCTATCAACAATATCAACACCATCAAGGCTTGTATTATCAGGCACTGCTTTTACGGCAACCTTCATTGCTCTCTTACCGCCGTTCTTATATAAGTATTAAATATAGTCTATTATAAATCCGATGGCATTGATAATGTATAAGCGTTATCGCCACTTTGCAGCGTTAGTATCGTCTCACCGTCACGCTCTGTCAATTCACCAATTTCTGTTAAATGATAAAAAGCGTTACGTCCAATCAATGCTTCTAAGCCGTTTCGTACCGTCATATAAGGACGAATTTGCGTAGGACTTTTTGTACTTGCACTTTCTTCTTTATTCTTACTTTTTTCAGAATAGCTATTGTCATCAGAGTTTTTCATTGTATAAGCACGCAAACTAATCGGATGTTCATCATCTAAACGCACTACATCACCGGTGGTGGTCGTAAATTCTAGCCAGCTTTCACCTTGTTCTTCAACGATACCAACATCGTTAATCAGTAACGGCGCATCTTCTACGTGGATACGCAGTTTTTGTACCGGCGTCTTCAAAAAATACTCAACCGCGCCATTATTTTCTTCTTTCCACAAAATAGTAGCAAACAAACTGACTAATGACTGACGGGTCATGTGCCCGCCTTCGTGCCACCACTCGCCGTTGGCCTTGATGGTTAGATCCATGTCCGTTACTTGCTCAGGATGCCAGTTCTCAAGCGGCGGTATGGCGCGCCCTTCGCGTACACTTGGCGCTGACTTAAAATACTGACTCAAAGCATCCATATCATTTGGCGCAGACACCTTGTCATTCGTGACTTTGAGGCCATCTTTATCATTAGAATTGTCGTTTTTATTATCGTCATTCATCATAAAATCCTTTATGTAGTAATCAAAGTTTGACGCATCTATTATTACTATAAATTTTTGTTTCGGGTATGATGAAAGCCTATCGTCATTGTACCCCCATTATTTCCCTCTTACCTTAACATTGATACCCAGAAATGCGTATCGTGTTTGTAGGACTTTTCTTTTATAATGAGTAACGATTATTTATTTGCAATGGTTCAGTGGGTGTTGAATTAACAACACATTTTACGTTATGGGTGCTAGATTTTACGTCAATCTTTGTACGCTTAACGTCGTCAATTGATGCCGCAAAGACAGTTCTTATCGGGCAGCCATATGTCTGAGTAACGTTAGCGCCGCAAGCTTTATTATTCAATTGTTAAGCTAATGATGCCCTGAGATAAGCCACTAAAAGTTTAGGAGTAGGTATGCAAGAGCAAGACAATCAAAAGCCTGTTGTTGATAATGACACTGTTAGCAACGACGTTGTTAATAATGACACTGTCAGTAACGACACTGTAAATAGTGACATCGCACATACTGATGTAGCCGTAGAAGAAGTCACTACTACTGAAGAAAGCGCTGCAACTGAGGCGACAGAAGTTGCCGCTGGGCCAATAGAAGCCACTACTGCAACAGAAGCAACGCCCGAGCCAGCCGTAGAGCCAGAAGCTGCTGAGCCTGAAATCGAACGTGAATCAATGGAGTTTGATGTCATCATCGTTGGCGGCGGCCCTGCAGGTTTATCAGCAGCCATTCGTCTGCGTCAGCTTGCTATTGCAGCGGGCAATGATGAATTCATGGTTTGTGTGGTTGAAAAAGGCTCAGAGTTTGGTGCCCATACCTTATCTGGTGCGGTTATTGAGCCGCGCGCTTTAAACGAGCTGATACCAGATTGGAAAGAAAAAGGCGCGCCACTAAACGTACCTGCCATTGAAGACCGCGTTTATATGCTCGGTTCTGCGACCAAAGCAACCAAACTACCTGATTCTATCGTACCTGCTAGCATGCACAATGAAGGCAACTACATTGTCTCACTCGGCAACGTCGTTCGTTGGTTGGCTGAGCAAGCAGAAGAGCTTGAAGTCATGATGTTCCCAGGCTTTGCAGCCGACGACATCTTATATAACGATGACGGTTCAGTAAGAGGGGTTTTGACCGGTGACATGGGCGTAGCTGCCAATGGTGAAGCTAAGCCAAGCTTTGAGCCAGGTTATGAGCTGCTAGGTAAATATACTATTTTTGCCGAAGGTTGCCGCGGACATCTAGGCAAGCGCCTCATCAGCCGTTTCGCGCTTGATAAAGACTCAGACCCTCAGCATTATGGTATCGGTCTAAAAGAGCTATGGGAAGTCAGCCCAGAGAAGCACGAGCAAGGCGTGGTGATGCATGGTTCAGGTTGGCCATTAACGGATACTGGTTCATCTGGCGGTTGGTGGTTGTACTTCGATGAAAACAATCAAGTTAGCTTTGGTATGGTCATCGACTTATCGTACTCAAACCCTTATATGTCACCGTTTGATGAGATGCAGCGCCTAAAACTTCATCCAGTCATTCGCAACGTCTTAGAAGGCGGTAAACGTCTGTCATACGGC
The DNA here is from genome assembly GCA_963515535.1 of uncultured Psychrobacter sp. Lineage (GTDB taxonomy): Bacteria > Pseudomonadota > Gammaproteobacteria > Pseudomonadales > Moraxellaceae > Psychrobacter. The sequence continues at coordinate 49,278 of CAUPWW010000017.1, forward strand.
GCGCGTGCGTTGACCAAAGGCGGCTTAAACTCTTTACCAAAATTCACCTTCCCAGGTGGCGTGTTGGTCGGTGACGATGCAGGTTTCTTAAACCCTGCCAAAATTAAAGGTACACACACCTCAATGAAGTCAGGTATGTTGGCGGCTGAAGCGATTTTTGAAGCGTTACAAGCAGGCCGTGAGTATGACGATGTGGTTGCTTATAGCACCATGTATAAAGAATCATGGCTGTATCAAGACAACTACGAAGCGCGTAACTTTGCCCCAGCCATGCACCGTATGGGTCAATGGATGGGCGGCGCCTTTACCTTTATCGAGCAAAATTTGCTTGGCGGTAAAATGCCTTTGACCATTCATGATAATAAGAGAGATTATGATCAGCTAGAGCGCGCGGCGCACGCTTATCAGCCAACTTATCCTAAGCCAGATGGTAAGCTGATATTTGATAAGCTGTCATCAGTCTTTATCTCCAACACCAACCATGCCGAAGACCAACCGACGCATCTGAAACTCACCGATCCTACGGTGCCTATTTCAATCAACTTACCGCTATATGCTGAGCCTGCGCGTCTTTACTGCCCAGCTGGTGTTTATGAAGTGGTGAAAGATGCCGAAGGTGCTAAGTTTGTTATCAATGCGCAAAACTGTGTGCATTGTAAGACCTGTGATATCAAAGACCCGTCACAGAACATTACTTGGGTAACACCAGAAGGCGGCGGTGGTCCTAACTATCCAAACATGTAAATCCTGTTTGATATAATTATGGCTTAATAAAAAACCGCTCTTAATATAAGGGCGGTTTTTTTATGCTTGTAGCTTCAACAGCATAACTTTTCAGCTTACCAAAAAAGATCTAATCAGTCCACGCATCACGGTTGGCTTCATCTTTTAGTTTCACAAATTCATCGGGGTCGAATTTGATTTGCTCGCTGGTTTTGCCTTCTTTAATTTGTCTTTCATAATCACGCAAAATTCTAAGCGCCACTGGCGACAAGATTAAAATTGCTATCAAGTTGACGAGCGCCATGAGACCCATTGATAAGTCAGCGAAGTTCCAAATAGCAGGAAGGCTGGCAATAGCGCCAACAAATACCATGCCCAAAACCATAAAACGGAAAATCATAATCATGACTTTGGCATTTTTTTCACCAGAGATAAATTCAAGATTAGACTCGCCATAACTGTAGTTGGCAATGATAGAGGTAAACGAGAAGAAGAAAATTGCAATCGCGACAAAAACTACGCCCATATCGCCCACATACTGCGACAGTGCCAACTGGGTTAATTGAATACCTTCTTGTTCGACATTTGGATCGACGACACCTGAAAGTATAATAATCGCCGCGGTTGCCGTACAGATAACCAGCGTATCCATAAAGACACCGAGCATTTGCATAAAGCCTTGCACCGCTGGATGGTCAGGATGGCTTTTTGCCGTCGCTGCAGCATTGGGCGCTGAACCCATACCCGCTTCGTTCGAAAACAAACCGCGTTTGATACCGTTAATCATCGCCTGCGCAATACCATAACCAATCACACCGCCCGCCGCTTGCTCAAAACCAAAGGCTGATTTTACGATCAAGGCAACGGCTGCTGGGAATTCGCTAAAGTTGGTGATAATAATATAAAGCGCCAACAAGATATAAAGAATCGCCATGACTGGCACGATTTTACCTGCAATACGCGCAACCGAGCGTAGTCCGCCAAATACCACTGGGGCGACGAGCGCGACCAGTATTAACCCTGTCATCCACGTTGGAACACCAAACGCTTCATTGGTTGCCTGCGCAATCGTATTCGACTGCACACCGTTGAACGCCAAACCAAAAGCAACCAGCAAACAAAGCGAGAAAAATATCGCCAGCCAGCGCTTGCCCAAACCTTTTTCGATATAGTAAGCCGGCCCACCGCGGTAAACATTGTCACTATGGGGCACTTTATAAGCTTGTGCTAAGGTTGACTCGATAAAACTGGTCGACATACCGACAAGCGCCGTCATCCACATCCAAAACACCGCGCCCGGTCCACCAAGATAAATGGCAATTGCCACCCCAGCCAAATTACCGGTACCGACGCGCGCCGCTAAAGACGTCATCAGTGCTTCAAACGAGCTGATACCGCCCTCTTTACGCCCTTGATTTGACACCCGTAATAACTGCCACATATGCCCGAAGTGACGAAACTGAATAAAACGCGTAGCAACGGTAAAATATAGACCAGCCCCAATCAACACAAACATCAACAATCCATACCAAGGATTGCTGGCGATTAACCAATCATTATTACCCCAGATAATACTAACACCGTAATTGACGATGTTATTAAACCAGCCTGCTATGCCTTCGCTCATACCAACTCCTCACTTACTTGTATAAATATTGCTTATTTTTATATAGAAATACATTTAGCTGATTATACCGCCCTTAATTTTGCTCAAAACCTCTACTAATAAGATGCCGTGTGCATTTTATAGAGATTAAGACACAGGCTACTATCAAATTTGGTTATTAATTTAGAAAGTCCATTTCTGAAATAAATGTTACTTACTATTGAACTCCTATAGAATGAAGAATGTAACAAATCAGTAGCATTAGTTAGACATTTAACGTACGATTTTAGTAATATTGAATGCCATAAGTATTTATAGAAGTCTACTTTGTTGCTAACGAGCTTTTTGAATACGCTAGATTGGAGTTTATAGATATTAGCATTCGGTTGATATTGACTTATTGGCATGAATAACTAGTGTATTAACAACTTTAAGACTCTTGTCAGGAAGACGGGATCGTAAAAAGACAGCGGATTGTTGAACCTCATCGTTTTTCCTCGATAAATCCCCTTTTTTCTGCAAGACACTCTTAAAAACCTTAGTATTTATGATGTCGTTTATTTGATTAAGTCAGCTTAATAATAAATAAATGGTTTTATGGCTGGTTCACGTTTTAGTATTTGGTTTTTATCATTTTTCATTTGTGCGCATTTTTTTAGCTAAGCTATTGAGTCATTTTGTATGTATCGTCTATAGGATGGATTTTTTATAGACACAATGTCGCTTGAAGCGTTAGACAAGAATAACTCATTAAGCTCAAATCAAATATTATGTTTTTAGGCAAGACAAAAGGAGTTGTCCTATGGAAAACCACAACGATCCATCTGGTTATTGGCGTGCCAATATCCGTCTCATTATAGGTTGCCTCGTTATTTGGGCCCTCTGTTCATACGGTTTCGGTATTTTATTTCGTCCATTATTAACAGGGATTCGAATAGGCGGTACTGACCTAGGATTTTGGTTCGCTCAGCAAGGTTCCATTGGCGTATTTATTGTTTTAATTTTCTTCTACGCGTGGCGTATGAATAAATTAGATAAACAATATGGTGTAGATGAGGAATAGCCCTATGAGTCAATTTACGATTAATGTTATTTTTGTAGGTCTATCTTTCGCTTTATACTTTGGTATTGCATGGTGGGCACGTGCAGGTTCAACCAGTGATTTTTATGTTGCTGGCGGCGGTGTACATCCCGTAGTAAACGGTATGGCAACGGCTGCTGACTGGATGAGTGCGGCGTCATTTATTTCGATGGCAGGTATTATTGCTACTGGCGGCTATGCGGCCTCAACGTATTTGATGGGTTGGACGGGTGGTTACGTTCTACTGGCCATGCTGCTTGCGCCTTACCTACGTAAATTTGGTAAGTTCACGGTTCCAGATTTTATTGGCGACCGTTTTTATTCTAAGACCGCAGCGATGATTGCCGTGGTTTGTTTGATTATTGCCTCAACCACTTATGTTATCGGTCAGATGACCGGCGCTGGGGTAGCATTCTCACGCTTCTTAGAAGTGGATAATACCACGGGTCTGATTATTGCCGCAGTCGTCGTATTCTTCTACGCCGTACTTGGTGGTATGAAAGGAATTACCTACACGCAGGTTGCGCAGTATATCGTTCTTATGATTGCTTATACCATTCCTGCGGTGTTTATCTCACTTGAATTAACAGGCAATCCGATTCCAGGGCTTGGTTTGTTCTCAAACCATGTGGAAGCTGGTATTCCTATCTTAGCTAAGCTTGATCAAATCGTCGTCGACTTAGGCTTTACTGCTTATACCGCTGACGTGCCAAACAAGCTAAACATGGTGTTATTCACTTTATCACTGATGATTGGTACTGCAGGCTTGCCGCACGTTATCATTCGCTTTTTCACCGTTCCTAAAGTTGCGGATGCGCGCTGGACGGCTGGTTGGACCTTGGTTTTCATCTCGCTACTATACTTTACTGCTCCTGCAGTAGGTGCGATGGCGCGTCTAAACCTAATCGATACCATCTATCCACAAGGTGTTGAAGAGCCTGCTATCGAGTACGATCAACGTCCAGACTGGATGAGAACGTGGGAAGACACAGGTCTTATTAAATATAACGATTTAAATAATGATGGTCGTATCCAGTTCTATAGCGATAGCGGACTTGGTGCGGCGGAGCTAGCAGCAGCGGCTGCCACTACTGACGGCGGCGATGTTGCGGCAGCGACGGCGGCGGTTGAAGAAGCAAAAGCTGAGCATGCTTTAGAGCGTGATGGTATCTTTGTCGATAGAGGCTGGGAAGGTAATGAGCTTGATGTCAACGCTGATATCTTAGTATTGGCCAATCCGGAGATTGCACAGCTACCAGGTTGGGTTATTGGTCTTATCGCCGCCGGTGGTTTGGCAGCAGCGCTATCAACGGCAGCGGGTCTACTACTTGCCATCTCATCAGCAATCAGTCATGACTTGATTAAACGTAATTTAAATCCAAACATTACTGATGCAGGCGAGCTAAAAGTTGCCCGTATCACAATGGCGATTGCGATTGTGGTTGCGACATGGCTTGGTATTAACCCGCCAGGATTTGCAGCACAGGTTGTGGCACTCGCCTTTGGTATTGCAGGCGCTTCACTGTTCCCTGCGCTGATGATGGGTATTTTCTCAAAACGTGTTAACAACTTGGGCGCTATCGCCGGTATGTTGGCGGGCTTGATTAGTATCTTGGTGTATATCTTTATCTTTAAAGGCTGGTTCTTTATCAGTGGTACAGCAAGCTTCCCTGATACAGAAGAGTATTGGTTGTTAGGTATCTCGCCACTGTCATTTGGTGCAGTTGGGGCATTACTGAACTTTATCGTGGCATTTATTGTTTCTTATGCAACAACGCCACCACCAGCACATATCCAAGAATTGGTTGAAAGTGTTCGTTCTCCACGTGGAGCTGGCGCCGCAATCGATCACTAATCTAGAAGATATTGTGTGCTATTCTTTGTAATTTAATCACTCACCGGCAGCAGCTGCTTGTGAGTGATTTTTTTATCTTTTTATGAATTGGTTTTAAATGCGCTGATGGCGTTAAGGAAAAATATTATGCTTTTCGAGTTTATCGCCACCATAGCTGCTGGATTTGGTATGGCTGGGATAGCACTAATCATCACTCATCTCAGCAAACTGGCAGGGAAAAAAGCCCCAAGATGGCTGATTCCATTATTTGGGGCGATTGGTATTTTTGGCTTTCAAATCAGCCAAGAATATAGCTGGTTCGAGCAGCAAACTGCGCAACTACCTGAAGGCGTGCATGTGGTGAAAAAAGTTGAACAGAGCACTTGGTTTCGTCCTTGGTCATATATCAAGCCACAAACTTTTCGTTTTATGGCAGCAGATAGCGGGCATGCTCGTGCCAATACCAATAATCCAAATGTTTACTTGGTGAATTTATATTTATTTGAGCGACGTCGAAGTGTGCAGCAAGTGCCACAAGTTATTGACTGTGCTGCCCCTGCCCGTGCCGATTATGTATTGCAAGAAAAGGATAGTAAGCTGAGCATTGATGAGCATGTGAAGCAAACCACTAAGTGGCGGCCATTAGAAAAAAATGATCCGTTATATATCAACGTTTGTATCAATAAAAATTAATAACGCATATTGATACTGGTATAAGCATGCTTTGAGTTTGCCCCTAATAATAAGCCGGCGCATAGTCCGCCAAAATGCGCCGCCAATGAGATACCTTGCTGCGGCATCAAACCTTGTTTGATGGTCAACCAATAACCAGTTCCCATGACGATGCAAGCAAGCAGATAACCCCAGCGCCGCGCAAATAACGCTCCGCCTATCATATAACCGAGCATCGCAAAACATAGCCCCGAAGCGCCGATATGAATCGACAATGGCGAACCAATACTCCAAGTCGCCAATCCTGACGCCACGATCAATTTAATTACCGTACGATAAGCATTATTTTCAAATAGTCCGAACAAAAATAAAATTTGTAATAACGTCAACGTATTACCAAGTAAGTGAGAAAAGTTGCCATGCATCGTCCATGACGCAAAGACCCCAATCATACTACCTAAATCTAACGCCCGTGGCACAATCCCAAAAATATTCCATAGACCGAAAAGCAGCGTTTCGTTGAGAAAAAACATGCCCCACATCGGTATAAGAACAAACGCATATAAGCCAAAAACTTGCTTGATTCTGCGCGTTATTAAGCTAAATAATTGCTGCCACTTCATAACAAACCTTATCTTTTAAACCTTTGAATGTTATTAAAACCCTATTGCTCGCTCACAGAAGACAATGCGCTTTTTACAGGTTTAAATGACAATGATGAGGCGTCTTCTTCTGCCGTTAATACACTCTGCGCATGCAGCAAAGAGGCCGAATGATAAGGAACCAACGCCGTTGGCATAAAATCACGCGCCGCATCAATATGTTTGACCGAATCATCAAAGAAAATATGTGGCGCAAAGGTTTTTAATACAGCCGTCTTTTCAAGTCCGCCCAAAAAAAACGCCATATCGAGATCGACACCCCAATCACGTAGCGTTTTAATAGCACGCAAGTCGGCAGGGGCATTTCTAGCCGTAACCAAAGCTATCTTCATAGGAGACGTATGCAATCTTGCAGGCAAACGCTCCTGCATTTTTGACAGCTTAATCAACAGCTCGGCATAAGGGCCTTTTTCTATGGGCAAGTCACGCATTTTGGCTTCACGCTCATGAAAAGCGCGCAAGCCTTTTTGCTTATAAAGCAGCTCACCTGAATCATCGAATAACACTGCATCGCCATCAAAAGCAATACGTAGCTGCTGCGTATCAAGCTCATAAGTATTGACCGGAGTGGCATCCAATATCGCACAAGCACAAATATTGGCATCTGCCACCTGCTGCGCATCATCACGATTGGTGGTCAAAAACAAATCCACATTAAAATCCTTAATATAAGGGGCAATAGGGCTTCCAGAGATAAACGCCGAGCGCGAAATGGTTAAGCCATGCTCACGAATTGCATTGAGCACTTGAATACCCGTATCCGGACTACTTTTTGAGACAATCACCACTTCAACCAGCGGTGTATCAATACCTGAACTCTGCCCTTCACAATCATGGCAATAATTATTTAAATTTAGCAACGCCTTAATAAGCGGATAACCAGCACCGATGCTGAGCGGATCGTTTTCACGTTCAGCCATATAATCGCGGAATTCTTTAATTGCCTCATACGGTCGCTGCTGCAATAACGCTACCAGATGATTTTCAGATTCTGATAAATCAAATAAAGCCGTTGCTGATATCGCAACAATTAAGGTATTGGTAAAATCTACAGCCATATTTTCCTACTCATTTTTTTATATACAATAAATGTCGCTCTCATAAAACAGTCTAGCAATTTAAGCCAAACCCGTAAGTAGGCTTTTGATTATAGTATTTTATCTTTGGCCATAAAAAACTCCGATTAAGCCACTTATGGTAGCTGCGCCCATATGAGCTTCATGGTCTTAACATGCAAATTGCCTTTCAATATATATTATTCACTCTATGGTTACACATTGTCACTACTTATCCTAAACTACCTTTTCTAAACTTTTGTAAAATTATTAAGGTACTAAATTCTAATTTATAACTTTTAGGTAGCTGATGATGCTAAAAAAACTGTTTAAACCCAAATATGTCAAATATGACCCGAAATATATTACCTTGAGCGATGAGGACCATGAAATCATAGAGACGATTACCAACGATATTCGTCTTTATGTCAAAAGAAGCAAAGCGCTAAATGACATTGATCACCATGTACGCGCTGTCCATGCCAAAAGCTATTGTGGTCTAAAAGCTAAGTTTGAAATACTGGATGATATTCCCAAGGAATACGCGCAAGGCCTTCATGCAAAGCCGGGCATTCATGATGCTGTCATTCGCTTTTCCAATGCCGCCGCCGCAATTAGCGCAGATAGGAGACTGTGATTAGGACAGGATTGGCTATTAAGATATTCGACGTACCTGGTAAAAAACTGGCTCCAGGCGAGGAAGATAGTACTACTTTTGATTATGCGTTAGTCAATGGTCCTATATTTTTCACCAATAGCCTGAAAAACTACGCCTATCTTTCGAAATTAAATTTTGGCTTGAATGGTTATTTAGGAGATGGTCTACGGGGTAAAAGCAGGCTCGTATTTCATTGGTTGACTAAATACGGTAAAGAATTCCCTGATATGGAAGGCCTGCGCTCACTGAACGCCTTTAGAAAGTTAGCAACCATTCCACCTAAAAACGCTTGATTATACGATTATTTCTCCCAAGGCGCGTTTCGTCATGGAGACTATATGGCAAAAATCAGAGTTACCCCTACCAAAGCATCAATGGATAAAATTAAACGTACCAATATTCACTTATTTACCGAAGACGAAGCGATTCGGCCAGCTATCATTGAGGAGATTAAAGAACATGACTATCAATTTGCAGTGCAAGTTCAACTTTGTCGTAATATCAAAAAACAACCTATTGAACAGCTAACCAAAGAATGGAAAGAGTCTGATGCTCCATTTGTCACGGTCGCAACCTTGACCATACCTTGCCAAGACATGCCTGATGACGGCAACCTTCAGGCGGTAGAAGATTTGAGCTTTACCATTTTCCGCTGCCTTGAAGCCAATCGCCCTATTGGCATCATACAACATTCTCGACTACGTGCTTACTAAGCCTCTTCTAAAGCTCGTCATGAGCATAATAACGATAAGCGTAAAGAACCGACTAGCTTAAAAGAGGTTTTTAATAAATCAGCGACCGAGTAATTATACCAAACCCAAAATATATAGTATCATCCACTTATGACTATACCAATACATAACCTAGAAGAGCATGACTTTGGCAAACACTCAAAGACCGAGAGCAATCCCAGAGCCCGCCTACGCCTGCTTATCTTATACCAATATAGTATAGGCAAAGCCACTAACGATATTGCCAAAGA
>CAUPWW010000018.1:0-55563 GCA_963515535.1 uncultured Psychrobacter sp.
ACTTGGTAATCCGCCTCTTCAGTTTGATTTGCTTATTTCAAGTTGAGAGTGGGGTTTAATATATGCTATCCTCAATAAATTTATAGACTATTGTAATCATAAATAGCCCCTTTTTTAGCTATAATTTTCTAACTTTATACCCTTTCTAATTGCCTGTATTGACAGAGAGTTATCATGAGCGATGTTGAAGACAACCAGCGACCAGTTGAACCAGAGCTACCACCTTACCGCCAAGCGGACGCACGTGCGCCCAAATCATCATCGAAATATCCTTGGTGGTTATTGCCAGTATTAGCCGTAGTCCTTGTGATTGGGGTTTTGGTCGGTAAGTATTGGGGCGGCGATAAAGATGCGAGTGTTGATTCACCAGCGGCTAACAAGGCACAAAGCGCAAATGCTGACCCAAAAGAGAGTAGCAATCAACAGGCAGTGCTTTCGGTCGAAACGGTGATGCCAAGCCAAGACAGTATTGGCAATACCTTAAGCGCTGACGGCACCATCAGTGCCAAAGATGTCGCTAATGTCAGCCCTAAAGTAAATGGTGTGGCTATAGAGCAGGTGTTGGTTGAAGAGGGCGATCGGGTCAAAGCAGGGCAAGTCCTGGCGATATTTGATACTGATGCCATGCAGCAGCAAGTCTTGCAAGCGGAAGCCGATGTTGCCGAAGCCGAAGCAACGCTTGCCAATGCAACTGCCGATGCCGCTCGTGTCCTACCGCTGATTGAGATTGATGCCATTAGTAGGCAAGAAGCGGATCGCTATCGTACCTCAAAGCTACAGGCAGAGGCGGCCTTGCAAGCGTCGAAAGCGCGTCTTAGTACCCAACGCTTGAGTGTGAAAAACGCCAACGTGGTTGCGCCGGTCAGCGGTGTTATCAGTGAAAAAATGGCGGAAGTCGGTATGGTTGCTGGTGGTGAGCCATTATTTACCATTATTAAAGGCGGTATTTTAGAGTGGCGTGCTGATATCGATCCTAAGCTGCTAGGCGAAGTGAGTGTCGGTACGCCAGTGCGCGTCAGCTTGCCAGCCGGCGATTCGGTTATGGGTAAGGTTAATCGTATTGCGCCAACGGCTGATGATAATCGCCAAATCACCATTTATGCTAGCCTTGCGCCAAACTCAAAAGTACGCGCGGGCATGTACCAAACGGGCGAGTTTTTATTGGGTAGTACCAGCGCGCAAACGGTGCCCAATAGCGCTATCGTCAGTAATGACGGTTATGATTACGTGATGCTAGTGACCAATATTAAGAGCCAAGACGGTCAAAACATTGGCCGTATCAAGCAACAACGCGTGAGTTTGGGTGAGCGCTTTGGTGACAATGTGGCACTAACGAAGCCACTATCAGCAGACAGCCGACTTGTAAAGCAGGGCGGTAGCTTTTTAAACGACGGCGACTTGGTACGTGTGGTTGATGGCCTAAATACCGCCATTGATACATCAGGCAGCCAAACTGGTAAAGCTGCAAACACTGCAAGTACGAGCACAGCCACGCAGGCACGCTCATGAGTTTAAATGTCTCCGCTTACTCGATTAGAAATCCTTTGGTTGCCATCTTACTGTTTGTGCTGCTGACCTTGGGCGGCATCTACGGTTTTATGCAAATGAAGGTGCAGCAATTCCCTGATATTGACCTGCCAGCGGTGGTGGTCACCGTCACTTTGCCGGGTGCCGCGCCATCGCAGCTCGAAAACGACATTGCCAAAAAGATAGAAAATAAGCTCACCAGTATTGAGGGCGTTAAGCATATTCGTACCACCCTACAAACGGGTGCCGCGACCATGGTCACCGAGTTTGTCCTAGAAAAAGACATACAAGAAGCAGTCGACGATGTACGTTCGGCGGTCGGTGAGGTACGTGGCGATTTGCCAGCTGCGGCCAATGATCCAATCATTACCAAAGTCTCAACGGCCGGGTTTCCCGTCGTCACTTACTCGGTTGCCTCTGACAATATGAACGTCGAGGACTTATCTTGGTTCGTCGATGATACGGTCACCAAGCGTTTATCCGATATTCCAGGGGTCAGTACCGTTAGCCGCATCGGTGGTTTGCAACGTGAAATCACCGTTGCCGCCGACCCAATTGCGTTGAGCGGTTTGAAATATCCTATCGCCCAGTTATCAGAACAAATCACCGGTATTCAACAAGACAGCTCAGGCGGTGAAGCGGAAGTAGGCAAGACCACCCAGACCATTCGTGTGCTCGGGGCAGTTGAACGCGCCAGCGATTTAAACAACTTACAAGTTGCGGTACCGACAGGTGGTACGCAAGCGCTTGGACGTATGGCACAAATCACCGATGGTGCTGCTGATCCAAGCTCGATTGCTAAACTCGATGGGCAAACGGTGGTCGCCTTTAACATCACCCGCTCACGCGGCGCCAGTGAAGTGGAAGTAATGGAGCTGGTTGATGCCGAGCTTGCTAAGCTATCAAATGATGTCGGCAATATTGATATTGAAAAAGTCTACGATAGGGCCACGCCAATTGCCGAAGATTACAAAGCATCGTTACGCATGCTGATAGAAGGTGGTTTACTGGCTGTCGTCGTGGTGTTCTTATTTTTACGCAATATCCGCGCGACCTTTGTGGCGGCTGTGGCACTGCCATTATCGGTCATTCCCACCTTTTTAGGCATGTATTTATTTGGTTTTAGCCTTAATATTATCTCTTTATTGGCGCTGTCATTGGTCATCGGCGTCTTGGTCGATGATGCCATCGTAGAAGTTGAAAATATCATCCGCCATCTGCGCATGGGCAAGACGCCTTACGAAGCGGCGATGGAAGCCGCTGATGAGATTGGCCTGGCAGTCGTCGCAACCACCTTTACCTTAATCGCAGTATTTTTACCAACGGCTTTTATGGGCGGTATTGTCGGACAATTTTTCCGCCAGTTTGGTTGGACAGCGGCATTAGCCATCTTTGCATCTTTAATGGTCGCGCGCCTCATTACTCCGATGATGGCCGCTTATATATTGCGTCCAGAAAAAAAGCACATTGAAAAACAAAGCGCCCTGACGGATTGGTATTTAAAAGTGGTGGCATGGACGCTGCATCATCGTTGGATGACGATGGGGGCGACATTACTATTATTTGTGGCTTCACTGACGTTAGTAAAATTACTGCCAACGTCCTTTATACCTGATAATGACATTGATCAGACGCGGGTAGAGATTGAGCTGACTCCTGATGTAGCGCTTGAGGATACCGAACGCGTTGCTGCGCTGGCGAGTGAGCGTATTTTAGCCATGCCAGAAGTGACCCATATTTTTACCTCAGTAGGTGAAGCTCAGGCAGCGATGGAAGCCAGCTCTGGCGGTAAGGCAGAAAACATTGCTGGCTTAGATATCGTACTTGCTCCGCGCGCAGAGCGTGCCTCTAAGCAAGAGGTTGAACGGCAAATAAGCAGCATGCTCTCAGAAGTACCGGGCGCACGCTTTACGGTTGGTTTATCGAGTGGCGGTGAAACTGGTTATAATTTTTCTTTGACCAGTACCGACCCGCGTTTGCTTGAGCAAACCGCGCAGCAAATGATGGCAGAGATTCGGGCATTACCAAGCGCGGGCGCTGTCACCAGTGATCGCAGTCTGCCGCGCCAAGAGCTAACGGTGACACCAGATAGGCTAGCGATGGCGGACAAAGGCGTGACCACGCAAGATATTGCCACCACCTTGCGTGTAGCGACCGTTGGCGACTATGAGCAGCGTTTATCTAAGCTCAATCTTGATACGCGCCAAGTCCCTATTGTGGTGCGCCTGCCAGATATCGCTAAGCAAAACGTCAGTCAATTAGAGGGCTTATATGTGCCTAGCACCTTACCGCCGGGCCAAGGTGTACGTGTGGGCGAAGTGGCCTCATTAGATTTTGGCACGGGACCTGCGCAAATCAGTCGACTAGATCGTGAGCGGGCGATTAGTATTACGGTGCAACCTGCCAATGGCGAGCTTGGGGACTTGGTGCAAGCAGTTAAAGCCATACCTAGTATGCAGCAGCTGCCGGCCTCTATTACCATTATTGACCAAGGGCAAGCCGAGAATATGGCTGAGCTATTTAATGGCTTTGTGATTGCGATGTCAGTCGGCGTAGTCTGTATTTTAGGCGTGCTTATTTTATTATTCGGACGGATATTGCAGCCCTTTACCATCTTAATGGCACTGCCACTGTCTATCGGTGGTGCTTTTGTCGGCTTAGTGATTACCAAAAGTAGTCTGTCGATGCCATCGATGATTGGTTTTATCATGCTGATGGGCATCGCCACCAAAAACTCTATCTTATTGGTCGATTATGCCTTGATTGCTCAGCGCCGAGGTTTGGCGCGTTTTGATGCCATCATTGATGCCTGTCGTAAGCGGGCGCGGCCGATTATCATGACCACCATCGCGATGGGCGCGGGTATGATGCCACTGGTATTTGGTTGGGGCGATGCCGATCCTACCTTCCGTCGTCCAATGGCCGCCGCGGTCTTGGGCGGTTTGGTGACCTCAACCTTATTAAGCCTCGTGGTTATTCCCGTGGTTTATACCTTGATGGATGACTTATCTGAATGGTTTGGCAAATGGTTGATACCGCATGGTAAAGAGAAGAAAAGTGTCGTTATTGAAAAATAATTTGTACTAGTAAAGCTTTTGGGTCAATTACAGAGGAAGTGGTTGATCTAAGGTTTTGTATCCTGTTAATCATAAGGACTAGGATTACTATCAACTTTTTAGAATATTGCCTAAACTTAAGACATAGTACAAGTTAAAGCCATGCTGACTACAACATATCTAGAAACTTAACCGCAAGCATGGCTGTTAATATAAAAATTAGAGCGCTTACGCATAATGCCTGCCAGAGAAATTTTTTATAATCCATAATTAACTACCTTATATTCTTTTATATGAATATAAAACGTTAATTATTCTCTAATGCAAAAAAATCACTCGAAATATTATTGTATGGTACATTAAGAAACTCGCTGACAGTGACCATCAAATCTTTATTCTGCTATCCGCTATCCGCTATCCATTTTTCCTTATCTAATCTCACCAACATGAAATTTTCTCATCTCTAATTTAAATAGTATCATTTTTATTCATGACTGCGTTCGGGTATGATTTATCTCATACACAAATTTGGTTTTATCTCAGACTATGAGATTAGATTAGGGTAGCGGATTATCATGAATAAACAATTTACATATTCCATCTCGAGCATTCGTTTTGATGAAAACTATCATCCGGCAGATAGCACACGTCTGACCACGAACTTTGCCAATTTGGCGCGCGGTGAGCAGCGTGAAGAAAATCTGCGTAAAACACTAAGAATGATCAATAATCGTTTTAACGCTTTGGCGCATTGGGATAACCCAACCGCCGACCGTTACTCTGTTGAAGTTGATATTATTTCAGCAGATTTAGATATTGAAGGTAATGGCGATACTTTTCCGGTTATCGAAACGCTAAAAACCACGATCGTCGACCATAAAGACAATACCCGTATCGACGGTATGATTGGTAATAGTTTTTCCTCTTATGTACGCGATTATGACTTTAGCGTTGTCCTGTTAGAGCATTTCGATAAAAACCCGTCATCGCCACCGCCGGCAGATTTTGGTGACTTACATGGCAAGCTGTTTCAATACTTATTGAACTCAGAAGCCTATCAAGCCAACTTTACCAAACAACCGGTCATTTGCCTGAGTGTATCGACCAGTAAGACCTATCATCGTACGATTAACCAGCATCCGGTGTTAGGGGTTGAATACCGACAAGACGAATATTCTTTAACTGACGATTATTTTCATAAAATGGGCTTAAAGGTGCGCTACTTTATGCCTGCCGGTAGTGTCGCGCCTTTAGCGTTTTATTTTGGCGGTGACTTGCTGAGTGATTACACCGATCTTGAGCTGATTAGTGCGATTGCTACCATGGAAACTTTTCAAAAGATTTATCGTCCTGAAATCTATAATGCCAACTCGACGGCGGGACAGGTATATCAGCCCAGTTTAAAATATCAAGATTATTCACTGACGCAAATCGTCTATGACCGCGAAGAGCGTAGCCAAATGGCAGTGAAGCAAGGTAAGTTTACGGAAGAACAATTTATCAAGCCTTACCAAGCTATTCTTGAAGAGTGGGCGGCAAGCTATGATGTGAATGAGAATGTGGCAGACGCATGTGCGGATAAAGAATACGCCGCCTAACTACTAACTACATTCAGTTTAGATGCGTTCAACCTAGATGCGTTTAATTTAGCCGAAATGAGAATACCAATAAATTAGAAGATAAACGTTATGACACTATTATTACCGACACAAAGATTATTACCAACCTCAACCGCTGGCAGCTTGCCAAAACCGTCTTGGCTTGCTGAACCGGAAAAAATCTGGTCGCCTTGGGCTTTAGAAGGCGAGCAACTGCTCGAAGCTAAACAAGATGCGCTACGGGTGTCATTACAAGAGCAATTGCAGGCAGGGATTGATATTGTCAGTGATGGCGAGCAGACACGTCAGCATTTTGTGACTACCTTTATCGAACATCTTGATGGTGTCGATTTCGAAAAGCGTGAAACGGTTAAAATTCGCAATCGTTATGAGGCAAGTGTGCCTTCGGTGGT
This sequence comes from uncultured Psychrobacter sp., assembly GCA_963515535.1. Classification (GTDB taxonomy): domain Bacteria; phylum Pseudomonadota; class Gammaproteobacteria; order Pseudomonadales; family Moraxellaceae; genus Psychrobacter. The sequence continues at coordinate 6,595 of CAUPWW010000018.1, forward strand.
TGGGGCGGTGAGTCGCCAAAAACCAGTGTTTGTCGACGATGCCAAGTTTTTACGCTCGCAAACCGATCAGCCAATCAAATGGGCGTTGCCCGGCCCGATGACGATGATTGATACTTTATATGATGGTCATTATAAGAGCCGTGAAAAATTGGCTTGGGAATTTGCTAAAATTTTAAATCAAGAAGCAAAAGACTTGGAAGCAGCGGGTGTCGATATTATTCAGTTCGATGAGCCGGCGTTTAACGTGTTCTTCGATGATGTCAATGATTGGGGCATTGCCACTTTAGAGCGTGCTATCGAAGGGTTAAAATGTGAGACGGCGGTGCATATTTGCTACGGCTACGGTATCAAAGCCAATACCGATTGGAAAAAAACCTTAGGGACAGAGTGGCGTCAATATGAGCAAGCCTTTCCAAAATTGCAGCAGTCAAACATCGATATTGTCTCGCTGGAGTGTCAAAACTCACACGTACCGATGGATTTGATTGAATTGATTCGCGGTAAAAAAGTGATGGTCGGCGCAATTGATGTAGCAAGCAATAATATCGAAACACCGGAAGAAGTAGCAGATACGTTACGCAAAGCGCTGCAATTTGTCGAAGCGGATAAGCTTTATCCTTCGACCAACTGCGGCATGGCACCGTTATCGCGCCAAGTTGCACGTGGTAAATTAAATGCTTTGAGCGCGGGCGCAGCCATTGTACGTAAAGAGCTTAGCGTTTAGCATTTCTTAACAAAGCTTACCTTGTTTAAACCTATGAGTGACCTCAGTTATGAATGTACTTAAAGACTAATGTACTTAAAGATTAAAATTCAGGAGTTAAGTCATGATTGAAGCAACTGATTTTAGAGATGCCATGTCTCTATTACCGACAGCGGTCAATATTATTACCACAAAGGGCGCTTCTGGTTGTCATGGGTTTACCGCTTCTGCGGTCTGTAGCGTGACCGATACACCGCCAACCTTACTGGTCTGTATGAATCAGAGCTCGCGCTCACACGAACATTTTCTTGAAAACAAAACGTTAAGTGTCAATGTCTTAGGTACGCAGCACGAACCCATATCTAATGCCTTTGCCTCCAAACTATGCTCAGAAGAGCGTTTTTGTCACGGTGCTTGGACGACATTAACCACAGGTGCCCCTGTTTTAGAGGATGCGCTAGTCAGTTTTGATTGTGAAATTGATGACATTCAACAAGTCGGCACACACAGTATTTTTATGTGCCGCGTGGTCGCCATCAAACAAGGTGTGAGCGATGAAAGTTTGGTGTATTTCAATCGCTCGTACCATCAAGTGGGTCAAACAGAAATTGTTTAATCTACCTTTAAAGCCCTTGTTGTTTAACTAAAACTATAGCTAACTGAGAAGTAACTATCCTGTGGAAATACTCATTTTTTTAATAATAGGCGCGCTAGCAGGATTTGCTGCCGGGCTTTTTGGTGTGGGCGGTGGCACGATTATTGTGCCTTTATTGTTTGTCGTTTTTACCCAAATGGATTACAGCCCTGACAGCATTATGCATTTAGCATTAGGGACGTCATTGGCGACTATTATTGTCACCTCTATCAGCTCGCTTATGGCACACAATAAAAAAGGCGCTGTGATGTGGCCGGTGTTTAAAAATCTGGCACCAGGTTTAGCGCTAGGTTGTTTCTTAGGCGCGGGAATCGCAGGGCAGATATCTGGGTTGTATCTTCAGCTGATTGTTGGGGTTTTTTTACTGTGGGTTGCTTATAAGATGTTTTTTGCCGGTAAAAAACCTGTTGCTAATCATTCTAGTGGCGCTAATGATGTCAGTAGCGCCAACTACGCCAATCCAGTACTACCATCAAAACCTAAGCAATTAGCAGCAGGCGGGGTTATTGGTGTCGCTTCTGCTATCTTTGGTATTGGCGGTGGCAGCTTAACCGTGCCTTATCTCACGCGTTATAACGTGGTGATGCAAAAAGCGGTTGGGACCTCAGCGGCGTGCGGATTGCCGATTGCCATTGCCGGTGCGTTAGGTTTCATGTTTTTTGGCATGCAGCAGCAAGTCGATGTGCCCAATACTATTGGCTTTGTCCATATTTATGCCTTTTTAGGCATTAGTATTATGAGCTTTTTTACCGCAAAGTTGGGCGCAAAAGTCGCTCATATACTATCGCCAGAACTATTAAAAAAATGCTTTGCGGTATTATTAACGGTGGTGGGATTTTATTTCCTTTATAAAGGGCTGGTTTAAATATTCATGTTTGTATAATAGGACGTGTTTTCATTTAGAATGAGGATGCGCCCTAATCATATTATTTTGGCTAATTAGGTTCAATAAAGATAATTATGTTCAATAAACTTAAAGCATTGGTTGTACTTTCAGCCTTTCTTACAGTAATCGCCTGTTCGGATGACAAGTCTGATTTAGCTCATGATGAAAAAGTTACCACAGCTAGCAATCACGAACGTGATACGCAGGAGATGTATCGTAATATCGATACGTTAAAAAGAGAGCTGCCAAGCGTACTTGATGAAGTTACTACGTTAGAAAAGATTGATTTTGATGGAACAACGGTTACTTTCGGTTATCGGCTAAAGATATCTGATTATAATGCTTCTGAAAGAAAAGAGCTTGAAACGGAAATGAGCGATGAACGTACTGGGTTAGCCTGTGCAGAAGCAGAAGTTATGCAAGGGATAAATAAGGGATTTGATTATCAGTATAGCTATTACGATTTAGATGATAGTAAAGTGGCTAGTTTTGAGGTCACCAAAGACATTTGCGACAACTTAAATAAGGCTGACTCTGAAATTGAAATAGGGACATAATCAATTCTGGGTTACTTTGCTGCTGCATATAATATTTATACTGAGATATATCCAAATTATTGAAATTTTTTATATCCATTATAAAAAAAGCTTTGCTATCTATATGGTACTAGACAGCAAAGCATTTAGTGTTATACAATATTAAGATAAAAAAGCCTTTAGAATCAAATACTTATCCTACTCGACCGTGACTGATTTTGCGAGATTACGTGGCTGATCAACATCCGTACCACGCATCACCGCGACATGATACGACAACAACTGCACCGGTACGCTATAAACGATAGGGGCAAGCGTCTCGCAAACCTCAGGGACATAAACCACGTGCATTCTATCTTCTGCGACCATCTTGCTTTCTTCACTGGCAAATACAAACAGCTCACCGTGACGCGCATGTACCTCTTGCATGTTTGCTTTTAGCTTATCAAACATACTGTCTTTTGGCGCAAGTACCACGATAGGCATATCTTTATCAACCAACGCTAATGGGCCGTGTTTTAGCTCACCGGCGGCATAGCCTTCAGCATGAATATAAGAGATTTCTTTTAGCTTTAGCGCACCTTCTAAGGCGATTGGGAACTGTAAGCCACGACCTAAGAATAAGCAGCTTTTCTTATATTCAAAGTGCTCACTCATGACTTTGATAGGCGTATCGAGGTGTAAGCTGGCATGTAGTTGCCCGCGTAGCCCTTGTAATTGATCTAGCAGAGTAGTCAGGTTTTCGCCCGTCATACGCGCTTGCACGACACCCACTTTTAGTACCAGTAACATTAAAGCGGCAAGCTGAGTGGTAAAGGCTTTAGTAGAAGCGACGCCAATCTCAGGGCCGGCAAGCGTTGGTAAAAAGATATCTGTCTCACGCACCAAAGATGAAGTCGGTACATTACATAAGGCTAAGCTAACGAGACCTGCTGGCGTGTGTTTTTGAATATCACGAAGTGCCGATAAGGTATCCGCCGTTTCACCCGATTGCGAAATGCAAATAACCAGTGTGTCATCGACGACGACCGGATTGCGGTAGCGGAATTCACTAGCAACCTCAACCGAACACGGCACGCGAATGAGACTTTCAAACCAGTATTTAGCCACCAAACCTGAGTGATAACTGGTGCCACAAGCGATGACTTGGACGTTCTTGATACCTTTTAACTGCGCTTCATGACGCTGTAAAAAGTCGTCGCGCAGCTTAGATGGCGCATCACTATCTATTGCCATCTCAATCGTACGCGCGACCGCATCTGGCTGCTCATAGATTTCTTTGAGCATGTAATGCTTGAATTCACCTTTATCAGCATTATGCTGGGCGGCATCAATCTCATGTATCTGGCGTTTTACTTTTACGCCATCGGCATAAACTTCAATACTATTACGAGTTAATTTGGCAATATCGCCTTCTTCTAGATACATAAAGCGATTGGTCACGGGCAAAAGCGCCAATTGATCAGAGGCAATAAAGTTCTCACCGATACCCACACCGATGACCAAAGGCGAACCTAGACGCACGGTAATCAGCTCGTCTGGGCAATCGATATGCACAATGCCAAGGGCAAACGCCCCATGTAATAAAGGAATAACCGCGCGTACCGCTTCTAGTAAATCAGGCTTATTTTTGTAGATATCATTGATTAAATGGGCGACAACTTCGGTATCAGTTTGCGAGGTAAACTCATAGCCTTTAGCAATCAGCGCTTCTTTTAGCTCGGCATAGTTCTCAACGATACCGTTATGTACCACCGCAATTTTGCCAGATACATGTGGATGGGCGTTGCGCTGGGCAGGCTCGCCATGTGTGGCCCAGCGGGTATGCGCAATGCCAATATGACCATCAAAAAATTCAGGATTGAGTTCGACGGCATCGACCAGCGCTTGTACTTTGCCCACTTGGCGCTCGCGATGCAGCTCGCCATCACGGATAACCGTCAGTCCAGCAGAGTCATAACCACGGTATTCTAGTCGTTTAAGGCCTTCAAGTAAGATATTGGCAATATTCCGCTCAGCAACTGCTCCAACGATTCCGCACATAATTATTCCTTAAATTTTATGTTCTCATACCATGTGATTTTGCAAGAAGCCAACACATGGATAGTCATTAATCTGTAAATATAAATAAGCAGCACCACAAATTATTGTCGTACTGCTTTAGTGGTCTTACCATCATTTTACCGAGTCAACTATCAGCGCCGCCTTTATTTTTTGGTCGGACGCTGAAAATCATTTTTTTGGGTTTGGCGCGCACGACCAAAGGCTAAGGCGTTATCATCGACGTTTTTGGTAATGACTGAGCCTGCTGCAACCGTTGCGGTATCACCAATGGTTACGGGCGCAACCAAACTGGCATTAGAGCCGATAAAGGCATTGTCTTCGATGATGGTTTGCGATTTATTGACGCCGTCGTAATTACAGGTAATCACGCCCGCACCGATATTGACATTGGTTCCAACCGTCGCATCACCCACATAACTTAGATGATTGACCTTGCTACCTTGACCGATAGTCGATTTTTTAATCTCGACGAAATTGCCTACTTTACTGTGATTAGACAAAATAGTATTAGGGCGTAAATGGGCAAAAGGTCCAATATCGACGCCGTTACCAATGTGCGCACTGTCAATGACGCAGTAAGGTTTAATATGACAGGCATTGCCAATGTGCGCATTTTTAATCACACAGCCGGCTTCGATATAAACGTTGTCACCTAAGACACAATCACCCTCAAACACCACGCCCACATCGACGAATACATCTTGTCCTGCACTTAAGCTACCACGAATATCGACGCGAGTAGGGTCTGCAAACTGCACACCGGCTTCTTGCAGGTCAGCAACCAACTTACCTTGCCATGTGCGCTCCAAGCTGGCAAGCTGCTGGCGGTTATTGACGCCTTCAATCTCAAAGCTATGTTCAGGCTCGATGGCAGCGATGGCGATACCATCGGCCACGGCCATCTTGACGATATCGGTCAGATAGTATTCTTGTTGGGCATTGTCGTTTGATAGTTTCGGCAAGTATTTATGAAGCAGGGCATTATCGACGCAATAAATACCGCTATTAATCTCTTGGATTTTTTGCTCGTCGGCGCTGGCATCTTTTTGCTCAACGATGGCTGCGATATTGCCGTCTTTATCGCGTTTGATACGACCAAGACCAAATGGATTTTCCACCGTTAATGTTAACATCGACATGCCATCGGTGTTGGCAGATTTTAATGCTGTTAACGTCTGGCAACTGACCAATGGCACATCGCCATAGAGAATCAGACTTTGGCCTTCTTTTGGTAACTCAGATAGGGTAACTTTTACTGCATGGCCTGTGCCTAATTGTTCAGTCTGGGCAACCCACGTAATCGGCAAATGCGCATATTGCTCATTAATGTCTGCTTGCACTTGTTCGCCGCCAAAACCATGGACAATAATGGTGTCATCAACGGTCAATTGATGACAAGTATCAAGCACATGACCCAATAACGACTTGCCAGCCAATGTCTGTAGCACTTTTGGCTTGGCTGATTGCATCCGCGTGCCTTTACCAGCCGCGAGGATAATTACCGAAAGAGGAGCTGTCATAGTATTCCTAAAAAAGAGCCTACAAATGTAACAAAATATACTTCTGAAGTATAACGCAAATTACGATTTAACCAAAACGCTATGTCGTGACATCTTTGTAAACTGATTATGACATTAGCTGTCTATAGATATAAATTAAACAGCAGGCGTTCAGAAAATCTAACCGTTAAATCGGTGAGCGATATAAAAGTCGATAAAGCAGAAGTATTTATAGTAAAGACGTTTATTTGAGGCTTAAAGGATAAGCTTCAGATTAAAAGGTAAAAGAGAAGATAAAGGGATAAATAATCACCCAAACGGCTGCTGCCATCACTCCCGCAATAATATCATCGAGCATAATACCGAGGCCGCCTGCGACTTTTTTATCTGCCCAACCAATCGGCGGCGGCTTAATAATGTCAAAAAAGCGGAATAATATAAAGGCGATAATAATCGCTACGATAGTAGGGATTTGGGTGATATTTTGCCAAAAACTGCTATCGGCAACGCCCATATAAGACATCGGCAGCAAGGTGAGCCACATACCAGCCCACTCATCCCAAACGATGTGCGGGTTATCATGACCGCCCATCAGCTCTGAGGTACGACCGCATATCGCATTACCAAGCAAACAAGCTAAAATAGTAATCATCAAAAACGGCACAAAGCCTAGGCTTAATAATGGTATCGCAACAATTAAAGCGCCAACCGTACCCCAAGTACCGGGTGCACGGCGTGGCAGACCACTACCTAAACCGATACCAAGCCAATAAATCAAACGGTCAAGCGCACTGACATTGGTGGGTAGAGGCGGACAATCATTGGCTTGTCTGATATCAGGCTTAGATAGGTTGTGATCAATCATGGCTTAACCTGCAAAATGTTGATAACCCGTCAGATTGGGCCAAGTAGGGAATGGGGCGGGATGCGTCGCTGTGACTGGCTGCCCTTGATAAAAAATCTCTGGTCGTACATTTTTAGCAGCATCTGCCTTATTTACGGCGATGACTTCACCGATACAGGTGACAGGCGTGTTGCTATTATTATCAATCGGTGGCTCGATATGGGCAGGCAAGGTAAAAGCCAGCTCATAATCATCACCGCCCGCTAACTGACATAATAAGCGCTCAGATAGACCAACGCTTGATAATGCTTTACTGGTAGGCAGCTGCTCAAGGTGAATGCGCATACCAACGGCACTTTGCTCACAGATATGCCCAAGGTCTTGATACAGTCCATCAGAGATATCTATCATCGAAGTTGCGCCAATTGTCGCCACTGCTGCCCCTAAGGCAATACGTGGCGTTGGCATATGTAGCCGATGGGCAAGCTCAATACCGATAGCATTATTAGGATGCTGTAGCGTATAAGCGGCATCGCCAAGCGACCCTGAGACATAGATTTTATCGCCGACTTGCGCGCCTGAGCGGTAAACAGCTGGCGTGCCCGTAGCAAGCAATCCTTGCGCGCTGACACTGAGTATCAAGCTATCACTGCGCGTGGTATCACCGCCAATAAGCGTGACACCAAATAGCTGGCAGGCGTGAAATAAACCTTTGGCAAATTCAGTCAGCCATTGCTCATTTGCCAAACGCTCAGGTAAGGCCAATGCCAATAAAATAATATGCGGCGCCGCGCCCATAGCGGCAATATCTGAGACATTAACCGCGACCGCTTTATAGCCAATCTGAAAGGCTAATTGATTTACCTCATCCCAATCAGCGCTAAAATGCCGCCCTTGAACGAGGGTGTCAATGCAGCTAACCAAGCGCGCGCGTGCAGGCAAGCTCGTCACCGCGGCGTCATCACCAATGCCTTTTTCGACATTGCTTGATCGTGGCTGTGCAGCTTGCATTTGCGAAAATATGCGCTCAATCAGCTCAAATTCATTCATGGTTAGTCTGTATTATTTTCATCAGGAGTAATAAGGTTCGAATCATGTAAGCCTACGTCAGCTGCGTTACTATTCTCATCATTGCTAACACCGTTAGTAGCCCCATTTTTTTCTACAAAGTTTTCTTCTACAGAGTTTTCTTTTGTAGGTTGTTCATTAACGATATTATTTCGCGCTTCATTTTTTGCGGCATCGTTTTTCTTATTGATCTTATAGTCCATAATATTTGCTAACGCTTTACTCGCGCTATTGCGTTTAACACTGGCATTATTGGCACTGATACGCGGTTTGTTTGAGGCGGTAGACGTACTATCGATATCAGATTCAGCAGTGCTTTCACTGGCTTCTTCAACAGCAGTAGATTGAGCTTCAGTCTGCTTAGTATTTGCTTGTATCGCCGCTTTTTGTGAGGTGCGTAGATTGGCTTTGCTATCTGCTTCGACTTCAAGCGCGCGCAATTCAATCGCCATTTTATCAAGGACGGCATTAATCAATTTGTGTGCGTCAGTCGCGCCAAAGTGATTGTTTAGCTTCATCGCTTCATCAAGCACGACTTTATACGGAATCTCTAAGCGATTTTGTAGCTCATACGCCCCAATCAATAAAATAGCATGTTCAACAGGGTCCAATTTATCAATGTCACGATCAAGGTGCTGACTGATTAGCGCATCGAGAGCGTCAATCTGCTCTGGAATATCGCGCATCATTTCATGATAGTAACCAATATGAACGGTATGCATGGCGTTGGTCGCACGCGTACGGGCAGCGATATCATGCGGCGCATTGTCTTTCCAGCCAAGCTTGCCGTCTTTATCAAAACGGCGGTCGGTGACTAACCACTCATATAGACCTTGCATCGCAAAGCGACGAGCCTTACGCACAGCAGTGTGGCTAGTCTTATAAGTCGTTTCACTCATATCAAAGGTTTGCTCACCCGTGCTGCTGCTTGCGATACGAGTAGCTTCAGCTTGTGCATCATTGGCTTGCGCGGTTTTTGCAGCGCTAATGGCGCGCTTGAGTTGGTCAGTCATAAGGGGTCAATACCTAAATTTTAAATAACTATCATTTTAAACATCTATCTTGGCGCAAATAACAGGCTTGGCAAAGACAGCAAGTTGTAAGAAATAGTATAAAAGTTGTTAAATAGTAGACGACTGGCAGGCTGTGACAGTCGGATATTAAAACGGTGCTTTATAGAACTGTTTATAGTGCTTTTTACTATAGCATTGGCGCTGCGGTCTATATCAAAGGTGACATAAGTCGCAGCGCCAATTAAATAACAAATAAAGTTTTATAAAATGAGGACTTAATTACGCGTCATCACTATTATCATAGTCGTCAGCAATGTCTAACTGTGATAGAACCGCTAGCATCTCAAGCACAACCATCGCCGCTTCTGAGCCTTTATTACCGGCTTTGGTACCAGAGCGCTCAATCGCTTGCTCGATGCTGTCAGTGGTTAACACACCGTTGGCAACAGGGATATTATAATCAATTGCAACGCTGCTTAAACCTTTGGCAGATTCGCTGGCGACAAAGTCAAAATGCGGTGTGCTACCACGGATAATCGCGCCTAACGCAATGATAGCGTCAAAGCGATCAGATTCAGCGGCGCGCTGAGCAACGAGTGGCAACTCAAACGCACCCGGCACACGAATGACGGTGATATTGCTACCCAATACGCCATGACGCAGTAGCGCATCAATTGCGCCATCTACCAAGGATTCAACGACAAAACCGTTAAAACGACCGACGACGATACCAATGCGCGCATCTTCATTTTGATGTAAATTGCCATCGATATGGGTAATATCATTGCGCTGCTGTTGTAAATTTGACATAAGAAAATCCTTTGAGTAAGTAGCGTTTAAAACAAAATTTTTATGTAAAATCTCGATTGTTTTCAATAGTTAACTGACAAAAATAAATAAGTAGCGCTATGATAGCATTTTTTGCGCAGGCATTGATATTTTAGCAATCTTAAAGACGCATCTGTATGCCTTGTGCGGCCATATATGCTTTGGCCTCTTGCACGGTGTATTCGCCAAAGTGAAAAATGCTGGCCGCCAGCACGGCATCGGCGCCGCCTTCTAACACGCCTTCGGCTAAATGTTGTAAGTTACCAACGCCGCCAGAGGCAATGACAGGGACATTTACGCGGCTGGTGATTTGCTGCATTAAGGCCAAATCATAGCCTTTTTTGGTACCATCGCCATCCATCGAGGTGACCAATAATTCTCCCGCGCCAAGCTCTGCCATTTTACCCGCCCAAGCAACCGCATCAATGCCCGTTGGTTTACGCCCACCGTGGGTAAAAATCTCCCAACGCGGCATGATAACGCCATCGACCGTAATATCTTCGACGCGTTTGGCATCGATAGCCACCACAATACATTGATTACCAAATTTCTGCGCCGCCTCCCCAACGAATTCAGGGGTAAAGACCGCTGCTGAATTGATTGCCACTTTATCCGCACCTGCATTGAGCAAGTTACGAATATCGGCGATTTTACGCACACCGCCGCCGACTGTAAGCGGTACAAATACGGTTTCTGCCATACGTTCAACGGTATGATAGGTGGTATCACGCGCATCACTGGTCGCGGTAATGTCCAAAAAAGTAATCTCATCAGCGCCTTGCTCGTTATAGCGTTTGGCAACTTCAACCGGGTCGCCGGCGTCTTTGATATCGACAAACTGCACGCCTTTGACCACGCGGCCATTATCCACATCCAAACAAGGAATGATACGCTTTGCTAACATAGGGTCTTTCACCTTATAATCAATTTATCCGTAAGCGCTAGTCTAGCAAAATCGCCGCCATATCAGGCAGCTTTTCGCAAGATTATTATGCTTTTCACCAAAGTTTGCCCATGCGCGGTACAATCACTGTCATTACCGTCGATATTTACCCTATTTACCTTCTTTTAATTGCCATAAGTGAGATATCATGTCCGTCTATACCCAGTTAACCGATGACCAGTTTGCCGCTTTTTGCCAGCGTTTTGGCGTGTCATTTGCGCGTGCCATTCCGATTACCCAAGGTATCAAAAACTCTAACTGGTTTATTCAGACGACTGACGATGTAGATGGCGCGCACTCTTATGTATTTACCCTATTTGAAGAGCGTCCACCAGAAGATATCGAAAAGATGGCGGTTATCCTTAATCAACTGGATGGTAAATTGCCAGTAGCCGCGCCGTTAGCATTGGTTGATTTAGGCGCTGATACCGATAAAAGCTATGTCATCCATTACGATAATAAAGCGATCACCTTGGTTCCTTGTCTGGCTGGCGCGCATCCACAGCAAACCACGCAAGCGATGTGTCATGAAATTGGTGCGGCGTTAGCGATGCTGCATGAGACCTTACAAGCACTGCAACCTGCAGAAGAATATGGCGTACCTTTATACCCATGGGCGGATGTGCGCGACCGTGAAATGCAGTTTATGCCCGGCGACGAAGCCAAACTCATGAGCGATATTTGGCGCGCTTACTCAGATTTGCCGCTTGCGACGTTGCCAAAAGGCTTATGTCATTTAGACATGTTCGCTGATAATACTTTATGGGACTTATCGTTAAATAATCACCAAAAAGGCGCAGCACGTTTAACGGGATTGCTAGATTTTACCGAAGTCAGCGTTGAGCATTATGTGATGGATATTGCGATTACCATTAATGATTTTTGTACCACGTGGGGTGATGCCGAGCAGGGCGAAACCGTCAATTTTGACCGCAGTAAAATGGTGGCTTTTTTGCAAGGCTATGAATCCAAACGTCAGCTTGACGAAGATGAAAAACGCGCTTTACCCGTGATGCTCGCCAAAGCGGCGGTGATTTTTTGGCTATTGCGTTTAAATGTTATTCATTATAACCGTACCGAAGGGCGGACTGGCGATAATATCATGGTTAAAAATCCTGACCTGATGAAACGCTTAGCGGCGTATCATTGGTCACATGTTGAAAAAGCGCAAAATACGGTGTTTGTTTTATTAGATAATAAAGCAGCGGCGCAAAAAAACACTCAGATAATCGGTATTTTTAGCAATATCAGCCAAGCTGAGCAAGCACGTGATAAATTAAGTAATAGCAGTCATTTTGCAATTAAAGAATATACGCTCGATCAATTAGCATAGATTATTTTTCTATCATTCCTGTATCAAACATAAAGGCGAACTCCATGACCGATCAAGTTGATAACTGGCACAAACTGGCGCGCTACGATACCAATATCCAAGGTGAGCTGCATGCCAATCTGCTGCGTAACAATGGTATTACGGTGTCTCTGCAACCGCTGAGTGCCATGCCCGGTATGAATTCTGGGATTGTGCTGTGGATACAAGATACGGATTTGGCGCATGCGCAGCGTATTTTGGCAAACATTGACACCGATGGCGCAACGCCTTATGAGATGTTTGATGAAGTATCGGAAGCTACTCTAAACCCTCCTTTAAATTCTGCAAAAGACAATAACGGTGGTAAATTATAAATGTGTCAACTCTTAGGAATGAACTGTAATACGCCAACCGATATTGGTTTTAGCTTTGCAGGGTTTCGCCGTCGTGGCGGCATGACCGACAGTCATGAAGATGGCTTTGGTATTGCGTTTTTTGAGCGCAGTGAATGTGCTAATAATGATAAAACCGCCAATGCTTCGACTGGTTTGCGACTGTTTCATGACAATCATCCGAGCCATTTATCGCCCGTGGCTGATTTGGTGAATAATTATCCGATTAAAGCGATGAACGTCATTGCCCATATCCGTAAAGCAACTCAAGGGCAGAACTGCTTGGCCAATACCCATCCATTCGTCCGCGAAGTCTGGGGCGAGCAGTGGGTGTTTGCCCATAATGGGCAGATGAATAGCGAATTTATCAAACGCTGTCAGCGCTTGCAAGACAATGGCAATGCCTCACATTGTCAGCCAGTCGGTAATACCGATTCTGAAATGGCGTTTTGCTATTTGGTTAATCGTCTAAAGAGCAGCTTTAAAACCCGCCCTGATGACCAAACGCTGTTTAACTTTTTGACCACCCAGTGTCGCTACCTTTCTGCTAACGGTTTGTTTAATTGCCTGATATCAAATGGTCAATGGCAATTGGCGTATGCGGGCAGTTTACTGTTTTATCTCACGCGCAAAGCACCATTTGGCGAAGCAAAACTAGCAGATGATGATTTGGCAATTAATTTTGGCGACGTGACTACCGACACTGACAAAGTAACGATACTAGTCACCGTGCCACTGACTGAAAATGAAAAATGGCAGCAGCTGGCCGTCAATGAGTGCCTGATATTTCAAGATGGCGAGGTCATTTATAAAGACAGCCCAAGCCAGCGCAAGTTTTTAACCATTGATGAAGGTATTGCGGTAGCACGGTCAGTTGGGGCGAGTGTTTAGGATTGGCAAGTATTTAACGTTGATTAAATCTCAGTTAGATATAAGCGCCACAACAGCGCTTAAACTTCTCACCCGAGCCACAAACACAAGGCTGTTTTTGTGTGACAGACATAGAAACAGTCGGGTCGAGAAAATACCAACGCGTATCATGATTGGCTTTATTCGCTACCTTTACAAAGGCAGATAACTCATGATGTGCTTGCAAGTTCTCATTGCTCTTAAAATAGGCTTTAAACTCAACCTGCGCATGCCGTTTACCCAGCTTTGGCGTGTGCGTGACAATGTCTAATCCTGCCCAATCTGTCTCTTTTGCCCAATTCTCAATCGCCTGAATATTTAGCAATTTTCGCTGCGCGGGCAGGGTGGTTTTGACGATATATTCTGGAATGGCCAATACAAAGGCGCTATAACGCGACCGCATTAGACGCTCAGCAGAGTTTGGCTTTGCGCCGTCAATTTTATCAGCTTCGTTATTTAAAAGCCCATCATGATAAGGCTGACAGCAATCTTGATAAAGTAGCGGTGCGCCGATAGCATCTATAGCATCTGAGGCTGGGTTAACTTGGCAAGGGCAGATTGGTAGGGAAATTGACATTATTTACTCGTGTATTATTCATTTTTCAACAGTTTTATACATTTCAATTGAGCCAGTTTTTTATCAATTCTGGCCATAGCCCCAGTTTAAGTTTGGCCCAAGGTTCGGGGTCACGCAGCTGCTGCCAAAACTCAGCAAATGGCGGCGCAAAATAGACCAAGAGCGCGAGGATGACGTACAGGAGCAGATACCACCATTTATCTTTATGCTGGTAAAACTTCAGCGCTGTACCCGATGAGCGTTTCATTTTCATATTCGATAAATTCACACTGTATAACTCATCCAATGTCAAATGCACCATGGCGCCGCCGAATAAAAACAAGCCGTAAAACCAGCTAACGGTTAGCGGTAAGGCTAAAATATCGTAGCTGACGTAGGTCATTCCAAGTCCCATTATCGCCATATAAGGGACGGAATGAATGACGCCGCGGTGCACGGTCATGTTGGTAAAAATAGAGAATACTACATAACGCATAAAGCCGTAGCCCGCCAGCCATAAAGCCATTAGTGCCAGTAAACTCAGCTCACTGCGCCAATGCATGACCAGACCAAAGGCAAAAATAAACGAGGTAATATTAAACCCAAGCTTAATCGGCGTCGAGTTATCAGAATCCAAATCAGGCAGCAGCCCACCGATAGTGCCGAGTGCCACGCACATCAAAAACCCTGAATCATCAATCAAGCCTGCTTTATAAACCGCAAGACTCATCGTACCACTTGCCATGAATGCAACATTTAAGTGGGTGTTAAAATTTGCCATAAAAACTCATCAATAAATAGCGCGCGAAATCTGTATTTCGAGCGGCTTGTCTAGCCGTAAAAAAGCGCTCCATGATACCATAGCCACGCCAGTCGTCTAATAGAGATAATCAATATGACCGCCGCCGATTTACCTACCAAGCCTTATCGAAATACTACTTCTGACGCTTCTATTAATAAACCGTCTGCATGTACCAGCACGCTTGATGACAGCTTTGCTGCTATTGACTGGCAAGCGCCATGGCTGTGTCACTTAAAGCAATTGGGCTATATTAGTGAAGCTATTACTCAGATGAGTGCTTCTAGAAATGACCCTGTTCAGACAGATAAAATGAAAAACACACCTGATATTATCGCCAAGGTTTTGAATATTGCATTACAAAAGCAAGATGACGCCTTACAACACCCATTACCGCAAACCAAGCCTGCGCTAAGCAGTCAAGCGCACACCTTACAATTCGTCTCGCAAAAGGCGCTGCCAGCAGGCGAAGCGTACGAGAGTTTTATCGGCACTACAGGCAACATTCCGACGCGTGATAATTTGCATGATTTATTTAATGGTAGCATTTGGCTCACCTTTCCAAAGACCAAAGCGCTGCTCAATTATTATCATATGCTTGAAATCGATCAGCAGGGGATTGGTGCTAGTCGCGGCCGTGTGCGCGATACCATTACCGTTTTTGATGAAAATGGCGCAATATTGGTGACAGCTGAGTCTAGCATCGGTGAGGCGTTGGTTGATTTTGATTGGCAGGAAAGTTTGATTGCAGCGCGTGACAAATGGGATAACCCAAAGCAACTTAATAAACAAGCTCAAGCAGCAGTTTATATTTTTGGTCATGCATTGTTAGAGAAACTACTGCACCCACGCAAGGCATTATGCGCCCATAGTATCATAATAAATGTCACGCAAGATTTTTTTGCCTTATCGCTATCTGCGCGTATTAGCCATTTGGATCAAAAAGTGGCCGATTATATGGACGCGCTCTTATCACAGCCAGATGTGACCCCGCGCAAACTGTCGCCATTGCCCATTTTGGGCGTGCCGCACTATTGGGCAGAAAATATCCAGCCGAGCTTTTATGATGACAGTCATGTCTTTCGTAATGGTCGCCGCCGTCAAACTTAGAAAACAGGAGAAAACAAGCGCGCACTTTGCCAGCTCACCATTAAAGCGTAACCGCTAAAGCATTGCTATGTTTACGATTGTGCCACGATTCAACACCATCTAGACGTTAACAAAGCGCAGCTTATTTGTTATGGTAAAAGGACATTATCGCTATATGCAGCCATGTAGTTTAACTGCTTCATTTTAAAAAGAATTAAACCACCACTATTTAGCCACCAGTTATCAGCATAAATTGCCATGCATTCACAGGCGTATTAATGGTATAAGGATTTATGCTTAGGATCTATAACAACGATAAGGAAGCTACCATGAGTGATATTTTTAATGTAAAAGACACGATCGAAGTCGCGGGCAAGAAGCATGCTTACTATAGCTTGCCGAAGCTGACTGACACTTACGAGAACATCAGCACCCTGCCATTTTGTATGAAAATCGTCTTAGAAAACCTACTGCGTAATGAAGACGACGGCCAATCCGTCGGCAAAAACCACATCGAAGCCGTAGCCAATTGGGACGCGGGCGCAGAAGCGTCAAAAGAGATTGCCTTTATGCCAGCGCGTGTGGTTTTGCAGGATTTCACTGGCGTACCATCGGTTGTAGATTTGGCAGCGATGCGCGATGCGGTGGTTGAGCTTGGCGGCCGCGCTGAGCAAATTAACCCCTTTATCCCAAGTGAGTTGGTCGTTGACCACTCGGTACAGGTCGATGCCTATGGCCGCGAGGATGCGTTAGATTTAAACGAGAAAATTGAATTTAAACGTAATAACGAGCGTTATGAGTTTTTGCATTGGGGCAAAAACGCCTTTAAAAACTTTGTCGTTGTGCCACCAGCAACCGGTATCGTGCACCAAGTCAACCTTGAGTATCTTGCGCGCGTGGTCATGGCAGCAGAGGTCGATGGCGAGCTGACCGCCTATCCTGATACGGTATTTGGTACCGACAGTCACACGACGATGATTAATGGTATCGGTGTGCTTGGTTGGGGCGTTGGCGGTATCGAAGCGGAAGCAGCGATGCTCGGTCAGCCGTCTTCGATGTTGATTCCGCAAGTGGTTGGCTTTGAGCTCAAAGGTAAATTGACCGAAGGCGTCACCGCAACGGATTTGGTACTACGTGTGGTCGAGATGCTACGTGCCCACGGTGTGGTTGGTAAATTCGTCGAGTTTTACGGCGAAGGCTTACACAGTATGCCACTTGCTGACCGTGCAACCATTGCCAACATGTCACCAGAATACGGTGCAACCTGCGGTATTTTCCCAATTGACCAAATGGCGATTGATTATCTGCGTCTATCAGGTCGTGATGAAGCGCAAATTGAGCTGGTCGAAAAGTATGCCAAAGCACAAGGTTTATGGCATGATGCCGATACGCCAGCGGCGACTTACTCCAGTAAGCTAGAGCTTGATCTGTCCTCTGTCCAGCCAGCACTGGCAGGCCCTAATCTGCCACAGCAGCGTATCAACTTATCTGATATGCACGAAAAATTCGGCGAAACGCTAGAAAAAATGACCAAGGACCGCAAGGCAGAAGTCGAAGGCAAAGTACGCTTTGACCAAGAAGGCGGCGAGCAAGAGCAAGCGGAACACTTGGCAGCTGAACCCAACATCGACGTTGATACCGAAACTGACGATAGCAAAGGCTACCAGCCAGCCAATAACGTGTTCTCAAGCGTTAATATTGACGAAAAAGAGCACAAATTGCGCGATGGTTCAGTCGTGATTGCTGCTATTACCTCTTGTACCAACACTTCAAACCCTGCGGTTATGATTGGCGCCGGTCTCGTTGCCAAAAAAGCGGCAGAGAAAGGCCTAAAAGCCAAGCCTTGGGTCAAGACCTCACTGGCGCCCGGCTCAAAAGTAGTCACCGATTATCTTGAAAAAACCAAGCTGATGGATGAGCTCGAAAAAACAGGCTTTTATTTGGTTGGTTATGGTTGTACCACCTGTATCGGTAACTCAGGTCCGCTCTTAGAGTCGATTGAACAAGGTATCAAAGAAAACGACTTGGTTGCCGCTGCGGTGTTATCGGGTAACCGTAACTTTGAAGGGCGTATTCACTCGCACGTCAAGGCCAGTTACTTGGCGTCGCCACCGCTGGTGGTTGCTTATGCGCTGGCAGGGACGGTTGATATTGACTTGACCACCCATCCGCTAGGACAAGACCAAGACGGTAACGATGTCTACCTAAAAGACATTTGGCCAACGTCAGATGAGATCAACGAGCTGATTGCCAATAATATCGATGCTGATATGTTCCGTAAAAACTATGGTGAAGTGTTCGATGGTAGTAAAGAATGGAACGCGATTAGCTCAGCCGATAGTCAGCTATATCCATGGGATGAAGGCTCAACGTACATCAAAAATCCACCGTTCTTCGATGGTATGACCATGGAGCCAGAGGGTATCCCTGATATCGAAGGCGCGCGTATCTTGGGTTTATTTGGCGATTCAATCACCACTGACCATATCTCGCCAGCCGGTAATATCGATGCAAATTCTCCTGCGGGTAAGTACTTACAAGAGCGTGGTGTGATGCCAGCCGACTTCAATAGTTATGGCTCACGTCGTGGTAACGATGCGGTCATGACCCGCGGTACTTTTGCCAATATCCGTATCAAAAACCAAATGATGGGCGGTAAAGAGGGTGGCTATACTTACTACTTCAAAGGCGATAACGCGACGCTACAAGACGGCGAAGAAATGGCCATCTATGACGCGGCGATGAAGTATAAAGAAGACAAGCGTCCACTCGTCGTCCTCGGCGGGGCGGAGTATGGCTCAGGCTCTAGCCGTGACTGGGCCGCGAAGGGTACGATTTTGCTCGGCGTAAAAGCGGTACTGACTACCTCATTTGAGCGTATTCACCGCTCAAACCTCGTCGGTATGGGCGTGTTGCCATTAACCTTTAAAGATGGCGAAAACGCCGATACTTATCACCTGGACGGCTCTGAAGTGCTAAGTATCACAGGCCTTGATAATGGCGAAAGTAAAACCGCAACAGTGACGGCGACCCGTGCTGACGGTTCAACTGAAACCTTTGAGGTAAACGTCATGCTACAGACGCCAAAAGAGCGCGAATACGTGCGTCATGGCGGCGTATTGCACTATGTACTACGTCAATTGGCAGCTGAGAGTAAAAACGCAGCGTGATATTTAATTAAAGTGAGAATAAGAAAAGCCCGGTCGTGATGACTGGGCTTTTTTATGCGCAATACTTTTTAATTCGTTATTTTTACCTTTAACCCTTCTCAGTCAATAGCTTAATACCCAAACCAATAAACACCGCACCGCTGATCTTATTCAGGATAGTTTCAATCGCTGGGTTTTCGCGTAGCTTTTTGCTAAATCTTGACGCCAATAATGCCAAGCATAAGCACCACACTAAACCGGTTACGGCAAAGGTAAGACCTAACACCAAGAATGATAGCGTGCTATGCGCGTAGCTTGGATCGATAAACTGCGGAAAAAAGGCCAGGAAAAATAGCGCGACTTTTGGATTAAAGGTATTGGTTAAGACGCCTTGATTATATATTTTGCCGTAATCAAGTCGGTTTGCTGACGCGGCCTTATCATTAATAGGTAAGCCTTTTGCTATGACAGAGTCTGATTTTTGCGTGAGCATCTTGACCCCTAAGTAGCATAAGTAGATGGCCCCAATATATTTAACAAGGGTAAAGGCTAATGGCGAGTTGGCTAAGATAATCGACAACCCTAGCGCTGCTAATACGGTGTGTACTAGTATTCCGGTGACAATACCTAACACTGAGTATAAACCCGCTTTGTTCCCTTGTGAGACACTGCGTGTGATGATATACATGGTATCAGTGCCTGGGGTAAGGTTTAATAAAATCGCTGCCATGACAAAACCTAGATAGTTTTCGATACCGAACATGGCTCATACTTCCTTATGTTAGCAATAATAGGGGAGTGTTTTATTTATCGTTTATTTCGTAGTTTACCTGGTATCGGTCGTCATGAGCAGCTCATATCGATGGTTTTTATAAATGACAAACGAAAAAAACCCCAGTCACCGGATGATGACTGGGATTTTTTAGTGTTCGCTTATTAGTCTAATCTGATGCTAAGCAAAAGTGCTAATAAGTGACGCCGAATAGTGGCGTCCCCAGGGGGATTCGAACCCCCGTTACCGCCGTGAAAGGGCGGTGTCCTAGGCCTCTAGACGATGGGGACGCATAGAGTGTTATAACCACTATTTTACAATAGCATTACAACGGTACTTCACAATATCAGAGTGCTTATCTATTAATAGAACAAGCCTTGCCTAGGTGCTGATATTGTCCTACTAGCGAGTATTTATCAAAGTTTCAGTAAACTGAACGTTGCGATAAATAGTATGGTGGAGCTAAACGGAGTCGAACCGTTGACCCCTTGCATGCCATGCAAGTGCTCTACCAACTGAGCTATAGCCCCTCGCTAAGAGTGTGCGTATTTTAGGTAAGACCAGCAGTCTTGTCAACCGCTATTTTTAAAAAAATGCAAAATAATGCAAAAAAAGTCATTAAAAGTATTTAAATGGCTAATTGTGGACGTTTGAGTATGGGGGTTACATAAAAAGAGCCAGTATCGAATGAACTGACCCTTTTTTATTATTTATCCATTCTACTCTTCATTGGCAAGTACGATAGTACCTTGCTGCCAAACTATGCATCAGCCAAAAAGTCTGGCAGATCCGCCGCTTTTTTCTCAAGCTTTTTCAGCTTCTTTTTACCGAGGCCACCTAAGACATCAACCGCATGGCGCAAGCGCGTCAAGGTCATATCCGCACCGATAATCGCCATAGAGTTCATGACGGGCGTCGATGAGGTGCTACCAGCGATAGCGATAAAGAACGGCGCCATAAAGTCACGCATCTTGATATCAAGGTGCGCGGCAAGACCCTTGAGGGTGGCGTAGATATTTTCTTCCGTCCACGTCGGTAAGGTTTCTAGTTGCCAAAGCGCCAGTTGTAGCATCTCGGTAATTTGTTCAGGCGTCAGCGACTTATGGGTAAAGCTTTCAGCGGTGATAGCAGGCAGGTTTTGAAAATAAAAGCCGCCCCAGTTAACCGCATCAGACAACAGTTCAATACGTGGTTGAATCGCCGCGGCAATCGCGGTTAGTTTATCGCTGTCACTTGCCCACTCAAGGATTTTGTTTTTAAGCTCTTCAGGGCTAAGCGCACGTAGCCATTCCGCATTTAGCCAGTTGAGCTTTTCGATGTCGAAAATAGGGCCACCAAGCGATACACGTCGAATATCAAAGCTGGCAATCATTTCCTCTAAGGTAAATTTCTCCGCCTCGTCAGGCATTGAGTAGCCCATACGACCGAGATAATTTAGCAGGGCTTCTGGTAGCACGCCGGCATCACGATAGTAAGTGATAGAGGTTGGGTTTTTACGTTTCGACAGCTTTGATTTGTCTGGGTTACGCAGTAGCGGCATATGGCAGAGTGTTGGCATCTCCCAACCAAAATACTCATAAAGCAGCTGATGCTTGGGTGCAGAGTTGAGCCATTCTTCACCGCGCATAACATGACTGATTTCCATTAAATGGTCGTCGACGACGTTGGCCAAATGATAGGTTGGCATGCCATCAGTTTTTAGCAGCACTTGCATATCGACTTGCGTCCAAGGAATCTCAACCGTACCGCGTAGCATGTCATGTATCTGGCAGACGCCTTCGGTTGGCACGCGCATACGAATAACGTGCGGTTTGCCTTCAGCGACCAATTGCGCGGTTTTTTCTGGCGCTAAATGTGCGCAGCGACCGTCATAGCGCGGCGTTTCGCCATTGGCCATTTGTTCAGCGCGCATAGTATCAAGCTCTTCAGGGGTACAAAAACAGCGGAACGCATGGTCATTTTCTATCAGCTGCTCGGCATGTTTTTTATAAATATCGCTACGCTCGCTTTGACGATACGGCGCGTGTGGCCCACCGATATCTGGACCTTCCGCCCAATCAAGACCGACCCAACGCAGCGCATCCAAAATCATTTGTTCAGATTGCTCGGTTGAGCGCGTTTGATCGGTATCTTCAATACGCAAAATAAACTCGCCGCCGTGGGCTTTGGCAAAAGCCAAATTAAAAAGTGCAATATAAGCGGTGCCGACATGCGGAAAACCAGTAGGCGATGGCGCAATACGCGTACGAATAGGGCGCTTGCTATCAAGGTTGGCTTGGGATGATGTTTGGGTCATAAAAATCTCAGAATATGCTGGTGAATGAATAAAATGGTGAGAAAAGTTAAGGCTCAAGGCGAATGAAGGGATTGTATAAAAAATACGGGTGAAACAGTCGCCGTCACGGTAGAAAAATAGCGTAAAATATAGCGCTAGTATAACAGAGAGCTGAGATATTTTTAACGAAAAGCCTCTCTAGCGCTTGACTCGTCGTATATCCTTGCGATAATAATGCTAGGTGAGTCATAACTTGTTTATTTTCATCTGATTTTTTACTATTACTGGCCAAAAAGGTCATCATCTACTGAGTCGTTTGTGTCCATATCGAATCCAAAGTCAAAAAACACGTTAAATTCTAAAGAAACCCCTTCTTCAGTCATTGATAGTTCTGAGTCAGAGGTCAATTCGTCTATTGTTGAAAACGATTCTGCTCAAGAGCCTGTCATAGAGCAAGCGGATGCTAATGAATTAAGTTTTGTCCATGACGCCGTGCTCCTACAAGAAACGGTGGCGGCGGTATTGGGTGTCAAAACTCTGCCCAAACAAACAGATGACAACGGTCAAAACAGCTTACAAAAAAGTGGCATTTATGTGGATGCAACTTTTGGGCGCGGTGGGCATAGCCGCCTGCTATTAAGCCAGCTTGCCGATGATGCAACCTTGGTTGTATTTGATAAAGACCCGACGGCGATTAGCGTTGCACAAGAATTGGCAAAGTCTGATAGCCGCGTCAAAGTGGTGCATGACAGCTTTGCAACCTTGTCCGCTAGTTTAGCTGGTATGGGAATCACGAAAGTGGACGGTCTTATGGCGGATTTGGGTATTTCCTCGCCGCAGATTGATGACGGCAGTCGTGGTTTTAGTTTTATGCGCGATGGCGCGGTCGATATGCGCATGGATACCAGTCGTGGACAGTCGGTTGCCGAGTGGCTCGAGCAGGTCGATGACGAAACCTTGGCCAATGTGCTTTATGAGTTCGGCGAAGAGCGTCATAGTCGCCGTATTGCCCGTGCGATTAAGCAGATGGACCGCTATGATTCGACGCTTGCGCTGGCAGAAGTGATAAAAGCAGCGCATCCAAATTGGCAGCGCGGTAAGCATCCTGCGACACAAAGTTTTCAGGCCATGCGTATTTTTATCAATAATGAGCTTGGCGATGTGGATGACTTTTTAGAACAAAGTATTCCGATTTTAAAGTCGGGCGGTCAGCTGGCAGTGATTAGCTTTCATTCGTTAGAAGATCGCCGTATCAAGCAGTTCTTGCAGCGCCATAGCAAAGGGCAGTACCCAGAAGATGAGAATTTACCGATGCCGCCCAAGCGTCCGCGTTATTTTAGTAAGCCAAAACGCGTCGGCCCCAGCCAAGCTGAGATAAGCAATAATCCGCGCGCGCGTAGTGCATGGCTACGCATGGCTACCAGGAGCGATACGGATTATAAAGCAGATGATAATGCTTAAGCTAAGTCTTAAAACTTACTATTCAGTTATGTGGGTAAAATATGACTGAATATTTTAATGATTACGCGCCTGTTAAAAAGCTGTAAACATTCTCTGCTAGGCTCAGCAGTTACTTTTTGCTTGGTTATGTGTTTATTGATAGTTGTTTTTATTGATGGTGCTGATGACTCATGAGGGTGTGTTCACTCGCAAATCTTAGCGCTTTTTTTATTTTGAAGTTCACTTTTTTGAGATCGTCATGGCAATATCTGACAAACCTGTAAACCGCCGCGCCGCAATGCCTCCTACTACTGATGTTGGCGAATTATTCGTGCGCCGATTTAACGTGGTCAGTATTTACGTGGTTATATTAGGGTTACTGGCGGCGGCTATTATCTGGAGCGGCATCAAGACAGCAGAGGGCGTGCAGCAATATCATCAGGATTATAAAACTTTGCAAGATATGAAAAAACAAGAGCGCAAGCTACAGGTAGAGCACCAGCGTCTATTGATTGAACAGCAAACCTTTAGTGCGACCCCGCAAATTGCCAGTCGCGCCGTTGCTGAATTGGGTATGTTTTCGCCAACCCTTAAAGACAAGCTGATTATCCAGCCGGGTGCGGCAGTTGCCGTTGCGCCAGTGCTCGAGAATGATAGCGCAGAAGCTGCCGCTGCCAATGAAACAGATTTTTTTGAGGCGGATGCTAACGCTGCGGAGGCAGGACGATGACCGATAAAAAGCCCACTGCCAAGAACGATAAAGCGGCCAAAAATAACAGCAAAAAATCCGCCAGCGGCAAAGTTACTAAGCCGTTACGCCGTGCCAGTGTCGCCAAATCTGGACAAACAGACGGCAAAGCTAATAATAAAGCGGCCGATAACCGCAAAGCTAAGCTATTTAGCCGCCTAAAAAAGAACGAAGAGCAGGGCGCTTATACCAGTGTAAAAACCCAAAAAAGCAAAAGAGCCTTTTTAGGTAAAGCATCTGGGGCATCGTCGCGCGGCGGTGTTGAGCAGGATAAAAACCGCTTTCGCACCATTTGGGCGATATCGTTAGTCATTTTAGGCTTGTTAATCGGCCGTGCTTATTATTTACAAGTCGCCAATGCCCAGTTTTATCAAGATAAAGGCAATGAGCTGATTACCAGCGTGCGTACGCAAAAATCCTATCGCGGTATGATTACCGATCGTAATGATTTGCCTTTAGCCGTCAGTGCGCCGCTCGCGACCGTATCTTTTAGCCCGCATGATTATGCGCGCGAATATTATGAGCTTAAGCGCATTATATTGACCAACCCTGATAGTCCGCAGCTTGTTGCGCGTATGCAAAAGCGTTTGGATAATATGGACTTAACCACGCTTGCGGCCGCGGCCAATATTTCGGTTACTGAGCTCAAGAAAGTCACAGCTATTGATGACAGTATTGACGTCACCGATGAAGAAGCGGTGAAAGCGGCGTTGCCATCGGGTGCAGGTTCACATTATCTGCCACTCCTTAATAAAGTCACGCCTGAGATTGCCCAAAGTGTCAGCTCGCTTGATTTCCCAGGTGTCTATGAGAAAAACTTCTTTCAGCGCTATTATCCGCAGCCGCAACCAAACTCGCAGCTATTAGGTTTTATGGGGCAAAACGCCAATGACCCTGAAGGCGGCTATGAAGGCCGTGCTGGTATTGAACGTCAGTATGAAACGGAGCTAGCGGGTGAAGACGGTAAGGTGCTGGTATTAAAAGACGCCAAGCAAAACAGCTTAAAAGAAATCAAGCAAGTCGAGCCAGAAGTACCGGGTAAAGATGTTGCCTTAACGATTGATTCACGCTTACAGTATCTACTCTATAAAGAGCTAGAAAAAGCCGGTCGCCTGCAAAAAGCGCGTTGGTCGACAGGTATGATTGTCGATGTACAAACGGGCGAAGTGCTAGCGTTATCAACGTGGCCATCCTTTAACTCTAATAATCTGAACGAGATGACGGGTGAAAACCAGCGTAACCGTGCGCTGCTCGACGTCTTTGAGCCGGGTTCGGTCATGAAGCCATTTACCGTGGCAGCCGCATTGGATTCTGGTAAATATACCACCACGTCTTTGATTGATACCAATCCAGGCTCTATTCGCGTGCGTGGTTATACCATTCGTGACCACAATAATCTGGGACGCATTACGCTTGCGACATTGCTACAAAAATCTAGTAACGTCGCCTCAACCAAGATTGCCTTATCCTTGCCGCCTGATGCGATTACCAGTATGCAAAGACAGTTTGGCTTTGGGGCAAAAACCCCGCTGCAATTCCCAGGGGAAGGCAGTGGGCTTGTGGTGACGCCAAAAGAAGAAGAGACGTCAAGACGGGCAACGGTCAGTTATGGGTATGGTATACAAGTCACCTTGGCACAGGTTGCGCAGGCGTATTCGGCGCTTGCCGCTGGCGGGGTGATGCATCCATTAACCTTGATTAAAGACGACAAAAAACAGCCCAGCAAACGTATTATGGCGCACGAACAAGCGATGTCTATCGTACAGATGTTAGAAAGTGTCACCGAGCCGGGCGGTACGGCCAAAGCTGCGGCGATTGATGGTTATCGCGTGGCCGGTAAAACGGGTACCTCACGCCGTATTAATCCCAAAGGCGGCTACTATAGCGACCAGTACCGTAACGTCTTTGCCGGTATGGCGCCCGCGTCCAATCCTAAGCTGGTCGGGGTGATGCTTATCGAAGACCCACGTGGTCAGATTTACGCTGGCTTAACGGTAGCGCCTGTCTTTCATAACGTCATGAAAGAGGCGCTGCGCTTGTATAATGTGCCGTTAGATAAGCCATTAAAAACTGAAGAGTCGTAGCTAAAAATATAAGTTCTATGGCTACGTTTTATGACTAATTTCCATGACCAAGTTTCGTGTTTCAGCTGTTAACTATTTGATGCGTTTTAACCGTTTAGGATTTGCCAATGTCTCTGTCTACCTCGCCAAAAAGCAACACCGCAGTCACCTTACAACAGCTGATTAAAGCCAGTGGCAACGATAGAGATAGGCAAAGCCATAGCTTAACGCAAGCATTAACAATGCTGATAAGCGCATCTAGTAGTCGACTACCGAAAGCAAAAACTTCGATTGCTCATATTCCCTTTGAGCAGTTCCGTCTAGACAGCCGTCAATTGGCAGCAAACGATGTCTTTATATTATTAAAAAGTCAAACACCAAATTGCCAAAAAAGTCGCGACTACTTATATCAAGCCGCTGAGCAGGCGGCTTTTATCTTAGCAGAAATTGACCCAATCGCTTTGCTGTCTACTGCTAATGTGTCGCCGTACGCCAACATTGAATTGATGGATAATGCTCAAGCTCTGGCTCAGCAGCAATTAGCAGCGCTGCCGTGTCCAGTTTTATACGTGCCCAATATTCGTGATTTTTTAGGTGACTTGATTCAAGCGCGGTTACAGTATCAGCAGCCTATCACTTTGCCAACGGTCGTTGCGGTGACGGGTACCAATGGCAAAACTACCATCAGCCAATTGGTGGCACAATTAACGCAATTGACCGGCATGAGTAGCGCGGTGATGGGAACAGCGGGTAATGGTAGACTCGGCGCGTTGGTGCAAGCCAGTCATACCACCGGCGATGCTTTAGCAGTCCAGCAGTTTTTATATCAAATGGGGCATGAGAATGCGCAATTATTGGCTTTAGAAGCAAGCTCGCACGGACTCGATCAGCAGCGTTTACAAGGTATGCCAGTGTCGGTGGCGATTTATACCAATTTGAGCCGTGACCACCTCGATTATCATGCGAACATGGCAGAGTATGCGGCGGCAAAAGCCAAGCTGTTTGATAAAGCGCATTTCCCCGAGTTAACCCACGCCATTATCAATATTGACGACGAGTATGCCCAGATTATGCTTGATACGGCGCATGCCAGTGGTTTGACCGTTTGGAGCTATAGTTTAGACCCAGCGAAATCTGCAACCTTTGTTGCCGCTGATATCAAGCCAAGCTTGCAAGGGGTTGAGATTGCGCTGCGTACGGGTTCTGGGCCTGAAAAAACTCATATTATAGATATCGTTAGCCCATTATTGGGGCGTTTTAATGTGGCCAATTTACTTGCCGCTATCGCCGCTGCTGTGGCTTTAGGAATTGGACTTGAGCGTGTTGCTGATGTTATTCCGCAGCTACAGGGCGCGGTCGGACGTATGCAGCGTGTGCCATCTAATGATGGCTGTTTTATCGTTGATTATGCCCATACGCCCGATGCTTTAAGTCAGGTATTAACCAGTTTAAAAACCCATTGTAAAGGTCAGCTATGGGCAGTGTTTGGTTGTGGCGGCGACCGTGATGCCGGCAAGCGCCCATTGATGGCGCAAGCGGGATTGGCAGGCGCTGATAAAGTGGTATTGACGGCGGATAATCCACGTACCGAAGACCCCAATATAATCTTGCAAGATATGCAAGCAGGCATGACCCGCGCACAGTACGAGCGCACTCATATTGAACCTGCGCGCCAAACGGCTATCGAATATGCGGTCAAGCAAGCAGCGCCTGCTGATATTGTCGTTATCGCTGGCAAAGGTCATGAAACCTATCAAGAGATTAACCACGTGCGTTATGATTTTGACGATAGTGTTATTTTGCAAAATGCCCTTAAGCAAGCCGGACGCTTATAGTATTTATAGCGAAGTAATAGCGCCTGCCATTCATTTTTTGTACGTTTTAAAAAACCTATACTTAAAAATATCAAAGATAAGTAGTCATCATATATAAGGTAATCATTATGACAGCCGACAACGATAACAGCATCCAGTCGCCAGGGTTGTATGTTTGGCAAGCAGACAATCTGCTTGCGGCAACTGTAGCATTGGGTGGACATTGGCAATTTGGAGCAGTACCTGTAGAGTCCAACAATGACGCCAATAAACCCATTAATAGTACGCGTATCGCCACCGATACTCGCACTATAAAAGCGGGTGATATCTTTTTAGCATTAACCGGTGATAATTTTGACGGACATAATTATCTGGATATTGCTATAGAAAAAGGTGCGGTTGCGGCTATCGTTTCACGTCCGATTGCTGCTGATATTGCGCAATTGGTTGTCGATGATACGCGTTTGGCGCTCGGTCAATTGGCAGCGTATCGTCGTCAGCAGCACAAAGATTTGACCGTCATTGCCATTACGGGCTCAAGCGGCAAAACCACCTGTAAAGAGATGCTAGGTAGTATCTTTGGCAGATTGGCGCCGACACTGATTACCCGTGGCAACCTCAATAACGACTTGGGCGTGCCGATGATGTTGCTCGAATTATCCGACCATCATCGCTATGCGATTTTGGAGCTGGGCGCCAACCATATCGGCGAGATTGCTTACACGACAGAAATCGTCCAACCAGATGTGGCTTGTATCCTCAATATTGGTACCGCGCATTTGGGAGAATTTGGCAGCCGCGAAGGCATTTGCCAAACCAAAGCTGAAATTTACCATACCTTACATGATAACCAATTTGCTATTGTTCCTGATAAAGATGATTTTACCAATCAATTGCGCCGTATCGCTGAAAAACACACCCCAAACGTCATAGGCTTTGGCAATACCGATGTCAGTGCCAGTCATTTAGATGTTGAGCCTGAGCGCAGTGAGTTTAAGCTACATATTGGTAGCCAAGTTCATGATATTAATTTGCCGTTAGCAGGCGAACATAATGTCAATAATGCGTTGGCTGCTGCTGCTTGTGCCCATGCGTTAAATATTGATATTAGCGATATCGTCGTCGGACTTGAAAACGCCCGTCCTGCAAAAGGTCGCTTAAACACTCAGCTCCTTGGTATGCATCGCTTGATTGATGATACTTATAATGCCAATCCGCATTCGGTGCGCGCAGCTGCTAAAGTGCTGGCAGCGCAAACGGGTACGCAGGTCATGGTACTTGGCGATATTGCCGAGCTTGGAGAGGCGGCAATCAGCGAGCACCAAAGCTTAGGTCGTACCATTGCGACCACTGGCATCGATGTGCTGCTGTGCGTTGGTGAATATGCGCCTTATACGGTGGCGGGCGCGCAAGAGATTTCTGCTATCAATGCCCATGCCTTTGCTGATAAAGACAGCTTACTGTCCTATTTGCAGTCTTATTTACAAGCCCAGCAGGCGCAGCCTTGTACGGTGCTGTTTAAAGGCTCACGTGCCATGCATATGGAAACCCTTATCAATGCGCTAGTCGAGGAGTAGGCGGTGTTAGTTTGGTTGTTTGGCTGGCTTGGCCAGTATTATACACCGTTTTCTGCGGTTTCTTCGTTGACGCTACGAGCGTTATTAGCGGTTATTACCGCCCTTGCGTTTAGCATGGTTTTTGGCGGCCGCGTTATTCAGCACCTGCGTACGCTTAAGTACGGTCAGGCGATTCGCAATGATGGCCCGCAGTCGCATTTGGTCAAAACTGGTACGCCAACCATGGGCGGGGTGCTGATTTTAAGCGCAATTGGCGTATCGACGTTACTGTGGGCGCGATTAAACAATCCCTATGTGTGGATTTTGCTCGTTGTCATGATTATCTTTGGCGCGGTTGGCTGGGCGGATGATTGGCTTAAAATCAAATATAAAGATCCTAAAGGTCTGATTGCCCGCAAAAAATACTTTTGGCTGTCGGTAGGGGCTTTATTCGTCGGGGTGTCTTTATATTATATTGCTACTTTGCAGCCAGATATGGCGACCACGCGTGAGATGCAGGACTTGCTGTTACCGATTTTCAAAGATTGGATGATTCCATTCTCGGCAGTACCCTTTGGGATTGGTTTTATTATCTTTACCTACTTTGTGATTAATGGTGCCTCAAACGCCGTCAACTTAACCGATGGCTTAGATGGTTTGGCGATTTTGCCCGTGGTCTTGGTGGCGGCAGGTCTAGGCGCCATGGCTTATGTCTCAGGCGACGTACGCTTTGCTGACTATTTGCATGTGCCTTATATCGCCTACAACTCAGAAGTGATTATTGTTTGCGGCGCGATGATTGGCGCAGGGTTAGGTTTTTTATGGTTTAACGCTCATCCAGCGCAAGTATTTATGGGTGATGTTGGGGCGCTGGCATTGGGCGCGATGCTCGGTACAATTGCGGTTATGACCCGCCAAGAGATTGCCTTTGCCATTATGGGCGGTTTATTTGTCGCCGAAGCCTTGTCGGTGATGCTACAGGTTGGCTCGTATAAGCTGCGTAAAAAACGCGTCTTTCGTATGGCGCCGCTGCATCACCACTTTGAAGAGATTGGCTGGAAAGAAACCCAAGTGGTAGCAAGGTTTTGGATTATTGCCATTATCCTTGTGATTCTTGGATTGATGACCTTAAAACTGCGTTAAGTCGTCAAATAGGTTTAAATCAAAAAACTTTAAATCAAAAGCCGTCTTAAAATCTAAGATGGCTTTTTTAAGCCTTATGCGATCTTCTTTTTTTGTTGCGGTATTTATCCCTTGCTGAGCTAGAACTTTGTTAAAATGGCAGCCATATTGCGCTAACGTTGAGATGCTTGTGAGTTTATTTATTTGTCCCCTTTGTCAATCACCTCTGCTGCCCACTGACCATACGTGGCGCTGTGATGGTAGCTTGAATCCTAAGCAAACCGCTCATCCATTTGATGTGGCGCGGCAGGGTTATGTCAATCTATTGCCTGTGCAACAAAAAAAATCCAAAGCACCGGGCGACAGTCAGCAATCCATTGAGGCGCGCAAACGGTTTTTAAATGCTGGATATTATCAGCCACTAAATGACGTAATTTGCCAAAAAATGACAGCGTTGTTGATGGCAAAAAAAGCCAGTCTTAAGCAAAAAAATAACCCCATTAGTTGGCTAGATATTGGCTGCGGAGAGGGCTATTATACGCAGGCAATGCCGCAAACAGGTATGGATCTGCTTATCGCTGCCGATATCAGTAAACCTGCCGTTGTAGAGCTGGCGAGAACCAGTAAGTCGTTAGGACGTCTTTGGTACCAAGAAATTAAAGATGATTCTGCTTCAGAGATGATGAAAATGGCAGCTATTTACCCGCTGGTGACTAGCGCGGCGCATTTGCCGCTTCGCGCGCATAGTATCGATGGTATTAGCAGTATTTTTAGTCCGATTTTGCCAGAAGTCTTTAATGAAGTGTTAAGCGATGCAGGCTATTTGATCATTGCCAAGCCCGATATCGGGCATTTGGCAACGATGCGTGAGGCGTTATTTGATGATGTCCGCGAGCATGATTCTGATAAGTTTTTGGACGAATTAGCGCCTTATTTTCAGTTGTTAGAGACCCATCATGTCAGTAGTAAGCTCAGTTTAGCGGCAGAGGCGTTGGCAGATTTAATGACCATGACCCCTTATGCCTATCGGGCGCGCAGCGAAAAAAGGCAGACGCTACTAACAGAGGTGGCAGCACAACCTTTTGCAACAGAAGCTAAGTTTGTTGTCTATATTTTGCAAAAAAAGTCCAATCATTAAGGCAGCAATGGTCTGCATTGGCTAAAGGTCAACTTATAAAATAGGTCCCATGGTGGCGACGACATTATTCCAAATCCGATACGGTAAAGGCCAGTTGTTAACCTCTTCAAGCGTCACTTCATCAGAATCAGCAATATACTGATATTGGCGCTCCATAATATCGGCGGTCAGTTTGTTATCACTAAAGACGATGTTATTTTCATAATTTAAATGAAAACTGCGTAAATCCAAATTGGTTGAGCCAATCAAGCTGATTTCACCATCGACGGTCAGGGTTTTGGCGTGTAGCAGCCCCAGCTTATACTCGTAGATTTTTACACCAACCTCAAGCAATTCCCAATAATAACTGTGACTGGTGGCGGCAACGATAAAGGAGTCATTTTTTTCGGAAAAATCATCGTTACTGCAACCCCGCGATAGGCGGTCGCACATAGGATACTGACCAGCGAATAATCAGGCACGAAATAAGGGGTAGAAATTATTAGAGTATGCTGGGCTTGGCTAATTAAGGCACCCAAAAACTGCGGCGTGTTATCGTGACGCTGGGTCGGCGCAGTTACGGCTACCAAAATAGCCAATTTTGCCATCAATCACGGTAATTTTGCGGTGGTTACGCAAGTCAATACGGCTAAACAGCATAACCTTTATGATAGTGGTTAATGGTAGCGCCACACTGAGCTGCACCCCCGCATCCTTCATCTCTTGCCATAGCTTTGAGCCGACCATCTTGCGCGAGCCCATGCCATCGACCATCGCTCGGCAGGTGACGCCGCGCTTTGCTGCCCAAATTAACGCTTCTGCGGTAGCCGTACCCATGCCATCGACCAGCCAAATATAATACAGCACGTGGATATGGTCGGTTGCCGCATCAAAGTCGTCAATCATTCGTGTGCGCGTCTCATTGGCATCTGTCATTAGCTCAGCGCGATTACCAACTGTCGTCTGAAAGCCCGTGGCTTTTGCTGAATAAGCAAAGGCTGCGCGGTACTGAGGCTTAACGGCATGTAATAAAGCAGTCTCGCTACCAAGCACCTCTGGACGATGCTGACGTAGTTTGTCGATAATTTCTTCACGTTGACGCGTGAAATTGCGCCCCAAATGCACCTCACCGAACATCCAATAAACCAGCACA
The DNA here is from genome assembly GCA_963515535.1 of uncultured Psychrobacter sp. Taxonomy (GTDB): domain Bacteria; phylum Pseudomonadota; class Gammaproteobacteria; order Pseudomonadales; family Moraxellaceae; genus Psychrobacter. The sequence continues at coordinate 39,900 of CAUPWW010000018.1, forward strand.
CCAAAATACGGTAAAACGAATAAAATGACCATCCAAGCCAAGCGTGCTGGCGCCGTTAAATCATGACGAGACAGCACGCGTAAAGAGATCAGTACCAGCAGTATAAAGTGAATGGTTAATAAAATATCGACGAGCATAGCGTGCCGTCCATTATTATTCTGGTTAATTATGGTTATTGTTGTTATAAAAAATCTGTTTTATTTATCGTATGAATGTATTAAGCGCTTTATTGACTACTAGTATTCACCAAACAGCCAACCACTGACAAAGGCAAAATACTCTCGAAACCATGCATTGTAGCGAATCGATAGCGGCGTTGGGCTGGCGAGCAGAATAGGCTGCTGATAGCCTTGATGCTTGGCAATGGCAGCCGCACGAATGGTATGAAAATCACTGGTCACAATGGCAATAGGCGCCGTGATAGGCACTTCTTTTGCTGCCAAGATGACTTGGCTATAAATTAAGTTTTCGGCGGTACTGGTGCTATTACCTTCTTGCAAAATGTGCTCAAGAGCAATGCCATGCTTCTCATGTAAATAGCGCGCCATAATACTGGCTTCGCTATGCGTCTGCCCCATACCAATGCCGCCACTGGTCAGCGCCAATGCCTCGGGTTGTGCTTTAATCAGCGGGGCTGCCGTATCTAAACGCTGAGCAAGCGTTGGTGTTGGCTTGCCGGCGACTGTCCCTGAACCTAACACAATAATCGCCGCGACCTCAGGTACAGGCTGAGAGCTCCTTTTAATTTGCTGCTGCAATGAGAAAATAAACAAGCCAAAGCTTATCAGCCAAATAAAAAATAGCAGCCATAGCGTGTACCACAGACGATTGCGAAATGGGTTTTGCCTAGTAAATTTGCGGATGGCATGCCAAAATATCCCATGGGCGACAAATGCGCTGCCCAATAAAAACGGCACGACAGTACCAAAGTTAATTTTGCCAACCGTCATTAACACGGCACAATCAACCATGATAACGGCACCGATAACGACCAATCCAACTCGCGTTATAATGAGTAGTTTTTTTGCCATAGTTTTAAATTTATTATGTTTAGGTAAAGCTGCTGTAGTTTAGGGTTTATTCAATCAAGTGCTTATTTGTCTATTTAATTATACGTTGTTTTAATTGCATGGCGGTTTGGTCATATCAAGATATACTAAATCCAATCCCTTTAACGTAAAGAGGAAAACCTTATGACGCCAATGATTTTTCATAATCCCAAATGCGGCACCTCTCGTAATACCCTTGCCATTATGCAAGCTTCAGGTGAGACGCCAGATGTGGTGGAATACCTAAAAACACCGCCATCTCGTGAGTACTTGGTTGAGCTGTTGGCATTGATGCAGACTACCCCGCGCGAGCTTTTACGCAGTAAAGAGAGTATTTATACCGAGCTTGGTTTAGACAATCCAGCATTGACGGACGCGCAACTGATTGATGCCATGATAGCGCACCCTATTTTAATCAATCGTCCTATTGTTGTTACCGATAAAGGCGCGGCGCTGTGCCGACCGTCTGAAAAAGTGTTTGAATTACTGCAAAATCCGGTCAGTAGTTTCACAAAAGAGAATGGGGAAGTGGTGAAGCATGTTACAGAATAAAGAAACTAAAGCCTTAGTGACAGACAATCTTGCTAGTAAAAGTACTAGTAATATTGACGCTACTGATTTGCCCGCTGCTGATTCACTTAATAACGATTTACCCAATGTTGATTTTGATCAAATACAAGCCATTGATATTGAGTCTTTGGTCGGTAAAGAAGACCCACGCCATGCGCCAAGAATATTGGTGTTATATGGCTCCCTGCGTGCGCGTTCATTTTCTAGATTGGCCGCTGAGGAAGCAAGTCGTCTATTGCGTTGGTATGGCTGCGAGGTGCGCATGTTTAATCCATCAGGCTTGCCACTGCCCGATGACGCAGATGCCGACCATCCAAAGGTGCAAGAGTTACGCAAGCTGGCACAGTGGTCGGAGGGCATGCTGTGGGTCAGTCCAGAACGCCATGGCAGCATTACCAGTATTATGAAAGCGCAAATTGACTGGATTCCGTTGGCGCTCGGCGGCGTACGTCCGACCCAAGGTAAAACGCTGGCTATCATGCAAGTCAGTGGCGGCAGCCAAAGTTTTAATACCGTCAATCAATTACGTATTCTTGGGCGCTGGATGCGCATGATTACCATCCCCAATCAATCTTCTATCCCCAAAGCGTTTTTGGAATTCGATGATAATGATCGCATGAAAATGTCACCATTATATTTGCGAGTCGTCGATGTTTGTGAAGAATTGGTCAAATTTACCTGGCTTACCCGTGGGCGCTCGGCGTATCTGACCGATCGCTATTCAGAACGGGTTGAAAGCGCTGCAGAAGTATCACAACGCGTCAATCAAAAATCGCTCTAACGTTGTTGTTTGATTATTGCTTCAATTCCTCTATTAAGGTTACTTCATGCTCGCATTCGCTATTTTTATCGTGACGTTAGTTTTAGTCATCTGGCAGCCTAAAGGGCTTGGCATTGGTTGGAGTGCGATGGGCGGCGCTTTGGTTGCCTTAGCATTTGGTGTGGTGCAATGGTCTGATGTTGGTATTGTCTGGGATATTGTTTGGGACGCCACTTTTACCTTTGTCGCCCTGATCATTATTTCCCTTATTTTAGATGAAGCGGGATTTTTTGGTTGGGCGGCGTTACACGTCGCTCGGCTTGGTAATGGGCGCGGGCGTTTGCTATTTCCGATGATTGTACTATTAGGGGCGTTTATCTCCGCCTTCTTTGCCAATGACGGCGCGGCCTTACTGCTGACGCCAATTGTGATTGCTATTCTACTGCGCCTTGATTTTGCCCCCAAATCTGCTTTAGCTTTTATTATTGCCACTGGTTTTATTGCTGATACCGCAAGTTTGCCATTAGTGACTTCTAATTTGGTTAATATCGTCAGTGCCAATTATTTTGATATTGGTTTTGGTCGCTACGCGGCGGTGATGGTACCGGTAAATATCGTCTCTGTCCTAGTGACGCTATTGGTATTGTGGCTTGCTTATGCGCGCTACATTCCGAGGCACTACTCAACGGCAAATCTTAGCGCACCTCAATCGGCTATCAAAGATCCGCTGGTATTTCGGGCGGCTTTTCCACTATTGGCATTGTTATTAGTCGCGTATTTCGCGACTGAATCGCTCGGGCTGGTTATCTCAGTGGTGACGGGAGCGGCGGCGCTTATCTTAATGGTCATAGCTGGACGCTGGTGGCAAGGCGGGCGTGATGCCAAGTTTTCTATCGTCAATATTCTTAAAAAAGCACCGTGGCAAATTGTATTATTTTCAATCGGTATGTATTTAGTGGTTTATGGTTTGGGCAATGCAGGGTTTACCGCCTATGGCGCACGAATACTTAACTGGTTAGGTCAACAAGGCGCGCTCGTTGCGACGGTCGGCACAGGGTTCTTGTCCGCCATCGTAGCGTCTGTGATGAATAATATGCCGTCGACGCTGATAGGCGCGCTGGCGATTGATAGTGCCCAAGTGCCCGCTGCTACACGAGAGTTGATGATTTATGCCAATGTCGTCGGCAATGACTTGGGACCAAAATTCACACCTATTGGTAGTTTGGCGACGTTATTATGGTTACACGTATTGGCAGAAAAAGATTATAAAATCAGCTGGGGGCAATATATGAAGGTCGGACTGCTGATAACGCCGCCCGTATTATTAGCCACGCTATTGGCGTTGGTATTTTGGCTGCCTAAATTGCCGAGTGTTTAGGGAATTTATGAAAGACTAGAAAAAAATACAAAAATTGCAGGTTTTGATTAAGCCATATAAGATTGGCGGTGAAGGAGGGATTCGAACCCTCGATACGCTATGAACGTATACACACTTTCCAGGCGTGCGGTTTCAGCCACTCACCCACTTCACCGTTTTTTGTAAGACCAAGATTTTTGGCTGCCTAAGTATAGCGGATAGCATTTAAAATGTCACGGCCTGCGCCGCATCTTTCTTTATTACTAACGGCCTGCTAGGATAGCGCATACGTAATGGCAGGCATAGATGGTTGGAAGTGGCATGATAAGTTTTTTTAAAGATAAAGCACGGGTCAAAAATACAACCATAATGACCGTATTCACGGTCTTAATAGGAATATCGGCTGCACACGCGGAAGATTTAAGTCAATGTAGCCAGTCTTTTTATGGTGGCGTCTATCCTGAATTCACCAATCCTAAGCTCAGTAACAACACCCAAGCGCTATGTATGGACGGTTTTGCTGTCATGTACTCAGGCGTATCACGTACCCCGCTGTGGTCAGCAGAATATCTCGACCGTAAGCGCTTGCAGCAAGCCAAACAGATTGATCGAGAAGACAGCTTTCATGAAGAAAGCCGCCTGCCAAAATCCATGCGCGCCAAACTGTCCGATTACTCAGGCTCAGGTTATGATCGAGGGCATTTAGCGCCCAATGGTAATATGGCCAATCGCAGTCAACAGTACGATAGCTTTAGCCTTGCCAACATCGCGCCGCAATCGCCGCGCAATAATCGCTATATTTGGCGTAATATTGAATCAGCCACGCGCTATCTAACCCAGAAATACGGTGAGGTTTATACCATTACTGGCGTGGCGTTTACTGATAAAAAAACCAAACAACTGGCGGATCGTGTGCTGGTACCCAGTCATTTTTTTAAAGCGGTCTATATTCCAGCAAGCAACCAAGCAGGCGTGTATTATGCGCCCAATGATGAATCAGAGCGTATAGAAGTGATTAGTCTGGATCAATTAACCGCCAAGATTGGCATCGACGTGTTGCCCGTATTAGATGCTCAAACCAAAGCGCGCGCGTTTGATCTGCCGTTAAAGGCAGGTGACAGCTCAGATTTACCCGAAAATACGCCAGAAGAGCCTACTTGGATGTTATTTGTGCTGGCTATTATCGATTGGCTCATGGCACAATTAAAAGCATAAGGCGTCTAAACGTCACTATATTCCCACAGCATTGCAAATTCACGTAACGCACTGTTAAGGTAGAGGAAGCTCAAATGATTGAACCCTTTATGAATAATCATGAAAGTATGCAAATTGGCGATTTGGTCATTGAAAACCAAGAAGATAAAATCATTATTTATGGCGACATTAATCTGGTCTTTAACGACACTGGTTATGAACAAGCGCAGAAGCTACATGAGCTGACCAGCAAAATTATGCTGGCATTTGAAAACCGCAATCAATATAGTAGTTTTGATGATAAGTCAAAACAAAAAGATGACCGATCGGGTAAAATTATAGACAATCCGTTTCTATAACTGTTTGATATGCTTTTGATTTTAGAGAAATAATAAACTATAAAAAAATTACTAGGCAAAATCTAAAAATTGCTTATAATGGGTCAAGACATCGCTTATGTCGATTGAACTTTCTCTGTTAAACCAATCATTAGTAGCATTTAATAGCATATTAATGAAGGTTGCTTGCTTAAAATGAGCGTAGGACCGAAGGGTTTGCAATAAAAGAATGTTGATAAAAGGATAAGCGAAGACATTAGAAACGCAACGTTTCTAGTAATCATTAAATGAAGGGAGTCAATTTATGAAATTATTCACAAAAACCACTTTAGCAGTTGCTGGTATCAGTATGGCAAGCATGGCATTTGCCGCTGACCCATTACACAATACCACTTGGCAGACTTATGATGAAGGTAAGCCAAAAGGTTTGGTTAAAATTACTGAATCTAATGGTGTCCTAACTGGTACCTTGGTTGATACCAACTCAGCTAAAGGTAAGAAACACATTGGTACAACTATCATCAAAGGCCTAAAGGCTGACGGTGGTGGTAAATATAGTGGCGGTACAATCACCGACCCTGAAAAAGGTAAAGACTATCGTATGACCGCCAATCTAAGCGGCAGTACTTTAAAACTAAAAGGATATATCGGTCCATTCTCACGTAGCCAAACGTGGAAAAAGAAATAAGCCAATATAACCTTACTCTATAAAGTTCAGCTATTAGACTGGGCATTATAAAAAGGTAAACGGTTAAAGACTATAGTGTTAAAGAATAAATAATCCCGCAAGACTGAAAGGTTTTGCGGGATTTTTGATGGGATAGGTTTTTATTAAAAGGGTTTTATCGATGATTAGCAAATCAACAATAAAATCCTCTTAAATACTTTTTACCTTATAAACTCTGGATAGGCTTCCATACCACATTCTGCAATATCTGCGCCCTGATATTCCTCTTCTTCAGAGATTCGCAGACCTATTACGACTTTAATAATGCTCCAAACAAGCAAGCTACTGATAAACACCCAAGTAAAGATGGTTGCTGCGCCAGCAATTTGACCGAGCAAAGTAGCATTTGAGTTGGTCAGTGGCACTAGCATCAGACCGAACAAGCCACACACCCCATGTACAGAGATAGCACCGACTGGGTCATCGATTTTTATTTTATCTAACATTAGGATGGATATGACCACGATGACGCCGGCTGTCATGCCAAATAACGTTGCTTGCAGCGCCGACGGAGTGGACGGTTCGGCGGTGATTGCGACCAGTCCCGCTAATGCACCGTTTAATAGCATGGTCAAATCTGCTTTACCAAAGATGATACGCGCGATAATAAGCGCGCCAATCGCCCCGCCCGCAGCAGCGGCGTTGGTATTTAAAAACACCATGGCAACGGCGTTAGCACTGGTGATATCGCCAAGTTTGAGCACGGAGCCGCCGTTAAACCCAAGCCAACCCATCCATAAGATAAGCGTACCAAGCGCCGCTAAAGGTAAATTGGCACCCGGAATTGCACGTATCTCACCGTTAGGTCCATATTTACCTTTACGTGCTCCTAAAAGCAGAACGCCCGATAGCGCCGCTGCTGCTCCTGCCATATGTACGATACCTGAACCGGCAAAATCAGAAAACCCCAAATCGCCAAGGCTAAATAAGCCAAAAACGGCTTTACCGCCCCACGTCCAGCTGCCTTCTAATGGATAAATAAACCCGGTCATCACGACGGCAAACAGCAAAAAAGACCATAGCTTCATACGCTCAGCCACCGTGCCTGAAACGATTGACATGCAGGTAGCGACAAAGACCACTTGAAAGAAGAAATCGGAAGCCGCCGAGTATACCGCATCGCCATTAAAGCCATTTTTAGCTGAAGTCGCCAAAGCATCGACCACCAGGGTTTCAGTGCCTGCGATACCGCGCAAAAACAGATTGCCATCGTACATAATGGCATAACCACAGATCATATATAGGGTACAGGCGGTAGCAAAAAGGGCGATATTTTTGGTGAGGATTTCGACGGTGTTTTTTGAGCGTACCAGTCCAGCTTCTAGCATGGTAAAGCCAGCGGCCATCCACATGACTAGTGCACCACAGATTAAAAAATAAAACGTATCTAGCGCGTACTGGAGCTCAAAGATTTGATTTTGCATATTAATTCCCCCTTGAATAGATGCAATACAGTGATCGAGATGACCTATAAATCTGTGTTTATAAGTGGTCTAGCGCTTAATTATTCTTAACTATTAAATAGCGTCAGGACCTGTCTCACCCGTACGAATACGAATGACTTGTTCAAGATTGGTCACAAATATCTTGCCGTCACCGATTTTTCCGGTACTGGCAATGCGCGTAATGGCTTCGATAGCAGGCTCGACCATCTCATCCATCACTGCTACCTCAACTTTCACTTTAGGTAAAAAGTCCACCACGTATTCAGCGCCGCGATAGAGCTCGGTATGACCTTTTTGACGACCAAAACCCTTGACCTCGGTGACGGTGACACCCTTTACACCGATGTCAGAAAGCGCTTCGCGCACATCATCGAGCTTAAATGGTTTTAAGATCGCAGTGATTAGCTTCATAAAAAAATCCTTATATAGATGATGTCGCAGGTTAATAGAGACCGTTTGCTGGCTCGTATTATTGTCAGGCTCATGGTAAATAGTTCAAGAATTGTGCCAAACCTACTCAAGGGGGTCGGTAGGGTTGGGCGCATTTTCTTAAAAATAACCATGATAATGACAAAAACCCTTGCCTATATCGCAACGATAACTACGCTTTTATGGATATAAGTTAGAGCTATTAACCTTTAACGTTGGGAGAATAAACACTTTATTATAACCAACTTTTTAAGCGCTTGGGGAGGCTATCACTTTATTTCATGTGATGATTTGATAAGAGGTTTGATAAGAAAAATGGGAAGAGACAGGAGAAAAGTAAGCGCATAAGCATTGTAAAAACGTCGATTATTAAAAACGCCATTATGAATAATAGCGTTTAAAATCAAAAGATTAAACCTAAAAAGAAGGTTTTAAGCTTTGGGGAAGAGTAAATACGGGGTTTTGGTGCTACCAAGTAGTTTTTTAGTTTCACTACCTTTTAGCAGCTCAAGCAAACGCGGTTGCCCAAAGGCGCCGGTCATCAGCAGTCCAATATCATTTTGGCTTTGATAGTAGTTTAAAGCGGCAGTGACATCGCGGCAGTCGAGTAAGGCTTTTTTACATTTGATGCCCGCTTGCTTAAGGCGGGCATAGGCTTCTCGCAGCGCATCGCAGTTTTCTGAATTTTCTTTGCCAACCATGACGATATGGACGGTCAAAGCGCGAACAAGCGGTGTTTTGCACAGCCAATTGAGCAATTTATGCGAGGTGTGGCTGTTATCAAAAGCAAATAGCGCCGTCGTTGGGGGCAAAAATGGTGCATGCGTCACCAAAATGGGGCAATGGCTTAAACGTATCAGCTGGCTTAGGGTCGATTTGCAAGTGACATGATGACCGATGACGATTAATTGTGCTTTGTCATCGACGTAATCAATGCTGTCACTCAAGCTTTCATGACGATGCAGAGTATAGGTTTTTAGCTTATGATATTGCTGCTCACAATAAGTGCTGGCTTGATGCAGCAGCAACTTACCTTGGGCTTTTAGCTCGCTATTACTCAAATGCTCTTTTGCGGTGAATTGGTCTAGCAAGCTATTTTCATCGTCAACATTGAGACAACCGGAATAATCAACGGCAGCTTTTTGTTGCAAACTTGGTACAGAATGCAGCAGACCAATGGGTGCTTGCAGACGAATAGAGGCCCACATACTGGCATCCAATACCGCTTGCACATGATTGGGGCAGTCCAAGCAAGCAATCACACTATCTGGCTTCAAATTACTCATAAGGGCACCACATATCTCAATAATAAAATCAGGCTCACGGTTTAAAGGAGTGTCTTTAAGCCGCGAGCCTGATTTTATATACCAATATAATTGCTGAACAATAAAGACACTATTGCGCTCAGCTTGATAACAGCAATACCGTTTTGTTTAATCTAACAGTCCAATATCTCGGCGATCATGAATCGAAAAGCGATCGATAAGGGTACGGCTGGCGCTGTTGAGTCCAACCACTTTGACATCAATACCTTCGCGCTGCAAACGCATGACCAGTTTGTCCAAGGTATCGACGGCACTCACGTCCCAAAAGTGGGCATGGCTAACATCAATTTGTACGCTGTCCAACGCTTCTTTGGTATCAAAGCTCTGCAAAAACTGCGTCGTTGAGGCAAAGAAAACCTGTCCTTGCACGTAGTAATAACGGGTATTGCTACTGTCGTCATACTCACTAAAGACCGTTAAGAATTGCCCGATTTTATTGGCAAACGCCAATGCTGAAAGTAGCACACCAACGCCGACGCCGTACGCGAGATTATGGGTAAAAACAGTGGTTATCACGGTCGCCAGCATCACGATATTAAAGGACAGTGGGTGGGTTTTAAATTCTCGAATAGATTGCCAATTAAAGGTACCGATAGAAACCATAATCATCACCGCTACCAATGCTGCCATCGGAATTTGGCTGACCCACTCACTTAAAAATACCACCAAGATGAGTAGCACCACGCCAGCAATAAGCGTTGATAAACGCGTACGGCCGCCAGATTTGACGTTAATCATTGATTGTCCAATCATCGCGCAGCCTGCCATACCACCAAAGAAGCCTGATACGACGTTGGCCATACCCTGACCACGGCATTCGCGGTTTTTATCACTGGGGGTATCGGTCAATTCATCGACGATGGTCGCGGTCATCATAGATTCTAATAAACCTACGATGGCAAGCGCGATAGAATAAGGCGCGATAATGATTAGGGTCTCAAAGTTAAGTGGAATGTCAGGTAATAAAAACACCGGTAAAGAATCGGGCAAATCGCCCATGCTACCGACATTACGAATATCAAGATTCATATATATGGCAACCGCAGTCAAACCAACGATACAAACCAGCGGTGACGGAATCACGCGTCCGATTTTAGGAAGCAGCGGAAATAAGTAAATAATCGCAAGGCCTGCCGCCGTCATGATATAAACCGTCATGCCGACGCGCTCAGTCATCGGGTTCAGCTCAGGCAACTGGGCGGCAAAGATTAAAATCGCCAGCGCATTGACAAAACCGATGACCACCGAGCGCGACACAAAGCGCATCAAGTTACCAAGTTTTAAAATACCCATGATGATTTGAATGACGCCGCAAAGTAACGTAGCGGCAAGCAAGTACTGCAGCCCGTGCTCGGCGACCAAATCAACCATCACCAGTGCCATCGCGCCGGTCGCTGCTGAAATCATACCCGGACGTCCACCGACAAAACTAATGACCACGGCGATGCAAAATGAAGCATATAAACCGACTTTTGGGTCGACACCAGCGATAATAGAAAAGGCAATCGCTTCTGGAATCAAGGCTAGTGCGACCACTAAACCTGATAACGTATCACCGCGAATATTGGAAAACCACTCTTCACGCAAACTGCCAAAAAAAGATGTCATAAGTAAACTGTATAGGGTTAGAGGCAAAAAAAACAACCATTTATGATCGAGCAATAAAGCGTTACCCTAAAATGATTGTATCGAGACTAACGGTTATCGACCTTTATAGCGGTATCGCACAAACCGTTATCCTTAATCAGTAGGATAACAGCTCTTAAAAACATGAATAAGTGTTTGCCGTGAAATACGGCGGAAGAAGATACGTCTTTTGTCAGACAAAACGCCAAAATATGGGGCAGCGGTTGCCTGTCATATCCACATCAGCATAAAAAACATAACTGCAGGACGATGACAATGGCGCGATAAAGGTGACAACATGCTAAACTAAAATGCTAAATTAAAGATTTGGTTAAAGAGCGCTTACTATCGTAGCGCTTCTTATTAAGGCGGCTATTATAGCATTAGCGGCGCAATATAAAAACAGGCGCATAATAACACAAAGCCTCAAAAAACCAGTACTGAAATTGCGGCAATGGCTTTATGATGCTCATCAGCCACAGCAGCTTACTCATACTGGTTCAAGCTGGTTTAGACTTGCTAAAACTGGCTGAGATTAGTTGTAGCCCTGACGTTTAGCGTAAAGCCCACTATAAAAAGCCATTATCAATACTATTGATAAAGCCAAGATGCTTGATACAATTTTGTTCGTCCAATAGATAAAAGGAATATATATGACCACTAACACCGCAACAGAATCCTTACTTCATAAGGGCAGTGGTTTACAAGTCGTGGTCGGTTTGGGGCAGTCGGGGCTGTCGGTTGCGCAGTATTTGACCAAGCAAGGTTACCAAGTCGCTGTCACCGACAATCAAGTCAGTCCCACTTTGGCAGAGCAATTACCTGCTGCTGTTGAGATTCGCCAGTTTGGCGCGATAGATGCCGATTTATTGCAACAAGCGGCTCGCATTATCATCAGCCCAGGTATTTCCTTAAAAACTCCAGCGGTTGCTGCGGCGCAAGAGGAGAATATTCCCGTTGTCAGTGACATTCAGCTATTTTGTGAAGCGTGCCGCGTACCGATTGTTGCGATTACCGGCTCTAACGCTAAAAGTACCGTCACCACCTTGGTTGGACAAATGGCCGCCGATGCTGGGGTCAATGTTGGCGTAGGCGGCAATATTGGCGTGCCAGCACTGACGTTACTGTCCAATACCGAGATGGAATTAGCAGTTCTCGAGCTATCAAGTTTCCAGTTAGAGACCGTAACCAATTTAGGCGCGCAAGTAGCTACTGTGCTCAATATGTCGCCTGACCACCTAGACCGCCATGGCGATATGCTCGGCTACCATCAAGCCAAGCATCGCATTTTTCAAGGTGCAAAGTCCGTGGTGATCAATCGTGAAGATGCTTTGACGCGGCCATTGGTGGCGGATAATTTGCCACGCTTGAGTACGGGTATTCACGCTCCTGACAAAGGCCAATATGGTCTTATAACGGATTCAGAAGGGCAGACGTATCTAGCACGCGGGAGCGAGCGCTTGCTATCGGCGGATAAACTGGGCATTAAAGGTCGTCATAATTTGCTTAATGCGCAAGCGGCTTTGGCGCTTGGCGAGCTTGCGGGTTTGCCGCTTGATAGTATGCTGAACACTTTGCAGAGCTTTACAGGGCTTGAGCATCGCTGCGAATATGTGACTACGGTCGATGGGATTGATTATTTTAATGATTCTAAAGGTACCAATATTGGCTCAACCATGGCGGCAGTCGAGGGCTTAGGAGCGGTATATGCACCTAAAGACGGTAAGCTGTTATTAATTTTAGGTGGACAAGGTAAAGGTCAGCAATTTGGCGAATTAACGCCATTTATCAATCAATACGTCAGCCAAGTGCTGTTTATTGGCGAAGATAGCCAGCAGATTGAAGAGCATTTACGCGCCGCTGGTATCAATGACGATGATGTCACTATGCATCAATGTCAAACGCTAGAGAGCGCTTTTGCGACGATACAGCAAGTCACAAAAAGCAGTTTATCGCAAGTTCAAGCGGTGCTTTTATCACCTGCCTGCGCCAGTTTCGATCAGTTTAGTGGCTTTGCCGAACGCGGCAAGTACTTTAGTCATCTGGTTAAGCAATTAGACAAAGCGTCATAAAGCATTTCGACGCTTTATAGAGATTTTGACTTAAGATAGCATGCGTGTCAGGCCTTAAGGTGTTTTATTTAGCGTTATAAAGTAGCAGGCGTTTTTTGATAAATGATTGTTTTGCTTATAAATTGCTGCTACTGTCAACTAGGTAATAAAGCAGGCGACAAACGATTTGCAAACCATAGTTGCTATTCATGTTGCTAACCACTGTACCATTAATACTGACAAGCTAACGATTAATAATCAGGTTTGTCGTCGCTTTGCTGTCTGCTATTATCTGTTGGATAAAATCAACTTCATTTTTTTAAACGGTGGCGTTTTATAACGCCGTGTTTTCTTGTTTGCTAGTGTATACAAAATTATGGCGCTCTCTTCTTTTTTTCGATCAAACTCTCAATCGCCGCGAGCTACTGGCTCAGATGGCGTTCTCTCCATGCCCTCAGCGCGCGCCATTTTATTAGCAAGCGTTGGCTGTATGTTGGTGCTCAGCTTGCTGATGGTAGCCTCTGCTTCTATCCCGTTTGCCCTTAGTCGCGGCATGAGCGAGCTGCATTTCTTTTATAATCAGCTTTTATACATGGCGATTGGGCTATTTATCGCTGGTATTTCTTATAAAGCGGTATCGCTAAAAAGGCTTTATAAAACTGAAACCCAGTTTATGCTGTTGGCTATTACGGGGGTATTGTTGTTTGTTACCTTGTTTAGCACGCCCATCAACGGCTCAAAGCGTTGGCTGACACTCGGCGGTTTTAACTTTCAGGTCGCAGAGCTTGCCAAGTTGGTGATGATTATCTTTGTCTCAGACTTTGTGGTGCGGCGCTCATTTGAGGTACGTAACGGCTGGGATGGCTTTTTACGCATTGCTTTAGTGGTTGGGTTAATCACCGTTCTCTTATTAGCACAGCCAGATTTTGGCTCATTTGTGGTGATCATCGGCACCGTTTTTGCGATATTTTATATTGCTGGCGCACCCTATAAGCAATTTATCGCGCTCGGTGCGGTTGCCGTTGGCGGCGCGGTATTGATGGTAGCAACCGTTCAATATCGTCTCGTGCGGGTAATGTCGTTTTTGGACCCTTTTGATGACGTGCAAGATACCGATTATCAGCTAGCGCGTAGCTTAATTGCCTTTGGTCGCGGACAGTTTACAGGCGTCGGCTACGGCGAAAGCGTGCAAAAACTGTCGCATTTACCAGAGGCGCATACGGATTTTTTATTAGCCATTACTGGTGAGGAGTTGGGCTTTGTTGGGGTCACGATGATCTTAATCTTTGAAGCGCTAATCATCGGTAGTGCGATGCGCATCAGCTATAACGCTCTAAAACGGCGGCAAATGCGCATGAGCTATACCGCTTTTGGTATTGCGGTGGTGTTTATTGCTCAGACAATTATTAATGCGGCGATGAATATGGGCGCGATTCCGACCAAGGGCTTGACCATGCCGTTTTTTAGTTATGGGGGCTCATCGATGCTGATTAGCTTGGTCATGGTGGCGGTGCTACTCAAAATTCACAAAGAAAGCCCTGAGATTGAAAAGAGCCAATGCCGTTATTACTAAGTCATTTAATGATTAGAGTGTTTACGGCAATCCAGTTATTGATGATAAAGAAGCGTCGCTTATAGCGGCGTTTTTTGTTAAATGTCGCTTGTATTAAAAGTCTGCATATTTTGTAATGGCGAGTTGTCCCATTGCGCAATTGCTTGGGTAAGCATGTTTGTCGGCGTGTCTCTATCAACGGCAGGTTGCTGTAATAGCTGCAAAGCATGGGCAATTAGACGACTTGGGTCACGGGTATCAATTGGCTGGGCAAGGTTTTGTTTAGAGAGCTTTTGACCATCAGGACTGCATATCAATGGTAAATGGTACCAATGATCGATAGCTGTCAAATGCGCCGCATGCATGATGCTAATTTGCGCGGTGGTCATCGGTAAAATGTCCAAGCCACGCATAATATGCGTCACACCTTGCAAGCCATCATCGAGGCTAGCAGCCAAAATATAGTTGATCATGCCGTCTTGGCGACGCACCACCATATCTCCCAAGCTTTGCTGCGGATTGCTCCATTGCACACCTTGAATACCATCTTGAAAGCCAATACGGTAATCTGGTAGCTGTATACGCAGTTTGTTTTTTTCTTTATCAAGATTGGCATTTAGACAACAGCGCGGATAGCGTTGTCTGTTCAGCAGTTTTTCCTGTGCCTGCTCTGCGTCCATGCTTTCTCCCATCGCTTTTTGCTGCCAATAACGCTCAAGGCTTTTACGCGAGCATTGACAGCCGTAAGTCAGCGGATATAGGCTTGAAGATAAATAATCATTATAAATATCAAGGCGCTCAGATTGGTAGATGACATCGCCATCCCAGTGCAGCCCAAGCACTTCTAAATCAATCAAAATCTGCTCAGTAAACTGTCGATCACAGCGCTCGGTATCGGTGTCTTCGATACGCAGTAGCCATTTGCCACCAAGAGATTTGATATGACAAAAGCTGGCAAGCGCGGTGGTTAAGGAACCAAGATGCAGCTCACCGGTTGGTGACGGCGCAAAACGGCCAATAGGTTGGGGCAGAGTAGGAGTAATAGGCGTGTTTGCCATAGAGGTAGCAGATGTTTTCAAAATAGACACTTAGCGAAAGTGGAAATAGATAGAATAAATAAATCGATGCCAAAAAGATATTTGCTAAATATGACCCCACTCTCAACTTGAAATAAGCAATTCAAACCGAAGAGGCGGATTACCAAGTTTTTTGTTGAGTACAAAGCACAGATTGTGTGAAAG
>CAUPWW010000019.1:0-54558 GCA_963515535.1 uncultured Psychrobacter sp.
TGCTGTCGGGTTTAATTGCTTATTGCTGGTTTCCCTATAAACCCACCATCAAAAATATGCCTCAGCAGGGACAGGTAGCGACATTGTAAATAGTATCAATGAGTTACAATGTGGCTTATCCCGAACTGGGGTTACTAATAGGTAAACGTTTGGCGGCAAACTGCGCCCATGCCAAACTCGGTGCCAAACGCTGCCAAGCAACATGGTCACGCATAACGCCTATCGTTGGTAATACCACCTGCAAAATCGCCAAGATTAAGGCGGCTAGCAAGGCAAAATAACCCAATTCTGTGATTAACATACGGTCTAACCCTGTTTACTCTAATATGATTTAAGCTCACTGTAACGGTTGGATTTTTATTATTGGAAACTATTGAAATTTACTGCTATCTCTAGCTCCAATTGTTTTCGAAGTGTTTTGAAAAGCGTGCCGAAAGTAATAGACAATCATAAATATACAACCATCTTTTGTTAGGTAAGAAGAATATTGAATTAGTTAACCGGACTTATAACAGCCTAATGCCATCTAAATAAGACCTAGACGATCACACCTGAAAGACAGGCGCGAATCCACCGCCTGGCGTACGGAAGTTAGTCACCTGACCTTGATACACACGCGCAGCAGGTAGTAACAGTTTTCCGCCATACGTATAAAGACGTATATCTACCTTTCTTGTTGTTACGATGTCATCAATTTTGAGTGATCTCTCTCCTGCAGGGACAAAGGTCTGTGCGATATAATCTTCATCCAGAATGTTTTCGAAGACGCGTCGAGTCAGTTTGCTACCGCGATAAACGCCTTTGCTTCCATGACCAGCAACTGGCTTAAAAAACAGTTGCCGCCGAGTAAGCCACAACTCTGCTGCATCGTCTCTTGATACAATCTTAGTCCTCGGTACAGACCTTTCGAGGCACTCCACTGCAGCCTCATCCAGACCCCAAGAGCGCAATATTTGGGAGTCTGATAGCAATGTCAGGTTTTGCTTATTGGCCAACATAGCATGTACGCGGGGATTGGGTGTCACTACCACAGCACCCTCTAAATAAGCCTGCTTAAGCAATACATGGTCAGGGTCCTCAAATGCAAAGTCGACAAGCCGATTGTAAATCATATCGATTTTCTGGCCATGGGCTGTTAACGTACCGTCGATATACTCGAGTTCAGAGGGATCAAGTATCACAGTATCAATACCTCTAGCTTGGAGCAGTTGACAGGCTAACTCAAACTCTAAGAACATGAACTGACTCTCGGGGTCATTGTCCACAATGGCTATCCGATTGGGCATAGCAACAGCGGACTGTCGCTGCCACTCCTGTTTGAACATGTCAAACACTGCTTCCTCGAACCTACCTAGCATTTGATTGGTTGCAGCGCTTTGCTCTGAGGGGTTGCAACAGCGTTTTTGTGCGCGAGCGAGCAACACATTCAGAAATGCGCCACCGGCATTAGTATTGACCTCGATGAGCTGAGGTCTATCGCTACCCAAGTGAAAGTCATAACCCATGAGGGCCCCTATTGGGCCTGGGTCGAAAGCAGCTATTTCTGGTGCCCACGACAGCACTTGCTCTTGATACAATGGCAGTTCGGCAGCTGACTCGATAGCCCTGACGATTCGCTCCATCGCCTCTATCTCTGTTTTGGGAACGAACACGGGTGTTGTTGAAAAAAGCTTATTAAG
Organism: uncultured Psychrobacter sp.; assembly: GCA_963515535.1. Classification (GTDB taxonomy): domain Bacteria; phylum Pseudomonadota; class Gammaproteobacteria; order Pseudomonadales; family Moraxellaceae; genus Psychrobacter. Next base: position 1,680 of record CAUPWW010000019.1, read on the forward strand.
CTCGTTCGCTCCTATTGGATTGTTTCTAGTTTCTACCAATTGATCTTGAAGGCTTGTATTAAGCGCTTTACGATCAAGGGTAATGCAGTAGCACTCTTGGTTAAGTCGATTTGCAAGACCGTCATTTTTTTCGTTGTTATTAGTTGGGTGTTCCATTTAGAGTCCGTCGCTAAGTAGAGTACTCACGCTGACATACTCTAGTAAAAAGTAAAAAGTAAAAAAGGTTCTTGGCGTATTTAAGTAGTGCTAGCTACTTTCTAATGTTTCATTCCCTGAGACTAAATCATTATTTCGTTCATTTTTAATTAATATCTTTGCTAAGAGTAAACCCAGCTCAAATAATAGCCACATAGGAATCGCCAACAACAGCATTGATACACCATCAGGCGGTGTCACTACCGCGGCGATCCCAAAACAGCCGACTATGATATAACGACGCTTATCTTCTAAAATTTGAGTAGAAACGATTCCGGCCATTATCAGCAATAAGGTAACCACTGGAATCTCAAAAGTCAGTCCAAACACCATAAATAGCTTGAGGGCAAAGCTCAGATAACTGTCAATATCGGTCATTGGTATAACGTTCTGCGGAGCGAACATAATAAAAAATTTCAATACCCCTTTGAGTACGACAAAGTAGGAAAAAGCAACACCAGCATAAAATAGAAATATCGAAGATAGCAGTACAGGAATGGTAATTTTCTTCTCTTTTTTATATAAGCCGGAAGCTACAAATGACCAAATTTGATACAGGATATAAGGCATTGCTAAAAATGCGGCGACGAATATCGTTAAGCGAATGGGTGCCATAAAGTTTGACGTTATATCAGTGGCAATCATGGTCGAATTGATGGGTAACTGCGCCACTAATGGGTCTGATAAAAGATTATAAAGCTCGCGTGAAAATCCCACCAATACTAAGAATATAATTAAGACGACCACGCATATTCTTATTAAGTGCGTACGCAGCTCGATTAAATGTCCGGTAATAGGCATATCGCCAAGCGTACCTAACGTATCTCCAGACTCACTATTCTGTGTTGTATCTGTTGGCGCCTCAAACTCTATATCTGTTATTTTTTCTTGTCGACTTTTTTGCCGTTTAAATAGGCTCACTGATCCGCCTCCTGTTTAATGAACGAGGAGGTAGTATTCTGTTGATGGTCTTTATCATAAGGGGTGATTGACTGATGTGAAGCGTCTAGGCTTTGGTTCTGTGACTGCTCAAACTTTTGCATACTGCCACGCATTTCTGCTAATTCGCGCTTCATATCCGACTCGGTCTGACGGATTTTCGCAAGTTCATTTTGCATTTGTTGACGTGTTTCAGCTAGATCAAGCTCAGCTTCTATTTCAGATTGTAGAGTGGATACTGTACGGCGCAGTTTGGCATACCATTGCCCAGCGGTACGTGCGGCTTGCGGCAGTTTTTCTGGGCCCAATACGATTAAAGCAATGACGCCAAACAAGAGTAATTCGGAAAACCCAATATCAAACATAACAGTCACATATATTAATAGACTACTTAGTGCCGCTATTTATAAGCGGCGCGCTTCATACTTTAGGCTGGTCATCAGTGGAAATAGGGCTGATTTCCATATCATCAGCCTGATTACCTACACGCGTATTTAAATCATTACTTGCAGCTGGCGTACTATTTTCATGGCTAAGCACATGATTTTTGCGAGCATTCTCGGGTTCTTCATCTTTGACCGCTTCTTTAAAACCCTTCACCGCACCGCCTAAATCTTTACCTGCATTTTTAAGCTTGGCAGTACCAAATACGACCACCACTACGACCAATAAAATCAGCCAATGTGTAATAGAAAAGCTGCCCATAACGGTATCCTTATATTTTGTGATCTTGTTTAGACCAGTATGTGTCAGTGTGCTTTAGAACACTTTTTACCGTACCAGAATTATAGTTTCAAACGGCGCAATCGCAGCGCGTTAGCAATCACCGAGAATGACGACAAGCTCATCGCTGCCGCTGCTATCATCGGACTGAGCAGAAGCCCAAATATGGGATAGAGCACACCTGCGGCAATAGGAACACCAAGTGCATTGTAGATAAAGGCAAAAAACAGATTCTGTCTGATATTGCGCATGGTGGCGTGGCTAAGCTTATAAGCTTTGGCAATGCCCATTAAATCACCTTTTAGCAGGGTAATGCCCGCACTCTCCATCGCCACATCGGTACCGGTTCCCATAGCGATACCAACATTAGCTTGCGCTAGCGCTGGTGCGTCGTTGATACCATCACCCGCCATAGCGACCAATTTACCGCTGTCTTGCATTTCTTTGACGATACGGTTTTTATCCTCTGGTGAGACATCCGCATGAACTTCATCAATACCTAGTTTATTGGCGACTGCCTGCGCGGTTTTTTCGTTGTCACCGGTTAGCATCACAACTTTTAAACCTGCGTCATGAAGCAGTGAAATAGCCTCTTTAGTGCTTGGTTTAATAGGGTCAGCAACTGAAATAATACCAGCAGCTTTACCGTCTATAGCCACAAACATTACCGTTTCACCGTCTTTTCTACGGACATCAGCTTTAGTGGACAGCTCATTATCAAAACTATTTAGGCTTTCCATAAGCTTAGAGTTACCAATAGCGACTTTCTTACCATCGACCACGGCTTGTACGCCTTCGCCAGTAGTCGAATTAAAGTCAGTAGCTTTAGGAATAATGAGTAATCTTTCTTGAGCTGCTCTAACGATAGCTTCTGCTAAAGGATGCTCGCTAGCGCTTTCTACTGAGGCTACCAATGCGAGGAACTCGTCTTCATCTTGACCTACCTGCGCATCAATTGCGGTAAGCTCGGGCTTACCAGCGGTCAGTGTTCCGGTCTTGTCGACGACAATGGTATCGACTTTTTCCATACTCTCTAACGCTTCAGCATTTTTGATGAGGACGCCGTTTTGCGCGCCTTTGCCGGTACCAACCATAATGGACATCGGCGTCGCTAGACCAAGGGCACAAGGACAAGCAATAATCAGTACCGCAATCGCGTTAACCAAAGCATAGGTCATAGCGGGCTCAGGGCCGAATATCGCCCAGACAATAAAGGTTATGATAGAGGTGACAATAACAATAGGTACGAACCAACCCGCCACTTGATCTACCAAGCGCTGGATAGGCGCGCGGCTACGCTGGGCTTCAGCAACCATTTGTACAATTTTAGATAATACTGAATCTGCTCCAACATTGACCGCTTCGACTAATAGCGTTCCGGTGCCATTTACCGTACCACCAGTCACTGTATCTCCTGCTACTTTTGATACAGGGATTGGCTCACCCGTCACCATTGATTCATCAACACTACTATTACCATCGATCACTGTACCATCTACGGGTAGTTTCTCACCTGGTTTAACCCGTAGCTTATCGCCAGTGACGACCTCATCAAGCGAGACTTCGACTTCTTCACCGTTTTCATCGACACGTCTTGCGGTTGGTGGTGCGAGCTCAAGCAAAGCTCTAATCGCACCTGAAGTTTGACTTCTAGCTTTGAGCTCTAATACTTGACCCAGTAGCACCAAGGTCACAATGACCGCTGCCGCTTCATAGTAGACTCCGACTTGACCAGAGGCATCTCTGAAACTGTCTGGGAAAATATCGGGAAAAAAGGTCGCGACAATACTAAAAATATAAGCAGCGCCTACGCCTATCGCAATCAAGGTAAACATATTTAGATTGCGGCTTTTTATAGACTGCCAGCCACGGACGAAAAACGGGGCGGCGCCCCAAAGCACTACAGGGGTCGCGAGCACTAACTCAGCCCATTGTAAGATCTTTGAGGAGATACCATACTGACTAAAATTAACTACGTTTAAGTCAAACATACCGCTCATCACATATATTAATAGCGGTACAGTCAACACGGTACATATCCAAAAACGACGAGTCATGTCGTCAAGCTCTGAGGTGTCCTCTTCACCGATAGTAAGCGTTTCGGGCTCAAGCGCCATACCACATATCGGACAACCGCTATTTCTAACGTCTCTCACTTCAGGATGCATAGGACAGGTATATACCGTGCCATCGTAATCAGCAGGTACTTTATCGTATTTACCGCCTTTAACAGATTTTACTCCGCTACTATCAGTATCCTTTCCATGACAGCTAGCGTGACTATCATCTTTAGCAACTTCGTCTTCAGGTTTAAGAAACATGCCACATATTGGGCAGTCACTTTTTTCAACATCTCTTACTTCTGGATGCATAGGACAAATATAGACCGTACCGCTATAATTTTCCGGTATCTTGTCGTACTTATCGTCTTCGACAGAATTTACCTCATTACTATTATTAGCATCCGCTCCATGACAATGCGCATGACTATCTTCATGGTTGTTGGATTCAGCAACCTCGTCTTCAGGTTTAAGAAACATGCCGCATATCGGACAATCGCTCTTTTCAGTATCTCTAACCTCAGGATGCATCGGGCAGATATAAACCGTACCACTATAATTTTCTGGTACTTTATCGTACTGACCACCTTTGATAGATTTTTCATCGGCAATATGTTTCATAAAACCACTCCTTGAAGACAATAAATATTTATAATAAGTACAACTCAAAGCACTATCATCAATCCTCGATTGCTATTCATCTAATCATTAATCTAAAAACCTCTAAAAAATAATTTCTATACTTTTCAATTGGAATTTAGTTTTTATCACGCAAATACTTGAGCAGTGCCATGATTGTTAGTACTAGTACTGCGAAAAATAGTAGCGCAAACAACAAGCAGAGAGCCATCCAACCCCAACCCATGCCTTCCATCATAGTATTTCTCCAAGACTCATAGCACTCATATTGACAGTGGTGGGCGAGCGTATACTTTTAGATGCTTACTATCACTCAAGAATAGCAATCGACAGATATTGAACATTTCGATATAGGAATAAGAGGTTTTGAAATAAGAACAGTAAAACAAAGAGCAGTTACTGCAGTTGAAGGGGTAGGTAAAAAATCACATTAATTATCTGTGCAATCTGTCCTTTTAAGGTAAAGGTACCAGCGAAGACTATAGCGCTGATACCAGGTATCACCATTTTTTCATAATCAATTTCTTAGCTTGCCATACCTCTATATATAGCCGTCTATTCGAGCTCTTCAATAAGCGCTTGCATCTCAGCGATTTCACGCTTTTGCGCTTTAATAATATCGTCAGCGAGCTGTTGTACTCTAGGGTCTTCAATATCTGCTCTTGAGCTCGTCAAAATGGCAATCGAGTGATGAGGTATCATGGCTTGCATCCAATCGACTTGATCAACCGTTGCTTGGGAACGCACACCCCAAATACCTACAGCAAACATTACTACACTTATTCCATAAACCAGTAGATTTACCTTGGTCTTCTTATACATATTACCCATAAAGGCCAGCATAATGACGGCCATACCGGCACCCATGTAGAGCGCCATATAAGCTCGGGTCTCACTAAAATAAACATGATCCAATTGATAGGTATTAAAATACATCATGATAAACATTACAATCGTAGACGTCAGAATCATCAAAGTGAACTTCACATAAGGATTCATGCCCTGTTGATGGCTTTGATGATTCATGCTGTTTTGATCAGAAGTATTCATAATATATCTCCTATAATTTTGACAATGTTAGAACCAGAATTTAACACCGGCAGTCAAACTACTGCTATCAACCGATTCATTTTCTTGACGCCGCTGGTCACGCGCACTGCCAAGAGCCGTCTCATAGCTCACACCGACGTAAGGTGCCAGTTGACGACCTAAGGTTTCATAAGTCAGTCTAACTTCAGTCTCTAATTCATTGAATCCCTTGGTGATATGATTGTCAATATCGTCTTTACTAAAAGCTGACAGACCAACTTCCGGTATCACAACCCAGTGCTGACTCAAACGCCATTCATATTCTGCACCAAGATCAAGCCTAACTTGACCATCGGTGTAGAGATATGCTCTAGCATCTGTTTCAATAAAGTAAGGCATTGTGCCGACAATACCGGCCATAATGGCAGGCTTATCATTCTTGGTATCATAGGCGACCCCTGCTTCGCCATTCCAAAAAATACTTAGCGGCTTCCAGTAAGACAATGAGGTCAGACTATCAATGTCTTTCTCATCTTTGGTCTGAACACTACCTTCACTACGTAAAGATAGACGGCGCTCATCTAGGCCATACCAAGCACTAACCTCATAATTAATCTGATCGTCATCAAACTGATAGCCTAAATCGTCTACAGAAACGCCCCATAATGGCATATCACCCATCATCATAGGCTGACCATAGCGTCCATAGGGAACACCGTTTGAATAGTCAGGACTGCGAGCATCAGCTGGAGCTTTACCACCTTGCATACCTGACATATCCATACTGCCATGGTCCATGCCTGACATATCCATACTGCCATGGTCCATGCCTGACATATCCATGCCACTGTGATCCATATCCGACATGTCCATACCAGACATATCCATTTTGCTATGATCCATATCCGACATGCCCATACCAGACATATCCATTTTGCTGTGATCCATATCCGACATGTCCATACCAGACATATCCATTTTGCTATGATCCATATCCGACATGTCCATACTACTATGGTCCATATCTGACATAGTCATGTCTTTTTTAGCAGTGGCAGGGTCAGCAGCATTAGCAAATGATGATGCTAGTAATACCAATGATGATACCCCAGCGAACCGTAAACCCACTTTATGTATTTTCATCTCATCTCTCACCTATCAACCAAAGATTTGCTTAAACGACCGCCACTTCTCTGAACATACCGGCTTCCATATGATAGAGCAGATGACAATGCCATGCCCATCGACCAGCTTCTCCTGTGACATCAAAGCTAATTTTTTGAGCTGGTTGCACCATCATAGTATGCTTGCGCACCTGAAACTCACCGTTAGGCATGCGCAAATCGCTCCACATCCCATGTAAATGCATCGGATGATTCATCATCGTGTCATTGACTAAGGTAATACGCACGCGCTCACCCGGCTTGATATTGACCGGCGTGGCCTCACTGAACTTAACCCCATCAAACGCCCAAATATAGCGCTCCATGTTACCGGTTAAATGTAGCTCGATCTCTCGGGTAGGCTTGCGCTGCTCCGCAAATATTGCCTCATCGACAGAGCGTAGCTGACTATAATTCAATACCTCTCTATTAATATTGCGCAGGTTGATACCTGGATCGTCAAGGTTCATACGTGGACTGTCCACACGCATATCAGACTTAAAGTCATATTCTGTTTTAGCGTGCTTAGCTTTATAACCATTAGCACCCATAGCACCCATCATATCTGCCATGGTGAGCCATTCAATTTTGTCCATAGCAGGCGTTGCCGCACGAGCACCTTCTTTGGTGGCAAGCGTTGCTGCGACATAGCCCGAACGGTCTATGTTTTGGGCAAATATGGTATGCGCATCTTTGGTCGGGGTGACAATGACATCATAGGTCTCAGCCACGCCAATACGAAAATCATCAATAGCGACTGGTGCGACATCATTACCATCCGTTGAGACGACTGTCATTTTAAGACCGGGTATGCGTACATCAAAGATGGTTTGCGCTGAGGCATTGATAAAGCGTAATTTAACGCGCTGTCCTGCTTTGACGATTTGCGCCCAATTAGCTGCGGTCGTTTTGCCATTGATAAGGTAGGTAAATGTGTTTTCACCCGACAAGTCCGTAAAATCAGTGGGCATCATGCGCATCTGATTCCACATTTTGCGCTTATCAAACGCGGTTTTCATATCCGTTTCGGCAATATCAGCAAGCAGTTTTTTGAAGTCTGGTAGATGGTAGTTGTCAAAGTCGGCGCGCTGTTTGAGCAGCTTCAAGAGATTATGCGGGTTGCGGCTGGTCCAATCACTAAGCACGATCACATGGTCTTCGTCGATAGGATGACGCTCACGCCCTTTAGGTTCAATCACAATGGCACCCAGCATACCGGTTTGTTCTTGGAACCCACTGTGTGAGTGATACCAATAAGTGCCTGATTGTTTTAATTTGAATTTATAAGTAAAGGTGCTGTTCGCAGGAATGCCATCAAAGCTAATGCCCGGCACCCCATCCATCTCAAACGGTACTAGTAGTCCATGCCAATGGATAGAGGTTGATTCATCCATCTGATTATGAACACGTATCACCACCGTATCGCCTTCACGCATTTTTAGCGTCGGTGCTGGTAGTGAATCATTGATGAGCGTCGCCATGCTCTTTTTGCCGTTCACAATAGCGGACTGTTTACTGACGTATAAATCAAACTCTTTCCCTGTCAATACAGGTACTTTATGAACGTTTTGATCACTATTAATAGTAGCGCCCTGACTGCCTGAGCGACTCGATTGTCCCAATGCGCTACTAGCAATAGTCGGCATCAAGGAGGCACCAAGGACAGCAGAGGATCCGGTTAAAAAACGTCGGCGGTTCAGTATGTTCTTTTTATTCATAATGATAACCTGATTTAATTTGAGAGATGGTGGTTAAGCTTATAGTTATAATATTTTCGATATTTAACAGAATCTATTCACATCTAAGCCAACACTACAGCTGCTGCTGAGGAGACTCAATAGCAGCATAGACTTCTGTGGTGCCGTCTTTATTAAGCTGCATTACCTTATAAGGCATGAATTTACCTTCATACTCCATACCGGGGCTACCAACCGGCATACTCGGTACGGCAAGTCCAATAGCTTGTGCAGGAGGATTTGCTAAGAATTCAGCCATGTGTTTAGCAGGGACATGCCCTTCAAAGACAAAACCGTCGGTGGTAACGGTGGTATGACAAGAGCGCATTTGCTGTGGTACGCCATAACGCTCCTTAAATAAGGATAGATCTTCCACATCGTGCGTGGTTGCACTTAATCCATTGTTTTTTGCATAGCCTACCCATTCTTTACAGCAGCCGCAGTTGGCATCTTTATAAACCGTGGCTGAGACGTTTTTGAGTAATGATGACGAGCTGTTAACGGGAGCATTTGTAGGAGCAGAACTTTCATTTTGTACTTGTGCATTCTGGGTAGCAGACTGTTCAACCTTTACTGGTTGAGAATCAGAGCCACTGGTATTAGATTGGCTGCAAGCGGCTAGCGTTAACGAGAGTGACGATGTCACCACCAATAAAAGGACACGACCGGATAACCAGCTATGTCCATTAGAAAGCACATGTGTGTAATGTCTCATTAAATTACTCCTAAACGTCTATTGTTATGCTCGATATTCTAAAAACTTACACCCTATATTTGAATTCTTATGTACTTAACTAAAAACATTAAATGCAGCACTGTTCAGTACTGCATTATTAATAGCGACAACCGTGAGTTAGGAGGCTTTCATATCTAGAAAGTATTAATGCTGCATTCCAGATCCATCATCCGACATATTCATACCCATATCACCACCATCTGACATATTCATATCACCGTCAAATGACATGTCCATCATATCGCCATCTATCCTAGTGGTTAGCATCGTGTATTGGCTTTCATCTAATTCAGGTAACGATCTAATGAAGGCTACCATTGCCCACATTCTACCGTCATCATGGGACGCGCCCCACGCAGGCATTCCAGATGCCATAATACCGTGCTTGATTGCCCAAAAGCTTTGCTTTGCACCGTCTTCTGTTTGATAACGTTTGACAATATCAGCCTTGGTAAAGTTGGGCGGCTTTGGATATAAGCTCTCACTAAAGTCAGTTTGTGCCACTCCCGGAGACAAGTGACAGCCTGCACACATATCCTTATAGTCCGCGCCACCAGAACTGATTAGCTCAACCTTCTCTAAATCTGGTACCACAATATCTTTACTGGCATTTTCTATGGAACGATTGCGAGCAGTTTCTAAAAAGCTAAACATCATTGGGCTATGCTCTTGGTCAGCTCCCACATTGACAACGCCACTAGTAACAACCGCAAACACGCTAACGATTGCCACAAATACGGTAAAGAGCGCACCCAATAAAAATTTCATATGTTTTCCTAAAAATTTATTTCCGTTAAGTGTTGACTGCTATTTAACAGAGCTAAAATTTTTAAGATTTACTGTCGTTAGTAACGCAGTGTTTTTGGTACATTTGCTTCATTTTACCCATGTTAGCCATCATCGCTTTCATGGCAGGATCGCTCATGTCCATCTTGCTATGATCCATTTTTCCCATCATATCCATATGCTTTTGCATTTTTTCACAGTTCATTTGATCTTTTTCAGCATGCATTTTAGGGTCATGCGCCATAGCTGAGGTCGATACGACAAGAGCGATGGCCGTCATTGCGATTGATTTAGACAGTAATTTAAATTGTGACATGATTAATTCCTATTGTTTGGATTAAAGGCTATTGAGTTCAATAGCTGTTAAACCAGCCTAAATGATACATCATTCATTCTGACTGGCAGATGACGTTAAGATTACAATGCTGTCATTCTCACTGCTTTAGATTCTAATGCGCGATATATTCATTTAATATGGCTTCAGCATTTCTATCACGATCGCTACCATATTTTTTTACAAAATACTTTTCAGACTGCAAATGTTGATCTTGATGTTGAACCTGACAAGCCACTCTGGCGTCGACATAACTTTTCTTTTGCTCTTTGGACATTTGTGCATCATTATGATCTGCGTTTCTTGCAAAACTAGTGAGCGCATCACAATTACCGAGAACAGAAGCATCTAAGTTTGTGGTATGCGCATTGGCCGCTGACATGCCCACTAACATCGATACTGAAAGCAAAGCTGCTTTTTTTAATGAACTATAATTTTTCATATAAGACCCTTTAAAGATAAATAACAAACTGTTTAAGTAGAATAATTGCTTTACTCGTAGAGGCAGTCTGTATCAGAGACAAGCCAATATGCGGCGTTGATTTAGAATACTAAATGGTGGCTGACAGCTAGATGACACGGATATTACATGTTAGTTAGGAACAGCATAATATTGTCATCTTCTTGTCATTAAAACCAAATACCAGCATCTGTCTCTATCCAAAGAACACTGTTATAACAAGGGTTCCTGATAAATATATGGCTGATAAGCTAACAATGTTAGTGATACGCTGTTGACAACTATAATGATATAAAGGTAAGCAACGATGAAAGTACTGTTAGTAGAAGATGAGAAAAACCTTGGAGAATATATTAAGAAAGGCTTAACTGAGGCCGGTTTCATCGTGGATCATCACATGACAGGTTTAGATGGCTATCATGCGTTAATGACTGAAGATTTTAGTGTGGTTTTGATGGATGTCATGCTACCTGACGTCAGTGGCTTTGAGTTGGTACAGCGCTACCGAGCTGCTGGAAAGCATACGCCAGTTTTATTTTTAACGGCTAAAGATGATTTAAGCGATCGGATCAAAGGTATTGAAATTGGTGGCGATGATTATCTGACCAAGCCTTTTGCTTTTGCTGAACTGATTGTTAGAATAAAAAGCCTATTGCGCCGTGCCAATCAATCTGATTATAAAAGCTCGGTCATACACATAGCTGATCTGAAAATGGATATTGCCAAACGCACCGTTCATAGAGGCAACACTAATATAAAATTGACTGCTAAAGAGTTTGCTTTATTACAACTTTTCTTAGAACGTCAAGGTGAGGTACTGCCGCGCACTGTGATCGCCTCGCAAGTATGGGATATAAACTTTGAGAGTGATACGAATGTCATTGACGTGGCTATAAGGCGCTTGCGGATAAAAATTGATGATGGATTTGATATAAAGCTGATTCATACGGTACGCGGAATGGGCTACAAGTTAGAGCCACTGGCTGTCGACGTGGATAGTGGCATGGGCGACGATAGTATTAATAAAGACAGTCTGACATCAAATGAGACATAAATCTAAGAATCGGCGTTGGTCACTGTTATGGCGAACTATTTTTTTACTGACATTGTTCGTTATTATCTCTCAGGTTATTATCTACGCATGGGTTCAGCGCTCTGTGAGTGGACACTTTGAGCAAATGGACTCAGAAATCCTTACTCATGCAGCTTTTAACCTGCGCAAACGTATGGTTAGTTTGGAAGATCACATAGAACCATTCACAGTATCAAAGTCGCAAGCGCTAATTGATGCCAATCATCTACATTCTTCTTGGCTGGATTATGATTTAAAAACCTTAGTATCAGATAAAAATGGCAAATTATTATCCAGCGATCCCAGTAATTTCATCAATGATCTACCGGCAGATTTTAGCTTGTTACAACTATTGCAGGACTATCGCGATCAGCAGTTTATGATCAAGATAAATAATAGGCATTACCGAGCCATTATCATTACACATCAAGAGGTTTTGGCATTTATTGCTCTACCTATCGATGTGCATCATCAATATCTTATCCAGTTTAATCGCCAGCTGAGCTTGATACTTATCGCCATTACCTTATTATTGGTTTCAGTAGCAGCACTAAGTGTACACTGGGGTTTTGCTCCCCTAGCTACTATCGTACAAAAGATGAAAGGCATTAATCTTCAAAGGTTAGATGAAAGAATTGTGGTTGGCGATATGCCGTTAGAATTACGTCCACTAACGGAGTCTTATAATTCTATGATGGTCAAGCTTGAAAGTAACTTTGAATCATTATCACGGTTTTCAGACAATATCGCCCATGAGCTACGTACGCCAATAGCGACGCTGAGTACGCAAACGCAAGTCATGTTAACTAAGCCAAGAGAAAGCGACGAATACATTGAGCAATTGCATCATCAGCATGATACGTTAAAGCAGTTATCCGCCATGATTAACGATATGTTATTACTGGCAAAAACTCAAAAAGAGCTGAGTGATTCGCAAATCAGTCATGTCGATATAGAGAGCTTGATCACAAAGCTTATAGATTATTATGAGATGATTGCTGAGGATCGTGAGATAATCTTTGAAAAATCGGGTGATTTTAAAACAGTACTAGGTGATAAAGGCTTATTGCAACGGCTGTTTGCCAACCTGATGTCAAATGCGATTTATTATGCGGCTAGTAATAGCACTATTATGATATCCGCTACTGTCCTCACTTCAAGCACCTCGCTTAATGCGCCAAAAGACGATATTCAATCCCCAGAGCAGCTCTGGTTAAGAATAACTATGACCAACCGTCTAGACAAACCATTAAATCAGATTGAAGCCGATAAACTGTTTGAGCGATTCTATCGTCATGATAAAACGAATACGATGCATTCAGGAACAGGCTTAGGCTTAGGCTTATCTATTGTGCAAGCTATCGCCAATGCTCATAATGGCAAAGTTAGTATTACTATCAAAGATGAGTGTCTTTTTGAGGTTGCTGTAAAGTTGTTGATTGCCAGGTAGTAAATACCTTCATACTGTCTATGAACCGCTCAGATTAGATCGAAGGCGAGTTTACTTGGAAGGTCTCTCTATCCATAAGATGAGATTCTGACTTGCGATAGTTGTACTTTTCAATTGTTGGACAAAAAATTTCTTATATAAGCCTATTTCATACATTCTATTACCAATAATTATGATGCCTTTATGATGATTCATCCTCAGTATGATCCCGTAGCGCTTTCCTTGGGTCCATTGGAAGTGCACTGGTATGGGCTAATGTATTTGCTAGCCTTTGCTGCCGCTTACGGTTTGGCTTGGTATCGCAGTACCAAACGCGACAATTGGACCACCGACATGGTCTCTGACTTAGTCTTTTATGGCGCGCTTGGTGTCATCTTAGGCGGTCGTATTGGCTATGTGCTGTTTTATCAGTTCGGTGAATTACTCCAAAACCCTGCCTATATATTAAAAGTCTGGGAAGGCGGTATGTCTTTCCACGGCGGCTTTATCGGCGTCATGCTAGGTATGTGGTTCTTTGCCCGTAAATATAAAAAGACTACCTTTCAAGTATTCGATTTTATCGTTCCTTGTGTACCAACCGGCTTACTGTTTGGGCGTATCGGCAACTATATCAATGGCGAATTATGGGGTCGCGTCTCAGACGGTGGCTATAACTGGCTGACCTACTTTCCGCAAGCCGCGGCGTTTGATATGGAGCAATTACAGAGCAATCCACAATTGCAAGAATTGATGATTGAAGTCAATGGTCAATACATATTGCCTCGTCATCCATCACAGCTATATGAAGCCTTTGCCGAAGGTCTGCTGCTATTTATATTCTTATGGTGGTATTCATCAAAACCACGTCCACGTATGGCCGCCTCCGCTGTATTCTTACTAGGCTATGGCATCAGCCGCTTTATCATTGAATTCTTCCGCCAGCCAGATGCTGACCAAGGATTCATATTATTAGGTTGGATGACCAAAGGGCAAATCTTAAGCGCGCCGATGATTATCGCCGGCTTAATCATGCTGATTTATGCTTACAAACGCGGTATTTATGATTGGGGTAAGCAGTCTGCATATTAGAAATAAGTGTCGACGGAGTTTTTCAAGGTAGTTGTCACCATCAAGCTAAATTAAGCGGCTTGTAATCTTTGCTGTTGTTGCTCTTTTACAGGATTTAGCGTTGTTGGCCCTACAGGCTCGCAGTTCCTCACCTCCTGAGTTCCCCAGCGTATCGGGTTTTCATCTTTAGCGCGCTGCATCGTGAGCAGACGCTTCGCCAGTACTTCCTTATCCTCACCCGTATGGCGCTGATTGGGCGTCACAAAGTTCAGCTGACTGTGCTTATGCTCATTGTTGTACCAGCGCGTGAAGCTCAGCATCCATCGTCTTGCCGCATCTAAGCTCTTAAAGCCATCGATAGGCCAATTAGGGCGATACTTGCAGGTTTTAAATAAAGACTCTGCAAACGGGTTGTCATTACTGACACGCGGTCTGCTGTAAGAGGTGAGTACCCCAAGCTCATACGCTTTCATGCGCATGGTTTGAGCTTTCATCGGTGCCCCATTGTCTGAGTGTAGCACCACCCCAGTGTGCAATGCATTCTCACTGATTAAAGTACGCTCAAGCAGCTGAGCTGCCAGTACACCTGACTCGTGGTCATAAACCTCCCAGCCAACAATTTTACGGCTATAGACATCCTCTATCATGTACAAATAATAGAACTGACCCCGTACCGGACTTGGCAGATAGGTGATATCCCAGCAGAACACTTGGCAAGGGCCAGTGGCAGTAAAGGTCTTTGGGGCGCTTGAGGCTTTAGGGGCAAGTGCACGACCGCGGTGAGCCAATTGCTCATGCTGCCTCAGCACCCGATAAAAGGTAGACTCTGAGCCATGATATATCCCCTCATCAAGCAGGGTCGGTACAATTTGGGTGGGCGGCAGACTGGCAAAGCGGGGCTGATTGCACACGGCTAGGATGGCGGCTTGTTCAGAGGCGCTCAGTTTATTCTTAGGAGCTTGGCGCACGGCGTCACACCGTTTATCACCATTCACGTGACCTGCGCGGTACCAGTGCCGATAGGTGCGGATGCTAATGCCAACTTCAATACAGGCAAGGTTAAGTCTGGCTCCTGAGTGATTGGCCTCTTGTATCCAGTCTATGTATTGCTTGCGCTTAGGGAGCAAGGTCAGTCGTCCTCGCGCTCCTCCCAAAACGCATCCAGCTTTTTTCGCAGTACCAGCAAGGCGGCGGTTTCAGCTAAAGCCTTTTCTTTTCGAGCAAGCTCTCGGGTGAGTTGTTTGATCTGTTTGCGATCGCTCTGCTGCTGACGCTTGTCTTTCAGGCTTTGTTGTTTGCTGCTGCTAAAGCCTTGTAAGGCGTCAGTACGCCACGCTTTGATTTGCTCAACATATAGGCCTTTGCTGCGGCAGTATTCGCTAAGTTCACTCTCGCTTAGGGTGGCCGTCTCTATAATGGTGGCAAGCTTGGTTTCGCTTGACCAGTCATCAGGGGTTTTATGGTTCGTTGGCATGGGGTGACCTTGTTCTCTAGCTTGGGCACGCCAATTATACAGGGTCTGTAGTCCGATGCCTTCATCTCTTGAAACTTCGGCAATAGTTAGACTCAGTGGGGGTAGCAGTTTGCTGAGTATAGCCTGTTTACGTTCTTCGCTATATCGTGGCATGATGTGTCCTCATTGTCCCCTTTGGAATTATTATTTAGGGGTGACAACTATCCTGCCATAGGGGGAGGCGGTTGGTGTTGGGGTAGCTACCGTTTATCGTGTGTTAAAAGAGAACTAATAGGCTCTTCTCTCTTTATTATCTCTTTTCTTTTTAGGCCATTAAACCTTTCTTCTTTAATGCCAACTAAAATTCCTACTTCTAATTAAAGGTTTTCTTATGCATCCAGTTGACTCTAGCCGTGTGGTTTTTTTCTCTATTCATGATATGGGTGGTACTACTCAGCTCAGAAAAGGTGAGGCTGTCTTAAAGCATCCTATTAAATCGGAGTATACGGATGTCAATGAGGTGATAGAACTCTTTAATATTAAGAAGTACTTTGATGCTGGACTTTTTCTGTCTACTTGGAGTTCTGATGAATTACAGCTCTTTCAAGAGCGTGTGTCTTGCTATGGCCAGGTTATTGGTAGATTCATATCCTGCCTTGATGATACTAATATTGAGAGTTTTTTCAATGCTACCAATCATAATTATATTAGTTCATTTTGGGAACTCTTTAACAGCCAAAATGTGGCTAAACGTGTATCTAATAGTGTCTTTCAAAGAATTTTGTTGCAAGAGCCCTACCTGATAAAGACTGTTTTAACTCACCCTAATGTGGTTAGCAAATATGGCTTAGTCCTAAAAGATTTTCTAATGGCTAATCCTAAGTCTGGTGAAATATTGCTTTTGATTTATGAGATTGATGACCCGTACAACAGAAATAAAATGTTGCTTCCTAAATGCCTCACTATTGAGGATAAAGAGTTTCTGATATCGAACTATCTAAGCTCTAGTGACGTAAACTTAAGCTATGTGAAGATAATAAGGAATCTGAAAAATAGAGGTGACTTTAAGATTTCCGATAAGACTAGGTTGCAAGCTAAACGTCTGTATACAAAAGAAACAGAGCGTTTGCAACAAGGTAATGAGTTGCATAATTATACTTATGGCGTGTCCATAAGTTTTGAAGAAAATATCGCTAATAATAAGCATGGATCCATGGATAATAATGTTCTGTACTATTCTTATAGCTTAGATTACGTTACTAATAACACAGACCTTTATACACTGTTTTCGAATTTTAAATACCTGTTTGAGTATCTGGATCATCAAAATAGAATAAGTCTAGTAAGTAATGAGAAAAATTTAGGCATTTTTGAGAGAATTATGGGCGTTAGCGCACAAAATGAATATAGAGGTGGAATAGCTTTCTCAGTGTCTGAAATGACCTCACAAGCCCAAATAGCTACTTACAGTAAAGTTGTAAATAAATTAGGGACATCATTAGAAGATATAGTCCATTACGTATTTGAGGAATCATTTCGAGAGAAGTACAACTTCGCAGATAACTCCAAATTCTCAATTCCTACAGCAAAAACGTTTCTAGAAAAAGTTAGATTGTTGGCACCGGAGTTTGAGTCAGCTCTAAAGCAGTTCAAAATTTTTGTAGAAGAAGGTCATATTGATTTTGAGCTCTTACAGATATCATCTTCTCCATCTTCGATAGGAGACATTCCCAGCCTTAACGAAGATAAATATATTTATTTAAACAATAACAACAATATATTGCTTCAATGTCTAAACTTATTCTTTTCAGACCAAAGAAGCCTTAATTATGTAGAGCCTTTCAAAGAGAAAGGATACAGTAATTTTTTTGATTTATTAGAAAAAGAAAAGGTAAAGTCTAGTAATTATGAAGAGTATCAACAGCCTGAGCTGAACTATCTTATAGATAATGGTTTTATAATAATTGACGAAAACGACTTTATAATAGTTACAAATCCTATAAGGCTAATCATACTCAGTGACTTGCATGATAACGATGTAGGATCCTACTATCATTATCCGCTTGAATATCGTCAGGAGGCACAAAGAATGGCTGCTGAAGGTATAGTGCAGTTTGAGAAGACACTATTTTCCAAGCCTGAGCAATCATATTTTAATTACTGCTTAAACAAAAGTGAGTTTACTAACGGGCTTGATTTAAGAAATAGCTACTTACATGGAACACAAGCGAGTCATGATGAAACTAATGTTCATGGGAATGCTTATTTTACTTACTTAAAGTTGATATTTTTAGCACTACTAAAAATTGAGGATGATTTAAATATTAATACTTCTATGAAAAGTATGACCACTCCTTACTAAGCTCTAAAACACTATAAAACATAAAAAAGACAGACCTGTAGCAGATAAACTTATTAAGGCTAATAACTTAAATATTAAGTTCAGGCCCCGTATTTACTTCTATAAATTATTTTCTATAGGCGATGATATACAAACAGTATTATCTCAAAGGTGGTTAAATACTACATGGCTAAAGTCTAGCAGATTATAAATACACAACATATGTTAAAATATAAGTTATCCTTAACGCTAGCTAGATAGGAAACGTACTGCCATGGCTGGTATCAACAAATTAGAACTATCCGAAGCTGATATTATCAGTAAATTTATTCTACCTGCCGTTATTAGCTCAGGCTGGGATGACATGACCCAAATTCGCGAAGAGGTGAAGCTTCGTGACGGCAAGGTTATCGTCCGTGGTCAAATGGCAGTACGTAAGACAGTTAAGTCAGCTGACATTGTTTTATACCACAAGCCTAACCTGCCGCTTGCTGTTATCGAGGCCAAAGCGAACAAACACTCCATTGGTAAAGGTATGCAGCAAGCGCTTGATTATGCTGGGCTGCTCGAAGTACCGTTTGTATTTTCATCCAATGGTGATGGCTTTATTTTTCATGATAAAACCAATACTACTACCCTTGAAACAGAAATTTCATTAGCAGACTTTCCGACACCCGCTGAGCTATGGGATAAGTACTGTCAATGGAAAGGCTATACGCAAGCTCAGCTGCCCATCATCACTCAAGACTATCATGACGACGGTAGTGGTAAAGTACCACGCTACTATCAGCTACAAGCCATTAATAAGACCATAGAAGCCATTGCTCGCGGACAGAATCGTATTTTGCTGGTAATGGCGACAGGTACAGGTAAAACCTACACTGCCTTTCAAATCATTTGGCGACTGTGGAAAGCCAGAGAGAAAAAGCGCATTTTGTTTTTAGCTGACCGCAATATTTTAGTCGATCAAACTCGAGTTAATGACTTTCAGCCTTTTGGCACTGCGATGACTAAAATAGAAGGCCGTACCGTTGATCCAGCCTTTGAGATTCATCTTGGTTTATATCAAGCGTTAACAGGCCCAGAAGAGCATCAGAAAGCCTTTAAACAGGTTGCGCCAGACTTCTTTGACCTAATCGTCATTGACGAGTGCCATAGAGGTAGTGCCGCTGAAGACAGTGCTTGGCGTGAGATACTGGAATACTTTAATAGCGCCACACAAGTAGGCTTAACGGCGACACCTAAAGAGACTGACGAGGTCTCTAATTCGTATTATTTCGGGAACCCTGTCTATACCTATACCCTAAAACAGGGTATTGAAGATGGATTTTTAGCACCTTATAAAGTGGTTCGAATTGATATCGATGTCGATATGCAAGGCTGGCGTCCAACCAAAGGACAGACAGATAAGCATGGTGAGTTGATTGATGATCGTATCTATAACCAAAAAGATTTTGATCGTACCTTAGTGATTGATGAGCGTACTGAGTTGGTGGCACAGACCATCACTAGCTACCTTCAGCGCACTGACCCCATGGCCAAAACAATTGTATTCTGTAATGACATTGATCATGCGGAGCGAATGCGCCGTGCTTTGATTAACTGTAATCCAGAGCAGGTCAAAAAGAACGAAAAGTATGTCATGAAAATCACGGGTGATGATGAGTTGGGCAAAGCCCAGCTTGATAATTTCATCAACCCCAAAAAGCTCTATCCTGTGATAGCGACGACTTCAGAGCTGATGACCACAGGTGTCGATGCCCAAACCTGTAAGCTAATCGTGCTAGATCAAAACATCAAATCGATGACCAAGTTTAAGCAGGTTATCGGTCGTGGCACCCGTATCAATGATAAATACGGCAAGCTATGGTTTACGATTCTCGACTTCAAAAAAGCGACTGAGCTATTTGCAGATGAGCGCTTCGATGGTATTCCTGAACGTATCATGACTGTGACGCCATCGCAGATTAATGAAGGGAGCGATGAGCTTGATGAAGTGGTAGATGGAGAGTCAGACGCAGATCTAGATATTGCTAATGGTACTGATTTAGCCTATACAACTCAAACTGATAATAACGACTTTGATTTAGGGGCTGGTATGGGTGATGACATGGGTGTTAGTGAGCCTGCTAAAAAATACCATGTGAAAGGCGTACCTGTAAAAGTAATGGCTCAGCGTATCCAGTATTATGATACTGATGGTAAGCTAGTCACCGAGTCTTTTCAGGACTATACTCGCAAAACCTTCAGCAAGCAGTTTGCTAGTTTGGATGAGTTTACCAAGCGTTGGAACGATGAGGAACGTAAACAAACCATTATTGATGAGCTGGCAAACGCTGGTATTATTTGGGAAGCCTTACAAGAAGAGATTGGGTCAGATATGGACCCCTTCGATCTGATCTGTCATGTGGTCTACGACCAGCCACCTTTGACACGTCGTGAACGTGCGAATGAAGTCAAAAAGCGCAATTACTTTACCAAGTATTCAGAAACTGCTCAAAAAGTACTTAACGCTTTGCTCGATAAGTATGCTGATGCAGGTGTAGAAGAAATCGAAAGCTTGAACGTGCTCAAAGTAAAACCACTTGATCAGTTAGGTAGTCCGATGGAAATTGTCAGAGAAGGCTTTGGTAGCAAAAAAGACTATCAGCAAGCCATTAGTGATCTCGAAGATGAAATATATTGGACACCACCGCCTAAGCAAGCTTAAGCAACTAGAAAGAATTAGCTACGATCTACATATCTAAGCCTCTTATTGAGGCTTGTTTTATTCCTATCGTTTATTAAAAAGAGAAACCACATGTCAATCAGTTCCGTTATCAAGTCTATTCAAGATATCATGCGCCAAGATGCTGGTGTCGATGGTGATGCCCAACGTCTAAGCCAATTGTCATGGTTATTGTTTCTCAAGATATTTGATGCCCAAGAAGAAGCGCTTGAGTTCGAACAAGAAAACTATAAAACGCCCATTCCTGAGAAGTATCTCTGGCGTAACTGGGCGGCTGATCCTGAAGGTATCACTGGTGAGGAGCTACTAGAATTTGTAAATGATCAAATTTTTAATGATTTAAAAAATATAACAGCGCCAGTAGACACCAATCCGCGTGGTTTTGTGGTACGTCAAGGTTTGAGCGATGCCTACAACTACATGAAAAACGGCACGCTACTACGCCAAGTGATTAATAAGCTCAACGAAGTAGACTTTAACCGTTCAGATGAGCGTCATCTGTTTGGTGATATTTATGAGCAACTGCTACGCGATTTACAGAGTGCAGGTAATGCAGGTGAGTTTTATACCCCTCGTGCCGTGACACGCTTTATCGTTGACCGTGTCGATCCAAAGCTGGGTGAGCGCGTCATGGATCCAGCCTGTGGTACAGGTGGGTTTTTGGCCTGTTCGTTTGATCATGTCAAAAACAACTATGTCGAAACTGCTGAAGATCATCAAATACTACAAAAACAAATCTTAGGTGTTGAAAAGAAGCAACTGCCACATTTACTCTGTACCACCAACATGATGCTGCATGGTATTGAAGTACCTGTACAGATACGCCACGATAACACCCTAAATAAGCCGCTATCGAGCTGGGACAGTGATATTGATGTCATCGTAACTAACCCACCTTTTGGCGGCACTGAAGAGCATGGTATAGAGAAAAACTTCCCTGCTGAATTCCAAACACGCGAAACGGCAGATTTGTTTTTACAATTAATCATCGAAGTGTTAGCAGAAAAAGGTCGCGCTGCTGTCGTGTTACCTGATGGCACCTTGTTTGGTGAAGGGGTAAAAACCAAGCTAAAGAAAATGCTGACCGAAGAATGTAATCTGCATACCATCGTGCGCTTACCAAACGGTGTGTTTAATCCTTATACCAGTATTAAGACCAATATTCTTTTCTTTACCAAAGGTCAGCCAACCAAAGATATTTGGTTTTATGAGCATCCTTACCCTGAAGGTGTCAAAAACTATAGCAAAACCAAACCAATGAAGTTTGAAGAGTTTCAAACCGAGATTGACTGGTGGGGTGATGAGTCTGATGGTTTTGCCAGTCGTGTCGAAAACGATCATGCTTGGAAAGTCAGTATTGAAGAGGTCATCGAGCGTAACTATAACCTTGATATCTCAAACCCTTACCAAGGTGAAGTCATTGATTATGACCCTAATAAGCTACTGGCTGACTATGCCAAACAGCAGCAGAGCATCGATACGTTACGTAGCCAGTTGAAAGATGTACTGGGCGCTGCGCTTTCTGATCACATGACAGAAGGTAAGTAGCTATGAATGTAAAAACGAGCTTAGAGATGAGTAAAGACATAAGTAAGCCAGAACAGTTAATCACTGAACACATAGATATCTGGACCAGCTCTATATTGACTAAATCGACTAGTGGGCGTGGTAGCAGTAAAAAATATGAGCTATACGGTATTAGCAAATTACGTGAGCTGATCTTGGAATTAGCAGTACGTGGTAAGCTTGTGCCACAAGATGCTAATGATGAGCCTGCATCTATTTTATTAGAGAAAATAGCGGCTGAGAAGGCTCAGTTGATTAAAAAAAAGATAATTAAGAAGACTAAGCCATTACCCCTTATTAGTAGCGAAGATAAGCCTTATGAATTGCCTGTCAGTTGGGCGTGGATTAGACTAGGTGATACAGGTATATCCTCAACAGGTAAAACACCTAAAACATCAGAAACAAAATTTTTTAATGGAGATATACCATTCATTGGACCAGGTCAAATAACAACTAATAATGTCATATTAACACCTGAAAAAACTTTAACTGAGGAAGGGCTAGAACAAAGTACTGAAGCATTAGAAAAAGATATCATGATGGTTTGTATAGGTGGTTCTATCGGCAAGTCTGCTGTGGTAGATCGTAGAATTGGTTTTAATCAACAAATTAACTCTATAAGACCTTTACTAGTAAACCATAAATATCTGCTGTTCTCATTACAAGCTAAAGATTTCTATTCCAGACTTATTAGTGAATCTACTGGTTCAGCAACACCAATTATCAATAGAGGAAAATGGGATTTACTTTTAATAGGGCTACCTCCACTTGCAGAACAACAACGTATCGTCGCTAAAGTCGATGAGCTGATGCTGCTATGTGATCAGTTAGAGCAACAAACCGAAGCCAGCATAGAGGCTCACGCGACGCTTGTAGAAGTATTATTATCCACGTTGACAGATAGTGCAGATGCTGATGAGCTAGCACAAAACTGGGCAAGAATTGCTGAGCATTTCGATAGCCTTTTCACTACTGAACAAAGCGTCGAAGCCCTAAAGCAAACTGTGTTGCAATTGGCAGTAATGGGTAAGTTAGTTCCACAAAACCCAGACGATGAACCTGCTTCAGTATTGTTAGAAAAAATTGCTAAAGAAAAAGAGCAGTTGGTTAAAGAAGGTGATATTAAAAAGACAAAACCATTGCCAGAACTTACTGATGATGAAAAACCTTTTGAATCTCCAACAGGGTGGGAGTTTTATCGTTTAGGTAATTTGATAAAAAAACTTGGTTCTGGCAGTACACCAAGAGGTGGACAAAACGCTTATGTTTCTGAAGGAATCCCTTTTTTACGCTCTCAAAACGTATGGAATGAAGGTTTAAATAATGATGACATTGCATATATTACTAGCGAAACACATCAACGTATGAGTAATACCGTTGTTTATCCTGGTGACATTCTTCTCAATATAACAGGGGCATCTCTTGGAAGGTCTATTGTTTTCCCTGATACTTATCTAGAAGCAAATGTTAGTCAGCATGTTACGATTATTCGACTAATCGATCACAGTATGACCCCATTTATATATTTATGTATACAATCACCTCTTCTTCAGAAAACTGTTTGGGAGAGACAAGTAGGAATGGCTATTGAAGGGTTAAGTAAAAAAGTTTTAGAGCTTTTCGAAATCCCAATACCTCCATTATCTGAACAACAGCGTATCGTTGCTAAGGTTGAAGAGCTAATGGCTATTTGCGACCAGCTAAAAGAGAAGCTAAAGCAGTCTCAAGAAACGCAAGTTCAGCTTACTGATGCGTTGATTGATCGAGCTTTAGGGTGAGTTTTAATGTTGGAGCAATCACGTTTTATATGCCTTAGTACAACTAAAAGAAATAAACAAGACCTTCTATTAGCAGTGATATTTTAAAATCAGGTATAATAACCTTGTATGTATAACCCATATTGTGCAGAATTAAAAGTGCACAATGCTATTACAGCTGTTAAGGCTATGTTATTAGGCGTCTTGTGCATAAATTAGGGGTTATAATATTCCTAGGTGTGCCATTTAATATCGCCAGCTACGCTTTGCTTACTCATATGGTGGCGCAAGTGTGTGATTTAGAAGTCGGCGAATTTGTTTGGACGGGCGGCGATTGTCATATTTACCAAAACCATCGTGAGCAAGTAGAGTTACAGCTGACGCGCTCGCTATATGAGCTACCAACCTTAACCCTAAACCCTGACATCAAGGATATTTTTGCCTTTACCTTTGAGGATATCAGCGTTGAAGGTTATGAGTCGCATCCAGCTATTAAAGCCAAGGTTGCTGTTTAAACTTTACTTTTAAAAGACCATAAAAAGGATAGGTTATGAGCTATGCCAATACCGAAGTTGCCCAAATCGCGGCCATCAGTCGCAATCGCTGTATCGGCAAAGGGAATGATTTGCCGTGGCATATCTCAGCTGACTTGCAGCATTTTAAAAGCATGACGACCAAACAAAGTGACGGCGCGATACAAGGTATCGTCATCATGGGTCGCAAAACCTTTGAGTCAATGGGCAGCAAGCCGCTACCAAAACGTATCAGCTTTATTATCACCAGCCAACTAGACTACGCCGAGCAAAATAACTTGGTCGGTAGTGAAAAAGCGTATGTGATGCATAATTTAGACGATGCGCTGACACAAGCTGCTAGTCTTGCTCATGGTGCGTACCTTGATACCATTTGGGTAATTGGCGGCGAGCGTGTCTTTAGTGAGGCGATGATGTATACCGACCGCGTCGAGCTGACGCATGTCGATACTGATATTAAAGCTGGCGATGCCTTTTACCCTGAGCTGCCAAACGAGTTTGTAGTCGTAGCAGAGTCTGAGCAAAAACACGATGAAAAAAGTGGGCTAGACTTTAGGTCTGTGACTTATAAAAGAGAAAATGCCGAATAATAATTGTAGTTTGTTAAAATGAAAAAAGCTGTCCTAGATATTCTAAGACAGCTTTTTTTATTGTTGGGCTTTATAAGCACAAACTCAAATTTAGCCCATACTTTTTAAACTACTCATGCAGCACTTTATAAATCGTTTTTGCTAATACCGGACCAATCCCCTGCACGCCAGCCAGCTCTTGCTGCGATGCACCAAGCAATTGCTGCATACCACCAAAGTGATTAAGCAGGTCACGGCGGCGCTTTTCACCTAGCCCCGGTATGACTTCTAGCACCGATGAGGAACGGCGTTTATCGCGCTTTTTACGGTGCGCGGTAATGGCAAACCGATGCGCTTCATCACGAATATGCATCAATAAATGTAGCGCTTTACTATCCATCGGCAAATCAAGCGGCTCATGATCGATAAAATGTAAGACCTCAAGCCCTGCTTTACGCCCTTCACCTTTTGCCACACTAATGAGCAACGTATCATTAAGAATACCCAACTCAGTCAACACTTCTTTTGCAATACCAAGCTGACCTTTACCGCCATCAATCAGCAATAAATCAGGCAATGGCTGCTTCTTATAACGCCGCGTCAGCACTTGCTTCATCGCCGCATAGTCATCACCACCTTGGATATCATGAATCGCATACTGACGATAATCACGGCGGCGCGAGCCACCTTGGTCAAAGACCACGCAGCTACCGATGGTCGCCTCGCCCATGGTATGCGAGATATCAAAACACTCGATACGGTCAATGGTTCTATCGGTAACATCAGCTAAAACGTCTTTCAGTGCCCCAAAGCGGGCATGCAATTCTAGATAATCACCGAGCTTGGTTTTTAGGGCATTATTGGTATTAAGTTTGGCTAAGTCCAGCCACTCTGAGCGGTGCTCACGGACGTTGGTTTTGATAACGACTTTGCTACCAAAATGACTGGCTAGTGCTTCACTAACGGCTGTCTGGTCCGGTAACTCATGATTGAGAATAATTTCTGCAGGCAAATCATCAGTCACCTGAAAATAGAAAGACGTAATAAATGCCGATAAATTATCTGCCAGCGGCTCGCTACTATCAATATCAGGAAAGTAGTTTTTACCGCCAAGCACGCGCCCGCCGCGCACAGTCAGCACATTGACGCAAGTCATGCCCGCCTGACTGGCAATCGCAATCACATCCGCCTCACCTTCTACGGTATAGACGGCTTGCTTCGCTTGGACTTCGCGCAGCATAGAGAGCTGATCACGATAAAAGACCGCCTTTTCAAAGTCTAAGGCTTCCGCTGCGCTCTCCATTTTTTTAATTAACGTCTGATGAATGTCACTCGAATCACCTTTTAAAAATCGAATGGTATTATTGACGTCCTCGGCGTATTCTTCTGGCGATACCAAACCCACGCAGGGCGCACGGCAACGCTTAATCTGATACTCAAGGCACGGGCGCTTACGCTGTTTAAAAAAAGTATTGGTACATTGGCGCATCTGGAACATTTTTTGCATCAGCACCAACGTCTCTTTCGCCGCATGTGCCGACGGAAACGGCCCAAAAAAACGACCTTTTTGATGATTGCCTTTACCGCGACCATAAGCCAATCTTGGATAGGGTTTATCCGCTGAGATAAACACATAAAGGTAAGATTTATCATCGCGCAGTAACACATTATAAGGCGGACGATGCTCTTTAATCAGGTTTTGCTCGAGTAATAGCGCTTCAGTTTCGCTACGAGTAATAATGGTTTCAATATTATGAATCCGCGCCACCAATGCCCGCGTTTTTGGATGGTCAATGGTCTTAGCAAAGTAACTGTTGACACGACTTTTCAGCGATTTGGCTTTGCCAACATAGAGAATATCGCCATTTTTACCCAGCATTTTATACACTCCTGGCAGATTTGGCAGGCGCTGGATTAAGTGCTTTAGGCGGGCTTTTTTATCGTCGACGGGACTCGATGCGGAGACATTGACCATAGAATTTTTGACTCTTAAATTAGGGCTTTAACATTAGTACAGAGTAAAAACAACACACCGTAAAAACGTAAGTAATATCATTAGTTATGGGGTGACGGCGGGTATTTTGCAAGCCAAAAATTGGCTTAGCTATAGTCATAAAAAAAAGCCAGCATCGAGGCTGACTTCTTAGCAAAAACGTTAAAAACTTAGTGACGGAAATTTGGCAAAAGCGCTGGAATACCGGGCAACATGCCGACGATAGCCATCACTGTGGTTAAGATAACAAAGGTCACCACAGGAATAATCCAACGGCTCATTTTTGTTAAGCTGGCACTGCGCTCTTTTGATCCAATCAAACCTAAGTTATCAAGCACCAATGTAATCGACCAACCGAAGGCTGGATTGACCAAGGCTGATGCAAAGACCACAATCGCAGCAGACTGCGTCGTTTTACCTTCGCGGGTCATCTCCATGCCTGCTTCAAGCAAGGGGATAAACACGCCAACGATCAATGCGACGCACATTACTGGCTCCCAAATGGCCAAATCCATGGGATAACCCCAAACGCCTGCAATAATACAAAATAGCGCCGTTAAAATCGCACCGGCTGGAATCGGACGCTTGGCAATCGCTGCCGGTACAATATACGTGCCCCATGAAGAAGCAAAGTTCGCGCCGCCCAATAAAGAGCCTGCCACCTGACGAATAGACGCACTGGTCATGGTATCATCGATATCCATCAGCACACGCTCAGTACGTTTCGGATAGCTGATTTTTTGGAAGACCTGATGACCTAAAAAGTCTGGTGACCACATAGCAACAGCCAACACCGCAAAAGGCAATACCACGATAAAACTTTCGACAGTTGGCAAGCCTAACATCCAGCCGGTATTTTCGCCCCACCAATACATAGGGTTCATATTTGGTAGACCAGGAGCGGTTTTAAAGGCAAATGGCGCGCCCATGGCAAAGGCAACACCGCCACCTAACAAACAACTGAGTGGCACTGCAAGCCAGCGTTTTTGATAATTCTCTAACAGTGCATATAAGATAATCGTCAGTAGAATCACCACAAAGGCAATATGTGACATGCCAATGCCCTCTGCCCAAGCAAATAGGTTTTTGACTTGGGAGGTGGTGCCAATAAAGCCCAAATACAGCAGTAAGCCGCCACACACGCCTTTACTGGTCAAGTTTGCCAGCAGACTGCCGCCTTTACTAATGGCAAGTAGCAAACCAAAAGCACCGATTAGTAGACCAAAGGCCATCGGGTGACCACCTGCGGCAACGACGATAGGAATGAGCGGAATCAGTGGGCCGTGCGTACCGGCAAGGTTGGCAGTTGGTAGCAGGAAACCTGAGAATAAAATCACAAAAAACGCCACGATAAGCAATTCATAACGCACGTTTTCTAACACGAAAGCATCGCCCAAACCAAGCGGACCAGCAAAGGTTGCAGCAATGGCGCCCACCATCACCACTTTACCGATGGTCGCTGCCATTGCCGGAATCGTATCTTCATATTCAAAACGATAATCGCGGAACGGCAAATTAGCACGCCAACGTTTTGGTTGCATGATTTGCAGTTCATGATTGAGGTAAGCATTACGATTTTTAAAGCTAGCGCTAGGCTTATGTAACTCTACATAGCTGCTTTGCAAATCGTCATTATCAGAAGAGATTGGTTGCTGCGGGTTGCGCCCTGAGGTGGGAAGCTGTGTACCACTCATCACATTTCCTTATGTCAACTGAGGTTTGAGCGGCGTCATTATCCTAATATCGAGTAAATATTAAACCGCCCAAAACAAAATCCCGCTATTGTAAGACATCGTTAAAGATAATGCGAGACTTTCGCCATTAAAAGATACTATCCGTATCGTTATGAAAAGTATTTTTTATGACTCAATCGGTCGTACTTAGAAAACGTTAATGAATGCAAACAAGATAATGGCTTTATCGTCGCATTTGCCGTTTCGTTACGCTTTAAAACTGGCGAGACTCATAGTTTTTCACTATGATAAATGACTTTTTATGGCTCATTGCTTGAAAACTTACCTTATAAGCAACAATCCTCGCAGTCATACTTAACTTAATACAATAAAAATAACCCATACCACCAGACTAGCAATATCTAAAAAGGGAATAGGAAATATTGATGAATTTACTGCCTAAAAGACTTGAAACGCTTAAACGTAACGCGAAAAAAAATATCATGCCATTACTGACGCCCTATTTGCTTAAACTGCGTATCAATACTTATGCGCCCTACCTCGGCGCTGGTATTAAAATTGAACATCTGAACCTAGATCAAGGTTTATGCGTGGTCAGCATGGGCTTAAATAATTTAAACAAAAACATCGTCGGTACTCAGTTTGGCGGCAGCTTATACTCGATGGTAGATCCGTTTTATATGCTGATGCTTATGCACCAACTGGGCAGCAGCTACGTAGTGTGGGATAAAATCTCACATATCGAGTTTATCGCTCCCGGTAAAAGTAAAGTCACCGCACGTATCAAGGTTAGCAGTGCTGAAGTAATCGCTATTCAAGAATTAGCAAAGGATGGCGAGCCGGTATTTCGTGAATACAGTGTCGATATCGTCGATGAGCAACAAAAAATCGTCGCTACTGTTACTAAGACTCTTTATATTCGACTGCGTAAGTACAGCAAGTCTAAAGACCAAACCAGCCGCGTGGACAACATTCAGGGCTAATATCTCGCTTAAATGCTTCATTAAGATGGCAATTAAAGCCTTAATCTAAAATGCAGAAACAAAAACCCCAATCTGGCAGAAGCACAGATTGGGGTTTTGTCTTTTTTGGTATGGCCCGCTTATTTATAAATAAACCTATGAATAAGGGCTTGTATCTACTTTTGCTTTGCCAAGCATCAAGCGTCCAATCAGACGACTAAGCGTGGCAAAGCAAACTGGTTCTTAAATACCAGGAGCAGTATCAACTGCATCAGGTACGCCAGCGTCAGTTTTTTTGTTTGCCACTGGACGAGCACCAAGTTTTTCGCGGATACGGGCTGATTTACCAGAACGCTCACGTAAGTAGTATAGTTTTGCACGGCGAACTGCGCCACGGCGTTTCACTTCGATGCTATCAATGATTGGTGAATGCAATTGGAATGCACGTTCTACACCAACACCGCTTGAGATTTTACGTACGGTAAACGCTGAGTTTAGACCGCGGTTACGCTTAGCAATTACAACGCCTTCAAAAGCCTGTAAACGCTCACGCTCACCTTCACGTACTTTTACTTGAACCACAACGGTATCGCCGGGTGCAAAGCTTGGGCGCTCAATCAATTGCGCATTTTCGATGACCTGAACCAATGGATGCTTGTTGCTCATGAGAGTTATCTCCTCACATTAGATAATAGAGGCTTAACGCATATCACCTGTTTGTAATAATGAATCATAGCTATCATTAAGATCTTGGATTAATAATAACTACAACGTAAATGGGTTATGACCAACGGCCATGATGCTATGACACGTTTTATTGTTGCTCAAAATTTTATTACTTAACTGTTTATTTATTAATCGCTATTAACACTATTTCTTATCTGCTTTTGCCAATGCTTTAAGCCACTTCGCTTGCTCCGCCGTTGGCGTAAACGCTTGCCATAAATCTGGACGCCGCGCTTGCGTACGTTCGACTTGCTGGCTAAAGCGCCACTTAGCGATATTGCCATGATGTCCTGAAAGAAGTACCTCAGGGACCGTCATACCAGCAAATTCATGCGGCTTGGTGTAATGTGGACAATCAAGCAAGCCATCGACAAATGAGTCTTGCTCAGCGGATTTATCATCACCCATAATATCAGGCAGACGACGTATCACACTATCCATGAGCACCATTGCTGGTAGCTCACCACCGGTCAACACATAATCACCAAGTGATATTTCCATATCGACATACTGCGTCAGTAAACGCTCATCAATACCTTCGTAACGACCACATAATAAAATCATGCCGTCATACTCGGTCATACTGACCACACTACTTTCGCTCAGCGTCTGTCCTTGTGGTGACATATATATCACCGGACAGTACGCACTATCGACACGGCAACCATGCTGACTGGCGCGCAGGCGGGCATCCTCAATCGCTTGGGATAATGGCTCAGCCATCATCACCATGCCAGGACCCCCACCATACGGGCGCTCATCAATACGACGATAATTATCCGTGGTATAATCACGTGGATTGATGCATTCAATCGTGACTTGCTCCTGCGTGACTGCCCGTCCCGTGATTCCAAACTCACGAATCGTGGCAAACATTTCAGGGAAAATACTAATCACGGCAAAATACATCAGATCTCTACTTGCATAAAAACTGCGTAAATGACGTTTTTATCAATCGAAAGAAATTACGATTAATAATCACTTTGCCATGCCACAAGCACGGTTTTCTCAGCCAAATTGACCTCAATCACCGTTTGCTTATGCCAAGGTATCAGGCGCTCCTCGGCGTCCAAACTGTCTGACGTTGCCGCGACACGCATAATGTCGTGAGCCCCGGTTTCAAACATTTCAGCAATCTCGCCTAAGTTCTCGTCCTGCTCATTTATCACGCGCAGGCCAACCAAATCTGACCAATAATATTCGTCTTCACCGGTTTCTGGCAATGCGTCTTGCTCGACCCAAATGGTCACGCCATTCATGGTCTCTGCAACGTTACGGTCAGGAATCTGCTCAAATTGAGCGACAATACCCGTCCCTTGCTCGCGCCACGCCTTTACCGTCAAAGGCTTCATGCCAGTAGCAGTTTTCATCCACCAAGGCTGCATATCAAAGATTGCCGTGCGATCATCCGTATCACTAAATACCCACAGCCAGCCTTTAATGCCATAAGGCTTTTTTAGCTGACCGATTTTCATAAGTGCACTAGCGTTTGGAACAGATGACATAACGGCTAACCTAACGGTGACTAAAACAACAATGAACAATGATAGATACAGCAATGACTAAAAAACGAGGGTAAATACAGTTCAATCAACAGCGCTAAGCGCAATCAAAAGTCATAAACAGTTAATGGCGCACCCTGGTCAAACCAGTTACGCTATGTTTTCTAAAGTCTGTTGAGACGGCCATAGACAAGCTATCAGCGCCTCAGTGACAGTACAAACTTAAGCAGTTGCTTCAGTTTGAGCGGCAGACTTGTTATAAGCTTTTGCTAATGAAGCAACGCGATCTGAAGGTTGTGCACCTTTAGCAATCCACGCATTGTACGCTTCCATGTTTAGGCGTACTGCTTCTTCAGACTCTTTAGCGAGTGGGTTAAAAAAGCCGATGTTTTCAATGTAGCGACCGTCACGCGCGCGGCGTTGATCAGCAACAACTACTTGATAAAATGGGCGTTTCTTGGCACCGCCCCGTGCTAAACGAATAACAACCATGTGAATTCTCTCTTTCGCAGGTATACCAAAAAGGGCATAATTATAGCACAGTCTTATTTTATTGAAAACATAAACCGTGCTTATTTAATTATTTATTAACAATAGCTTAAATGGTAAAGCATGTAAAATACAATTCAAAATATCTTGTCAATTTATAGCGACAGAATGCTATTTCAGATCTGAGTCTTCTTGCAAATTGACTATCGTAAAGCAACCTGTCTTATTATTTGATTATGCTATGCTACCAACAATAGCAGTGATAGAAATCCATAAAACATCAGCTTGTAAGCGCACATACAGCGAGTTACTTTTTATCTAGATATTTAATTTATATAGACATTCAATAAAAATACCTTACTTACCTGCTTTACCCGCCATTTTAAAGAAAATCACCTTACCCATATTTTGATTAATTTTTTGGATATATATGACCACCGCAAAATCACAGCCTCGGCGCAAAGGACGGCTTGCCCGCTCCTACTCTAACAGTTGGCTTACCACCTTGATGGTCGCTTTTATTGTCATTATTAGTGTCGGGGTATCAATTTCGTTTTTTTGGCGCAGTCTATATTTGCCAGAGCTTAAAAACCATGCGCGTTATCTGACCAGCGAATTACGTTTGATGAACAGCGTTAATAAAGACTGGAAAAATGAACCGGCCGTACGGCAATGGATTTATCAGCATTCACATGTGGTGGTTGTCAATAACCCTAGTGATTTTCCAGTGATAGAAGATAAGGCGTTTGTTGGCGTCTTTACCGATGTATTGCAGCGCGAAATCGGTGCGCAATTGGGTCGTCCCGTAGAGGTCTACTTTAAGTTTAAACCAACGCCGCAGCTATGGGTGCAAGACAGTCGCGATACCAGCTTTTGGATTCGCGAACCGGTAGTATATTACTCGCAGTACAGTCCCGCTTTATTAGTATTGTTTTTAGTTGGCCTACCGATTTTAACCTTGCTGACCATTATTTTATTAGCACGGCAATTAAATCGTCCACTACGCTATTTGCAGCGCGCGGCGACCAACTATATTCGCTTGGGTCACGCTACCACTTTACCGACTCACAATGGACCCACTGAGATACGCCAAGTCAATATGGCATTTAATCGCTTATTTACTACCCTCAATCAAGCGCAAAAAGAGCGCACGATTATGCTGGCGGGCATTTCGCACGACTTGCGCACGCCGCTGACCCGTATGCGTTTAACCGCTGAGATGCTGCCCGATGAATTTTTCCGTGAAGGTTTGATTTACGATATCGAAGATATGGATGCGATTTTGGAGCAGTTTATTTCCTTTATGAAAGACGGTTCCGATGAGCCAGTGCACCTGACCAATTTGGACACCATATTTAATGAAATCATGGTGCAATTTGCGCCGCTGGAATTTATTTATCAATCGGAATGTCAAAAAATGGTGCCTGTGCGGCCAATGTCTATCAAACGCTTGGTGATTAACTTGGTTAATAATGCCAAACGTTACGGCAAACCGCCCATTTATTTATCCGCGACCGTGGTGCCGACATTCATAGAAAAAACGGTGGTAGAAGACAGCGATGTAGTGACTGAAAATGAGGTCAATAAAGAAGCAAAAGAGCAGTTATTGATATGTGTGCGCGACTGCGGTGAGGGCGTCGCAGAAGACCAATTAGAGCGTATTATGCAACCGTTTGAGCGCGGGGAGTCAGCACGTACTACTCAGGGTAGCGGGCTTGGTCTAGCGATTGTCGATCGTATCGCGCGCCTGCATCATGGGACGGTCGAGGCCATCAATCATCCAGATGGCGGCCTACAAGTCTGTGTCCGTATTCCACTTATCTCTAAAGTTGCCGGAGAGCCGCCATTGGCTTCTGACAATGACAGACTATGTAACGCTCCTAGCAATATAGACGACCAATAAAATAGATGGTCGTTAAATAAAAGTAGCAGACAACATCAAAGAATTGCTAATAACTGATCGTTATTGGACACTTTAATAGCCCTACTTTTTGGTACCAATCACTGGAGGAATGTACTCGGCACTATTGCTAAAGGTTAAAGGCTGGGTTATTTCATCCTGCGCGGCCTTTAGCGTTTCAGTGCTGGTCGGCTGCTGCAAAAATAAATAATACCCAAGTGCTGCTGCGTTCAATATCACTAAACCACCAAATAAATACGGCATCCTTTGCCCTCCTTTACTATTAAGCTCATTTCAATCATCGTAATGCATCACCAATATCAGCTTATCCGTCATTATAAAAGATTAAGCATCGAAATCGCGTTCACTTTTTTCTTGCGTCAACTCATCGGCCGCCAGGACTTGAGTCAATGGTTTAATCGGCCAAGTCATGACAAAGCGTGCACCGCCAAGCTCACGGCTTTCGTCTACCTTCATATTGCCGTTAAACCAAAAGGCGATACGCGACACAATAGACAAGCCCAAACCATAGCCACCTGAGGCACGGGTGCGACTATCGTCCAAGCGTGCAAACGGTATAAAGACTTTTTCACGGTCGGCTTCAGGGATACCGTGCCCATCATCTTCTACGCTGACAAAAGCATTACTTTTTTTCACTCCCGCACTAATGATAATCGTACTCTCAGCATAACGTAAAGCATTTCCGGCTAGATTCTGAATCACCCGGTGCAGGTAACGTCTATCCGCAACCGCCGTCACTTTCGCATTTGGCAGCTTGGTTACTATTTTAATGGGTTTGCCTAAAGCATTGGTTTCACGCTCAATTTGCTCAAGCAACTCGCGCAGATTGACCGGTTCTAAATCCAGTTTTGGTGAGCCTTCTTCAAGTTTGGCGTACGTTAGAATCTCATCAATCAAACCATTTAACGCTTCGATATCTTCATCAATATAATCACGCTGCATAAAGCGCGAATCTTCATCATCGGTATCTGCCAGCATATCGACAGCGAAACGAATACGCGCAACCGGCGTACGCAGTTCGTGCGATACTGCCCGCGTCAGCTCGCGCTGTGACTCAATCAAACGCTTAATATGTGCCGTCATCGCATTAAAGGTCGCGGATAAGCGCGCAATTTCATCTTGTCCGATAACCTGTACTTTGATATCAAGATTGCCCTTACTGACTTCATTGACGCCCACTTGAATCAGTTGCAGCTTGCGTTCAAGCGGGAAAATAAGTGCATACACGCCTAAGCTGATTAGGAACATACTGATCAAAATCATACTGACAATCAGATTGAGCGGAAACCAGTTAAACAAAGGTACCGGGCCGATCAAGATAGCCATGTCATTGATTTCGGAGGGCACTATCACTTTGATCGCTGAGTTGCTCTTACTACTGTTGGTATCCTGCAAAGAGATGACCACCTCATCACGGCGCAAACGCGCTATCTGGTCAGAATCCAGATCGAGGGTGTTGACCGCCTGAAACGCAAGCGGAAAAGAAAAATTGTCTTCTAGCTCAGCGAGGCGTGCACGCTTATCCGATAAAGTCATGTGATAAGACAAATCATCTAACAAAAACACAGCAATAGCACGCACTTGCTGTTCGGTCACCTGTGACACCCTCGCGGTCAAGACGCTCTGGCTGTCGGGCAGAGGATAATAAACATCTGCATATACCGGCTGATTGTTATAGCGAACCACGGCATTGTCATTTTCAAGACGGCGTAGCTCGCTGGCGGTGAAGTCCACTTTATCAATCGGTATGACACTAAATGTCGAGCCAAACAAGCTACTGGCATCTGATAACCAATACGCTCGCTGCTGCTCATTGTCCTGATGCGCAATTCCTTCACTGACCAAATGAAACGCCCCCTTGGCCATGTTTTCACGGTAAGATTGGACGCGTTCTTTATTGATCGTATCCATCAACAATTGCGCAAATAATGCCACACACAAACAGACGATGAGTAGTCCGGCATAAATACGAACAAAGATACTGTGTTTAAGAGAAGAAACTAATGACATACGTGCCGTAACCAACCTAATAAAGAATTATTGATAGAGGAAGAAGAGAAATCCTTGCTGCGCAATTTATCTTATATAATCAAAATATCCTAAAACGCTACGGTATTGCTGATATCAATTTTTTGCAGCCTTTGTTTACGCAGACACAGCAAGCAAGAAAAATCGTCATCAGCAGTGCGTGATGTATCTATATTACTTTTCACTCATTATACTATTAATCTAGCGCGCCCATAATTATCGCTCAATTAAACCACATAACGCAGCATTTAAGTTTAAAAATTAAAATTTAGACCATAAAAAACCAGCTTTACGCTGGTTTTTTATTAAAAAGCACTTTAGAAAAGACAGTGACATTAACTATACGCTGCTAATTACCTTCTTTAACGAACAAATATCCTTTACTGCGCACGGTTTTGATACGTTTAGGATTTTCTGGATCATCACCAATTTTTGGACGGATACGTGAGATACGTACGTCGATTGAGCGATCTTGACCGTCATATTCGATACCGCGTAGACGCTCAAAAATATCTTCGCGTGACAAGATACGACCAGCGTTAGACGCGAGTAACCATAATAAGTCATATTCAGCACTGGTGAAATCCACCAATTCATCGCCTAAATTCACTGAACGACCGCCATTGTCGATAACCAACTCACCAAACTCAAGACGCTGCGGTACATCTTCTGATGGTGCATTTTCTGAGCGGCGTAGTAAAGCACGGATACGGGCAAGCAATACACGTGGCTGTGCAGGCTTAGCGACATAGTCATCAGCGCCCATTTCAAGACCCAAAACCTGATCCATGTCTTCTGTGCGCGCGGTCAGCATCAAAATAGGATTCTGATAGTGGGGACGTACTTCACGGCATACCGTCAAGCCATCGCTACCAGGAAGCATGACATCAAGTACGACCAAATCTGGCTGTTCGTTGACAATACGGCGAATGGCGCGATTACCATCGGTTTCAATTGCCACTTCTAACCCATTTTTAACCAAGTAATCTTGGGTCAACATGGCTAAGCGCTCGTCATCCTCAACAATCAAGATTCGGGGGGTGTTGTCTTCTTCATTCGTTGTCATTGTTATATCCTCTAATACATCTCATTTAAAAGCAGTAAAAGTAAGAGCGGTAAATTAATAGCACCGTAACTTAATCAATTCGTAACCTAGTACAATTGGCGACCGTATTGCTGTTACAAACTTGGTAGCACAGTATACTATTAAACACACAGCTTCCTATACTATAGCTTATAGTTGTTAACAAAACCTATAAACTACGTCCAATAAAACTTTAGTTTGCGTCCAAAAATTATACCCTTTATTATGATAAAAAGGCATAAGATAACTTTTATTCAATCATTCTACTGGTCTTATATCGAACCAATGTTTTAAAAGCCCAAACATTAAATGTTATTGGATGACGCCAAAGAAATGCTGGGCTTTTAAAATAAAGAATGTAGCCACTACTCTCTAATATAACCATATATCAGCGTTGTCGCTAGTCACTTTTTCATCATTTTATGAAAATCAGTTTAGTTTTTTATAAATATTGCCTCACCTATTAGATTTCCAGATGGTAAAGGTCTGAGCTTTGGCAAATATTAAGCGCTAACCACTAAAAAGCTAACTATTAGAAGAACAGGCATAAAAAAAACAGCCCCTCATGGACTGTTTTTTTATGGTTGTAGCAAAAATTAAAGCGTAACCATGCGCTAGGCGCGGTTTTTATATTTACGAATAGTCTGAAGCTGGGCGACTGATTCAGCCAATGACGCTAATGCCGCATTGGTTTGTACCGTATCAGATTGGTTGACCAGCATTTGCTCAGCTTTGTTACGTGCTTCAACGATTTTACTTTCGTCAAGATTGTGCGCACGCATAGCGGTATCAGCAAGTACGGTGACCATTTTTGGCTGTACTTCTAACACGCCTCCAGATACATAAATGACTTCTTCTTCACCGTTAGGCGTTTGTACACGCATCGGACCGGGTTTTAGCAAAGTAATAAGCGGGGTGTGACCTGGCAATATACCAATTTCGCCTTCGGTACCACTAGCTATTAACATGCTAATTTCGCCTGAATACAACTCTTCACGAGCACTTACGACGCGACATTGTAACGTTGCCATACTTAATTCCTTACCATCAAAGCGCGATCAAAAAGCAGTAAAAACTGCGCTGCGTCACTGAGGAGTAGATATAAAGGTTATATTATACCTACTCGTTAGCCCATACCAATACAACTTACGCTGCAGAAGACTTCATTTTCTCTGCTTTAGCAACAACTTCGTCGATGCCACCAGCCATATAGAAAGCTTGCTCTGGTAGATCATCATACTCACCAGCGATGATTGCTTTAAAGCTAGCAATGGTATCGCGTAATGCAACATATTTACCAGGAGCGCCGGTGAACACTTCTGCGACGTGGAATGGCTGTGACAAGAAGCGCTGGATTTTACGTGCGCGATAAACGACTAGTTTATCTTCTTCTGACAACTCATCCATACCTAGAATGGCGATGATGTCTTTAAGCTCTTTATAACGTTGAAGAACTTCCTGCACGCCGCGAGCAACGTTGTAATGCTCTTCACCGATAACCAATGGATCAAGCTGACGTGAGGTTGAATCTAGTGGATCAACCGCAGGGTAGATACCTTGTGAAGCGATATCACGGCTTAGTACTACTGTCGCATCCAAGTGAGCAAACGTCGTTGCTGGTGATGGATCAGTCAAGTCATCGGCTGGTACATATACCGCTTGTACAGAAGTAATAGAACCTGACTGCGTTGAAGTAATACGCTCTTGCAGCAGACCCATCTCTTCAGCGAGTGTTGGCTGATAACCAACCGCTGATGGCATACGACCAAGTAGTGCTGATACTTCAGTACCAGCTAGTGTATAACGGTAGATGTTATCAACGAACAATAGTACGTCACGACCTTTGCCAGTAGTAGGATCTTTGGTGTCACGGAAGTACTCCGCCATGGTCAGACCCGTCAGTGCAACACGTAGACGGTTACCTGGTGGCTCATTCATCTGGCCGTATACCATCGCAACTTTAGATTTACTAAAGTCTTCGGTGTTTACAACGCCAGCTTCTTGCATTTCGTGATAGAAGTCGTTACCTTCACGAGTACGCTCGCCAACACCTGCAAACACAGACAAACCTGAATGTTTCAGAGCGATGTTGTTGATCAGCTCCATCATGTTGACGGTTTTACCAACACCAGCACCACCAAACAAACCAACTTTACCACCTTTAGCAAACGGGCAAAGCAGATCGATAACTTTAATACCAGTCTCTAGTAACTCAGTACTGTTTGACTGTTCTGCATAACTTGGGGCTTCACGGTGGATAGACCAGCGCTCATCTGCAGCAACTGGACCTTCTTCATCGATAGGACGACCAAGAACATCCATGATGCGACCTAATGTACCCATACCGACTGGTACAGAAATAGGTGCGCCCGTGTTAGTCACTGGTAGGTTACGCTTTAAACCTTCGGTTGAACCCATTGCGATAGTACGTACGATACCATCGCCCAATTGTTGCTGTACTTCTAGGGTAGTTTCGGTACCATCGACCTGTAGGGCATCATAGACCTGAGGCACGTCTTCACGGTTAAATTCAACGTCAATAACCGCGCCAATGATCTGTACAATACGACCGCTACTCATTGCGTTCTCCTTGAACTTCTATATATAGGTGTAGTCAATTATGAAACAGCAGCAGCACCGCCAACGATTTCCGAGATTTCTCGGGTAATCGCCGCTTGACGCAGCTTGTTATAAACCAACTGTAAATCGTTAATTAAATTGCCCGCGTTGTCTGTCGCTGCTTTCATCGCAACCATACGAGAGGACTGCTCAGAGGCAATGTTTTCCATTACCGCTTGATATACAATCGATTCGATATAGCGACCAAGCAATTCATCAATCAAGGTTTTAATGTCAGGCTCGTAGATATAATCCCAGCTCAGCTCTGTTTGTATGCCACTTTCTTCATCACCAAATGAACCCTCTGGTAGAGGTACCAATTGGTTGACAATCGGTTTTTGGGTCATAGCGTTGACAAACTGGTTATAGACCACATAAATACGGTCCAGTTTACCGTTGCTATAGTCTTCTAACATCGCTTGCACCGGCGCGTTTAATTGCTCAAACGTCGGCTTATCACCATAGTCAGTAACGGCTGAAGTGACTTTACCACCGAAGTTTTTAAAGAAACTCACGCCTTTAGCACCAATAACGGCAAACTCGGCTTGTACGGACTGGTCTTGATACTGCTGAATGCTTTTAGATAAAGCTTTGAATAGGTTAATATTCAAACCACCCGCTAGGCCGCGATCTGATGTGATGACAATATAGCCAACCTTATCAACGGGACGCGAGACCATGTATGGGTGTTTGTAATCTGATGAGGCATGCACCAAATGCGAAATAACCCGGCGCATACTATCAGCATACGGGCGACCCACTTCCATGCGCTCTTGGGCACGGCGCATTTTACTAGCGGCTACCATTTGCATAGCGCGAGTAATTTTCTGGGTACTTTTAATACTGGTGACTTTGGCACGTATCTCTTTTAAGCTTGCCATAATGATTCCAATATAAGAGGGTTAAAAAGCATGGGCGTATGCAACAATTATTTAATATAAAACACTGAATTTATCAAAATAATGTTTTTACATCTTGTGGCATGACGCAATCTTAGACCTTCATTGGTTAAAACAGCGGCGCGTTTATCTTAAACAAAAGCCTTTTAAGCTTAAATACTTCTTAGACAATGCGCCACTTTTCGCGCTCTAAAGCAGAGCGCTAGCCAATTCAGGTTTAACCCGTTAAATTAATAACTGTGATTTTGTTTAAAGGTCTCTAAAGATGACTTTAAACGACCTGCGATATCATCATTATAATTCGCAGTGTCATCAATCTCACGCATCAATTCACTCTGCTCATCATGCATATAGCGTAAGTAAGCGTCTTCAAAAGCACCAATTTTTTCAACAGGAACATCTGCTAAGAAGCCTTCGTTCGATGCATAAATAACTGCCGCTTGCTCTGCGATAGACATTGGCTGATATTGTTTTTGCTTCATCAATTCAGTCACGCGCTCACCATGATCAAGCTGTTCACGCGTTGCATCATCAAGGTCTGATGCAAACTGAGCAAATGCTGCCAATTCACGATACTGAGCTAATGCAGTACGGATACCACCAGACAGTTTCTTAATAATCTTCGTCTGAGCAGCACCACCAACTCGCGATACCGAGATACCAGCGTTGACTGCTGGACGGATACCTGAGTTAAATAGGCTAGACTCTAAGAAAATCTGACCATCAGTGATTGAAATCACGTTGGTTGGTACGAAGGCAGAGACGTCGCCAGCTTGGGTTTCAATGATAGGTAGCGCGGTTAAAGAACCAGTTTTACCAACCACTTCACCATTGGTGAATCTTTCTACGTACGCGGCGTTTACGCGTGATGCACGCTCAAGTAAACGTGAGTGTAAATAGAAGACATCACCAGGATACGCTTCACGACCTGGCGGACGGCGTAGCAATAGTGAGATTTGACGATAAGCAACGGCTTGTTTTGATAAGTCATCAAATACAATCAGCGCATCTTCACCGCGGTCACGGAAGTATTCACCCATCGTACAACCTGAGTACGGTGCGATATATTGAAGTGCTGCTGGCTCTGACGCTGACGCAACAACAACCGTGGTATATTCAAGCGCACCAGTTTGCTCAAGCTTACGTACCACGTTAGCAATGGTAGAACGTTTCTGACCGATTGCGACGTATACACATTTAATACCAGATGCTTTTTGCGCAATGATCGCATCGATAGCCATCGCGGTTTTACCTGTCTGACGGTCACCAATGATAAGCTCACGCTGACCACGACCGATTGGAATCATGGTATCAACGGCTTTATAACCTGTCATGACTGGTTGATCAACTGATTGACGGTCGATTACGCCTGGGGCGATTTTTTCGACTTTATCAGTCATCTTAGCATCGATAGGACCTTTGCCATCAATAGGGTTACCTAATGCATCAACAACACGGCCTAGCAACTCAGGACCTACGGGTACTTCCAAAATGCGACCAGTACAATAGGCTTTTTGACCTTCTTGTAGTTTTAGGAAGTCGCCTAATACTACTGCACCAACAGAATCACGCTCTAAGTTAAGCGCCATTCCGTAGATTTCACCTTCAAACTCAATCATTTCGCCGTACATGGCATCTTCAAGACCATGAATCTGCACGATACCGTCAGATACTTTGACAATCGTGCCTTCATTCTTTGCAGTTGCACCCGCATCAAGGTCTTGAATACGCTGCTTAATCAGATTACTGATTTCCGCTGGATTCAATTGTTGCATTGCCTTGTTTCCTTTAATTTATGATAACCCGCCACTGACTTAAATGCTCTTATATCACGCAAGCTTTAGTAAGCTGCACGGATGATTGGCATTAGGCCGTTAGCTGTGTTTTTAACTGTTGTAACTTGCCACGCATCGAATCATCGATAACTTTGTCACCGACTTTAATCGTAGCGCCCGCCAATAGACTTGGATCAACCGACTCATGAATCACCACGCTCGCATTGAGCGAATCGGCAAGACGCGTTTGCAGCGTATCACGCTGGGCATCGGTTAATGGATAAGCAGAGGTCACATAAGCGTCAAGCTGCTTTAAGCTTATTGCCTTGTGACGGCGATAATGCTCATAAACTTCAGGAAGCAGCGCCAGACGCTCTTGTTCTGATAACTGTTTAACGAAGTTACTAAGTGCTACTGATACTTTAGGATAGCTGGCGTTTTGGTCATGACGAGCCCCTTGGGTCTCACCTAATAACTGCTTAAAAGCAGAATCATTCGCGCTAGCTACTTGCGTATCATAAAGATCGACCAAAGCAGCTGACTTATGCTCAGCAGAAACAGCTGGATTGTCTAGCCAAGTACTGAACGACTTGTCATTGACAACGGTAGCGGCAATAAATAAGAAGTTTTCCCACTCATTTACTACCCCGTTTTCATTGGCATAGTCAAACGCGGCTTTAGCGTACGGTCGTGCTAAGGTTGATAAGTCAGCCATGATATCC
This sequence comes from uncultured Psychrobacter sp., assembly GCA_963515535.1. Lineage (GTDB taxonomy): Bacteria > Pseudomonadota > Gammaproteobacteria > Pseudomonadales > Moraxellaceae > Psychrobacter. The sequence continues at coordinate 45,410 of CAUPWW010000019.1, forward strand.
TCACAATTACAGCTTCGCCGCCAGTTGGTCTAACATACTGGCATGTTTTTGCACATCGACTTTGTCTTGCAAAATCTTTTCAGCACCAAGTACAGCCAGTTCAGCAACTTGGGCACGCAATGATTCACGCGCTCGATTGATTTCTTGGTCGATAGAGGCTTGCGCTTGTTGACGAATGCGTTCGCCTTCCGCTTGGGCTTGCAATTTTGCATCTTCAACAAGCTGATTGGCGCTCTTGTTCGCTTGCTCAATTAGCGCAGCAGCTTTAGTTTTTGCAACCTCAAGCTCCTGCTGTACATTTTGCTCCGCGGTCGCTAAATCTGCTTTTGCTTTCTCTGCAGCATTCAAGCCTTCAGCGATTTTACGCTGACGCTCATTAATGGCACCGATAAGTGGTGGCCACACGAATTTCATGCAAAAAATCACAAATATTGCAAAAGCAATGGCTTGACCGATGAGGGTAGAATTGATATTCACGTGATCACCTCTTTGTTAATGAAAAATCAGTTTCATTGATCATATTTGATAGCCAAACTTTGGCTATGTTTAATATACAAACTTTGACCACCAAACATTTACAACTGAGCTTTCTGATTAACCTGCTAGAGGGTTAGCGAACAACAATAGCATAGCAATACCAACACCAATCATCGGTACGGCATCAAGTAGACCTGCCACGATGAACATACGAGTTTGCAGCTGTGAACCAAGTTCTGGTTGACGTGCAACGCCTTCTAAGAACTTGCCGCCTAGAATAGCAAAACCAATGCCTGTGCCAAGTGCGCCAAGACCGATAAGCAGTGCTACTGCGATAACTGTGTAACCACCTAATACTGGATCCATTGATGTATCCTCATTTACCTATTGAATGTATAATTAATGTTCAGTTGATGATGCAAGCGACATATAAACTATCGTCAACATCATAAATACGAACGCTTGAAGGGTAATAATTAAGATGTGGAAAATCGCCCACGGCACCGATAACGCCCATTGAATCCAAAACGGCATCAGGGCAATCAATACGAAGATTAGCTCCCCAGCATACATGTTACCGAATAGACGCAAACCCAATGAAATTGGCTTAGCAATCAAGGTAACAAACTCTAAAATAAAGTTGACGGGGATTAAAACAATTTGCATGATTGGGTTTTTGGCGCTAAACGGATGCAGTGTTAACTCACCGATAAAACCACCCAACCCTTTTTCTTTAATACTGTAGTAAATAATCAGCGCAAAGACAGAAAATGACATGCCAAGCGTGATATTAGGGTCAGTCGTTGGCACAATCTTGAAGAACACGTGATGTGGATCATGACCCATCGCAGCGCCAATTTGCCCTGCTAGACTTGGAATGAAGTCGATAGGCAATAAATCCATCAAGTTCATCAAGAAAATCCACACAAAAATGGTCAACGCTAGCGGCGCAATCAATTTTGACGTACCACTATAAGAATCGCGAACGTTGTTATCCACAAACTCAACGATCATCTCAACCGCTGCTTGAGTTTTGCCAGGAACGCCTGAAGTAACCTTTTTGGCAACCATCCAAAAGATGGCACAAAATACAATACCAAGACCGATTGACCATAACATGGAGTCAAGGTGGATAGCTTTAAAACCCATTAACCCTGCTTCCTCAGCAGTGTGGGCAACTTTCCAACCTTCGCCCGGCAGATAGCCGTACGTCCAATTCGTTAAGTGGTGAGAGATATATTCTGATGATGTTTGCTCGGATGCCATAATGTAAGCTTCTTATTAATCAACGATTTAATCAACTACCAAAAAATATGGTTGTCATCTGATGAGGCGTTGGCGGTTTTATTTAATCTGCATTAAGCAAATCCAGAAAAACACTTACAGCCCTCATGTAACCAATAACATCCAACCCATAGCGCTATAACTACTCTGTTATTCTTAAATGACTGAATAGCAATTTTTTTATTGCGGCGGCTCAATTTGATAGCTATGGATAAATTTTAGCTATCAAAAAAGGGCGCACGATTATTCATTAATGGCCCTTGCATATCTACGCAAATTTTTAAGTATGTGTCTACTTGTCTCGCTTTACTTTTATTACACCCAATACGGTGCTCATCAGCAAGACAGTTAGCTGTCTATATTAATGCAGCGTTGTAATCGTGTAAAGTCAATTATGACTTTTTTATTTACGGTATGAATACGTTAAGTGTTGTTAACGTTCGCTACTATGGTTTTGCATCTATCCATCAAAGCCGATAATTTAATTGTATTTGCACACTCTACTTAGAGAGAGGGTTACTTATCGCGATTTTTACGCTTAGCTTTAGTTAAGCGTCTTTATTCATACTTTTATTGTAAAAACAGTTTTCAGTCATTTAATCATTGATTGATGACGTTATAACAGTAATCTTAGAGAAGCTGGACCGCAGGATGACAAATGTAGGTGCTGTATTATTGAGCTATTAAAATTATAATAGCTTATAAATCTAGCGTATCTGCCACAACATCCAACTGTGACTAATCTGCATTACCATAAAACCTATGAGTAGCGCAGGCGCTGATAGAGGTTGTATGGTAATAAAAATTAGTGCAAAACCACATACGGTCAATAGCCATTTGACCATTTGACCACGATATAGCTGGCTGACAATGTGTCTGCGCGCGCGATATCCAGTATACCAAAAAATAAATCCAGCAAAGACCGCTTGAGTAGCAAAACTGAGTAGCGCCCCAATAGCGTTACTCTTCGCGATAACAAGCGTATTGCCGTTATTACCCAACCAAGTAACATTTACTATCCAACCGAGCACAATCAGGATAAATAAAATCCATGCTTGGCGTTTTAGATAAATAGCAATCTTATCTCTTTGGGTGCGTTTGGCAGGTTTGGTCATTGATATTTCTATAGCTCTATAACGTGGGGACAACGCCGCACCGTTGCGACAATATTATCCGTGAAGGGCTCACTCTACAGACGTTATCTTTTAACCAAAATAAAACGCCACTTATTATAGGGAGCAAGCAGATTTTAAGCAAGTGAAATATGCCTTTTATCAAGCATTTAGTTATTTAGCGCTGAAAATCTCTCTACAGAGTCAATAAAGTAGCGCTAATCACCTCTAAATCCGCCTATTCTACCGTTAATTTAACTTGTGTCATTTCAAATACCTTAAAAGCTCAGCTTGCCATTAGGGTTTGACCGCTACTTTTGACCATTATTTAGGAAATATAGTAGATTCAATTTAAAAGTTTTACAGCGATACAAGAATGAATTTTGCGCAGCCTCTGTGAACACAGCAAGCAAGGAAAATTTATACCTGTATCGCCCCTGAACTTATAACAGTTTTACTTTTAATTGACTATACACTGACGGATTTGCTGTGCCATTGTCTGCCAACCGCTAACGAAATCTTTACTGTTGCTCATGTCTTCCGCTTGTACGGTACTTTTAACTGGCTGTAATTTTGTAAGCAAACCTTTAGCAGGCTGACTTGGACTAACCAAGCACATTTGTTCTGTTGGGCGCTGTTCATTTAACCAGCGTAATTGACTGGCTTTTGGCGCTAAATGATGATCGGTACTTAAGCTGCCAATCAGTTTAAGCTTGGCGCTGTCTTCCAGATATTGATAAGCATCGTGATAAGCCCAATACGGTAAAGGTTTTTGCGCGTGGTTTTTATTGGCTGCCGCCACGGCCTTATTCATGCGCTGGGCAAATTTTTGTGCATTGGCATGATAGAGCTTTTTATATTGCGGATTGGCATGGCTGTGAATGACAGCAAGCGCTCGCGTAATGGCTTTGGCGTTTTCAGGATCAAGCCAAATATGTGGATCGAGCGTGCCAGCTATGGCTTTGCCTTTAACATCGCGCAGCGGATGACGATTAAAAGCATCGAACTTGAATAAGGCAATCGCATTTGGTGCGCTATTTAGCGTGGTGGCTAGATTGTTTTCTAGCGGCTCGCCAAACCAAACCACAAACTTACTGTTTTGAATGGTCTTGATATCGCCGGGACTGATACTGCCGTGATGCCCCACCTCCCCTGCTTGCAATAATTGCTTGGCAGATGGTACGCCTTCCGTCACCGCTTGGCTTAATAAAAATAGTGGATAGTTACTGACGCTCACCGTTGCTGCTTGCGCGCTCATCATGAACGTGGCAAATATAAGCACACCAGTTATGAGCAATCGCGGTAAGCGCAGAGGTACATGCATAAAGTTTTTAAATAATGAAATCATAATGGCGACTTTTAAGGTTCAAGGATAAATGACAAAGATAGTTATAAATATTTTGCAACGTTATTCTGGTTATAAAACAGCAGACCTGTGAATAAATGCAAAGGACCTCTCTGTTTTACGTTTTAGTATGTTATACTATAACAATATAAAAAACCATTGTAAAATATTCATTATCTGAAAATATTGTTCTTCACACCGCTAAACCGTCTTTAGGAGCTTGCTGTATGTCTACTCATTCATCTGTTTGTGCTCATGTTCATGATGTGCAAGATTTCACAGCGTCCGATGTCAATGAGCGTTTACTAGCAGCCAAAGAGCAATGTCGCTCAAGCGGCGCACGCTTTACGCCGCTACGTCAGCAAATCTACCAGTTGGTGCTAGAAGCCAATAAACCAGTGGGCGCTTATGATTTAATCACTCAATTGCAGCAGATGCGCCTTGCCGAGCCTGAAGCAGAAAGCGACAGCTCGAACCATCAAGCAAATACTCAGACGCCAAAAAATGTCGCGCCGCCGACGGTTTATCGCAGCTTGGAGTTTTTATTGAGCGAGGGCTTGATTCACCAGCTAACCTCCATCAATGCTTATGTGCCTTGTTGTCACCCACGCGCCCAACATACAGCGGCATTTTTAATCTGTGCCCAGTGTCAGCGGGTACAAGAATGCAGCAGCTTGCCGGTACAAGAAATGATGAGCTTTGCAGAGCAAGACGTTGGCTTTACAGTTGAGCGTAGCGTCATTGAATTGAGCGGTCGTTGCCAAGCGTGTCAGTAAAATAACGGTTTGCTTATATTTTTGATCTGAATTTTAGGTTTACGCTTTTATGCTAAATTATTATTTTGTCGTTTCTTAATTATCATTAATACATCAGTAGTGCCCTATGAGCCTAGCAATTTTACCAACCAAGCCATCTGCTATGAAAACAAGTGATAAACCCATGTCTAACGCGGCTAAACTGCTGAGCTTAAGTGATATCAGTTACCATATCGGGCGGCAACGTATCCTCTCGCATATTGATATCGATATCGCTGTTAATGAAACGGTCAGTCTGATCGGACCCAATGGCGCGGGTAAATCTACTTTAGTTAAACTAATTTTAGGTTTGATCGAACCGACCAGTGGCCAGATAATGTCGCAGCAAAAATTACAGCTCGGCTATGTGCCGCAGCGCTTTGCCGTGCCGCCGATATTGCCGTTACGCGTTTGCGATTTATTGGCACAAGCGGATAAAAAACACTTAAGCGCTGAGCAGCGGCAATTTATCTTTGATAATTTATCGTTGACGCATTTATTGTCGCGGCAAATGCTGCATCTATCAGGCGGTGAAACCCAGCGGGTTTTATTGGCACGTGCCTTATTAGACAAGCCCAATTTATTAATTTTAGATGAGCCGATGCAAGGGCTTGACCCTGATACTGAGGTTTGGCTTTATCAGTTTATCGATGAGCTGCCGGAGTTTTTGCGCTGCGCTATGCTTGTAGTTTCGCATGATTTGCATTGGGTGATGAAAGGCAGTCGTCGAGTCATTTGCCTGAACAAGCATATTTGCTGCGAAGGGCAACCAAGCGAGCTTGCGATTAGTTCGGAGTTTCAAAAACTCTTTGGTCATCATTATGAGCAGCCATATGTGCATCAGCCGCACGCTTGCGAGCATCACGCCCCGAGTGAGATATAATTAACAACCAAGCTTTTTGGGTAAATTGCCTTGTTCCTTTTATAAAAACATCACGGATATTTATTATGACCGCTTGGTTAGCCATCATCGCCCCTGCTTGGGTTGCTGGTAGTATTTTAGCGCTACTTTCTGCGCCTTTAGGCTGCCTAGTTTTATGGCGGCGCATGGCATTTTTTGCTGATGCCTTAGCACATGGCACGTTACTCGGTGTGGCGTTGGCAGTTTTGTGGCAGCTCCCGATGGGCATCGGCATTGGCATCGTCAGTATCTTGGTGGTCCTGGGCTTGGTATTCATCGATGATGAGCGCCTGCCGGTCGATGCGGTGCTGGCCGTGGTTGCGGTAACGCTGCTGTGTTTAGGTTTATTAACCTTGACGCAGCTGACCGATCAGCAAGCCAATGTTTTAGGTTTTTTATTTGGCAATTTGCTCGAGCTTGACTGGGCAGATTTGCCGTTGATTGCGGCCAGTGTTTTGATGGGCTTGGGATTACTGATTTATATCTGGCCTGCACAAATCAAGCTTGCCACCCATGAGGCTTTGGCACGGATTCAAGGCATCAATCCGATGCGCCAGCGTTTGTTTTTTATGGGCGTATTGGCAGGGTTTTGTGCTATTGCCTTGCAAGCGGTTGGGAGTTTATTAATCAGCGGCCTATTGGTGTTGCCAGCACTAACAGCGCGTTTATGGTCGGCCTCACCAAAACAAATGGTTGTTATCTCTTTAATCATAGCCCAGCTTGGTGTTACGCTTGGTGTTTGGGGCAGTATTTGGCTAGATATCCAAACGGGGCTTGCTATCGTTTTGGTACTGGCTATTTTATTTTTTGTGGCGCTGATTATCTCAAAGCTAATAAGCAAAAAATCAGGGTCAGAATCCCTCTTGGCAAAATTCTGGTCCCCACGTCGTTAGCGGTATTTACATATAGCACCAAATTACCAAATACCTCAGCCATGACATTTAGGTCGTGATTTTGATATTTGCTTGGCCTTTGTCGAACTTTATTTCATCAATATTGCTAGAGCTTTAATGCCCATTATGTTATAAACTTTCCTGAATACTATCAATGCGATAGTTGAAAAATTTTTGGCATTAATAAATGCTCAACGCTTTAATTTAAGATTCTTTAATTTCAGACTGTTTTTATTTAACGATGCTTTTATTAAATAGTGTTTATTAAATAGTATTGTCGTTCAATCACATTCTAATTTATTACCGTTTTGCTTGATAAGGGACTAACCCTCATGCTTAACTATCCCGCCAGCGCAGTCAGCACGCCAGACGGACAGGTCAATGTCTTGCAAATTACCGATTTGCACTTATCCACCCACGTGCCTGCGGTGGCTGACGAAACCAGTAGCGAAGTAGCGGTTTGCCAATACAGTTTTGAGGCGATTATCAAGCAAGCGTTAAGTGAGGAGCGGCGCTGCGATTTGATTCTCGTGACAGGCGATTTGGTCAATAAAGTACAAGCAGAGATTTACGATCATATTTTTGACGTACTACAAGCAACGGGTATCCCTTTTGCTTGTATCGCCGGCAACCATGATGTCACTGATGAAAATAATAGCGAGTTGCCGTTCTTCCAGCGTAAGCTTATCGCCAGACCAGCGGACAAACGCTTATTAAACCGTCATGTTATCGAAACTGACCATTGGCAGTTGTTGTTAATAGATTCTTCAATGACAGGCAAGGTAGAAGGTGAAGTGACGCTAAGCGACATTGATTGGCTCTGTAAGCAGCTAGAGGCATGCGCTAAGCCTGCGCTTATTGCGCTGCACCATCATGTGATAGCAGTCGATTCGGACTGGATTGATCAGCATATGGTCGAAAATGCCGATATTTTTTGGCAGCGGCTGGCAGCATTTGAGCATCTAAAGGTTATTATTAGCGGCCATACCCACCAAGAGCAAGTCCGCCATCGGCAAGGGGTAACAGTTTATAGTACGCCCTCTACCTGCTATCAGTTTAAGCCTTTTGCAGATGATTTCGCTTATGATAAGAGCGCCCTGCCCGGCTATCGCTGGTTGCAATTAGCCAACAATGGAGAGGTTGCAAGCTGGGTGGAAAGACTGGATACTTGACAACCAGTTTTATTGGCAAAAATTTGGCTAGTATTTAGCTAGTATAATACCGCCAGAGTGTGTATGTTATAGGGCTAGCGAAGCGTGCTGGTTTTATAGACTACCACGGCGTGATTGCTCATACTAGCAACCTAACCGTAAAACTAAAAATGATAAATAACTTATATCATAAATAAGGTAAAAATGAGAACGGTCTATATTTAGACAAAACTATAATAGCTAGGACGGCTAAATTGACCACAAGCTAAGTTTCCACAGTCAGTGATTTGTAGCTTTATTTAATGGCTAGCATTTAAATAAAAACATTCATAACAATATACCTGACCATTGATAATCGATAAATCGCTAACAGGATATCGAAATAACCGTATGTTTAGATCAGCTGTGTTACTTGTGTCACTAAGTGGTAAAACGCTTATAAAATAAACCCTTTATAGCGTTTGGTAAATTGATAACGTCTTGTCTGTCGATAGGTCGTTTTATTGAATTAATTTGAAAAAGTAGGATACCCATATGAGCACCCTGACCCCAAACCCAAATCCAAGTGATGTAAAGTTCACCCCCTATGCGCCTGCCGAAAACGAAGAATACATGTCGGATGAACAATTGGCGCACTTTAAAGCCATTTTATTAGATTGGAAGCAACAATTGATTGGCGAAGCGGATCGTACCAAGACCTATATCCAAGATGAGTCCAGCGCCATGCCTGATATCAATGACCGCGCCACTCAAGAAGAAGAGTTTGCCCTAACCTTGCGAACGCGCGACCGCGAACGTAAGCTGATTCGCAAAATTGATAAATCTCTCGCTGAAATTGAAAACGAGGATTATGGATTTTGTGAAACTTGTGGCGTCGAGATTGGCCTGCGTCGTCTTGAAGCCCGTCCAACTGCGACCCAGTGCATTGACTGTAAAACTCTATCTGAGATTAAAGAGCGTCAAAACCAAGGCGCTTAAATCCAGTTATTTTAATAGTCATTAATCATTTAAATACAAATACGAGCGACCATTCATTGGTCGCTCGTTGCGTTTTACGGCGTTATTTTTTATTAAATAGCTTTTAGTGGTTGACACGGCACCAACAAAATACGCATATTTAACCCCACTCTCAACTTCGAAAGTGATTGAAAAAAGAAGAGCACCTCACTAATCTATTGTTTTCGACCAAGAA
>CAUPWW010000020.1:0-50993 GCA_963515535.1 uncultured Psychrobacter sp.
TCGAGGCTCTCGCTATCGGTTTTGATTTGGCTGGGGTCGAAATGATGAACGTCAATGAGAATTCTCAGAAGTTTATTCACTAAAAACACTTCCTAATATAATGAATTAGATTTATGAAGCTATTACTAGATCGATAAAACTAATCTAGTAATAGTAAATTATATGTACCGAGTATTTATATAGAAGATTTTAATCTACATAAGCATTCGTGAAGGCTTTTAGTTTGTTGATTAGCGTATAAGGCTAATTCATCATACACATGTACTCCAAGTGCTTTTTCAAATTCGCTTTGATTTGAATTACCTTCATAACTGCTTTGTTTATCATCGTGAAGATTAGATTGAAAAATTCCTGCAGCGCTTACTGGTAAAAAGTCCTCATAAACGATGGGCTCAAGACGAACAATACCCTGCTCAATCAATTGAGTCATGGTTTGCTTTGAGATAGAGTCATCCGAATAACCGTCTTCTAAAGAATTTAGTTTTAACTCAGAAGCAGCGCTACTTGGATATGGAGCATCATTGACAGCTTGATAGTAAAAATAAGCTAGTCCTTCATCATGTAGCGTTCGATAGTCATCGGGAAAGGCTTCAAATACACTTTCTAAAATTTGATAATACTGTGAAGCATTGCCTTCGTTCGGAGTTGCGCCTAATTGGCTGCGTGCTTGACTAAGCAGCTGGTCATATAGCGCTCTACCCTTTGGCGTTAATGCCACACCGCGCTGTTCAATCTCACCAAATCGTGCAGTATGATGACCCTCTTCATACTCGCCATTTGGATTTTTAAAACTAACAGCTTCCTCTAATGCCTTAAAGCTCGTCTGTCTTAGTAAAATCGGACAATCCCGTTTTGGTGGCCCTTCAATAATTGCTTTTGGCGGAATACCTTTTGCCTGCATACCTTGCTGTACAGTATCTATATCCAGCGTTCTAGGGGTCAAATGATTGATATGCGGGCCTTTAAAGCCAACTACGTCAGCAATAAGGCCATGCTGCTCTAATAAGCGTTGATATAGCTCTTTTGACACCGGCGTTTTATCATGCCAGCGAAAGGTCTCTAAAGCCTCTGTTACAAACTGCTCACCTTCCTCTGACGTTAAACCACCCTGCTCTTCAAAGCGTTCAATAAGCCTAATAACATTAGCGGTAAATATTTGACGATTAGCTAATGCCGCTATGGCTTCTTTTTTTAATACTTCATCACCAATTAAATCTAAACGCAATAAAGAGGTGAAAACTCGAAATGGGCTTTGATTTAAGTCTTGGGCATCAATGGCCCGAAAAGCAGTAGAGTGAACTGGCACACCAGCGGGTGCTAAATCATAATAGCCAACAGGATACATACCCATGACGGCAAAGAGACGACGCATCATATGGAGCTCAGCCGCTGTCCCCAATCTAATCGCTCCGTGACGCTCCATACTGATTCTATCAATCTCTCCAGTGTGCTCTAACTGCTCCTTAATCTCTGGATGTTGGGTTAGCATCTCCGTATTTACTTCAGCGACTAAATCGAGCAAATCGCCATACAATGGGACTTCGGATTGATACATGGCTGACATCGCCATTGCGAACTCATGACGAATAGCATTGCTACCCTTTAACTTATTACTTTCCACAACATTTTTATTATTGTTCATAAATATTTATCCTTTTTTAAATCTTAGATACAGATATAAACTGCAGCGGCAATTATTAGCACTGCAAACTAGACAGCGGGGTTTTCATTAGGAATAGCGCCGAGCACCTTCTTTAAGATATCGAGGCCGGCTTGTAGCGTTTCAGGCTCTATAGTCAGTGGTGGTAACAGACGAATAATATGTCGATGTTTACCACTAGGCATAAGTAATAGACCCTGCTCACGCGCTTGGTTTAAAACGCGCGCCATTATACTCGGATGAGTGCCGTATTCAGAATGACGAAGCTCAATACCTCGCATAGCACCAATACCAGTGAGACCATATAGCCAAGGTGAAACGCCTTCTTCTTGCCACTGAGCAATGGTTTTCTCAATCGTTTGTGTATATTGATCAGCAGCTTCCCAAACCTCATCCTCTTGCATGATATCTATAGTCGCATTTGCTGCTGCACATGCGACCGGATTACCTGAATAAGTACCTCCTAAGCTACCTTTAGGTAAGCCTTTCATCACGCTAGCTTTACCTATTACAGCACCTAAAGGCAATCCTCCTGCGATACTTTTACCCAGTAGTATCATATCCGGTTCGATTCCTAAGTGCGGAAATGCAAATGGTGACCCTGTACGACCATAGCCTGATTGAATTTCATCCATAATCAGTAAAATATCGTGGTCATCACAGAAAGCACGTAGATATTTAGCGAATGATGGCGACATTAATTGGAAACCACCTTCACCTTGTACGGGCTCTGCGATAATGGCGCCAATATTGTTGACATCCGTTTCTACTTCGAATAAACGGTTTAAAGCATCAATGGCCTGCTGATCACTAACTTCATTATCTGGGCTGGGAAAAGGAATATGGTAGACACAACTCGCCAAAGGTCCTAGCCCTCGCTTATAGGGAGCAACCTTACCATTTAGATTAACAGCAGCAAGTGTACGTCCATGAAAGCCACCATCAAAAGCGATGACGCCGACACGATTGGTTTTGAGACGCGCAACTTTTATGGCATTTTCAGTGGCTTCTGCACCGCAGTTGGTGAGCATGCCTGCAAGCTCACCACTAATAGGTATGAGTTCACATAATCGCGGCATAAAGGTTTGATACGGTGTATGAGCGGCCGCATTATAGGCATAATGAATGAGGGATTGGGTTTGGTTAATAATGGCACTAACAATGTGAGGGTGACAATGTCCAAAATTTAAGACCCCTATACCACCCACAAAATCGATATAGCAGCGGTCATTAGTGTCCCAAACTTTTGCATTAACGCCTCTAGTCAAGGTTACTGGATGTACCATCGTAAAAGCATCTGTAACATTATGCATCTTATCCATGAGCTCTTTTCTCTTCCTTAAGTTAGATGCTCATTTCAACAAAATATTAGCTACTCAACAAACGAATAATAGTTGTACTTGCATTCCTTTTATTCAAAGCAGCCACAACTCCATACGACAGTACTATAAAATCGCGAACACTATCAGTTCTCTATATTAACTTTAAGAGATAGATCTCAATCAAAGCTGTATTTTTATGTGAATTGAAAAGTAATTACTCTCAATTCAAACATATATTTGATAAGGTGTTAGTTTTGGATTAACTCTATATAAGCAACAATAGTTAGAAAGTTAATCTCTATTAGTTGCTAGGCTCAATATCACCTTCTATATAAATTGAAAGCCACTCCAAAATCATCCTTACTTTGTATGAGTTACCTAAGGATAGCGGATATGTAACATAGTATGAGCCTCTACCTTGCATTACATAGTCAAATACCTTTACCAAATTTTTAGACTGTAACTCAGATTTTATAAAATGAGATGGAACTAAAGCTATACCGTAACCAGCTAAAGCTGCTGAGATGCAGGCTTGAAAGGTATCAAAACGTGGCCCATCGATCGTTCCTTCAATATTAAGATTCTGCTGCTTAAAGTATTCATACCATGCATTAGGCCTTGAGTTAAACTGTATAAAATTATAATTATCTATATTTTTAAAGCACATATCTCGATTCTGGAAATATGTCGGATTACATACAGCAATACTATACTCATCAAATAACTTAACAGTCTCCATTCCATCCCAAATTCCTGTACCGTATAAAAAGGCAATATCTACGTTTTGGTCTTCTGAAAAAAACGGACCTACCTGCTCTATTATCTCTAAATTAATTGAAGGGTGTTCTTCACCAAATCCCTTCAAAGCAGGTATCAACCAACGAGAAGATAATGTAGGATGCGAAACAATTCTAAGTAACTCTCTATCATCATTGTGTGACAGTAAATTAGTGGTCGCTACCTCAATAAGCTTTAGGATATTTAATACTTCAACATAATAGACCTTGCCAGCAGGTGTTAACGAAATCTGCCTTGATGTTCGATAAAACAAGGCTGTATTTAACATCTCTTCTAATTGAGTCACTTGTTTACTAACGGCACTTTGAGTCATGTGCATTTCTTGAGCGGCATAGGTAAAACTAGAATGTCTAGCAGCTGTTTCAAAGCATTGTAAAGCTTTAGTTGAAGGATAGGCTCTAAAACCTAAAGAACTACTCGTATCAGTTTTCATAATTAATCCTTAATCCAAAACATTAGTTATAATCGTATACATAAAATCCGTATATCCATTAGTAAGAAAAAAAGGAATGCTTTCCATAATTTTATTCGCTTGTTCCAACAATTTAGGATGTTTAGTATCTTTAAATCATATGTGGATATAGATTCTGCTGCTAGATATGCAAACATTAATTGTATAAACATATAGCCTGAAAATATCAGCTACAAAGAAGTGGACAATAGGATTGTCTACAGTCGTAGTACTCTCTTAACTACACTAAAGTTAACTTATATAACAAAAGGAGTGGGCAATGGAATGTCTACAATCACAATATTCTCTTGACCGTCTCAGTAAGATCGCTTTTGCAATATGCATTAAGTATTGTAAATAATCGGAGATAGCAATGAGAAAAATTTGGCGTTGGTACATGAGTATGTCGTTCATGGTCAAAATGACCGGCGGCTTTTTAATCGGAATCTTGCTTGGAATTGTACTTGGTGAACATAGTAGCTTTCTAGCGCCACTTGGTACACTATTTTTAAACCTATTGAAAATGATCGTGATCCCGCTTGTAATATTTTCTTTGATGGTGGCGGTCAATCACTCAAACCCTAAAGAGTTAGGTCGTATAGGATTAAAAATATTTCCCTTCTACCTTTTTTCCACAGGTATTGCAGTAGTAATCGGTATCATCTTAGCTAAAGTCACAAACCCAGGGGCTGGTTTTTCTTTGCCTACAGAAGTTGTTATGGATGCTCCTGTTCGTCCCTCCTTCATAGACACAATACTGAATATGGTGCCGAGTAATATTTTTAATGCTCTTGCTCAAGGCAATATTCTAGCAGTAGTTTTTGTTTCTGTCATAGCTGGCTTAGCTATTTTGTTTATGCGCCATTCATTGGACAAAAAACAGCAAGAAATGGGCGAGTTCTTATTTAAACTCCTTGAAGCTTGTAATGAAGTAATATCTAAAATTCTTAATGGCATCTTGATATATGCGCCTATTGGAGTGTTAGGTATTACGGCTAATACATTTGGAACTCAAGGACTAGACACTGCTATCGCTCTTGGGAAGTTTATCGGCACTTCATATCTTGGAGTAATTATCCTGGTTGGAGTTGCGTTCCCAATAATGATGAAAGTGTTTGGTATTAAAGTTATCCAGTTCTACAAGGATATTAAAGAAGCTGCTTTTACATCATTTGTTACCAGTAGTAGTATCGGTACTTTACCAGTTACTATTAAATGTGCAGAAAAGGCCGGTATTGGTGAACGAGTTGCAAAGCTCACATTGCCTATTGGCGCCACAGTAAATATGAATGGCACAGCAATACGGTTTGGTGTTGCAGTTATCTTTGCCGCAGAAATTATGGGAATGACGTTATCAACGCCAGAGTTGGCTACTATCGTTATAATCGGCACTATGGCAGCTATCGGTACTGCTGGCGTACCAGGGGCTGGATTAATTGGGATGTCTATCGTCTTTACACAAGCAGGCTTACCGATTGAAATCGTTGCACTTACGGCAGGTATTAATATCTTAGTAGATATGATTTTCACTTTTGGTAACGTTGTTGGAGATTTAGTTGGTGCCAAAATAGTTGATCAGACCGAGAGATGGAAAGGAGATACTGTTGAGGAAAACCAAGTAATTGTCACTTCAGAAGCTGTAATGTAAGTAGCTAATCATAATTTATTAGATTCTGATAAGTAAAATCAAGATGGGTTTATTGGCGTTACATATAATTTTCGGTGAAAGAAAAATATTTACTATAATATTAGCCTATAGACCAACCTTGATTAATTTACTTTAAGTATTAAAATTAGTTGATAAAATATCCAAAATATAAAAACCCTTACAGCCCCAGGTTCGTAAGGGTTTTTTATGGTCTAAACTTTAGTGAAATAAAATTATATAATATTTTGATATCCGAATCGCCCCGACTTTGTCGGAAGCTTCTTCGATGCTTATATTTGTAGTGGCATAGTATGAGCCGACGAGGCAACTGTTGGGACAATGCACCTACAGAGAGGTTCTTTAGAAGCTTTAAGACAGAGTGGATGCCAAAAAACGGCTATGACAATATTGATGAGGCTCGGCAGGCAGTAAATGATTATATTTGGGGCTATTATCAAAGTGTAAGACCACACAGCTTTAATGAGTATTTAACACTAAGCGAGAAAGAGAAGCTTTATTTCAACAAAAACCTCTTAAGTACTGTCTAAAAATATTTGACCACTACATGCTGCACATATGAGGCTTATTATGGGTTTGAACCATAAGCTTAAGCTACCTAAGAAACCAAAAAGCCCTCTACGCTATTTTATATAGCGTAGAGGGCTTTTACGATTTTAATGAATGATTGATAACTCTAAAAAACGCCCTTATTCCTGTTGAACTAATAGCTTTTTTACACACAATCGATTCAGCGACAACTGCTCAACCGTATTTATCAAATTCTGGCTAACGACCAATCAAGGTTACCTTGGTGAGTCTAAAGCTAGCCAACTATCTATCATTTATTTACATACTTTCTAAAAACTAGAAAGAAGTACGACGATAGTTGCGATATTCAGGCAACCAAAAATTCGCTTCCAGTCGGCGCTGTAGGTTCTCCGCCGTAATAGGTAGTGCCAGCTTATCTTGAACCGCCTGTAGAGCCACTTCATAGGCTATTTTTTTACTGATCTCTTTAATAACTTTAATAGGCGGTAATATGGCGCCGGGCGCTTTTTCGTACTCCATTGATATATCTGCAAGCGCTTGGCTTGCCGCCATTAACATATTATCGCTGATACCTCTCGCCCGTGCTGCTAGCACCCCAAGACCGATACCGGGAAATATATAGCTGTTATTACATTGGGAAACCTCAAAAGACTGCCCATTGAAGGTGGTATGAGCAAAAGGGCTGCCTGTTGCGATAATGGCGCGACCACGGCTCCAGTTCATCACTTCTTGCGGTGTGGCTTCCACACGAGACGTCGGGTTTGAAAGCGGTAGTACAATTGGGTGTTCAGTATTAGCACATAAGGACTCGATGACCTCTTGAGTAAACAGACCTTTTTGTCCGCTTACACCGAACAATACCGTTATTTTCGCTTGCTTAACCACTTGCGCTAAACCAAGTTTTTGGCTCTTATCCCAATGTTCAATAGCCGACTGTTTTTGCACCAGTGGCTCTTGGAATTTTTGTAGTTCTGTCATGCTATCGGTGAGCAAGCCATAACGGTCAACCATAAATACTTGGCTGCGTGCTTGCTCTTCAGTCAACCCTTCGCGCTGCATTTGGCGAATGATATGCTCAGCAATACCGCAACCTGCCGATCCTGCACCTAAGAATGCTATTTTTTGCTGACTGAGCTTTTGACCTTTATTTAGACACGCGGCAATCAAAGCACCGACCGAAACCGCGGCAGTTCCTTGAATATCATCATTGAAGCAGCATAACTGGTCACGATAACGATTTAATAACGGCGTAGCATTCCCTTGGGCAAAATCTTCAAATTGCAATAATACCTCTGGCCAACGACGCTTAACAGCTTGAATAAATAAATCGACAAATTCATTGTATTCATCGCCAGAGATGCGTGGATTTCTCCAACCCATGTACATAGGATCGTCAAGTAGCTGTTGGTTATTGGTACCGACATCTAATAAAATAGGCAAACAATAAGCGGGACTGATGCCACCGCAAGCTGTGTACAACGCCAACTTACCAATGGGAATGCCCATACCGCCAATACCTTGGTCGCCAAGGCCCAATATACGTTCACCGTCGGTAACAACGATTACTTTAACATTTTGTTTGGTGGCGTTTTGCAGCATATCGTCGATTTTATGACGCTCAGGGTATGAGATAAATAAGCCTCGTTTGCGGCGATAAATTTGCGAAAATTTTTCACAAGCTTGACCAACCGTTGGGGTATAAATGAGCGGCATCACTTCCTCAATATGCTGCTCAACCAGATGATGAAACAAGGTTTCATTGGTATCTTGTATATTACGCAAGTAAATGTGCTTATCCATCGCATTGGTAAATGAGCGCAGTTGGTGATAAGCCCGCAGAGACTGCTCTTCAATCGTCTCAATGTTGTGTGGTAATAGCCCTGTTAAATTAAAGCTATCACGTTCTTCTGATGAAAAGGCACTACCTTTATTCAATAAAGAGGTTTCTAATAGCGCGGGGCCAGCAATAGGAATATATAAAGGACGCTTGTTTGACATAATAAAATCTTCTTATTAAGGACGTATGAGTGAAAACAATGCTAGGGCTGCATTATACATAGCATCCGCTCATGTTTAACAATAGATAACAAATCATTTTGAGTCAGATGGGCTTTAAACTTGATTACTGATACATTTGCCTAGAAAAAATAGCGTTTTATTAGAAGTGAATGAAAGGAGTCGATGACCAAGTTATAGTCAATTAAAAGTAAAACTGTTATAAATTCAGGGGCGATACAGGTATAAATTTTCCTAGCTTGCTGTGTTCACAGAGGCTACGAAAAATTCATCCCAGTCGCACTGTATCGATTTTAGATTAATTCTACTATATTAAAAATTAAAACCCTTACAAGTCATGTACTGTAAGGGTCTTTTATTGCTTAAGTTTTAATAAAGAATAGTAGGAAGTATTTAGAATGTATATTTCGCCATAACCTCTACTTCCTGACCCGCCTGTCTCCAAGGAAGTGTCGTGTCACTGCGGTATCACCATTCGACACCAATATCAAGATTTGGTAAATAGGTACAAATAAGGTTAGCGCTCTTTATATCAATAGAGGTGTCTTCTGTAATGACATGTCGGCGCAAAATTTGCTACCATGAGCTTTTTAAACACTATAATTTCAGATTTAGGCAATTTCACTTAAGTACTTAGGTAATACAGACATGGCCAAAAACGCCCTACAAGAACAACTCTTAAAAGCTGGATTGGTGGATAGCAAAAAAGCCAAAAAAATCAGCAAACAGTCGCAGCATGCCAAGCGCACAGGTGACGCCTCAAACCTTGAAGCCAAAAAAGCCTTGGCAGACGCTCAAGCCAAAAAAATAGAAAAAGACCAAAAGCTCAATCAAGAAAAACAGCAGCTTTTAGAAGAAAAGACGCTAAGAGCCAACGTCATTCAGATGATTAAGCAACATCAAATCACAGAAACACAGGGCGACATCACTTATCAGTTCGTTGACAATGGCAAAATTAAAAAGATTTATATCACCCAAAAGCTTTATGATCAAATTGTAGCCGGTCATGTGGTGATTGCGCGCCTAGAAAACGATTATGCGCTGCTCCCTCGTCCACTAGCTGATCGTATCAACGCCAAGCTAGAAGGTTTCATTGTGGTGTCGAATGACAAGTCAGAGGTCGAGCTGGCAGAAGATGACCCTTATGCCGCTTACGTCATTCCAGATGATTTGATGTGGTAATCAAGCGTTAAAAATAGCTTCATGAACAGGAAAAAAGCCCCATCAATTTTGACGGGGCTTTTTTGGCTTATAATGACCTATTCGCCATTCATCTCTCAAACTATTGACGACATTGGTGATTAAGCTGGCTCAGCTAAATTTTCATGTTTTAAACCAATCGTTCTAAGCTTACCTTTATCATCAACTTCTTTGATGACCAGCGACCACTCATCATTAATCGCCACCGTATCACCCGATACTGGCGCCGTATCTAGGCTACCTTTGACATATTCAGCAACCGTTTGCTGCCACATATTTTTTTCGTTATCTTCTGGTTTGGACTTAAGCTTATCGACCAAAGACTCAGAGGTCATGACCCCAGTAAAAAATGGCAAGTCGCCCAATTTGACACTCGGCGATAATAGCCAGTCGCCATAAAAGTCATCGATGGCTTTACGGTCTAAGGTGGTGTCGTTAAAAATCTGCGCAATTTGGCTAGCATGATTGCCGCGCATCGCATACCACACAATATCACCAAATTTCAGCTTAGTCTCTGCATCGACAATCACAATTTGCTGCCCGCGCACCAAGGCAAATACACTGATTTCATCAGGATTAACGCGGTTAGAGATGCCTTTTGGATGGCGACCAATCGCAAACGCCCCCGACTTTACTTGGAACTGATATAAGGTAATGCTCGCTTTGTCCGATACCCAAACCTCATGCTTCTCTTCGGGGTCTTTATTATTAGGAATGCGTACTTTAAATAAATCCGCCATAAAGGGAATGGTCGTACCTTGCAAAATCAAGGATAAAACCACCACGCCAAAGGCAATATCAAACAGCATAAAGGCGCCGTCAATACCCGCCATCACTGGTAAAATAGCAAGGGTAATCGGTACGGCACCGCGCAAACCAACCCAAGAAATAAAACCGATTTCTCGGTCTTTAAACTTAAAGGGTTTTACGCTGCTATAGACCGCGATAGGACGAGCAATCAAAATCATAAAGGCGGCAATCGCGACTGAATAATACCAAACGTTAATGACGTTTGATGGCGTCACCAACAGACCCAGCACCACAAATAAGACGGCTTGCGATAACCAAGCAAAGCTGTCCATTACGCGCATCACGTGCTCGGTTGAGCGCACTTTATGGTTGCCTATCAGCACGCCAGCCAGATAAACCGCCAAAAACCCACTACCGCCCATTAAGTTGGTCGCCGCAAACACCGCCAAGCCCGCCGACAATATCAAAATGGCATACATACCTTCTGCCAAATGTATTTTCGGTAATAGCCTTGCCAATAAATAACCAAATAATAACCCCATACCGAGGCCGAAGCTCAGCTGCTGTAATAGCAAACCTAAAAAGCCCAGCACCGTTTGGCCAGCAGGGTCGACATTTAGCGCAATTAACCCTGTAACCAATAAAATGGCCAATGGGTCGTTGGCACCAGATTCAAGCTCCAACGTTGCTTGTACGCGGTCGTTAAGCTTGACACCGCCATTTCGCAGCAATGAAAATACCGCTGCCGCATCGGTCGAACCGACGATTGCCGCCATCAATAGCCCAAGGCGCCAATCGACATCGAGTAGCCAAGTGACGAACACGCCCAGTATCATCACCGTCGCCAGTACACCCCACGTGGCAAGCGAGATAGCAGGTCTTAGCCCAACTCGAAAAGATTTAAACGAGGTGCGCAGTCCACCATCTAACAAAATACAAGCCAGCGCCGCCTGTCCGACAAAGTTGGCAATACCATATTGAGAAAACTCAATACCCATGATGCCTTCTTCACCGGCGAGCATGCCTACGACTAAAAACAACAATAATAGCGGCACGCCCAAACGCGCCGACAAGGTACTTGCCATAATACTGGCAAAAATTAACACTGCTCCTACGAGATACAGGATATTTAAGGTATCCATCTTTTTTAAGCCCTATTTTTAATCATTATTATGTGAGTGTGTCCTTTAGCTTTTCTAGCGTACTTGTTGCAAAAGCTTCAAATTGAAATGCTCTAACTTAAACAGTCTTATTGTAGTTTCCTTAACTGTAAAAACTCCCTTTATAAAAGCCTACTCTATTGTATAACATAGAATCCTAACGGTAGTTTGTGTTAAGCGTCGTACGCCTGCAATTCCTATAGAAAATATTAACTATTGGCTCTTTATTTGTTCAATCATAAAGACTTTTAGCGCCACTATAAACCTTCGTCTGAGAATATTAAAAAAGCCCTATTTAGCATAATGCAAAATAGGGCTTTTCTGTTTTATAAGTGCTCAGTGTTTTTATAAATGCTTAATCATTATTAATGGCAAATGATAAATACTCATACAAATTATAAAATTATCTTACTTAGGCTATTTTGGTTTAAGGGCGGCACTGATATCAGCCAATAATGGCGGGATATCATGCTTATCTGTCATCACTTCTAACATCACCAGTTTATCTTTGGTGGCAGCGGCTTTTTCGAGCGCTGCTTTTAGTTCGCCAGCGGTTTCTGCTTTAAGGATTAAGCTATTTTCTTCCATCGCGCCAAAGGCTTTTGGCATCATTTGCCAGTCGCACTTAGGAATGTCATTATAGCGCTGGTTTTCACCATGAATCGCTCGCTCAACGGTATAGCCATCGTTATTAATCAGGACAATAACTGGATTGATGCGCTCTTTAATCATTACCGCTAATTCTTGAATGGTTAATAAAGCCGAGCCGTCACCAATCAATAAGATACTACGCTTATGCGGTGAGGCAATAGCGCCACCCAAACTCGCTGGCAAGGTATAGCCGATTGAGCCCCACATTGGTTGCCCATAAGACGTCACACCTTCTGGCAGCCGCACATCACTGATACCAAAATACGCCGTGCCTTGGTCAGAAAACACAAGGTTTTTATCATCAAGCGCATCGGCGATGATATGCCACAAGTCATCTTGGCGAATTGGCTCGTCATCCTTGCCATTTTGCTCATGCGGCTGCATCTCTTTGCAAAATTGCTTCGGTACGATATTGATGCCTGAGGTCATGACTTCATGCAGGGTTTGCAGCGCATCTTTAAGCGCAATCGGGGCAAAGTTTTGACCGCTGATAGACGCCCGCTCATAATGCAAATCAACCACGACTTTTTCATCGATATCTTGACTAAAGCCCGCCGTCGTCGTATCGGTATATTGCACGCCAATTTTAATTAAGCATTCGCAATTTTCTACCGCATCTTTAACCACAGGACGTGATGCCACGCCTGCATAAGTACCTGCCCAACGCTCACTGTTTTCATCAAGCAAGGTTTTGCCCCATGATAACGTCGTATAAGGAATATTGGTATCAGCAATTAAAGCCTTTAGCTGGTTTTGCAACCCCAAACGATGCACCATCAAATCTGCCATCAGTGTGGTGGTTTTATTAGGTAAAAACTCTATGAGTGCTTGCTTAAAGTCTGCCAACGCGGCTTGGCTGGTGATATCTTCTTGGCTGTCATCAAGCTTGGTCGTTGGCGGATAAATCGGCATTTTTGCCACATCTGGTGATAACAACAAATAACCGGGACGATGCTTTTTTAAAATTAGGCGAATAACACGGTCAATTTCTGAGGCTGCATTTTCTGGCGTAATCTGCGCCCGCGCTACAGTGACCGGCTCTACCATTTTAATAAAATGATTAAATACGCCGTCACCTAAAGTATGGTGAATCCGGCGCTTTGAATCTTGTAGCGCTGTGCTAGGTGCACCGACCACATGCAGCACGGGTGCGTACTCGGCAAAAGAGCCTGCCGTGGCATTAATCGCCGACAGCTCACCCACGCCAAAAGTCGTTACCATAGCAGCAAAGCCACGCTCACGGGCATAGCCGTCGGCTGCATAGCCAGCATTTAGCTCATTGGTATTGCCGACCCAGCGCAATTTATCAGACGCAATAATATTATCTAAAAACGTTAAATTAAAATCACCGGGCACGCCAAAGATTTCAGTCGCACCCGCTTCAGCGATACGATCGAATAAATAATCGGCGATGGTATATTGTTGACTCATTTTTTATCCTTAATGCTTATGATTATAAGTATTGATAACTATCAATAAGAATGACGTTTTCTATAAAATGTACACCAGCTCATTACTTCCATACAAAGCTTTTGGAATACATATTATAATAAACTGTTATAACATAAAATTATGGCTAGATGACATGCCTGTTTTGCTAACTTTTACTTTTTTTCGTGATAGGTGTTGACAGATAAATAAAAATGCGTATAATACGCCTTCATCAACTGACGATAGTTAATTGATCATTAGCGGGAATAGCTCAGTGGTAGAGCATAACCTTGCCAAGGTTGGGGTCGAGAGTTCGAATCTCTTTTCCCGCTCCAAATACTTAAAAAGCCTCACTTAACAGTGAGGCTTTTTTTTGTCCATTTTTCGGGGGTTGTAGAGTTATTCTCGAAATATATTTTTGAATATAGTTAAGTTTATCTACTCAGTCAAAAAGCTCGTTTTCGGTGCGGTGCCCATTTGGTGTCCACCTTCTAAAACTAAAAGCTCGTTTCTTTCAATCAAGTTATTGTAATTTGCGAATTTATTCTGCACTAATTTGTATGTCATTCTGCACTAGGTTTTTGTAACTCGTTCTGCACTAATGCGCCTTTATCATCTCGCCGTTTAGACTCTCCTTAACTGACTCGCTCCCAACAGTCTAGAGTTAGTGATGGCTGCATATTATTGTGAGGCTGGTCGCCGCCTGCCGAACCGATAGTGCTGTCTGGAATATACTGGTTAGACCAAGTTGGTGTATCACTAGCAATTGTACCCGCATCATTGTCAGTTGAGCCGTTGTCTCTACCGTGTTTTAGTGTGTGCCGATGACTTGGCATCTCATCCACAGTCAAAGTATGCTCACGCTCACCATATTCCTTACCATGAGTACGGAAGTCAATGTGATCATCTGGTATATCAGAGAAACCAACCGCCACACGACCTTGTAGTGCGCGCTGCCATGTGCCGTAGCCTTTGTATGTTGCTACCTCATTAGCCGTAGCAAAGTGCTTGGTTGTCCAAAACAGCTCGCCCACCTGTGTATCTTCATAAGTACGTTCTTCAAGAGTCTCAATACGTCCTACAGCTTCCTTAATGTCCTCACGATACTCTTTTATCGCATCTTCAAGTACCTTCTTTTCGCCAAATTGCTGCACCAGTGCTTTTAGTAGCTGCCCGTTATCCGTTTTATCTAATGTCAGTCCTAAGCCCTCAATAACGCCTGCGACCTCCTCTTGTAGTGCGTTAGACCATTCTGGCGTAAAGTAAGTGGCATCTTGATTAGGTAAGTCAGCATTATCAGAGAATCCAGTTTTACCCTCGCCATTAGCATTGGGGCGTGCTGTCGCAGAATCAATACGGTGCATAGTGTATCCTTATTTAATATCAAGCCGTAACGAGGCTGGTAAGTAGTTTTTAGATAAGCAGTTCATATCAGCGCGGACAGGCTTGGCAAGCGTGAGCGTCACACGAAAACGCAATCGCGCCGTATTAAGCGGGTCAACGCATGACCCCAAGCACTGCATAGGTACATAGGTTTGCACCGTCAGTACGCTTTGATTGTAGCGGGCAAATAGCTTGTGTAGTCCTGCTAGATTAAGCAGCACGTGCCCCTCACGCTTGACGCGCTCAATCTCGTTGCGGCGGTCATTAATAGTATTGCCGACATCGCTTTGACCACACAGTAGCGGCAAGCCGTATTCGCGCTCAAACTCATCAATCAGCTCATCAGGTATATCATTTAATACGGCAAATATTCGTGCAGATGACACCTTGACCAACTCTAACGCTTTGCTATGTGCTATAATATCTTTATATATAACTGTGTTATGGCTGTGGTCATAGCCCCCATATGGCAGATGCTGCATCAGCGCGTCTGCTATTTTGTGTGTCTGGCTCATAGCGTCACCGTGACATTGGCAGGACGTATCCAGCCGACCTGCTCCATGCTGACCGTGGGATTGACGTTGACGTTTGGCGTCAATTGCACATCAATCATCCCCGGTACGGCCATAATGAGACTATATAGCACTGCCGCTTTAAAGCTCTCAGCGGGTATCATGGCGTTTAGATAATCATTGATAATCGCGCTGATCTCACCAGTATTGACGTTGACACCTGTCACTTTCGCCATGACATCAATAGGTACAATGGTAGGCTTAAAGGTGCGCACATCCTCCCAAAACGCTGCTGTATCTTTCAGCACCTGCTCAGATTGTGCCAGCAAACTATCACTGGGCAAGGTCGCGCCGTTTGCGCCTTGTGCGGTAATCGCTACATCCACGCTACCAGCGCCGCGTCGCAGCGGATACACATAAGCATTAGCAACACCCGCCACACCTAGTACGGCTTGGCGTAAGTCCTCAGCACGCGATAAGCTTTTACCCAGCTTTTTCTTATTCCATAAGCGCCCGCGCCACCGCTCAAGGCTCTCGCCGTCTGAGCCACCGCTGATCACATCCACTTGCGCCACGCTTTGTAGTCCTGCCACTGGTGACACCCAACGCAGTGTGCCGGTTGCATTAAATGCCGCGCCGTTATTGCTTGCTTGCACAGGTACAGACACTTCTTTTTGAGCGGATAGTGTCGCATTGCTGGTAGTTTGCCAATAATGCCCAAAGCCGTCGGTAAGCTTACTGCCAATGGGCAATACCACGCCATCTGTCGTACCCGATGCCCACACTTGACCCGTGGCAGTTGAGCCACCAAGACGCGGCAAGCCCAGCTCCTCAGAGTGTATATATAGGTACGGCTCATCAGCGGTCTGGACGAATAATTGCTTTAAAACATACTCTTGATGACTATACAAGCCCTCAGCCACCGCCGCTGTGCCAGAGGCACGCACATCAGCATCTGAGTCACGCTGCGGTAATATCCCCGTCTGGTTGACGTACTCTTGCATAATAGTGGCTTTAATATCGCTATATTTAGGCGTTTGATACATTATCCGGCTACCTGTACGTTAATAGATGTGGTTGTTTGACTGCCATCGGCTTGTGTTAGTACCGCTTTGATGGATAAATACCCTGACTTAATAACAGCGCCAGTACTGACGTTGATATCAGTTAGATAATACGGCGTGCGTAGTGGCTCTAACGCCTCACGTGCCCAAGCTAAGGCCTGACGGCGCATTCTTGGCACATCTTTACTACGCTTGAGCTTATGCAGCTCACTACCCAGCATCGGGTCTGCAAAATATGAACCTTTAGGCGTTAAAAGTCGCAGATAGGCCGCTTCTGCCAGTGCCCCGCTACCTGTAAGCGGCGGGCTATTGATGCCATCGGTTGTATAGTCATTAATCGTCTGATCAAAACGCATTGTATGCCCCCATTTTAGTGGCAGGTGGCGCAGCGCCCATATTGCCATGCCCGTGAGTGTTATAAACCGTCCGCATTTGATTCATCGTCCCCAATTTATCAGATACATCACCAGTCGCTTTGATATTGCCATCCACTTCTAAATCGGTGTTAATCTTAACCTTGTCCTTTGATAGTCGTAGCTCAACGCCGTGTTGGTTATAAACGACTGTTTCACCCTCGCTCAGCTCAACCGCCACCGCATCACGCCCCGCGACAATGACGAAGTTACGTGCGCGGCCACCCATCGGTAGCATGACCACCTCGGCGTCTTTTGGTAGCCAGCTAGCAAATCCTGCTTGCTGATACAGTGGCACATCATCTACCAGCTCACCGCTCAAGCCCAGTACTTGCAGCGCTTTATTGCCTGTGCGTTTAATCGTGCCGATAATAGCCTGGCGAATTACTGGCGCTTGTTTAAATGGGTTCATTCGTCACCTACTTTTTTATCAAATCGGCGTATTTAACCGGCTGCATCCAGTCCTCACGTCGTTTTAGTCGCAGCTCAGTCGTTTTGCTGTTATTGCGTGATAATTGCAGCGTGCGCCCATATATAACCCAGTCCCCTAACGCACGTGGCAATACATTACTATCAAAGCTCACCTGCCATCCTGTGCGCCATGGCTGCCCGTTGTGCGTCCAGCCCGATACTGACAAGGTCAAATCCGTGCTATCAAGTAGCGCATCAGATAAGGCTTTTTTCGCAAATTGCTCCGCCTCGGCTTGGGTGTCTGAGCGACCATCGCTGATAACCTTTTGACGTTTGAGCAGCACGCGATCGCTGGTCGCTTTTGCCTTAAAATTGCCGCCCTTAGCGTTTTGCCCAACAATCTCAAACGTGCTAAATGCGTTAGATATATCGTACTGATAGTCGGCATCTAACACGTTGTTTTGCTCATATCTGTCATCGTTATATAGATAAAAGGCAGGCTTAATAGCAGGCTGCGGCACATCAAATGGATTGCCAATCATCAGCGCCCCATCAGCCGATAGCCACACATACTGCCCAGAGGCTTGCGCGGCAGCGGACAGCACATCCCAGATGGTTTCGCCCACATCCACGCCCGTTTTGCCTTTGAGCCAATCTTTTGACACCTGCCCCAGCGTGATAGGCAAACTTGCCAAATCACCGCCCGTCACATAACGCTTGATCAGCTCAGACAGGCTTAGATTGGCAGCTGCATCTATCGGCGCTGAGCAGTCGATGAGCTGCCCTGCAAGGTCGCGCCCAGACAGATTGGTATTAAGACCAGTACGCCCGACGCTTTGACCAATGCGGTCTAAAATGCCCGTGAGCACCGTCTCACCATTGCACGTGACCGTACAATTTGAACCCGCTTTGACATGATCGGGCAATACATCTTGCTCGGCATCAAACCAACTAAAGCTAAACGCATCAGCGGGCACACCAATATCACTATCAAGGCTCAAGTCATCCCATGTCGAACACACCACGCCACCGATATGCAGCGCGATTTTGTCTTGATTGTTATCACTTTGCATAGCACGCCACCTGAACACCCGCCTCAATCACTGAGGCATCGACCAGACCACGATTAAGCCGAGCCAATTCATCGGCGCGGTTATAATCACCGTACAATAGATGCGCGAGCAATCGCCACGTACAGGGCGCGGCAACGGTATGCGTAATCAGCGGCGGACGGCTATTGATCACGCTATCTGTCAGCGTTTGCAGCTGTGCGGCGGCTTTTTTTAGGTCACGGATAATCGGTGTGATATCAGTATTGACCACGGGCAAATCTTGCTCGTTTTGCGCGCTGTTATCACCGCGCACCGCGTCAATGGCATCTT
Organism: uncultured Psychrobacter sp.; assembly: GCA_963515535.1. Classification (GTDB taxonomy): domain Bacteria; phylum Pseudomonadota; class Gammaproteobacteria; order Pseudomonadales; family Moraxellaceae; genus Psychrobacter. Next base: position 18,802 of record CAUPWW010000020.1, read on the forward strand.
GTATTTGTTGCCGCGCCTCATCGTTTATGGCTGTTAGATCATCAGGCGTGAGTGTGGGCGCTTTTTGCTCACTCTCTAATATAGTAATCACACCACGACTGATCATCGCGGCGGGCAGTACTTGCCCCGTGCGCTTGAGTGGCGGCACATCGCTATCACCAAACACATCACCAATCGCTTTAATACGGTTAAACAAGCGCCGCCAATTGCTCATTGGGTCATAATCAAGCGGTAACATCTTAACGATAGCGTCTACGTCCCCGACGATACTACCCAACCATACTGGTGGGCTGAGCAGGTTATCCACACGCACCAGATTGGTGCCAAGCGTCGTACGTATCTCGCGCAGCTTAGAGCGTATCGTCTCAGGAATACTCCGCGCCTGCGCCCCTGCTGCCTCGCTTCCAATGGCAGTTAATTGCTCTTGATAGATGGTCAGCTCCTCACTTGGCGCAGCCAAAATGATGCTGTCCGCCGTCTGATTGGCAGCAGGCATCGGCTCAGGCATAAAGTGCTGAATACTGCGCTCAGCTTTAGTTTGCACAAACTGCATCTCAACCGTGCAGCCATCGACAATCTCACTGTCATGCTTGACGCGGTGGCTGGCACATATCGCGGTGATAGCGCCAAATATAGGATGGATAAGCTCCCCTGCGCCTTTTGCTTCTAACGCATCAAGTAGCGACTCTAACGCCTGCTCATAGTCCGCACCATCAATAATGGCCGTCATGCTGATATTTTTGGGATTATTACCCATATCATGGACGATGGCATCATTGGCATAGGGCGCTTGATGAGTGGCTAACGACTTATCACCGCTGTCATCGACGCCAAAGTATTCAAAGGCCACGCCGCGGAATGAGGCATCATATAAAGTCTGTTCCCACGCCATAACATACCCAAAACTATGTTGATAATGGTATATTGTGGCACACGTGAAGCTTAATTTATTGGTGACAGAGTTCCGAGGTTATGCTACAATTGTTGCATGAGTTCCGAAAGGATTACCAGTGAAAACACTGGCAGCGTTAAGTGACCCGCGAACCTGTAAACAACGATAAGAGTCGCACTCATAAGGCCTTCCATAAAAAGAGGGTCTTTTTTTGGGCACAAAAAAGCCCCACCTTATTGGCAGGGCTTTCGTTGTAGACAGCTATTTCATGTTAAATTGATTTATCATCGCTTGTAACGTGTAATGATCGGCTTCTGGATCAGTTAAGCCCTCTTTTAGCGTCTCGATAGCAAGGTTTTTGTATTTTTGCTTAGTTGAGTCTCTCACTACTTCCTCAGATTTCTCCAACTGCTTTTTAGCAACGTTCACATATATTAAGGTACGAATAAACTGTCTGCGCCGCACCAGCTCCTTATTCATAAAATTGAATGTCTCAGGCTTAAAATAGCTTTCCTGCTGACGCAACCCCAAAAGCTTCTCATCAATCAGCTCAAACCTACTAGCAATGGTCTTCTTGTTTACGCTTTTTTTAACAATATCAAAGCTTTCTAATATCAGCTCAAGATTTCTAATAACTGGCAGATATTTACAGTACTTATGCTCATATCTATCGAAAAGATTGATATCACTTTCAGTTTCTCTTTTATCATAAGTAGACAGCGACAGCATCAACAAGATCAATTCATTAAAAGCAATCTGTATCTGCTCATTTTCATGCCTGATAGACTCGTTATATGCTTGTCTATCTAAACGATATTCCTTTTGCTTAACCCGCTTAAACAACCATATGACGGCTGTTATTATTATCACAAAAACACTTAATAAGGTAAAGACACCACTATCATCACTAAACATTTAGCACTCAACTACCGATTTTTATTGATTGTATGGCATAATATCAACTATTTTTGAGGCTTAAGCAATGAATATATATGTGTTTTTAGGGGTTTGGTTACTGCTTTGGATTATAAGCTGGTGGGTTGCAAAAAATAAATATAAAGCAAAACAACCTGTTGGCGTAGGATTTCTTGCCAGCATGTTTATATTAGTTTTCGTGTTTTATGCAGTAGAGTTTTTACTGAGAGAAGACCAGCCGACAGCTAAAGAACTAAATCGCACTGAAGAGCTGATCCAAGAAGCTAAATTTTTAGAAGAAAATAGCGCTAAAAAAGTTAAAATCTGTATTGCTTATGACTCAGTTATGAACAACGCCACTGACAACCTTAATCAAGAATTATTCCAAGAATATAAAAACAAATATGAAGAAAAAGGCTGTGATTATTACTAATCAGCGGTAAGGCCCAAACTTACCACGCTTGGTCTGTTTTTTCACTTCATCCATCATATTCATAGCCATTCGTGGCGCATTAACCGTTATAGTAGGGTTAAAGACAGGAGCAGGCTTAGCAGCGATATTAGATAGATGGGCTATCATCACGCTTTGCTGTGCTGCCATCTGTGCTTGAATCTGCTTAGTCTGTGCCTGCTCATTAACCATCTGATCTTGCTTGGTTGCTGTTTGCTCGCTTTGCTGTATAAGGCTATTAAAGTGGGCATCAAGCGCCTGCTGGCTACTTTCTACGCCCATATTAGCAAGTGCTGTGTGTATCGTGCCGCCGATCGCGTCTGATAGTTTATCGTTATTTTCGATAAACGCTTTATTTATTAACGTACCAATAGCATAGCCACCCACCCCTGAGTAAGCGACCGCTGCACCAGATGCCGATACTAGAGCGCTACCGCCTGCTACAACACCGCGGCCCACAGCCCCTGCTCCCCGTACAAGACTGCCGCCTGCTCGACCCAGCAGACCGCCAGCCGCTCCTGCACCTGCACCTGCACCACCAGCTAATGATGATACAACGCCACCAGCCGCCACAGCAGCTAACGCTAACCCCGCACCATAAGCCGCAGTAGCAAGTTCTTCATGTTTCTCCATAAATCCGCCAAGCGAGCTATTAAACTGGCTTAACTGCTCATTGACTTGCGTGTATAAATTATAATTAATATTAAGCTGCTCTTGCTGCCGATCCATTGCTGTAGACCATTCATCATCTTTAAACAGCTCACGCATCTCAGCAGTAGTGCCTTCAGCATTATCTAAGCCGCTTTTGATGCGCTCATTTTCTGCGCCATTGGTACTGATTGCTAACGCTGCCATCAAGGCTTGCCGATCAGCGATAATTTCACCAAGGTTAGAGCCTTCAAACATTTCAGCCATCTGTTCATAGAGCGCTTGTGCTTCTTTGCCTTTAGCTTTGCCAGCTTGGTTTTTTAAAGCCTGATATTGACTATTACCGCCCAGTTCGCGCTCAAGCAACCCTACGAATGCATCGACTTGATCGACCCCTTGCGCTTTTTGTTGCCGTGCGTACGCTGGCCAATCAAGCCCACCGCCTTGCGCCTTGGGTATTGTTGGATCTCCCGCTTGCGGATCAATTTTTTTATTAATAGACATGCGAAACTCACGCGAGTTCAGCTTTTGCAGTAGGTTGACGACGTTATTACCTGCTTCATCCTGATTCCCAGCCGTGTTAATGGCGACTTGGTTCATTGCTACGATCTTTTTAAGACCCTCAACACCACCATAACCCGCAGATTTTGCAAGCGGTAGCTGACGACTCAAGTACTGCGCCATCGTATCATACTCAAATCCACCTAACTGACCACCAGCCACCGCGATATCTTGGCCTAGGTCGATCTGTTCAGGACTTAGACCAAAGTTTTTGAGCTGCAAAGTCACAGCTGCTGCATCGCTAGACGTTGCTCCAGATACATAGGCCGCGCGCTGAGTCGTACCTAGTACCTCCTTAACAGAAGCCAGATCATACGCACCAGACGCAATCAGCGTATCTGCTGCCTCAAGGGCACCCTCACGCTTACCACCGCTGCTACGTACTGCCGCCATTACCGTTTTATCTAGCTCAACCTTGACCAACTTACGATCAGCGATACTCATACCTTGACCATACGTAGCTGTAGCCGCCGTACGCGCCACTTGTTCATCATACGTCCGTGCAGGCTTAATCTGACTATTCACCACAGCCCCAGCTGCCACTACGCCGCCGACCACAGCACCAGCGGTTTGCATCTTACCCATGAGAGAGCCTGACGTACGCAGCTCACCATTGAGACGACGTATCTCCTCCCGCATAGCGCGATGGGCGCGGCGCAGATCATTAGCCGATGCCACACCACTTGCCCGCAAACGACGATAGGCACGCTCTTGATTACGAATCTCTTGATGGACTTGGCGCTGGGTGCGAATGCCCAGCCGCTGCATATCATTGATGATACGCGTGTCGCGCTGGTTTTGCTGGGCGATACGGCGCAGCTCTGCCCCAGCATTACCGGTGAGCAGCAGGCGTAGGCTTACGGTTTGAGTGGACATGATAGCGCCTTGTGTAGTGGAAGTTTACTGAAGCTTAGACTTGCGCCGCGCCGCCACCAGCTTGCGCGAGCCAGTGTCGGCAGCATTAATAGGTGGCTTGGAATGATTGACCAGCGTATCTGGCAGTGGCTTATTGTGAGTATCAGGCTGTTTAGATTTGGTGACGTGCGGCGATATTCCCAGCATATCTAACGCCATATCAACGGGCATACCCCACGCTTGATCGTAAGGCACGCCCATTTTGACCAGCAGCCCAACTACGCGGACGCGGTCGCTTGCTCGCGCTCTTTTTTTTCGAGTGCAAGCCGTGCCATCTCAAGCCGCTGCCCGTCTTGGCGGCTGGCATTCGCCGCTTCATCATAAGTGAGGTGACGACCCAATTTGGGCACATACGTCATTACCGCCAGATCAACCAGTGCTTGTAGGTCTGTCGATCGCGCATTCATTGATGCCTCATAACTTTGCCCGATAGTGATAGGCGTTAGCTCAATATCGTGATAACGTTTGCCGTCGACCATAATGCCCACGGGTAGTTTGACGAACTCGCACAAAGTGGTCGCGGATTGAGTTTCTTTTTCTGCTGACATAATTTATCCCTTGATTTTATTGATATTTAAGACATGGCAGCTTATGACGCTGCTTGATCCTCGCTGATTTTGTCGAGCGCAAACATCTCAATAGAGCGCATCGCTTCACCGTCAAGCTTATAGCTCTCTGACACATCAGTGGCTTCACAGCCCGTGTAAGTCGTGCGGTGACCACCGTCCAGCGACTCAATCGTGATACGACCGTCTTCAATATTTGCCCAATTGATATCACCTGATTCGGGGATGATGACTTCTACTGATAGCGTGATAGAGCTGGTGGTTTTGGTTTTCTTGCGTGTTCGCCCTTGACGGTTCATGGTTGCCACAGGCTTCTTACCTGTTACAAACTTAGGGCTGACACTCGCACAGTCAAACTCTCTACCGTCGACTGTGAGCACGATTGTGCCAACGACATCTGTATCACTCATGATTGATCCTTAATATTAATAAACGTCTAAAGTGGTATTAATCACATGTATCCTCGTACCTGAGAGCCGTCAAAAAATTGCATGTCAATTTTAGGCTCGCAAGAGAAAATTCCCTTCAAGGAATTTTCTGAGCGTTCTAGTACACGTCCAGTGTTGTATTGATAACGTGCATACCACGCACCCAATACGACGGAATACGAGCATCTACCGCTGTTTTATCCGTCGTGCTTTGCATGACAGTCAGCTCATTTTTGGTAGCAGCCACATTTTCCAAAATTTCGGCATCGTCCATTTTTAGGCAACGATCAAGAAATAAGCTGCGTAAATCCCGACGAGACGCATCAGTATTTTTGCGGCGTGGATTTGCTGCTACTGCTGCACGTAGGTCGCGGCGTACATAACGCAATACCAGTGCGCCATTAATGTCGAGCAATAAGTCATCCGCTTGACCAGTCACTGGATTGGTGCGGTATGTACTGATTAATCGCACAATTTCAGGCTTGCTGTCCTGACCCACGTTGACCATCGCCACACCGTCATTTAAAGCTTGCTCGATGCGCGTTTTGGTTAAGCGTAGACTGCCATCAACCACAGGCAGTGAAGGCAGCTTACAGCCGTTAAACGGTAGCGCTGGATCGGACTCGCTTGCGATAGTCGCTGCAATACTTGCTGATAGTTCTGGCTCAAAGCCAATCGCACCGTGATAGCACACTGCGATGATGCGGTAGCACGATTTGACTGACGCAAAATTAGCAAATGCTGTGGCATCGTCGACATCGTCAAACGGCACAATCAGGATGGCGTCATTTTGCTCAGTTTTGGATGATACAAAGTCTAAGTGTTCGACCCACGCATCACCGTCAGCCTCGTCTGTAATTGGCGCATCAAGCACGATTAGTGAGTGCCCGTATGCGGCTAGAGTTTGATTTGGCATAGCGTTTCCTTAATTAGTCTCAAATAAAAAGCGGTTAGAAGTACTCATACCAATGGTAGAGAGCTTGAGCGGATCACCACTTGACTTAGTAGTATCAGTCAGTAGCATATGCTCAGCACCGTAGCGCTCGCGCTGTAAGCGATAGCACAGACGGTTGTGATCACTAACATAAGCAAAAATAATGTCGCTGTTACCGATGTTAAATTTACGCTTATCGTCAAGTGACAAGCGCGGATTGGTGACATTCGGGTATAATGTCAGCACATTTTTAGCCGCGCTTGAGTCATACCAATACAGTTTGGCCACGCCGTTTTCAACATAAGCAATCGTTGGTCGCATGTTCTGATCAAAGCTAAAACTCATCTCAGTGATATCACCCGCAAACGCTAATACAGCGATTGGCTCGACGCCACTACGCTGTAGGTAAATAGCTTTACCTTTGACATATCCATACCAATAGTACTGCATAGGCTCACTGGTATCAGATAGCGCGATACCGCCTAGCTCCCAACACTTTGTTGCTGTTTGCGGCTTATTGCGCGGCGGCAAAAATGATGCGCTATCAAGCTCGGTGAGCGTGTTATCGGGCAACATTAAAGTGTGCCCTCAAAGCGGCCCCATGTAATTTCAAATGGCAATACCATTGTATCTTTATTGGTTTTGCTGATAGGACTGTCATCCAATACTGAACCGTAACGGACTTGCCAAACACCCATATTTGAAAAAATTTGCATACTACGAATATTTCCATTACCCTTTGATAAAGCGTACGAATACCCTCCTAATCTCTTGTAAGACCCTTGTATATAGTCCTCCAAATACCAGTCACTAGCATCTGATGCGTCATTATTCGGACCACCATCTACAGAACCAAGCTCACCTCTATATGTCGCACCAAAATAATATTCAGTCCAGACATCTAGATAATTTAAAGGTGTCTGACCTACTTCTTTGCCTGTAAAATTGTAAGGCACTCCTCCTAACTCAGACATCCTAACTGTTGCGTTATAAGTACTTGTGACATTAGCTGCATCAGTGTATTGAATCTGATGTATCATATCTAAAGTGCTAAAAACTGTAGTAATCTTATAATAGACTTCCAACTTTTCTGTATTTTTAACACTAATGGCAGTGGGGTTTCCTGCTGCATCTTTAATTAATGCTCTTGTGCACATATAAGCATTTGCTGTTGTCGTACCGTTAGACGCTAGACCGACTTCACTGATATTCACATCACCCATCGTGCTAAAAATGTATTTATAAGTACGCTCTACAACATAAAGATTATCTTCCCGAGGTTCAAAATCATACTTAACAGCAAAGCTTGTGCCCGATGCCATTTTTACTGGCAAATCTAACTTGTTCTGAGTCGGAGTGGGCATGCTATTACCCGTCCCGACGAGGCAGCGATAGAATATATTTGCACCATTGCCGCCGCCGAAAAAATCTAACCCCTGATTTAAAATCAGGTTTTTTATAAATCCTGTGTCGGTTTTTACTGATCCGTCTGCGTTGGTGACAACGCACCGCACCGCACCCGCTAATCCAATATTCATCATAAATCCTTAGTTAAACTGTTTTTGTTAATACAATATTAAGCGGTTTGACAGTTGGCTTAATCGCTTCAATCTCTGGGTGCGTATATCCGATAACTGAAAATTGATTTTTAACAACGACACTTTGCGGTTTGATAGTTGTTTGCAAATTCTCATTAGCGTTTGTCGTATAAACTTCAATCGGTTTAATAGCATTGAGTACAACCACATCAAGCGGCTTCATAGTTGGCTGATAAATCTCTTCAACGTTTGTGGTGTAAATCTCAATCGGCTTAACGACATTAAGTACAACAACATCAAGCGGTTTTATTGTCGGTGTGTAGCTATCTGTTATAAGCGAGTGCGTAACTTTGATGTTTAACGGCTTAACTGTGGGCTGATAAGCATCTTCTTTTTCAACAAGTACGGGGTATGGCTTACTTGCCCATAGCCGCCTTGTTACTTTCCCACCGTCTCGGCACGCACCCCCTGCGATATACTCAAAGCAGCCGCCATCATACGACCCGCTTTAGAGTCGGCACCGCTAACGATATCCGCTGATGCTGTATCGTAAATAGGCGTGGGATTTGAAGGCGCAGCAGTGTCACCAGTAACAAATACAATGCGATGATCTTGCGTTGGCAGACCCGTCCGCTGCGTCTGTGTATTGATGTCGGTATAGATACCAGGCGTTTTCATAGTTATTCCTTAAGCTCTTAAATTTAAAGGGTTAAATCAATTTGGTCAGACGCTAGTACACGAGGGTCATCAGCTGCATTGCCGTCAGTATCAAAATAAATATAGTCCATATTGATACGCTCAATGAATGGCACATCTGCCTCACGATCAGGGTCGGCGATGGTGGCGCTCGTATGCCAGTCATACGCCAACACGCTGACGACTTGATCCCGCGTCTTTGAGTTAAATAGATTTGCAATCTCGCCTGCGTCAAGCGGACTGATAGCCAGTCCCATACGGTTGCCCAGCAGCGCATTTTCGACCAGTTCAATAAGTTGATAGCTGCCAATATTAAGCATTGTGCCATCAGCTTTATACGCACCTTGGCGACTTGTTTCTTCACGTCGTCCAGAATTGGCAGCAACAAATACGGTAAACACATAATCACGCTCTCGCTTTTTTGCTCCCAGTTTCTTAGGCTTAGATGAGGATTTAAACGTCACCCAAATTGCAGGGAATGAAGCCACCACTTGCGCAAACTCATCAGGCGATTCGACATCAAAGTCGCCCGCGTAGCTCTTAATACCGCGCACAAAACCACCGCCATGTGCTTCGTTATAAGTGTGTAGCGCGTCCTTAATCGCCTGTTCTATCTGATCCAGCATCATGTCACCTCAGTATTGACCATTAGTATTGGGCGTTGCCAAACACACTAGGGCGGCCACTGGTCATTTGCGCCAGATTGATGCTTGGCTGTGCGTTGGTCTGTGCCGTAGCAGCACCGATGCCAATCTTGCCGTCGTTGACCATCTTTAGGTTTTTAACGGCTAGGTCATAGCGCTTCTCATCACGCTCAGAGACGCGCGCATTACCTAGTGCCACATGATAGCGCGCGATATCGCACGCCATCATTTGCACAAAAGGAGAGGCAAGCACGGTCGGCACACTTATTTGTTTAGCGAGATACGCGTCCACTTCAGCATTGGCGGAGTCAATGGCCGCTTGCAGTTTTGATATATTGATATCGCCCGTATACGGTGGCTCTGTATCGGTGATCTCAACCAAGTCCTCACTGCCAAAGCGTGTAATCATCGACTGAGTAGTTGCATAAGTAGACATTGCGTATCTCTTTTTAATGGGTCAAAAACTGCTGACGTTTATTCGTAGCCCTTCAGCATCAACTGCCAAAAGCCATAACCTGCACCGTATCGTGCTTCAGCACCAAACTTATACGTGGCTCGCATAAATACATCGGGCGCGTTTAAGTCGGTTTGCGAGACAAACACCGGCTTTTTACGCTCTTGTAAGATGAGCGCCTTAACGGGCATAGACGTATCTTGCAAGTACCAGGTACCAGTCTTTAGATCATCAATAACTAATAGCTCAGCAGTGTTTTTATAGATGTTCTGATCGCCATTTTCCAGCTTGTCAGCGGTCAATAGCGTACGTGCGGTATCTTCGAGGTCTGGGCCTACGATGAGCATATTAGGCTTAACTTTTAGATTACGGCCTTCATAGTCAGTCAGTGCGCGCATCTTAGTACGACCAACGCCATAGCTTGCTTTGGCTTCAGCGAGCGTAGCAGCAGATAGCGCCTTGTTGAGCACATTACTCATGGTTTTCTCTTCACCATTCACCGTGACTGGGTGCGTAGATGAAAAGAACGGCTTGCCGTCATAGCACTCGTTCTTTTGGCCATCGTTGATTAACTCTGCGATCAACTCATCAGGTAACTGCGCCGCTGACCAGCCTGCTTGCTGACTCATGTTGTTGTACTGACCGATATTGTCATCTTCAATATCATTGCGCTTCACTTCAACCGTCACTTCAAAGTCGTCATTGACGATGCTATAGCCCTGCTTGGAGAGCTTATTGATGACCTTATCGCCGATCCATTTTTTCATACGCGGCATATTTTGCAGCCAAGCATAAGTCTCTTGTGAGTTTGAGCTAGGTACGACCATAGCGACCTTGCCATAAAAACTCTCTGTTTTATTAAACGTCTCGTTGTAGACCTTTTTCAGGCCTGCGGCGATAGCGTTAAGAGTTGGGCCAGTTACTTTCATGTTGTTATCCTTTGCGTTCATTTGCGTTCATTTACGTTCGAGTAGCTATTGCTCGCTTACTACCAAGCAGCGACATCCACCACGCCCATAGGCGCACCGCTGATCTCGACCCAGACTTTGCCGTCATAGTCCACGCCCATCAGCGTACCGACAGCCAGCACTGAGTTACCCGTACCATCGACAGGCTTAGCGACTGTGTTTTGCGCCTTTAGCACCACAGTTGTACCAATATCTGCCATAGATACCGGATTGGTCGCGTCATTAATCAGCAAAAACTGACGATTGCGCGTGACGGTAATCGTGCTATTGGTTTGCGCCGCGTCAGTTTCGACAGTGGATTCCGCGCGCCCGATTAAATATTTGGCGCTTGCATCAGTGGCAGGGACAGCGTGACCATCGGCGTTGGTTGCGACCAGCTCGCCCTCAGTGATGGTAGTACTGGCGGCGACCACCAGCGGGATAGCGATACCCTCGCGGTAGGGAGTGTTAATCATTGATATATCCTTTTATTTATAAAGCGTGGTTTGCGTGGCTTAGGCGTTGAGCTGGGCGATCATGTCGGCATGAGAGATACCCATACCGTCCGCGACCTCTTTTTGCTCGGCGGATAGCGCGGTGATTTTGTCACCTGTCGCAGGATCGGGCTTACCATCTGTTTGCTTGGCGTTTAGGGCGGCGATGACGGGCGCATTGTCCAAATAAGCTTTAAAGCCTGCTGGATCAGATTTGGCATACGACTTTGCCCATGATTCTTGCGCTGGTAATAGTCGCCCATCGGACAATGCCGCAGTCAATAGCGCATCATTAGGGTCTACTTGATTGCTTTGTAGCTCAGTGATTTGCGCGTTGAGCGCGGCGACAGTCTGGGTCATGGTTTCGACGGGCACGTATTTAGCAGGATCAGGCTCAGCATTATTAACACCAGTAAACACACTAGATAGCGCTGCTAAGGGTTTTGTTTCGTCAATCTCGACTTTGGCATCGGTCGCTTTAGTCTTAAACGCATCGACCTGAGCAGATAGCGCCGTAACCGCTGCATCTTCAGTGGTCGATTCAGGCAGTCCAAGCGCGGCAATGATATAAGCAAGTAAGGGCTTCATGGTTTTATCCTGTGATTGGTTTACGTTAAATTTGGCAGACAGCGCGGTCAGCTCATCGAGCGTGAGCAGCGCCGGCTGATTGGTGATAGCGACGTTCATGACATTTGTGACATAGCCATCACTGTCATAAGCAATGACGGGTGACTTATAGCGATACTCACGTCCAGCGATGGCTTGCGTGGCTTTAGTCGTCCAGCTGGGCGCGCGGTTGCACAGCCCCACCCCTACGACATACTCAAACTGACCCGCCGTCAGCCAGCCCGCAGCAGGCGCAGGCTGTCCGTTAGATTGCGCGTGTAGCGTTTGATGCTCATAGTCGATGACCATATCAGTGGGTCGAGCGTTGAGCTGGTCTGCTAATGGATAGCCGTTACTGGCATCCAACCGCCACGCCGCGCACTCAGTCGGACGACCAGAGCCATCACCCGATCGCGTCTCACCTTCAGGGAATACCAAAAAGTAACCATCAGGCGTATTACTGCCCGCAATCTCAAGTGACAAGGCCGCCATATGTGCGCCACTGCCATATTGCTTGCCGTGCCAGCCCTCGCTTGATAGTGCGGCGATATAAGTTTGTTTTAACTCCCAGCTTTCACCTGCTTGTTTTGATTTGGTCATAGCATCTCTTATCTTTTTTATCTAGGTGGTCTCTTGGATACATCGCTTGGCACTACATACCGCCCCCTTAGCACCCGCTTGCATTGTCTTAAAGCCTTATCATCGCAAATAATCCTGCCAAATCTTACGGGACACAGTTCCGACCTTTCATTTTTTTATCAAAACCCCTTGCTATCTCATATATACATGTATATATTAATAAGCACAATATACATGTATATACTAGGTATTTACATGTATAACCCAATATCAGGAGGTAGTTACTATGTGTGAGTGCAATTTAATCAACGACATCAGCGCAAACAAATCTAACAATAATAAATCTGCTACAATCAAACAGCGGTCGTTCCTTGGACGCCGCTTCCCATCCACCCAATTACAAAACCAAAAAGGAGGCAGCGTCTATGACCAAAACCACGCCCGCGCAAAAACGCGCAACGGGCAAATACCGCTCAAAGACGATTAAAAAAGAAATCACTATCAACCCGGAAACCAATCCAAAGCTGGCGCAGTGGATTAGCGATGAGCAATATAAGCATCAATACGGCAAGTCGTTTAATCAATTTACAACCGATTTGATTATGCAGCATTTGGGTGACCAGACAGATGATACAAAATAAACAAACGCCCATTTGAGGGCGTTTGTTTTTATATGATGTACAATCACGCCTTTTTATCTTTTGCTCCGTTTGTCGCGCAATCTAACCACTCTCTAACGCTATGCAATAGCGATACTATAAGCGCATTATCTAAAGCTACGCTGTAGATAGGTCATTAGCACCTGATTTAGCCCCTGCGCCGCCTCATCTTGCAGATTGCCATCAGTATCAATTGGCAGGTACGGACGCGCGGGTATCTTAACTTTACGGTCTTTACCTGCCCTACCGCCATACTGATGAATTCGTGCATACGCACCTGACTGGTTGCCACCGCCTGCGCTAATCGTGGCGCTATTCATATCGCTATGCTTTTGCACACTGTTATACAGTGAATTTGAGCGCCGTAGTAGCCCATCGGTACTGATTCCCAATTTTTCATAACGCTTGATAGTCTCACCAGACAGCGCTGGCCACTTGGGTCGACCTTGCGCCCGGAAGTTTTGTTGTGTTTGGCTGAGCAGCTGGGAACTGATCAGACGCATTAAGGGCGCAGTGTTACTCGTCTGCCGTGCCGCTAGGTTTAAGACGCGCTGTAAGTCATCGGTAATTAATATCACACTCATAGCGTAGCATCCAATCGCTCAAGATTACGCTTTACAAGCTCACGCGCGGTGACTGTCTCTACCGCGACCACCGCGCCATCCTTGCCAAGTGACAGCACCACGTTACGCCCACTATCATCAAATACCAGTAGCGCACGACTTGTCACCTCATCCCAATATGCCTGATAGCCATTTGATAAATGCCTCACAATATTAGCCAACCAAGATTGATTGACCATGCGCATATCAGCGCCCAGCGTCACCACGGCATTATCCATGCCCTTTTCAATAAGCTGAGTCATCATATCAGGCATGAGCGCCCCCACGTGACGATAGTCCGCCGCTGGCACATCGCTACTATATATCCACGATTTGACATCATTATTAAAGCGATTGACCACCGACTCACGGGCAAACACAGCTTGCATCATCGTCGATGCCAGCATGACATTAATATCAGCAGCATGACTTAACATCGGCTGCATCGGTAGCGCATCCTTTGCATGAATCCAACCTGGATCAGTACGATACACTGGCATATCAGGCAGTCGCAGCACGTTGACCGGCGCAGTATATGCGCCATTCATGCCTTGAACGATCACGTTTTCAGTGGTCACATACTCGCTGATGTCCTCATGTATCATATAGCCATCTTGTGCGCCATATGCACCTGCCTGTTCGCTCGTAAGCAGTATCTCATCACAGCGGCAGCCCCATGCGACGCGTGGTCGGATAGATTGATAATAAGGATCATCGCGTCGGAATATCTGACCGTCTAACGATTGGTGGCTGGGTCGAACGCGATTGTCCCCACGTGATTGCCACATAGCATAAGGATAGATGTCAAAGTCGCCATCGTGTCGTCGCGCTTTATGATACGCATGATTGATATTGGTATCATAGATGCGCTGGAGGCGATAGTCACTACCCAATTGAGCAGGTTTGACACTACCGTCGGGCAAGGTAATATCCTGCTTGCCCCACCAGCCTTTTTTCTTCAGCATGGGCTTGACCGTCGCTTGCCAATCCTCAAACGACATATTATCTTCCATCGCCGTGATGAGCGACTTTTGCATCGTTGACAGCATATCCATATCCGTCATCTTAGCGATAACAAACGCATGGTCATGCGCGCGACCTTTGACCTCAAGATAATCAATTGACGCTTGTGGCTTTTTATCTTGCAGATACTTTATTGCCTCATCAGGACGGCGCTTAAATAGCGACTCTAATCCGACCTTGTTAGTGTTAGATTGTGGCATTTATGCGCCTCCATTGCGGTCATCTAACGCTTTTGGCAATGGCTGACTGTGCAATGCTCCCCAAAGCCCTGCCGCGCACAGGTATTGCTCAAGGTTTGCTGACAGCTCATCGACTGCCGCATCAGGCGTTGCTGTCATTAATAACGCCAGCGCCTCATCATAGCTAGTAGCACTTGATAGCTTATCGACCATTGCTTGACCCAGTACCGCGCTCATATCGGTAATATTTTGTGCATAGTCATCCGTGCCCATTGCCACATCGATACTGCGTTCAGCTTTTGCAATTTTGCCGCGCTCAGTCATCACAGGATCAGCCCCAGCTGCCAATGCAGCATAGCGGGCGTTTAGTGCGGCGGTTAATGCTGTGGGCGTAGCATCCGTATTAACATTGACAGTACCAGTGCTCACAATCGCTTCATCTTCCGCCGCCATCGGGATATTAAGCTTACTGTGTAGCCACTCCACCCCGATACGCATGCCCTTTACGCCAGCCAGCTTAGGTATCGCCTCACTAAACGTCGTAATATCCTCAGGCTCTGACAAATCAAACTCAAACTTAGGATAGCGGCGCGGGTGTACGCTTGGATAGTTCAAACGCATTTTTGACGCCACAAGGCTTTTACTGATTGTCGATGCCAATTGCTTGGCATCACTATCGCGGATCTCAAGCCGCGCCACCTCGTGAATATTGCCCAGCGCATTGGTGCTAGACTTGCCATCCGCTTGCGTTGTCAGCGTACCGCCAAGGATCGCTTTGGACTGGCTCATCTCACACCATTTGATCATACTCTCAAACGGATCACTATTGCCCTTTGCCGCTTCCTTAAAGTCGATCTGCATCCCTTGCGGGATGATACCAGCAGCGCGGTGCCCGATGTCCATCACCGCTCGCAATAGGGTAAATTTTTCAGAATCAGTAGCCCCAGCAGGATAGGTTCCTAAGCGCATCGGCAACCCGTAAATCTCTAAAAACTCTGCCAAGTCACGCACTGAGTAGTTTTTAAACACATACGGCCAAGCAAGGATACGATGTAGTCCGCCGCGCACCAGATAACCCGATTTGGCTTTATGCGTGTGCATCATAAAGGCATGATCCCATAGCGGTTCAGGGTCATCCATGCCGTTACCCAGCATGATAGTCTTGTTATCAGGGGCGATCACAAACTTTTGCGGTATCACAAACTCAAGCGACTCGGCGTACCACGTTGCCCCATCACGCACCCAGTTGATTTCTTGTCCTGAGAAGCCTTTGCCGATAGCATCCAGCGCGTCTTTGATAACCACATCAAAGTCATCAATCGCGTGCATCAATGTCTGGATGGTTGCAGCTTGCTCTTTTTCCGCTGCTGTCGCATCACTTGGCGGCTTGATGTACCAGTCCAGTGATAGCAGGCTACGCTTACGCTTATCTAATTCAGCAAATATGTGGCTGTCACGCTCCTCCATATCCTCAAACAGTGCCAGCATGTCATTGATATTACCAGACTCTGCGCCTGTGAGTAGCTGATGCAGTTTGGCAGGCGTTAGCCCAACAGCTGGATGCGCTAGCTCAGGGCGCTCCCACACGTGGGCGCGTGCGTCCATACCCTTGACTTGTGAGCCAAGCAGACGGCGGATTTGCTTTTGCGCCACTGGTTTAATGATTGCAGGCGCTTGTTTTAATGCTGCATAAAATGACATTTTTTATCCTTCATCTATAGTTACCAACCGCCAGACCCCAAAAACCCACTGAGCGACTTAATCTTATCCCACGCATCGCGCATACCGCGCGGCGCCTCAGAGCTATCGACAGGCACAGGCGTCCACTCTAGCTCAGGCGTGGGGTATTTACTCGCATAGTCACACAGTAGATGCGCGATACCACTATCGCCGTGTCGTTTGTTACCTTTGCTGCTGGTTGTACGGCGTGGCGGTATCCGCATCACGCCCTTAATAGTGGTAAACAGCAAATGGTCATCACGGATATCACGATTAGCGGGCATATCCTCAATCGTGCCGTCTGTGAGACAAGCAGCAAAATGGGGTGTATGCTCGGCGTACCAACTCTCGCTCAATTTAATCGCATCGATACGATGCGCGCCGAACTTTACTTGTAGCGCCTCAGCCAAGTACTCACCGTTACCGCCAGCGTCATTCGCACCTTTACTAAAGCGCGGTGTGCGCTCAATCACATGGATACAGATACGCTCTTGCTGCTTGTATGGCACCTTTTCCATTTCCAGCACGTATGGGCAGTAACGCCTCATATCCAGCTTTTCAGCCTGCCACCACATAGAACAAGCATCATGATGACGGGCAAAATCAAGCCCGTAGTAGTGCGGCTGGCTTTTATCTAATGTCAAGAGGATTGGATCGACCGTCTCTTTTAGCCACTTATCAACATGCTCATTACGGGCGTCTTCCGTCCATAGCTCAAACTCTTTAGGTGCAGTAAAGGTAATAACAGGTATATCTTCATTCTTTAATTTATCCAATTGCGCCACAGTCAAGCAGCGCCCACCACCTTGCGCAGGGATGACGTCCAGCTCTTCTTCCGCATCATCGCCATAGAATTTATAAACCTCAGCGACCCATGCCGCCTCTTCCGCCGCGTCGTACTCACGGCCCAAGCGCAGACACACACGCTTATACAGTCCTTGCTCGACCGCCTCATTAAAGGTAGTCTTATGCACCGTACCGCTACGCTTAAGCGCTCGCACCTCTTGGATAAGGTCATTAAAAGGGTTTTCGTCGCCATTATGCGTCGAGATAATGCGGACTTTACCACCCCAGATAAGCAGTGCCAGCGCAGCTTTAATCAGTCCAGCAAGGTCCTCATGGAACGCCGCTTCATCGATGACGACCACGCCTTGCTTACCACGCAAGTTTGATGGACGTGATGATAGCGCGGTAATGCGGTGGCGCGATTTTGGGAAGCGGATCGTATAAGTCTTAATCTCTTTGTCGCCATCATCATCGACGAATATCCCTTCCTCAATCTCAGAGGCAGCGTAGTTAAACGACCGCGCCCACATCGCACAAGCCTCGACAAACTCCATGGTCATATCTTGGTTATAGCCGACATAGTAGACGTTTTGACCACCAGACTTTTTATCAGATGCCGCTATCAATGCACAGTCCGCCGCCTCTGCCCAAGTCAAACCGATACGCCGCGATTTTTCAGCGATCTTTAATTGCGACTCATCCGCTAGCCACTTTTGCTGATACGGTAGCAGTACTGCTGGCGCCTCGATGTCAAAATTGGCATCCAGCAGTGGCGGCGCTTCAGGTTTATTAGTTAGCGTATCTGTCATCAGTCTGCTATCCCTAGTATCGCCTTACGAATTTCTTGTACCGTATCACCCGTCAGTCCGCCTTTATTGGCTATTTGCTCAACTTTATCAGCCGCCGCTTGCGCTTTATCGCGCACCTCAATCTGGTGCTTTTTTTGATTGACCGTCGCCTTGGACAGCTCAGAGATGCCTTTGCCCAGTTTGGCGAGCGCTTGCATACGCTCCATTGGGTCTATATTTGGATCATCATTGATGCCTTGCAGCTTAACAAGCGCATTAAAAAACTCAGACTGAATCATGGACATCACACTAGATGACAGTGCGCCTGCATCATCAGGATTTCGCTTAGCCATGTGTATGGCCGCTTGCGTGGACAAGCTCACTGCCTGCATCTTTTGCTCATGCTTTTTACCAAACCGATGCACGCTCGACTTGCTAATCTCATAGCCAAGCTTCGTCAGCCAGTCCGTCAGCTCTTGATAGTTTTGAAACCCACTGTCTTCCAAGCGTACCTTTAGCATTTCTAAATGCTCAGGCGATAGCTGGTCAATTGCGCTTTCCCGTGCCATATCGACTCCTTAGTCCCAATACTTCACAGGGCGCGCGATACCAGCAGGACAGTTCACCGTGTATTCAACCATATCCACGCCATCGCTGTTTAAGCACGCGTGCCAGTGTCCATCGGGATATTTATCCAGCACAATCAGCGACTTGTTATCAAGATAATCAAGCTGACTGTGCAGCTCTTTGACTGTCGTATCTGGATAAATACAGCGCACCACGTCAAGCAATAGCGTGTCGATAGCGCCTAGCGGACGCGCCTTGTCCATAGCGTTTAGCAGATGCCAGCGCATCCCCTCACGGCGAGCTTTTACTATATCGATTGGCATGGTTAATCCTTATTTTTTTGCATGATTAAGTTATAGACCGCATCCAGCTTACCCTCAACCACAGTGAAAGAGCGGATAAAGTCCGCCTTGGCGACATACTCACGCGGTAGCTCCGCCTTTAATTCCAGCATCTCACGATCAAGCTTGCGGATAGCAGCAGACTCTGACGCCATTTGATTTGATAGCTTGCCCAGCTCATCTTTTAGACTATCGTCACGATCACGTAATGATGCATCAAACCGAGCAAACAGCGCCTTACCTGCCCCAAATATCGACCCTGCTACAGTAATGAACAGACCGATCACTTGATAGGCCTCTAGCTCTAATATCATCGTGACTCCTTGTCAAAAAAGCCTTGGCACTCAGCGCAGCGCATAGCATACGGTGCCGCAGCTTTACGCACCGCCCCGATATCATCACCGCAGTCGATACAGACCGTAATATTGTTGGCAGGGCGGCGCTTAATGTGTGATAGGGCCGCACCCAGATGCACATCAGCGATTTTATTGGCATCGTCTATAATATCGCCCACTTATGCACCGCCTTGCTTGATTGGCTGACCAGTAGCCAGACGCAGGATAGCGTTCACAAAGGCCACAAACGAGGCAATTACCCCATACATCTCAGCGCTCATATACTGCTCAAGCGCTGGCGTTGCCGACGTTGCCAGCCCCACTGCCACAACGATGGCGTTAAACCAAATCGTCTTGGACTCATACCAGTGCTTAGGTTTGGGCGGCGGTTCAGGCACGTAGGGTTGGTTAGCGATAGCGTAACCCGCCGTGTCAGCTTTAGGCTTAGCATTATCAGACCATGACTGTAATAGCGCGTTTTGCCGCTCATTCATCGCAGGGTAATCATCTTTCTCTATCATCACTTGACCTTATTGTATTGAGTCAAACGCACCAGCAACCGATAAAGCCACTTGATAACCACCAGCGCGTTTTTTATTTTTGTGTATAGGCTCATCTACTTACGCCAAAAACAGCGCGCGCTCTTTACCACGGCGGATTGCTAAGCCTTCAATGTATTTCAAACGACCATTGACACGACCTTTGTTGTACAAAAGAAAACTATCAGCAGCAGCAGCGTATCGACCCGCTTTAATATTGCGATAGATACTAGACGCTTTTAGTCCCATCACCCCGATGTTATAGACCAATGAGATAAGCGCATCGAACATATTCTGGGTGATTTCCCCGCGCTCGATCTCATCAGCGAACATCATATTCACCGCAGGACTAAAGTCTTGATTAAGTACCGCCTGCTTAATACGTGCAGCCTCAGTGCGAGTCACGGGCTTGTCACTCATACGCACAGGCGTGCCATCTGGATAATACGTCGTACCCCAGCCGATAGTCGGTTTACCGACAGAGTCGCGGTACGGCTTAGAGCGAAAGCCCTCAAACTCATTAAGCAGTGCCATACCCGCCTCAGACAGCTGCATCTCTTGACCGTCTGACCAGCCATTGACCTTGATTAGGATAGCTTTTAGCTCAGCAGGCTCTATCAGTGCCAACAGTTCAAGCGCACCATTTACCTCAGTTTGACTCAAACGACCGTCATCTTGCTGTGAGCGCATCCAGTCAAAAAACGCTTTTTCCGTTAATTCCGTTTTAGCCATAATCACCCACTCAATACCAATTAAAAGATAGATAAAGTCTTAAAGCCTTATCATCGCAAATAATTGGCTCAAATCTTACGGGTCGCAGTTCCGATGATTGCCAAGTTTGCCAAATCATCCAAACCCCAAACGCAAAAAAGCCGTTAGATATTGGCGTATCTAACGGCTCTCTCTAAGCGTATCGGGCGTTATTCGACTGACTCACGCTATAAACCTATCATATGTCATGCATATGCGAGGCTAGGAGAATTAGCGCGTCAATTGTGGGTGTTTGTCTATGCAATCCACCGCCCACTGGGACTGTCTGCCTCCCCGCATACACGGCCCTGACAGCTGGGTAGCTTTACCTTTTAGTAATTAATAATCCAACAAGCTTAATTGCAATCGGGCATACACCGCTTTTGCTTTATCGTTATGATAGTTGGCGATGATTTTACGCACCGTGCGTGTGTGTAACCCAAACAGCGCAGCAATCTCACCTTTGTCTGCGCCAGCTTTGTACCTTTTAATAATCTCAGCATTGCGCTGAGCCAGCAGCTTTTTTTGCTGCATCGGTAGCGTCAATATACTGCCTTGCCAGTAGTGACACAGACGGCGGGCGATTTCTAATCCCAGTAGCGCCACCAGTTTATGACTGTCATTAAGCTTCGCAGGCTCAGGGATGTACAGCTCTTGACCGCGATACGCCGCTACTACTTTATCAGCGGCATCATGACCTAGTAGCATCTCAAGCTCGACATAGGTCTTGGTATTGTGGCTATTAGGCATTAGCCGTCACCTCCCTAGCTGCCAGCTTAGCCAGTTTCTGCTGTTGTTTGGTCAGTGCAGTGATGATACCGCGCAGCTGGCGACCATCACAGAACGTCAAAGCGTCCACTTTATACATATGCTTAGCCAGCTTTTGGGCATATTCCCACGGATAGCCACCGTCTGTGAGTAGTGCCTCGATTTTATCCATTAGAGCTTGCTTGGCCTTGGCAGCATCTGGCTTTTTGGTCTGATGTTTTTTGGCAGGCGTTACTTTAAAGCCGTGATGCTCCATATGCTCAATCACCTTTTTGAGCGCAGCGACAGTGCAGTCTTTACTCGACTCTTTACCCGTCATTTGCCAGAGCATTGCACGATACGTGCCGTCATCTAGCTTTAGCTTGTTTTTTCCGATATGCACCAGTTGCATCATCTTCTTTTTTTGAGGAGAGTACGCCATTTGCTGACCTCGCATAACACTATGATAAATATATGTTTAGTATTATAGGATAAAGTGAGTGTTTAGAGTTATGAGTGCAAAATAACTTTAGACTTTTTTCTAAACACAAAAAACCCGCTAACGAGTAGCGGGTTTTTCAAAGATACATAGGCTAGATAGGTCAAGTGCTATAATATTAAATAGAGCACAATATCATAATTACACTATAAACAATCACAGTATATACAACAACTATCATAACCCAGTACAAGTGTGTTTGTTTTTCAATAAGATCATAGATTTTACCTCTTTCAATAACCCAACGATCTTTTAGACTTTGTGGTAGTTTGCCTTCGCTTTCAAAACCTTCCACCTCTGAGCTTAGGTTGTCAAGTACAGCTTTCTGAGTAGATAGAGCAAAACTACAGATAATTGCGTACACCAATAATGCAACATAAACAATTAATTGCTTATCGGAGTTGCTACCCTTTAGTATTACTGGCGCTGCGGCTGCAATAGGTAGTGCTAGTATCTGAGAAAGAACCTTAGAAATACTATCATTTACCCTACTAATGAACCTTTCACTGCTCTCCTCTAGCTTCTTAACAAATTTTTCGTACTTGAAGTCTTCAAGGTAATTATCAAACTGTCCTTGTGCAGCTCTATATACACGGTCAACATTTTCAATAATCGTATATATCTCAAGAGGCTGCGAACCAGTTTGTATATCGGACAATACTGAAGCTAAAATTGACTTTTTCTCATTAGCGTGTGTACCAGCATCATCAATACTTAACCAAATACAGAACTCTCCTATAACCTTTAGGTTATGTTCTAAATTCTTGGTAAGGTTTTCTAAAGCTACCTTAAAAGCATCTAAATTTTTGCTGACGTCGTAATGAAGTTCAAATGTGCGCTTAGTTACAAAAATGATTTTTCTTTTAGAATGATCAAGATACGATGACATGCTTTCAAGATGAATTAATAATTCCCGTACTGCATTATAAGCGACAATAATTTCAGGGGTATCAACGTCTTGAGAATAATATCCTATATCCTTAATGTAATAGGGCTTACTGTCTGCTTTATCATTAGGTAGGCTACGAACAAAGTCCCCTTTCATGAACCGATCAACATCATCGTAAAGCCATCCTAAAGTCAATTCAGGATGGCGTATTTGTAATTTTACAGCTTCTCCAACCTTTAGATCACCTTCTAGTACTTCTACACGAGTTACTACAGAATTGTCACCTAACGCTAAATTTTTGATTAGTGATAACGTTGTATCATTTTCGATGCAACATTCAGCCTGAGCAGATTCTGTGAAATCCACTTTGCGATACAATGTCACTAAGTCTGAAAACGTTATAGTCATATTTAATCTGAACCGCCTTTGTCATAAGCATCTAAAATGTCTTTTGGAGGGTGATGAAAAATAACTTTTCCACCTTCAACTGTAACATCATCATCGCTGATCGCTTCATCATCAAATGAAAAAGCCCAATGTTTTTCTCTATGAAATTGGACTGCCAATCCTCTTAAAGAGCTTTTATCAGGCACAAATCCATCTGAAATAGGACAACCATTCTCTTCACCATATTGTTCAAAAAAGTCCACCAGATCTTGCGGATCGTCTGGCCAAACTCTATTAGTAAAAGAGCTCATAGAAAACTGGAGCGGATGAGGTTTATTATTAGCCAATTCTTTCAAATATCCATTAGCATTTGCGAGTAGATGAGCACGTTCCTCTAGTTTAAGATTTTTTTTAGTAGCAAAAGCTTTAATTTGAGCTACTAAATCTTTAGTTTCTTGGCTAGCCATCGGTACATTGCTACAGCCCATAAATCTTTTGAAATAATTCGAAACCTCGCCTTGTCCTTTCAAAAAACTAATATATCGTCGACTTTTCTCGCTTTTGGATTTCCAACTGCTAATATTAATACGACCAGCAAAACGTACATTTTCAAAATTTAAAACATCATTTTGAGTTAAAGTCCAATTTTTAGCTGTTAACCCTACTTTTTCTGTCAGAATGGCAACTAAGAAATACTCTTGTCCACCTTCTGAATAGTGAATAAAAGCAACCTTACCACCTTTTGCTCCTGCTTCGTGTTTACTCTCTGCCATGAGGTGATTCATAAGACGTTCAGTACAGGAGTGAAAGTCATCTAAAATATTTTCATCAAGATAGTCATTAATAATAGTTGAAGTAGGGTAACTATCTGTATTTTCTTCGAAAACCCCGTAGCCTTTACCAGCTCTACCACGATAACGCTCTGTTAAATTGGTTAGTAATTTATCCGCAGAGTCATCTACAGGTAGCAAGTCAGGATTGATAATAACTCTTACATTTTCTGTACTCTTGTGTTCCTTCACTAATATGTGGTACGTACTGTTATGAATCATATTTTACCTTTTATAGCCGAAAATTATTTGTATACAAGACAAATATACGACAATATATGTCGCATACACACTGTTACATTAGGTTATCTTTGCTTCATCATAACTGTACTTATCATAACTTTAAAGCATTTTAATGAACTTAGTTTTATATATAAAAAAGACCCGCCGCGGCGAGTCTCTATATTTAATTATGATTTACAGCTGTATTAGTTTATCGCCTCTTTTAGCCCTTTACCTGCTACAAAGCTCACATGCGTTTTTGCTGGCACCTCTATCTCTTCACCCGTCGCTGGATTACGCGCCGTATGCGCTGCGCGCTCAGTCGTCTTAAACGTCCCAAAGCCGACCAGCTTCACCGTCTCACCGTCTGCTAGCGCCTCTGATACATTGAACTCAAACGACTGTAAAGCAGCTAGAGCAGCGCCTTGCGTGAGTCCAGTATCTTGAGCGATCGCTTTTACTAATTCTTGCTTATTCATCATCTACTCCCCAGCTTCTACTTCAAACGGTTTAATCACAAAATCCTCAACCCCTGAGCTGATGCTAATACCCTTGATATCTTTGACCGCTTTTGGGTCAGCCAAGATAGCGTCTTTATTGACCTCTTCTTTAATACGCACAAACTTCTTGCTGAGCGCTTTGTTAGCCTTCAGCAGCTCCAGCACCTTATCGACACCACGCAAGCTCACCTTGGGCGGTCGCACCCGCCAGGACACCTCACCCGTCGTCAGATTGACCGTCTTCCCTTTGACGCACAGCACATCACGATTGACCTCACACCAGCTTTGCACGCCATGCGATAGCGTCTCAATGATGCTCTGCAGCTCAGAGATACGATCTTTGCGCTCATCGATAGCAGCCGCCGTGATGTCATTGATCTCTGTCTCAAGACGCGTGATTTCACGCTGTGAGTTGCCGACCTCAGTGATAGCCTCCATCGCCTGTAGCTTGTTTTGACAGACAAAGACATTGGCTTGGCTCTTTAATTTAATAGCTTTCATAGGTTTATCCTTCTTAATTTAGTGGTACTTATTGATAGTAGGTTTTGCGTGTCTGATAGCATCCAGCGTAAAGCTCTCAACATCATCGAGATGACGTCTCATACTCAATGTGACATTTGGCTGCTTATTCATAAGTTTGTGGCGCGCACTGGCCACACGCTCTTTGGCATCGGGAATATCAGCCAGCGCAATAGCCATAATATTTGTGGCAAGAGCGTAAATCATCGCCTCCTTTGGCGAGATATCATCCTGACTCTTTGTACCGAGCCTAGAGCCGACCACTTTTTTTGGATTATTATTTTGTGACATGACACTTATCCTTTTTTATTAATTTAATTGAGTAATGGCTTGTATGAACAGCACACCCAGCAGCAGCCACAACACAACCTTATTCATATCAGAAAGCCGTCTAACCTCATGTTTTAGCTCAGTGATATCAGTCGCTGTTTGCACTTCAAAATCAGGATAGCGAGCGAGCATATTTTCCTGATACTCCTGTTTGAGAGCGTGATCGCTTGGCGTGTGATTACTTGGTTTGCTATCAGTATGGCTAGACGCGATGTTTGATGAGGTGTACCAATCAAAGTTACGCAGTTCCTCAGCAGTCGTATCATGCGTATGACTTATCGATATCTGATCGTTGCTCAAGGCCTCTCTCCTTCAGGTTTATGAGTACATCCTTGACACGCGCGCCAGTGGCGCAGCGCAGCAGGATTATGAGTCGGGGCATCAGCCAGCCCATGGTCACGGCAATACTGGCGACTCACCGTAGCCTCGACATACGGGCATGACACCTGCTTACGATAGTCCACATATGACTGTGCGATGGTTTTAGTACTGCCCGTATAGTTACCGGACAACGCAAGTGACAGCGATGGACGTTTGTAGCCAATACGCCGCGCGATTTCAGCGTATGAAATGCCAGTCTTTTGTTTTTCTTCATGGCAGGCCTCGACCCAGTTATCAGCAGTCACTGGATAATGCTTCCAGTCTTGGCTATTTCGGCTTTGATAGTCGCCAGCCGTGGCGCTATCTATCGTTGTTGTTTTTATAGCAGACATAGCACACCTCCTAAGGCAGCGATAGCGAGTAGTATGACCATCATCAATGATATAAGGCGATGCAGCCGCCATATCTCTTTTTTCAGATGCTCTATATCAGTGAGAGTAGTCTGCTCAAAGCTTGGTAGACGTGTGAGTGCAGCGCGTTGACGCTCCTGACTTAGATAGTGAGCTGCCGAATTATCTGCCGCGATAGCGTCCGCTTTGACGATATCAAATAGCGATTGACCATTGGTTTTTTTAGACATGACCTGCCCCCTTTTTAGCGGATTTAGAGTTGTTTTTATCACTTTGATGAGAGGGAGGTAGCGGCTTGGCAGGGTCATAGACCACCATGCCCAAATTGCCGTCATATATTTTCTTACCGCGTTGCACCTCTGGGGCGCGCGGTCCAGTGTTATGCATCAATCGATACACTGCCAGCTGACCTTGCGCTTGCTCGATCATCACTAGATACCCCGCCATATGTAGCTGACGCAGATATTGACGCACGGCACGTGTATTGAGTGTCGCAGTAGCATCAGTAGCACTAGCGACGATTTGGTTGGCATTACAGACTTTAAGTATGCGCAGGGTACGCCAGACCAGCTCATTACCAGAGCAGGCCTTAGGTTTCCCCTTGCCATCGACTTGGGGCGGCTCCTGTCCGCAGTCGCGTAGCAGCTCATAGGCTTTCTGTGGACATTTGGTATTTGGATTGACGCTTTGATAGCGGCGTACATGGCCTGACGCCACCCAACTACTGAGCAAAGCCTTTGCTTTAAAGTAGCTGACATCTACCTTTTGGCAGATATCAGATACCGTCAGATCTTTACCATTGCTACGCAACATATCCCAAATTTGCTCATTCACTGTACGCACTGGCACAATAGGCAATGCCTGTAGCAAATTAGGATTCTTATGATATTGGTTCATAGTGTTACTATTTTTACAGTGTAAACAGTCGCAATCGATTGAGCTTTGACAATGACAACACATAATTCTCTCCTTAAAATGAACGTGGTTTAGGCGATTGACCCGTGATAAACCCTTGTGGCAGTAGCTGCTCAACATCACTCATCGTGACTGAACGAATACCGCTCTCAAGCGCACGCTGACCAAGCATCTCCAAGTTTGTGCAGGTACGGCGGGTAGAGCCGCGCACCGCGCCCACCAGCTGCGCCAGTACTTGATCATCGATAGCGACCTTTGGTGCATACACTTTTGCCAGTAGAGCCGCATCATTAGCAGTAGCAGGCTGTGCGGGCACCCATGAGTGGACACGACCGTGAAAGCGCTCCCAGCGTTCCAATTTTTTGGGTAGCATTTCTTCCCCAATGATGAGTATCGTGCCCTGACTGCTTTCATAGATATCACGCACCATCTCGACTTTTGCGCCACTGGTTAAATGGTCAAACTCATCGATGATGAGCGGTCGGCCACTTTTTGCCAGCTCCTCTGCGATTTGCCCCAGCATCTCACTGGCGGTTTTTGCAGGTGGTATCGTCATCTCACGCAACACCGACTCAAGGAAGCTTTTCTTCGTGCAAATAGACGTGGCTTGCACATAATAAGCACGAGTTCGGTTAGCGATATAGCCCGCCGCGACACTCTTACCATCACCGCTACGACCATAAAACACCCCGATTCCAGGTAGGCTTGGATGACGGTTCATGATTCGCTCGATGGCCTCATAGCACACCGCCACATTGGTAACTTGCGCCACTCCCATAGCAGCACTATTGACATTACTTGTCTCATAACTCATGATTAACACTCCGTTGATTGAGTCTAACGACTCGGTTAAGACGTCAGTCACTCCACATGACTGGCGTCACTCTTTTGACTGCGTAGACAGCTAGCCAAACTTAAAAAATGGTCGCGTGCCATACTCAGCCTCATGCTGATCACTGTATTCACGCATTTTTATCTTAAAAATATTTGAGTCAGGATAAGCTTCATAAAACACTTCATCCTCTGCTGCCAACTCATCACCCGCTTTTCTTTTAGCACCAAGTGCTAGCCAATAGCTGAAGCGCTCATCTTGACTCATCTCACTATATTTAAGCTTACGAGGCGTAGCCTTTGGCTCGTAGGGTGGCGGTGTTGCATTGTCAGATGCGTAACCCGCAGGCTTATCCTGACTATCTAACGCATTCAACTTATCAAAAGTCGCCTGATTAGCTTGTGGCACTGACTCAACCACCTGCGCATCCTCCATCGCCAGCCGCTCATTGAGCAGATTTTGCGCCCGCTCTATATCCACCATCGGCATCATCTGACTCTCGACATGCTCCAATACCCGATGCGGACGCATATTTTCAAGCGCGGCATCCACATGCACCTGAGCGCGCTTGACCTGATTCTTAGCACGGTTTTCACGCGCATAGTCCATCGCTGACTGTTCAAAGTAGCCTGTTTTATTACTCTCAAAGCCTGCGATAGCGATCAGCCTGTGCGTCATATCACGTACCCACACACGGCTACCATCATGAATGTCATAACCGACCAGCATCATCTCGTTGTGATACTGCTCAAGCTCACGTGAGAAATACTTATTACCAAACAGATTAATCTCACCGCGCAGGCATTTACGGGGGGCATATGGGCGATACAGGTCATCGCGCTCATAGTCCGATACCGTCACTAGGCCCGTTCCAGCGTTAGACATAGCCGTCACCTGCTCATCCCACATCATCTGCGGGCTTAGATGCTCACGGCGACCAGCAGTAGCGTTATAGCGTCTGGGCAGGCCGCTGTGCGGCTCATTGTTATAAGCTGTCACCGCATCACGGGCGATGCTCAAAAACTCCTCCCAGCCGATCAAGGATTTCGACTCACCAAATTCTTTGATATCCTTACGCGTTTTTTTAAACACCGTCTGCTTAGCTTGACTATCCATATCCGCACCGATATAAGTCGGTAGCTTTTTGGCAAGACGTATCCATATCGTCTGATGCACCCGCTCGATCATCCCGCGCGCCTGTGAGTTATAGGCGATAGAGTGGCGCACTTCAGTCCCCATACGCGTCATCACGCCCACCGACTCATCCTTCATCATCGCGTTTTTATAGCCTGAGCCATTATCGACATAAAATATCGCAGGTATGCCATAGTCACTCGCCGCGCTTGATATCGCATCCAGTACGGCCAGTCCCGATTCAGCCAGATCCACGCTATAACCCACCACCATCCGCGTATGCACATCCATCACCGTTGTAATTTCAGGACGGAACGGCTTGCCCGTCATCGGATTTGCCACTTCGGCATCAAACGTATGACCGTCAGCCGTATATACATCACTCGGCAGCAGCACACTGGCATCACGGCGCACAAACGGCTTGATATTCTTAATCTCACGACTACCCATGCGACCGCGCTCCCGCTCCACATTGCCAAGCGTGTTAAATAAAAAGTATCTGGCCTGATGATAGCTAGGCACTTCCATATCAGTATCTTTTAGCGCCGACTCGATACGACGCATCACCTCGGCAAGTTCTGGTTTTGCAGGGTCGCTCCATAGTTTGAGCAATATCCCAGCCCATTCCGGCATCGACTGCGTGCGCGCTTTGGGAGCAAGCACCGCCACCGCACTGGCGTTTTTATTCGCCTCTGCCGTCTCAAAATCTTTTATCCAGTTAAACAGCGTCCGGCGACTGACGGTCGCCTTGCCGTCTTTACCGCCCGATTTAGCATTAGCGCGCTTGATAGTCGCAATCAGCGTGTCATCCAGCCGCCCCTCTTTACTCGCAGTCGCAAAGCCTTCTACCGCTTTTGTCTTACCAGCCAGCTCAGCAAGCTTTAGCACATGACGCACGATAGCAATACGCGCAATACCGCAATCTCGTTGCCAGTCAGCTAATGTTGCCGCCGATGTGGTCAGCGCCGTATTGGTCGCAGTAGTAGCGATTTCAGTTGACGCAGGTTTTGCCGCCTCTGGTATTACCGCCGCATCTGCCAGTTTTTGCAGCGCTTGCAGCTTGACCACCTCAAACAGCTCATCAGGCAAGATATACTCACGGCGCACACCACCACGACCAGAGCTTGGCACTTCTACAAACTGCCAACCGTTTTTGTCAGCATACTTATCCATCCCGCGACGCGACTTTGGCAGCCCCGATAGTTCAAAGTTCATAATTTTAGACATAGTGAACTGATTTTTCATGACAACACATCCGCAACCGTGGTATATTTGGCTGCATACCGTGGTCTAACGCGCTTTTTGTCCACCGTCCAGCGGGTCGGGAACAACAGTTGCACTGGCACATCAAGGTATTGCGCGATGGCAATCTCGCCTCGAGTAAAGGGTTCTGCCAGCGCCTTACTAGCCGAATGCTTTGGCACATCCATAGCTTGGCAAAGCTCAGTCAGTGTCAGACCGCGCTTACGGATAGCAGCTTTTATATCTTCAGGATGCCAGCTGCCATCAGGCAGCCGTTCAAACTGACGAAACAGTGGATAGTGCTCAAAGCTCAACATAGTAAAACCCCCAATCAGCCCCGCTGATTTATTTTTAAATGGTTAGATTTAGAGTTAAGCGGCTTAACTTGTAAACATCATAGTTCATAATAAGTTCGGTGTAAATAGTTCATATTAAATAAATGGCACTTTTTTTGAACTAATTTATTTTATGTATAAATATCAATGTCTTACAAATATGGCACTACAAGAGGAGGATTTGGCATGAGTTCCGAATCAGACAAAAACAATATGGAACTGGAAACGCCGCTCAAAAAACGGCTTTATCAGTTAATGACGGATGATGAGAAGTTGCAGCCATTCTCGTTTGCCAATCGCATTGGAATTGGTAAATCAACATTTCACAGTATCTGGACAAAAGGCAGTACCAGCATTCACAGATCAACAGCGCAAAAAATAGCCGACGCCACTGGCGTGGACGTCGACTGGTTGCATAAGGGGGTTGGTAAACCCTACCCACATGAAAGCAGAGTGACTCATCCTAAAGACGGCACAGAGTTTGACCACCTTCCAAAGGAACTAGCGGAGGGGTTAAGACAGGAAGAGTTGAGGCAGCGCAATAGATCAGCAGATGAAGTAGCGCAAGAAGGGTTCGAGATGCGCCTAGGGTTCAATCCAGACTACATAGCAGATGCGCTAGACATCATTGACGAGGTAGTGGCTACCTCTGACGTTTGTATAAACAATCACACCAAAGCTGAGCTAATCATCCAGCTATGCTCTTTAATGAACACGACAGACGACATGGATAATATAAAAAAATCAATATCCTCAGTCTTAAAGATTTTAAAAACAGGCTAACTACTAATCTACACCTTTATTAGATGCGACATATATTGTCGTGTTGTTATTTATTCCTCTTGTTGCTATCTCTGCAAGCCGCTACCATATTGGCTCACTAATAAAAGGAGGGTATAATGACATTACAGTTTCCAAAGCCGGTACCGCATAATAATAAAGATTTTCAAGCCAAAAAAAAGGACATAGCCGCCTATTTAAGCAGCCATGTCCAACCCAATCACAATACAACTCTGACGCTATCTGATCACACAGGTAAAAGCATTATCATAAAATGCAACACCGACAACCCAGCCCATCTGCTTGACATCGCCATGACCTATCTAAGCAACTAAACCAAAGTGCGTAATAGTATAGATAACCCACAACAATCATAATAATAACTCACCAGATATTCATCTATACTATTATCAATTGATAATTCACTATACCTATTTTAGTGCAGAATAACTTACAAATATCTTGCGGACTCTTTTTGCACCACCCATTTAGTGCAGAATAACTCATAAACTCCAGTTTTAAGCCTCATCTATTTCAACATCGGCTAATCTGGCTAACCCCTATATATATCAATACCTCTATCCCACTCCAACCCAACTCATCCCATCTAGTCCCACTTCCATCTAGTGCAATATAAAATACTAACTCACATCAATCAAGTTATAGTACTATTAGAATCGATTATCATCACTGACCCATGCTGTCAAATCCGTAGAACCAAACTTGGGAGATTTTAATTACGCA
>CAUPWW010000021.1:0-38664 GCA_963515535.1 uncultured Psychrobacter sp.
ATTCGGTCGTTAACTGCTCGTGCTTGGGCGCAACTTTAATTATTGGGATTGGTATTAGATATTTTCACATTGACATAAAAAGGAGGGTGACATGAGTCCAGCCGGACAGAATGACGCTGACAATCACTTAGATGAGAATATTAATAGCCATTTTAATCATGATGAGAAAGGTGAGAACTTAGGCGCACTTAATACTAATGACAGCTTAGCCGTGCTTGATATTAGCGCCGCCGATAGCATCGATGACGAGATACTTGAGAGCTTTTATAATCGCGAAAAACTGTTAAAAGTCATGATGGCGACATTGGAACATATCGATGAGCGTATTAACCATGGTCTGACGCTGCCTTACTTTGCTGATATCGATAGTGAGATATGGCAAGAAAAAACCAAAGCGCTCGATATTTATATTACCGATGCCCTCGAAGGTCAAGAGCTAAATTTAGAGGCGCGCGGCAAAGATTATGCCACCAATATTTTATCCTACCCAAGCGACTTGCCAGCGGCAATCATTGGGCTGATGCCAACGTTGCCGCTAGGCGAGCTGGTGATTTGTCATGCTGTGGTGGTACGTGAAGCGGCTGAGCAAAACAAGACCGTGGCGCAGCATATCAGCCATTTATTGATACACGGTATACTGCACCTACTGGGCTTTGACCATGAGCTCGGACAAGCTGAGCAAGATGAGATGGAAAGCTTTGAGATTGCTATTTTGGCAGGACTAGGCCTACCTAATCCTTATCTCTAAGATTTTTAGCCTTGTTTAACTTTTCTTTAACATGGTTTTTTGTGCTTGATCCATCTGATTAATCATCTGATCTAAGCCTTTGACATGCACACTGCGCTGCGGGAATGGAATGTCAATCTTGTTATCATCAAGCGCGTTTTTGAATTGTTCTAATAAATCACACTGCATCGCCCACCAATCATCGTTGGTGGTCCAAACATTTAAGGTTAAATCGACTGAATTGTCACCCAAGTTGGTCACACGTATCACAGGCGCTGGATCACTAAACGCCAGTGGATTGTTTTTGGCCAGATTCAGCATAATATCTTTGGCAGTTTTGATATCGGCGTCATAACCAATACCAACAGTGATATCGACGCGGCGGTTGGGTAATGCCGTATAGTTAATCACCGCCGAGGTAGTGATATCACCATTTGGAATGATAATGTCGTGATTATTGATGGTCGTCAAGTGGGTATTGACCAAGGTAATCTCGGTGACTGTACCGGTGTAACTGCTAATTTGTACATAGTCCCCGCGAACAAACGGGCGAAAGGTCACAATCATAATACCAGCGGCAAAATTCGATAGCTGGTCTTTAAGTGATAAACCAATCGCTACTGCCGCGCCGCCCAAGATAGCAACGACTGACGTGGTCTGCACGCCGACTTTGCTAAGCGCGGCCAAAATCACAATGACCAATAATATGCCATATAATAAGCGGCTTAAAAAGTTGGCCACCGTTGCTTCTAAATGGCTACTTAGCATAATCCGATTGCTAAAGGCGACGATTTTTTTCGCCAGCCAGCGCCCTATGATAAGTATCAACAAGGCAAATACGATTTTAAGCGCAATGCTAAGTGCGTTTTCTGTTAAGGTGGCAATATCGACGGTAAAACCTAAAAATTCCATACTGGCTCTTTATATCCAAACTGTTTTATAATGAATTTTTGTCTTTTCGATGTTTATTATCATTTAACATTGCATCAGTACTGCACAAGACAAGCTCTGAATTTAAACAAAGTTAGTAGGTGACGTCTACTCTATCACTGTAACGATAGGTACGTATCAGACGCAGCTCGACGATATCATTCATATCTTCGGTAAATTTACCAAAGGGCGCCGCTTGTCTGACCGACTGCTTGGCCGCCTCATCTAGTATCGTCGAGTTTGAGCTCTCAAGCAAACGAATGGCTTTAATATTGCCATCATTACTGATAATCACCATCAAACGTACCTCGCCGGTGATACCTTGCGCGCGCGCTTGCGCAGGATATTGCAGATTTCCGACGCGCTCGACGTGCTCACGAAAGGTATTGATATAATCAGCAGCGGCACCGCGGGTTGTCGAGTTACTATCGACGGTCACGACTTTTGATTTGGTCGCATAAAGCTGTTGCCGCTGCGACAGCTGCGCCTCTAAAGTCGCGATTTGCTTACGCAGACGCTCTTCTTGCGCCTGCATGTCATCTTGCTCTTGCTTGCTGTCATTATCAGACTCGATACTCGCTTGACGCCAGCTGAGCGTGGTACGCAGATAGCTTTCTTGATAGCGCTGCTGCCGAACTTGACGCTGTAGGTCAATCACATCTTGCGTTTCACTCATTTGCTCGGCTGCCACCGGACTGCTCTGGTCGGTTTCTTGGCGTATTTGCTCTTGCACTGTGCCGCCGCCTTGTTGTGAGGCATTGGCGATAAACTGCGCATCTTCATTGGGCTGCATATTCTCGGTCAAGGCTTTTGCAACGTCCTGCATCACGCCAGCAGGGTCTTGCCCCATCGAAAAGCTAATGCCAAAAATGACCAGCGTATGGACGCTGACAGCTATTACCACCGCCATCGGCAAACTGATATCGCGCTTGGGCGCTTGCGCTGAAAAATGATAGCTTTGCGAGTCTTTAATCGAAGTCACAGTGGGTCTCAGCTGATGAATATAGTAGATTCCATTTAGAAATGTTATAGGACTGCTGGAATAAATGTTGCGAAGCCTCTGGAGTGCGAAGCACACAGCAAGCGAGGAAAATTTATTCTAGCAGAGCGCTATGTTAAACGAACCACTTTTATATTGTATTGGCTATATAAGGGCGGTCGATACAAGGCGTCATAAAAGCTCTTAGATAAACTAAGCACTCGTCGACCAAAGCCGGCGCTATCATACCATGAGATAGAATTGCGTCGCTAGCACAAGCGTATACCGTCGCTATTCACTCACTCACTTGCATGGTACCTTTAAAGGTTTTTATATTTGATAGTTAACAGTCAGACTGCCCAATGATACAAAACGTAGACGTCCATTTTGCCTACTGTCATTTTGATATATACTGTTTTATATACCCTTTTTTGCGCCTGCCATTAAATAATGAATAATTATAAGGATAATAAGTTTGAGTAACTTTGAGCATATGGACAATATGGATAATTCAGACAGTTTTGAGGATTTATTTGACAGTATCGCTGACCGTTTTGACGAGTCCTTTAGCGATGGCTGGGAGCGTCTTAGCCAAGCCGTTAAAAGTATCTATGATAAAGCGACAGATAAATTCGAGGAAGAGCTGTCCTTACCGGTTGCCCAAATTTACGTCAACGATGCGCTGCAAAAATTCGTCACCGATAACGTCAAAGCTATTTTAGAGCTGCGCGTTGAGATACATGACGACTGGTTTCGCTTGTATTGTACGATTGATGTTGGCGGGATTTATGCAGAAGTAGCAAGTAATTTTAGCTTGGTTCATGTGCAGCTGGATCGCAACGTCCAGCGCTTTGTTTTTGGACAGCTGACTTATACCGACGTCCTTAACCTACGCTGTGAATCCTTTATCAAACGCCAAGGGCTCAAACTGTTTATTTGGTTTTACCATAGCGTACTGAAAAAAGACCCCTTAGGTTTTATTTTGTCTTATATCAATATTGCTCGTGCCAAAGAAGAGATCATCTACCTTGATATCAATCGCTGGCTAAAAAAGAACAAAAAAATAATGAGCACCTTATATAAAGTGCAAGTCAATTATGGTGAGCTTGAAGAAGAACAATTGGTGCTTAAAACCCAAATCAATTATCGAGATTTGCTGGCCAGCAATGCCAATGAAGATATCATTAGCGATAAGGATGAGCCTGAATTGATGCAAGGGCCTATCAATCCAATTGCTGATGCTACTGAGCCAAGTTTAGAACCTACTTCATAAGTCTAGTTTTATAAACGTATTAAGAGCCTTCCAAATACTGACTATAAAAAAGCTCAGCCCCTTAAAGATAGGGTCTTTAAGGGGCTGAGCCTTTTTAGTGAATACCGTCTATACTAATTTGCAATCATATTACTACCAATAATTTTCTACCGCGATATTGCCTTCGCCGCGGCGATTCATAACCAACCCGAGCGACTTTAAAGCTTCTTTGGTATCTTCTACCATCTCTGGGTTGCCGCATAGCATGACATGCGTGCTATCGACGTCTAAGTCAATACCGGCGCGCGCCTGTAGCGTCCCATCCAATAATAGCTTTGGCAAGCGCTCAGTTAATGCGCCCTCGACAGGCTCGCGGGTAACGATAGGAATAAAGATAAGCTTGGCTGGATTATCAACCAATGAACCAAAGTCTTCTTGTAAGCTTTCAATCTTTTCAATATAAGCGAGCTCTTCTAGCGAGCGCGCGCTATAAGCCAAGACGATATGCTCGTAGTCTTCCCAGGTTTTTAAGTCTTGCAGCATCGATAAAAAAGGCGCTAAACCTGTACCAGTCGCCAGCAACCATAAGTCTTTTGGCAGCGGTTTTTGATAACGGGCTAAAGTTAAAAAGCCAAACGGCATGGTGTTTAATAATAGCTCATCGCCGACTTCTAGGTGTTGTAGCTGCGAGGTAAAGGCGCCATCAGGGATAACAATAGAGAAGAATTCTAGGATTTCATCAAAGGGTGACGATACAATCGAATACGCGCGGAAGATATCTTCATTCAGTATTTCGTTCAAGTCTTCGTCCAGTTCTTCATCTTCAGCATCAGCTACTTTACTCAACTGCTTATAGTGGTTTAATTGACTGGGATTAACGCCCAAACGTACAAACTGTCCCGCGGTAAATTTAAAGCTATCAGGACGACTGACGGTAAAGCTAAAGAGATTGGGCGTCCACGTGGTTTTACTGAGCACCGTTACTTTTTGAATATTGTCACTCATAATAATGATTCACCCTTGTTTTTTATGATTTATGATTGCTTATGGTTATAGATGGCTATGTTTTTGACTTTTTAAAGGCTCTAAAACAAAAGATGCGCCAAGCTTATCATAAAGCTGGCGCATCTTGGTTTTCTAACCCTCATTATCAATAAGCAGCGGTTATCAATATCGAAACCCCCTGCTCATATTTTATACTTACCAAATACGAGCCAAACTTGCCCATTCAATCATACTGTTTGGCAATATACCAAAGAAGAGAATGATGGCGGTGACGGCGATAACCATGATACCACCGG
This sequence comes from uncultured Psychrobacter sp., assembly GCA_963515535.1. Taxonomy (GTDB): domain Bacteria; phylum Pseudomonadota; class Gammaproteobacteria; order Pseudomonadales; family Moraxellaceae; genus Psychrobacter. The sequence continues at coordinate 5,190 of CAUPWW010000021.1, forward strand.
TACGCAAGCCCCACTGCTTTGAGACGTCAAATTCAATAAATTGTTTTGGACGTTTAAATAGCGTGAGCATGACGCGCAAGTAATAAAACAGACCAATGGCACTACCCAAGATAATCATACCCGCCAAGAACCAGTTGGTACCTTGGACGGCGGCTAGAATCGCAAATAGCTTAGTGATAAAGCCTGCGGTCAATGGAATACCTGCCAATGACAGCATCATAATGGTCATCACCGCGGTCAATACCGGACGACGCCAGAACAGCCCTTGATAATGGGTCAATTCATCCGCTTCACCCGCCAAGCGATACGGGCTCGACATCAAAGTAACAACACCAAAGGCACCGATAGAGGTAAAGGCATAAATCGCCATATACATGCTTGAGATACTATCAGCGGCTGAGCCAATGCTGACAATCACGATAAGCACATAACCCATATGGGCAATCGACGAATAACCAAGCAGGCGCTTAAGGCTAGTCTGACGCACCGCTAATAAGTTACCCACTAGTATCGACAAGGTTGCCATAACCATGAGCAGCATTTGTACCGATGGCAATGCCAATAGCGACGTATCAATTAAGAAGCGAACAGCAAGCGCCATCATCGCCACTTTGGTGACCGATGCCAAATAAGTCGCGATAGGTGCTGGTGCGCCTTCGTAAACGTCTGGCGTCCAGATATGAAATGGCGCAGCAGACAATTTAAAGGCAATACCAAACATCATCATCGCTGTACCGACGATTAATAGTGGCGACTCAAAGATATTAACCAAAGTCATGCTAATCGGTTTAAAGGCGAGCGAGCCCACTTCTGCATAAATAAACGCCATACCCATTAGCAGCGTTGCTGATGCTGTGGCTGAAAGTACCAAATACTTTAACCCCGACTCAAGCGAGCGCTTACGCATATAGGTATAGGCCAGCATGCCGTATAGCGGAATCGATAGCATCTCGAGGCTCATAAAGAATGAGGCTAAATGCTGGGCGCTGACCATCAGGAGCGCACCGACAGTCGATAGCAGCATGAGCAAATAAAGCTCTTCTTTATGATCGTCTAAATCGGCCAAATACGCATAAGACAGCGTAAAACAGGCCAAAGCACAGATAAAGATAACCACCATATTAAACTGGGCAAAGTTATCAATCACAAATAATTGCTCGGCGGTTGGCACAAGCGCCCCGCTATCGATGATGCCGGCCATTTGCCCAAGCAGCGTAAACAAACCGATGTTTAGACCGATTACCGAGATGGTACCGATTACCATATGTGAGCGCTTAATGGTGATGGCAATCATCACCACCAATACTGTCAACACTACCGCAATGATTGGCGCATAAGGCATCAGCCCCATCAAATCATTCATCGTAAATTCATTCATGACTTAACGTGCCTCCATTGCATCAAGCAGCTGCGATGCGTCTACTTGTGTCACTTGACTGTACATATATGCGTTATTGATCCACTGCATGGCGTGACTCGAAGTATCAAGGAACGGCTGTGGATACAGTCCGAGCCAGACCAAGCCTGCTGCTAACATAAGCAGCAACGACAGCTCGCGCTTACCCAAATCTTTTAATGTGCGCGCTGGCAAACCATGGGTTTCGGTTTCTCGTAATGCCACTTCATTAATATTATTGCTACCGAACATGGCACGGTGAATCAAGATAAGCGAGTATAAACCTGCCAATACTAAGCTAAAGGTCGCAAACACCACAAACACAGGATAATCAGCAAAGGCGCCAAATAAAATCATAAACTCGCCGATGAAGTTACCGGTACCTGGAATACCAAGTAAGGCGGCACAAAAGAACATTAGAATCGGCGCATAATAACGGAACTGACCCCACATACCGCCCATTAAGGTCAAATCTCGCGTATGCAAGCGCTCGTATAACTGCCCTGCCATAATAAATAGTGCCGCCGAGCTTAAACCGTGCGCCAGCATTTGAATCATCAACCCTTGCAAGCTAATTAAAGTACCCGCGTAAATGGCTAAGACCACAAAACCCATATGCGAGATACTGGTATAAGCCAGTAAGCGCTTCATATCGGTTTGCATAAAGGCCAACCATGCCCCGTAAAAGATACCTATGGTACCCAAGGTTATGGCAATCGGGGCAAAATCTTGTGACGCTGCTGGGAATAATGGCAAGACAAAACGAATCAAACCATACGCAGCGGTTTTAATCAAAACCCCCGCCAAATCCACCGAACCTGCGGTTGGCGCTTGCGCATGGGCGTCAGGTAACCAGCCGTGGAAAGGGAAAATTGGCAATTTAACCGCAAAGCCAATAAAGAAGCACAGCATGATGGGATATTCCCAGCCGCCAAGTGACGTACCAAGCAAGTCATTATAATTAAAGCTGACCACGCCTTTTTGCGCATAGCTGATAATGACCAATATCAAAATACCGACCAGCATGATAAGACCCGAGGCTTGGGTATAAATAAAGAATTTGGTTGCCGCGTATTCTTTACTTCTGCCGCCAACCACATCATGACCCCAAATAGCGATCAAGAAGTAGATCGGAACCAGCATCATCTCCCAAAAGAAGAAGAATAAGAACAGGTCAATGGCTAAGAAAACGCCAATCACGCCGCCCAAACTCCACAAAAGATTAAGATGGAAAAAACCAACGCGGCGTTGAATCTCATTCCACGAACAGGCAACCGCGGCAATACCCAGCAGTCCTGTTAAACCAACCATCAGCAGCGATAAGCCATCTAGTGCCAAATGAAAACTGATACCAAAGCTTGGTATCCATGGCACCATGAATTCAGCAACCCACGGCACCGTGGCCTCAGGCGCAATCACCTGCTTGCTCATGCCGCTATAATCGCCGTATTGCCACAATACCAATGACAACCCAAAGGTTAACGTCATACCGATTAAAGCAATCCAGCGCGGCAGACGTTTATTAAAGCGCTCGACCAACCAACATAGCAACCCTGCGATAAAAGGAATTGCGATTAATGCTGGTAGCATCCACGTTTGTTGTAACTCTATCATCTTATACCACCGTCATCATTACCAGCACGAGCAATACAGCCACACCCAAGCCAAAGCTTGCAGCGTAACCTCGAAGTGACCCTGTTTGCGTCGCAGACAATGCCTTGTTACCAGCAGATGCCAGCTTAGGTAAAATGTGCCACGTTTTATCGATTGGGTCGGCTTTAAATAAGCGGCCGATGAACAAAAAGGGTTTTACAAAAACTATATCGTATAGCGCATCAAAGCCCATACCGTGATAGCACCAATGATATAACGCTGCGCCAATAGTGGTGCGCTTAAAGCGGGTCAGCATGCGACCTTTATCAGCGACATATAACAGTGCTGCGAGAATCAAGCCTGCAAGCATCGCACCCATGGCGATATATTCCGCCGTATGTTTGTCATGCGCGCGGCCCGCCACTTCTAATAAGTGCCCAACACTCTCTGGCAATACACCTTGTAATGGCGGCGTGATCCATGCACCAACGGCAGTTGATAATACCAATAGTACCGTCAGCGGTAACCAATAGGACACCCCAGATAATTTATGCGCATGGGTTTTTTCTTCCCCAAAGAAGATAATCCAAATCATACGGAAGGTATAAATCGCGGTTAAGAAGGCCCCGAATACACCCATATAAAATAAGACTTGGTGTCCGGTTGCGTAGCTTTCCCATAGAATTGCTTCTTTAGAATAAAAACCAACGGTGACCCAAGGAATTGCTGCTAATGCCCCGCCGCCGACAATATAACACCAAAACACTAACGGTATCTTTTTGCGTAAGCCGCCCATCTTAAAGATGTTTTGCTCATGGTGTACCGCAAGAATGACCGCACCTGATGATAAGAATAGCAAGGCTTTAAAGAAAGCATGCGTCATCAAATGGAAAATAGCTCCTTGCCATGCGCCAACGCCGAGTGCCAAAAACATATAGCCAATTTGGCTCATGGTCGAATAAGCAAGGATACGTTTGATATCGGTTTGTGCCAGGGCACAAAATCCAGCAACGACGAGCGTCAAGGCGCCCACTGCCCCAACCCAGTACAAGAGTACGCCTGGGGTAAGGAGAAATAATGGATGCAGACGCGCAATCAGATACACACCTGCGGTCACCATGGTCGCAGCGTGAATCAATGCCGATACGGGTGTTGGACCTGCCATCGCATCAGCAAGCCATGTGTGTAGTGGCAACTGCGCTGATTTACCCATCGCGCCGCCGACCAACATCATCGTGGTAAGCATCATCGTTGGGTTATTTACATCGAACACTTCTGGCGCGCGCGTAATAATCTCTTGAATATTAAGCGTACCGAATTCGCGGAATAATAAGAACAAACCAAAGGCTAAGAATACATCACCGACACGCGTGACGGTAAAGGCTTTCATCGCGGCGCGACCGTTGGCTCTGTCATGGTAATAATAACCAATCAATAAGTACGAACAGATACCCACGCCTTCCCAGCCAAGATAAAGTAAGAACAAGTTATCGGCCAATACCAGCAACAACATGCTGGCGACGAATAAGTTCATATAGCTAAAAAAGCGCGCAAAGCCTGTTTCACCTTTCATATACCAAGCGGCAAACAGATGAATCAAAAAGCCGATACCGGTAATAACACCCGTCATCGTCAGTGCTAAGCCATCAAAGCTTAAGCCAAAACTTGGTGCAAAATCGCCAACTTGAAACCACGTCCATAGCGGCATCTCAACGACCGTACCGGCGGGATTACTGGTCAAAAAGGTATAGCTGACAAACAGCGTACAAAGCGCTGATAGCAGCATACTACCGACACCGACAATCGCTGCCACCTGCTCGCTTAACTTGTCGCGCATAAAGGCTAAGATTAAAAAGCCAACGAGCGGGAATATAAAGGTTAATGGTAATAAGCTCATGACATCATCCTTTCATCTCATTGGCGCTATCGACATCGAGATGCCCACGCTGATGGTAAAACCGCAATAATATTGCCAAACCAATGGCCGCCTCTGCCGCTGCTAGGGTCAAAATAAAGATAAACATAATCTGTCCATCTGGATCGACCCAGCGGCTACCGGCGACCACAAATGCCAAAGCCGTCGCATTCATCATGATCTCAAGGCTCATCAGCATAAATAAGAAATTACGCCGTACCATGACACCGCACAGACCGATTGCAAATAAGATACCGGCCAAAATTAGGCCATGACTTAGGGGTATCATACCCAGTACATTTTGCGCCTCAGCAGCCGGCTGCACAAAGCCTGCTACCTCGTGGGCAAACGGCACATTTGCAACCTCCTGTGCCACGCTCGCTGCTAGTACCATCAGTCTGACTCCTTGCGCGTGACTCGTTGTATATCCGCTTGCTTACCGACATTCATACCGACATAGTCAAGCGGGTCAACCTCTTCATATTCGTATGGTTCAGCTCTGTTTAGCGCCTCAGTATCGATCGGCATGCCATTATCATCGTAATGTTTGACACTAGCCACATTTGGATTAGAGGCTTGGCTTGCTTTGTTATTGTGTCCTTTATCATAGCCTTGAGCGTCGTGACCGATAATCTCATCATCACTAGACTCTTTACCCAAATGATAAGCAGCAACCAAAGCGGCTAATAGTAGCAATGCTGCTACTTCGACCAACATAACGTATTTGGTAAATAACACCGTACCGACTGCTTTGGCTGAAATCGACGTGCCGCCAATCATCGCCGTATCCGTATGGTTAAGACCTATCAACGCATACAGCACAACCGCGATGATAATCGTTAACCCCGTCGGTACCGCCCAAGTACCAGCATCAAGCCAGCTTTCTTCACGCTCATCATTACTCATGCCAAGATTTAGCATCATAATAACGAAGACAAATAGCACCATAATGGCGCCAGCATAAACGACAATTTCAAGCGCACCAGCAAACGGCGCACCTAAGACAAAGAAAATACCTGAGATGGCCAATAACGACACAATCATCGATAAAATAGCATGCACTGGATTGGCGAGGGTCACCACTCGCAAGCTGGCAAATATTGCCACCGCTGCCAACGCATAAAACCCTGCCAATTCAGGACTGTTTAAGATATTCATCATGGTAGCAAGCTCCTTAGATCAATCGGTGCCGCTTCATTTTGCGCCGCGCCTTTTGGTTTATCTGCTACCGCCATACCCGTCACGCGATAATAGTTATAATCGGGATATTTACCTGGTCCAGAAATCAGCAAATGCTCTTTTTCATAAACCAAGTCTTGACGGACATATTCGCCCATCTCAAAGTCAGGCGTCATCTGAATCGCCGTCGTCGGACACGCTTCTTCACACAAACCGCAAAAGATACAACGTGAAAAGTTAATGCGGAAAAATTCTGGATACCAGCGACCATCTTCACGCTCTGCTTTTTGCAAAGAGATACAGGCAACCGGACAAGCTACAGCACATAAGTTACAAGCCACGCAGCGCTCATCACCATCAGGGTCACGCGTCAGCACAATACGGCCACGAAAGCGTGGCGGTACCGGTACCGGCTCTTCTGGATAAAGAATGGTGTCACGCGGCCTGATTGCATGACTATTGACCATCCACATACTGCGGACAATGGTAAACATACCAATGACGGTCTTTTTTATCGTAGTAAACATGGGATTATTATCCTTATCAGCTTTACCCTAGTTCATCAGTAATGGCTAGTGATGGCTACTAGTAATAACTACAACGTTGGGGAGAAAATCAAAATCACCGCGGCGGTTACCAATAGATTAATCAAAGTTACCGGCAGGCAGATTTTCCAGCCAAAGTTCATCACCTGATCATAGCGTGGACGCATGAGTGAGCCTCGAGCCAAAATAAACATGGTCATAAAGAATAGCGTTTTAATCATGAACCAAAAAGCTGGTGGAATAAAAGGAATATCTAAATTAAACGGCGCAAGCCAACCGCCAAAAAACAAACAGGTCATCAAGGCAGAAATCAGCACGACGTTGACATATTCACCGATAAAGAACATACCAAACTTCATGCCCGAATATTCGACATGATACCCTTCAGCAAGCTCTTGCTCGGCTTCTGGCTGATCGAACGGATGTCTATGGGTCACAGCAACACCAGCGACGACAAAGGTTAAAAAGCCAAAAAACTGCGGAATGATATACCAGCCGTCAATTTGCGATTCAACGATTTCACGTAGGTTAAAGGAGCCCGTTAGCGCAACCACACCCATCAATGATAAGCCTAAAAAAACTTCATAACTGATGGTTTGTGCCGCTGAACGTAAGCCGCCAAGTAGTGAAAATTTATTGGCAGACGCCCAACCACCGAACATCACCGCATAGACGGCGATACCTGCCATGGCAAAGAAAAACAAAATGCCGATATCCCAATCAGCAACCCCAAGGGTTGGCGAAATAGGAATAATGGCAAAGGATGCCAAGGCGGTAAACATGGCAACCGCTGGTGCCAAGGTAAACATAAACTTATCAGTAAAGTTTGGCGTCCAATCTTCTTTAAAGAAGATTTTGAGCATATCAGCAATCAGCTGCAGCGAGCCAAATGGACCGACACGGTTCGGACCGTAACGATCTTGCCAAAGCGCTAGCATGCGGCGCTCATAAACAATCATCAACGCCGCCACGATAACCACCACCAAAAAGATAACCAGCGCTTGCACGACCATAAACAGTATCGACCAAGTATCAAAGGTCATCATACCAGCCAAAAAGCTTGGCACATCAGGGATAATACGGGTAACTTGCAAATTACACCTCCTGTGTGGTGGTCGGCGCGCTATTTAATGGCGCGGCGCGATTATTGTTATTGGCGGTTAACGTGTTATCAGTGGCCATACTGCCCATCATCGTCACTGGTGCATCGACTTTGCGTACTGACGCTGGCATGGACGGATGGATAATACTCACTTGCCCAACCGGATAGCCGATACAGCCTTCTGCTAAGTAACCAACGAGCTCAACGGGTAAGGTGATTTGCTGTTTATCAATCTCAATCGCCAGATAATCACCCGCTGCAAGACCCCATGTTTTGGCATCGTCGATACCGACGCGCCATGCTGCTACTGGCAATTGTTCAGCAACCACTGGGCTACGCGATGCCATCATCGAGCTAGCATACAGGTTATAAACTGGCACCAATTTGGCTTGTCCTTGCTGCATATCTGTCGTCGTTGCTGAGGTAGCTTCTGGCGCGACATATTGGCGCGTGGCTAGACGCTCTAAGCGATCAAATAAACGGACACCTGGATCACCATTTCTAAGGCTACCACCGACTTTATCTTGGTATTTATTCCACGCTTGCGGTGAGTTCCAACCAGCCGCACTGGCAAAAGGAATCATCGAGCTTGGCGTCTGCTTACCGCTATAGCCTTCCATTGAAAAGGTTAAGCCGGTATCCAAATCTTTTGGCTGCATCGGCTCATGCACAGATACTGGCGCACGCATCGAGGTACGGCCTGAGTAGCGGCGCGGCTGACGGGCAATTTTTAGGCCAGTCATGCGGTAATCGGCGTCAGGAGCCGCATCTTTAATACCAGCAAGCTTAGGATGGGTAGCGATTAGCGCATTGATGACATCATCAAGCAGCGTCCAGTCGACATCGCGACCTTCTAAGCTGCTATGCACGGCATGTAACCAGCGCCAGCCTTCTTTGATACTACTCATTGGGTGATAATATTCGTTATCATAAACTTGGAAGAAGCGCTGCGCACGACCTTCAGCAGAGATAAGCGTACCGTCCGCTTCGGCAAAGCTCGCGGCTGGGAGAACGATATCGACGTCTTTATGCCAATCAAGCAATTGATGGTCAAGGGCGATAACGGTTTTATCCGCCAATAGCTGGGTTAACTTATGCGCATCAATGGCATCGGTTAGCTGGTTTTCAGCCACGATAACCACATCAAAATCAGTCGCCAATAACTCTTCGACCGATTGACCACCCAGCATACAAACGCCAATACTATTGGCATCAGGAACCGCTAAATAAATACCCGCTTGCGCGTGATAGTTTTTATTGACCTCTTTGAGCTCAAGCTTGGTTGCAGGCTCACGCTCGACATCGTCTTGCGCCTCGGTATTAACGCCAGTTTCTGGTTTATTTGGCTTAGCAGACAAGTCTTTGTCTTCGCTTTGCTGCGCCGTTGCTGCTTGTGCTTCGGCAGCTTCGACCTTAGCGTTATGTGCTTCGACTTGCTGCTGTTCAGTGGCTTTAATCGCCGCACGCTTTTGGGTCAGCGCTTGAGTGATTTGCGCCGCTGCTTCTATCAATGCAGTCGACGATAAGCTAGTACCCGAAACCACCAAAGGTTTATCCGCTTGGATTAAGTCATACGCGATTTGCTGGGCTAGCGCTTGCATTGGGTCAGACGCTTTATCAGCATCTTGTTGGGCACGTTGCGCGTCTGCTATTTGCGCTAAATCATCTGCAAGATTGGCAATCGCATCGGCAACTTTAAAGCCAAGTTTGATAATATCTTCTGGAGTCGCAACGACGCTAACTTTACTGATATCTTCTAGTTTGGTTTGGATAACATCGATGATATAGACCGGACTTTGCACGCCTTGTCCAATACGTTTGACGGGCTCAGCCAGCCAAGATTGGGTTTTGGTCGCTGCTGCCATTTTAATCGCTTCGTTTTTTGCCGCTTGACGAATCGATAGCGCCACACGCGATGAAGTCTGGGTAATATCTTCACCCAATACCAATACTGCGTCATGGCTTTCGATATCAGCCATACCGGGATTATAAATACCCTCAGTGCTTAATACTTCAATACATTTATTGACCAGTGCTTGCTGCTGATGGTTTAAGCCCGTTGAGAAGCTATCAAAGCCGACCATATTTTTTAGCGCAAAGTTGGTCTCAAGGCTGGCACGTGGTGAGCCAATACCGATAACTTTTTTGTCTTTGATACGTTTGATGGTTTCATCAAGCGCGTAATCGATATTGATTTTGACGTGCTTGTCATTGATACGCTCAAGCGCCTGCGTTGGGCGGTCTACGCGGTTGACATAGCCGTAACCAAAGCGACCACGGTCACATAAGAAGTAACGGTTTACTTCACCGTTATAACGGTTTTCGATTCGGCGCAGCTCACCATAACGCTCACCCGCTGAGATGTTACAGCCCGCTGAGCAGCCATGACAGATGCTTGGCGCATACTGCATATCCCACTTTCGGTTATAGCGATCTGAGTGAGTTTTATCGGTAAATACACCGGTTGGGCAGACTTCGGTTAGGTTACCTGAGAACTCGCTTTCGAACTGACCGTCTTTATCACGACCAAAATAAACGCGCTCGTTTGAACCATAGACGCCCAAATCTTCGCCGCCTGCGTAGTCTTTATAAAAACGTACGCAGCGATAGCAAGCGATACAGCGGTTCATTTCATGAGCGATAAACGGCCCAAGCTCTTGATTGTGATGGGTGCGTTTGGTAAAGCGATAGCGACGACGATTATGACCCGACATATAAGTCATGTCTTGCAAATGACAATGTCCGCCTTCTTCACAGGTCGGGCAGTCGTGCGGGTGGTTGACCATCAAAAGCTCAACCATCGATTTACGAAACGCTTTGGCTTCATCATCGGTGACCGAGATGTACATATCATCGCCTGGAGCGACCATACAGGACATCACCAGGCGACCGCGACCCGCTTCCATATCTTCTTTGTTTTGGTATTGCTTAACCGCGCATTGACGGCAAGAGCCGACTGAACCTAAGGCGGGGTGATAACAAAAATACGGCACATCAATGCCAAGCGATAAACAAGCCTGAAGCAAGTTGTCGCTGCTATCTACTTCGACAGTGGTTCCATCAATATGTATGACTGCCATGCCGCTCTCCTTATTTCACTTCTGGCTGTTGATGAGCTGCAGCCTCAATAACATCTTCACCAACCGCCTGCGCAATTTTTTGATCAAACTCAGAACGGAAATATTTAATCGCACTCATCAGTGGTTCCATCGCACCCGGCGCATGCGCGCAGAAGGTTTTGCCGATCCATAAGTCACGAGTCAACTCTTCTAATTTTTCAACGTCACCGATTTGACCTTGACCGTCGTTAATGGCGGTGAGCAATTTAACGCCCCACGGTAGACCATCACGGCATGGCGTACACCAACCACACGATTCACGTTGGAAAAAAACCTCAAGGTTGCGCAGTAATGGCACCATATCTTGTTCTTCATCAACGACCATGATGAGCCCTGTACCCATACGACTACCAGCTTTTTGAATGGTGTCAAAATCGACGACCGTATCTAAATGCTCTGCGGTTAAAAAGTCAGTCGATGCGCCGCCCGGCAGCCAAGCTTTTAGCTTTTTACCTTCTTGCATACCGCCAGCAAAATCTTCGATAATTTCACGCGCAGTATAACCAAATGGTAACTCCCAAAGGCCGGGATCATTGACCAGCCCTGAACAACCAAATAGCTTGGTGCCTGGAGTTTCGACCACGCCTTTTGCTTTGGGCAAATCTTGATACCATTTACTACCATGCAAAATAATCGCTGAAACGTTATGCAAAGTTTCAACATTATTAACGACGGTCGGACGTCCCCATGCACCTGCCACTTGTGGAAATGGCGGTTTGGTACGCGGATTAGCACGGCGACCTTCAAGACAGTTAATCAACGCGGTTTCTTCACCGCAAATATAACGACCAGCGCCGGTATGAACATGCAAATCAAAGCTAAAGTCAGAGCCTAAGATATTGTCGCCGACCAAGTTATTGGCGCGCAACTCTTCAAGTGCTGCTGTTAGACGCTCTGCTGCTAAGATATACTCGCCGCGAATAAAGATATAACCAGCGGTTGCCCCAATCGCGTAGGCAGAAATTAGCATACCTTCGATAAGTTGTAACGGTAGGCGCTCCATTAAGAGACGGTCTTTAAAGGTGCCCGGCTCCATCTCATCGGCATTACAGACGAGATAACGTGGACCGCCATCGGGTGGTGCCATCAACGACCATTTAATACCAGCTGGGAAACCTGCACCGCCGCGACCTTTGACCACTGCTTCTTTAATGGTATTTAGAGTATCGGCTGGCGATTGGTTTAAAGCTATCTTTAAGGCCTCAAAACCACGTAGCGATTCATAAGTCGCTAAATCTAGGATTGCATCGTGATGTGCCAAGCGCCATGTTAGTGGTTTGGTTTCGCTAGTAGCGGTTGCTTTGTCGCCATAAACTGGAATGCGCTGGTCATTTAATTGGCTAGGCGCTTTGCCTTGAGCGCGACGAGCAATCTGCTCTGAAATGGTTAAACTCATGCGTATAGCTCCAACAATTGGGCGACTTCGGTGGGCTGCACAGGACCATAAGTGTCTTCATTAATTAACACAGCAGGACCTTTGTCACAGTTGCCCAAACAGCAAATCGGCAATAGCGTAAAGCGATTGTCAGCGGTGGTTTGACCATAGTCGATGCCCAGCTGCGCTTTTAATTCAGCCGCCAGCGCTTCGTAGCCCGTTAAATAACAAGCGACCGAATCACAAATAAGGATGACATTGCGACCGACCGGCTGACGATAGATACGGTTAAAGAAAGTTGCCACCCCATCCATGTCGGTCACAGGGATATTTAGAATATTGGCGATAGCATTAACTTGCGCATCATCGACCCAGCCGTTACGCTTTTGAACAATTTTTAGAGCATCTAAAGACGCTGCTCGCGGATGGGGATAATGATGCATAAACTCATGGATAGCCGCAATCTCTTCTGCGGTTAAGATACTTGCCACATCTACTTTTGGCATTTTATCGGAAACAATTCTCATAATCTTCTTCTTTCCTCACTCAGCCCACTGTCTATATAGCGCTTGGCGCAGCAACAGCGTTTTGGTGTGCCAGTCTGGCGATAACATATTAATAAAACGTGTCTTACTTTTAATATTTAACATCTAGCACTTAACGGTCACAATCGGCCATGACAATATCAATCGAGGCTAAATACATAATGGCATCAGAAACCAACGAGCCATTAATCACCGATGGCATTTGCTGCAAATGCGCAAATGTCGGCGTACGGATACGGGTACGATAGCTCATCGTCGCTTTATCTGAGGTAATGTAATAACTATTTAGACCTTTGGTGGCTTCCACAATCGTGGTGCACTCACCCGCTGGCATCACAGGACCCCAAGAAACCGAGATAAAGTGATTAATCAAAGTTTCGATATCGTTTAAAGTACGGTCCTTTGGCGGTGGTACTGCCAATGGATGATCTGCCTTATAAGGACCTTGCGGCATATTATCCATACATTGACGGATGATATGTAACGACTGACGCATCTCTTCGATTTTTACCATACAGCGATCATAAGCATCGCCGTTATAACCAACTGGAATCTCAAAGTCGTAATTCTCATAGCCCATATACGGACGCGCTTTACGTAAATCAAAATCCAAACCTGTGGCACGTAAACCTGCACCAGTCACGCCCCACGCCAACGCTTGCTTGGTATTGTACTGCGCAACGCCTTGGGTACGACCTTTTAGCACACTGTTTTGCAATGCCGCTTTGATGTATTCATCTAAACGTTTTGGCATCCAATCTAGGAACTCACGCACCAAACGCTGCCAACCGCGCGGTAAGTCGTGTGCTGTACCGCCGATACGGAACCATGCTGGGTGCATACGGTAGCCAGTCACCGCTTCGATGACGTCATAAGCTTTTTGGCGATCGGTAAACATATAGAATACTGGCGTCATACCGCCCGCATCCTGAATAAAGGTACCGACGTATAGCAAGTTATTGGTAATACGAAAAAACTCGCTCATCATCACGCGGATGGTTTCAGCGCGAGGCGGCACCTTAATACCAGCAAGCTTTTCGACCGACATGATATACGGTAGCTCATTCATTACACCGCCGAGATAGTCAATACGGTCGGTATAAGGAATAAAGGAGTGCCACGTTTGACGCTCAGCCATCTTTTCAGCGCCGCGATGGTGATAACCAATATCAGGGATACAATCGACCACTTCCTCGCCGTCAAGCTGAAGTACCAAACGGAACGCACCGTGCGCCGATGGATGGTTAGGACCGATATTCAAGAACATAAAGTCTTCATCACGGCCCGAGCGCTTCATGCCCCACTCTTCAGGGACAAAACGCAGGTTTTCTTGCTCATATTGTTGTTTGGCGTTATTTAAGAAATACGGGGTAAACTCAGTCGCGCGCGCATGATATTCTTTACGCAGCGGATGCCCTTCCCAATATTTTGGCAATAAAATACGCGTTAAATGCGGATGGCCGCTAAAGACAATACCGAACATATCCCAGACTTCGCGCTCATACCAGTTGGCATTTGGCCAAATTTTGGTCGCGCTCGGTACGTTGAGATCGTCCTCGCTTAGGGCGACTTTGATACGCACATCGCTATTTCGCTCAAGCGACATTAAGTGGTAAAACACCGTAAAATCACTGTCTGGCAAACCTTGACGATGTTGACGCAAGCGCTCATCTATCGCGGATAAGTCAAAGAGCATGACATAAGGTTTTGGCAATTTACGCAGGTATAATAGGACGTCTAATAAGTCGGCACGCGCCACCCACACCGTTGGAATCTCATCCACCGTGTGCTGTATGACAAACTTACCAGCATATTTTTCTTCCAGCTCTTTGATAACTGCTGGGACAGGTTTGATCTTGTCCCTGTTGTTAAGATCCCTGTTATTAGGATCGATGTTTTCAACTACCGTGACCATGAATGATGTCTTCCTTCATTAATCATAACCCAGCTATGTCAATCATAACCGAGCTGTGATAAGCGTACGCGCACTTCTAAGAATTATGAACCACTGAGCTAATAAACTAAATACTGTCTGGGCTACGCAAGTTTTTCACCGCGATACGGTCCGCTTGCTTACGGTCACGCTCAGGTGTCATTTGCGGCTGATAAATGCCCTGCTCATTAACATGAATACCTAACGGACGGCGCTCTTTGGTAATCGACTCTTGCAGCAGCATCAAACCTTGAATCAAAGCTTCTGGACGCGGTGGGCAACCAGGCACATAGACATCGACAGGAATGATTTTATCGACGCCTTGCACCACTGAGTAGATATCATACATGCCGCCCGAGTTGGCACACGCGCCCATCGAGATGACCCATTTTGGCTCCAGCATTTGCTCATAAAGGCGCTGAATAACCGGTGCCATTTTCACAAAGCAAGTACCAGCAACAATCATCACGTCCGCCTGTCGGGGGGAGGCGCGGATAACTTCGGCACCGAAACGTGATAAATCGTGAACCGCGGTTAAGGTGGTGGCATATTCGACATAACAGCAAGAGGTACCAAAGTTAAATGGCCACAGTGAGTGCTTACGGCCCCAGTTTGCTGTTGAATGGACAAGGTCTTCAAGACGACCCATAAAGACGTTTTTATTGACTTCTTCTTCGATAGGGTCATTGACCGTTTGACTGGTCTGTGCAGGATAGACATCTGCATCAGGGTTGGCTTTTGTTAATGTGTATTTCATAACATACAACCTTTATTTTAAGCGCTGCGTGACAAGTATCTAGCATCACTAGCGCCATAACTTCTATTATTAATAAATGACCATTTAGAGGTAAATCAGAGCGTAAAAGCAATGAGCTTAAAGCTAGTCTTGTTGTGTAGCGGTGGCAAAATCCACTGACGTCACATTACCCGTGGTATTAATATGATCGATGTTTTGTAGGTGACGACGATTGGTCTCAATATTGTTTGAGACATTAATCTGTCCAGAGGACTGTGCTGGTATCTTGCCTGTCGGATCAACCACCAGCTCATCAACGCCATCGAACTTGGTAATATCTGCCAAATTAAAACCTGCTGGCGCTGCATATAGACGTGCTTTTTTGCGACGCTTATCAGCAGGTGCCCAGTTCATCGCCCCCAAACTCAGCTCGTATATCAAACCGATGATTAGGATGGTAATAAACACAGCAGCGGCGGCAAAGCCAAGCCAGCCAGCTTCTCGTACTGAAACGGCATAAGCATAGAGATAGAGAGCTTCTAGATCGAAAATCACAAAGAAAATCGCCACCAAATAGAATTTGGCAGACAAACGAATGCGGGCGTTGCCAGCTCCGACAACACCCGCTTCAAATATCTCTTCTTTTTGTGAGCCCTGAGAACGACCGCCAAGTAAGCGCGGCACGACCAGCATAAAGACAACTAGCCCAATGGCGGCTAGAATAAAAGCAACTGCTGACCAATTAAAAGCAGACATGATAATACGTGCTCCTCACCCAATAGAGTGTTAAGCCAAGCGCAAGCACTGACCTATTCAAGGTCGTCTAGCGACAGGCATAACGCAGACGAAAACACAAAGCGACTGTCATTGAGCCACTGCATTTAAGTAACTATTTTAGGTACTGTGCTGGTAATAACCAATTATCAAGCTTATCAACGACGATGTCAGACATGACCAACTATAGATATTCCGGCATGCACGCGGATAAAAGGCTGGTCGCCCAACGCATCTTTTAACAACGTAAGATCAACGTATTAAATCAATATCGTATTTATTGGCTTACTTAATTGATTTAATAGCTCATACACGTGGTCAACAATGACGTGACAACTGGCATAAATTATTTACGTACTATACGCATATCGGCAATCAAAAGCTAGTTTTTAACTGCATTGAGTGGTCATTTTATCTGCAAAAAAAATATGTTTTTTTTACCATAAACTATGTTATAGACGTTACCTTATATTACGTGCGAATCTGAATTTTTATGTGGGCACTGCTATATATAGTGTAAGCTGCGCAAAGAAAAGACTTTTTTGACTCAAAATCCGCTGCCAACTCCTCACCCAAAGACAAGGTTTTTGCTTTATAATAGCCCACCTTATTTTGACGCTTTAGCGTTATTTGAACACACATTTTGTTACCCTTTATTATTGCTGGCACTTTATCGTAAATATCGTTTTTAGCAAAAACTCTATTCTTATTTCCGTTATGGTTTTTATCATCATATAGTTGATTCAATTTAAAAGTTTTACAGCGATACAGGAATGAATTTTGCGCAGCCTCTGTGAACACAGCAAGCAAGGAAAATTTATACCTGTATCGCCCCTGAATTTATAACAGTTTTACTTTTAATTGACTATATTATTAAAAGTAGCGTTTGATTGAAATCATCGTTTTAACAACAGTATAGCTACCTTTTGCCATATTTTGATGGACAACGCCTTTCGTTAACGATGCTACTATCCGTTATTCGTTTTATCTTCTTTTTTGCTTTTGTCTTACAGGTCATTTTATGAGTCAACTTAATCCCAAACAACAAGAAGCCATGCTTTATGTCTCAGGACCTTTATTGGTATTGGCTGGGGCAGGCTCTGGTAAAACCTCGGTGATTACCCGTAAAATTGCCTATCTCATCGAAGAATGCAACATGCCAGCCGAGCGTATCACCGCGGTGACCTTTACCAATAAAGCAGCGCGTGAGATGAAAGCGCGCGTCAGTAAATTGCTGCCCAGTGAAAAAACTCGCGGTTTAACGGTATCGACATTTCATCAATTTGGTTTGCAATTTTTACGTTATGAGCTGATTCATACACCGCTTAAAGGCAACTTCTCCATCATGGATAGCGACGACAGTAAACGTTTGCTGATGGAGCTGATGATGCGTGACAAT
This sequence comes from uncultured Psychrobacter sp., assembly GCA_963515535.1. Taxonomy (GTDB): domain Bacteria; phylum Pseudomonadota; class Gammaproteobacteria; order Pseudomonadales; family Moraxellaceae; genus Psychrobacter. The sequence goes on from CAUPWW010000021.1 coordinate 22,801, forward strand.
TTAAGTGGCGCGGAAAGTCGCGAGCTGGTCGGTAAAGCGATAAAAATGATTTCTGATTGGAAAAACGATCTGATTGAGCCGGATAAGGCGATGGAAACCTTAGACGATCCAGAAGACATGATTTTTGCCACGCTTTATGCCTTATACGAGCGCAATTTGCGCGCTTATAATGCCGTTGATTTTGATGATTTGATTGTACTGCCGACCAAAATCTTACGTGAAAACGCTGAGCTGCGCGATAAATGGCAAAACCGTATTCGTTATTTATTGGTCGATGAATATCAAGATACCAATACCGCCCAGTATGAGATGATTAAATATCTGGTCGGACCACAAGGGCGTTTTACCGTCGTGGGCGACGATGACCAATCTATCTATGCCTGGCGCGGTGCCAAGCCTGAAAACATGGCCTTGCTAAAAGAAGATTTCCCCAAATTAAAAATCGTCATGCTTGAGCAAAATTATCGTTCAACCACGCGTATTTTGACCTCTGCCAACGCCGTTATTACCAATAACGAGCATTTATTTGAAAAGAAACTGTGGTCAGATAAAGGTCAAGGCGAAAAAATCCGCATCATTAATTGCCGTAATGACGATGATGAATCAGAGCGGGTGGCAAAGGAGATTGTCACCCATAAACTGCGTTTTGGTAATGAATGGGAGCAATACGCCGTTCTTTACCGTAGTAACTTTCAGGCGCGCATGCTTGAAGCGCAATTGCGTCAGCTGCAAGTGCCGTATAAATTATCGGGCGGTCAGTCGTTTTTTGCCCGTAGCGAAATCAAAGACATCATGGGTTATCTGCGTCTGATTTTAAACCCCGAAGACGACAGCGCGTTTTTACGCATTATCAATACGCCTAAACGCGGCATGGGACCAGCAACGCTTGAAAAGCTTGGTTTATTTTCGCAAGAGCATAGCATCTCGCTACTCGCCTCTTGTACCCACGCTGGTCTTGCTCACGTCTTGCCGTCAAAAGCCTATGGTACCTTAAAAGAGTTTGGCGATTTCATCGAGCATTATACCCGTGAGCTCGATCAGCACCCCGACCCCGTGCCTATCGTCCGTCAAATGATTGACGAAACCGGCTATATCGACTTTGTCCGTAGCGACGCCAAAACGCCGCAACAAGAAAAAAACCGCATCGATAATATCGACATGCTCTATACCAGTATTCAGTCATTGATTAATCGCGCTGAAGAAGATGAAGACCGTACCATTGATACTATTATTCGCAAATTGGTGCTGCTTGACATGCTCGAGCAGCAGCAAGAAGAAGAAAATACCAATAAAGTGAACCTGATGACCTTACATGCGGCAAAAGGCTTGGAGTTTGATTTTGTCTATATCATGGGACTTGAGGAAGAAATGCTACCGCACCGCAACTCTATCCTCAGTGAAACGATTGAGGAAGAAAGGCGTTTAATGTACGTGGGTATTACCCGCGCTCGCCGTGAGCTGACGTTGACGCTTGCGACCCAGCGCCGTGCAGGCGGGCAAATGCGCGTCACCTCTGAATCGCGTTTTTTGGATGAATTACCAGAAGATCATATCGACTGGCCGGCCAAAGCGAAAAAGAAAAAAGCCAGCAAAGACCCTGAAAAAGTCGCTGATGAATACTTGGCCAATATTCGCGCCTTATTGGGAAATCGTTAAGTTTCAAACTTAAGCGTTACCGTGTTTACCCCTCTTTATATGAGCGGTAAACTCAATTTTTATATGAATACCTTTTAAAAACTTGGAAATTTTATGCCCACCTCGACGCCGAATCCTGAACGACCATTGACCCGACAGGCTGACTATAATCCGGCAGAAGCAAGCGGCGAATATAAGTTATTATATTTGCAAGAATTGGTAGCAGAAAAAGCGTATGCGGCGATTACTGAGTTTTTAGAAAAGCAATCAGAATATGAGATTGCCAGCTTACTTGAATCCTTCCCTAACCAAAATCGCTTATTGATTTGGGCACAGGTGCCAGAAGACATCAAAGGTAAAGTACTGGCAGAGCTTGAGTTTGATACCCGCCAGCCGCTATTGGAGAGCGTTTCTTTAAAAGAGATATCGCTGTTTACCCAAGATCTGGATGCGCAAGATATCTCCGAGATTTTAGATACCGTTACCGAAAGTGTGCGCACCTCGGTGATGGCAACCTTGGATGAAGACATCCGAGTGCAGGTCAATAAGCTCGATACTTATGAAGACTGGGAAGTCGGCAGTTATATGGACCCTGACCTCATACAGATTCGGGATGACATTACCCTTGCAGAAGTACAAAACTGGCTACGAGAAAATGCTGACTTACTCGATGATGAAAGCCAAGAGCTGTTGGTCGTCGACCAAAGCCAGCAACTGCTTGGCTTATTAAGCCTAGCGGACTTAATTAAAAACCAGCAAAGCACCTTAGTCGCCGATTTGATTCATAGCGCCATCACTGTCAATGATCGCTTGGATATTCAAGATGCGGCAGCGATTTTTCGCTCAGAAGATATTCGCTTTGCGCCAGTGATTAATAGTCATGGCGAGCTGGTCGGTCAGTTAAATGGCGAAGATATCATGGAAATTATCCAAGATGATGTCGATAGCACCATGAAAAACCTTGCTGGTGTAAGCCAAGATGAAGAGCTGTTTGCGCCTATTTTGACCAGTGCCAAAAGCCGTAGTATTTGGCTCGGTATCAATTTATTTACCGCGCTATTGGCCGCCGCCGTCATTGGTCAGTTTGAAGCGGTATTGGCAAAGGTCGTGGCGCTGGCGATACTCATGCCTGTGGTTGCCAGTATGGGCGGCATTGCAGGCTCGCAGACGCTGACGGTGATTATTCGCGGTATGGCCATGGGTCAAATCGGTGGGTCAAATCGCCTATGGTTATTAAATAAAGAGCTGTGGGTTGGCGCGATAAACGGTATCATATGGGCGATAATCATGGCTATTATTGCCCAATTGTGGTTTCATGACATCAAAATCAGCGCCGTTATTGGTCTTGCTATCGCGATTAATATGACCGCCGCTAACGTTTCGGGCATCAGTATTCCACTGATGCTCAAACGTATGAATATCGATCCTGCGCTATCCGCCTCGGTTATCTTGACCACCGTGACCGATATTGTCGGCTTTATGTCGTTTTTGGGTTTGGCGAGCGTGCTGATTCTTTAGTCAATCGGTCATACAAAGTTGAAAAATAAAAGTTAGCAATCAGCAGCTATTTATAATCAAAATAGTTGCTGTTAAGCATTTAAAACCTAACCGTTAAAAATGTGATTCGTTCTGTTTATACAACCATTACATCGTTAAGTGAGTGCGTTATGCAAGCTGTACAAGTTAAAGTATTAAACCCTAAAATTACTGAAGATAAAGCGTTCTCACTACCAACGCGCGCTACCGATGGCAGCGCAGGTATCGACTTACGTGCTTGCATTGATGAACCTTTGACGATTAAAGCTGGGGCAACGCATTTAATAGGCACGGGCCTTGCCGTTTATATCCAAGACCCCAATTTTGCGGGTATGATTTTACCGCGTTCAGGTCTCGGTCATAAGCATGGTATCGTATTGGGTAATTTGGTCGGCTTAATTGATGCCGATTATCAAGGTGAGCTGATGGTCAGTATTTGGAATCGTAGTAATGAAGATTTTGTCTTAAACCCAAGCGATCGTATGGCGCAATATGTGGTTGTACCAGTCGCTCGTCCTGAGTTTGAAGTGGTGGCAGAGTTTAGCGATACCAGCGCTCGCGGTGCAAGTGGTTTTGGCCATTCTGGTCGTCAGTAGCATTGACTATAAGCATGAAACATTATTGGATTTTTATTTAGCATCAATCGCAGCAACAAAAATAATCAGCGATTTTTCATTCACCACGACCCTATTTATCACGACTATAAGGAGAGTACGCGATGCCATCTTTTGCTGCGCAGCACTCCTTATTTCGTGCTTATGATATTCGTGGAACGCGCCAGCATTTTACCGCTGACTTTATTCAGGCATTGGGGCACGCTTTTGCCCATCTTTATCAAGTCCAGCCAAGTATTCATAACGAAAATATTAATAAAAATAATAACCAAAACGCTAACAAAAAAACCATCGTCGTCATTGGCTATGATGTGCGCTGTGATAGCAATACCATTGCGCAGACACTTGCTAATATGTTGTCCGAGCAAGGCATACAAGTCATCCAACTGGGCTTAGTGACCACGCCGATGATGATTTTTTGGGCGGAGCAATATCAGGGGCATGGCATTATCGTCACTGCCAGCCATTCTGCTAAAGATATTTTAGGGGTTAAATGGTTAGTCAATCATATCTCTCCTAGCAGCGCAGACATTCAAGCGCTATATCAGCAGCTGGGTATTGATAATGCGCAAAATCCGTCTTTGGACAGCATTACTAAGCCTATTTATCATAAACAACAACATTTACCTGCTAAGCAAGTTGCCAGCGCTTATAGCGACGCTATTACAAAAGTTTTTAAGCAAATCTATCACCCTGTTAGCCAAATACTTTCTACTAAACTTGATTTAGTGGTGGTGATTGATTGTATGCATGGCGCCACCAGCAATATCGCCAAGCCTTTATTTGCCCATTTTTGCCGCCGCGTCATCATGTTAAATGACACTCCAAACGGTAATTTTCCGTCGGGCAACCCTGATCCGTCTGAACCGCAGCGCCTTAAGCAGTTACAGCAAAGCGTGCTTCTGCATCAGGCAGATATCGGTATCGCCTTTGATGGTGATGGCGATCGGTTAATGGTGGTCGATAATCGGGGCAAAGTCGTCACGCCTGATCATCTGCTGTATTTATTAGCAAAAATCGCGGTTATTGAAAGTCCGCAAACATTAAAAAGTTCGTTATCAAGCACGCTAGTGCTCTTTGATATTAAATGCTGTCATCATCTGCCAAAGCTTATCAGTGAAATTGGCGCAACACCTGTGCTGAGCAAAACCGGCAGCAGCCTCATGCGCCAGCAAATGCAGCAGTCTAACGGGCAAATTATCTTTGCAGGAGAATTATCCGGACATTTTATTTTTAATGATAGCCGCTTTATACTTTATGATGACGCTATGTATGCAGCATTACGACTGCTCCATTGGTTGGGAAAATCTCAAGGTACTCAGTCAACTCGTACAAAAAGCCTAGCCGATATTATTAAAGGTTTACCCATTATCGTCAGTACGGCTGACCATTATTTACCGCTACCAAAAACCATAGCTAACGACTGCTCTATCGTGCAGCAACTGGCAAGATTTTGTCAGTATTTACAGCAATTGGTTCATGCGACATCGACCGCCATTATTGAGCAACTAGACCCGCAAGCTGTGGTCGCCTGTGCGCCGTCACTTTGTACGTGCTCGCAGCAAAGCCAATCTACTACTTTAGAGCAGGCGCAAGCCTTATTGCCAGTAGGTACCAAGCTTAGCTGTATCGATGGCGTGCGCTTAGATTTTGCGCGCGGGTTTGGCGTATTGCGCCAATCAAATACCAGTCAAAACCTAACCGTGCGCTTTGCTGGTGATAGCATCGACGACCTTATCGATGTGCAAACGAGGTTTGCCGCTTTATGCCGTCCCTTTGACGCACAGTTAGCTGCGCAAATTTTGGCTATTGCTGCTGAATAGCTGTTATCTCACTGATGTTAATCATTTATTTTAGCAAAGAACGCTAAAGAGAATTAAAAACCTTCAATCAATCGCTTAACCTTGTCTTTTAGGAGCTTTTCATGACGCTTAATTTGGATGAAGCCAAAATTACCGCAGAAGTATTAACCACGGCGCTGCCTTATATTCAACGCTTTGTTGATAAGCTCATCGTTGTCAAATACGGCGGCAATGCCATGACCGACCCTGCGCTTGAAAGCTCCTTTGCGCGTGATATTGTGTTATTAAAAACCGTCGGCATGCATCCCGTGGTCGTACACGGCGGTGGTCCACAAGTGGATAATTTGTTAAAAGAGCTCGGCCGTCAATCTGACCGCATCGATGGCATGCGCGTCACTGACAAAAATACCATGGATGTCGTTGAGATGGTACTCGGCGGTAGCGTCAATAAATCTATCGTGAGCCTCATTAATAAGCACGGTGGCCGTGCGATTGGTCTAACGGGTAAAGACGCCAATTTAATCCAAGCCAAAAAACTAATGATGGAAAAAATCGGCGCAAATGGCATTGCAGCTCCTGTTGACTTGGGCTTCGTCGGTGATGTGGTCAGCGTCAATAAAGACGTGATTAATATGCTGATTGCCTCTGATTTTATCCCTGTGATTGCGCCGCTTGGGGTTGACTCTGAGGGCAACACTTATAATATCAACGCCGATTTGGTCGCCGGTAAAGTCGCAGAATTTTTGCAAGCAGAAAAACTGATGCTCCTGACTAACATTAAAGGCGTATTGGGCCGTGACGGCGAAGTCGTGACTGGCTTGACACCAAAAAAAGTCGATAGTTTAATCGAAGATGGTACGATTTCAGGCGGTATGATTCCTAAAATCCAGTGCGCGCTTGATGCGGTACGTAGCGGCGTAAAAAGCGCGGTTATCGTCGACGGTCGGGTGCCACATGCCACGCTACTTGAGATTTTTACCAACGAAGGCGTCGGTACTTTGATTAGTCGTGATTTAGATTCATCAATGAGCTAGCGAGCTTAGTAATTTTCCATATAAGAAAGCCCAAACTTAACATTTAAGTTCGGGCTTTTGCATTTAGTCAAAAACTTTCTTTACGAAAAAATCTTATCAAACTCAGCTTCATCGAAAGCGCATAACAGTATCGGCTGACCATTATTTTTATCTGCCAGCTGACCTTCTACGATCGGACGCTTAATCATACTGGTATTTTCTATCAGTAAATCAATGGCAGTATCTATATTGGCATCAGCGCCTTGCTTTTGCTCGTCGGTGAGCTTGCGCCAAGTCATGCCGCGTTTATTCAATACTTTGTCAATGCCTAAACTTTCTATCCAGCGTTGAACACTTTCTTTATCAATGCCTTGTTTTTTATAATCATGAAAATCGTAGTTAACGCCTAGCTCATCAAGTTTGGTAAAAGCCTTTTTCATAGTGCTACAAGATTTGATACCGTAAATGGTGATGGTCATAAAAACTCCAAATCAATGATCATTATTTTGTTTATTATACCCAACACGCATGAGCATTTGGCTGATGACGAATAAAAGACGATTAAAACAGGCATACGCGTATTCACTTTGCAGATTTATCACCTTTACGGTGAGCAAACGCTCTATCATATCATCGCAATTTTTGCCAAATTAGGCTATGCTATGGCATTGTAAAATTTTACCCAATTTATCTGTAATAACCTATTCCGAGCCAACTATGAGCAACGCCGTGACAGCAGAAACTGCTAATACTACCCATACCAATAATACTTCTATCGATAACGCCCAGTATCAGCCGCAACTGATCGAAGCGGCGCAGCAAGCCAAATGGGCAACTGACAAGCGCTTTGAAGTCAGTAATGAGTCAAGTGACAAGCCAAGTCGCTATATGCTGTCGATGTTCCCTTACCCAAGCGGTAAGCTGCATATGGGTCACGTGCGTAACTATACCATCTCTGATGTGCTAAGCCGTTATTATCGCCTAAAAGGCTATGAGGTCATGCAGCCAATGGGTTGGGATGGTTTTGGTCTGCCAGCAGAAAACGCGGCAATTGCCAATCAGACGCCGCCTGCCAAATGGACATTTGCCAATATTGACAGCATGCGCGCGCAGCTTAAATTGCTTGGTTTGTCTATTGACTGGTCACGCGAATTTGCCACTTGTAGCCCTGAGTATTACCAGTGGGAACAGTGGTTGTTTTTGCAATTATACAAAAAAGGCTTGGTTTATAAAAAGCTTGCCACCGTCAACTGGGATCCGGTCGACAATACCGTCTTAGCCAATGAGCAAGTCATTGATGGTAAAGGTTGGCGTAGTGGCGCACCAGTCGAAAAGCGTGACATTCCAATGTATTACTTTAACATCACCGATTATGCCGATGAGCTGCTTGATGATTTAGATCAACTAGAAGGTCACTGGCCATCTGAAGTATTGACCATGCAGCGTAACTGGATTGGTCGTAGTGCCGGTATGGAAGTCCATTTCCCTTATGAGCTTGCTGGCGAAAGCAATACCCTAGATGTGTTCACGACGCGTCCAGATACCTTGATGGGCGTGACCTATGTCGCGGTCGCAGCCGAGCATCCATTGGCACAATATGCTGCTGAGCAAGATGAGGCGATTGCCCAGTTTAATGCGCTGTGTAAAAAAGGCTCAGTTGCTGAAGCGGATTTGGCTAAAGCGGAAAAAATTGGCATGGATACTGGTCTGACCGTCACTCACCCACTGACTGGCGAAGAGGTGCCAGTATGGGTTGCCAACTATGTACTCATGAGCTATGGCTCAGGTGCGGTGATGGCGGTTCCTGCCCACGACGAGCGCGATTACGAGTTTGCGACTAAATACAATTTGCCTATTAAACAAGTGATTGACATTCCTGCTGGCTTTTTAGATCAAGTAGAAGCTGACGCTAAAGCGAATAATACTGAGAGCAATCGTGCTTATACCGAGCGCAATACCTTAGTCAATTCAGGCGAATTTGACGGCATGGACTTCGAACAAGCGTTTGAAGCGATGCTTGCCAAACTTGAGCCACAACAGCTTGCCAAGAAAAAAATCCAATACCGTCTGCGCGATTGGGGCGTCTCGCGCCAGCGCTATTGGGGCTGCCCTATCCCAATGGTCAACTGTGAGCATTGCGGTACCGTACCAGTTGAAGAGCAAGACTTGCCAGTGGTGCTACCAACGGACGTCGTCCCTGACGGTCGCGGTAATCCACTAAAAAATATCCCCGAATTTGTCAATACCACTTGTCCGAAATGTGGCAATCCTGCTGAGCGTGAAACCGATACCTTTGATACCTTTGTCGAATCAAGCTGGTACTATGCGCGCTTTGCCAGTCCACACGATACAGTCAATATGGTCAATAAATCTGCTGCCAACAAATGGCTGCCGGTTGATCAATATATCGGCGGTGTCGAACACGCGGTGATGCATTTGCTTTATGCGCGATTCTTCCATAAGCTCATGCGCGATGAAAACTTGGTATCAGGCGATGAGCCATTTGCCAATTTGATGACCCAAGGTATGGTACTTGCTGGTACATTCTACCGCGTCAACGCCGATGGCAGTACCACTTATTACTTTACCGAAGACATCGATATCGACTATAACGAGCGTGGTCAGCCGATTAAAGCGACTTTGAAATCTGACGGTCAGCCAGTGACCATTGGTAAAATTGAGAAAATGTCGAAATCAAAAAACAACGGCGTCGACCCACAACTTACCATTGATAAATATGGCGCCGATACCGTTCGTTTATATACGCTATTTACGGCGCCTGCTGACCAAACGCTAGAATGGTCAGACGACGCGCTAAAAGGCCCTTATAACTTTGTGAAAAAAGTATGGCGCATTGCGACTGAGCACATGCAGGCACTTGCTGATGCCAATTTAAGCCTTGAGCAGCTTAATAATGAAGCATTAAATACCGATAACTTAAGCAAAGAAGCCAAAGCCCTACGCCGTAAAACCCACGAAACCATTGGCAAGATTGATAGTGATTTGGGTAAGCGCTTGGCACTTAATACGCCAGTTTCTAGCTTAATGGAGCTTGCTAACGAGCTTGCTAACTTTAAAGCAAACGGCGAGCAAGACCTACAAGTACAGCATGAAGCCTTGATTGATTTATTGATTATCCTATCGGTATACGCGCCGCACATCGGTGAGCATTTGCTTGAACAGTTAGGAATGGATACCGTCACCCTAAGCTATCCAGAAGTCGATACAAGCGCACTAGTGCAAGATATGATTACCATGGTAGTGCAGGTGAACGGTAAAGTGCGCGGTAAAATGGATGTCGCCCCTAATAGCGATCCTGAGCAGCTAAAAGCGCAAGCAAAAGCGCTTGAAGGCGTGGCAAAATTCCTAACTGGCGAAATCAAAAAAGAAATCGTCGTACCGAATAAACTGGTTAATATCGTGGTGGCAGGTTAGACCTTTTAAGGGTTAGATTTTTAAACGCTGTGACTTCAATCATGGCGTTTTCAAACGCTCTTTCTTGGGTCTTCTTATCAAAATAAGGATAGCGATTATGTCGTATCAGCACCGAGCTTTGCAGGCACAGCAAGCAAAATTCAACGGACAAAGCACCATGACTTATAAATCAAGCGCGCAAAAACTGGCAACGATGCTACTGACCGCCTTGCTAATGTTTGCAGTTTTGGGCGCAGGTGTTAGTCTTAGTGGTTGCGGCTTTCAGCTACGCGGTTATGATGCGCCGATGTTGTTTGACATCAACAAGACCGCGGTAATTATCGAAGACAATCGTACCTCATTTCCGCTAAAACTGCCGCTTGTTAGTCGCTTAAAAGCGTTAGGGGTCGAGGTGATTGATAATATGACCTTAGCAGATGTGGCTAACAATAATCAAAAAGCGGGCGCTGAACCTATCGCGGCGATTACCGTTAACAATGTCCGCTTTAAACGTTACGAGTTAGTTGGCGTCTTAACAGAGATTCGCTTGGTAATGTCAGCTGATGTTAGCTATCAAAGCATCGTGAATGGCAAACCTGTGACACTGACCAACCCTATCCAAGTTGAGCGTAGCTACCAGTATAACGAAGCATCGGTGAGTACCGATGATCAGCAAGGCGATCAAATTCGTGATTGGCTTTACGATAGTTTAGCGCGCCGAATTACTGACCAATATGTGGCAATTGCGCTGCCTAAAGTTGCGCCTAATAGTACCAAATCAGCTATGCAAAATGGTAAAGGCTCAGTATCTACTGCCGTGATAGCACCAAAATCTTAATATAACCTTGTGTCATTCTCTCTATGCAAGATACCTTTATACAAGCTTATCCAAAACTGCTCCAACCATCCGTTGCAGTAACGGGCTTGTGGCTGGCGCACGGTGACGAGCCGTTACTCAGTCAATGGCTTATCGATGCGCTGCGTCCGCATTGGCGCGCACAGAACTATGCTATTAAGCGTATCGAGCTGGTATCGGTAAAGAGCTGGCAAGAAGTGTTGTCAGAGCTTGGTAGCCAATCTTTATTCGACGATGCAAGCGCGCTTATCGTAACAGGCAACCATAAACCTGATAAAGCCGTCATTGCCGAGCTAGAACGTTTTGCCATAGATGCACAGACAGGGGCACATAGTCATAGTTTGTTATGGCTCATGCCAAAGCAAGATAAACGCGCACAGACCAGCAAATGGTTTGCACCGTTTGCGCAATATGGTCATGTTATCGACTGCAATTTATATAATGAGCAGCAGCGCCAACAGTTATTACAGATACAAGCCCAGCAGTTTGGCTTAACCTTATCGCAAGAAGCGTGGCAACTTTTGATGTCACATACCGAGCATCATTTGCTCAGTGCCTATCAAACCTTGTGGCGGCTATCGTATTTATTTGCGCCGCAATTGGTGGCAGAGGTTGATAGCAGCACTAACTATAATACCAATACTGCAAAACCCTCTAACGCGTCTATGACAAATGTGGCGACAAATGTGGCATTAGATATTAATGACTTACAAGCGGCATTGGTCAGCGACGCGCAGTTTAGCGTGTTCGATTTATCCGATGCCATGCTTGCTGGCAACAGCGCCCAAGTTGCTAAAATCATCTTTCAATTAAAAGCCACCGATGAGCCAACCACCTTGGTTTTATGGGCGATTAGTAAAGACATGCGGCAAATCATGCAATTGATGGACGGACAAGACCCGCAAGCAATTGGCATTTGGCGTAGCAAACAAGGCTTATACCAGCAAGCCTGCCGCCGCCATTCAAAAGCTCAAACGGCCACTTGGCCAGCTCTGCTTTATAAGTGTGACCAAGCAATTAAGGGTTTGGTGCGCCAGCCAGCGTGGGAGTTATTATTACAAGCAGCGCTTGAGCTGTCAGGTCAACGTCTGTTTAAAGCCCATTAAACTATCAAGCAAACAAGCAAAAAAAACGTCTTCCTGTCCCGCGTCATCATCTAAAGCATTTATTATTAAACAACTTATCACTTTTTCCTATTTAACCCTCTATATAGGGTTATTTTTTTGTTTAAAATTTAATAATTATTACCGCTACAATTCTTCCTCTTAACGTTTCGCAAACTAATTGCCATTCCCTTTTAGGCGTCAAGCCTCTACTATAGCTACACTTGATTTAACTGTGATTGGATTGTTGTCATGCGCAAAATGAGCAAAAAGTCTGCTATCAAATGGGGCGTCATTGCCCTTGTCATCGTAGCTTTAGGAGCTTTAGCCTACAAAACCTTTAAACCAAAAGACACCACACCCAACTATCTAACGGCGACCGCTGAGATTGGCGATATCGAAAATAACGTCATGGCCTCCGGCAAAGTGAAGGCGTTAAATACCGTCGATGTGGGTGCGCAGGTATCTGGTGAAGTAACGCGGCTGTTTGTCGACGTCGGCGATGAAGTCAAAAAAGGCGACTTAATTGCTCAGATTGATCAGGTGACGCAAAGAAATAATCTAAGCAATGAGCAAGCGAGCCTTGAGCAAAGTGAAGCGGCACTACAAAGTGCCCGTGCCGAGTTGTTAAGTCGTCAAGCAGGTCTAAAAAGTGCGCAAGCGGATCTTGCCAGCCGTCAAGCTGAACTAAAGCAAGCACAAGCAGACTTTTCACGTTTGCAAGCCTTACTGGCTATCGATGCCATATCGCAGCAAGATTATGACACGCAAGCGACCAAAGTTGCTACCGCCCAAGCTGCTGTTGCTAATGCGCGCGCGGCTATCGATACCGCAAAAGCGGCTATAGCAACGACCAAAGCCAATATCAATAGCCAACAAGCGGCGCTACGTAAATCTCAAACCAACGTTAGCACCGCGCAGGAAGATTTAAGCTATACCACCATTCGCGCGCCGATGTCAGGGACAGTGGTATCGGTAACCACCGAGCAAGGGACGACGGTCAACGCCAATCAAACCGCGCCAACCATCGTCACCTTAGCAGATTTATCGACCGTGCGTATCAACGCGCAAATCTCTGAAGCCGACGTTATTAATGTCAAAGCAGGCTTACCCGTTTATTTTAATATCATCGGCAATCCTGACCAAAAATATGACGCGACCCTCAAAGCCATTGAACCGGCTCCTGAAAAAATCAGCGATACCAGCTCGACCGATGCCGCCATTTACTACGTCGGTTATATCGAAGTACCCAACACCGAGCGCCGCTTTCGTATTGATATGACTGCACAAGTCTATATCGTCATCGATCAAGCAAAAGACGCGCTACTTATTCCCTCTGCTGCCCTGCAGCCTGCCAGCAAATCTCGCAAGTCTAGGAATGCTAAAAAAGGTACAGCTACTGATGATACTGCCGCAACTGCCGATAAAAACTCCCGTTCTGATAGTAACTCTCGTTCGGACAATGGCTCTGGTGCAACCACGGCGATGGTACGTGTCCTTAAAGCCGATGGCGAAGTCGTTGAGCAAACGGTCAAAGTCGGTATCAATAACCGAGTTAATGCGGAAATATTAAGCGGTCTAAAAGAAGGTGATGAAGTCATATTAAGCGAGGAAAGTGCTGATAAAGGCAAAGGCGGTAAAGGTGGCAGAGGCGGTCGACCCTTCTAGTATTTAAAGTTTGCTAAGAATATTTAAATAAATCGTCGCCAGCAGTACATCAGCTTTGGCTTTGATAATGACGTAAGATTTGAGATAAGCAGGATAGCAAATGAGTAATCAAGACCCGACGTTTAATGCCACTGATCAGCCTTTGATGGAAGTCAAAGGCTTGATTAGAGAGTTTCCAGCTGGCGAGCAAACCATTCGCGTCTTACATGATATCAATTTGACCATCAATCAAGGTGAGATGGTCGCTATCATTGGCCAATCGGGCTCAGGCAAATCCACCTTGATGAATATCTTGGGCTGCTTAGATCAAGCAACAGCGGGCGACTATAAAATATTTGGTCAATCGGTCAGCCGCCTAGATGCCGATGAGCTAGCAAAACTACGCCGTGAGCACTTTGGTTTTATTTTTCAGCGCTATCATTTATTGGGTGATATCAACGCTCGCGACAACGTTTCGGTACCGGCAGTCTATGCAGGGATGGATGGACAAGTTCGCAGCGAGCGCGCCGAAAAGCTATTGTCAGACTTAGGACTGGGCGACAAGGTCAATAATCGTCCAAGCCAGCTGTCAGGCGGTCAGCAGCAGCGCGTTTCTATCGCAAGGGCGCTAATGAATGGCGGCGATATCATCTTAGCCGATGAGCCAACGGGCGCGCTTGATAGTAAATCGGGCGAAGATGTTGTCCAAATCCTCAAAGATTTAAACGCCCAAGGCCATACCATCATCATGGTCACTCACGACCCTAGCCTTGCCGCCCAAGCTGAGCGTGTCATCGAAATCAAAGACGGCTATATCATTGCCGACTATAAAAACGACGATTACCAACACGCAGAACCACAGCCAGCGGCTGTCATAGATAAGCACCGTAAAAGCGCCTTTAGCAGCTTTATCGACCGCTTATTTGAAGCGTTTAAAATGTCCTTGCTGGCCATGCGCGCTCATAAAATGCGCACCTTATTGACGATGTTAGGAATTATCATTGGTATTGCGTCGGTGGTATCAGTCGTCGGTCTTGGTAAAGGCTCACAAGAGCAGATATTGTCCAATATCAGCTCTTTAGGCACCAATACTATCACCGTCACCGATGGCTACCCCTACGGCGATCCTAGGCGTCAATACAACGATGACAATCTAACCCCACAAGACGCTCAAGCGGTCGCTGACCAACCTTATGTGGTCAGTGTCAGCCCGCAGCTCAATAGCAATATGAACGTCCGCTATCGTAATATTCAAGAAGCCGCCAGTATCAGCGGCGTTGGTAAAGACTACCTTGTTGTCAGCGGTGAAAAATTGGCCCTAGGTCAAGGTTTCGATGAACAAAGTATCCTGCGCCGTACCCAAGATATTATTATCGATGATAATGCCAATAAAACCTTTTTTCCCGACAATGCCAATCCAATTGGCGAGGTATTACTAATTGGTAGTGTTCCTGGGCGCGTTATTGGTGTCTTAGAGCCAAACGATGGCGGCTTTCGTCGTAGCGTTGATTCGCCCACGCTCTATATGCCCTACACCACCATGATGTCGCGGCTGATAGGCAGCGCTTATATTGAAAGCTTTGTCGCGCTGATTGATAACAATATCTCCTCCGCCGCCGCTGAAGCTGCTATCTCTGAGCTTATGATAGGTCGGCATGGCACCGATGATTTTCGCATCCGTAACTCCGACTCGATTCGCCAAACTATTGAAGCGACCACCGCAACAATGACCTTGCTGATATCCTCTATCGCTATTATCTCGTTAATCGTCGGCGGTATTGGTGTCATGAATATCATGCTGGTATCAGTGACCGAACGCACCAATGAGATTGGCGTTCGGATGGCCGTTGGTGCCCGTCAAAGCGATATCATGCAGCAGTTTCTCATTGAAGCCGTTTTGGTCTGTATCTTAGGCGGACTATTGGGGATTGGACTGGCATTTGCCATCGGTGAAATCATAAATCGTGTTGGCGGTGACAGCTTCCAAGTCATTTATTCACCAACATCTATTATTGCCGCCTTTATTTGCTCGACGCTAATTGGCGTTGTTTTCGGCTTCTTGCCTGCACGTAACGCTGCTAAATTAGATCCTGTAGAAGCACTATCTAGAGATTAGAATAACTTTATGACCAATTGCTAAAGCCAATATTAAAAATTAAGGATAAAAATAGCGCTCGAAATGTAATTTTTACCCCACTCTCAACTTGAAATAAGCAAATCAAACTGAAGAGGCGGATTACCAAG
>CAUPWW010000022.1:0-31192 GCA_963515535.1 uncultured Psychrobacter sp.
GCTGCGTAATTAAAATCTCCCAAGTTTGGTTCTACGGATTTGACAGCATGGGTCATTATATCGCAAAGCAAATGAGACTTACCAATACCCGCCTCACCCGCTAGTAACAAAGCATTTTGTAAGGAAGCCTTAAAATCACGAGAAGTAAAAAAGTTTATCAACTCAATATTCGCTTTTTGTAAATCAACTACATGTTCATTGATTGATATATCAAGTTCCTTAATTGGCATTCTATGTTCATTTATGAGCTTAAAATAACCCATAATTTTTGAGTCTAAAGCATTTAATTTATCTAAATATGGCGGAATATTTATTTTGGTAAAACCTTCTTGAAGATGATGTAACAATCCTGATTTTAACAATACATAATCATCAACAAAATCAACTTCGTTTAGTCTATTTTGAGGTATCTCTTGTCTTATTGAATCTATTTTTTCAGAAAAACCTTTAATCCATTTGTTAATGTTCTTACTGACTACAGTTTGCCAATACTTGGGTTCACCAAGTGCCTTAAATACTTCAGCAATAGGTAAGTCTATGTGAAACTCTGGTGTATAACGCTCACCTAGAGACCGCTCTGATCGTCGAGCCAGTTTTTCAAAGTCATTTTTAGTTAAAATAGGCGTTCCAAACCAGTATCTTGCTCGTCCAGCGTACTTTGGTTGATCAAGTTGTAATTGTATAGATATCTCATGTTTACCCCATAGAATAAACTCAACTTGCATACCTTTACTTGAAGCTAAAGCGCTCCACCTCTCTACATAGTCGCTCCATATATCAAGCGAGCTTTCGACGACTTTGCCGCCCCTCCCTTTTTTACGACTATCATTTAGATCTCTAGGTATACAAACATAATATTTAGTTAGCTTAGGATGCTTCACTAAAGCCGTCTTAACAGACTCATTAATTTGCCCCCATTGATTAGTAGAAAGAGGATCTAGGAAATACTTCGCTTGCCAGCCATGTTCCGAATCATCTTGCAGTTTCCAAAAACACTCAACCCCAGCGTCACCACCACCTCCGTCCTTACGAACAAAGTAGTCGGCATCGAATGGTTTTTCTAAATGAGCTAATTGACACACTAACTCTTCAAAGCCATTATCTTGGCTACCATCATGGTTACGTATTGTTCTAAAATCTAGATCTATCATCCAATTAGCCCATTTACAATAATAATTAGCCAAACCCGAACATTGTTGTGATAATTATAACCTAGACAAATAGTTTTGTTTAAGTAACTTTAAATGTATCGAAATAATTTGATTGATATATCTTATGCCAAGCACTATGGGAAAACGGGGAAAGTAGTAAAGTAACGACTGTGGTGCTTGAATTCAAAGGGCTTCTGATGTTTCCTTTAATATAACTTTATAGGAAAATGGGGAAAGCTATTCCTATAGTCTTTAAGAGATAAATGTAAGGCATTCAATTTAAACCTTATATGATTATTTCAGAATACAGAGATTTATATAGTGCACTATATATAAATTTTAGTAGTTTTCCTTAAAGGCTATTTTTATTCGATATCATTAAAATATGGCCTAAATACTTAAGCACACCTGACGAAGAGTAATAATCATCAATGACAGCCATATTCCTATCAGAGTGTTTACGTTTTTTCTGAACTACTCTAACCTCGTAACCATGAAAATTCTTACGAGTACCGACACGTATTGCGCTATCTAATCCTAGCCCTTTTTTAATATCGCGTACTGCTTGCTCGCTATACGCCCTAATCTGCCAATGACTGGCGTCGATCAACTGACAACCTACTGTTACGAACAGATGTAGCATCTCAAGCTGACTCTTCTTAATCCCAAAATGGATTGATGAAGTACTAAAGTTCTGTTTAACTGCAAATATATCTATAAATAATTTTAGCTCATCAGGTGTATCAATTGACAGCTGATATACACGCTCAAGCATCTTAACTAAAATGGCTTGATTCTTATGCCCAGTAGGTGCTCCTAAAATCAATCTATCATCGGTAAATAGCTGGTAAGCATTATCGTAAACTTGTCTAGCATCACTGATAGCGATACCATGCCGAAGTGCGACCTCTGCCAACTGCCCTGCTCGTTTATCAACATTTACTGTCTGTAGTTCCTCTAATAACGCAATTACATCGTATATTTTTGAATGAATAAATATAGACTGTCTTACTTCTTCTGGTTTTGACTGTCGGGCTTGCTGGCAAGCTTCATTGTTCAATGTATCACTATCAATAAATAATGGTCTTTTACCAGCAACCTTATTGATTAAATAACCACACATCTTATCAAGACGAACCTGTTTAGTGCTTGCATCATACGCCATGCCATCTTGTCTATTTATCGTTTGATAACCAATACCTGTCAGCATCTCAAATACAGTTATAGGCATACTAATTTTAGCTTGACTCATCTGCCAACCTGCCAGCAGATGCGCGGTATGAATATAATGCTCAAACGTAGTATCTGGCGTTAGGTGCCCTGCAAGACTAGCCAGCCCAAACCAAATGCCCTGCTCTTTATTATTACCAAGTATTGCCTTAATGATATTGTCGCTATGCTTTTTATCATAGTCTGTCATCACCTGAGCCAGTGGCGAGCTACTCAACACCAATGTCAGCTGACTAAGTGCCGTATGCCGTAAGCTGTGAAAGGTAAAGCTATGACTACTTAATAAGCGATCCCAAATTATCTTCATCATATTACTAAAAAACACTGCTGGCAGTGGCTGGTCACCTGAACCTTGTGAAAATAAATATTTTCTTTTTAGTCTACGCTGCTGATGATAATACGAAATAAATTGCTTTAGCTCACCTGCTTTCAGCAAGCTATCTATCGGTATTACTCGTTTAGCGCTGCTGCTTTTAAGTCTACGATAGCGGTTAGGTTTGAGAATAATTTTAGGGTATTCAATCATCTGTCCATTAAGAATACCAATATCAGCAATGTCGGTAACTTTAATACCTATTATTTCGTTAATTCGCATACCAGTGCGATAAGCAAGTGCTAAAACAATCAAACAAAGCTGCTTTTGCTCAAATTCTAAATCTGATGATTGAATATAGCTTGTCATCGCATGATAAACACGTGGCGATATCATTTCGGCTTTAACCGCTTGCCGGTTATTACCCCATGGAAAATACACATAAGATGCATCAAAACGCGCTCGCTGATAATCATGGAATGCTCGCAGACGGCCATAAGTAAATTTCTGAGTGTCTTTTAGACGGGTTAGGTTAGATGATTGTTTATCGGTATCTATACTAATCGGCTCGTCATCCTCAAACTCTGATGACTTAATCAGAGTTGAGTTTTTCCGACCATCTTTCACCTTACTTTGAATAATCTGCTCATAGATTTCCTCGAAATCATCGCCCTCCCAGTGATCAATATCCTCGTCCATCGTCAGCATTAGCCAGTCGCGACCAATGCAGCCGATATATTTACTGACCGTATTGAGCCGAATACTCTTGTCATCAAGCAGCGATAACGTCCAGCCAAGCAAACGTGTTGCATTAGGCTGGCTAGCATCTGTCTTTAATGTTGTGATAGTAGAAGTAGCAGCGCTTCTAGTAAGTTTGAGCGTATCTTGCACTTCTTTAATTAGATTTTTGCTAAAGCTTGGATAAGCTATAGCATTTCGCTTGTTCTGTGATTTGTCTACCGCCTGATAACTGGCATCAAACAACTCAGACCATGTAAGCGGTTCAGGGTTTGGATTGATAACTTCTTGGTTATAGCGACTCAGCTTATCAGTCGGTAGCCCAGTGGTTTTAAGATCGCCTTGTTTAACAATAGAAAGCGCCCCATCAATTAAGCTACCTTCCATCTGCCGCCAGTGATAGTTGGCATGTTTAATAAGCATTGAGTGCTGCGGACGCTCAATATCTTTATTGGTGAGTTTAAGCGTCTTTGAGATATCATTAATGATGGTGTTAAATGGTTTTATTTTTGTCTTACTCAAGTCCTTGTCTTTTAGCGCATATAAAAAACACAAACTCATATCGTCGGGTACGTAGTCGATAAAGCGCTGCAAGTCGTCACTACTATCCAGTGCGCAGCCATAGTTATAATCAGGCACGCTAAGCGGTATTACGGCTAATTGCCCTGCTTTATTTTTACCATCAGTTGCTGGCAGACTAATCTGATAAGCACGGCGCTCACTAAACAGCCAATCATATAGCGCTCTTAATATGTCAATATCATTAACACCACCATACATAATACTGCAATAAATCAGTCCCTCAACTAAATCGTTCACTGAGAACCGTCGTTTACGTTGCCAGATATCTATCATCATAGCTCTGCTATCTGCTACAGCGCGTCCATTGACAAACCAGTCATAGTTAGTAGTCAGGCGCTCACGAGTTGCCAGTATTGGCACCACAGGCTCATTGAGGTATAGCTGATGGGCTTTATTATAATCACGAATAAATTCTAAAAACCCGCGCCGCGCTAATTGAAAGTTTTGGGCAGTATCAAACTTATTTTCTAATAGCTCATTAATCGCCTCATAATGATGCTGTAGCTCACAAGGCGTCTGCATGGGATTTTGATTAACATAGCCCGCAATCAGAGCTTTAGCTGCGTGTTTGACACTTTTTTTAGTATCATCTCTGTTGAGCTGCCGTAATTTGTGCGCAGTGACATTATCCATATAAGCGAACCTCAATTTGTTTTAAGTGAAGCTCGTCGGCGATTGCATCTAGGTGCGGGCTGAGCTGGTGCAATTGATTAATAGAGCCTGATGACATCGGATGCATGAATTCTTGATCCGGATGCTCATGACCGTAAAGCGCACAAATCAGATAATCTGGCACGCATTCTGTCAGCATAGACCTCAGTTGATGGCGCAGCCAATTATCCTGATGACTAAAAAAGTCTTGTAGCTCATATCGAACGCGGCTTGGCGTGATACCGATAAAGCCTTTTGGATTTTTTTGGTAAATTTGAATGAGGGGACGCTCAGATTGCAAGATGTCATTGATGGGATAAGGCGCTGCTGGACATAATGAATTATAGATAGCGGCAAATTGCTTAATATAAATAATGTAGTTTTGAATAGCCTTTATCAAAAAACTGCTAAGAGGAATGAGCCTGCCATCAGACTGTGCATGACGCTCTTCTTTATCAGATACCCATAGCATGCGCCGCTGAAATTCAAATTGGTGTAGCAATCCTGGTGCGTGCTTGACTGGGCGAATACCGGTTTGGATCATAACAATATGCCATAGCCAAATGCTATAACTATTGAACTGCGCAATATAGCGATCCATGTGCGATTTTAGCTTGCCATTAAAGCTCTCGGCACTGACAGCCAGTTGATTAAAGAACTGCTGGCACATTGTGGTCTTTAGTGCCATCTCACTACCAATGTGGCTTCTATGCCCGTTCATCGGTACGCTGCATTCATCTATTAAAAGTGTTTTTTGCTCATCATTGCAGTATTCAGTTATCAGCTCTACCGCTTTTATATAAGTTTGCTCTAGCTCTATCGTTTTAGTGCTGGTGTAATAGAGCGCAGAGCTATGCCTTACATCAACGCCTGTGATCAGGTCAGCATGTAGGGGCTTATTAAGTTCATTTTTGATAAGGATAAACAGCCCTGCTTCAATATACTGGGGGCTCAGTGCTGGTAGGTTCAATATATCTTTAGCGTAAGAGATAGCGGCTTTAACAGTATCGGATGAAACGGTAATCTTATCCTCAAGCATAATTTGTAAAGCTTCAGGCAGTGCGCGATAAAAGGTACTGCCGTAGCTTTGTCTGTGGGCAAGCAGATGACTTCGAGTATTGGTCGTCACATCAATCGTAATGGCAATACAACTGATTTTACGGATACGGTCATAAATGAAATACCTCCGTTGACTAAGACTACATTGCCAATCAGCAATGATGCTATCAATACTAAGACCGCTTAACAGTGACAGCAGTAAAATGGCATACCCAGTGCCACTCTCTTTATCAACACTCATAAAGCGTTGCCAAAGCGTGGCAAATAGCATCTGATATCCGGTAATGATCAGCTGGCGATGATTGGTTGGGAAATGAAATTGATTACGGCGGGCATGTTGATGGTTATTTTTCAATCGCCATTGCTGTAGCTCAGAGGATTTAGCAATTTGTGTGGCTGGCTTAAAGTCATTATCTAGCAATGGCACTTCGTTGTCATCAGCAATATTTTCAGCGATTGCCACATTACTGTGCTTTTTTGATTGTTTCGTACCAAACACTATTCTTTGTAGTGGCTCATTGTCAGTACTCACCACTGTCTTGATTACTGTCTTTATCGACTTTACGCGTTTAGTACTCTCATTATAGGTTTTACCAATGAAAGCCTTATTATCAATCGCTACCTCATAAGCCAGCCTGATTTGACCGATTTTACTAGCAAGATATTGGTTCGCTTTTTCACCTGTTGCCTCTTCCTGTTTGACGCTTGCTTCATATTGTCTGATATGAGATAAGCATGAGGATAGGCCATCGCACTGATCGTGAATGCTAATTAACTGGTCGAGAATGCCACGTTGTGGATCAGAAGGTCTTAGGGCCATACGAACACGAACACCCAGCTTATCTATTTTGGCAAAGTGCTTGTCATGGCGTACTGTGATCATAACCATAACCTTTAAGTAGCCACTCATAAACCGCCAAGCATTACTCTTAACGTCTATTGCACCATACTCCTGATAAAAGACTATCAGCATATAGGTAACCGCCCACTCTACTGTTTTACCTTGCCGAATGATTTGATTCATCACATCTTCACAGTCTATCCCAGTAAAGTCTGCAGAATTAGATTCTGATGTTGATTGTAATGAATCAATATCATCATCTGGCACCAGACTGATTACATCAATCACGAGCTGACGCATTTGTATGTGATGTGGTGAACCTATTGGGATAAGCTTGTTCAACACTTGCCTGTCGGTCACATCATTAAATAGTTTAGTTTGGCTCATAAGAGGCATCCATCCAACTCATACTTTTCTGCAATCCCAACATCATCTCATCATTAGCCGCTTTGCCCTGCTGATACTCATAGGCGCTTGGGCTTATACCAGCAAACCTACAGTAATGATCTACCGTCAGGCGATCAATATTCATGAGTTCGCAAATAATGCTTTTTGGTGCCTTATTACTGATTGCCTTAAAAAACTCAGGGTGATTAATTCCCCGTGAGAAAGCCAGCTCGACAACCTCACTCCAAGCCAAGCGTTTAATGTCTTGCAAGCTTTCAGCAGCAACCAAGCAAGGCTGACGTAAACTGGTCTCTTCTGTGAGAATCTTATTGATTCGTCTAAACTCGTTAAAAAAATAGTAAGTCGAGTCTTTGCCAGTAATTAAACGTAGAGGTGGTCGATAATAGTCATCCAAGCCACGTATATTTATACCTCTCATTCTTGGCCTAAATTGATGCCATATCAACAATGCCTTTTGCGCATCTTGATGAATAACCAGATTAGATTTACTAAAAGTTATGAACTTCTGAGTAGGCTTTAGATGAATACTATTCATTTTAATATCGATAATAGTGAATTATATTAACTATAGTATGTTATAACCTAACGATTGTAAACCCCTTAATATAGCTGTCATATCCTTATGTTTAGATAACTGACATGTTGATATACAACCATTTTTTAGACGAAAAAAATACCCCTCAACCTATGATAAATAAAGGCTAAAGAGTATTTTAAAATTTCAATTTTAGTTAGGTGAGGAAGTTAACGTATTATTTCAGTCAACCTTCTTATAAAGCTTAGTCTTCTTCATTCCCATCGGGAACATACTTTAAAACATCCCCAGGGGTAACTTTTAATACCTGGCACAACTTACTCAGGGTATCGAACTCTATACGAGTCGTCTCATCGTTATAAATCCTATGAAGTGTTGATTTACTAATGTCTGTCATCCTTACTAGATCGGCAACCCGTAGTCGTCTTTCTGCTAGAAGCACAGGGAGATTACAAGAAATCACAATAAAATCCTTATTGGTAAGTAAAAAATACTTGCCAGTGACTACTTTTCTGCTAGAATAATACTCGTTGGCAATAACTAAGTTTCCGTCAAAAACTATTTTATGCTGACTAACGCTTTATTATGTCATATACCTATCTTGCTGCTCAATAGCTGGCTAATTATGATAGGTGTGACTGGTTCAATAGATATCATTACTATAAAAAGGGAATGCTAATCGTAGGTATCAGGTCATTAAAAAAGGAGCACGTTGTGGGCATCAGCATTGAATGGAGCATGACACAAAACGCTTGGGACAAACGGGTCTGTGAAGACTATTGGGCCTATAACCATAAAATGAGTTATGTTGATTATGTCCATCTGCTTTGTCAAAAATATAGCATTAGTGCGCATGTATTATTTGAAACCGTAAGCCAATGCTACGCTTGCTTAGATGATGTGTGCTGCGAATATTGCGGAAGCGCCTGTCCTATTGAAGTACCTGCCGATATTGCTTACATGCGAGCAAAAGAAAGTTGGTTTTGCGCAGTGTGTGAGCATGCTATGTGGCGCGGGGATTCTGTTAGCAAATAGAACCAGCTTCAATTAATAGTAGCAGCCAAAGCCATACGTTTACTACGTGTGGCTTTGTTTTTCTTCAGCATAAATTCCATTCAAACGAAAAAATTCAGGCTCATCAGTACTATTTGAACTATAGTATATAAAGGTATCGTCACCAGACAACAACTCTTCAACAGCTTCTGTTACATAAGCCATGGATTCCAGTGGCAAGCTTTGCGGACTCTGCATGCCAACAAATATTCCTTTAGTATCATGAGCTTTTGCAAGTAGATCAATTAGCTTGTGTGTGGCTATCTTTATCATATCGAATTCATGCTCGCCTGTAGAGCTCGCTTGAACAAACTGGAATGAACTGCTAACCTCAAACAAGTTTATAACATCTATCACATCTATACCGATAATAGTACTTGCGGACCTTACATCTAGCAGTTCAACAACATCATTTACTTCATTAGGCTGGCATCTAATAATGCCTTCTACAATATCTAAGCGTTCATACTTATGCTCATCTGTCTGTAAGCCTACTAAAATATCAGCCTCTGCTTTTTCTTTTAGCGCTAGTAGTGCCTGCTCATTCCAACCGTCATTGATCATAAAACAGGCGATAATAGATGGCGAATAATGGTCTTTATCTGGTCGGTATAAGGCGACACACGGAACACTATCTATTTTTGAGTTGTCGAGCTGATATTTCATCATTAGACCCTTTATTACTTTAAATATTATGACACTACAACTATTACTCGTTTTTATTTTTATACTGATTTACGGTATGGTTAATGAATTTTTGTACTTCATTCATTAGCCTATCTACCTGTTGCAGATCTATCGAACTTTTACCATCAAATATATCTGTGTCTAATACAGCAAAGGTCATATGCCTACCTGAACCAAAGCGCTTTGGCTTAGTCACTTTTAAATCAAAATCAGAAGCTTCTATCTTAAATAGTTTATAGAACTCATTCCTAATCTTACTTCGTCTTTCCTTATCAGGAACAGACATTTTAAAGCAGATTTTCTCTTGCTCGATTTGCAAGTAAATATCTATATTATTCTCTACTCTATGACCCAGACCCCAAAAGCCCATAAAGCCGCCCGAAGGATTAGCAACATAACCCCAATTGCCTTCTCCTAGGTAAGACTGCAAATGTTGAAAAAAGCCAATCCAAGCCCGTTTTTTCCATTCGTTAACAGGTTTTGACTTAAAGCTTTGCACCGCTTCTTCAATAGACTGCAGATGGTTATGATAATCGCTATATATATCACTCTCTTGCAGTGCCGCATTTCGTTCACTATTAAAGAGGTCTAATAAATCTCGTCTAGTTACTGGATAAAAGCCGTCCTTTAACACAGCTTTGTAGTTGCTTTGATCATGCGTTTGTAAATAAATAGGAATGATTTTATCCTCTGTAAAGGTTTGAGCGTGTCCATTGAGCATAAACTGCTTGTATCGAATCAATTGATCTGAATGCTGCAAACTGCCTACTTTATCTTCAATTAATACGCAGTAAGTGTCGTTTATGATACAAAGGACATCAATGTTATTCGCTTGACGCTTCACTACTATTTTATCAATACGACTCGGTAGCGAGTTACCCGCTTTTTTAAAGAATAACGCCAATACACTGGTTGCTAATCTGTTTAGCGCTCTATGCTTATCGTTTCCTGTCTGATAGTCTTGGTCTGCCCAAGAAAGAAGCCAACAGATAAAAGCGTCTTGTGATAATTCAGAGGTGGCAAATTTAAATAAGTTAGGTGTGGTCATTCTAGCTCCTTGATTAAATTAAAAAATATATTTGTGTTTGAGTGATTTTGGTAAAACTCTTGATCAACTATTTTGTATATAATTTCATCCCACTTTCTAGACGCTCTAAAATAACCGCTTTTAACTGAGCAGGTTCAATCACAACTGCCAATTGTGACATACTCACTAGCCAATCTTGCAAGCGCTGCGTATTGGCAACCGTTGCGCGCACTTCATTCCAAGTGTCATCGATAACCGTAATCGTTTGAGTAGATGATAACGGCCGCTCATAGAGGTGCTGACAGGCATATTTCTGTACCTTTAGAACCAGTCCGATTTTTAAACCATTATTCAATTCCAACTTTCCTAGCTTACGTAGATTCTCAAGAGTAAAAGCATTGCGCTCTACCCAGTCCGGTACCAACTGCTCTGTTACTTCAGCTGCTTCAATACGATTAACTGCAAAATTACGATGTGCCTTCAACAGGACGTTATCATCGATATGATCACTCGTTGGATTAAACCCAGTAAGATAGATCATATTGTCGATAAAGACTAAACCTTTGGGGTAAATTATCCTAACGTTTGAATGTTCATCCCATTTTTTTCTATAAGTGATGTGTAGTTGCTTATTCTCTAACAACGCTTGATGAATGCTAGCCAGCACGTCACTATCAAGCTTTGGTGCTTGTACGATACTGGGCAGGGTAATGAGATGATTTTGCCACTGCCCTAGCCTGCTTTGATTGAAGCTGGTCTTATCTTGACGATCTAACTGACCAAGCTTTTCACTAATACTTTGCTTGAAAGACGTTGGTAAATAATTTGCGGTATATTTATCAAGCATTTGCCAAAAAAACACCGTTTGCTCATTAACGACATCAATACTAAAGCTTGGCTCAATATAAAACCTTGCTGTTTGTCCGCTGATATTATTGCCCCATGCTGGCAGGCGCATTAAAGCGTCGCTGTGAAAAACGTCATTGAATATTTGATTGAGACTTGTTAGATCGTTCTCTAAATTTTTACGCTCGTTTGCGTAATGGTTAGGATTATTGCCATAAACGTTCATTAGCTCTGTGAGTGATATTGCCTTGTCTTTACTACGTGGCAAGCGCTGATATAGCATAAACAGACGGGTTGATTTGTTGTAGCTGGCGACTGGGTATGTGGGCATATTGGCTGCTCTATAGGCTATAAAGTCTATCAAACTGTCATTTTAAAAGTAGGCTCTTATAAAAAGGTTAATCTAACCGCACCACAATCGCCGTGCCATTATCATAGGCATTGCCATCAGAGTCATAAACTTGCTGTTTAAGCGTCTGTAGCCACTCTTGTAAATCCGTTTGATTATCGATACGCGCCCATTCATTACTTGACACTAAATCATGAATACCGTCAGTACAAACAACAAGACTGTCACCTGCTTGCACTGTGATTGTCTGTTTTGTACTATTAGGTGGCTCGTTGCTTG
This sequence comes from uncultured Psychrobacter sp., assembly GCA_963515535.1. GTDB lineage: Bacteria > Pseudomonadota > Gammaproteobacteria > Pseudomonadales > Moraxellaceae > Psychrobacter. The sequence goes on from CAUPWW010000022.1 coordinate 11,750, forward strand.
GGTCATCGCTATTCACTGCCAATGCAAAGCACTCAGTGATACTATATAAGCTGCCTGCCATACCTGTGCGATTATACTCATCAAAACTTGCTTGACGATCTTCATCGTGCGCCTTCTCATCTACCAGCTCATTTAATAAGTTATGGTCACGAGTTAAGCACTGCCATCCTTTTGTGTTTTTTCTTAGCAAGTACACACGGCTGTCACCGACATGAGTGATGTCTATATTGATTGATTTATCATCGTTTAGTGTGCCGATGATCATCGCGAGGGTTGCTGCAGCGCCATAGCGTTTTTTTGTGTGCTTGGTTTGGCTCAGTTGCGTATAGATACGATCTGAGGTCATGTTTTGGATGTTTACTTGTTCGTCATTCCATAGCGATCTAATTGCTTTAACAACTGCCTTCGAGCAGTGCTGTGACTGGTTAGAGCTGGCAACGCCGTCTGATACCGCAAGACAAAATGGCGCTTGCACTGATGTTACAGGCATTATTCCTAAATTCTCTTGATACCAGTGATCTAAGAAGAAAAATGCGTCTTGTTGGATGTTATTGCTAGCATTACCTTGAAAGGTAATGGCGCAGGCGTGAGCTATTGTTTCAACAAGAGGTTCATCCTCATCACTTAAAATAGCTGTCATATTCATTCGCTCATTAATTATTATCGTTAAGACAAGTATAGTAGATTACCTACCAATTTACTTTCTAGGTCATGCGATATTTTGAATTGATAGTAATCACGAGTGACTGAAATCTTCTAAAGGTTCACCAATCCAAGCTCAAAGAGGTAAGCGATATTGCTGACAACTCATAAAGGTGATGTTTAATTCTCTCTTACTCATCAGGTGACGATCTTGTTCTTTTTTAGGGTATCGGATTATCAGTATTTATAGGATAGAGTGATATGTACCTAGCACGATTTGGTACAAAAAACCTGCTTGGGCTTAACAGTAAATGCTCAGTGGGGTTTTGTCAGTTTTACAAAATTCTTAGGTGGCCTGAATGATATCGGGGTTTCCAAATGGTGACCAGCAGCCATTCGCGACAGTATTTACTCATGGTCCAACAGTACGAAAGTCTTTAAAGGAATTATTGAGCTATGTGTCGGTGATGCGAGAAGCAGCTGATGAGTTATCTATTATTTTTAATCAAGATTATGAATAATTGAACGATATACCATATGAATAGCGAGAGTTAACAGGTGTCGTAGCATAGTAAGGTCGGAGGGCTAGTAAGAGTTTATACTCACCCAAAAGTGAGATATGTTAATTAGAACGCACAACTAGAACTGATGCATTCGAGGATTTAAAATCGAAGGCACCAGATAAGCCATTGTTTATGATCGTAAAATACCTGACGTTGCTCAATTGCTAAGCATAGATAGTTCTACCTTACAGTAATGATGGACAAGCCTCGTTAGAGCTCTAATATGACCCCTACCGTCAATCCCGTAAACTTAAACTTGGGAAATTCTCATCAGGTAAGATGGTGATGAGAGTTGACCCATCACCATCTTAGAGTTTTACAGTCTAAGCCATATTAAATGCTAATATTGACTCTATTCAGAAGGTATATTTTGCCATAACCTCCACTTCCTGGCCCGCTTGTCTCCAAGGGAGTGTCGTGTCACTGCGGTCTCGCCATTCAACACCGACATCAAGATTTGGTAAATAGGTATAGATAAGGTTGGCGCTCTTTATATCAATCGAAGTATCTGCCTCATTGTCTACATTGACCTCTCCGTAGCGCATATTACCACGCAGTCTTGGTGAAAAGACATGACGATAGCCTATACTAAAGCCAGTTTGCGAAATAAGGTTACCATTTTCAGAATCACAGTTTAGACTAACTGGCGTCAGTGCACCCGTAGTACACACACCAGAATAAACCCCCATGCCTTTACCTGTATAAACACTACCATGTAGCGAGCCGTTGCCCAAGCTCAGTTTACCCGCTAATGAGACGCCAAGACCCAGATCAGAATCCACATCATTTTCAATTCCCGTTCCAGCTTCACGAGCCGTAGCCGCTAACGTATAGCCAAAATTAGAGATATCATTACTATAGCTGACCACCATATCTGGCAGATCCGCTTCTTCATATACAGGGTCTTGAGCGGTCAGACGCAGTCCTTTATTGGCATAATGCAACGTCAAATCTGGACGAGCATAAATCCCACTACCAGCGATGGTTCCAAAACCCGTGCCCCAGAAATCAAGTTGTTCAGTCAAGCGCGGAGCGACCGCAAAAAACTGACCGTTCCAAGTTTTACCAACCGTCACATTATCTACTTGTAAATAAGCGTGACGTAAGCGCAAATTGGATCCGCCTGACGCATAATCTCCGTAAAAATCCCCTTCGATAAAACCTTTTAGTTTTCTATCATCTACTAGCGTTGTAGTGGTGACGTTAATGCGAGACTCACGAGCATTGCCTTCAAAATCAGACTCGCCGTTGTCTGGCGAGGAAAATACGCCTTCTGCTTTAACATAACCGCCAATACTTAAGGTGGTATCGCCATTTTTGACCAGCTCTATTGCTTGCGCCTGTGAACACAGCACATAAGCAAGCACTGCCAAAGATATATTTGTGAGTTTACGCATGATTGTTTTATTTCCTATGATTTTATCAATAAAGTCCGTTTTATCAAATTAATTAACACCGAACGTCCGTCATGTGTCTAAGCCTTTAAAAGCGCATCTTGATCTATTTTTTCACGACGAGCGATGTTATTTGCCAGTAGTATGGCAGCGACACCAGCAATGATGATTACTGGAATACTACTTCCAATCACAAATGAAGAGTTCGAGTTATAAGAGAAGATAACTCCCGCTAGTAGAGGCCCTACAAACGAACCAACACGCCCCATAGCAACGGCCACACCAACTCCGGTACCACGCATGTTTTTGCTATAAGCTCGAGCTGCTAGCGCATATAAAGCTGACTGGCCACCTGTTATGAAAAACCCTGAGAGACCTGAGGCTAATATAAGTGCGGTTAGGGATTTGGAGAAAGTTAACGCAGACAATCCTAGTAAGATACCAACATAGATCATGATGACGACAGACCTAAGCTTGATATTAGACAACAACCAACCTAAAATCAGCACGCCACAAACTCCGCCTACTTGATAAGCGACTTGGATATTGCTCGCGCTTTTTAGACTCAAGCCATTGTTTTGCATCAAAACAGGTAACCAATTTAGGATAAAATATAAAACAATTAGGGTACCTAAGAAACTCAGCCAAATTTGAATGGTGGTTGCGGTACGCCCTTCACCGAATAAAATAAATTTAAAATCAGTGTTTTCTGTAACGGCATCTTGACTCACTTCTTTTTTGGTATAGGTTTCTTTTAAGAAAATAAAGAGCAGTGGCACAATAGCAATAGGTGTCAGTCCACCTAAGTAAAAAATGTTTTTCCACTCTCCAATATCATTGAAGCCCCCTGCAAGTAATGCAGTAATACCAGCACCAAAGGGTACACCTGCATACATCACACTAACCGCAGTAGCACTCCAACGTTCAGGAACAGATTCTGATGACATAGCAATCATCAAAGGTAGCGCCCCACCCATACCGATGCCTGTTAGAAAACGGACGATTACCAATGAACTAAAGTCAGTGGTAAATGCCGTCATAAGAGACATGAGGCCGAATAACGCCACGCTAAAGATGAGTATCTTTTTACGACCAATTTTATCTGAGAGACGTCCAGCAACGATTGCTCCTGGAAACATGCCTAGGGTTGCAGCACTAAAAATCCAACCCAGCTGCCCTTTACTTAAATTAAATTCCGCTTGAATTGATGACGCCACCACACCGATGGATTGAATATCAAACCCTTCTAGAATGGCAATAAAAAAACACATGAATAATGTCATATACATTACTGCAGGTTTGTTTGGCACAGCATTAGGCACAGAGATTTTCATAGACTCTTCCTTGAGTACAAAATAAATATGAAAGTTAGGTTTGGTTACTTTTACAGCTATTGCTTATTGTCAAAATTAAAAGCACGTCTGATAAATACTATTGGCCGGCAGATAACCCTCCATCACTGACTAAAATAGTGCCTGTCACATACCTAGCACCTTTCGCGCTTGCTAGCATGACATAAAGATCGGTGTGTTCCTCAGCAGAGGAGACACGGCCTAGAGGAATATGTTTGCCCATGGACTCTAAACGTTCGCGATCTTTATTCATTGATTTACCAGTCTGATTTAAACCCTCAGGACCACCAATTGGTGTATCCGTGGCACCTGGCGCGACCCCGCAGACTCGCACGTTAGGCGCAAAATCTAACGCTAACTGGGCAACGACTCCGCGCAGGGCGTATTTAGAAGCGGTGTATAAAGGCCCGCCACCGCCTGGACGAAAACAGGCGTTAGAACCTGTGGTAATAAAGCAGCCCTGGGAGGCTTCTAAGGCGGTATAGCTGGCATGAGCGGCCATCAATACTGCTCTGACGTTGGTTGACATGATTTGATCAAAGCCATCTTCTAACTCTTTCGAAGACATTTTTTGCAGTTTTTTAAAGAAATCCCACACGCCAGCATTGGCTATCATGGCATCGAGCCCGCCCCATTTCTCAATCGCTGTATTTACAGCGGACTGGTTGGTTACATAATCATTAACGTCACCGACCACATAACAGAAATTCTCATCGGCTAAGAACTCAGCTATTTGTTCAGGGTTGCGTACGACGGCAAGTACCTTAGCGCCTTCATGCAAAAATCTTTTTACAATAGCTTTGCCGATACCGCTGCCGGCTCCGGTGACAATCACTCGTCTATTCGATAGCATTTGCATCATATTGCCCCTAGATTACATAAATACGTTTAAATTCTTGGTCAGTAATGTAGATTGTTGCAGCAGAATCAGTCGCCCAGCCAAGCGGTACTCATCACCTACTTTGCGCCAGATGTCTTTACGCCTTCCCATTAAGGTAGAATCATCCCGCTCAAAGCGACTGCGGTATAACGTAAATACGCTATGAACCTCAAACTCGTCCGCTTTATCTGTATGAAAGACTTCTAGGTTCGATATCGCCGTTACCTGACGGGTTGGTGGGTCTTCTGTCCAGCACATGCCACTATCATTACGTTTTAGGCGCATCATGATTGAATCTTTATCTTCTTCAAACAAGGATACCCTAGCGGTGGTAATCTCTGGCGTACGGTTTCTACGCAGGATATTTTCTCTGATAGGCGCCCAGTAAATTAAATCATCTTCTAAATTATCTGCCCACTCCTCAAGAAGCTCGTGATTCAGCAGATATATTTCGTGATTGACAAACCTTTGCACATCAAAAAAGGTTTGCATATCCACATGTTTCCCGTTAGCTTCGAGTGCTAATAATTGATCTCTGGTCATGGCTAGCTCCCTTTAGAATTTTGACTCTGCTAGTGGAATATCGGCCCAACTGCCAGCTTCCATAAATTCGGTATAACGCTTGAAAAATAGACGTTGGTTGGCATCATTTAATTGACCCTTGGTCACCGTTCCAGGTAAGTCAACAGGAACCGCCTCGCCCTTTGTTGGATTCATGGCATAGCACAATTTTTGATTGCGCGTGACGTATCCTGAGTTGCCAAGCGTGGCATGCTCCCAGTTTTCACCGTCGTCCATCTCCAAAATCCCACTTGGCGAAAACGTACGCATCGCGCCCAGTCGCCACTTGTCTTTAATCTCGTCTGATGCCTCACTAGGTACCAACGTCCAGCTATGTAGCTCTGTCTCTGTCGGCCCTTTAGGTAAAAAAGTTCTAAAAGTTAAGAAACCTGGCAAAAAGGCAAAGTTGGGGAAGATAAGCCCTGATGCCACTGAGCCCAGCATTTTTCCACGTGCCACTCCTAAGCGTTTGGTTATCTCTTGTTCACGCGCGCGTAAATATTTGATGATATCCTTATCACCCATGGTTGCCGCATTCCCAAAGTTGTTGGCTAATGAAAACTCCCAACCATGACCGTTAACACTGGCTTGATAGGAGTTTTCATTGCTAACGACGACCCCCCCTGCTTCTTTAAGCGTTGCCTCTGCCGCACCGAGATGCGTCCATAAAGCGTGATAAATATCACCGACAAAGTTATCGGCAGGATATTTCCAGTTACACTTGAGTAATGAGCGGGTCGTCCCAGGAAGGAACTCTGTTCCTTTATCGTCTACATCTAAAATAGCATCTAGATACCAACGGAAATCACCCAGATACTCTCCTAAAGATGGCGCTTCTTCGTCAAAAGTTGCAAACACTAAGCCTTTATAAGTCTCTACGCGAGCTCTATGTAGACCCCAGTCCTCTTTATTAAAACCTTCAGTTTGATCATATAATTCATTTGCAGGCATGCCATTAAGCTTGCCATCTAGACCAAACGCCCAGCCATGATAATTACAAACGAATGAGCGAATTTTACCTTCACCAGCAAAGCACACTTTATTGCCGCGATGCGGACAGGCATTGAGCATGACGTTGATGCTTTTGTCTTTCGCTCTTGCGACAATAACCGCATCTTCACCGATATACGTGGTGATAAAATCGCCAAAGGTTTTGACTTGTGATTCGTGGGCGACAAAATGCCAGCAGCGGGCAAAAATCTGCTTAAGCTCTTGCTGATAGATAGCATCATCCCAAAAAATACGTCTATCTATTAATCCATTTTCGTGATCGACCATTGATCGTATATTCATTGACATTAGTGTTTCTCCGTAGTTAAAAGTAAGCGATTTCGGTTTAAAAAGAATGAAAGTAAATACTCGATTGTCTCTCTTTAGCGTGCATCTTATCGATGAGCTCCGACCAACTCTCTAACAAGGCACGTTGATTTAAATAGCCTTTATCGGTGATTTCATTTTTTTCAATAGAGGGCTGTTCAGGTATGATTGCGACTCTACCTATCCTCGTACTATTACTGAAATACACCTCGTTATACTCTTCCAATAGGTTTATTATCTGATCAACCACCCCATCGAGCTTTTGCAGATAAGCCGCATTTTGTTGCTGTTCACTCAACTGATACTGCTTGGCCAGACGCTCAATATTCGGCACGATAAGTAAACCAATCTCCGACTGGTTGTGTCCTGTAATCACCGCATCTAAAAAGTATGGTTTTAATGCTGTCACAACTCCTACTCTGATCGCATTGACATTGACCCAGGTGCCAGAGCGCAATTTGAAGTTCTCAGACGTTCTACCATCAAATATCAGTCCTTCAGATGGATTCTCTGGATTGATTAATCGACCTGCATCACCCATCGAATAAAAACCGTCTGCATCAAAAGCTTCAGCCGTTGCCTTCTCATTACGCCAATATCCTGGGGTAACATTAGGCCCCCGTACGGCAAGCGCCATCTTATCTTGCACTGGTGTTAGTTTAATCTCGGTTCCAGGCATGGGCACACCGATATTGACAGCAATATCAGACTCAAAGTTTAGACAGGTAGCAAAAGGCGCGGTTTCTGTAGAACCCCAGCCAGCCAAAAGCTTGGGACTGGTGCCGACCAGCTCAATGGAAAGCTCAGCCAGTCTATTTCTGGTTTTTTCAGGTAAGGCAGCAGCAGCAATGAAGATGACTTTTACCACTGAAAAGAACTTGCGCGCTTGGCGATGGTTTTCTTCAAACTCTGCCAATAGAGCTTCGATACCAGCGGGGACGTTGAAGTGAATATTAGGCTCAATCATGCAGATGTTTTCGATGGTTCTGCCAATATGCCCGGGAACGGGTTTGCCATCATCGATGGTTAAGGTGCCACCATTAAACAAAGCGATATTGACGCAGACGTTGCCACCAAAGGTATGGCTCCATGGTAGCCAGCTTACTAAACTTGGCGTCATATCCTGCAAAAATGGCCACATCTTATAAAGAGCAAATTGGTTGCTATACATCATTCGATGGGTGTTGATAACGCCTTTTGGATTACCCGTAGAGCCTGAAGTCATCATGACTTTAGCAATAGTGTCTTGGGTAACCGCTGCTCTTCTCGTCTCAACTTCTGCCTCTGTCACTTGTGGCAAGCTTCGAATCGCAGGGATACCATCCATATCTGAATTAAATGCAATACACGGTATGTCATGATGATCAAGGATGAAAGTTGCAGCTTTTTTAAATAAATTAGTGTTACTAAAATGAATCACGCCAGGCTTGACAGTATCGATGATACTAGACAGGCGCTCGAAGGAGTTGCCATAGACGGCATAGGCAATAGACACAGGAGTAATAGGCACACCGATGGTCATCGCGGCAAAGGCAACCAAAGCATGATTGATAGAGTTTGGTGCGATGATCATCAGCGGTTTGTCCGCTGAGATATCTAACGTGCCTAAATGCGTCGCTATGCTCTTCACTCTAGAGGCAAACTCTTTGTAAGATATCTCCGACCAACCATCTGCGGCTCTTTCACGCATACAAACGGTATTTGGAGAGCGCTTAGCCCAATAATCAATGCAGTCGAGCATCGTATGCTCATCGAGATTCAGCGGCTCTTTATTACGTAGCACAAGATAGTTTTGAGCACCGTCATCAGTGACCACATCGTGGCGACCAAGCTTTATTTGTGGGTCAGTTTTGGATGCAAACTCAATCATTTTGCCCATCCCTCCATGGTTAGACTAAATTGGATATTTGTACTCAATAGATTTCAAATATCATTAAAGACAAATATAGGAACTACTTTATTTCGCAGTAAACCAAATCCTCTTCCTATTAGGATGCTTACTGCTACATTTCTAAGACTTATAAATGGCTGTTTAATGTTTACGCTTTAGGCCATGCAGCAAGTTTGTCGTTAAGCGTGGGTTTCAAAGATTTAAGCTCTTCAGCTAACGAGTCAACCACGTCAGCAACACTCTCAACACACTCAGTCGCACTCACTCCGTGACCTGCGCCCCAAGTGTCTTTCCAAGCTTTGCCTTCACCGTGAATATCAGAAAAATCAATTTCCGTACTGCCTTTAGACGACTTCAAATCAAAGCCTGATTTTTCTAAACTGGCTTTGAGCCAATTGGCCATCACACCAGAGACGACATCCGACGTCACAATATCTGACATGGTGGAATCAACCAGCATGCTGCGATATTCATCGTTTACCAAACTCTCAGGACAGCTGATAAAGCGCGTGCCCATATACGCAAAGTCAGCACCCAAAGCGAGCAAGGCCGCGATTGATTTGGCACTTTGTATCGCGCCGCCAACGATGATAGGGCCATCATAAAAACGGCGAACCTCTTCTACAAAGGCAAAAGCGGTGTATTTACCCGTGTGACCGCCTGCGCCAGAGCAGACTAAAATCAGACCATCGACACCTGCTTCGACGGCTTTTTTGGCTTGTTCGGCATTGATAACATCAGCAAAAACCTTACCACCAAACGCATGAACCCTATCTAACACGCGTTTTGGGCTACCAAGCGCGGTCACCACAAACTTAGGTTTGTAGCGCTCAACCAATGCCAACTCGGCCTCAAAACGGTCATAGCTTTTGTGGACAATCATATTCATCGCCCACATACCCTCAAACGCGGTACCTTTAAGCTCAGACTCGATTTTATCCAACCATTCTTCTAGCACGTCAATCGTGCGAGCGTTAGGGGCTGGGAAACAGCCTATGATTCCCGCTTTTGCCGACGAGATAACCAAATCAGGACCGGATATCAAGAACATCGGCGCCACGATCACGGGCAGCCGCATCCGCTCATATAATGTAGATACAATATCTCTATTGGCCATATCCTCTACCCCTTAACCTGATTAATTAAATCCAAAGCCACATCAACGATCATGTCTTCTTGCCCACCGATAAGCTTACGCTTGCCGACTTCAACCAATATCTCGCGCACGTCAATATCGTATTGTTTCGATACTTTTTCAGCATGACGTAAGAAGCTTGAATAAACACCGGCGTAGCCAAGTGTTAAGGTCTCACGATCAACTCGAACTGGTCTGTCTTGTAGCGGTCGCACCAAGTCTTCAGCCGCATCCATCAATTTATAAAGATCACAATTAGTCTCCCACCCTAGGCGATTGCTAGCAGCAATAAAAACTTCTAGCGGTGCGTTTCCAGCGCCCGCACCCATGCCAGTCAAAGAAGCATCGACCCGCGTTACGCCGTTTTCGACTGCGACAATACTATTGGCGACGCCTAGACTTAGGTTGTGATGAGCATGAATACCAAGCTCAGTACTCGCATTTAACGTATCTTTTAGCGCCTTGACCCGATCCGCCACATCATTCATATTCATTGCGCCGCCACTGTCTACGACGTAAACACAACCTGCGCCATACGATTCCATAAGTTTCGCCTGTTCGGCCAGTTTGGCAGGCGATACCATATGCGACATCATCAAGAAACCTATGGTGTCCATGCCCATCGCTTTTGCGGTTTCGATATGCTGTTTTGAGACATCTGCTTCTGTGCAATGCGTCGCAACACGTACTGAGCGTACGCCCAAATCATAAGCGCGCTTCAAATCTTGGACAGAGCCGATGCCAGGTAGCAATAGCGTGGTCAATACCGCTTTGTCTAACACATCAGCCACCGCCTCAAGCCACTCCCAATCGGTATGCGCCCCAAAGCCATAGTTAAAACTACTGCCACTTAAGCCATCGCCATGCGCCACTTCAATGGCATCAACACCAGCGTCTTCGAGCGCTTTAGCGATATTACGGACATGGTCAATACCATACTGATGACGTATGGCATGCATACCGTCGCGAAGGGTGACATCTTGGATATATAGTTTTTTATTAGTCATGATTTATGCTCCCACTTGTGCTTGTCTGGCGACGGCAATTTTTTCAGCAGTCTTTAATGCCGCTGAGGTCATAATGTCTAGGTTGCCCGCATACGAAGGCAGGTAATGCGCCGCGCCTTCTACTTCAAGAAATACTGAGGTTTTAAGTCCTGTCAGCGTACCGATATCTGGTATGTGCAATGGGTTTTGCTCGGTATAACGCTCAAACTGTACGGTCTGCTTTAAGCGATACCCTGGTACATAGCTTTGTACCTCTTTGACCATTTCATCAACACTGGCTCTGATGTCATCCTCGCTCGCATCTTCAGAAAAGGTCATTACAGTGTCACGCATAATCATCGGTGGCTCGGCAGGATTTAGAACAATAATCGCTTTGCCTTTTTTGGCACCGCCTACTTGCTCAATGGCGTGCGAAGTGGTTTCCATAAACTCATCAATATTGGCTCTAGTACCGGGTCCTGCAGATTTTGAGGAGATAGAAGCGATAATCTCTGCATAGTGAACCGGTGCTACACGTGATACGGCATAGACCATAGGAATGGTCGCTTGTCCGCCGCAAGTCACCATATTGACATTTGGCTGCTCGATATTAGACTCACCATTGACGGCGGGTACAATAAATGGACCAATCGCCGCTGGGGTCAAATCAACAATGATTTTGCCCGCTTCGTGACAGACTTTTGAATGGGTAGCGTGTGCAGAGGCGGAGGTGGCATCAAAGACAATGGCGATGTCTTGCCACTCAGGCATAGTTACTAAACCATTGATGCCTTCATGAGTGGTCGCGACACCCATGCGTTTGGCACGCGCCAAGCCGTCAGACTCAGGATCGACACCAACCATGGCAACGATTTCTAGGTTTTGAGAGGTTTTTAGAATTTTAATCATCAAATCAGTTCCAATATTTCCTGAACCGATGATGGCGACTTTCGCTTTCGTTGACATATTATTGACATCCTTTTCGATAGTTAGATTTCTTATTCAGTTTGCTATTAGTTTTATTAATCGATAAAACTCACTGACACACTATTGAGACCATCTATGCTGGCGGTAAATTGATCGCCTGATTTGACAGCGATCATTGGCCCTAGAGCACCTGACAGCACCACATCACCAGCTTTGAGTGGCTGACTGTTTTCAATCATCCTATTGGCCAGCCAAAGTGTCGCCAATAAGGGGTTACCTAAACAGGCCCGACCTTCGCCTTCAGAAACCACTGCATCACTATTTGCCAACCGCATTTTGCAGCTTTCTAAATCGAGTTGGCTAAGCGGTACGGGCGTGGTTCCCATGATGATTCCGCCATAAGAAGCATTGTCAGCGATAGTGTCAAATAGGCTAATGTCCCAGTTCGCCACACGGCTATCGACAATCTCTAAAGCGGCAACGGCATAATCAACGGCATTGATGACATCAATAATCGTTAAATGCTCAGCATCTAAATCAGACTTCAGTACAAAGGCAATTTCAGCTTCAATTTTGGGCTGCAAAAACTGACCGACAGATATCTGCGCGCCTGAGCAATAGCATGTATCGGCGTAGACCATACCGTAGTCCGGTTGATCCACACCCAATTGTGCTTGCACGGCAGTTGAGGTCAGGCCAATCTTGCGACCGATGGTGACTCTACCTTGCTCACTCCAGCGGCGGTGATTCTCTTGCTGAATCCCATAAGCCAAAGAGATATCGGTGGCGTCAACTTGTTCACGCAGTGGTGCGATTGCGCCTTTGCTATAGGCATCAAATAATGAATTGGCTAAATCAGCAGCGGTATTCTTATCATTCATAATGTAAAGCTCTCATGTGCGTCGTGTATTTTTGCGTCGTATATAGATGGGTTACTTACGTGGCGGACGCTGAAACTTATGTCCCCAAGCTGAATTGGTATGATGAACTTTGACATGCCAGCTATCATCATCAACCTCTATCGCACCCCAGCCAAATTCAACATCAAAGCCCGACGGACTCAGGGTATAAAAAGACAACATCTCATCATTCGAGTGTCGACCTAGCGTGAACGAGAAGTGTGTGCCCGCTTTTTCGGCAGCATCCATCGCCCGACCAACGTCATCGACGTCATCGACTTGCAACATGATATGAGCAACTTTCGCTGGAATAGGCACAGGCGCTAACGCCAAAGAATGGTGACGTCCGTTACAACGTAAAAAGGTGATACTTAAAGGTTTACCAGGTACGATCTCGGTATTGATGTAGTCCGATACTTTGAAGCCTAAAAGCTGAGTGTAGAATGCTTCTTGTGCTACATGATCTTTGGTAATAAGGACGATATGACCAAGTCCCTGCTCGCCAGTTATAAAGCGAAAACCTTTAGGACTGACAAAAGGCTGATTGGTCAATTGTAAAGGGCCGTAGAAGGCTTCACAGCGCGTGCCGTCAGGATCATAAAAGACGATGAGCTCTTTTACTTGACGCGATTTCGCCAATTCATCGGAACCGATTTCAAAAGCGATTCTGTGCTCGTGCAAACGACTTTTCAAACTTTCTAAGTCTTGCTTATCACTGACTTCCCAACCGACATAATCTAGATGGTTATGATCTGAGTGTTTAAGCTTAATACGCCAAGCGTACGAGTCGACGCGCAGCGACATATCACCGTTATCATGGTCATCAACACTGACGCCCAGTATGTTTTCGGCGTAATCTCGCCATGCTTCTTTATCAGCAATGGAAAAGCCCAGATAGCCTAATGCTTTTATCTCTGACATGTTAAAAATCCCTTTTATGAGTTTTATCCCTTAACTTTCTTTTACAACACAGCACACAGATAGGCGCGCATTTAACCGCGCATCAGTTTTCGCAGTGGCAGCTCTGGATTGGCCAATTGTGATGGCTCAACATTCACATCATTCTTCATCATGCGCATAGCGGCGCGAACGGCATTTGGATTATTGACGCTGACTGCCCCAACAACGCGATTATCAACCACACTAAAATACACCGGCCACTCGCCTTCTAGTCTCACGACCAAATGCTCTTTAGTGGGTAAAATCTTGCCAGCCATCTCTATATGCAAATCGCCTTGATCTGACCAGAACCAATCAACAGGTGCTACTGGTAACTCTTGATTTAAAATAGCAGCGGCAGCACGCTCCCCTTGATGTTGGGCTGACTGCCAATGCTCATGACGTACTGTTGAGCCATCAACCTGGCTTACTGCCGCAACGTCTCCTGCCGCATAAACGCCTGCAAATTTAGTGGCTTGATTGTCACTGACTTGAATACCGCCCGTCACTGGGTTTAGTAGCTCAGCGCTGATAGCATCCGAAAGATAAGGCGTACTTGGCGCCATACCAACGCCCATCACGATGACATCAACTTCAATCGATGTACCATCATCAAACAAGATGGCCACACTGCCATCCGCCTGCTCTATCAATTTATCAAGACGGCAATGAGACGTCAGTGTCACGCCTTGGGCGCAGTGATTGGCAACGATTTTTTCACATAACTCTGTCGGTAGCAGATGAGCCATAGGTAGCGCAGCAGCATCTAACCACTGTATGCTAGCGCTAGATTTTGATAGCGATGCTGTGGTTTCAGCACCAATAAAGCCGCCACCTATCACTGCCACGCGTGTATCAGCGGTCAATCTTTGGCGCAGATTTAGCGCATCTTCATAGTGACGTAGTACCAATACTTGCGGTAGATTTGCCCCTTCTATAGGTAGCCGTCTTGCTTCGCCACCTGTCGCCAACACAATGGCATCGGCGGTTAATGCTTTACCGGACTCTAAAATAATAGTGCGCGTCGTAGGATCTAATTGACGCACCCCATCACCGTAATGGGCTTCTATATTGAGTGCCGTGAGCTCGTCATCGCTGATTAAAGCAATATCATGATGCGTGCTATCGGCTTGCATCAAAATCTGCTTGGACAACGGTGGTCTCTCATACGCGCCATGTTGGTCTTTATCGACCAGCGTGATGCTGCCCGAGAACCCCAGCTGGCGTAATGTTCTGACGCAGCTTATGCCAGCGGCACTCGCACCGACGACGATGACTGACTCAATCTGGCTCATCTGTCGACCTCAACGTATATCTCGCCGTCTTTGATTTCGACATCATAGACATTGACCGCTTTTATCGCTGGCGGGTTGTCAGGTATGCCTGTCTTTAGACAAAACACTGACATATGTAGCGGACATTCAACGGTGTCGCCTTCTACAAAACCATCACAAAACGAGGCTTGGGCATGGGTACAAGTGTCATCAATCGCATAAACCTCGCCACTTTCACCGCGAATAACCGCAATCGGCGGGTTAAATTGGTCCAGCTTGATCGCCTCGCCAATCTCTAAGTCTTCTAATTTGCCAACATGAAACATAACAACCTCGCTCTATTCTGCTGTGAAGTGATTGATGACCAATTGCAGGAACTCTTTTGGTCGCTCAGCCATGACCCAATGTCCACAATTGGCTAACACATGCAAATCTGCATTGGGCATCGAACGAGCTAACTTAAAGCCCATTTCTGTGGGCACGACTTTATCTTCACGGCCGTGAATAACGATAGCAGGATGGTTGATTTTGGCGACCACGTGTTCAGGCATGCCCGAGAGCTCGGTTTCCCCTTCTTCGTTTGGTTTTACCAATAGCTTACGTAGACCTTCTTGCGCGCCAGGAATAAGGCTGGTTTGATAACGTTCTTCGACCAGCTCATCGGTTATGGTGTCTGGGTTATAGGGAAAATGAGACATGGCTTGACGCATGTTTTCGCGTGATGGTGTGTAATCCCATCCTGAGCGCAAACCTGGCGTCATAAAAAACTTGTCACAAGGTGTGCCCATTAAACAGAGCTTGGAGAATCTTTCAGGAAAGCGGGCCGCTGTTGCTAGGGTCAACGAACCACCAAATGAATTACCAATCACGTGGGTTTTTTCGATACCTAACGCATCTAAGAAAGCCAGTAAGTGCTTGCCCCAATGCTTAATATCGTAGCTGAAATTAGGATCTCTTTCGGTGTGTCCAAAGCCTGCTAAGTCAGGCGCGATGACACGGAAGTGTTTGGCTAGCTCAGGAATAATCTTACGCCAGTTAGTATATGCAGAGACGCCTGGTCCAGAACCATGCAATAGCAATAACGGCTCACCCTCGCCCATTTCCAAATAGTTGGTTTGCAGTCCAAAAGCTTCAATCGTTTTGCCTTTGCCAGAATCAATTACTTGCATATTCAATCTTCCTTGATAACAATTTTCACGAGATGTTTATTTATCACTGATAATTACAATAATGCAGATTACTATTAATGTCAATACGCTAGCGTATGGTAAAACCGTAATAAAATTCTTACTTATCCCTTTTATCAGAAGAACTTCGTAGATTATTTTTATCGAAAGACTTTTAAAAAAAGGAATACAAGGAAATATTGCATAATTAATGAACTAAAATTATTAGGCAAAATTTATTTGAATTTAGAAAAATATCTATATCTTAGTATATTTAAAGCATACTAAAGCGTATGCTACACGCAATAATTTGCCGTATTAAGAGGTAAGAAGCAAGCATGGAAACGATGTTTAGTGCTATTTAACAACATTAGCGAGAGATTTTTGGGGAATCTGAGAGTCAACCCAATAGCTGATTGAGCTAAGACTTAAATCGATTAAGATGATAAAATATGAAAAACATTATCTAATCAGCTGAGCGCATAACTCAGTAGACGTACGACTATTAATTGCTATCGTAATGTCAGACTTTAGGTATTAAGTATTTAGAATACTTAATACCTAAAAACATAATGAATGAGTTAGTTAAGAGCGAATCACCGATGATCGACTCTTTTTTTAATAAGTAGAGGTCTTAAAACATGGATTTAATAGAAAAAAATCCAAGTCAATCCAATAAACTGACGGCGCAAGATTGGTTGGATATCGCTGAATCTGAGCTGGCCAAATCTGGTATCACGGCCGTCAGAGTGGAACCACTTGCCAAGAAGCTAAAGGTTACCAAGGGTAGTTTTTATTGGCATTTTAGTAGTCGAAAAGAGTTATTCGAAAAACTGCTATCAAACTGGCGCACTCGCTCTACGGTTGCCATTATTGAGCGTTTGAGTGACATAGAGTTGACACCTGAAGAACGCTTGAGAAAGCTTTTCTTAATTCCTTATAAGCGCAACACCAAAACCAATGGTGCGGCTTTAGAGCTTGCCATTCGTAACTGGTCACAAAATGATAAAGCTGTGCGGGAGATTCTAAATGAAGTCGATACTCACCGTCTGACTTTTATTGCGATGATTTTTGAAAATTTAGGATATGACAAAGAGCAGGCAGAGATAAAAGCGGCTCGGTTTTATTACACCATGCAGGGAATATCTGTCGTCAATGTGCAAAAAGAACAGGCTTCTATTGAGCAGATATTTGAAACGTTATTGTAATGATTTTTGCCTAGCATATTACGGTGAGGGCCTTTGGAATGATAACACAAGCGCTGGTGTTCTCTATTGAATTCACCACCGCCTCACATATTTTATTGTAGAAATCAAATTTAACGCGAAATCTGACGAATGGTAAGAATCTGCTCACTACGACCAAAAGGCCCATAAACGTCATGCAATACGGCACTGGTGATACCGATACCGCCAGCACCGTATTGTTGTACTGCCTCTAGACCTAGCCAGCGTCCTTTAGGCACGCGATGCATATGGATTTGCAAATCCGTATTAGGGAACATCCACTGTAAATCATTCAGATATGACCCCAGTCTTGGCACGATGCCATTGGCAAGGTCCACCATTCCAAGCAAATGTACTAAATCCGTAGTGTGCTCACCTTCTACCATCGCCGTATCGTTGGTAATCCATACCAGACCTTTACCCGGACGACGCGCTGTATCCGCAACCAGATTTACGCTTTTAACAAACCCACCAGGCCAGCTTTTCATCTCTTCCCACACAGGCAGCTCATCAGGATGCTGAGGTGCGTTTTGATCTTCCAAGCCTGCAATTGCGCTGGTATCTTGTGTCAATAGTCGCCAAGTACGCGCCGTAATACAAGCACGTCCACCACTACTCATGACCGACTCTATTAACTCGATAGTTTTACCCGGACGAATACAGCGAGTGGTAATAACAAAATCATCAAGTGGGATTAGTCCTAGAATATCAAGGCTAATGCGTGCTATACGCATATTCGCTTGGGGTGCATATTGGCTCAGCTCATGGATCAGCACGCCAGTTGCTGCTGCCATATGCTGTTCGTGTGGGTTCCATGCGCCTTGAGCATGTTCGGTGGGTGTATAATGCGCAATGCTGACATTATCTGCTTGCTGTTCGCGTTTAATAAAATTGTAATAAGATGACATGACTATCCTTGTCTTTTTTTATTTAGTAAGTAGCTTTATATAAAGCTAAACTAATGTATATAACCCCACTCTCAACTTCAAAAGTGATTGAAAAAAGAAGAGCATCTCACTAATCTATTGTTTTCAACCAAGAATACAACGGAGTCATGAGATTCCTATGGACAAACTTACCATCAATATCTACTTGATGGTAGAGCAATATTACAAAATAGTCGTCACTAAAACCTTACGAAGTGCAGGTTACTCACCAAAGCTGAGTGATCCTGAGATTATTTGCATGGAGATGGTCGGTGAGTTCTTACACCTGGTTCAAGATAAACAGATTTGGTAATACTTTACCCAGCCTTGGCAAGTTTGGTTTCCAGCCATCGGCTCCTGTCCTAACTTTGCCAAGCATTGCGCCAATCTGTGGCAGGTCGAACAGTGGATACAATATAACGTTAGTAAACTTGAGGACCGTGACAACATCCATTTTATGGATAGTTTTTAAGTACCCGTCTGCCATTATGGACGCGCTTATCGGCATAAAAACTATCAAGACTTAGCGGCTTTTAGCTACTGTGCGGCTATCAGCCATGCTGAAGAAACTGTAGATATTAACTTAGAAGATTAAAATTCTAAAGAACTTTTATTTGGTATTTATTTTTATTGAGGGATATTTTTGAAATTAATAATGCTGAAGTAGGCCAAATATTAATCTAAACTATAACTTGTTGGATGGTAAATCCCCAATATTATAGTATCCGAAATATCATCAACCTCTCCACTACCATTGATTTACTTTACTCTGATAATTTGAAAAGACGCTAAATGCTATTGTTTATATAGTGTAGAAGACTGAAGCATGAAGTTCACTTTTCTCAGGTGGCGTTGTTAATATTAGGGTTTGACTACTGCCTTTGAGCAGTGCTGTGAATGGTTAGAGCTAGCAACGCCATCCGATACGGCAAGACAAAATGGCGCTTGTACTGATGTCACTACCATCACCCCTAAATCCTCTTGATACCAATGGTCTAAAAAGAAAAATGCGTCTTGTTGGAGGTTATTGCTAGCGTTGCCTTTAAAGGTAATAGCGCAGGCGTGAGCTATCACTTTAGTGTAAGGGGCGTATTCATCACCTAAAGCCGCTGTCATATTCATTCGCTTATATTTATTATCATTAAGACAAGTATAGTAGACTGCCTAGTGATTTATTTTCTAGGTTATATACTATTATAAACTTCCCATAATTTATCAAAACAATAGTTAGCTTTGTTAATTGTTAGGTTTAAGGGTATATCGCTAGAAAAGATAAATGAACTTATATACCATACCCCACTCTCAACTTTGAAAGTGATTGAAAAAAGAAGAGCACCTCACTAATCTATTGTTTTCGACCAAGAA
>CAUPWW010000023.1:0-29602 GCA_963515535.1 uncultured Psychrobacter sp.
CGCAAATGAACGCAAATGAACGCAAATGAACGCAAATGAACGCAAATGAACGCAAATGAACGCGAAAAAGCCCGTACCAAAGTTCTTGTACGGGCTTTTTCTGTGCTTATGCTCAGGCACTATCTGACTATAACACACCACGGAGCTGAATCTGAGGAATAATGATGTTTATAGCTTTCGCTGTTTTTCAATGCTAGCGCACCTGCGACTGGCGCTATCCACTTCATAAGCTGTGCAAGAAAATGAAGTGGCTAATCAACCAACAACCTAACTGCATAATACTGAATATATCAAAGTACCTTTAATTCGTCGATATAGTCAGCCCATTTTTGCATAATTTTGCGGCGCTCATTAATCATGGTCACGCGATTGTACGCGCGTCCGTTTGCGTCGCGCACGTTATGGCCTAGTTGCAGTTCGATTAAAGTTTCACTAATACCCAGTTGTTCAACCATTAAAGTTCGAGCCGACGCGCGGAATCCATGCGGCGTGTGAATGTCTTTATAGCCCAATCGCCACAAAAATTTATTCAGTTGTTGTTGGTGCTCAAACTTTTCTTTGCGACGTTTGTTGTAGAATACATAATCAGTGTGCCCAGTTGCATTATGCAAATTTTGCATAATAGTAATAGCTTGCGCTGGCAGTGGTACCACCAAGCTCGCTACCATATCGGCGCGATTGCCAGTTTTTGATGGGCTAAACGTCCAAGTCTTGGCGTCCAAGTCAATATCTTCCCAACGCATACTACACATATCACCGCTACGCTGAAATAGCATAGCTTGCAGTCTTAGTATGTTTTGAGCGTGTCCGTAAAAATCAGTCACACTATCAATATCATGTAACAGTTGGCCAAACGCTGTAGGCCCGACAATGGCATGATGATGCTCAGTTTTTGGTTTTGGCAGCATGAGGTCAGCCACAGCTATAGCTGGGTTATTAGCAATATAGCCTTGGCCAATAGCCAACGCAAAAACGCGCTGGCAGACGCCGCGCACGCGCTTGGCAGTCGGTATCGTCTTGCGCTCAATATCTTTGATGGCTCGTAGCACGTCAGGCGTGGTTATTTGGTCGATGGACATACGTCCGATATATTTACTCGCATAATTAATATGCGTCTGTTTTTGCTCGATAGTGCGCCGCTCAAACTGTTTCGACGCTATCTGTGATTGCAGCCATTCCTCGGCCATGTCGCTAAAGGTCGGCATTGAGCGCTTTTTATCTTGCTCATTTTTATAGTGTATGGCGGGGTCGATGCCTCTTGCGATAAGCGCCAGATTATCACGATACATATCACGGGCTTGCTCAAGTGTAAATACTGGATAGGCGCCTAATGTAAAATTGACGCGCTTGCCCGTGACTGGGCTGGTAAACCGATGCCGAAATGTAGTAGTCTTATTGTCTCGAATGTAGAGATTGAGACCTTTATAACCTTGTATCGCGTAAACATCGTTACCGCTGTCGTGGTCTTTGATAGCTTGCTTGATTTGTGAGTCGGTTTTGATACCAGCGTCTTTTAATTTTTGATTTGCCATTTTGATTACCAGTTGATGACCATCTTGTTTGACATAGATTGCAATAGTTTGAAACGGTATGCAATAGCAAACGATTAAAAATCGCTATAATTGGTCGGTGTTGCAAAGTCTGTCAAGCTGTTGCAAACCATATCAAAGACGCTGACTGATGGAGTCGCTTTTTTTTGTCTAAAATTTGCTACTAGTTCTGCTGTATTGCTTTAAACGAGTCAAACCTAATAATAAGCCCTTCATTGTAAAGGGCTTTTTTGTTGCCTAAATTTTGTCTGATTTTAAACTTTGAGCAGTATATATGAGTTAAAATATAATGTAGTAACCTTTAATAACAATAATATGCATAAAAACCTTTTGGAGGCTGATAATGAAAATATTTGTTTGGCTATTCATTGCAGTGGTGGTAGTGACCGTGGTTTTTGGGGTGTCAATATTTAATAAACTGGTACGTGCCCGCAACCAAGCAAAAAATGGCTTTGCGCAAATCGATGTGCAGCTAAAGCGCCGTCATGACCTGATTCCAAATTTGGTCGAAACCGCCAAGCGTTATCTGCGCCATGAAGAAGAAACGCTCACTCGCGTAATTAGCGCGCGTAATCACGCCCAAAGCTTGCAAGACTCTACTAAGCATCAACCAGATTCGCTTGAACATATGGCGTTGTTTGCTAAGGCAGAGAGTGTGTTATCAAAAGCCTTGGGGCAATTTTCAGCGGTCGTAGAAGCCTATCCTGAGTTAAAAGCGGATAGTATGATTAAAGAGCTGATGGATGAGCTTACCAATACCGAAAATAGGATTGGCTTTGCCCGTCAGCATTATAATGACAGCGTGATGTTTTATAACAATGATCGCGAAGTGTTTCCCAATAATCTTGTCAGCACAACCTTTGGCTTTCGGCCACTTAGCCCTCTGGTATTTGAAGATAGAAAACTCATTGCTCAAGCACCTGTTGTCGATATGGGTTGATATTTACATAATGTCAAATGCACATAGGTATGGTTAGGTAAGATACAGAGATGGATTTTTTTAGGGCACAGCGTAGTCGTACTCAGCGCAGTCTGGCGCTTTATGGGCTATTTTTTCTGATTGTCTTTGCTCATATTGCCGTAGCACTTGGTGTCATGGCATTGCTGCTCACGCTATTTACTGGTGGCATTTATCATTGGGTATTAATATTGGTGGTCGTATGGACAATCGGTAGCTTTGTCGTTGGTAGTTTTTTAGAATATAGGCGTTTAAAATCAGGTGGTCGGGCGATTGCTCAGCGCGTGGGCGCGGTACGATTATTTATCGACTATAGCCAAGACGCTTGGGAGCATAGCCAAGGAATTGCCCATCAGCATCAGCCTATATCAAAAGTCCGCTTTAGTGCCCGCCAGATTGCCGTGCGTGATGAGCGGGATTTCCCGCCTGTTTATCGGCGTTATTATGAAATTGCCCAGCAGCTAGCCATTGCTTCAGGTTTGCGAATGCCAATTTTATATGTGCTGCCTGAAGAACAAGGCATTAATAGTTTTGTAGCGGGTCGCCATAGCCAAGATATGGTGCTCGTCGTCACCCAAGGCGCACTCGATAAGTTATCTGATGAGGCGCTATACGGGCTGATAGGACATGAGTATGGTCATATTTTGCATGGTGATGCGACGTTTAATCTGCATCTAATGGTGGTGCTAGCAGGATTGCAATTACTCTATGACTGGAGTGATTCTATTAATAATTTTGGTGCTAGTCATAAAAACAGTCAGCAAAACTATTTTGATGGCTCTTTTATTAATAGTGCGGTCAATCAGAGCAACCCTTTACCGCAAAAAGCAATCGATAGCCATGCGCGTAGCACCGAAGCGCAGACAGCCAACTTTACCACTCATAGCGAATGGGTTGCCTTCTGGCAAAGACAGTCACAAAGCCAAGAGTCTTCCGCTAAGAAGCAATCAAGATGGTTAGAGCATAATAAAAGAAGTGATAGCCGAGCACCGCGCAATATTTGGACGTTGTTAATACATGGATTGAGTTTTTCGAGTATGGCCAGTGCGCAGCTGATCAAACACAGCTTTAACCGTGAGCGCGAGTTACTTGCCGATGCGACCAGTGTGCAGCTGACACGTTCGCCAGCTATTATGGAAACCTTAAAGGCCATTCATCAAGATACGCTGGGTTCGCGCCTAACTGGTATCGCCGATATCAATGGATTAAGTCATTTCTTTTTTGCCAGTAGTGGGACAGATTTGGGTGATGTCTCGTGGTTTGCCACCCATCCAAGTTTAAGCGAGCGTATGAGTGCCATCAATGCCAATGCTTATCATGATTTCGCCGTGCAAGTAGCTAAAGAAAAACGTCTCAATCAGCAAAAGATAAAAGAAATCTATGAGCAGCGCCGCTTAGGTGATTGGGGTGTGATAGCAACAAATAGCCTAAGTAAAAATAAATTCGCTGATAAAAATATTAATAATATATTCAATGATGTTATTGACGAAGATGCCATTCAAAAAAATACTATTCAAAAAGATGCTATCGAAAAAGAAATCGCAACCTATTCTACTAGTGAGATAAATAATGAATTGCAAGGCGATAACGGGCTTGAGTTTGTTGTAGAGCAAGATATTGTTATTGATGGGCGTTTGCAGGTGCAAGCACAAGATATCGGCACTCATGAGCTGCTTAAGCCGTGGCAAGCCAAATCTGATCATGATTTGCCATCAGATACCTTGATTGCTATCGAAGATATACAAAAGGTATCGCTACCGCAGTATGTGCTCAATCACCGTTATCATCCGCTCGGAGCGCAGGCTTTGATTGAAGCTGTGCTACTTTGTCATCAGGGTTGTGTGCTGTCAACAACAGCAACGTATGATTTAACTGACATCTGGCTTGGGCTTGATGAAGATAAGAGATTTTCTGCTGAAACTAAGGTCGATATCAATAACCCGCGAATTTTACCGCATACAATAGATCATAGATTATTAGTGGCAGTGGCGAACCTTGATCGGCGCTTAGACAGCGCTTTGATTACATTGGCGCTAAAGCAACTGCGCCAGCATGATTTATCAGAAAGTGCTATCGATGAATGGCGCTTAAAATATGAAACCAGTCATCGTAATCAAGATCATCAGCATTATGTGCAGCAAAAAAAGTGTCGGACGATGCTATTGCGCTATCAGCAGGGTATCATCGAGCTGTTTGAAAACTTCCTTACGGCTGATTTAAGTCACCATTTCGCTGATACTATAGATAATGATGATTCTATTGATAAATCTACATCCGTATTAAATCCTTTAGAGAATAGGCGTTCTCGGTTGTCTCGCTCGCCTTCGATTTTATCATTATGGCAGGCGCTACAGCTACAACAATTATTACCCATAATATCTGCCGTATTAAACGATAAACAGGTGCAGTCGCATCTTCACTCTCGATATTCATGCTATCAATGGCAGCAAGTATTGCACGCCGGCACGGATGATATCTATGCTCAGCTTGACCCGTCAGGACAGGTATTTGATGGTCTCGATGTGGCCGCAAAAACCATGCTTACTCTATTGGCTTATCGCTTAGCAAAAGATGCCAAATGGCAGATAATATCCGTATTAGATAGCTCAGCGCCTATTTCAGTGCTCAGCTACAATAGTGCTAGCGTTACTCATTATCTTGTAGATTTACGCCGTCATGCACGTTTGCTTGATATTGATTTAGCAGCCGTTAGTGAGGCAAATTTGCAATGGCTACTATTGACTGCGCAAAATCTAAATAGTGTCCAATTATTGGCATTAATAGCAGCAGTGCCTATTTTTATAGCGTCTGCCAGTCAATCATCTGGCTCTCAAGCTAAAGGCGCTGATAATTATCGACAGAGGCAACAGAGCGACGCTCAAATAGATTATAATGCGACTACCAATCAGCTTTATGGTTATAATGATTATCGGCAATGGCTGAGTACGTTGCATACAGTGATGTTACACGATACGATAGTCAGTCAAGATGAGTATGATTGTTTGACCTTGCTTGCCAATCATTGGCTAGGCGTTCGGCAGCTTTTTTGAGCAGATTAATTGACAATAAAAGCCTGTAAAGCCATTTTAGATAAGTAGGATAGTAAATAAGCATGAGTGATATCCAAGACCCGCTAATTGTATTGCAGCATCGTATGCAGCAGCGCCAGATTTTAGCGATGATGGGTATCAATCAGTGGGTGCAGCCAGGCTCTGAGACATTGAATATCGCGAATATTTCTGCGCCTGCCTTGCCTGATGCAGTTATAGCTAACGCTAGCATTGCATCTCATTCTACTGCTTCTACAACGAGCACTGAACAGCCACGCATTGAATTTTCTAATATTGAATCTTCTCATATTACATCTCCAAATACTAATGCCATAGCCGATATGGTAGATGATGAGTCTAATCATTCTTATGATAACGCTAATGAGACAGGTTTAAGTCATTCTGACCCACAAAGTTCTGTCACCTATAGTTTTGACTCGACTGCCCCTGCCATCTCTAAGCCTGCCGTTACCTCACTGGTAAATACGGTCGTTCAGCAAACTGCTCTTAGTAGCATAAATGATACTGCAAGCTTTGAAGAGGACAGTTTTAAAGACGGTAGTTTTAAAGAAGACGGCTTTCAAGAGGAAAGCGTTAAAAAAGTAGCACCATTTGATTTACAAGGTGGTCGCTATGGCGATTGGGTGATTTTGGTTGATATCCAAGCCCTTAATCATGACAGCCAAAAGCTTTGGCAAAATATCACCCAAGCGCTATCCATCAGTTGTGAGACGACCTCATTTCCTATTTGTGAAGGTATGGATACCACCGAGCTTGCCAATGCCAGCCTTGCAGGATATGTCTTTAAAGTTGGTCGTCGTGAAGAGATAAAAGTGGCGGCATTGACCGTATTACCTGACGGCCTTGAGCATCCGAACTTTACGACTGTGCCCACACTCGATGAGATGCTTACTGATAGTAGCCTTAAATGTCAGCTTTGGCAGCAGTTATCAAAGTAGAATTAAAGGCTTGCCACTTACCATTATTACGACTACTACGACAGAGATTAAAAAATAACGATAACATTTGCTTTTAACAGCTAATCTTTAACATTTAATATTTAATAACCACGATGATTTCATCATATTTAGGATAATGATTATGACCACTAAAGCCGCTCCTAACCGTGTACCCAATTTTTCAGCGGGGCCTGCCACCATACCGAACGCCGTCTTATCACGCGCTCAAGAAGAGCTGCTTGATTGGCAGGGACGCGGTATGTCGGTCATGGAAGTGAGTCACCGTAGTAAAGAGTACATCGCGATTACCGAAAAAGCGGAAGCCAAATTGCGCTCGCTAATGAGCATTCCAGATAACTATAAAGTGCTGTTTTTACAAGGCGGTGCCAGCTTACAGTTTTCAGCGATTCCATTAAACCTGTTAAATGGTGGTCGTGCCGACTATCTAACGACAGGTACTTGGTCTGGTAAAGCGGTTAAAGAAGCCCAGCGCTATGCCAAACTGGGTTTGGGCGAGGTTAATGTGGTAGCATCGGGTAAAGACAGTAATTTTACCGACGTGCCAGCCCAAAGCGACTGGAACCTAAGCGAAGATGCGGCGTATTTCCATTACTGCGCTAATGAGACCATTCATGGTTTGCAGATTTTTGAGCCGCCACAAGTCGATGCGCCAATTATCGCCGATATGTCTTCTTGCATTTTGTCCCAGCCAATCGACGTCTCTAAATTTGGCATGATTTATGCCGGTGCGCAAAAAAACATCGGGCCAGCAGGACTGATTATCGTCATTATCCGCGAAGATTTATTGGGGCAAGCGAGTGAGTGGTGCCCACTGCTGATGAATTATCAACATCAAGCGGAAAAAGAATCCATGTCAAACACGCCAGCGACGTATTCTTGGTACTTAGCAGGACTGGTATTTGATTGGTTAGAAGAGCAGGGCGGCGTCGCTGCTATCGCTAAAATCAATCAGCAAAAAGCAGATTTGCTGTATAAAACCATCGATGACAGCAGTTTTTATAGCAATCCAGTTGACCCCCAATATCGCTCTATCATGAATGTGCCGTTTACCTTAGCCGACAGCAGCCTTGATAAAGTGTTTTTAGAAGAGTCGGAAGCAGCAGGCCTTATGAATCTAAAAGGTCACCGCGATGTTGGTGGTATGCGCGCCAGTATTTATAATGCGGTGTCATTAGATTGGGTGCAGCAGTTGGTTGACTTTATGATTGCCTTTGAAAAAAAGCACGCTTAAGTTAGCACAGGTTTCAAAACAAAAGACGCAACTTTATAAGCTGCGTCTTTTTTTATGCCTATTAGGGTTTTTTAAGGGGCATATGCGTTATGTAGCCACCTTAACACCGCAAAGCATTAGGTTAAAAAATTTAAGTTTGTTATGATAAAATTTTGTCAATCGTCTATTTTGCAGTCAGTCTTTGTAGCCAGTCGCGCTTTTTTATTCAAGCTGATTTAAAATTGAGGGTCGTTATGAGGGTTATTATACAGTCATGATACTAAAAAATACCATGCTAAAGGCCGTCTTGCTTGCAATGACTATCAGTATCAGCTCGATACCTGTTAGTATCGCCGCGCCAATCACCACGACTGCGCTTGGGCATAATAGTACCACTCAGTATATTGACGTGCCATACATGCCTTATGCCAATCCAAAGGCGCCCAAAGGTGGTACGCTTTCACTGGATGCGCGCGGCACCTTTAATGCGGCTAATAAATGGATGACCACAGGCGTAGCGATGGTTGGCACCGACTATCTGTATGATACCTTGATGACAGGCTCACTCAATGAGGCCTTTACCATGTATCCGCAGCTAGCAAATAAAGTCACCTATGATCCTGATGATACCAGTTGGATTATCTATCATGTGAATCCTGCCGCGCGCTTTTGGGACGGCTCGCCAGTGACCAGTAGTGACGTCAAAGCCACTTATGACGCGATATTAAATAAAGGGCCGATGTATATCCGCAGCTATTTGGGCGATATTAAAGACATCGAGATTATCGACAAACAGCGCGTAAAGTTTGTCTTTAAGTCTGATGACAATAAAGAGATTTTATTAACAGTCGGGCAGTTTCCTATTTTTGCTAAGTCGTCCATCGATAAGGATTTTGAGAAAATAACCTTGACGCCATTAATGGGCAGTGGGCCTTATAAACTTGGCCGCGTCGATGCAGGGCGTGCGGTCAGCTATGTGCGTGATCCCAATTATTGGGGCCGTGATTTGATGGTCAATCGCGGTCGTTATAATTTTGATAGGATTAAGTTTGTCTATTATCAAAGTGATGAGATTGCTTTTGAGGGTTTTAAATCTGGGCAATATCGCTTTCGTCCCGAGAACAAAGCCTCTAACTGGGCAACTGGTTATAATTTTCCCGCCGTCAAAGCTGGTTTGATAAAAAAAGAAACCATCAGCAGCGAAAATCCAGTACCGATGCAGGGTTTGGTCATGAATATGCGTCGGCCCATTTTTCAAGACATTCGCGTCCGCCAAGCCTTGACGGCAGCTTACGATTTTGAATGGATGAATAAAACCTTATTCCATAGGCAATATGAGCGCTTACAAAGCTTTTTTCATGGCTCAGAGCTAGCAGCAACTGGCACGCCATCTGAGGCTGAGATGCAGGTATTAAAACCATTGCTAGCTAAGCTTGAACCGATTCAGCGGCAAGCGGTACTAGACGAATGGCAATTGCCAGTCAGCGATGGTAGCGGTTTTAATCGGAAAGCGTTATTAAAGGCGCGGCAGCTGTTGCTAGATGCGGGTTTTTATTATCAAGATATGAAGTTGTATCAGCCTAATGGCAAGCCCGCGCAGATTGAAATTTTGATGACGGGCGAAACCATGGGGCGGGTACTGCTGCCTTATATTCGTAATCTAAAGCGTTTGGGCTTTGATGCGAGCTTACGCCAAGTCGATGGGCCGCAATATTATGAACGTGTGCGCCGATTTGACTACGATATGATGGTTGACATCTTTGCCCAGAGCTTATCGCCTGGCGCTGAGCAAGTGGGCTTTTGGGGCAGTGCTGCCGCTGATGAAGCGGGTAACGCCAATACCGTCGGTATTAAAAATCCTGCGATTGACAGTGTTATTAAAAAATTGGGCGACGCTAAAAATCGCGATGAGATTGTCTTATATACTCACGTACTTGATCGCCTGCTACGGGCTGGATATTATTTAGTCCCTTTATATGGCAAATCTAGCACCAATGTTGCCTACTGGAATCAGTATCGACATACTGCAAAACTGCCGACCAATGCGATTGGTATCGATTATTGGTGGACAGATAAAGAAGCGGAAGCCCGTGTTAATCGATACTTAAAGCAATAGTTTAAGAGAATGGCTCAAAACAGTTATTTAAAAATTATCATTTAAACCAGTAAATAAAACCGTGTTTCATTTGATTTTTAAAATTTAATAAAAAACATCAGTAATAAAGACAATCACTGCTAAGGATTTTATATGAGTATTCGTATTCACCCCATTAAAGCATTTAATGACAACTATATTTGGACACTCATTAATGAAAATAATAAGCAGGCGATAGTCATTGATCCGGGTCAAGCCGAGCCGGTGATTGCTTATTTAGAAGAAAACGGCTTAGAGCTAACCTCAATTTGGACCACGCATCATCACCATGATCATATCGGCGGGGTCGCTGAGCTGCAAGAATCTTATCCAATGACCCATCTGGTTGCGCATACAGAGCATAACGTTGATGAAGATCAGGCTATCAAAGATGGTAGTACGGTCAGTGCATGGGGCTGTGCCGCGCAAGTGTGGGACGTGTCTGGTCATACGGCAAGTCATGTGGCATATATCTTGGATATCGATGGCCAAAAGCATTGTTTTTGCGGTGATACCTTGTTTAGTGGTGGTTGCGGACGTGTCTTTACCGGCACCATTGAGCAATTGCATGACAGCTTTAAGCGTTTAAATGGCTTGCCCGCTGAAGCGCTACTGTATCCAGCCCATGAATATACTGCCAGCAATCTGCGTTTTGGCTTATCTATTGAACCTGCCAATGAAGCGATGCAGCAAGCGCTTGCGCAAGCAGAAGAAAAAACCGCCCAAGGTGTCCCGACCCTGCCAGTCACTTTAGAGCATGAGCGCGCAATCAATGTGTTTTTGCGCACGCAAGAGCCAAGTGTAATCGCAGGCGTAAAGTCTAAAGTCACTATCGATGATGACAAGTCTTTGACTATATTTGCTGCGCTACGTGAGCTGAAAAATAACTTCTAAATGCTAAGTTACTATCTCTTTTGTTTTAGGAAGCCGTCATTATGGGTCGTTATATCTTAAAAAGATTGCTGCTGATATTACCGACGCTATTTTTGATATTACTGGCAAACTTTGTTATTGTTCAAGCGGCGCCGGGCGGCCCTGTTGAGCAGCAACTGGCACTTATTGAACAAAGTGCAAAGGACAGTGCACTAGACGGCAGTATCGGCGCGGGT
Organism: uncultured Psychrobacter sp.; assembly: GCA_963515535.1. Taxonomy (GTDB): domain Bacteria; phylum Pseudomonadota; class Gammaproteobacteria; order Pseudomonadales; family Moraxellaceae; genus Psychrobacter. Next base: position 10,992 of record CAUPWW010000023.1, read on the forward strand.
AGTGCAGGTGGTAATAATAGTACTTATCAAGGCACGCGCGGCCTATCTGAGGAGATGGTGGCCGCAATCAATGCGCAATATGGCTTTGATAAATCGGCGCCTGAGCGCTTTTGGCTGATGTTAAAAAACTACGCCCAGTTAGATTTTGGCGAGTCGTTTTTTAAGGGCCAGACGGTGACCGATCTGATTATAGAAAAGCTGCCAGTATCCATCTCGCTTGGGCTATGGAGTACGCTGCTGATTTATATGATCGCCATTCCGCTTGGCGTCTATAAGGCCATGCATCATGGCTCGGGGATGGATAAAGCCACGGCCATGCTGCTGGCTGTCGGCCATGCGATTCCCGTTTTTGTGTTTGCCGTCATACTTTTGGTGTTCTTTGCTGGTGGCAGCTACTGGAATATTTTCCCATTGCAAGGATTAACCTCTGAGAATTTCGATCAATTAAGCACCCTTGGTAAAGTAAAAGATTACTTTTGGCATCTGGCACTACCGCTCCTAGCAAGTACCGTTGGCGGCTTTGCAGGATTAACTTATTTGACCAAGTTTAGCTTTTTAGAGGAGCTTGGTAAGCAATACGTGCTGACCGCGCGCGCCAAAGGCTTGGGCGAACGGCAAGTGTTATACGGTCATGTTTTTCGTAATGCGATGTTGATTATTATCGCCGGTATTCCAGCGGCCATCGTTGGGATTTTCTTTGCTGGCAACTTTCTTATTGAAATTATCTTTAAACTTGATGGTTTGGGATTGCTTGGTTTTGAAGCCATCCAGCAGCGTGATTATCCAGTGATATTTGGTACGCTATTTATCTTTACTTTGGTTGGACTGTTATTACAGCTTATTAGTGATTTAAGCTATCACTTAATTGATCCGCGTATTGATTTTGAGGGGCGCTAATGTCAAGTCATCCATTATCTTCAGCGCCCTCAAGCGCATCTTCTATCCCACTAGAAAAAAAACGTCGTCTAAATCCTATTTGGCAGGCGCGTCTCAATCGCTTTCGTCATAATCGCCTTGGCGTCATATCACTAGTTATTTTTGCCCTGATATTTGTCATCTGTATGGCAGCCAATGTGATTGCCAATGACAAACCGCTACTGGTGCAGTATCAAGGGGTTTATTACTTTCCTGTCCTAAAAGCCTATCCTGAGATAACTTTTGGTGGGGTGTTTGAAACCGAAACCAATTACAAAGACCCTGCGGTGCAAGCGCTGATTGATGAGCAGGGCTTTTATATTATGCCGCCTATTCCCTATGCTGACCAGACGCCAAACGTTGAGCTAGGCCTGCCGTATCCTGCGGCGCCCAATAGTCAAAATTGGCTGGGTACCGATGACTTAGGCCGCGATGTGCTAGCACGGATACTTTATGGGCTGCGGGTATCATTATTGTTTGGACTGGCGCTGACGCTCGCGGGCGCTTTGATTGGTATTATCGTTGGTGCGATACAAGGCTATTACGGTGGCTGGGTAGATTTGGCAGGGCAGCGCTTTATGGAAGTGTGGGGCGGGATGCCGCAGCTATTTATGATTATTATTTTGGTCAGTTTATTTAGCCCTAGTATCTTTATGCTGTTTGCGATGATGTTGTTATTCGGCTGGATGGGGTTAGTCGGTTTGGTGCGGGCAGAGTTTTTGCGCGCGCGTAATTTTGATTATGTTCGTGCCGCGCGTAACCTTGGCGTGTCAGACAGTCAAATCATGCTCAGGCATATCTTACCCAATGCCTTAGCATCAAGTTTGTCACAGCTACCATTTATTTTAACGGCTAATATTATTGCTTTAACAGCGCTAGATTTCTTGGGTTATGGGCTGCCGCCTGGGTCGCCGTCGCTTGGTGAGCTGATGGTACAAGGGAAAAATAACCTTGATGCCCCTTGGCTTGCGCTATCAGGATTTTTTAGCTTAACCTTTATCTTGTCGTTGCTTATCTTCGTTGGCGAAGCGCTACGTGATGCCTTTGATCCGAGGCGCTCCTAAGATGATAACTAATAATACGACAACTGCTCCTGAGCAAAACACCTATTTAAATCATAATGATAGCAATAGCCAAAATGAGCCTATGCTAATAGTGGACAAGCTGAGCATCGTTACTAACGCGGGCGTCACTTTAGTCGATGAGCTATCTTATGAGCTGCGGCAAGGCCAAACACTGGCTATTGTTGGTGAGTCGGGCTCTGGTAAGTCGATTGCCAGTCTTGCGCTATTGGGTTTGTTACCAGACAGTTTGACCGTTACTGGCGATGTACGATTAGCAGATGTAACAGGAATGATGACATTACTGGTAGCTAATAATAAGGCACGTAATGCGGCGCTGCGCTCTATTCGTGGGCAGCGTATCGGTATGGTGTTTCAAGAGCCGATGACGGCGCTAAACCCACTACATACGGTCGGCAAACAAATTGCAGAATCCTTGCGTATCAGCGGCTTAGCCAAAAAATACTGGCGCGAAAAAAGTATTACCTTGCTAGACGATGTCAATATCAACGATCCTGCTGATAAGCTAAAGCGCTATCCACACGAGCTATCAGGCGGTCAACGTCAGCGTGTGATGATAGCCATGGCATTGGCGCAGCAGCCCGACATCTTAATTGCTGATGAACCAACCACCGCGCTTGATGTCTCCTTGCAACATGAGATTCTTGAGCTACTAGATAATCTTAAACGTCAGCATAATATGGCGATGATATTAATCAGTCATGACCTCAATCTAGTCAGACGCTACAGCGATGACGTCATCGTCATGCGCCAAGGGCAAACGATTGAGCAAGGGCAAACGGCAACGGTATTTAGTGAGCCAAAAGCAGAATATACCCGCTCGCTTATTCAGCAAGATTTCGGGCACGCGCTAGAGGTTTCTAATGATGAGAATAATCAGCGACCAAGTGTATTGCAGGTCAGCAACCTGCAAGTACAATTTCCGATTGAAAAAAGTTTATTTGGTGGTACTAAACGTTGGTTTGATGCGGTTAAAGATGTCGATATGACCCTGCGAAAAGGGCAGGCGTTAGGTATCGTTGGTGAGTCAGGCTCTGGTAAAACCACCATTGCTCTTGCGCTAAGTCAATTACTCAGTAATCAAGCACGTGTCAATGGTCAGATAATGGTCAATGGACAGGACATGACAGCATTGTCCAAACGTGAGCTGCGCACTTTGCGCTCGCAAATTCAAATGGTATTTCAAGACCCCTTTGCCAGTATCAATCCACGTATGACGGTCATGCAAATCGTCGAAGAAGGGCTATTAGTACAAGGCGTCAATAAACCAGCACGCCAGCAAGCAGTGATGGAGAGTTTGGCGACCGTGCATTTGCCAGCTGAGTTTGCCCAGCGTTATCCGCATGAATTATCGGGCGGTCAGCGCCAGCGCGTGGCACTGGCGCGCGCACTCATTATGCAGCCAAGTTTATTGATATTGGATGAGCCAACGTCGGCGCTTGATAGCACCACGCAGGTTGCCGTGGTTAACTTGCTACGGGAGATTCAAGCAAAATTGCACATCAGTTACGTGTTTATCAGCCACGACTTAAAAGTAGTCCGCGCCTTATGTCAGCATATGATGGTGATAAAGGACGGCGTGTGTATTGAGTCTGGGCGTAGCGAAGAGGTATTTAATAATCCACAGCATCCATACGCACAGCAGCTGTTGCAGGCGAATTTGTTATAACAATACACGCTATCAATTATTATAAGTAAAAAACATGAGAAAATTATGCTTGATGCTTTTATTTAGCGCTCTATCGCTTAGTGGTTGTTCGGATAGTTCAACCGTAGCTAATACAGAAGACAAATATGCCATTGGCGATCTTGGCGGCGTTTCTGTAAATCTACCTAGAGAATTTGTCGAAATGATTGAATATAATGGCGATCCTAGTTGGATAGCCAAGCGCGTGGGCAAAAAGCCTGAACGAACCTACAACAAGTCGCTACTGAGACTATTTTAAGTTTTCGTAAAGAAGCAAGTTGATGGCTGATTTTCTTTGTATAAGTAAAGATGCGACGCTAGATAACCAGAACATCGCAGTTCATAATAATCATGACATCCTAAAAATGGCGGTGGTACAATAAGTTTAAACAGTAGTTTGCTGTAGGTGGACACTGACACAGCACTTTTATAAACAGTAGCTGTATTTTGCAAGCATTTTTATTTTGACAGCGGTGATGATTCGCTGATTCAAGTTGTCGCTATTGCTAGTATTAGCATTATTAAAAAGGATTTTTATACCCATGAAAAAACAAAATACAATTTCTAAATTGGTCAGTAGTACAGGTTTACAACACGCTGGTTATTTGGCGGTTGCTAAGACGCGTGCCAAAGTGCTAAAAGCGTTCGCTTACGTTGTGCCTATCAGAAGACCGATGTTGTTTGTCGGTGAAACCTCATGTGAAGATTTGTGCGACATGCTCATCAATGAAGGCAATACCAATGTTTTTATCGTCACTGACGCGGTATTAAACAAACTGGGCATCCCTGCGAAAGTCACAGATTATCTAGATAGCAAAAATATCAGCTATAAAATCTACGACGGCATTACCCCAGATCCTACTTTTAAAGTCGTCGAAGAAGGATTGCGCAAGTCTGTCGACGCTAAGTGCGACTCGATTATTGCCATCGGTGGCGGCTCGGTCATTGATGCTGCTAAGATGATTGCCATGTCACAAGGCAATAACTGCAAGCCAAAACAGCTTATCGGTATCTTAAAAGCCAGAAAGCCTTCGGTGCCACTTTATTGTATTCCTACTACGGCTGGTACGGGCTCAGAAGCGACTTTGGGTGCGGTAGTATCAGATGACAAGACCCATCAAAAAGCCCTATCTATCGACCCAAGAATGGTGCCATTAGCCGCGGCTATCGATCCAGTTATTATGAAAGGCATGCCGGCGCATATCACAGCTGATACGGGTATCGACGTCTTAACGCATGCTTTAGAAGCATGGATGAGTGCCAATGCCAGCGTCGAGACTGATTATTATGCCGCTTCTGCTGCCAAAGCGGTCATGCAGTATTTGCCCGTAGTGTATAAAGATGGCGGCAACCTCAAAGCCCGTGAAGAGATGGGAATTGCCGCGCACTACGGCGGAATCGCCTTTAATAAGGCGGGTCTAGGTTACGTTCATGCTATCGCTCACCAGTTGGGGGCGCACTATAGTATCCCCCATGGTCGCGCCAATGCCATCGTGCTGCCGTATGTGCTTGACGTCAATCGTAAAGGCAGCAAAAAAAGATTGGCGGAGCTGGCTCGTAAGACTGGTATGGTGAAATCGGGTCAAGCTGGCAAGAGTGATAGCGATATTGCCGATAGTCTCATCGCACAAGTACGCGAGCTGATTGCTACCTTAAATATCGATCCGTCCATTAAAAATATGCAAAGCAGCGATTTTAATGACATTGCCAAAGCCGCTGCAAAAGAAGTCAGCGATACTTATGCGGTACCGACTTATCTATCTGCTGCTGAAATCAAGGCCATCTTAACGAAGATTAAGCAAGCCAGTGACCAGCATGCCAGTCATGATGCAAAAACTGATAAAGTTGCTTAATAGCTCTAATTTAATAGTTTCTAATTAATATCCTCTAAAAATAAAAAAGAGCACATTGCTGATATCGCAATGTGCTCTTTTTTTTGACTTTTTTATCTATCGCTGGTTTTATTTGATAGATATTAAAACGCAGGTTTACGCTTTGGCACGGCATCTAAAAACTCATTACGTGCTTGATTATCGTGTACGTAATCGCCCAGCATCGCTGTACTGCGTGTGGTTGAATGCTGCTTATTGACGCCGCGCATCATCATGCACATGTGCGCTGCATCCATGACCACCGCCACACCGCGGCAACCTGTTACATCCATAATCGTTTGTGCCACTTGTTCGCTTAAATTCTCTTGAATTTGCAAACGACGGGCAAACATATCAACGATACGCGCAAACTTTGATAGCCCTAATACTTGTCCATTCGGCAGATAACCGATGTGTGCGACACCATGAAACGGCAACATATGATGCTCACATAATGAATAAAATTCAATGTTTTGCACCAAGACCAGTTCACGATTGGTCGATGGAAATACCGCGCCATTGACCACTTCTTCCAAGCTTTGATGATAGCCTTGCGTCAAATGCGCAAACGCTTTTGCCGCGCGTATTGGAGTATCTTGTAAGCCAGGACGCTCTAAGTCTTCGCCAGTTGAAGTGATTAGCTGGCGATAGGATTCAACACTTTCTTGAAAATCTGTTGCTATTGTTGGGGTATTGCTCATAAGTTTGGCAGCCATCCAAAATGTGGGTGTAGCTTAACGCTAATCCTTGTTTACAAACAATGGTTGTAAAGGATTTTTATAAAAATTGTGCAAGCTGGGAGGGCTGTGATTATACTTGAAAACAGCTTAACTTCATACTGCTATGCTCAGTAGATAACCGTTTTATCCATATTAGCTATTACTATAGTCAGTTCAAATTAAAATTGTTATAAATCTAAACGCGCTACTGGTATAAATTTTACTTGCGTGCTGTTATCACAGAGGCTGCGCAAAATTCATCCCAGTAGCGTTATGTCATTTTTAGAATGAATTGACTATATGAAAGGAGATTAAGCGTTTATAGCGTGTAAGTAAATACAGTATACGAGTGTTTACTTAAATCAATTCGTGTATAATGGGTCATCTTTTAATTTGTGTCTTTACTCGCTATTTATGAGCGAGCTATTAAAAATAATCTGTCATTTAAATTGATTTACAGGGAACTATTATGTTACTACAAGGACAACGCTTTGTCGTCACCGGCATCGCAAGCAAACTTTCTATCGCTTGGGCAATCGCTGAAGCGCTGCACCGTGAAGGCGCGTCGTTAATTTTGACTTATCCCAATGACAAAATTAAAAAACGTGTCGATATGGCCGCCGAAGCCTTTGAAGCGGACTTGGTGCTTGAGTGTGACGTGGCATCGGATGAGTCGATTGCTGCTTGTTTTGAGCAAGTGACCGCACATTGGGGTGATGGTATTGATGGCGTTGTCCACGCGATTGGCTTTGCGCCGATGGACCAGTTAGATGGCGATTTTGTCAATGCCACTACCCGTGAAGGCAGCCAAATTGCTCATGATATCTCAAGCTATAGCTTTGTCGCCTTGGCCAAAGAAGCACGTGCGCTGCTAGCCATGCGTCATGGTTCTATGTTGACCTTAACCTATGAAGGCAGTATTTCCGTATTGCCAAATTACAACGTCATGGGCATGGCAAAGGCCAGTTTAGAGGCCAGTGTGCGCTACCTTGCTACCTCGATGGGCGGTGAAGGTATTCGTGTCAATGCCATTTCTGCTGGTCCTATTCGTACCCTTGCGGCAAGTGGCATTAAATCGTTCCGTAAAATGCTCGACATCAGTGAAAAAATCGCCCCGCTACAGCGTAATATTACCCAAACCGAAGTCGGTAATGCCGCGCTTTTCTTACTGTCACCGTGGGCATCTGGTATTACTGGCGAGATTATGTTTGTGGATGCAGGTTTTAATACCGTCGCCATCAGCGAGCAGTTAATGATGCTAGATGAGACAAAATAATGTTTGTAAGCAAAGTTAATATGAGTTAAGCAGTAGAGAAGACAGCCAATTGGCTGTCTTTTTTGGTTATAATAAGGGCTTTTTTTTGTGCTAAGCTTTTAGGCAACGAATATGATAACCAGATTACCAAAATGGATATTGTGGGGCGGCGCTGTACTGGCATTTAGCGCAGGCTGCGTCAATACCGCCGCATTAATGGGCTTTACCAATCTGTCTGTCTCGCATGTGACCGGTAATGTCAGCTTGTTTTCAGCGGCGATTGCCCATTTAGACGGTCGCAGTATTTTATATATCGGTGCTTTGCTGCTGTCTTTTTTGGCTGGGGCAATATTAAGCGGTTTTGTGATTGGGCAACGATCATTAAAGCTCGGTCGGCGTTACGGCAGTGCGCTATATATAGAAGCGGCGCTATTATTGATGAGCTATTGGTTATATCAGCAGCATGATTACTTAGGACAATTGGCAGCGGCGATGGCGTGCGGCTTACAGAATGCGATGGTCGCCACGTATAGCGGCGCGGTTATTCGTACCACCCATTTGACCGGTCTGACCTCTGATATGGGCGCTGCCATCGGTAACTGGCTAGCAGGTCGCCGTATTAGTAAGCCTACATTGGGCTTTCAAGCGATTATTTGGTACTGCTTTTGCGGTGGCGGCGCAGTCGGGGCGTTTTTATATGCCAAAGTTGGCTATGGCGCGTTATTTGTCCCTATTAGCATTGTTTTGAGTGCCGCTTTTTTCTATAACTATATGTCAGATCGTTTGCCAGAAAAAAGACAGCCGAGACAAAAAAAGCGCCCCTCTGCTTGATGAGCGCTTTTTATTTTAATTTTTTAATTCAAATAAGCTTAACGAGACAAACTACTTATCGTCTTCTTCGTGATCTTCATGTTCATGCAACCCTTGCATCATATCTAATGCGGAGTCGTCGGTACGCTGCTGATCTTTTTTATCCAAGCCATCTTGATTGATGTCTTTTGGCGCCATTTTTGTGGTCGCATCGGTTTTGTTTGAATTTGGCATAACATACTCCTGTTTGTTTTTATCAATGTCCAATAAAGTCCAATGAAAATATAATGGGTAAATTTATCGGCTTTTAGTTTTAATTAACTTATTTAGTATGAGATAGCACTGTACGCTTGTACATACACGGTGTACGCTTGTTTAGTGACGATGTGTAACCATACATCACACGGATTCCTGCTTAATTTTTCTATAACCACATTTATTGCAAAATTATCAGCAGCACTCTTAAATCAGTTTTTTGTTATATATCTGCTATGATGACGGCGTATTTTTTGCGGTTACCGATTGATGAAGGGTAAATCGCCAAAGTACGCTTTTGTTTCAGGTTTTTTACACTGTCTTTGGAGAAAATAAGGACATTTTATGTCAGAGCAAAAACTAGATAGCCATCTTCCTGATGATGGCAACGAGTATTTATTTACCGATACTTTTCCAAAAGGTACAGGTAAAGGGTTGATAGTGGTCGCTATTGCGGCGGTTATCAGTATGATTATCTATAACGTTTTGCCGTTTGATATCAATGCCAATAAGGGCCTCGCGATGTTGTTTTTCATCGGGGCGCTGTGGCTGACAGAGGCGGTACACGTGACGATTACGGCGCTTTTGGTCGTCGTCATTGGTGCGTTGATTGGCATTCCAGAGTTTGATGCGGAGATTGGCTTACAAAGCTTTGCCAATCCGACGATTTATTTATTCTTTGGTGGTTTTGCTTTAGCTGCAGCACTACATGTACAGCAACTGGATAAAAAAATTGCGTTAAAGATTTTATCGATGTCAGGCGGTAAGCTCAGCACGGCAGTATTTTTGATATTTGGTGTGACAGCGTTTTTGTCGATGTGGATATCGAATACTGCGACCGCGGCGATGATGTTGCCACTAGCACTCGGTATTTTGACCCAAGTTGACCGTGAAAAAGACCGTGGCACCTTTGTTTTTGTATTACTGGGTATTGCTTATTCAGCGAGCCTTGGTGGTCTGGGTACGATTGTTGGTTCGCCGCCAAACGCTATTGCCGCAAAGGCGCTTGATATTGCATTTGTAGACTGGATGAAGTTTGGTATACCGATGATGTTGGTGCTCTTGCCATTATTATTGGGTGCCATGTATGTGTATTTAAAACCAAATCTAAACCGTAAGATTGTACTGCTTGAAGACGAGCCTATCGCTTGGAATAAACCGCGCATAGTGACGATTATCGTCTTTATCATTACCGCCCTTAGCTGGATATTTTCCAAAAAAATCGGCGCTGCATTAGATATCACGGATACCGATGCCGTAATTGCTTTATCCGCCGCTGCTGCTGTAGTGAGCTTGGGTTTGGTATCATGGAAGCAAGTGTCTGATAATACCGATTGGGGCGTACTCATGCTGTTCGGTGGCGGTATCGCGCTATCGACGATTTTGAAAGTATCAGGTGCGTCTTTGGTACTGGGCGAAACGGTTGCCAATGCGCTGTCTTCATCACCGCTTATTATAGTGATGATTGCCGTATCGGCATTTATTATCTTCTTGACAGAGTTTGCTTCTAATACGGCTTCTGCTGCTTTGTTAGTGCCAGTGTTTGCTGCTATCGCTGAGCAAATGGGACTGCCACAGGAAGTGCTCGTCTTGGTCATCGGTATTGGCGCCTCATGTGCCTTTATGCTACCGGTTGCCACGCCGCCGAATGCGATTGTCTTTGGTACGGGGCTGATTAAGCAAAACGAGATGATACGTGTTGGTGTTATTCTCAATATTCTTGCTACCCTAGTCGTCGGGTTGTGGGCGTATTTTTTCTTAATCTAGTTTAAGCCGTCATTTACTGCTTTCAATAAAACCCGATATTTACTTAAATATCGGGTTTTTTATTTCCTTTTATTTTCAATGACTGTATAACTAGAACTTTAACGTTAAGCTTTATAGAAGAGATTGGCTATGGAATGGGTAAAATGCTAACACTGTTTATGGTACAACTTGGTGGTCGCCCAAAAGGTCGTTTGATTGAGCAGCACGATATATTTTTTGGCGTGGCTAATCAAGTCAGCGAGCTGATAGAGGAAATCAATCAGCACTGGCCTGAGGTTAAAAATAAATGGCACATTGACGCGTATCGAGCGATTAGAAAAGTTGATAATTATGCAATTAAATTGGTCGAATCAAGTAGCCAAACAGAGAGAGCCAACGATGTAGAAAGTACCAACGATTTAAAATTATTCTTTATCAATTTAGGGGGTTATCAGCGACGCAGTTTCGAGGAGTTTCATTATAAGCTGCTTATCGTTGCTGCTACTCAAGCGGACGCTATTAAGCAAGCAAAACAGAGCGAATTTTATAAAGCCTTTACTTATAAAGATAAAGGGTCGCCTTTTAATGCCGCCTCGCATATTGATGATAAGTTTGAGGTAGATATCGACGATATTTATAACGTCAATGACCTTATCTCTAATGTTCGGTTGTTAATTGAGCCGATTATTAACGATAACAATGAATTTGCGAATACTGATGATAAAGAGTACGTTGGTTATCTGAGTATCAAGAATTTAAGGAGGTTAGCATAATATGGCTTTAAATATGTACTATAAAAATGGCATCATACGCAAAACGCGCAGCCAAATATCTGATGAGCTATTGACCACGCTTTATCAGATTCATAATAATGCCAATTTTCCACAATTGACGTGGTTAATTGATAACTTTTATGAAAATCCGCAGATTCAGCCTGATGTTGCTAAAATGTTAGCTGATGAGATGGTGGCGTTTGAAAGATTGTTACTTTCATTGCACCTACCTTTTCCTATGCTGCCTCTGCAAAAGCTCCATGCCTTTTTTACGGGAGCTGCAACTAGTGGGCAGGTGATTTACACCAGTAATTAGTGAGTTTTTTGCTTTAGCCTGTTTCTATAACTATCTTGAATCACGCCCAAATTACCCCCATAATCTAAGCACTTCCAAATAATAAATAGCCTAAGTAAATATGCCCAATACTTCTAAGAATACCGCAGAAACTGCTACTGAAAACCCAACCAGCGACCTAAGCTCTAATGAATTTAGCTCCAACGAAAATCAAGAAAGTAAAGCCGCCAACCCAAATAATAATGACTCAAATATCACGGTAAACAGTGATAACGCATCTTCGTACGTGAAGGTTGCTACTGACTTACCAGTTTTAGCCAAAGATAGCTATTATCTCAGCCGTTTAGAGCGTGAGCTGGCGCGTGCCGCTGTGGCTAATAATAAAAGAGATCAGAAGGGTTCTGATAATAAAGCAGAGGACGGGCTAACCAAAAAACGTGCGCAGTATGACAAAATAAAAACCCGCTCACAGCAAGCGGTGCAAGCGCGTATTGATAGTATTCCTCAAGATTTAGCAGCCAAGTTAAATCTTGATTTGCCCGTAAGCCAACGTGCTGATGACTTGGTTCAAGGTATTATCGATAACCAAGTGATTATCGTGGCCGGTGAGACGGGTTCTGGTAAAACGACGCAATTACCGAAGCTTGCCATGCTGGCAGGGCGCGGTATTACGGGACAAATAGGGCATACCCAGCCAAGGCGACTGGCTGCTCGTAGTGTGGCAAACCGAATCGCGGAAGAGTTGGGCGAGCCGCTCGGTAATAGCGTCAGTTTTAAAATCCGCTTTAATGAGCAAGGCTCGGCGCAGTCTATTGTGAAATTGATGACCGATGGTATTTTGCTTGCTGAATTGGGTCACGATCGTTTCTTGAGTAAATATGACACCATCATCATTGATGAAGCCCATGAGCGTAGCTTAAATATTGACTTTATCATGGGGTATCTAAAAAAACTACTGCCCAAGCGCCCTGATTTAAAAGTCATTATTACCTCAGCAACTCTTGATACTAGACGCTTTAGCGAATATTTTAGCCATTATGATAAGAAGCTAAAACGTAACGTTCCTGCGCCGATTTTTAATGTCGAAGGTCGCAGTTACCCTGTGGAAGTTCGTTATCGTCCGTTGACCGATGAGCCAGTGGGTAGCTCGGATGATGATAGCTATGATGACTTTGAAGAGAATCTGCCTCGCGCGGTGGTTGCTGCCGTCGAAGAATGTTTTAGCGATGCACAAAACAAAGGTCATGCCGATCAAGCAGATATCTTGATATTTGCTGCCACAGAATCTGAAATTCGTGAGCTCCAAGAGGTGCTTGAGCGTCATGGGCCCAAGCACACCGAAGTATTGCCACTATTTGCACGGCAGACTTATGAAGAGCAGCAGCGCATCTTTCAGCCTTCAGGTCGCGGTCGGCGTATCGTTATCGCCACCAACGTTGCTGAGACGGCGCTGACCGTACCTGGCATTCGCTATGTGATTGACTTAGGATTTGCGCGGATATCACGCTATTCGTATCGCTCTCGCGTGCAGCGTTTACCGATTGAAGCCATCTCGCAAGCGGCGGCCAATCAGCGTAAAGGTCGCTGCGGCCGTGTCGCACCTGGCGTTTGTATTCGTCTTTATTCTGAGGAAGACTTTAGCGGGCGTCCAGAATTTACCGAACCTGAGATTTTACGCACTAATTTGGCGTCGGTGATTTTGCAAATGGCCAACCTGCGCTTAGGCAGCGTCGATGATTTTGCCTTTATTGAGCCACCTGATAGCCGCTTAGTTACTGATGGGCATAAATTGCTCGATGAGTTAGGGGCGATTACTTCCAAAAAAGCTTCTCAAAAAGAAACAGCCAGTAATGCTAAAAAACAAAAAGGTCTTGATCATTTAGTTCTGACGCCGACTGGGCAGAAAATGGCACGTATGCCAATTGATCCAAGGCTGGCACGTATGCTAGTTGCCGGTAGCGATTTTGATTGTATCCGTGAGATGCTCATCGTGGTTGCGGCGCTTGCTGTTCAAGACCCGCGCGAGCGTCCTGCCAATAAGCGCCAGCAAGCGGATCAAAAGCATGCAGAATTTCGCCAAGATGACTCCGACTTTTTATTTTATCTGAGTCTGTGGAAAGCCTTGTTTGAAAAAGATGAAGACGGCAATAAGTTATCTGGCAATCAGCGTAAGAATTTTACCAAGAAAAACTATTTGAGCTTCCCGCGTGTCCGTGAGTGGAATCAAACCCATCGCCAGCTGGTACAAATGGTCACTGAGCTAAAACTGACCGATGTGAAAGATGCAAAAACCGCTAATAAAGGTAGTAATAAAAAAGCTTCGTTAGAGAATGTGACGAGTGACCCTACTGCGATTGAAGATGAAGAACTCAAAGCCGTTAAATATGCCAATTTACATCGTGCGTTATTAACGGGTCTGTTATCTACAATTGCGCATAAAACTGAAAATCGCGGTGAGTATCTTGCTGCTCGCCAGCAAAAAGCCAAAATCTTCCCAGCCAGTACGGTGTTTAAACAAGTACCGCCTTGGGTCATGGCCTTTGAAGTGGTGGAAACCTCGCAAGTATTTATGCGCACCGTTGCCAAAATTGAGCCTGAATGGATTATCTCAGCGGCAGGCGACTTGTTAAAATATCACTACTTTGAGCCGCATTGGTCGAAGAAGACCGGACGCGTTAAAGCTTACGCGCAGATTAGCTTATTTGGTCTGATTATTATCAGTAAACAGCTGACCAACTATGAGCAAGTCAATTTAAGCGAATCGCGAGAAATCTTTATCCGTGATGGTTTGGTGACCGGTAATTTGGGTCGGCAAGCGCCATTTTTACAGCATAATATGGATAAAATTGCTGATATTGAACGTATCGAAGACAAATTGCGTCGCCGTGATTTATTGGTTGATGAAGAAGCGCTGTATCAGTTTTATGATAGAAAAATCCCCGAGCATATTGCCAGCCGCAAAACGTTTGAAGATTGGCGTGCCGAGGTGGAAAAAACTGATACTAAGTATCTATTCTTCACCGATGATGACGTACTTAATAGCCAAGCGCCAACGACAGGCGATTTTCCAGAAGTGTGGAAACTGGGTGATTTAAAATTACCGCTGCGTTATGTCTTTGATCCGTCAAGCGATGATGATGGCGTGACCATTCGTGTGCCACTGGCAGCGCTACCGCAGCTTGATGCGATTGAGCTATTGTGGGGCGTACCCGGCTGGCGTTATGAGCTGGTATTACAATTGCTCAAGTCATTGCCGAAAGACATTCGCCGTCAAATCGTCCCCATTCCTGATACTGCCGATAGCTTGTTTGATGAGTTGCAGCCTGCTGGTGGGCAAGGGTTGCTTAAGCAGCTGTGCCAAGCTTTAAATCGTCGCGGCATTATGTCGGTGACGCCTGAGAGTTTTAATCCTGCTAGCATTGATCGCTATTTACAGCCGCAAATCTGCGTGGTCGATGACAAAAACCGCATTATCGAAAAAGGTCGCGACCTACAAACGCTACAAATTCGCCATGCTCAAGAGACCCGCCAAGCGGTGAATGAGCAACAAGGTACGCATACGGAGTTTCCTGAGCATTTTGCCTTTAGCAAAAATCATCATAGTGCAGGTGTGGTGATGAAACAGTTTGCTGCTTTGGTCGCAGACGCGTCGGGCGAGGCGGTATCGATTCACCAATATACCGACGTTAATGCCGCGTTGCAGGCACACCGTGTCGGGGTTTTGACTTTAATAAAAGCTAAGCTTGGCGCGAAGAAAAAACAGCTGACCAGTCAGATTGATAAGATATTTAAATTGGCTTTTGCTCCCCTTGGCGATATGGAGAAGCTAAAAACCATCGTTATCGATGCGGCATTGGATGCTGCGCTTGAAGAGCATTATGTGCTATTTGATCATAGTACCGATTTACCTGAAAGCGCTGATGATACTGCTGTGGCCCTTGCGGAAGAATTGCCTTTTACGCCAGAGGAGTTTGAGAAAACCTTAGAAGTCGTCGCTGGTAACTTCCTATTAACGGGTCAAGATGTCATAAAAACACTCAAAAATGTCTATACGCGTTGGCAGCGTATCCGTCAGAGCTTACTCATGCTTGATAGAGAAATATTTGGCGAGTCTATCGAAGATATCGAAGATCAGCTAGAGGATTTGCAATTGGCTGATTTTGTTTATCGCATGGATTATAGCCATTGGCAGCAGTATCCGCGTTATTTGGAAGCATTAGAGATTCGTCTTGAGCGCCTTGAGCACAATCTTGAAGCGGATCTTGATGGTGTCTACGCTCTTGATGAGCATATGGAGCGGCTGGCAAATCGTGCCAATGATAAAGCCATTAGCGAATATCGCTGGATGGTTGAGGAGTATCGCATTCAACTCTTCGCGCAGCCGATGAAAACCCGCATGGCGGTATCACCGAAGCGTCTAAATAAAATGTGGGAGAAAGTGAGTTAGTAACTAGGAATTTTACCGAAAATCCAGTTATCCTAGATAGCTAGTGAGTAGGGTGGGCCCGGCGCACCATTTCCATGTAATTTACTTCTTATCGGTGCGCTTGGCGCACCCTACAATAATTTCCATATCTAATGATAAACAATAAAAAAGGCTGGATTAGCAAACGCTAATCCAGCCTTTTTGTTTAACAATAGATAAACTATAGCAATGCTCTAACCTTTGGATACACCATATTGGCAGGAGACAAGATATCATCTAGCGTCTCTTTGTCCATCAGTTTTTCTTCTAATACGATGTCGTAAACACTGCCACCAGTCTCTTGTGCTCTTCTCGCAACAAAAGAAGAGGCGTCATAACCAAGGTGCGGATTTAGCGCGGTGACCAGACCGATATTATTGAATACCTCGACACTACATGCCTCGTTGTTCATCATCAGACCATCGATACAGCGCGTGGCAAACATCTCACAGATATTAGCCAGCATGCTCATACCCGTAAACAAGTTAAAGGCAATGACGGGCTCAAAGACGTTTAGCTGTAGCTGACCATTCTCTGAGGCCATAGCAATAGTATGATCGATACCCATGACATGGAAACACGCTTGGTTCACCACTTCTGGGATCACAGGGTTTACTTTACCTGGCATGATGGAGCTACCAGGCTGCATTTCAGGCAAGCGATATTGCGCTAAACCTGCACGCGGACCCGAAGACTGCAAACGTAAGTCATGGGCAATCTTAGATAAACGCGCAGCAAAGAGACGCAAATTGCCAGACAAAGCCACATAAGCACTGGTGTCTTGTGTCGCTTCAATCAAATCTTCAGCAATATAATAAGGTCTGCCAGTCAAATCAGACAAGGTTTTGGCAACTTCTTCAGAATAGCCCGCTGGTGCATTCAAGCCCGTACCAATTGCTGTGCCGCCCATATTGATTTCATGAAACAGCGCACGAGTAGATTCGATACGATCCATCTCTTTTTTGATCATGGTTGCAAAGGCGTTGAACTCTTGACCCGCGGTCATAGGCACAGCGTCTTGCAAATGCGTGCGACCCATTTTTAATTGATCGGCAAGCTCCGCGCTTTTTTTCTTAAGGCTGTTATACAAGATATCCATTTTACTTAATAGATGGACACAGTATTCATCTAACGCCACATTCATCGCTGTAGGGTAGGCGTCGTTGGTTGATTGTGACAAGTTGACATCGTTATTTGGATGCACGTGCTGATAGTCGCCTTTTTCGTAGCCTAGGATTTCTAAAGCACGGTTAGCAATCACTTCGTTGGCGTTCATATTGGTTGACGTACCTGCACCGCCTTGGAACATATCAACGATAAACTGATCATGATATTTATCAGCAATTAAATCATCGCACGCCGCTGCGATAGCGTCTTTAACGGTGTCATTTAGTACACCTACTTTATTATTGGCAATCGCTGCCGCTTTTTTAACGGTGGCAAAGGCACGAATAAAGGTCGAAAACTGGTTTAAGCGCACTCCACTGACAGTAAAGTTTTCAAAAGCACGTAGGGTTTGGATACCATAGTAAGCATCAGCGGGCACGTCACGATAGCCGAGTAGGTCATGTTCTTGGCGAGTAGCAGTTGTCATGCAATAAATCCTTTCAATAAAAAGCCCTGATTAAGACGCAAAGATACCGTCATTTGTTAACATGACAGTAGTAGCCTTGCATTGGTAAGTCTATATGGTTGACCTTATAGCATAAGCCTTTTAGGTAGGGATTAACAATGAATATTTATTACATCACGCATAATAAAATAAAAAACTTTATATTATAAATAGTAAGCGCTAAACGTTTTTATCTGAAGAAGGCCGTAAACTCATTAAATCCACCTTCAAAGCAAAGATAATATGATTTTATCTCTACTTTAATATAGTCAGTGTAAAATAAAAGCGACACGTTATAGATTTTTGCGACTGGTATAAATTTTCCTTGCTTGCTGTTATCACAGAGGCTACGAAAAATTCATCCCAGTCGCACTGTATCGATTTTAGAGTAATTCTACTATAGTTAGTTTAAAGTACTTAATAAGCGCCAAAATTTGCTTTAGGGTTTTGCTCTTATGTTTTCTGTCACCACGCCCATCGCATAAAACAGCAAGGCAATAAGGGTCATGGCGACGATAAACGGCGTTAAAACCCAAATTACAATGTTAATGAGTAATGATGATAATAGACCATTAAAGATAATGCTGTGCGGCGCGATAAAATCGGTGATGACATCGACTGCGCGTTTGGCAATCGGGAAAAGTAGGGTGCTGACAGCCAGAATATAGAGATATTTGGCGAAGTCAGGATTGCTTGAGAGGACGATAAAGTAAAAGCCTACATAGTAGCTGATACCTAATGCCCAGCATTTGAGAGTATAGCTGAAACGAATCATGTGATTTCCTCCCTAAATCTGACGGTGATGTGACCATCCATGGATAACCCATCAATACCCAATATATTCTAATAATTGAATATATTATTATATGTTGTAATACGAATATACAAGTTAAGTCAACTGTTTTTTATCACCATTTCTATCATTCATTCTATATAAAAACGATACAACGAGATGAAACGTTGTTTTTTGCAGCCTCTGTCGGCGTAGGCACAGCACGCAAGAAAAACAACGTTTCATTGAGCGACTTGATAGCTACGTATCTGATTTATTTGGATTCGACTATATTTAACTAATACCAAACCCAAAATATATAGTATCATCCACTTATGACTATACCAATACATA
>CAUPWW010000024.1:0-27780 GCA_963515535.1 uncultured Psychrobacter sp.
AGGCTATTGTCGATGCCACTTGCTTGGCTTGGAATAATTTGCTTAAACAGCCACAGAGGATTCGGTCTTTAACTACTCGTACTTGGGCGCAACTTTAATTATTGGGATTGGTATAAGGTTACCTTTATGGCATGGCAACAACTGCATTTACAATGTGAAAAAGACAATGTCGATCTCGCTGAGGCACTGTTATTAGAAGCTGGTGCGCTATCAATCGCTTTAGATGACGCAGGCGATCAGCCTTTATTTGAACCCCTTCCCGGTGAATCACCGTTATGGGATGAGGTCATACTCACAGGCTTGTTTGACGCCAATACAGATGCTGGCAATCGTCAATTACTTGAGCAATTAAGCCATGAAATCGGCGCACAAGTACAAGCCAGCCGAACGTGGGTCAACGCTGTCGATGACAAAGATTGGGAGCGCGAATGGATGTCCAATTATAAGCCTATCGAGTGCGCCAATAACTTATGGATTGTGCCTAATTGGCTAACACCGCCGAACCCTGACGCTACCAATATTATTATGGACCCCGGTTTGGCTTTTGGTACCGGCTACCATGCCACTACTCGCCTCTGTCTTGATTGGCTGACCGAGCAAGACCTGACCGATAAAGTTGTGATCGATTATGGCTGCGGCTCTGGTATTTTAGGGATTGCGGCGCTGTTATTGGGCGCGCGTCAAGTTTATGCGGTGGATATTGACCCACAAGCGGTGCTTGCGACCAATCAAAATGCGGCGCGCAATCACGTTGATGACCGCCTACAAGCATTTCTGCCAGAAGACTTCAATAATTACTGGCAAAAAAACGATATGAAACCTGTGGAGATCATGGTTGCCAATATTTTAGCCAAGCCACTCATTGGTTTAGCGCCTTATTTTGCGACCCTGATGGCACCCAAAAGCCGTATCGTGTTAGCAGGTTTGATTGAATCGCAAACTGAGCAAGTCAGCGAAGCGTATCAGCCTTACTTTGCGCTCGATCCTAAGCATGCTTTTACCGCGCAAGAAGATCAACATTGGCAGCGTTTATCTGGTACATTTACAGGGTAGCAACATTTAATTACATCTGTTACGATAGAGGAGCAGTTAAATAATGTTGTGTATTTGACGCTACTCTATCGTTGCCTAAAAATTATGATGATTAATAGATAAAAAAGACATAAGAGAAACTGGCAGCGGTTGGTAAGTGCCTATATGGTATTAATATGCGCTATTAATACTGATACCTTTTTGGATTCGACCTTATGACTACGCCAATCAAAACCCAGTGCCCTCATTGTCATGCTATTTTTAATATCAAAAAAACACAGTTAAACCAAAAAACAGCCAATGTTTGCTGTGAACATTGTCAACACAGTTTTTTAGTCAATAACAACCTTATTGTCACGGCTGATACAGAGCCGACTGCTGACGCTATGGGGCGTGAACCTCAATCTGATGCATCCACTACTGCCAATACTTCTATTAAACAAACGTCTGCCGTTACGCCAGAAGCAAAATCCACAACCAAGCCAAATGTCACCTCTGAATCAGAAGATGCAGATATTCTTATCCATGATGATATGGCTGAAGAAGATTTGATAGACGATGAGTTGATTCACGATGATATGGATATTGCAGATTTTGAAGAGGAAGATTTAGAATACGGTTCGCTCGACAGTATGGACGCTTGGCTAACGCAAGCAGCAGATAGCACCCCTACCTCAACCACGAACAGTAGTGATAAGTCGACGAAAAGCTCAGCGACAAAGCTAGATAAAAGCGCTCACGCCTCTGTTAGTCCCATAGAAAAACCCTCTTTAACAAATACTTTTTTAAAAGAGTCGCCATCAGCTGCCCAAGTAGCCCTTAGCTCAGCAGCAGCTAATGACATCCACGCCAGTGTTAATGATCATAGCGATGAATCTTGGCTTGAAAAACTGCTCAAAGAACAAAATGAAAACGAAGACGGTCATAATCCAAGAAAAGACACAGATTTATCAGCGCTGCTGGCAAGCATGGGTGTTTCTATCAAAGACGAAGACAACACGCAGGCCGCACGCCTTAAAAGGCAGCAAGCACAAGCCAAGTTTTCACCAACACCTGCTAAGCGCTCGCTTGCTTCATTACTCTGGACACTTGGTTGTTTGGTGTTAGCGCTGCTACTTTTTGCGCAGTATGTTATTTTTAATTTAGATAACTTGGTTAAAAATCCTGCCCATGCTGAGCGTTTACAAAAAGTATGTGCTATCGCCGCTTGTAGCCTACCTAGTGCCAATCTAGCGGCTTTGAGCACAAGCGATATTACTCATCGGCCTAGCCGCATTAAGACTGCCGACGCCTTCAGTGATATCAGCATCACATTAAACAATCAAAGCACCCAAGCACAACTCCTTCCCTATGTGAAAGTCAGTATTTATGGTAGTGAGGCACTTATTGGCGAATTTATTGCAGGGCCGCAAGATTATCTACTCAGCACGCAGAGCCAACTGGGCGCCACAAGTCGCAAGCAGCTATTATTTACCATCCCAGTCGCCCCTGCTCAAATCGACAAAGTAAACGCCAAGCCTATTTATTAACATCAGGCTTGGTAGAAATGCCATTTATAAGCAATAAAATTTATTCAAAAGTTTTGCTCTTTTATCAAATTTATTCTAAATGTTTTAAATCTGTCGTCATAAACGACAATAAATAGCATCAAGACTAGAGTAATAATCGGGTAATGCCTAATCTGTTGCTCGGATAGGCGTTGACTTTGTTATAATAGCGCTTAAACGCTTTATGGTTTACGCTTACGCTTAAGGACATTATCTTATGGCACCACCTGCACCGTATAATGCCACTCATATTGACCCGAGTACTGAGAGCTCTGCTGATTATAAAGACGGCTATCATCGCTCCATCCACAAGGTAGAAGCTTCCTTAGACAATAGCCTTCATGCGCACCAACCGTTGCGGGTGCATGTAGAGCGCGTGGTGCGACAGTATTTTGCGATGCTCGATGATGAGATGCCAACCGACTTATATGAGCTTATTTTAAAAGAGATAGAGCAGCCACTATTGTCAGTCGTGCTCGAGAAGTGCCGTGGCAATCAGACCAAGTGTGCGCAAATCTTAGGTCTCAATCGCGGGACGCTACGCAAAAAGCTCAAAACTTATGGCTTAATGTAATCTATGGCTTTATGTCAGTCGCTGTTATTTACGACGACCAAATATCGCGCTCACCGCCCTTATTAGCCCTGCTAACCGACATTCAATTGTATGGCACGTTTATAGTTTATGATCTTATCAAACCCGATATGCTCTGCACTGCTTGCCATTATTACCTTGCCAGACGTTTACGTCAGGCTTTTTTTATGGAAATTTTCTTATGAGTACCACTCCCCTTGCCCTACTATCGGTTTCCGATAAGTCAAATATCGTAGAATTCGCTCAAGGCTTGCTTAAAGCTGGCTTTGGTTTATTATCGACTGGCGGTACTTACCGCTTGCTAACAGAAAATAATGTCGCGGTGACTGAAGTTTCAGACTATACCGGTTTTCCTGAAATGATGGATGGCCGCGTTAAAACGCTACATCCAAAAATCCATGGCGGTATTTTAGGACGCCGCGGTACTGATGACAGCGTCATGAATGAGCACGCTATTGAGCGCATTGATTTGGTCGTCGTCAATCTTTATCCGTTTGCAGAGACGATTGCACGTAGCGACGTCACCATGAACGATGCGATCGAAAACATCGATATTGGCGGTCCTACCATGGTGCGTTCAGCCGCAAAAAACCACGCCCACGTTGGTATTGTGACCGACCCTGCTGATTATACGCGCGTACTCGACGCCTTAGGTGAAGGGACGACCCTAACCCCTGCCCTACGCTACGATTTAGCGGTCAAAGCCTTTGAGCATACCGCACAATATGACGGTATGATTGCAAACTTCTTGGGCAGCCGAGTGAATGAAACTCAAGAGCCTGAGTATTTTTCCCGTACCTTCAACGTCCAACTTGAAAAAGTACAAGACCTACGCTACGGCGAAAACCCCCATCAAAAAGCGGCTTTTTATGTCGAAAACCATGCGCTCAAAAGCCAGCAAGCCTCTATTGCAACCGCGCAGCAGCTACAAGGTAAAGAGCTCTCTTATAACAATATCGCTGATACTGATGCCGCGCTTGAATGTGTTAAAGCCTTTAGCGCCCCCGCTTGCGTGATTGTAAAACACGCCAATCCTTGCGGTGTCGCCGTAGATAGCGATCAAGTCGCCGCTTATCGCACAGCTTTTAGTACCGACCCTGAGTCATCTTTTGGTGGTATTATTGCCTTTAACCGCGAACTTACGCTTGCTGCAGCCAAAGCGATTATTAACAATCAATTTGTCGAAGTCATCATCGCCCCAAGTATCGAAGATGGCGTTTTGGAGGCGACCGCTGCTAAGAAAAACGTGCGCGTCTTAGTATGTGGCGAGCTGCCAACGCCTGAGCAGCGCGACAGCCAGCTTGATTATAAACGCGTCAATGGTGGTTTATTGGTGCAAGAGCAAGATTTGGGCTTAATTACCGCCAATGACCTAAAAATCGTTACCGACGTCCAACCAACCGAAGCACAGATTGCTGATTTGCTGTTTAGCTGGAACGTCGCTAAATATGTCAAATCTAACGCCATCGTTTATGCCAAGGGTCAGCGCACTATCGGTATTGGTGCAGGCCAGATGAGCCGCGTCAATTCAGCGCGTATCGCTGCTATCAAAGCCGAGCACGCTGGTCTTGCTACCGAAGGCGCAGTAATGGCTTCAGATGCCTTCTTCCCGTTCCGTGATGGTATCGATAACGCTGCTGAAGTCGGTATTGCGGCTATCATTCAGCCAGGTGGCTCTATGCGTGATGACGAAACGATTGCTGCCGCCAATGAGCATGGTATTGCCATGGTCTTCACTGGTATGCGCCACTTCCGCCATTAATTAGCGGTTAAGATAATGCTGTTAAAACAACAGCGTTAAGAGTAAATAAAAATTGTAACGCATAAAAAAAGCCACTATTAATAGTGGCTTTTTTGTTTAAGGTTTAATAAAACTTATCAAGACAAAGCGTTTAACCAACGCTTTATAGATATCTTAACGTCCTTGTGCATTAGCCATATTGGCTTCGTTGATCTCAACTTTATACACCATACGCAGATAATCTAGATAATCTTGCAGCTGATCTTGCCCCAAATTATCACGGATAATGGCGGCAGTTTGCGCCCTTTGAGCATCAGATAGCGGCGATTGCTGCTCTGTTTTGATGCGATCACCGACCAATAACGTCGCACCCGTTTCAGTCTCACTCGCTACCGCCACGACGCCATTGGCTGCCGCTTGCTTACTAAAGGCTAAGCCGCGCTCTTTTTCGCTCAATTGCGTAGTCTGACGGTTTACTTCGCCCAATGCTTGCAGCTTAACAGGCTGCTTAGCAATATCGGCAGGCGACTTAATACCAGCGGCCAGTTTTTTCGCCTCTTTTAGGGCCAGGGCCGTCGCTTTTTGTTGACGTAATATCTGCGTGATTCTTGGCGTCGCTGCTGCCAAAGACAACGTCTTAGTCGGACGATAATTGCTTGGTTGTACCCAGACTGTACCATTACCAACTTCAACACCCGCAGTCACCGCTTGGTCTTGAATGGTAAATTCATCAAACGCTTGTTTAATCACCGCTGGCTGCGCCAAAGCAGATTGGTTGTTTTCTTTACGATAATCCTTGATACGTTTTAATGGCACATTTTCTTGCTGCGCGATATCTTCAATACTAAAGCCATCTGCTGCCAAGTCATTAATCGCTGTGACTTTATCGGCATACATTTCCTGACGTTTATATTCTTCGGCTTTAGCGGTTAACTCTGCACGCATACTCTCTAGACTTGGTATTTTGCTACCATTGTCCTCAGTCACGGTAAATATCTGATAGCCAAAGCTGGTTTTTACAGGGTCGCTAACATCACCAACGCTTAAACCTGCAAGAGCTTCTTCCACGGCTGGTGCATCATTACCAAATACCGCTGGATTAAAACGCCCGATATCGCCACCTGTTTCGCCTGTTGGATCATCTGACTCGGCTTTCGCAACTTTAGCAAATGATTCACCTTTCGCAAGGCGGGCTTTAATTTTATCCGCGCGTGCTTTGGCATCTTTACCCGTTAGCAGAATTTGACTGAGTTTACGCTCATCAACCACAGCAAGACTTTGTTTATAAGCTTCATATTGCTGCTGCAAATCTTCTTGGGTCACATCACTAACCTCAATCGCTTGCGGAGTCAGTTGTAAGTAAGCCAAGTCGACCATGGCAGCGCTTTTGAGTTTGTCTTTATTAGCATCATAATAGGCTTGGATATCACCCTTGCTCAACTTTACTTGCTCAGCATAGTCCTGCCATTTAAAACGATGCAGCCAAATATTGCGTGACTCTAGCTGCAAATCAATCAACTGACTGACCGCTTGCATCGGATAAACTGCCGTACCGACGATACTGGCATTGAGCTGTTCTAAGCTCAACTGATTGCGAAACTCAGCAAACAGCTGGTTTTTTGTCATATTGCGCTGACGTAAAAAGTTTGCAAACCGCTCGTTAGAAAAATTGCCCTCTGCATCTTTAAAGATTTCTTCTTGGCGCAGTAAACGATTGATGGTGTCATCAGAAACCGTCATGCCAAGCTTGCCAGCCTGCTGCTCTAGCAAAGTGCGATCAATCAGTCCCTTTAGGACTTGCTCGTGCAGCACATCTTCATTTAATAAACTGGCATCCTCAACTTGCTCTAAAAGCTCAGTACGGCGGCTATTGACAGCATTTTGATACTCGGACAGTCCCACGCTTTTGTCACCTACTTGAGCGATTTGGTTGGGATCGACCCTGCCGCCAAAGTAGCTTTCGACACCCAATAGAGCGAGCGGCGATAGGCATAAAATCAATAAAATGCGACCCGGCCAGCTTTTTAAGAAATCGCGCAGTTTATCCATAGTTATCTCTACTTTATTAACCTATATTGATGAAAGACCATTGTAATACTATTAATAATATCAACGCTGTATAAGCAGGCAATGGTAAGAAGAAGAACGTGTGCATTTTATCGCTGTAAAACAAGGTTTATTAATAAGGGTTATAATAAGACTTATTTAAAATCCTCGTTTATACAACACCGCTATCGCGCGCCCTATGATACGTGATTTTTAATATATACTCAAAATATTCAAGCGACTATTGCCACTAAATGCTACAAATTTCAGCACTAAAAAAAGCACCTAATCTCTAGGTGCTTTTTTGCTCATTCTCTCATGACTTAATGAATCGTTAAGCCATAAGTCGCTATCTATTATTTTACTGCCAACCAACGCTGTTTTTATTCGTGTATCACGTCGTCAACGAGCATTTGATTATTATAGAATAGCTAAAAAGAGCGCGACTTAAACAAAGCGGCTTAGTTTAAACGCTCTTTTAGGTTTTTACCGGCTTTAAAGCTTGGTACTTTGCTTGCTGGGATGCTAAGCTCTTCACCAGTTTTAGGGTTACGGCCAGTACGCGCTTTACGATCTTTTACGCTAAAAGTACCAAAACCTACCAACGAGATGCTATCGCCCGCTTCTAGCGCTTCACCAACACTTTCCATGACTGCATTCAAAGCTTCGCCAGCTTGAGTTTTATTTAGACCACTTTTTTCGGCGATGCTATCAATTAATTCTGACTTATTCATAAAATTTCCTTCAAGTTTTAGGGGGTAAAAAACGCTCATGCCAAGTATTGTATCGCTCTCAGAGTACTTAAGCAATAAAAACCACTGGCCTCACGCATAAACAGGTTGCGCTTTGTTAAGGCCTTTATATCAAGGCCGTATAAGGAGCGCAAGCGATTTTACATATTTTTGTGCACTCTACTACGTATTTGACACTCAATGTTACTTAAAACTGCTGCAAATTTTCTATGAAATCGCTACTTTAGCTTATAGGATTTATTGAAATAAAGCACCTATCTTTATATTGGCTCTGAGTTTTTCCTTGATAGCCTAAATACTCAAAGATGACACAGGTGCTTAAACTCAGTTTTTATACTAACAAGCAAAATTAAGCAACTAAAGCATAAACTTAGAGCTAAAAAAAAATGCTAAGTCCGGCTGATACATTACCAGTCATAACTTTTGGTGTCTTTATAGATGAGCAAATTACAAGGTAGTGACTGACCAACTGACAGAAACGCGCGTTACTTTTTACGCTAAAGGCGTTACTATAAGCGCGATTGTATTGTACATTTTGGGTGGATTTTGACCTTGGCTTGTCCTTTTATCTTTAACTTAAACAATAAAAACGGATTATTTACATGAAGCGTTCTACGTTGTCTCACTCTTTTCTTAATATCATATTGGTGTTTATCGAGTCAGCGCTGACCCTGCTGTTACGTTTAGACCCAGAACTCCGTAAAGCTGCTTATCCACTTGCTAAGCAAGAGACTGTCGTCGCGCTCAGATTATACCTACCTCATGTAGAGGTTTTTGCTACCTTTACGACCAAAGGGGTGTTATTAGACGATAGCTTGCCTATCGGCCGTAGTGAGCCTGACGTCATTATCAACGCTTATAGCGTTCAGGTGATTAACGCCATCATCACCCACGATACTGAGTCGACTGAAAAGCTGCAAATGCGCGGTGAGTCGGTGCAAGTACAGCTGGTCAAGCAGTTTATTATGCAGCTTGGTTTTGGTAGCCTGATTCAAGGATTGATTAAAAAGATTAAGGGCGGTAAAAGTAAGACCAAGCCTACTGAAGCAGAAATGGCAGAAAAAAAGGAGAGTTATAAGCTGCGTATTAAAGAGCAGCAAACTCAAATCAACACGCTGACCATTAAAAACCGTGAGCTTGAAACCACGGTCAAAGAACTGCAAAGTAAGCAAAAGACCTTTATCATTACCGCAATTATTTTTGCGGTTATCGCTATCGCTGCCGTTATCGCTTTATTTATCATGACCTAATGCCTTACTAACTGCTAACTGCAGTATAACGTGTTTTTAAAGTTATTCTTCTAACCTTGTATCGCGTTTAATAGCATGTAGACTTATTAAGCGCTCTTGCTTCCTTTCTGCAGTTCACAGCCTGCGCGTTCGCGTATTTATTTTCTTTTAAGCCTTAATATTACCTATCATTGTTTTTATCAATGATAGGCATAAGTCGCACTCACTATTCAACCACACTTTAATCTTGACTAAATTACTCAGGATTGGGTATAATTACCCTATCGTTGCATACATCGGGTAAACCATCTGCTGTTTAATAGCGACAAGACACCACTTAGTCGATAGATGATTTTCCTAAAAATATGACAAGACTAAGATCGTTGTTAAATAAACTTTTTATTAAAAGCATTGGAGATAACATATGCGTTTGACTACTCGAGGCAGATACGCCGTGACCGCTTTACTTGATTTGGCTTTGCAAACCAGTCAACAAGACAGCGCTGTCTCATTATCTGACATTGCTAAGCGGCAATCGATATCTATCTCTTATCTGGAACAGTTATTTTCCAAGCTTCGTAAACGCGGTTTGGTCACCAGTATCCGCGGTGCAGCAGGCGGTTATCATTTAGCCAAGTCTCTTGATGAGATTGATGTGATGAGCATCATTTCTGCCGTCGATGAATCTGTCGATGCGATGCAGTGCGGCGGACGCGGTGATTGTCAAAGTGGTACAATGTGCCTAACGCATGATTTATGGTGCGCTTTATCAAATCATGTTGAGCAATACTTGAAAAATATAACATTAGCGCAATTATTAGACATGGAACATGTGCAGTCAGTCTCAGACCGTCAGCACCTCACGTTTCCAAACGACATTGCTACAAAAGATATGTCCACAAAAGACATCAACACTATTACTCTATCGACCAGCGAGGCAAACCCAGCATGAGCCAACATAACAACCTTATATACTTAGATTATGCCGCCACTACGCCAGTTGCTAAGTCAGTCGCGGCCAAAATGAGCGAATATCTGACGGTAGACGGCATCTATGGTAACCCAGCATCACGCTCACATGGCTATGGCTGGCAAGCAGAAGAAGCGGTAGAAACGGCTCGTCAGCAAGTCGCTGAAGTGATTCATGCGGACCCACGCGAAATTGTCTTTACCTCGGGCGCAACAGAATCAGATAACCTAGCTATTAAAGGCGCGGCACACTTTTATCAGTCGCGCGGCAAGCACATCATTACCAGTAAAATTGAGCACAAAGCGGTTTTAGATACTTGCCGTGAGCTTGAGCAAGAAGGTTTTGAGATTACCTATCTTGAGCCGCAAGCTGGTACGGGCTTGATTTTGCCAGAGCAAGTACAAGAAGCCTTACGTGATGATACGATTTTAGTGTCATTAATGATGGTGAATAATGAGCTTGGTACCATTACTGATGTCGCCGCGATTGGTGAGATTACTCGCAAAGCGGGTGTTGTCTTCCATGTCGATGGTGCGCAGTCTGTGGGTAAAATACCTGTCAATCTCGAAGAGATGAAAATTGACTTGATGAGTTTCTCAGGTCATAAAGCGTATGGTCCTAAAGGTATCGGCGCCCTATTTGTTCGCCGTAAACCACGTATTCGTTTAAAAGCCGAGCAGCACGGCGGTGGTCATGAGCGCGGTATGCGTTCAGGTACCTTGCCAACGCACCAAATCATTGGGCTGGGTGCGGCATTTGCATTGGCCAATGAGCGTTATGAAGAAGACCATGCTCACGTTGCCAAGCTCCGCCAAAAACTGTGGGACGGTCTGCAAGACATCGAAGAGATTTACCTAAATGGCGATTTAGAGAACAGCGTACCTAACATCATTAACATCAGCTTTAACTTTGTTGAAGGCGAGTCACTGATGATGTCGTTAAAAGACTTGGCGGTTTCCTCAGGTTCAGCCTGTACTTCAGCGACGCTTGAGCCATCTTATGTACTACGTGCTATCGGTCGCCCAGATGAGTTGGCCCATAGCTCAATCCGCTTTAGCTTTGGTCGTTATACCACCGAAGAAGATATCGATACCGTGGTAAAACAGATTCATGAAGCGGTAGACAAATTACGCGCGTTATCGCCACTTTGGGATATGTACCAAGAAGGCGTTGATTTAGACTCGGTAGAATGGTCTGAGCATTAATATTTATTCATAAAATTTTAATAGTAAATAGTAAAAAGGTTCAATGGTTATCAGGTATAAGCATTAAACCAAACAATCATCAGACAATTATAAATACCATTTTTATAATATGTGTTTGACCCCAATTATCGATGAGTAGACAGCCATTTAAACTTAAGTAAGTGAGTTATTTAGAAAGTTCATCATATAAGTTAATTGTTTAAATGCCTATTCATCATCTAACTAGGAGAAAACCTCATGGCTTATAGTGACCAAGTTATTGATCATTACGAAAACCCGCGCAACGTCGGCAATCTTGACAAAAATGCCAAAAACGTTGGTACAGGTATGGTTGGTGCGCCAGCGTGTGGCGATGTGATGCGCCTACAAATCCAAGTCGATGATAACGGTATCATCGAAGATGCACGCTTTAAAACCTATGGCTGCGGTTCAGCAATTGCTTCAAGCTCGCTTGTCACCGAGTGGCTAAAAGGCAAAAGCTTAGACCAAGCTGGCGAGATTAAAAATATGGACATCGCTGAAGAGTTGGCTTTGCCACCTGTAAAAGTGCATTGCTCTGTACTCGCAGAAGACGCCATCAAAGCGGCTATTAGCGACTATAAAGGCAAGCATGGTACCGCTGAAGAAGCGACCAGCTAACCTTATTGGCCGTATGCATTGTTTTATTAGCAAGGCGTCAGTAGGACTCTAATGGATCGCTACTGACGCCATAAAGGTGACAATAACGCTACTGTAATTGTCACCTTTTATTTTCTAACTGGCGCAAACACATAAGTCTGGTAGATTTACTACTAGTCTCATATTCGTTATTAATAGCCGTCATTGATTTTATGGTCAATGACATCATATTGAAAGATATCTTTATTATTGATAGTCAATGGGAGTTGGCATGATTGAAATGACAGAACGCGCCGCTCAGCATGTTCAAGACTTTTTGGACAACCGCGGCAAAGGTGAAGGCATCCGAGTGGGCATTCGTACAGCAGGCTGTTCAGGGTTGGCTTACGTACTAGAGTTTGTTGACACGCCTGACGAAAACGACACCCGTTATGAAAGCCGTGGCGTCAATATTTTTATTGACCCAAAAAGCTTGGTCTACTTAAATGGCTTGGTAATGGATTATGAAAAAGAAGGTCTCAATGAAGGCTTTAAGTTTACCAATCCCAATCAAAAAGGTGAATGTGGCTGCGGTGAATCGTTTACCGTCTAAAGCTCTAAACCAGAGCGCGCTAAACGATTGATATACGAGCGCTTAGCACCTAAAACCTGAGCTAGCGCTTAAATACTAAGTACATACTGAGCTATCACAGACCAGTCTCCAAAATAGCCCAGAGGCAACATAGTTCGTAAGCAAAAAGCAAGTCTTCACAAGAATAAATAAAAACAAAGGCAGACGCTATGACAGACATCACGCCAGACGCACAGTTTGATAACTTCTTTGCCCTATTTGAACAACCTGTACAGTTTGCGGTAGATCAAGAACGTCTTGACCAACAGCTGCGTCTGCTACAAAAACGCTATCATCCGGACAATCTTGTTGCTGATAGTAAAAATACAGCAGATAGCGCACAAGCCAAGCAGCAATCAGAGCAAGCCTCAGCGCTGATTAACCAAGCTTATCAAACGTTAAGAGACCCTGACAGTCGTGCCAGCTATTTGTTAGATATCGCTGGGCAGGCGCAGAACTTAGAGCATTCGATTGCCGACTTGGACTTCTTAGAAGATGCGATGCAAATGCGTATGGATTTGGATGATGCGATTGAAGGCAAAGAGCTTGCTGCGCTAAAGCAACTACATCCGCAGATTACCGAGCGCCTAAATAAACAATCTGAGCGTTTTAATAGTGCTTATCAGAGCCAAGATTGGCAAACGGCGATTGATGCCACACAAAAATTAAAATTTTTGGTGAAATTAGATGCCGATGTTAATACAGGGCTTGATGAAGTCGCGTCTGCTGAGCATTTAGATGACGATGATTTATATGTCTAGCGTCATAATAGTTTAGTTTAATTGTTTAACTTCACGGGTAACAAGCTTATATGCAGTTGAGGTTAAAATAACCACTCCTCTGCCGTATAATTGTAAATATTAAATACTAATCGACCATATATTATATTTGTATCATTTCACTTAATTCATTTTATCTTTGAGTTTTCTTATGTCTTTATTGCAAATTGCCGAACCCAACCAAAGTGCCCAACCTCACCAACATCGTTTTGGCCTAGGAATTGACCTTGGTACGACGCGTTCATTGGTCGCTGTGGTACGCTCAGGCAAGGCGCAAGTTTTGCAAGCCGGTACAACGACCGATACTTTGTTGCCGTCGGTGGTCTACTATCCAAGTGCTGGCAAGCCCTTAGTCGGCTATGACGCCCTTACCCATTTAGCAGATGATCCAAAAAATACCATTATCTCGGCTAAGCGCTTTATGGGCCGTAGCCAAGCCGATATTAAATTCTCCCATCCCTATGAGTTAAGTGGCAGCAAAGACGCCATGCCAGCCTTTGTAACGGCGCAAGGTGAAGTCTCTCCTGTTGAAGTGTCCGCGCGTATTTTAGCGGCGCTAGAGCAACGCGCGGCAAGCGCCTTGCCTGATGATAGCATTCAAGGCGCGGTGATTACTGTGCCTGCCTATTTTGATGAAGCGCAGCGTCAAGCCACCAAAGATGCGGCGCAAGCTGCTGGTATTAACGTTTTGCGTTTATTAAATGAGCCGACCGCTGCCGCTGTTGCCTATGGTCTCGATCAGCCTAACACTGACAAGAGTGAAAACTACTACCTCATCTATGATTTAGGCGGTGGCACCTTTGATGTGTCTATATTAAAGCTCAGCGATGGCGTGTTCGAAGTCTTAGCCACGGGCGGTAATAGTGCGCTTGGTGGTGATGATATCGACCGCTTACTAACCAATTGGCTGATTAAGCAATTAAATATCGACCCCAAAGACGTAAGCTTGCATGACAAATCAACACTTGCGCAGCAAGCAAAAAGCTATAAACAAGCATTGACCGATGCGGAGCAAGTCGATATCGACATTGTCGTCAATGAGCGTTCTTTTCAAGGTGTGTTACGCCGCGACGATTTGATAACAATTGCAGAGCCAGTTAGCCGCCGCACGTTAAGCGTCTGCGAGCAAGTACTGCGTGATGCCAAATTATCTGCCGCTGACTTAGATGAAGTCATTTTGGTTGGTGGCTCGACACGTATGCCTGCTATCCAGCAGGTGGTGGCAGATTTCTTTGCGAAAGAACCGCTTTGCCGCTTGAATCCCGATGAAGTCGTGGCCTTAGGAGCTGCCCAAACCGCGCATCAATTGGTCAATGGTGATAGCGATAATAGCTTGTTATTACTCGATGTGACGCCTTTATCGCTCGGTCTTGAAACCATGGGCGGCTTGGTTGAAGTGTTGATTCCACGTAACACCCCTATTCCAGTCAAAAAACGCCAAGTTTTTACTACTTACCAAGATGGACAAACCGGCATGGTGATTCATGTGGTACAGGGCGAGCGTGAAACAGTGGATAATTGCCGCTCACTTGGACGCTTTGAGCTATATGGTATTCCACCGATGAAAGCGAGCTTTGCGCGTATTGAAGTGACCTTTAGTATTGATGCCAATGGTCAGCTGACCGTCAGTGCACAAGAAACTACCACCAAGACTGAAAGTAAAATTGAGATTGTGCCCTCTTACGGCCTCTCTGATGAGCAAAAAGAGCAATTATTAATCGCAGGCTTTAAGTACGCTGAAGAAGACAAAAATGCGCGCTCGCTAATTGAGACCAAAGTAGAAGCGGAACGTGAATTATTGGCGTTACAGTCGGCGCTTAACGAGTTTGCAGCGTTAATCTCACCTGAAGAGCAGCAGTCATTGATCGAGAGCATGCAAACCTTGCAAACCGCGCTTAGCACCGACGACTTAACCGTTATTGAAAGCGCGCAAGGCAAATTAAAGCCACACAGTGATGCTTTTGCTGGGCGTATTATGAATCAAAGTGTCAAAGCAAGCATGTCGGGTACCAGTGCGCAAGATTGGTAATAGATAGCACTTATACTAGTCATATGATAGGCGCTTAAGAAGCCAAACTAACAACTATGCTAGATTGTCCTTTTTTATTTTTAATTGATTAGCAGCGGACGAATATAACTTATGCCAAAAATTACAATATTACCTCACCATGAAATCTGCCCAGAAGGCATCGAAGTCGAGCTAGAATCGGGCAAAAACTTATGTAAAGCGCTACTTGAAAAAGGCGTCAAAATTGAACATGCCTGCGAGATGTCAAAAGCCTGTACCACTTGTCATGTCGTGGTGCGTAAAGGCTTTAACACTTTGGATGAGATGGACGATATCGAAGCGGATTTATTGGACCGCGCGTGGGGTCTGGAGCCTGATTCACGCCTATCGTGCCAAGTAATGCTTGAAGATGATGATTTAACGATTGAGATTCCTAAATATACGTTGAACCATGCCAAAGAAAATCATTAAATAATAACGCATGAAATGAAACCAAAAAATCCAGTTATGATGAATAACTGGATTTTTCTTTTTATAAATACTTTTAAGTCGCAATTAATCTGTAGCTAATTATGACTGCTATTTTCCTGCTTACTTGCTGCGACTATCTCAAGCAGCGCTGCTTGTTCTTCTTGTTCGATACGGGCAAGCGCTAGATTCAAGCGATTTCTGATATCTTGATAGTCATTATTTTGCATGTCTTTAAAGTTCAAATGCAAATTAAAACCAGGTAGCGTATGATCTACCCATTTTGACAACTGACCTTTATTTTCATCAGGGTCGAGTACCTGCCATGCGCTTACCTTATTATCAAAACCCTTGAGCTGAAAAGCACCGACATATTCACAGTCATAATCATGCGAAATATAATCATGGGTACTTTCGCTAATAAATATCTGACCTTTACCAGCGACCGCCTCAAGCCTTGACGCGAGGTTGACCTCTTTACCAATCAGCGTATAGCTCAAACGGTTATTACTGCCAAAATTGCCGACGTGACAGTAGCCAGTGGTAATGCCGATGCGAATATACAAACCCTCGAAACCGAGCAGCCGCCATTTTTGCCGTAAGGTGCGCATTTCACGGCGCATATCTATCGCCATTGCCACACAATCGAGCGCATCTTGGCGTGGCCCTCGACTGTTCGGCTCGCCAAAAAAGCACACCATCCCATCGCCGATAAACTTATCCAGCACTGCGCCGTGCTTATTGGCGATTAATGTCATACAATGCATATAGGTATTCAAAATATCCGCCAAATTGTCAGCGCTTAAACTATCAGACAATTCTGTAAAGCCGACAATATCTGAAAACATCATCGTTAGCTTGGCGCGTTTATTTTCGACGCTAACGGGACTGTCAGATTTAACGATTGGTTCCCAAACTTGGGGCGGGACAAAGCGCGTCAATTTATTAATCACAGAAACCATAGTATTTAGGCGTCCAGCCGCTTGCCGCGCTCGCGCTTCATAATCTACATAATCACGATAGACATGGCGAAAATGGCACAGTATCACAATCATACTGGCCAATAACACCGCAGGGGTGACCAAGCTGTCGTGACAGTCCATCTCAGTACTATTTAAAGTCACACTGACGTAATAAAAGACAATGACCGTCACTACTGACGCAGCAAGAAGTTTGAGATGATTTTCAGGGCTACTAAGAATAATTCGCAGACCGATGAGCGCTGCTAGACTGAGCGAAACCACTGCACAAAACTGTATCGAGCCTATGACCGCCGAAGATAAGATAATAACAATGTTCGACGTCCAAAAACTGACTGGCCGGCGATAGTTATAAATTAAAATTAGCAAATTTGGCAAACAAACCACAACAGCGAGCGCCATCGACGTCGGACTAAAATTGTAATGTATCGCGAGCAATACGACCGTCAATATTAAAACAAAGATTTCTGGATAATCAAATCGATAGGCATTGCTACTACTACCACCCTGGGCAGGAATCTTTGGGCTTGTGGTTTCAAAAAATGCCATGGTCAAGGTTCGCTTAAAGGAAAACTATCGAAGGTTTGAATAAAAATTAGAATAGCTCTTACATCAACATATATTTTTGTGCGGTACTCAAACTAACAAGTGCTTAAGTTAATAAGTAAATGCGTGAATAAGTAAATCGCTTTATCAACATTTGATAATATAAGTAGATAGGAAATCTACCTATTATACGGCTTTAATGCTGCCTTACCTAGGACACTGGTAAGCAAAAGCATACCACTTGTCGCTTATTAGTCATAAAAAGCAGTGTGAAGCTCATGGTCAACGAAAACCATCCTAGTTAAAAACGACTTGAGTTAATAACCATAACAAAGACAAAAAAGCCAGATAACATCTATCTGACTTTTGTGAAGTGAAAAATAAATATGATTCCATACTCAACGACTATTTGAATAAAAACAGTTATTGCTAAAACTATTAGAAACGCCTGCATAGGGCTTAGTTTTATGCGTCCAACCGTTCTTCCAGTCGCCTTGATGGGACAAGCGATAAGTGTCTGCTGGGGTATCCTTAGCAATCCGCCAATCAATGATGGCTTTACTATACGCCGCCCCTTCGCGCTGCCACGTATAAGTGGTATCAAAATCACTGTCACTTAAATAATCGACCCATTTACCATTGTCAAGACGCTGCATTTTTAAGAAGCTGTCTTCGGTACGTAGATTATTTTTAGGATGAGCGCTGCGAAATACGGCCGTGGTAATGTCACCCTTTTGATAACTGGCTTTGGGCTGAGTGAGGGTTTGTCCCCAAGTTTGTTTTAAAGGCTTATCATCGAAGACCACCCCTGGACGCTCATTAAAGGATTTGCCTGAGCGATCAGGCAGTGTAGCGCTATCATAGACTTCTATACCATCACGCAGCGCCGCCGCTAGTTGAGTTTATTCTTGGATATAAGCAGCGGTTTGATATGGACCATATTCAGTAGACGCCCCCTCGTAATGCTGAGCTCGCCTTGCGCCAAAGATAAAGTCCCTAGCGTCAAGGTAGCGTGAGCGCGTTTAATTGAGGTGACAATACCATTGACGATAGCATTGAAGTTTTGGCTGCTATAGCCTGCTAGCGTGTCATCGATACTGGCAATTTGATACAACTGCTGATGTGAGTAGCCCGCGTTACCCACGTGGGTATGCGTGGCTGCGAGCATGACATTGTCATCGTTATATAAGTCACCATAATCCGCTTTTAGACGTTTAATAACCTCAAGTTTTACCGCAGTAAACAACGCGCCCATATCTGCCGATACATAGAACACGTTTGCCCGCATTTTTATCCACTTCGCCGATAATAAAAGCATGAGAGTACAAACGGTCGTTGATACCTTGTACCACTTGCCCCGCAGCATAACCGAACATGCCGGTTTCAGCAGCACCAGTGATATCTGCCTTGCCTGTTCCCACCAAATACTGGCTCGTCGGCATCGCTCGCATAGACATGGCAGCAGCACTGTGATTAAACGTGACAGAGCTGTCCGCTGCGTCAGTAGCGTTTTCACTAATCGTTGGCCCCGAATCGGACAAGGCTACAGCAGATTAGATTGCACGGATGCCGACTGTGTTGAAGCAGACTCCGTTGAATCCGTCTCACATGCTGTTAGGCTCAATACAGTGGTACAAATAGAGATGAGTAACATAGAAGGTCGTAATAACGCTGGAGAAGCAGAAGAAGTAGCCATTTGTTATCCTTAACATAGAGTAAAATCTTCAACTTAAAAATCTCAGTCTAAGATTAAATATCCCGCAACCTGTGATGCGCGCTCAATCAATGATAACTATCGATAGCTACCAATACACGAAAACGACTGCGAGTAAATAAGTTGACTATATCCATTTAACCAGCCTACTCTCTAATATAACGATTAACAAACAAATGTTAAATATCTAATGGTAACAAAACCTTCAATTACCCTTAAAAACCACTTAACTACATTTGCCAATCGAACGGCATTTGATGATGACCGCGCAATGCCATCATCAGCGTTTGCTGCATTTGCGCCAACACTTCTTTGGTATAAGGAACGGCAGGAATGCCCCATACTGGATTTGGCCATTGCATGTCGTTTTGATAGCGGACGATATGATGAAAATGTAGCTGCGGCACTTGATTACCGAGGGCAGCGACATTCATTTTATCGGCTTGGAAAGTCTTGGCAAGTTGGCTCGATAACCAGCTCGACTCACGCAAGAACTGCGCTTGGTCCGCCTCAGATAGCTCGTACAATTCTTTGATACCTGATACCCGCGGTACCAATATTAACCATGGAAACTGACAATCATTGATTAAACGACAGGTTGATAAGGGGAAATCACCTACTAAAAAACTGTCGGCTGCAAGTTTATGATGAAGTTGGAACATAATGACGGTTCTCTTGTTATGACGCTCAAATAAAAGGAATTAAAATACAGAAAATCAGAACTGAGTTTACTGAAATATAATACGCTTAAAACATTATGCTTAAAGAAACAGCAGACTAATAAGATGCCGCTATTTTATCAGTTATCCAAGCGATAAAATAGCGTCGTGACTGATTGTCTTAGCGTATGAAACTCGCTGTCCTTAAACGATTTCGTAAATGTGCTTGGTTTGGCAATATAAACAAACAAAGCTAGGCAGACGCTGTCACTGTATGCTCGCTAAAATAGCGCAATAGGTCTTGAATGACGCTGACACGCTGCTGCGGTGTTGCTAGTTTATGGGCATCTTGATAGCGTATACCAGAGGCGCCATTCATACGATAGCGCTGACCGTCTTTTTGAATCAGCTGAATAATTGCTAAGGCATCGACCGGCGTATCAGGCGCAAATTCCAGTGTTAGGCTGCTGCTATTGGCATCAATCTTATTAATCTTTAAGGGTTCAGCTTGTAGACGCAGTCCATGAATGGCAAATAATTGCTTGGTCTGGTCGGGCAGCGTCCCAAAACGATCAATCATTTCGGTACGGATATCAGTCAGGGCTTCTTTATCATCAGCATTACTAATACGTTTGTAAAACAACAAGCGCTGATGCACATCATGCAAATATTCTTCTGGTATTAGCGCCGAGCTGTGCAAATTGATTTCACTGGTCAATGACAGCGGCGTGTTTAAATCCGGCTCTTTACCGGCTTTAATCGCCTTCGTTGCGCGCTCAAGCATATCCATATATAAGCTAAAGCCAATCGCTTGCATGTTACCACTTTGCTGCTTACCAAGGATTTCACCCGCGCCGCGAATCTCTAAATCTTCGCTTGCCAGCATAAAACCTGCGCCCAAGGTATTGGCGCGTTCAATCGCATGCAGACGGCGTTTAGCATCACCTTTAAGCCCTTTGATAGAAGGTACGAGCAAGTAGCAATACGCTTGATGATGACTCCGGCCGACGCGACCTCGCAGCTGATGCAATTGCGCCAAACCAAACTTATCGGCGCGCTCGATGATAATGGTATTGGCATTGGGTACATCAATACCGGTTTCGATAATGGTCGAGCACACCAGTACGTTGAACTTTTTATGATAAAACTGCTGCATCACTTGCTCAAGCTGACGCTCTTGCATTTGTCCATGAGCCACCCCTACTCGTGCTTCAGGCACCAGTTCACGGACGGTTTCTGCCATACGCTCAATACTGGCGACATCATTATGTAATAGATAAACCTGTCCGCCGCGTAGTAGCTCACGTAAGATGGCTTCTTTTAATAAGGCATCAGTCTTTTGCATAACAAAAGTCTTAATCGCCAGACGACGTGCAGGCGGGGTGGCAATAATCGACATATCACGCATCCCTGAGAGCGCCATATTAAGCGTTCTAGGGATTGGCGTCGCGGTCATCGATATACTATCGACGTCGGTCTGAATTGCCTTGATACGCTCTTTATGGCGTACGCCAAAACGATGTTCTTCATCGACAATCATTAAACCCAGATTAGAGAACTTTACATCAGGTTGCAGAAGTTTATGCGTACCAATGACAATATCGACCTTACCCGCTGCCAAATCCGCCAATACCGTATCTTGATGTTTTTTACCACCAAAGCGCGACAAGGTTTCGATACGTACCGGCCAATCAGCAAAACGGTCGCGGAAATTATCTTCATGCTGCCCTGCCAGCAAGGTTGTCGGCACCAACACCACCACTTGATAACCGGCGCTGACCGCAATGAATGCCGCACGCATAGCCACTTCTGTTTTACCAAAACCAACATCGCCGCAAATAAGTCGATCCATCGGCTGGTTCTGCCGCATGTCCTCCATAACTGCATGGATGGCATTGGCTTGATCGGGCGTTTCTTCAAAGGCAAATTGACTGGCAAATAGCTCATATTGCGATGGGTCGATTTTAAAATGAATACCGACTTTCGCTTCGCGCCGTGCTTGCATATTAAGCAGCTCGGCCGCCACGTCATGGATTTGCTCAAGCGCCTTTTGCTTGGCTTTATCCCATTTACCGCTACCAATTTTATGTAATGGCGCAAGTGCAGGGTCACCGCCGCTATAGCGATTAATCATTTGTAAATTGGCAACCGGCACATAGATACTGGCGTCATCAGCGTACTTTAAGTGAATAAACTCTTGCTCGCCGTCACCAACATCGAGCGTAATCAGGCCATTGTAACGCCCAATACCATGCTCGATATGCACCACTGGACTGCCTTCGGTCATTTCGGTGACGCTTTTAACCAAGAACTCTTCTGATACCCCACTTTGCCGGCGACGACGCGTTTGCAGCACTTGCCGGCCAAATAATTGCGTCTCGCTAATCACCACCAAGCGCTCAGGCACGTAAACGCCGCGTTCAATAGGCGCGATGGTCAATCCGACTTGCGGTAATTTATTACTATTATTCTTCGATTTGTCCGCTGCTAAAAAAGCCTCAAAGCTATCATAAGCTTTAATATCTATTTTGCCTTTAAACAGTTCAATCAGAATTTCACGCCGACCCGCCGTTTCTGCCACAATTAATACAGGTGTTGCTGTTTGCGCTTGCAACTCTAAAAACGCTAACAGTTCGCTAAGGGGTTCGGCTTTTTGATGATTGACTGGTAGTTGCGGCGGCTCTTGCGCACTTAGTGTCACTAGCCCCTGTTTTTTTGGCGTCAATGATAGTTGCTCAGACGCTAAGGTTGCGTCATCGTCATCAATGCTAGCAATCGCAGCGACATCAGTGATGGTCGCAAGCTCATTGCGCGCACTCAGTATCACCCGCGGATAATGATTAAGGTGCTCGTTTAGACTATTTGATAGTAGATACAACAATTCAGGCGCAACGATGGGCTTGTCAATATCGTGACGGCGCTCTTCATAACGGCGCTGAATTTGTGACCAATAATCTGCCTGCTTTTCGTTAATCAGCTCATCTGTTATAAACAGCGCATCGCTTGGCAAATAGGAAAACAAATTACTTTCTGCCATCCAATCCTTTAAATCAAAAAACAGTGGCTGATAATACTCAAGTCCGCTACTGGCAATACCTGCCATGACATCTTTATGCAGCTCAGATTTGCGGCTACTGGCATTGGGGAACATAGCAGCAAAGTTGGTGCGGAACGTCTCCCGCCCTTCATCGAGCGGAAACTCTTTAGCGGGTAGTATTTGAAATTGCTTAATGGGCTTTGAGATATCTGGCAGTTTATGCAGCAGCGATAGCGATTCTTTGCCCATACTGCTATCGTTGCCGCTTATCATGGTTTTGAGGTCATCAACGGTCAATGTGCGCTGGGTCTGGGGATTAAAAAAGCGAATGGTTTCAATTTCATCATCGAATAAGTCTAGGCGTAGCGGAAATGGCTGACCCATGGCAAAGATATCAATGATACTACCACGTACGGCAAATTCTCCCGGCTCAAAGACGTTCTCAACCGCGCGGTAACCCGCCTTTGCCAATAGTTCGCGCTGAGTATTGATATCAAATCGATCACCGACACTCAAATCAAAATGCTGTCCTATCAACCAGCTTGGCGGTGCGACACGGTGCATCAATGCCTGTACCGAAATTAACAGTACGCCTTTGGTAGGCATATCCGTTAACAGATTAATGCGTTCGCTGACGATATCTTGATGCGGAGACAGCTCATCATAGGTCAGCGTTTCCCAATCAGGGAACACATAAGCATCGACGCCGCAAAATGCCAACTCCGTCTCTATCTGGTTAAGCTGATTTTGGTCACGCGTCACCACAACCTTTAGACGGTCAGCCACATCCCATAGCGGCGTTTGCACCAGACTTACGAGCCACAAGCTACTGACTGCTCCATGCACAGGCGCCAGCCAGCGCCGTTCGGCATTCTGGATAGGAAATAACTGCTGGTTAATAGGGTCAAAGGCATCGGTCAAAGCAGTGATAGACATAAAGGATAGGGTCAACGTTAAGAGTCAGAAAGCTATTATACGAATATTTGCGCAATTACCAAAATTTATGCCGTAACGGTTTGTCACTTAGTCTTGTTATGAAAAAACCAAAAACTAAACAATTGATAAAACACATATTCATCTATAAAGATAAGCTACTTAAATGTAAAAACCTCAACGGTTAAGCTGAGGTCTTGAAGTGATAACCATTAAACTACTGTTAAAACATAAGCTGTTTTTAAATTAATGGTTTGTCACTCGCAATAATGCCGTTATTGTCGGCATAAACAAACATACCTGAGTTTAACGTTAAATCACCAAAGCGGATTTCAATATCGGTTTGACCTTCATCGCGGCGATTTGATTTGCGCGGGATGCAACCAAGCGCCATAACACCGATATCCATTTGCGCCATATCATCTACATCCCGCACGCAGCCATATACCACCACCCCTGCCCAGCCATTATCAATCGCTGACTGTGCTATCATATCGCCGAGCAACGCGCAGCGCATTGAACCGCCACCGTCAACGACCAAGACTTTGCCATTGCCATCTTTATCTTTGCCATCGCTGTTCAATAAAGATTTTACACGGCTATTATCTTCAAAGCATTTTACCGTCACGATTTCACCACAAAACCTGTCTTTACCGCCAAAGCTATAAAATGATTTGCCTTCGATATTGGGCAAACATACCTGCGACTCAGGATTGGCATCTAATAAATCACAAGTGACAAAGTTGTCCTTATTCATCGTGGTTGTTTCTGCTGTGTCTGACATCGTGACGCTCCTTGTTAGGTTAAATAGTTGAATTATCTATCATGAAATCTGAGTTTTTATTAATTTATGCTTAGGCTATTTTTTGACTTTGGTCATTGCTAGTAGCTGTTTATTTTCGATAATTTCCGTGTTTGTAATGGTAGGCTCACTACGATATTTATTACGCTGATATACCTCATGCGCACTCATCGCCATCGCACTGGCAACGCGCTTGGCAGAAATAGGATGCAAGGATAATGACTCGGGGACGATTGGCGAGATCAGTTTAAAGGCTTTTTGACCAAAGCTTTCAAGCGGACGGCCTTTATGCTTGCCAAGTAATAACGATGGTCGAAAAATCACCAACTGGGTAAAACCTAGCGCCATGATAGACTGCTCTGTTTCCGCTT
The DNA here is from genome assembly GCA_963515535.1 of uncultured Psychrobacter sp. Taxonomy (GTDB): domain Bacteria; phylum Pseudomonadota; class Gammaproteobacteria; order Pseudomonadales; family Moraxellaceae; genus Psychrobacter. The sequence continues at coordinate 24,640 of CAUPWW010000024.1, forward strand.
TGACCCGATTGTATAAAAAACGGCTGTCGATATCGGCATTCATTGAGGACAATAAAAAGAAGTTTTCTACGCCTTTCGCACGGCACAATGTGGCAAAATTGACATTATAGTCGTGGTCAACTTTTCGAAACGCTTCATCACTACCCGCTTGTTTTTTGGTGGTGCCAAGGCAGCTAAAGGCATCAGTCTTACTATCTGCGCCAACACTGGCAAATATTTCAGCCAAGTTATCAAAATCATTGACCTGATAAAAGCGCATGCTGGCATTGATATAGCGAGGCGGTCGCCGTGCAATTACAATCAACGTGTCATAAAGCTCACTAAGCTGCTTAACAAGATGCTGTCCGACCAGTCCTGTTGCGCCAATTACAATTGCTTTTCGCTGCATAGCCTATCCATTTATATCATGTTGGGGTGTTTATAATGCTAAAAATGATGTCTTGTAGAAATTGTTTGCTTTGGTATCATACCTAAATTAACAACTCGCTAGCGCTATTCTACACAATTTATTGTAAGAGATTTTATCAACGCCTAGGTTTATGGGAATAATACAGACTTTTAAGTTTAACTTTTGTTAGATAATGCACTTGTTCGCACGACAAACCCTTTAATTCAACCTTTGAGTTCGGCTAGCATAACTTCTTTTAGCATTAATCATCAAATATATTGTTCTAAGCGCAATAATTTGCTAAGATAACCGGCTTTACACGTCAACACTGTTTAATTATTCCAAACAGTTCTGGCGCGAGCGATGCTCTATTACTATTAGGTACTTTAATAACAGATAAGTGCCCTCATAATAGACATCGACATCATGTTTGGCGAGAGGCTGCTCGTCACCGATGATTGTTAAACCCATTATTATTGCAATCAACATTCATATTTTTATCTGTCTTTATCAAGGAGATACGCGTGGCTAATACTGCACAAGCTCGTAAACGCGCCCGTCAAAACACCAAACGTCGTCAGAATTCTGCGTCACAACGCTCTATGGTTCGTACTTATCTAAAACGTGTTGATGCGGCTATCGCTGCTAAAGATTATGACGCGGCTACCGAAGCTTACAAAAAAGCGGTACCGGTTCTTGATCGTATGGCTGACAAAGGTATTATTCATAAGAATAAAGCTGCTCGTCGTAAGAGCCGCCTAAACAAAACCATCAAAGGCTTACAAGCTTAAGATTGGTTACGTTTAGACCGCATCGCACTTGATGGTGTGATGACCAAAACCTTGCTACTGGTTTTTATACTGGGGCAAGGTTTTTTATGCCTATTTAAAAGGTAACCGTTACTATTAAAAAATATTAGAAGGCTAATTAAGTACTTCAAAAATAAAGCCTATGTCCATTTTACTTCTGGTGGCAATAGCAATTTGCTTGGATGAAAACCAGCGGCACGGTAACCCTGTAATAAATCGCTGATTGGACGAATATATACTTGCCCGCGCCAAACGAAATAGGCATTAGCTTGCTCAAAAGGCTTATCATCAAACCACAAAAACACCCCTTCCATCATCTTTGGCCAATCATTCCAATCAATCTCAGCCACGTCTAGCATCACTGCCAAAAACGCTGATAGTAACGTATCATGACTGACGGCGAGCATTAAATGCCCATGTTGCGGCTGATTCTGATAAAAAAGCGATAAAAGATCGAGCCCACCTTGATAAGCGTTTTTCGTACCTTCAAGATTGCCTTGTAAGAAGCGATTAATAAAGTTTAGTACACCAATTTCTTTAAAAATCGGGTTGGCAATCTCAGGTTCGGTCACCAGACTGCCAGGTTCGACCAGTAGCGATTGATGGGCAATATCACGTCGTAGTCCCGCACCCTCTTGCATCAGCTGCGCGGTATCAATACAGCGACCAATTGGGCTTGAAATACTATCAACATCGAGCGAATACGGCAGATGTTCTGCCAACCAGCGCCCCCAGGACTTTGCCAACACGCGACCTTTTGGCGTTAGCGGCAATTGATAACTGGCAAAACCATTACCATCAGAGCGCTCGCGCAAAGAATGTCTGGTAAATAAAATCAGTCTTTTATCTACTGGCAACAAACCAACCGAAGACATCATACTGTCAGGTAAGTGAGAAGGTGCAGGTGCGTTCGGCCTGAGGTTCGTAGGCTTTACAGTCGGCGTCGATCGTCCCGATGGGGTATTATTAGGCAATTTACTCATGATAGTAAGCGTAGCAGATTTCTTGATGAGAATGAACAAAATATGAGCTCAGTTGCACTATAGCTTATTCCGCTACATATCGATATAAACACTTGATTAACAGGATTTAGCCAATCTCCACCACTTTGTTCCAGATGAACGCCAATTCGGTACTGCTCACCTCATTGGGATAAGCGCGCGGATTGACTATCACCCGCGTTTTATTAATTTGATAATCAAAGGCTTCATGGGTATGGCCATGTACCCATAGCACAGGCGCCCAGTCCTCATGCATCCAGCTCGATAAATCACTGACAAAGGCGGCATTACTCGGCAAGTTGGCAAATTTCTCAGACACTGATAACGGGCTAATACTATGATGACTCATAACCACCGTTTTTTTACCCAATGCTTGCGCCGTTATCAGCGCTTGCTGTAACCACTGACGATGCTCAGTATGGATTTGTATCGATACTTCAGGAGAGAACAGCTCGCCACCCGCATAAATTTGCTTATAATCGCGCATAAAACGCCTAGCTGCTGCCATCGTATCGGCATCGGCTTGATATTGATAGTCCGTCCATAACGTACAGCCTAGAATCCGCACTTCACCAATATCCATATACTGACACTGTAAAAAGCGCACGCCCTGCTCTAGTTCACCATTATAATTATCCCAAGTAGCAAGCTTTTTATCAAAATGCAGTACATCTTCGCCGAAGTATTCATGATTGCCCGCGATGGTAATTAAAGGGACTTGCAAATGCGCTGCCTGCTCTTGTAGCCATGCCATACCATCATCACTATTGGCAGTATCTCCCGCTACTAGCACCACGTCTGCGTCCGTTTTAGGGATGCGCCCTAGTGGATACGATTGCCGCGCATAACTATCAATATGTAAGTCACTTAAAATCTGTAATTTCATAGGGTAATCACCCCAAAAAATAATAACACCTAAAAGTAGAAACTAACTGCTAAAATA
>CAUPWW010000025.1:0-17306 GCA_963515535.1 uncultured Psychrobacter sp.
CTGATCCCTTCCCGAACTCAGAAGTGAAACATCATCGCGCCAATGGTAGTGTGGCTCCGGCCATGTGAGAGTAGGTCATCGTCAGCTCTCTATTCCTAAAAGCCCCCGCAACGTTGTTGTGGGGGCTTTTTTTATGGTTGGGTTTTGAATTTTCAAATTCATAACTATTAAAAAAAGCCCATATCAGCGAACTAATACGGGCTTTTGTATGCCATAAAGCATTCAACAAACTAGGCTAACCACTAAGCCCCTTCACCAAATTTACCACTTTGAAAATCAGTGACGGCTTGCATGATTTCTTGCTGACTGTTCATCACAAATGGACCGTATTGCACAATTGGCTCGCGTAGTGGGCGACCAGTGATTAAAATCACTTTGGTATCCTCATTATTATCGGCTGTAATGGTAACGCCATCAGTATCCGCGTTATTTTCAAGAATAGCCATGGTCTTTGTTGGTACCTTTTCACTTGCAATCTCTATGGTACCGCGATAGACAAAAGCAAAAGCATTATGGTCAGCTGGAATAGCCTGACTAAAACTCGTTCCTGCTGGTAGATGGATATCCAAATACATCGGCTCAGTGATGTCGCGTGTGACCGCGCCTTCAATACCATGCGATTGACCCGCAATTACCGTGACGTCTACGCCATCTTCCGTGCTATATTTTGGCAAATCGTCACTTTGGAAATCTTTGTACCAAGGGTCATTCATTTTATCTTTAGCAGGTAGGTTAAGCCAAAGCTGAAAACCTTCCATTGCGCCGTTTTCTTGTTCAGGCAATTCTGAATGAATCACACCGCTCGCCGCCGTCATCCATTGGACGCCGCCATTTTGTAATAACCCTTCGTTACCGGCACTGTCGCGGTGGCGCATACGGCCAGTAATCATATAGGTAATGGTTTCAAAACCACGATGCGGATGATTGGGGAAACCGGCAACATAGTCATCTGGATTATCGCTTTTAAAGTTATCTAGCATCAAATACGGGTCAAGACGCTCTTGTAGCTGCTGGGTCAGTACCCGCGTCAGCTTAACCCCAGCACCGTCTTGGGTATCGACGCCAGCGTAAAGGTGTTCAATTTGGCGCGAATTTTTCACTGTGTCTTTCATATCAGGCGTGACAGTATGATTCATTATCTTATCCTTAAAAATCATTTGGCTTATCAATATTCATTTACTTGTATATAATGATAATAAAATAAATTTCAATAGGACATTGTGTATTTGTTTTACATTAGAACACTTTAATGTTAAGTATATTTTAACATGTTTTCTGTTAAAACAATCTTCCTGTCTCTATTGGTTCATCAAAATCAAAGCCTAATTGCTTGCCTTTACGTTGTCGCAGCTGCTCGATACGTTGCCGACGTCCTGCTATAAGCCTTAGTACTTCGCGGCGCTGTTCGGTCGTCATCTCATGCCATAGCTGGCGCTCAGGACGGCTACGCAGGCAGCCAAAGCAGTAGCCCTTTTTATTGCTTTGGCAAACACCAATGCATGGATTGGCAATCTCGAACAGTTCAAACTGCTGATTCATGGCGGCTCCATCGCTATTACGTTATTCCTTTAACTTGCCTGATTGCTTGTCTCGTCTCATCGTAAATACTATTATGGCGCAAATAGCGAATAATACTGTGCCATTTTATCGTTACTGTTTTTGTGGCGTCAGTGCTATGCTAAGTTTTGCACCGCCATATACAGCAATCATAACAAAACCAATCAGTGAGATTCTACGTGAATATTATTTATATCCATGGCTTAGACAGTGATGCCAACTCTACAAAAGGCAAATTATTGAAGGGTTATTGCCAAAAGTATCATCCCGATATCAAGGTATTACGACCAGATTTGAACAAGACCCCTGAGCAAGTTTTTAAGCAAATACTCTCGTTAATTGAACGTTTAGACAGTCAAAATAAAAGGGCACAAGATAAGACAAATAAATCTTTTCCTACCGTACTGGTCGGTAGCTCCTTAGGCGGTTACTTTTCTACTTTGGTTAGCAATCATACCGGTTGCCCCGCGCTATTATTAAACCCCAGCATCCAGCCGCATATTACTTTGCAGCGGTTTGCCATAGATTTTGCGCTAAAAAACAATGTTAAAGACGAGGATTTGGGCAAGCAGGTTATTCATGCGACAGCGGGCGGTTGGGATATTACTCAAACAGATTTGCAGTGGTTTGCAGCGCACCAACTATCAACGATTAATTATCCTCATAAAATTGCTGTCCTCATTAAGGAAGGAGATGAGCTGCTTAATCCTGAACTGTCTAAACAGTTTTATCAAACACAAGGAGCAAGCGTAACGATGCAAACGGGTGGCGATCATCGTTTTAGTGACTTTGCTGAGCAGTTGCCTACGGTGATTGAGATGCTGCAGAGTCTCGTACAGATTTAAAGAGACGACATTATCTGACGTAAGCAAATGAGTATTGACCTTAAGGCCACTGTTTTTCGTTATAATGGGTTAATAGAATTAATCGCACATGAATAATTAAGGATGCATTTGTGAGTCAATATAATGCGCAATCGTTAGAAGTTTTAGAAGGGCTGGAGCCTGTCCGCCGTCGCCCTGGAATGTACACCGACACCACACGCCCCAACCATTTAGCCCAAGAGGTCATCGACAATTCTGTCGATGAAGCGTTGGCCGGCTATGCAAAAACCATCAAAGTCCAACTGCATAGTGATGGCTCGCTATCGGTCGAAGATGATGGCCGCGGTATGCCAACCGATATCCATCCTGAATTTGGCCAATCAGGGATTGAGCTGATTTTGACCCGTTTGCATGCGGGCGGTAAATTTTCGACATCCAATTATCAAGTGTCGGGCGGTTTGCACGGCGTTGGTATCTCTGTCGTCAATGCGCTATCAACGCGAGTTGAAGTAACCGTATGGCGTGATAGTACGCAGTTTGATATGGCGTTTGAAAATGGCGCACCAGTCACGGCATTAACCGAAACAGTAAGCCCCAATAAACGTAAACGTGGCACGCGCGTTAAATTTTGGGCCGATGGCAGTTTTTTTGATACGCCAAAATTCAATGTTAAGCAGCTGAAACACAATCTAAAAGCCAAAGCGGTATTAGCCGCTGGATTGACGATTGAATTTATCGATGATATCAATAACGAAAAAGTGGTTTGGCAGTTTACCGATGGGGTGGTTGAGTATTTAAACGAGCAGCTAGATGGTTTAGAAACCTTACCGGAAGCGCCATTTTATTATAATCATGAAGCCAAAGCTGGTGAGCGTGCGGCTATCACATTTGCCTTGTCTTGGTTGCCGGATGGTGGCACGCCGATTCAAGAAAGTTATGTCAATCTTATTCCAACCGCGCAAGGCGGCACGCACGTTAACGGCTTACGTACTGGTATTTTAGAGGCATTACGTGAGTTTTGCGATATCCATAATCTATTGCCTCGTAATGTTAAATTAACAGCCGAAGATGTCTGGGATGACGTCAACTATATCCTATCACTGAAGTTTTCTGAGCCGCAGTTTTCTGGTCAAACCAAAGAGCGGCTTTCTAGCCGTGAAGCGGCAGGCGCGGCGCAAACACTAGCAAAAGATGCCTTTAGTTTGTGGCTCAATCAACATGCCGAGATGGGCACACAGATTGCAGAATTGGCGATTAATAAAGCTGGTCGCCGCCTAAAATCAGCCAAAAAAGTGGCGCGTAAAAAAATCACTCAAGGGCCAGCACTACCTGGTAAATTAGCGGATTGTCGTGGTGATTTACGTGATGGTGCAGAGCTGTTTTTGGTTGAAGGGGATTCGGCAGGCGGTAGTGCCAAACAAGCACGCGACCGTCACTATCAAGCGATATTGCCATTGCGCGGTAAGATTTTAAATACGTGGGAAGTGTCGTCAGATACGGTATTATCAAGCCAAGAGATTCATGATATTGCCATTGCCATTGGGGTGGATCCAGCGTCGGACGATTTATCTGAGCTGCGTTATGACAAGATTTGTATTTTGGCAGATGCTGACTCTGATGGCTTGCATATTGCGACGCTTATTTGTGCGTTATTTGTCAAACATTTCCCAGCGTTGGTTGATGCGGGGCATTTATTTGTCGCGATGCCGCCGCTGTACCGCGTTGATGTCGGTAAAGAGGTGCATTATGCGTTAGACGAGTCTGAGCTTGAGCATATATTAGCCAATGTATCAGGCAATAAGAAAGCCCAAATCACGCGCTTTAAAGGTTTGGGTGAAATGAGCGCCGAACAGCTACGCGAGACCACCATGAACCGTGATACTCGCCGATTGGTACAGCTAGATATGGATGATATGATACTGACCAATAATGTCATGGATATGCTGCTCGCTAAAAAACGTGCGTCTGACCGTAAGTCATGGCTTGAAAATAAAGGTAATTTGGCGATTATCTAAGAAAGGTTTTATAGATTCACACGCCTTACTTTCATTCATATATTTCTTTATATAAGTACATAAAAAAGTGAGCGAGTAGGCGGTAAAAATCTATAAAACTCAATCTAGTAGCATACGCTTAATGGTATTATAGAGGTATCTTTTGCTATCTGGTGCCGTCATGACATCAAAATTTTTTAAGCGTTTTAAAGTGGCTGTTTCTACTCCTACGCGCTCAAAAGTACTACCAAGTTTGAGCAAAAACCAGCTGGGTAATTTGGTACCAAAACGTGGTAATAAGTTTGCGCCAAGAATTGCGTCAGCATTGTTAAAAGCAGCAGGCTGGCGCACCGTTGGCGAGATTCCAAATATCCCGCAGGCGGTGGTTTTGGCGCTGCCGCATACCTCCAACGTTGACGGTATTTATGCGATACCAAGCTTATTTGCTCTAGATTTGAAAATCAGCATCATGGGCAAACATACGCTATTTAAAGTGCCATTGTTTGCGCAGTTGTTAAAGTGGATTGGCGTTATTCCTATTGACCGTGGTAATAAAGGCTCGGTGCTGCAAGCGAGTATCGATAAATTTAAGACTGGCAAACCGCTATTTTTAGGCTTAGCGCCAGAAGGGACGCGCCAATATACCAAAGACTGGAAGACTGGCTTTTATTATTTGGCATTAGGTGCCGGCGTGCCGATTTTGCCCGTAGCCATGGATTATAAAACCAAGGAAATACGCTTTATGTCGCCCGTCTATCCGACAGGAGATATCGAAGCCGATTTGCCAAAAATTTATGCGCAGTATCGCGGGGTAGTACCACGATATCCTAAGCGCTTATCGCAGCCACTACAGGATATCAATCAGTTAGCTGAGTAGCGCTTTTATGATTTCTAATAACGGTTGCAACCAAAAAGCCTCTGATATTTGAGCTATCAGAGGCTTTTTTTAATCTTGGATAATTATGATTGTTATCAAATAGTTTTTTAGGCGATAGATTATTGGCTACTGAAAATGCGGTTGCCCATTCGAGGCACTGACTCCGCCATCAACGGGCAAATTAACACCGGTAATCATAGCGGCGTCGTCACTGGCTAAAAAAGTGATGGCGGCGGCGATATCTTCTGGTTTCGCCAGCCGCTTAAGGGGGCAGCGGTCCAAAAACTTATCGGTTTTGCTATCGTTGTCTTGAATGGCGGTGGTCATCTCGGTTGCCGTCACGCTTGGATTAACGGCGTTGACACGCACGCCATCAGCACCGTGGTCTAGCGCGAGCGTACGAGTCAAATTGCTGATACCGGCTTTGGCCGCATTATAAGCCGCCATATTCCAATCGCCACCGACGCCAGACAGCGACGAGACATTGATAATATTGCCTTTACTCGCAATTAGATGCGGCATGGCAGCCTGACAGACATAAAAAGTACCATTTAAATTGACATCAATCGCCAATTTCCAATCTTCAGAAGACAGCTCAGTGATTTTGCCTTGCATGGCTTTGCCGGCATTGTTTACCAAGACATCGATTTTGCCAAATTTATCGACAACTCTTTTGATCATCTCTTTTACTTGAGCTTCTACGCTGATATCGCAAATGATGGTCAAAAAATTGTCGGTATGAATCCAAGTGCGATCTTGTGGAAACGCTTTAGCTGTTTCTTCTAGGGTGGCCGCGGTACGTCCGACTAACACCACATTAGCGCCTTCTTGAGCAAAACGAATGGCGGTTGCGCGGCCGATACCGGAGCCTGCGCCTGTGACGATGACGGTTTTTTCTTTAAAGCGTTTCATGATGTTCAGTCCTTGTTATCATACGAGTGTTATTGTATAAATGAAAATATTAAGCAAGCCCACAAGTGCTGTGGCAATTGATAGCCCAGCAAACGAGGCGCAAACGTGCTAGCTTTTGTGTCATCATAACAACTCACTGCGATGAATGCGACTAGGTATAATGGCGTTTATGTTGTTTAAGTTGTCATCAAAAGTTATGACAGGGTGTAAATTGCCATATTTGTTTTATAAGAAAAGGTTGCGGCTGTGTCCAATTTGACTAGAGTAAGGTCTGATAAAAGCTATCTTGGCGATGAATTGGCTTGTTACCTGCAATCTGAGGTATCGACGCTTGTATTGCCTGATTTGCAAGCGCTTGTGACTGGCTATAACGGCCAATATAAGGCGCAAAAATTTGACTATCAATTGCCACTAGGTCGGTTGCAACTAGTAGAGTTGGTGGTCTATTTGCCTAAGGAGATTGTCGCAGGACATATTGAAAACGTACGTAAAACGGCTATTGAATCGCTTACGGGATGGCAAAACCTCTATTTAACTAAGCATAAAGATAACGTAGATGCGACGATGTATGTTGTGGCTTTTGATATTCAATTTAAAAGCGCTTATCAGGATATAAAAGAACGTTTACAGCATGAGTTTAGAGACGGTTTAAGTTCAGAAATACATGCAAGCGAACCGCCATTGCAGCTGTTTGGCTGGCATGATTGGCAATGGATATTAAGGGCGCTGCATACGCCATGCGAGCTATGGCGTTTTTTGCAATATCGTTTAGGGGAGTGGCAACATGCTGATAATAGCCGTATAGATAGTCTTAAGTCTGAAGAGGCGATGATTGCAGTTTTCCTGAATGACCCTGCCGTATTTGCGCAAGCCATCGCTATAGACAACGCGCTGATTAAATATAAGATGCAAGATAAGCCAAATTCCGCCTTGATAGCGATGGCGCTAGCGCAAAAAAGTCAGAGTACGACAGGCCAGATGTATCAGCAGCATATGGCGCAAGCGGCTGTGTTATGGTCACAAATGATTAGCCAAATGCTCAAGCGGTATAGCGATGATGTGCAGAAAAATAATGAGACACAATCCTCAGTGATAGCCCCTGCATATTGGCAGCAGCAAATAGCCGATGAGTCTTTATTTTCACGTCATGAGCTGATTCGTACGTTATATAAACATTCCAAACAACAGCAGCAATTACGAGAGCAGGGCTATGTTGTCCATCAACATTCCTATGAGTCTTTAGGTCGGCACTATGTGCTGATATTTTATGGACAAGATGCCAAAGGGCAACATAGTAAACGCGCCACTCAACCAAATCTTGCGAAAATCGCTTTGGATGTAGCCACGCGCTTACCGATAGCAGAGCTGCATCACGTGATTGTACTCGGTATAGATTTCATTGAGGAGGCGAATGACACCTTTATCGATATTGATTTATGGATACAACCAGTTGCAGCCATGAGTCAACGCGAGCGCCAGCTGACCAAAAAAATACAGCAGCTGCAACAGCAAAATCTAAACCGATAGTGGCAGCATAACCAAACATAAAATGCGCTTTGTTCTAGCTATGGTCAAAATATCCTAAAAACGCTAAGGTATTGCTGATATCAATTTTTTTTTGCTTGCTGTGCCTGCGCAGACAAAAGCTACAAAAAATTGATATCAGCATTGCGTGGTGTATCGATATTACTTTTCACTCACTATACCTCGTTAGAAATATTTATGAACGCGTATAAAAAAAGACAGACTAGGCTGTCTTTTTTGTACTTAAAATATAATCACTGCTTATTTATTATTGGTATCGTCGTATAAACCGCTACCAGGCAGGATGGTATTGTTAGCAATATCCTCATCGGTGATACTGCCGTCATTAACGTTGTTGTTTACACCTGCATTGTTTACACCAGGATTGTTTACGTTAGTATTAGCAGTATTGTTGATGTCAGAGGTATTAATCGTGTCTGTATTCACCCGAGTCGTATCGACGATATCTGTATGGATATCAGAAGTTGACGTTGTTGCAGGCTTAGCTGTTGGCGTATTCTCACGCACTGAAGCCGCAACTTTATCCTGCGTCGAAGAGTTAGGCGTCAAAGCAGATTTTGCTTTTGCTTCATCACGTTCTCTGTCCATCTTGTCTTGCATTTTACGTAAGAAGCGAGCGGCTGCTTCTTGACCGCCAAGACCAAACGATAGAGCAAAGGCTACCGCAACGGCACCCAGTGTTAGACCGAATGCTAGGTTAACAATAGAATCGGCAATTCCCATCGCTTTTAGACCCATTGCCAGTACTAATCCCATGATTAAGACACGTACGATGTTTGCTAAGAACTGTGAACCTTGTTCAGAGCGCTCAACAACACCAGCGATGATATTTGCAAGCCAAAAACCAATAAATAGAATAACTGCGCCCAAAATAATATTGGCACCAAAAGCAATAAACATAGCGATGATGGCTGAGATAGGCTCGAAACCTAATAGATCAGCAGCGGCAATCGCAGCAAATAGCATGGCAAAGAAGATAATTGCATAACTAACCAAGTCAGAAATCTTCTTATCACCCATGGTTTCTTGCAGACCAACTTTCGCAGGCAGCTGATTGATTTGAGTGTTCTCAATCAAACCTTTGATGATGTTAGCGACCATACGTACTACATAGAAAGTCACGATTAAAATCGCTGCTGCCATAAAGATATTTGGCAGGGCTTCCATGATTTTGTTCAGCATGTTGGTTGCAGGGCGTGCAATCACATCGATTTTTAGCGCATTTAAAGCAGCAATAATTGTTGGGATAATAACCACTAAAAAGGCTAATGAACCTGCGATATTAGGCAGGCTGTTTTGTTCACTTAAACCTGCTTTTAATGCCAATTTCTGTACATCAAACGTAGAGACTAAGTTGGTAACAATGCCGCGTACGACTTTGGCGATGATATAACCCACCACAAAGACCACACCAGCAATAAGAATATTGGGAATAAAGCTAAAGATTTTATCAACCATATTGGTCAATGGTGCAAATAAACCATCAAGCTCTAATTGGCCAAGTACCATGGTCAATACTACCAATAGGATGAACCAGTAAACCATATCAGCAATGGTACTGCTCATTGGTTTTACGCCAGCTTTGGCACTTAAACGCTCATCCATTGAGGTTTTTGCTAGTGCTGCGTTAATGGCAGTACGAGCAACAGTTGCAACAACCCAACCGATAATACCAACGGCAATCGCACCGATAAGATTAGGGATGAATGCCAATACTTGATTAACCATGTTGGCAAATGGGGTCGAAATAGAGTTTAGATTAAGTTGATTTAAAGCACCTGAAATAGCGATGATGAAAATAAACCAAAAGACGATTTTTGAGATAATCCCCTCTAAATCATAGCTTTTACCGGTTGAAGAATTCATACGTTGGTTAAGATTTACTTTTGACAACACACCACGTACAAGGGCAGCGATACCCAGTGCCACAAGCCAACCAATGATAAAAATTAAAATAGCGCCGATGATGGAACCAATAGGGCCACCCAAATAACCGTTGAACGATGTATACATTGGATTCATCCTGTCCTCCTTTAATGATCATGCATTCCTTATCAAATAATCTCTGCTCTACAATATAAGCCTGATTATTGGTAACGAACCCATACCTAATTATTAATATTTTTAATTGATATTATTCAAGAAGTGTTTTTTTATAAGACCCGAGCCAACATTCTGTGCAGATTGTTAACAAAATCTACGTTCTGTTACTTCTTACCTTAACCAATTTAGCTTAGCTGATGTAATGAGGTATTTAAAGACAGAAAGCTTAACGGCTTACTATAGTTGTGTGATAAGTTGTTAATTTGACGGCGGATATTAACACAGACTGTACATTTGACCGATAATTTCAAGGGAATCGTAGCTCCTAAAACTAAGATTTGCTATGATAGAAAGATGTGACATCTCGCCACTATCCCTATAATTTGAGAGTATTCTATGAAAAAAATTACTACCTTAAGCATTAGTGCCCTTGCTAGTGCGATGTTATTGGTTACCGGCTGTAATGCTAGTAATGGCAATAAAGAAAGCACCAGCAAAAGCGTTTCAGTGACTGAAAAAAGCCCAGCCAATGAAAAAGTGGGTTACAGCTTGGGTTATATGATGGCAGAAGGTAATAAAGAAGCGGTTAGCGATCTGAATCTTGATACCTTTGAAAAAGGCTTCCGCGATGGCTATGAAGGTAAAGAATCAGCATTGACGCAAGAACAAATGCAAGAAGTATTGATGACTTATCAAAAAGAACAAGAAGAGAAGTTTGTCAAAGAGATGGAAACCAAAGCTGAAGATAACAAAGCCAAAGGGGCGGCATTCTTAGCAGAGAACGGCAAGAAAGCTGGCGTGAAAACCACCGCTTCTGGTTTGCAATATAAAGTATTGACGGCGGGTACTGGTAAATCACCAAAAGCGACTGACGTGGTCGAAGTCAACTACGAAGGCAAGTTGCTTGACGGTACAGTATTTGACAGCTCCTATGAGCGCGGTGAGCCAATTGAATTCCCACTTAATCAAGTCATTGCTGGCTGGACAGAAGGTCTACAGTTGATGAAAGAGGGCGGCAAATACGAATTCTATATCCCATCTGATATCGCTTATGGCGAAGCGGGTAATGCTGGTATCGAGCCTAACAGTACGCTTATCTTTACCGTTGAGCTATTAAAAGTAAAATAAGGCGTTATCAGATTTTAGCTCTTTAAATTTAAAGCGGTTAAAGACAATAAAAAAGCCCTCATCATATATGAGGGCTTTTTGCTGTACGCTAATTCGACCAGTCGATGTTTAATCGCTAATTACTTATAGTATTTTTAAATTAAAGTGTTTTTTGGAAGACTTTAGAATTGCGACCGTTATTATATTTTTCACGGCGCGCCTCCGGTAGAGCAGCAGCATCAACTTCCGCAAAACCTTGCTCGACAAACCAATGCGCGGTGCGGGTAGTTAGGACAAACAATTTATGCAAACCATGGCTGCGCGCTTGTTGCTCCAAAAATGCCAGCAGGTCAGCACCGCGGTTGCCACTACGATATTCAGGATGCACCGCCACACAAGCGACTTCGGCTGAATCTGCATCCAGTGGATAAAGTGCGGCACAGCCCAAAATCATACCATCACGCTCAATGACGCTATAGTGGTCAATCTCTTGTTCTAAGCGCTCGCGCGAGCGGCTGACCAAGATACCTTGTTGTTCTAGCGGGGTTAGTAGTTCAAGCAGTCCAACCACATCGTCGATATCAGCACGGCGAATCTCTTCATACGGGTCATGGCTAATCAAGGTGCCAGAACCATCACGGGTAAACAGCTCTTCGAGTAACGCACCATTTTTGGCATAAGAAATAATATGGGTACGATGTACGCCTTGGCGGCAAGCATTGCTGGCGCAGCTTAAAAAGTAATTAATCTCGCAATTTAAATCACGATCGCGTAAAAAGCGGTCGACTTCATTTGGAATCATCTCACGTAATAAACGGTCTTCATGATTGATGCCGGCTTCTTCGCCTAAGAATATCAGCTTATCAGCACCGAGCGCCACAGCAGCACTAAGCGCAACATCTTCTGCCAATAAATTGAAAACTTCACCAGTCGCTGAATAACCCATCGATCCTAAAATCACAATATGGTCATGTAACAGGTTGTTTTTAATGGCTTCGACATCGATTGAGCGTACTTCACCAGTCATCTGATAATCAACGCCGTCACGAATCCCGTAAGGACGCGCGGTGACAAAGTTGCCCGAAACCGCGTCAATACGCGAGCCGTACATGGGTGAGTTTGCTAAGCCCATCGACAGTTGGGCTTCGATTTGCAAACGAATTGCACCAACCGCTTGTAAGATAGCCGGCATAGCAACACGCGGGGTCACGCGAATATCTTTATGTAAGGGAGAAGTAATCTGCGCATCTTTGAGGTTTTTTTCGATTTGCGGTCGCGCGCCGTGTACCAGTACCAGTTTGATACCCAAGCTATGCAATAAAGCAAAGTCATGAATCAAGGTACTGAAATTGGGATGATTGACCGCCTCACCGCCAAACATAATCACGAAAGTCTTACCGCGATGGGTGTTAATGTAAGGGGCAGAGTTGCGGAACCAGTGTACGTATTCAGGATTAATTTGTGGCATGGCGCTAGTAGTCATAATGGGTGCAATAGTTGTTAGAATAAGAAAAAGAGCGTGACAGCAAAAGCGTGTCGCTAATGAATTACCATAGCAAAAAACACCGTTATGAGCTATCTTTTATTTTAGCCACTTTAATGAATCTTGGTAGCAAATAGATGATATACACAACCTCAACACGGGATTGGTGTACCGCCAAACGCTTTTTGTTATGCTAAGCGCTATTGCTTTAGCACCAGCTTACGCAGATAATTGATAAAAATAACCATGTTGTTGACCGACGCTTTATTAACAAATTGTTTTACCGCTATACTGTTTTACCGATACATTAACTAGGGATAATGAATGTCATGAAGAAAAGTAACCATTTTGCAAATCCATTCAGTGCGTGGAGCGGCCACCGCTTATTTCATGTTGTCGCTGGTACGCTCGTTGGCGTGATGGCAGTGACGCAGGCTTCAGCAATGTTGCCAACGCCAGAGCAAGCCGTTGATAATTCAGTGGCAATCCAGTCGAATGCCAACCCAGTCAGCACTTCAACGGCGCAAGCGGTCAATAGTAAAATCACCGCCTCATTGATTAGTGTTGATGCAAATGGTCAGGAAGTACTGGTTCCAGTCAATGCCAATACGCGCCTGCAGTCAGGGAATGTCTTAGAATATCAAGGCTACTTTACCAATACCAATGCTGATCGCGTACGTAAAATGACCGTCACTATGAGTATTCCTGAGCAAGTAGAATTGCTACGTGCCGTTTCTCCTGACTTCCCTTATGGTAGTGCTGACGGCAACACCTTTGCCCGTATGCCATTACGCGGTAAGGTTGATAATCAATTGCAAGAAATTCCGTTAAAATACTATAAAGCGGTACGTTGGGATTTAGAAGGCGTTGGTTTGAATGATACCGTTGTGGTTAAATATCGTGCACGCGTTAAATAAGTCTGTTTTTTGATATTTATCTAATGCTTGCCGAATCGAAAAGCACCACAGTCTAAGGTCTAGGCTGTGGTGCTTTTTTTATAAACAACTTACTAACTCAGATTTGGTAAAATGGCTTTTACCAGCTGAATGTGCTTTTGAAATTAAAGCGTGGCATACTTACTTGGTGGCTTTTCTATAAGACCTTTTTCTTGCTGGGCTTTGTCTTTTATAAGCTGTTTAATGGCGGCAATCTGCGGGGTGGTGGCTTGCATGCCAGCCATCATTAGCGCGCGTCGTTGGCTGGTATCTAGTGAGCTAATATGACCGATATCAGGGATAATGACAATATCAGCGCGCTCACGTTCACGGCGCATGGCTGTCGAACGCTTGGTGTTTGCTTGACTGGAATCAGTGACAGATGCGGTGGCATTTGCGACAAAATTGTTTTCAAGAAAACCCCAAAAACTACTTAATGAATTAATAGTTGGTATTTTATTGCTAGCGGAGGTATTAACGTTAGTAATCGTCACATCAACGGCAATGATAATATCGGCACCCAAATCGCGCGCGCTATCGACTGGTACTAAGCTGACCACGCCGCCATCGACATATTTTTTACCGACTTTTTCAGGGATACGCGGTGAGATAAAAATATTGGGTACGCTGCACGATGCCTGCACCGCAAGTCCGGCATCGCCGCTGCTAAAAATGGCCTTTTTTAGCGTATGCTTTTCGGCAGCGACCGCGGCAAAGCTGATAGGAAAGTCCTCTATAGCGCGTCCGCCAACTTTTTTATTAATAAAGTTTTTTAGCTTTATACCTTCGATAAAACCTTGATTGGATAGGGTAAAATCTGTCAATTCACTATCAGACGTGGTTAGGGCTAATTGCTCGAGCTGCTTGGCGTTATAACCGCTGGCATACAAACTGCCAACTAGACTACCGACACTGGTGCCAACCACGAGCGTTGGTGTGATACCATTTTCTTCAAGCGCCTTAATCACGCCAATATGGGCAAAGCCCTTGGCACCGCCGCCGCCCAAAACTAAAGCGACCTTTGGCTGGTTTTCAATAGGTGTGACGGTTTCAATAACTGGCGGTAAACTTTGGCAAGCACTAATAAACACACCCAACATGGCAAGTATGCTGAAGCGCAGCAAGAATGATAAATGACGATAACCATTATAATGAGTAGATAAAAACATACGCAAAATCACCATAAAGCAATAAAGAGTTAAACGATAAGCCATTCATCAATCGATTACTGAGAAATCAGCTAGACGCCATATCGTTAAATAGCTTAGCATAAGCAGGTAGCTTGACCGTTATAATCATTCTGACTGCATTTTTATAGAGGTTGATGATTATAGCTTTTATAAAACCAAATATACGTTAAATCATCACCATCATTAGGATTATTGATGCCTACATCGGTTAGTCGCACTACTACCTTGAACTCAGCAGACCCTATAAGGTCTGAGATGCCCGTTTCGGCGCTTGATATGCCGGTGACGGCGCTGGCGGGTGTGGGACCAAAAGTGGCGGAGCAGTTGTCCCAATTAGGTATTGAACGCATTTTTGATTTGCTGCTGCATCTACCGCGTGATTATGAAGACCGTAGCCGGCTGGTATCGATAGCTGATGTGGCGCATGGACAAGCCGCTTTAATTACAGGGCGGGTGGTGCATGTCGATACCAAGCGCAGTGGCATGACGGTGGTAATCGATGATGACACGGGCACCCTATCGTTGCGTTTCTTTAAGGTTTATCGTGGCCTTGCGCAAACGATGAGCCTTGGCACGCAGCTGCAATTATTTGGTGAAGTAAAGGTCAGTCGTTACGGTAAGCAGATACATCATCCTGAATATCAAGTGATTAGTAGTAATGAAGCCATCGTCAATACAGGCTTACAGCCAATTTATCCGAGCGTGAAAGGCTTACATCAAAATAAGCTGCGTACCCTAATCAAGCTTGCGCTGC
The DNA here is from genome assembly GCA_963515535.1 of uncultured Psychrobacter sp. GTDB lineage: Bacteria > Pseudomonadota > Gammaproteobacteria > Pseudomonadales > Moraxellaceae > Psychrobacter. Next base: position 15,222 of record CAUPWW010000025.1, read on the forward strand.
AAACCGTGCGCACCCAAGGCTTACCGATGACCTTGTTTACGCCTGCCGACTTTGCGGTGGTTGCTAATTTACCGTTAGCGCCTTTTGAGCCTGCTAAATTGGCAATGGCAGACGATGATTTTCCAGACGATATATTCTCAACCCTTGCGCGTCGTGTACCTGACAATTCAATAAGCAATATTGGCAACACAACTGCGGTTAATGATACGGCTAATCAAAATGTTTATAACCTAACGATATTTGAAGCCTTAGTATTACTGCATACGCCGCCGACTTATACCGATGCAGGGCGACAATATCAGCTACTCACGCAATTAAGTGCTCGCACTCATGCGGCCTGTCAGCGATTAATCATTGAAGAATTAACCGCGCATCAACTTAGTCTGTTATATCGCCGTCAGCAATTGCATCAGCATAAAGCGCCTAAATGTACGATGAATAGCCCGCTTGCCAATCAGCTATTTGGCGCATTGCCGTTTGATTTGACCGGTGCACAGCAACGTGTCATGAAAGACATTACGGCTGATATGGCGACTTCTATTCCGATGCTCCGACTGGTACAAGGAGATGTTGGCGCAGGCAAAACCTTGGTCGCGGCAGGCGCAGCAGGTTATGCACTCGATAGTGGCTGGCAGGTTGCGGTCATGGCACCGACAGAAATCTTAGCAGAGCAGCATTTGGTCAATTTTAAAAACTGGTTTGAGCCATTGGGTATCGGCGTTGGCTGGCTGGCCGGCAAACAAACCGCCAAGCAGCGCCGCGAAGCGTTAGAAGCGGTGGCAGAAAATACAGTACAAGTGGTGGTTGGCACTCATGCCTTATTTCAAGAGCAGGTGCAATTTGCTAAATTGGGCTTGGTCATTATTGATGAACAGCACCGCTTTGGTGTTGAGCAGCGCATGGCCTTGACCAATAAGGGCGCGGCCAATAGCACACCGCATCAGCTGATTATGACGGCAACCCCGATTCCGCGTACGCTCGCGATGAGCGTTTATGGCGATATGGACACCTCTATTATTGATGAGCTACCTCCAGGGCGTACGCCAATTACCACGGTGACGATTGACCGAAACCGCCGCGACGAAGTGATTGAGCGTATTGCGGTGAATTGTGAAGCAGGTAGGCAGGCGTATTGGGTTTGCTCATTGGTAGAAGAATCAAGCGTGCTTGATGCACAGGCAGCAGAAGCGACTTATGAAGATTTAAATGAGCGCTTAGACATTCGTATTGGCTTGGTACATGGCAAAATGAAGTCTGCTGACAAGCAAGCCATCATGCAAGAGTTTAAAGCGGGCAATCTTGATTTATTGATTGCGACAACAGTTATCGAAGTTGGGGTTGATGTACCTAATGCCTCACTCATGGTGATTGAGAATGCTGAACGTTTGGGTTTATCGCAACTACATCAGTTGCGCGGGCGGGTTGGGCGTGGTTCGACCAAAAGTTTCTGCGTACTGTTATATCAAAAGCCGCTGTCGGAGACGGGTACGGAGCGCTTAAATGTGCTGCGTGACAGTACCGACGGTTTTGTGATTGCGCAAAAAGACTTAGAGCTACGCGGCCCCGGTGAGCTGTTGGGCAAACGTCAAACCGGTAACGTCGGCTATTATTTGGCCGACCTTATCCGCGATGAGCAACTATTTGCCATTGCGCAGCGCCTAGCGAAACATCTTATCTCTGACCCAACACGTAAAGCGGACGTTAGCCAACTTATCCATCGCTGGATGCCAGAAGCCAGTCGCTATACCAATGCTTAATAATTAACGCTTGCTTAGTAACTGAGCCAATTCTCTGTCATCAACTCTCCTAAAAAAGCCATTATTTCGTTAAAGATAATGGCTTTTTCTTATGGGTTTTATAAGGTATATAAACGATAAGATAGAATATCTGTCCACTCATCCTTATTAACGAGCTGTTCTGATTGCTTATCATTTTTATCCGTTTCGCTTGGTCAGTTTTACGCCCATCCTTTATTAATAGAAGCAGACTTACGAAGCTAAAACACGATATATAAAAATAAGATGATGACTTAATATACCCCACTCTCAACTTCGAAAGTGATTGAAAAAATAAGAGCACCTCACT
>CAUPWW010000026.1:0-16822 GCA_963515535.1 uncultured Psychrobacter sp.
ATTCGGTCGTTAACTGCTCGTGCTTGGGCGCAACTTTAATTATTGGGATTGGTATAAGATTGATGACCCTTTAAACGGACTTTTAGGCGATAGCTATGTTTGCATTTGATATTAGTATGAAGATTTTAACCTACCATGCCTTTCAGCTCGGCATTGCTTTTATACTGTCGCTACCGATTGCTCTTAATCGTGAGCTTGAAGACAATGGTGCGGGACTCAGAACCTTTCCTTTGGTGACGATTGCCTCGTGCGCTTTTATGTTGGTAGGTATGGATATTTATTAAGGCTCGGACGCAGAAGCTCGTATCATGTATGCCATCATAACTGGTATGGGTTTTATTGGTGGTGGGGCTATTTTTAAAAACGAGAATGGAGCAAAAGGCACGGCAACCGCCGCTGGGCTATGGAATACAGCGGCAATTGGTATCTCGGTCGCCTATGGGCGCTATGAGATTGCCATTATCCTCTCAGTCGTTGGATTTATCATTTTGCAATTCTCCAAACCCTTTAAACCAAAGCATAGGCGCAAGGACTTATAATTTTACTAGCCATAGGATTAGACAAAAAATAAGCGAGAACCATGATGTTCTCGCTTATTTCGTATTATGGTTGCCGTGCGATCTTATCTATTATATATAGCGATGCCGTTTGTCAAACTCGAATTTATTGCACGCCTTCTGCCGGTGTTTGATCGAGATTCGGATTGTTTTCGTTGACAACCACAGCGTCAACGCCTTTTTCTTCATCTTCTGTACTATCTACACCAGAATAATAGGTTTCATCTCCATCATTCTTGGTCGCGTCAGTAGAGGTGGTCGCCGTGGTGGTCGAGGTTTCGTTGTCTGTCGGAGTGGCGACAGGTGCCATTTCATCAGCTTGCGTATCAGTAGACTGTATATTGTCATTGGTCGTGGTCATGTCAGCAGTGTCAGGCGCTGTACTGACATCCGTTGCATCTTCTCTTTCGTTGCTGCAGGCGCTAAGCCCAATCACACTGGCTAATAAGGCTATCCATAGTTTGTTTTGCAGCTTTTTAGGCGTGACTGATGTTTTCATTTTTATATCCTTGTTATTGTTTTTGATTGTCCGCTTATAATAAGATTTAGCCAGATTAGCGGTTTATTCGTCTATGCTTGATTATTGAAAAATCTGATAATTAAACTGACAGTATGCCTAAATATAATAAAGAAACTTAAAAAATTCAGGTGAATAAAGGTAAAGGTTTGTCAATCTGTGTATCATATATTCTTTAAAATAATTTATAAGTAACTAAAAGAAAAAGTACATTATGAATCCCGATAATAAAACCCCACTTGCTTTTAGAAGGTATCCTTCGACCACGGCGCTGCAATGTTTTGAGACGGCGGCTCGGCATTTGAGTTTTACCAATGCGGCGCAAGAGATGCACATGACGCAAAGCGCTATCAGTAAGCAAGTCGCGCAGCTTGAAGAAATGCTGAATTTGTCGCTGTTTTATCGCACACCGCATCGCATCTCTTTAACGCCCGCTGGGAAGACTTACTATCTAGAAGTGCTTGAAATCCTCAAACATATCGAGGCGGCGACTACCAGCTTAATGTCAAACAGTGATAATTCAGAAGTACTGAAAATCGTCTCGCATCCAACATTTTGCTCGCGCTGGCTGATGCCTGCATTAAACGGCTTTGGGGCAGCAAATCCGCTGATTAATTTAACCATCAAAGAGCTGGCGGGGCCGTTTTTTTCTGAAGATCAAAACGTTGATGTGGCGTTTTTATATGGCGATGGGATTTGGGGCGGCATGGAGTCGATTAAGTTGTTTGATGAGTATAATGTCGCCGTCTGTCATCCGGATTATTTAACAGACAAAGCCGCCTGCATAGGTGATATAGGCAATATAGATAATTGCACGTTATTACAACTTAGCTCACGTCCTAGTGCTTGGTATGAATATTTTAGGCAGCAGGATATTCGTATCGATGGTACCTTTGTCGGCCCGCGCTTTGACACCTTTCATACGACTATTTCGGCGGCACTACTCGGCTATGGTATTGCACTGGTGCCCCTGCGTTTGGTTGCGCCAGAGCTACAATCAGGCGCTTTGGTGACGGCGTGGCGCTATGCCTCAAAAGGCAGGGGTGCTTATTATATGTCTTACCCTTTAGCCATGGGCAATTCGCATAAAATCAAGGTCATTATAGAATGGGTTTCAGCTTATCTTGCTAAGTCAAAGGAGCCTACGCCAGACTTAGATTTTATCTTATAATATAGAGCTGATTGGAACTTTTTAACTATTAACCCTGTGAGCTTTTAATCCTTTGGCTATTAACAAGGTTAAAAAGTACAGTTAGTAAACGCAAAGTTTGAAAAGTACCGTTTGCAAAGACAGCAACGCACCGGCCTTGAGCCGGTTTTTTTTGTCAATGTTAAATATGGCAGTGATAAGCAGGGTAATGACAAAAAGGAATGACATCACAACTATTATTCGTTTGCTGATAGGGGAGCAGTTTGCTCAAATGACTCTCTCATCAAGGAAGATAAGAGACCATCATGGAGCAGCTATACAACGTCACCGATGCCTTTACGATGGTGCATCCGCTGACCTTAACCAAAGGTAAAAATGCCAACGTTTGGGACGATAAAGACCGTTGCTATATTGATTTTGTCGGCGGTATTGGGGTCTTAAACCTTGGTCATTGTCATCCTCACATTGTCAGCGCGATTGTCACTCAAGCGCAGTCGCTGATTCATTATGCTTATAACGCCGCCGCTCACTTGCCATACCAAACCTTTATGCCAAGACTGTGTGAATGGATACCTATTAAAGGTGAGCTTGCGGGCATGCTCACCAACTGCGGCGCAGAAGCCACCGAAAATGCCATAAAAATCGCCCGTATGCAGACCGGACGCACTAGCGTGATTGCCTTTGATGGTGGTTTTCATGGGCGTACACTGGCGGCGGTTAATTTAAATGGTAAGGTCGCGCCTTATAAGCGCGGGCTAGGGCCATTGTCTGGCGGCGTCTACCATATTCCTTTTCCTAATCCTGATAACGATATCAGCGATCAGCAGGCGATCGCGGCTTTAGAGCGTCTATTTGCGGTAGAGACTGATGTGGCTAATATCGGTGCCATTATCGTCGAGCCAGTCCAAGGTGAGGGTGGGTTTCAGCTGCTGTCAGCGACGTTTGCCCAATATCTACGCAGCTTTTGTGATGAGCATGGCATCTTACTTATTATGGATGAGATTCATTCTGGGTATGGCCGCACAGGGACGCCGTTTGCCTTTACGCATTTAGGGATTGAGCCCGACTTGCTATTGCTCGGTAAAAGTATCGCCGGCGGCTTACCACTTGGGGCGGTAGTCGGCAGAGCTGGCGTGATGAATGGTCTACCAAAAGGAAGCTTGGGCGGAACCTATTCAGGTAATCCAGTGGCGTGTGCCGCGGCAAATGCTACTTTGGATGTCATGCAGGACGATGAGGTCTAGCAATTAGCTAAGCATTATGCCAACACCATTGAAGACACTGTCAATGACTGGCAGCAACAAAATATCTCTCCATGGCTATATAGACTGACAGGAATTGGGGCGATGCGCGGTATCGAGCTGCGCCATCCGACTTATGGCACCCATCCAAGTGTGATGGCGCATGTCTTAACACAAGCGCGCGAGCAGGGTTTGCTACTGATGCCAAGTGGTAAGCATCGACATATTATTCGCTTACTGCCGCCGCTGACTATTGAGCCTGGAACCCTAACAGCGGGTCTTGATATTTTAAAAACGGTGCTAAGCGGTATTCCTAATGAAGTGTCAAAGCTGTAGTTGACGAACACAGCGGCAAGCAAAGCAATGATAAAGGTTATGCCAATAAAGAAGCGTTTGAGCATGCTTTGGGCGCTCAGGTGTACGATGAGCTTGAGCTTTATCAAACGCTGCAAGCACAAAGTCTCAAAGCGTGTTTGGCGAATCTAAATAATAAGGCTTTAAATGAGGTTATCTAAAACAGTGATAGATAATTGGAACTATTAATGAGCATTCCAAAAAGGAATGGCAGTACGAAATTAATTATTTTGCAACTTGCTTAGGTGCAAGTTAAGTTAATAAGTCTCTCAAGGAAGTATAAATTAATAAAAGGGATTGATTATGATCAAGCAGTACATGGCCGCGATGGGCGTCAAAGAAGCGCAATATCAAAATGGTGATTTTGACGTCAATAGCCCGATTAATGGCTCGGTGATTGGCAGCATAACCTTGGACAGCGTTGATGAGGTCGATACCAAGATTGCCAATGCCAAAAAAGCTTTTAAAGAGTGGCGCGTGGTGCCTGCACCAAGACGCGGCGAGCTGGTGCGCCTGCTCGGTGAAGTGCTGCGTGAGCACAAAGAAGACTTAGGTATGCTGGTGTCCTTTGAGGCGGGCAAGATCAAAGAAGAAGGCTTGGGTGAAGTGCAAGAAATGATCGATATTTGCGAATTTGCCGTTGGGATATCGCGTCAGCTTTATGGTTTGACGATTGCGTCAGAACGCCCAGGTCACCACATGCGTGAGACATGGCATTCGCTTGGCGTGATTGGTGTCATTTCTGCCTTTAACTTCCCTGTTGCGGTTTGGTCGTGGAATACCGCGCTGGCTATCGTCTGCGGTAACCCTGTGATTTGGAAGCCGTCCGAAAAAACTCCGCTTGTGGCTTTGGCCTGTCAGGCGATGTTTGAAAAAGCCTTGGCCAAATTTGGCGATGCGCCAGAGCATTTGTCGCAAGTTTTACTTGGCAAGACCGATGTCGGTAACGCCTTGGTCGAGCATAAAGATGTTGCTTTAGTGAGCGCCACCGGCAGTACGCGCATGGGCCGAGAAGTCGGGCCAAAAGTTGCCAATCGCTTTGGTAAATGCTTACTTGAGCTTGGTGGTAATAACGCCATGATTTTGACGCCAAGTGCTGATTTAGACCTTGCGTTACGTGGTATTTTATTCTCAGCCGTTGGCACGGCAGGGCAGCGCTGTACAACGCTACGCCGCCTATTTGTGCATGAATCTATCAAAGACGATATCCTACCGCGCATCAAATCCGCTTATGAAACCGTCAGCATCGGTCATCCACTAGAAGGCAATCTGGTCGGGCCACTGATTGATGAAGACAGCTTTAATAACATGCAGGAAGCGTTAAAAAAAGCGCGAGAAGCTGGCGGTATCGTCACAGGCGGCGAGCGCGTCCTTGCAGACAAATATCCTAATGCCTACTACGTCACGCCTGCCATTGTCGAGTTTGACGAGCAAAACGATGTCGCCAGAAGCGAGACGTTTGCGCCGATTCTGTATGTCATGACTTATAAGGATTTTGATGAAGCCATCGAGATGCAAAATGATGTGCCTCAAGGTCTATCATCATGCGTCTTTACCAATGATTTGCGTGAGGCGGAGATTTTTTTAAGTGACCGCGGTAGTGATTGCGGTATTGCCAACGTCAATATCGGTACCAGTGGCGCTGAGATTGGCGGCGCGTTTGGCGGTGAAAAAGAAACCGGCGGTGGCCGTGAATCTGGCTCTGATGCGTGGAAAGTCTATATGCGCCGTCAGACCAATACCATCAACTACTCAAAAGAGCTGCCACTAGCGCAAGGTATTAGCTTTGGTTGATAAAAAGGTGAGTACAAATTTTTGTTGATTTGATTTATTTATCTACAAACTGCCAAGCCTTATTTATAGAAGCTTGGCAGGCCAAAAATAATAAGCAATCACGGATTGGTTGCCACTCCCATCGACAACTACTAAGGAAGGTAGAACTATTATGATCGATGATAAAACGCATAACCCGATATAGATGGCTATGATCCGTCTTCTAGCTTTTTACTCGATATTGCGCCGCTTGTATTGACTGCCATCATTCTGATGATACAGTTTTTTGTCTTCAAAGATTTTACCCCTCATATACCCTTATCCTGCGGTATTTTAATCACCGGCTTTTTTATGAAGCTACGTGGCCGCAGTTGGCAAGGTATGGAAGAGCGGTTTTTAAAGGTCATCAAAATCGGCTTGCCAGCGATGATTATCCTGATGGGCGTCGGTATGCTCATCGGCGCTTGGATTATCGCCGGCACCGTGCCGACTATTCTGTACTACGGCTTTAGTATTTTTTCCCCTTCCTCATTTTTATTTTCTGTTTGTATCATCTGCGCCATTATCTCTGTCGCTACGGGTACCTCGTGGGGTACCGTCGGTACCGTGGGTCTTGCGATGATGGGAATTGGCATGGGGCTTGGTATTCCCGCGCACTTGACAGGGGGTGCTATCGTCTCCGGTGCTTTTTTTGGCGACAAAATGTCACCGCTATCAGATACCACTAACTTAACCCCAGCCGCGGCGGGTGTAGACCTTTGGGATCATATCAAAGGCATGCTGCCAACGACCGTGCCCGCCATGATTACGGCTTTGGCGCTCTATGCTTGGATTGGCATGGGTTATGGTGACGATAGTATCGATTTGTCTTCTATTCGTGCATTGCAGGATAACTTAGCGGCCAATTACAATTTAAGTGTCATCACCTTATTGCCAGCGTTAGTGGTCATTGTCGCCGCTGTGATGAAAATGCCAGCGATACCGACCGTATTAAGCGGGGTGCTGGTAGGCTCAGTGATTGCCGTCTTTATGCAAGGCGTGGGCGTGAGTGATGTTTTTAATGTTTTACAAAATGGCTTTGTCAGTGAGACGGGTTTTGAAGTGGTAGATCAATTGTTGTCAAAAGGCGGCGTCATGTCGATGACATGGGTCATTACCTTGACCATTTTTGCCCTTGCTTTTATCGGTTCACTTGAGCACTACGGTACGCTCAAAGCCATTATGGCCAAAATAGATAAAGCGGTGAAGTCGCGTATCGGTTTAATTCTTACCACCTACGCCAGTGTTCTTGGAGTTGGGACGTTAATCGGTGATGTGTATACGACGTTGGTATTGCCAGGACGTTTATTACAAGACAAATATAAAAACATGGGCTATAAGCGCACAACCTTGACGCGCTCTATCGAAGACACTGGTACGCTTTTGTCACCCCTTATCCCGTGGAATATGGGCGGTAGTTTTGTCGCAGCGACACTTGGGATAGCCACCTTGACTTATGCACCTTTTGCTTTTGCTTGTTGGTTATCGCCTTTATTTGGGCTGTTGTGGGCGTTCCTTGATAAATTTATACCACGTGAGACGCCTGCGATAGAAAAAATTGACGCTACTTTTTCCGTCAAAGAAGCGTGATAGCAAAGGAATATGATATGTTGCAAGAGCAGTGTTTATGGAACATGACCGCGCCTAATATTGATGCCTATAGCCAAATGAGTAGCGATACCCAAGCGGCCGTCTGCATCATTGGCGGCGGATATACCGGATTGTCAGCGGCGATTCATCTGGCTGAAAAAGGCGTCAAGGTTGTCTTGCTTGAAAGCCAAACCATCGGTAGTGGCGGCTCAGGAAAAAGCGTTGGGCTAGTCAACGCCGGAACGTGGGCGCGCCCTGATGACTTGAATATCAGTCTGGGTGAAGTGGCCGGTGAGCGTTTGACCCAAGCGCTTGGACAAGCACCAAGTTTGGTGTTTGATCTAATCAAACGCTATGATATCGACGCCCAAGCCACCCAAGCGGGCAACCTTCACATGGCGCATAATGCCAAAGGTGAAATCGATGTCGATATCAGATACGAGCAGCTGCGCCGCCGCGGTGCCAATGTTGAGGTATTGACTGGCAGCAAATGCCATGAATACTGCGGTACCACCAGTATCAATAAAGCCTTATTAGACCACCGCGCAGGTACCATCAATCCGCTGGCGTATGTCAGAGGGCTTGCCAAAGTCGCTACCAATCTTGGCGTGACGATCTACGAGCATTCTGGCGTTGAAGCACTAGAAAAGGTGGACGGTCATTGGTATGCAAGAACCGCCAAAGCGCGCGTCAAGTCTGAGCGCGTCATCATCGCTACCAATGCCTATAGCGAAGGCGAATGGACAGAAATTAAGAAAACTTTTTATCTGGTTTATTACTATCAAATCGCCTCTGAACCACTGAGCGGCGAGGCGGCAGAGCGCATTTTACCTTATAAAACAGGGGCATGGGATACCCGCTTGGCGTTATCGAGTTTCCGCCGTGATAATGACAATCGCCTATTATTGGGCACGGTTGGTGGGACGCAAATGAAACCAAAATCCTTTTATCAAGCGTGGGCCAATGCGGTACAAAAGAGCTATTATCCAGATCTGCCTGCCTTTAATTGGCAATATGAATGGTGCGGTAGCTTTGGCTTTACCCAAGATCATATCTTTCGCGTGATGGAGCCCGATGAAGGTTTGCTGACCGCGACGGCCTATAATGGTCGCGGTATTACTACCGGTACGCTCATGGGTAAATGCTTTGCTGAGTATATATTGACTGGTAATCGAGACAGTATTCCTATCCCGTTTAAAACCTTGGAAGAAGCAAAAATCCCTTTTGGCAGCCTTAAGTCGAGCTTTACGGAACTGGGACTGACTTTATACCACGCTGGTCAATGCCTTAAAATTATCAGATAGTTTTACTATTTACTTGGTTAAAATTTGCCTACATTCTTTTAAATATGATAGCTCACATGGCGATGTTTATAAGTTATACAGCTAAGATTATTGATTGATAAGAGGTTAAAAAATTTGCACCAAATAATATTATGAGCCGTGGTAAGCGTTTTAAGGTGAGATAGGTTGCTTGTTAGCTTTTTTAATGTCACATTTAGGGATGATTAATAATAAAATTACAGGGCAGTTTAAGGATTATTATGCGAATTTTAGACATTCATACGGTAAAAAAACAGCTGACCATGTCGATGGCAATTGAGGCGATTGAGGAATTACTCAACGTGCAAGGCGAGCATCCGACTTGGGTTAAAACGCCTGAGCGCCTTGTGATTCCTACCTTTACAGAAAGCAGTACAAAGAGCTCTGGCTCGCATTTATCCATGCCGTCAGTGGTATTTGACGGTACCAACGAATACGCAGTCGTCAAGCTGGTCACTATCTGCCCAGACAATCCTAAGCGCGATCAGCCGACCACCATGGCCAATGTCACGGTCTCTGACAATGATACAGGAGAGATGCTGGCCTTTTTGGATGGGGTATATATCACTCAGGTGCGCACCGCGGCACTGTCTGGCATCGCAACTAAATATTTAGCAAATCCCGATAGTCGGGTGGCAGCAGTGGTCGGCACGGGCGGGATGGCGTATGAACAGCTCAATGCTATCCTGACCGTACGTCCAAATATCAAACAGGTGAGTCTTTGGAACCGAACCACGCAGACCGCGCATCATTTTCAAGCTAAATTTAAGAAAGATTATCCACAATGGGACGTTGATTTTACAGTGTGCGACGATATCGAAGCAGCAATTCAAGACGCCGATATTATCAATTTGGCAACACGCGCGACCTCAGGCTTGTTTGAAGCGGCGCAGATAAAAGCAGACGCTCATATCAATGCCGTTGGTGCCTATCAAGCATCGATGAAGGAAGTGAGCAATTCGGTGATAGAAGCCAGCACGTCTGTCATTATTGACGACGCCGAGGGCGGCTTGCATGAAGCAGGCGATTTAATACAAGCTCATGAAGACGCTGATAGTACTTGGACGTGGAATAAGCTGACGGGAACGCTAAATGATTTGGTCAATGAGAAAGTGCAAATTGACCTAAATGCCGATAAAGGTATCACGCTGTTTAAGTCGGTTGGCGCGGCAAGCTTCGATGCCGCCGTCGCGTTAAAGGTTGCTCAAAAAGCTAAAAAAGAAGATTTGGGCCAGTTTGTTGAGTTATAGAGGTCAGCTGCTAATTAGTTGTTTAATAGCATTAGTCATTTAAAAATAATAAAACCACAGTAATTTAAGCTAATTATGGTTCATTCTACTCATTAATACGCCAATCAGGACGTTTGACCTAACTTTTAGGCATACTTGCAATGCAATCAATGTTCATCTAAATGCGCTAAAATAGTAAGAATAAGGTAACATTAGGATGAGAAAAGAGGTGAAAATGTAAATAAAAAGGGAGTTTAAAAATGAAAGGGATTACACGCTTCTCAAATAGCCTGATGGAGAAATATTTACCCGATCCATTTTTGTTTGTCATTATCTTGACCTTGGTTATTTTTAGCATGGGTTTAGCTTTAACCGATTCTTCACCGATACAGATGGTGGCGTTTTGGGGCGAAGGGTTTTGGGCACTACTGGCGTTTTCGATGCAAATGGTGTTGGTGCTGGTCACCGGTTATGTGTTGGCCAGTAGTCCGATATTTAAAAAAGCGCTGGGTAAACTGGCCAGCTTTGCAAAGTCGCCCAGTAGCGCGATTATATTGGTCACCTTGGTATCCCTTGGCGCTAGCTGGATAAACTGGGGCTTTGGCTTGGTGATTGGCGCGTTATTCGCAAGAGAATTGGCAAGACGGGTCAAAAATGTTGATTACCGCTTGCTTATTGCCAGTGCATATTCTGGTTTTATCATTTGGCATGCAGGATTCTCTGGCTCGATTCCATTGTCAATTGCAACAGAAGGCCATCCGTTTGTTGAAAAAATTGGCGTGATTCCAACGAGTGCTACCATTTTTGCGAGCTATAACTTAATTATCGTCGCGGCATTGGTGATTATTGTGCCGTTATTAAATCGTTTGATGATGCCGAAAAAAGAAGATACGGTAACAGTAGATCCAAAACTTCTCGTAGACCCTGCCATCGATGAGCTTCCTGCAAAATCAGAGATGACACCAGCCGAGCGCTTAGAAAATAGCTGGATTTTATCCATGGTCACCGGCGTATTGGGCATTGCCTTTATCGTTTATTATTTTGTCCAAAACGGCTTTGCGTTAACGCTCGACTTGGTTAATTTCATGTTTTTATTCCTTGGGATTATATTCCACGGAACGCCGCGTAAGTATTTGATTGCTATTCAAGAAGCGGTCAAAGGGGCGGGCGGGATTATCGTCCAGTTTCCCTTTTATGCTGGCATTATGGGCATGATGACCGCTTCTGGTTTGGCCGGAGTGATGTCAGAAGCGTTTGTTAACGTCTCGACAGTGGATACGCTCCCGCTTTTTGCTTTTTTAAGCGCAGGACTGGTTAACTTTTTCGTCCCCTCAGGTGGCGGACAATGGGCCGTGCAAGCGCCAATTATGTTAGAAGCAGCCGAAATGCTCGGTAGTGATCCAGCCAAAGTTGCCATGGCAGTAGCGTGGGGTGATGCTTGGACAAATATGATTCAGCCGTTTTGGGCGTTACCTGCCTTGGCAATCGCTGGACTTAAAGCCAAGGATATCATGGGTTTTTGTGTCATTGTGCTGATTGTCAGTGGCGTTGTAATTGGCTTGGGATTGTTGTTTTTATAATTAAGCCTGCAAGTAGTGGCCTTACTTAGTTGATAAGTAAGGCCTTTTTTGAAAAACTAAAACGCCTAACGCCTTACGCAAAAAACAATATCGCCCCATGAAATGCGCACCCTAATGGAGTATCATAGCTATCCTAAAAATTACCAATAAGCATGACGGTCAAGCCTATAGTATCGAAAATGCTTTGCAAGCCAGTAAATTGTTCGAGAATGGTGGGCCGTATCCTGACTTAATGACCGTCGCACCAAGACAGGCCAAAAAAGACGAGCATTTAACAACCTCTGGTGAGCTGATTGGCTATGATTATTTTGGCATGGAGTGGAGCCTTGAGCCATTGACTGCGTTTTATGATTGGCTGTATCTCAATGCGTTCAAGCAAAATTCTCAGCTGCATAGAGAGGTTATGCGGTATCAGGCCTTTACCGATCGTGAGGTTAATCCCAAAAAATCTATCCATTGTGCGGCCTATTCGCTAGCGATGTTTGTCGCGCTCAATAAACGTAGGTTGCTTGATGGCGTCGAAGACCCGATTGTTTTTTATGATTTATACCATGACTTTAAAGTCAGTAATACGACTAAACTTCTGGAAAATGGTTTGCTGTGATGGGTGTTTTTGATTAAGTTATTGAACATAAAGAAAGTTAAACATAAAAAAAGCACCGAGCTTGCATGGCTTGGTGCTTTTTGTTTTTAGCGTGGAGATTGTTATTTCTAATTCATAGCCAGTACTTACAGCAACTCTTTACGCAGCTGGGCAGGCGTTTTAGGCGATAATAAGCTAGGTGCGACATCGAGGACGGTTTTTGCGCCACTCTCTCCTGCTTGATTCATCTTATAAGCCGCGCGGGCATAAGCCACGAGTACGCTGGCGGTAAATTCAGGGTTGCTGCCAAGCTTCAACGAAAACTCTAACACCTGATTGTTTTGCGCATTATCCATACCGCTTACGCCACTACGAATAACAAAACCGCCATGCGGCATTTTTTGATGGTCACGCTCAAACGCCTGCTCGTCAATAAAATGCACTGTGGTATCGTAGTCGGCAAAGTAATCCGGCATGGTGACGATGGTATCGCGTACGCTATCGCTATCGGCGCCATCAGCGAGCACGATATAGCATTCGCGGGTATGTTTCTCGCGGGTGTTTAGCGTTGGCTGCTCACCATTGCGTACTTTTTCCATCGCAGATTCTGAGGGAATGGTATATTGCACGCCTGATTTGACGCCGTCGACGCGGCGTACCGCGTCTGAATGTCCCTGACTTAAGCCTTTGCCCCAAAAGGTGTAGGTTTCACCAACGGGTAAAATGGCTTCGCCGTATAAGCGGTTGATAGAAAATAAACCGGGATCCCAACCGACCGATAGCATGGCGACTTTATTGGCTTTTTTAGCAGGCGTATCAAGCGCGGCAAAGTACTCAGGGATTTTGGCGTGAGTATCAAAACTGTCGACGATATTAAACAAACCAGCGAGCGCTGGACCTTGCTCAGGCAAGTCAGACTTAGAGCCGCCACACAATATCAGCACGTCTATGTCGTCTTTATATTGGGCAATATCATCCATCGCGTACACGGGTACGCTGTCGTCAATCAGGGTGACGGAAGCAGGATCGCGGCGGCTGAATACACAAACCAGCTGCATGTCTGGGCTTTGCTTAATGGCGGCTTGGGCACCGCGGCCAAGGTTGCCGTAACCGGCGATAGCGACTCTAATTATTGATGTCATTATGATTAGCCTTACGTTGATGAAGCGGACAGTCCGTTATTGCTAAAGTAACAAGTAGCAATGCTATGCAATTCATATTTATCGTGAAGTAAAGTATGCGCAGTAATCTGCCCTGTAATGAATAACTGATTAATAGAAATGGCATCTATTTTAGAGGATTATGTTCACAAGTGATAGGGCGCGGTTATACTAAATTTCAGATGAGTTTAAGTATGTACTTTACATGATATGACTGCCTCAATGAGTCGCTAAGTTGTTGTCAGTAATGATAAATAGGTTTGGGTTCATCTCTCTTAAAACAGCTACTGAATTTCCTATATAATGTCAGCTATCTTGTTATTGATTATTCATTCAATTCAGTCTTTTTCTTAGCACAAAAAGCTTTTTATTAGGTGAAAATGGCACTTTATGTTTAACACTTCCTCGACTCGTTTAAATAAATATATTAGCGAAAGCGGTATTTGCTCTCGGCGCGACGCTGACCGTTTTATTGAACAAGGTAACGTGTACGTCAATGGCAAACGTGCGCAAGTAGGTGCGCAAGTGGTTGCTGGAGATACGGTGAAAGTTAACGGGCAACTTATTGAGCCACGAGAAGCAGATGATTTCATTTTTATTGCTTTGAATAAACCAGTCGGGATTGTGAGCACCACAGAAAGCTCTGAGAAAAACAATATCGTTGATTTTGTTGGACATAGCGACCGTATTTTCCCGATTGGGCGTTTGGATAAAGATTCTCAAGGTTTAATTTTTTTAACGAGCAATGGCGATTTGGTTAATAAGGTGTTACGGGCGGGTAATAACCATGAAAAAGATTATGTGGTGACGGTTAATAAGCCGATAACCGATAGTTTTATTGAAGGTCTAGCAGGTGGTGTGCCTATTTTGGGGAGAATGACGAAAAAGTGCCCAGTGACTAAGGTGGCGCCTACTGTGTTTAATATTACGCTAGTACAGGGATTAAACCGTCAAATTCGCCGTATGTGTGAGCATTTTGGCTATGAAGTCGTAAAGCTTGAACGCACACGGATTATGAATGTGAGCCTAAAGGGTATTCCAGTTGGAGACTGGCGAGATTTAACCCCCAAAGAGTTGTCCGTTTTACTGAAATCTATAGAAGACTCTTCTTCAGAAGACAATACTGCGGCTAAGAAATCGCGTAAGTCGCCACGAAAAAAACCCCGTACTGATACTTCATCAAAATCAAAAGAGTCGGCAAAACCAGCGGGCGCAACAAAGGGAGGTGCTAAACACCCCAAAGATGGCGCTAGAAAACCAGCGGGTTCTAAAGGTAAGCGTCCTTTTGGGGATAGTAAGAAGTCTGGCGGCAATGGCAAACCTGCTGCCAATGGTAAGCGTCCTGCAAGAGGTCGAGGTTCTTCGCGGTCCTCAAAACGATAGACCAATAGGTAATGACTTTTGATGCAGTAGAGCATTTAAGTTAGGTTAGTCACTAAACTAAGTAGTGATATAATGCCGCGATAATCGATATTTTATAAAGGGTTTACATTATGGCTCGTACCGCTAGTGCCTTACACATTTTAGTAAAAGACAAAGAACTGGCTGATGACATTATGGCCAAACTTAAAAAAGGTGCGCAGTTTGACGTGCTGGCTAAAAAACACTCAACTTGCCCATCAGGTAAAAAAGGCGGCAACTTAGGTGAGTTTAAAAAAGGTCAAATGGTACCAGCATTTGATAAAGTTTGCTTCAGCGGCGAACTTTTTACCCCGCATCTAGTAAAGACCAAATTTGGCTGGCATGTGGTTAAGGTGCTTTATAGGACGTAAGCGTTAGGCTTTTTCTTTAATGATACAGACAATAGATGTTACCTAGAAAGCCAGACAAATTAAGCGGTCTGGCTTTTCTTATGATTCACACCACGTTTTACCAAGCTGTTTTAGCCTCATTTTAAGTTTGTCATCGCCTAATCATAATATTGAACCACTTTTCATCTCTATCTACTCTTTGATCATTGGTAAGCCAAATCTTATCTTTAAATTCATAGTTGGTTTTTTGCTTGATAGCTTCCCAGCGTTCTTCATTCATATCGCAAAAAAAGCGGCTGTCTTTCACGTACTCATCATCGCCATATTTAAACGATGCGTAAAAAACCCCATCGTCTGTCAGTATTTGTAGTAACCCATCTATTAATTCAGGCAGCTCATCATACGCCACATGCAGCAATGAAGCGCATGCCCAAATAGCGGTAAATTGACGCTGCCAGTTTTTTTGGATAATGCCTTGAAAAGTAGCGCAATGCCACTCAATTGCATCTTGATAGTCCATACGTTTTTGAGCGGCTGCTTTTGCAAGGTCAAGTAATGCTGCGCTGCTATCAATAGCCGTAACATTAAAGCCTAAACTGGCGAAGTGCATACTGTCACGACCTGAACCGCAGCCTAAGTCCAGTATATTTTGATTGCTGTTTGATCCAACAGGTAGATTATCTACAAAGGGTCGATATAGCAGACGCATATTTACATTGATGGTCTGCTCAACGAATGGGTGTGCATGGCTGTTATAAAAGGCTAGGGTGTTTGATTGGTTTATCATAGGTTATATATCGCTGATCATTATCAGAACAGACTACAGCCTTGTTGTTTAGGTTGCCAAACATGAATCAAACGTTCTTTTGAGAAGTTAAAAGACTTTTGCAAAAACTGTTGGCGTGTCTTTTCATTTTTCCCCGTTTGATTGATTAAAGTCTCACGTAATGGGTGGTGACTGCCAATCAAATATTCGTTGCGTGTGTGCAGTCTTTTTAATAATTCAATATTAGGGACTTGAGCAGATTTACCGTCTATACCACGGTTACAATTGGAGCAAGCAAGCACTAGATTCCAAACGCCATCGACATTAACCGGACGACAGCAACCAGCGCTTGCTACTTGGGGTTTTAAAGTATGCGGAAAGAAGTGGTCAACGTCTGCTAGCATCGGGTCATTATAAGCAATGTTGATTTCTGTAAAGCAATAAAAGCATCTGCTCTTTTGATAACCGTTTAATGCACCTCTTGAGCTGGTGATATCGATGCGACGATGTTTAGTATCTTGAGTAAATAGCTGTTTGGTATCTTGGTCAAATTCAACTGCAATCAAATTTTTATTTAAATTAAGCTCCCAAGCTTTTTCTACCAAATTCCAACGTGATTCTGTCTCAAAATTGAGGTTTTCAGCCGAGTGATCAAACACATAGAATAATTTAAACAAGTTATCTGTTAGACGTATTCCTTTATTATGTTTGCGCTCATCAATAAAAAAAGCTTCATCAATCACATCATAAAACCGTTCTCGCACCGATTTGGTATTGACCACATGAAATGCGTCCAAAACGTATTTAAATCCTTCTTTATTCGTAATATCAATAAGTTCATCTTCGCTAATCTGTTGATGGTTAAATTGAGTACAAGCATTGATAAATTTACCACTACCAAAAGTGCTTTGTTTAGGACTATGTTTTAGATGCTCACATAGGTGCATGGCGTAGGGCAGTGCTAAATCCTCTAATGAAATTAAATCAGAACTTCTTTCTAAGCTAACGTCAATCAGAGTTTTGGCAAGCGCGAATTTATAAGAAGCCGTGTTTTTACCAAACAAAATAATCGCTCGCCAGTAGTTCTCTAGCGTGGGTTCAACGTCTATAAAGTTCATTGATAGCTCAGTCTGTCGTTAATTAGAATACACTGTGTGAGCTATGCTGAAGAAACCGTACAACTAAACTTGGTAAACTAAGCACAATTATA
>CAUPWW010000027.1:0-8831 GCA_963515535.1 uncultured Psychrobacter sp.
AAGAAACCGCAAGAATTCGTTAACTGCACATTCGGGATATTTCTCTATATTCGCGGTTCAGCAGGCATGTCCCCTTTGAGGGCGACCCGACGACAGGATAATCGACCTTATGGTGCGCAAATATTTCGGCACAGACGGTATTCGTGGCAAAGCCAACGAAGGCGCGATGACGGCGGAAACCGCCTTGCGCGTCGGCATGGCGGCTGGCCGTGTCTTTCGTCGCGGTGACCACCGCCATCGTGTCGTGATCGGCAAGGATACGCGCCTGTCGGGCTATATGCTTGAACCCGCGCTCACAGCCGGTTTCACCTCGATGGGCATGGACGTATTCCTTTTTGGCCCGCTGCCGACAACGTATAGGAAGAATAAACGCTCTTTTTCATAATAGCGAATGGTTTCTACTGTGGCACCTGTGCGTTTAGCGAGCTCACCAATTTTGATTGTCATAACAACCTCTATGATTTAAATAATTAAAGTGGCTGTAAAGACTAGCGCTAGAGAAATTAAAATTACGAAACTGTAGATAAATAACCTTGACTCTAAAGCCACTATAGGGTTCATAATATCATTATTCAAAGGGTAAATTATTATGAAATATCATATTGAAGGTATGGACTGTGCCAGTTGCATCGGCAAGATTGAAACAGCTTTGAAACGTATGCCTGGGGTTTCTGATGTTCAGCTGAATTTCGCTACAGAAACGCTAGAGCTAAATTTAGCCCCTGGTGCGCCGACTCAGGCTAGTGATATCGAAAAAACAATCAAAAGCCTAGGGTTCGGCATCTCTGCCAATACTGGTCAACAAACTGTATCGGCTATTGATATTGACAGCGACAATCAGATGGCTCCGCAGGATAAGCAATGGTGGCAAACTCAAAAAGGCAAACAGGTTGTTGGCCTCGGTATTTTGATGGGCAGCGGTTATGCACTGTCACTACTGTTGCCCGCTTATGGGATATGGGTGTTTGCCATCGCTGTGATTGTAGGCGTTTTTCCATTTGCGCGCAAAGCCTTAGCACTGGCTAAAACAGGTTCATTCTTTTCAATTGAAACGCTGATGTCCGTCGCCGTGCTTGGCGCACTTATCATTGGTGAAGCTGAAGAGGCCGCAGCGGTTGTCTTTTTGTTCTCAATCGGTGAACTGTTTGAGAGTATCGCTGCTGATCGCGCTCGCGCTGGCATCAGAGCCTTATCATCGCTGGTTCCGAAAAGTGCAATTTTACTTGATGCTCAAGGTGGGCAGCGTAACGTTCCAGCGACTTCATTACAAGTGAATGACCTTGTGCTGGTGCGTCCTGGAGATAGGGTATCTGCTGATGGTTCCATTGTTCAAGGTGCGTCCAGCCTTGATGATTCGCCCGTGACGGGAGAGTCTGTTCCTGTTGCCAAGACGATGGGTGACAATGTATTTGCAGGGTCAATTAACATCGATGGTGTGCTCCAAGTGCGCGTAGAAAAGACAGCCGCCGATAACACCATTTCGCGCATTATTGAGCTGGTAGAGCAAGCCCAAGCCTCCAAAGCACCCACTGCCCGTTTTATTGAGAAATTCAGTCGCTATTACACACCGGCAGTGATGGCTATTGCCGCACTAATTATTATCATTCCACCGTTAGCCATGGGTGGAGATTGGTCGACTTGGTTGTATCGCGGTCTAGCACTGTTGCTGATTGCCTGTCCCTGTGCTCTTGTACTATCAACACCCGCTGCCATCGCCTCTGGTCTTGCTGTTGGTGCGCGCCGTGGCTTGCTGATCAAAGGCGGTAGTGCTTTAGAAACTATCGGCCAAGTGAAGACGGTCGCTTTTGACAAGACAGGCACTTTAACTGAAGGCAAACCACGCGTGACCGATGTTGTTGCCTTTACACAAGAGGACTCAAGTATTCAAGGTCAGAATTCTCAAGGTCAAGATGAGATATTGGCACTTTTTGCCAGTGTGGAGACTGGTTCTAGTCACCCGCTTGCTGAAGCCATTGTTAGTCATGCTGAAGCTGCTAAAGTGTTCATACCTGTGGCCTTCAATGCTTCTGCAACTGCCGGTAAAGCGGTACACGCAACTGTCGCGGAGCGCGCGCTAGCTATCGGTTCGCCTGTTTACGCAGCCGATGAGGCATTGATTTCATCCACACAACAGGCGCAAATTGAGGCGCTGCAAAATGAGGGTAAGACCGTCTCTGTTCTTTTCGATGAGCAAAACCGTGAAGTGCTTGGATTAATCGCGCTAAGAGACGAATTACGAGACGACGCTCATGAAGGTGTGGCTCAGCTCAAAGCGATGGGTGTGCGCTCCGTCATGCTAACAGGCGACAACCGCTTAACCGCTCAAGCACTTGCCAGTAATTTAGACGTGGAATGGGAAGCTGAGCTGTTGCCTGAGGACAAACTGCGCCTGCTTAACGAGATGAAGAACAACCGCAAAATAGCGATGGTTGGTGATGGTATTAACGATGCGCCAGCGCTAGCAACTGCCGATGTTGGCATCGCGATGGGTGGTGGTACCGATGTGGCCATTGAGACGGCCGATATCGCATTATTAAAAAGTCGTGTTACGGACATGGCTCATCTCATCGCACTTTCACGTGCCACCATGCGCAACATTCATCAGAACGTCATTTTCGCTTTAGGTCTCAAAGGCGTCTTTCTGATCACGACCATATTCGGCATTACTGGACTATGGATTGCGGTTCTAGCTGATGCTGGAGCAACAGTGATCGTTACTCTTAATGCGTTACGTTTACTGCGCTTTAAAGGCGCGCCTCCACTGGTAAATCCGCCTAAAGTAGTTAAATAAAACCCTTCGAAATCAATTAAAAACTAGAGATAGCAGCAGATTTCGGGGTGGGTTCTAATAATAAAAATTCCACCGCCACAGTAAACTGCAACCGCATTAGAGTAAACAAGGTTAGACCGTATGTTGATTACAGAATTGGGCTATTTTGCCTTGCTTACCGCTTTTGTACTGGCGTTATTGCAGGTAATTCTGCCAACTATTGGTGTTATTCGTAACCAAGTTGCTTGGCAACGACTAGCCCCTAGCCTAGCTTGGGCACAGTTTGCCGCCATGATAACGTCATTTGGCGCTTTGATAGCAGGTTTTTATTATAATGATTTTAGCCTCAGTTACGTCGCGCAGCATTCTAATACGCTGTTGCCTTGGTACTATAAGTTATCGGCGACATGGGGCGGACACGAGGGCTCTTTGCTGCTATGGATGACCATCATGGCCACATGGTGTGCACTGGTATCATACTTTAGTCGCGGCTTGCCGTTATCAATGCGTGCGCGGGTATTAGTTATTTTGGCCGGTGTACAGTTAATGATGCTAACGATGCTGATATTTACCTCGTCACCGTTTGAGCGTACCTTACCCAATCTAGCGGTCGATGGCGCTGATTTAAATCCTGTCCTACAAGATTTCGGTCTGATTATTCATCCGCCCATGTTATATATGGGCTATGTGGGTATGGTAGTACCTTTTGCATTTTGTATGGCGGCATTGTGGGAAGGGCGTTTGGATGCAGTATGGACACGTTGGTCGCGTCCATGGGCGCTAGCGGCTTGGGGGTTTTTGACCGTTGGTATCGCTCTTGGTTCTTGGTGGGCGTATTATGAGCTTGGTTGGGGCGGCTGGTGGTTTTGGGATCCTGTAGAAAACGCCTCACTGATGCCTTGGCTTGCCGGTTTAGCCTTGCTGCATTCGTTGGCAGTGACTGAGAAGCGCGGTGTCTTTAAAGCATGGACCATTATGCTGGCTATCTTTGCTTTTGCCTTAAGTCTCTTGGGTACTTTCCTTGTACGTTCAGGGGTTATTACCTCAGTGCATTCGTTTGCCGCTGACCCCACTCGTGGTCTGGTAATTTTAGTGATTCTTGGCATCATCGTCGGTGGTGGTTTGCTGATGTTTGCGCTGCGTGGCTGGCGTTTGACGATTGAAAGTCAGTATCAACTGGTTTCGCGTGAGTCATTTTTAGTCATTAACAACATCATCATTTTGATTGCAACGTTAGTGGTATTGCTTGGTACCCTCTATCCTATCATTGCCGACGCCTTTAGCTTGGGTCAGGTATCGGTAGGTCCTCCGTACTTTAATGCGCTATTTGTGCCTTTAACATGGCTATTGCTGGTTGCCATGGGTATGGGCTCCAATATCCGCTGGAAACAAGATAAGCGTCCATTGTTAGGCGTTGGTATGGTCATTGCGGCGAGCAGTCTAGTATTAGCTGCAGTCATCACTTACTTTGTCAGTCCATCTGCCATGCTTAATATTGGTGTAACACTAGCAGTAAGTTTTTGGGTACTGTTCTGGATGGTGGTTGATTTCAAAGACAAAACCAAAAATGCACCAAGCTTTTTGCAAGGCTTAAATAAGCTGCGTTTAAGCTACTGGGGTCAGCAAACGGCACATATTGGTGTGATTGTAGCGGTCATCGGTGTTGCCTTTACCAGTACCTTGAGTATCGAGCGCGATGTGGCATTGAGTGTTGGCGAAACGGTCCATGTCCAAGGTTACGACTTCACCGTTAAAGGCTTCCGCGAAGTCAAAGGCAGTAACTATGATGCGACCCAAGCTGAGGTCGAAGTGAGTAAAGATAGCCGTGCTGTGACTACGTTATACCCTGAAAAACGCAATTACATTATTAGCATGATGCCAATGACCGAAGCAGCGATTGATGACAGTCTGATGCGTGATGTGTACGTCGCACTTGGTGAACCTATAGCTGAAGGCAGTAATAAATGGGCCGTACGTATTTATGTGAAGCCATTGATTCGTTGGATATGGCTCGGCGCTATTATTATGGCATTGGGTGGTCTGCTGAGTATGCTTGATAGGCGCTATCGTCTCAAAACATCCAAGACCCCTGCACAAATTGCAGCGAGTAAGTCAGGCTTTACGACGGTTACTGATTTAGATGTTAAAAGCACTACTAATAACACGACACTAATAGGGGAGAAGCAAAATGACTAAGTCTAATCATTTTTCCGAGCAACCCCCTGAAACAAAAGGTAATCGAACAATGAAAAAAAGCCAAATTAGAATATGGTTTTTGATCCCGCTGATCATCTTTGCTGCTGTTATGGTTATGCTTTATTTTCGTTTGGGGCAGCCGACTGAAATCGTAACCAATACCGCGCTTGAACGCCCAGTACCAGCGTTTGAGCTGCCATTGTTGTCCGATACCAGTCGGATCATGACCAATGACAACTTACCTGATGAGCCCTTTTTGATGAATATTTGGGGCTCTTGGTGCCCAACTTGCGTTATTGAGCATCCTTTTTTGATGCAACTAGAAGAGCGTGGTGTCAATCTGGTTGGCGTGAATTATAAAGACGATATCGGTGATGCGCTCAGCTATCTCAACCGAGGCGGTGATCCCTTTTCGATGTCTATTCAGGATTTGTCCGGCCAGTTTGCCTTGGACTTAGGGTTGACGGGTGCGCCTGAGACTTTCACTGTCGATGGTGAAGGCGTTATTCGCCAGCACATTGTTGGTGAGATTAACGAGAGTAACTGGCAAGATCGTATTGAGCCTTGCTTAACGGTACTCAATGATGCCAATGATAATAACGTCAGTCCAGATGCGATTCAGGTTGAAGAGGTGTGCAAATGATAGCCCTTTCAATAAAGGCCGTTACGATAAAAGTAGCGAGCTTAATACTTGCCTGTCTCCTAAGTGTGACCAGCTATGCGGCGATTGACGTCTATGATTTTGATTCTGTCCAACAAGAAGCACAATACCGAGGATTGATCGAAGAGTTTCGTTGCCCGAAATGCCAAAACCAAAACTTGGCAGGTTCTGATGCGCCGATTGCCCAAGACTTAAAGCAAAAAGTCTATGATTTGATTAAAGACAGACGTAGTGATGCGGAAATCCGGGATTATATGCAGGATCGTTATGGCGACTTTATCAGCTACAAGCCGCCTATGCGACCATCGACATGGATCCTATGGTTTTTTCCACCATTATTATTGCTCGTCTTAATTGTTGGTTGGTTTTGGCAAAGTAAACGCCGCCAAGTTGTCGCCCGTGGCCAAAACGGCGTTACAGTGAACAGTACTGCTGCCTTGACCTCTGCGGAAAAGGCTGAGCTTGATCGTCTATTATCGCAAGCTGAGAATGTCGACCACGATATTACTAGCATAGAGGACAAAAAATGACTCTATTTTCTACTTTTGGCTTATTTGTAGCTCTAAGCTTGCTGATTGCTCTTATATTTGCGCTAATTGCTATTATGCCATGGCTACGAGTACCGCGTTTGCAGTCCAAACCAATAGACAATCAACTGCTAGATATTAATGTTGCAGTATTTCGCGAACGTTTAGCTGAGCTACAAACAGATAAAGACAGCGGTACTATTAATAATAGCCATTATCAAAATCAAAAGCTGGAACTGGAGCGTCAGCTATTGGATGCCCAGCGTGAAGTCACGCCGATGGTCACCCCTGGTATCAAAAGCCGCTTGATCCTCATGGTTTGGGTGCCTGTATTGGCTGCGCTGGCGTATCTGATGGTGGGTGACCGAACGCCTGTGTTTGATCTGTGGACAAGCGAGGACAAAGTAGGACAAGTGGCTGATGACCTATTGACGGCTAAGATTGATAAGCCACCTGTATGGGCAATCGAAAACGGCCAGCAGCTTATCAGCGCGATGCAGACCAACGTTTATCGTCATGCCGATGATCCTGATCGCTGGATGCGTTTGTCAGAGCTGTTTTTATCGCTTGAAGCTACCGACTCAGCGATTGAAGCTTTGTCACGCGCTTACCGTCTGTCACCAGACAATGAAGAGATTGCGACCACTTATGCGCAGATTAGCTTTTTTGCCAATAAAGGTCAGCTTGATGCCAGTAGCCGCCGTGTATTACAAGATGTCCTTGCCAAAAATCCACAGCATGAAGGTGCGCAGATGCTAATGGCAATGGGTGAGGCACGTGGTAGTAACTTTGCCCAAGCGCAAGGTTGGATTAAACGCTTACAAGGCAGCATTGTGGCCAAACCAGGTGATCATACTAAAGCTTTAGCAAGCTTAGATGAGTTAAGCAACTACGTTAGCACGCAAGAAAAGCAAGCGCTAGAAGGTATTGACGTGACAGTGAAAATTAACGCTAATTTATTACCGTTAGTGAAAGCTGATGATGTGTTGTTTGTAGCGATACGTGATGTGAAAGGGGGCCCTCCGTTTGCCGCCAAACGTTTACCCATTAGTATTATCAAGCAAGGTGAGGCTAGTATCCGCTTAAGCAATCTTGATGCGATGATGCCAGATCGCACGTTAAATTCAGCTCGTAGTGACAAAACTCAGTTAGCAGTCGTTGCTCGTATTAGTCATAGCGGTAATGCCATAGCAGAATCAGGCGACTTATCGGGTAATCCTATAATGATTAGCGTTGAACAGACTCAGGTTAATGTTGAAATCAATCAACAGATTCCCTAATAAAAAATTATTACCGTAAGTTTCATAATACCAGAGCGGTAAGTGGAGCCGTTTATGAAAGTGGCGCGATTAATAATCGTATACCAAAAACATATACGTTTAACATTGTTCATTGTATAAACATAGATAAAGGAAACAACTATGACTGAATCTACCGACAGATTAGATAGTACTAAATTGAATAGCGTTGAATCGGCTAGTACTAATATTGCTGACAAGAAGGTACCTATAGCTGTGAGTAGTACTCATCAATCGATTGACTCTAAAACCATAAATCATACGCCTAAAGCTATGTACGTGACTTCAGGCAACTCAATAACACCTAAAGATAAGTTGGACAAAATGCCAAAAATGGTTGCCAATGGCAGTCGCGCTTTTATCTGGTATTTGTTGGCGATAATGGTATTAATACTTGATCAATGGACTAAGTGGTTGGCCCAAACCACATTAGCGTTCAATGACCCCGTACCGGTCATTGAACCATTTCTCAACTGGACACTCGCTTATAACTATGGGGCAGCATTTAGCTTTTTAGCCAACGCTGGCGGTTGGCAGAAATGGTTTTTCTCAGGCTTAGCTTTTGTAATGGCTATCTTTTTAACGGTTTATTTAATCAAAGCGCCACGTGCAGCCAAGCTATTATCTATGGGGTTGGCCTTAATGCTTGGTGGTGCGATTGGCAACTTAATCGATCGTTTAAGAATTGGTAAAGTGGTTGACTTTATCCATGTGCATTATGCTGATGTCTGGAATTATCCTCTTTTCAATGTTGCAGATATAGGTGTCTGTGTCGGTGTCGCATTGATTATAATTGACATGATATTTTTAGAAAGTAAGCGTAATAAATAAGCACATTGATGCCGATTATCACAAACAAAATGAACTAGCGTCGTATTCACTCTATACGGAAAAATACTTTTTATACTTGAGTATGTTTATAAAATGTGAACTGGAAGGTAATGTATGACTGGTATAGGTACTCACTCATTTTAGGTCTTAAAACTCAATACTTAAAAGCTCTGCGTAGAGCCATTATTATAGAGACATTGAATAATCCGTAAATTCTTTATTGATAATAACAAAAGGAAAATACAGTGTCACAGACTCAGCCAACTATTGAAAAAATTCACAGCCTTAGAAAAAAAACAAGAGACAGCGTTAAAAAGTCTTACCCTTATATAGTCGATACACTCTAAAAATGTCATAGCACTACTGGGATGAATTTTGCGCAGCCTCTGGGAACGCAGCACGCAAGTAAAATTTATACCAGTAGCGCGTTTAAATCCATAACCCCAGTTCGGGATAAGCCACATTGTAACTCATTGATACTATTTACAATGTGGCTACCTGTCCCTGCTGAGGCATGTTTTTGATGGTGGGTTTATAGGGAAACCAGC
>CAUPWW010000028.1:0-8783 GCA_963515535.1 uncultured Psychrobacter sp.
AGTATAGGGCGGTTGCCACCAGATTTGATAAGCTCAAGCAGAGTTATGAAAATACAGTCGCTCTTGCTTGCGCTTATATCTGGCTCAAATTATGAATGTTCAACACGCCCTAATTTCCCTGTATTAAAAGGACAGCGTTATTAATAGCCATTTTTAGCACATTTAGATGTCTATCGATTGAACTGGATACACGCCCTAGTATCCGCTAATCAGCCAAAGTAAAACTTTTACTTGTCATTATTCGATAGCTTTCATACGATGGTAATTACTTAACAGGTATTGCCAATCATTCATAATTATAATCGGGAGCCATCATGCAAGAGATTGAGCTAAAGTTTTTGGTACCAGAGTCGCGACTAAAAGGTTTGATGCGCCAAGCGAATATTAAATCCTCACAGCTCACGCAGCTGGCCGCGCATTATTATGACACTCCCGATCAGCAGCTCGCTAAGGCGGGTATTGGCTTACGTATTCGTCAGGAAGGCGATGCGTGGGTGCAAACCATCAAAGCAGGTGGCGACGGTATTGCAGCGCGTTTAGAGCACAATGCGGTACTAGATAACAAACAAGTCCAAACTATGTTAGACACCAATACGCTCATGCCTGATTTAAGCATTTATCAAGATACTCCCATCGCTCCTGCTCTAGAACCATTTAAATTAACGAAACTGGCCAAAACGCTTAACCGACTGTATATCACCGATGTCGAGCGTATAACACGGATGCTGGTAGATAATAACGATAATGAAAGCAGCAATCAGATTGAGATAGCATACGACTACGGAGAGATTATCCACGGTAGCGATGATACTCAGCGCGATAGTATTCAAGAAATAGAGTTTGAGCTGATATCAGGCGATGTAGATTTTTTATTTACGACTGCCAAAAACTGGTGCCAGCGTCATAAACTCTGCCTATCTACGGTGACCAAAGCCGAGCGTGGAGGTCTATTAATTACGGGGCAACGCTATAGCCCAGCGGTTAGCGCCAATCTTAGCGCTCTAACTGTCGATCAAGACAGCAGCAGGCCGGCATTTATACGGGCAGTCGTGCATAATTGCCTATTGCAAATATTACCCAATAGTAGCGCCATCGTCGCAGGCAGTACTGCTGATGAGCACGTTTTACAATTGCATAACGGTATTCAGCGCTTACGTACCGCGCTCAAAGTGTTTGGCAGCTTCTCTGATGAGCTCAATCCTGATTGGTCAATTATCCTTAAGCAAACGGCGACTTTACTGACTGATTATCGCAAGCTTGCTTGTCTTGCCAGTCATATCGAACCCTACCTACAAGAACATGATGCGCCAAGCGTTGATTGGACGACAAATATGGAAGCGTTAAAAATCACACCCATTGATGCAGTACGCGCCAATGACTTGCAATTGACCTTGCTTGAGCTGATAGCTTTCACCATGAGCGACCCTAACCTTGAACCACAGGCGGATAAACGCGCGTCTCATAAGCTGAGAAAAACATTGGACAAACGTTATAAAAAATTGCTAAAAGCTGAGAGAAAACTTAATGAAGCTAGGAATGCTAAAGTGGATAGCAAAGATTTAGATAGTACGAGTTTAGAGAACGTTAATTTAGAAAATACGGATTCGCAAAGTCTGCAGGCGCAGGATATAGATTTGCCAGTCAATAACAAAGACGAAAAACAAGCTCACCTTAAATTATACCGACAGCTTGAAAAATTGCGCTATGTTAGTGAATTTGCAGTGCCCTTAATCAACAATGAAAATCTCAAAAATAAAAAGCTCAACAGTAAAAAGTCAAAAAAGAAAAGCAAGCGCTTCCTAAAACATCTCGTAAAAGTACAGCAAGCGCTTGGGCAACAACTTGATACCACTTATTATCAGCAGTGCTATCAACATAAAGCGAGCACAGACTCGAATGCCTTGTACGGCGCAGGCTGGTTGAATACTTCTTTAATAGATACACAGAAAAAGTCTAAAAAACGCTTAGCTAAGCTTAAGTCTGCGGTTAAGCTCTGGTAATAAAAACTAAAACTGGCTTTTTGACCCTGTATCTTACTTATAATTAACTTAACCTTTACATAATTCAAAAAAAGACAGCGACTATCAGGTACGTTGTCTTTTTTTATGCGCAATGTTTTTAAGCATAGTGTTTTCGAGTAAATATCAACGAGCAATAATGGTCACAGTTGTGCCCTCGGTCACTTGTTCAAATAGCTCCAAAATATCTTCATTGCGCATCCGTATACATCCGTGCGAGAGCGGCTCGCCCATTGGTTCGCTGTCTGGCGTGCCATGAATATAAATATAACGCTGATAAGTATCGCAGCCGCCATGAGCATTGCTGCCTTTATTCAATCCCTCTTCAAGACCGCTCAACCATAAAATACGGCTTAATATCCAATCGCGCTCAGGATGCAACTCACCAAGCTCTGCACTATAGACCTCGCCCGTAGGGACACGTCCAATGAACACCGCATTTATGGGTTCATCTGTGCCTATTTTCTTGGCGATAAGATGTTTGCCAAGGGGTGTGCAGCCGCTATCTTGCTGACTGCCAATGCCGTTTTTAGCGGTCGACACCCTATATTGAATCATTTTTTTATCGCACTTATATAGCGTTAACATTTGCTGAGCAATGTTAATAACCAGCTGCACATCAGATTTTTTGTTAAACTTTTCTTTAAATTCTTCATTATTTGTCATAAGGTTTTCCAACGCTCATAAATCTACAGCGGTTATTATCGACTGCGTTGAGAATAAATGGCGAGTAAAATGTTTGCGTTTTTCTATTATGAAGGGATTGTATCAAGGCTTTTGGCGCCGTAATATAGAGGCACACTTTTTGATGCTAGCAGATTATGACGACTATTTCACCGACACGTGTGTCGATGTATGATTTTCTCTATCAAGATACCAAGCCGATGGTGTCATTATTAGCAGACGCCGCTAAGCTGTCATTACCGCAAGCGCGCTTGGCGATGGATGCTAGCTTGCAAGCCATTATCAGCGCCTTACTTGCTTATCAGCAGCATAACGATGGGCAAGCCGTAAGCAAAAAACTGTTTACTCGTACCGCCGTCAAAGAACTACGCCGATATAATTCAATGAATTTTTCGACCATCAATGCGACTTTATATTATCGCCAAGAGGTGGCCGATGCGATTTTTCATGAGAATGCGCGCGTGATTAAAGCCAGCGATTACATTGCTGAGCAGATTGACGCAACGTCACCACAAGTGCACATACTACTCACCTCTTTGTGCGTAATAGTGCTGCGTGAACTGGCGATTTTAGCAGAATATAGCCAGCTTGATCATGAGGAGCTGGACAAATGGTTCGCCTTGCAGCCGCAGTTTTTATCCGTTGAGCGGTTTGTGGCCAATAAACCAGCGTTAGAATCTACCGAGCGGGCTGAACCTAATGAGAATGAAAAAACAACCACTACTACAGAAGCTGCTTTACAGTCAGACTTAAAAGTAGAGGTAGAGACAGAAGTAAAAAATGCCACAGAACGCACTTTGTTAAGCACAGCGCAGCTCGCTGATACCCCGCCCGCTTTTGACCCTTATTGGCACGAGTTGACGACTTTTAAACCTGAAAACCATGAGCCTGTCCAAGACATGCAACTAGCGACGGGCAATTATTTAAAAGTCATTGGGCGCTCACCTGCGAATGCCCAACAAGGCAAACACAATGACTTATTAGTGTTTGCCAAAATGTCAGCCATAAGCTTGCCACATCAACGTTGGCTGCTGCAACTGGCGAAAATTTCAGAAATATATTTGCAGCGCAACCGCCTAAGAATTACCTCCGAGCCTGCAAGCCCGCCAAAACCGCCATTGGTCAGTTTGGGCTTAATCGGCGGTAATAACGACAATACGCCAACCACCACCAGCGAAAAGCCGATTGAATACGACGAACCCATACCGCTTTGGAAAAATCCCGTTATCCTAATCATTATTGCGGTTATTGGCGTACTGGGCGGACTAGCAGCGCTCAAATATCAAAGCCAAAAATCTGACGGTATAAAACTGGCCACCGAAGAAGTCATCGAACAAGACCTTATCAAGGAGCGCCAACAGCAAGACGTGGCAATCGTAATGATAGACGATGATGAAGATATAGTCAGTCCAAAATAAAAGCGATACGTTATAGCTTCTTGCGACTGGTATAAATTTTCCTTGCTTGCTGTTATCACAGAGGCTACGAAAAATTCATCCCAGTCGCACTGTATCGATTTTAGAGTAATTCTACTATAGTGCTGAAGAACTAAAACCTACTAAATGATAAAGTCAAAATATCTTAAAAGAGGCTATGCAACTGCTGGTATACGTTTTTTGCCGCCTATGTCGGTGTAGGCATAGCAAGCAAGAAGAACGTTTACCAGCAGTACATGAGATATCGACCTTGCTGTTAACTGACTATAAATAAAATGAATTGATAAGGTGTTTATAAACACAAAAACTCATCAAAAAAGGCGCTAACTTATTAGCGCCTTTTTTATGGTTTATGTAACACAGTCTAAAGAATCTTTTACTTCGATAAATCACGACCACGGCTGGCTTCAATCGCCAAACGTAGGCCATTTAAACGGATGAAACCTTCGGCGTCTTTTTGATCATAAGCACCGGCATCATCTTCAAAAGTGGCGATTTTTTCATCAAACAATGAATCATCTGACTTACGACCGACCACGCTTACCGCACCTTTGTATAATTTGACGCGTACGGTACCGTTGACATATTCTTGTGATTTGTCAATCAAGGCTTGTAGCATCATGCGCTCAGGGCTAAACCAATAGCCGTTATAGATAATTTTAGCGTAACGTGGCATCAGCTCATCTTTTAAATGCGCCGCTTCACGGTCAAGGGTTAATGATTCAATGCCGCGGTGCGCTTTTAGCATAATGGTACCAGCTGGGGTTTCATAGCAGCCGCGTGATTTCATACCAACATAACGGTTTTCGACGATGTCTAAGCGGCCAATACCATGCTTACCGCCAAGCTCATTTAGCTTAATCATCACTTCATAAGGCTTAAGCGCTTCACCGTCAATCGCAACGATATCACCTTTTTTGTATTCTAATTCTAAATATTGTGGCTCATCTGGCGCGTTTTCAGGGCTGACTGACCAGCGCCACATATCTTCTTCTGCTTCGGCGTATGGGTCTTCTAAGATGCCGCCTTCATAAGAGATATGCAGTAAGTTGGCGTCCATTGAATACGGCGATTTTTTCTTATTGCTGGCATAATCGATGGGGATATTATGCTCTTCAGCATATTTCATCAAGCTTTCACGGCTCGATAAATCCCACTCACGCCACGGCGCAATAGTGACCACGTCGGGTGATAAAGCAACGGCGCCAAGCTCAAAACGTACTTGGTCGTTACCTTTGCCGGTCGCGCCATGACTGATGGCATCGGCGTTATGTTCTTTAGCGATTTCAACCAAACGCTTAGCAATCAAAGGACGCGCGATAGAAGTCCCGAGCAGATACTCGCCTTCGTAAATGGCATTGGCGCGGAACATTGGGAACACATAATCGCGGGCAAACTCCTCACGTAAGTCTTCGATATGGATATGCTTGATACCCATCGCTTCAGCTTTGGCACGCGCCGGCTCAACTTCTTCACCTTGACCGATGTCAGCGGTGAAGGTAATCACTTCTGCATCATAGGTTTCTTGTAGCCATCTGGCGATGATTGAGGTGTCAAGACCGCCGGAATAAGCCAAGACGATTTTATTAATATTTTTTGGATCAAGCTGAGCCATGAATAACTCCTAATATAAGAATTTATTATCGAATACATTTAATGAGAAATAAAAATGCGCAGGATAGGATGAAATAAATAAAAAATAGATTGCCTGCTCAGTGTACATCATATTTACGAGCGGCAAAAGTATGAGCGCCATTCGGTGCTAGGTTTTCACTGATAATTAGCATAAATGCATACATAGGCGCTGGTTAATTATCAACGAAATCACAACGCTTTTATGTACAGATAGTTCGCCGCATATTTAGTCAAGTAGGCAAATCTGTTATGATAGCAGCTCAGCTACACTCCCTTTTACTACCGTATAAAGATATAGAGCGCGATGATACTATGACCGATTCGATTAGAGAATTAACCCTGCTACAGCCAGATGATTGGCATATTCATTTGCGCGACGATAAGGCGTTAGCGACTACCGTTCCACACGCCGCTCAGAGTTTTAACCGCGTCATCTGTATGCCAAACTTGGTACCACCTGTTAAAAATATTGATGCGGCGCAAGCCTACCGTGAGCGTATCCTGCAGCATTTAGAAGCAAGCGATTTGAGTGCGGAGCGTAAAGCAGCTTTTGACCCACGTATGACCTTGTATCTCACCAATCAAACCACCGCTCAGGATATCGAAATGGCGGCAAAATCTGGTATCGTGCAAGCGGTCAAGCTCTACCCTGCTGGCGCCACGACCAACTCTGCTGACGGTGTCACTGATATCAATGCTTGCGTCGATGTCTTTGAAGCGCTGGAAAAATACAACCTACCCCTACTGCTCCATGGCGAAGTCACGCACGACCATGTCGATATTTTTGACCGTGAAAAGCGCTTTTTAGACGACGTGTTGGCGCAAATCATCGTCAAATTCCCGACGATGAAAATTGTGCTAGAGCATATAACGACCAGTGATGCCGCCGACTTCGTTTTAGAACAAGGCAATCAAATTGCTGCGACCATTACCCCGCAGCATTTAATGTTTAACCGCAATCATTTATTGATTGGTGGTATCAAGCCGCACTTTTACTGCCTGCCTATTTTAAAGCGCAAAAGCCATCAAACAGTATTGTTGGATGTCGCCACCAGCGGCAATCCAAAGTTCTTTTTAGGCACAGACTCTGCGCCGCATGCAACGAACGCAAAAGAATCGGCTTGCGGCTGTGCTGGCTGCTACAGCGCTGCCAATGCCTTACCGCTATACGCCACTGCTTTTGATAGTGTGGGTAAAATCGAT
This sequence comes from uncultured Psychrobacter sp., assembly GCA_963515535.1. Lineage (GTDB taxonomy): Bacteria > Pseudomonadota > Gammaproteobacteria > Pseudomonadales > Moraxellaceae > Psychrobacter. The sequence continues at coordinate 6,977 of CAUPWW010000028.1, forward strand.
AAACTTGAAGGATTTGCTAGCCGCTTTGGCGCCCAGTTCTATGGTTTGCCATTAAATAACAGTACCATCACATTGATAAACACGCCGATGCAAGTACCGACCAATTACCCTTATTTTGATGGCGCGTCATTAACGCCGCTGTTGGCGGGCGAGATGCTACCTTGGTCTATTAAAGCTTAGCAGCGACATGCAAAATTGTCTGCCTGCCTTTACGCCATATCCTATGCTAGGTTTCGCGCTTTTGCTAGTACGCTTAGCAAAATCCAGCCTTCTATCATAGGATAGGTATTTTTTATTTCATTCAATACCACAGCACGACTGATAAAAGCGATTTAACCTGATATGACCACTCAAAATGATGCCGGCTTACCTAAAAACGATTTGGCTAATACAGACAATGCCTGTCTTACTACTACCTCAAGCGCTACTGCCGATAGTAACGGCGCAACAGATGAACAAGCGCCCATGCGCTTAAAAGAGCGTTTTCGTAAGTTTTTGCCTGTTGTCGTCGATGTCGAAACCGCAGGCTTTAATGCGCAAACCGACGCCTTATTAGAGATTGCTTGTATTCCTGTACTACTTGATGAGCAGGGCGTGTTTTATCCAGGAGAGGCATTTAACGCCCATATCGAGCCTTTTGAGGGCGCAAATCTTGAGCCAAGCGCGCTTGCTTTTACCGGTATTGATCCTAATAATCCACTGCGCAAAGCCATTGCTGAAGATGAAAAAACCGCCCTGCGCCGTATTTTTAAAGGTCTAAAAGAAGTACGCCGCGCTGAAGACTGCCGTCAATGCGTTTTGATTGGCCATAATGCCCATTTTGACTTAGCGTTTTTAAATGCGGCAGTGTTGCGTACCAATAGCAAAAACCATAATCCGTTTCACAACTTCTCAGTTTTCGATACCGTGACGCTGTCTGCGCTTGCATTCGGACAAACTGTACTCGCGCGTGCTTGTAAGGCTGCTGGGCTTGATTTTGACGGTAATGACGCGCATTCAGCGCTCTATGATACCCAAAAGACGGCTGAACTGTTTTGTCATATTTTAAATAGCTACCCGATGCTCGCGAACGCTATCCATAACGAGCAGGAAAATACCGAGACAGCCGCTAACAGCACTGTCGATAGCAACGTTGACGGCGCCAAGTAAAATAAAGCATACGCCCTTTGCATTGTTAAACTCAATGAATAGTGCTATCTATAGCTAATTACCTATTATGGATTAGATGAGATTAACAAAAAGGGACTTTGCTATGGAACCACAGGTTAAATTATGGGCAACCATTATCGGTTACATGTTACTTGCGTTAACCATTAGCGCTTGTACGTCGTTGTGGATTCGGCATCATTTAAAGCGAAAAGACCTACATCCACGGCGCGCGCTTAAAAAAAGATACTTAATTTCAAAAAGACGTCGAAAAAGGCTTGACAGCAAGCGCGGTCGCCATTAAAATACGCACCACTTCAGCATAAATGGTGAAAGCAGCTGAAGCGTTGTTACTAGTCCCCATCGTCTAGAGGCCTAGGACACCGCCCTTTCACGGCGGTAACGGGGGTTCGAATCCCCCTGGGGACGCCACTATTTGGCGTCACTTATTAGCAAGTTTGCTATCAAGCATAAATAAGACTGATAAGCGCACCAGTAAAACCCCACTCATAGAAATTTGAGTGGGGTTTTTTTATGCCTATTTTTTTTCACGAATACTTATCTGTCTTTTATGAATACCTATAAATAAGCCGAGCGTGATTTATATTATACCAATCCCAATAATTAAAGTTGCGCCCAAGTACGAGTAGTTAAAGACCGA
>CAUPWW010000029.1:0-7124 GCA_963515535.1 uncultured Psychrobacter sp.
ACTTTAGCAACTTCGGACTTCTTTTTTTATCTTTTTTTTGAGCCCTTATCCCGAACTGGGGTTATATTATATACAACATACTACAATATACTATTAAGGGATACAAAATCATGGTGAGCTATGCTGAAGAAACCGTAGAGATAAACTTGGTAAACTAAGCGTATTGACAGGAGTTTACCATGACCAAGAAAGTAAGAACCTACAGTGACGAATTTAAAGCCGAGGCCGTCAAGAAGATATCAGACAATAATGGCAATATCTCAGCCACTGCAAAGCAGCTTGGCATTGCCATGCAAACGCTATCAAATTGGCATAACAAAGCCAATCAAGGCAAGCTTGTCGGCACAAAGCAATACGATCCTGATCTTATGAGTGCTCTTCAAGAAATAAAGCAGCTCAAGCGGCAGCTCAAAGTGGCTGAAGAGGAACGCGAAATACTAAATGAGGAGGGATAAAGCGAAGCACTGCTTCGCCCCGACGCAAGGGGAGAGCTATGCTCGAGTTGGCGACGGCGTACTTCGCGAGAAACAGCTAGTCAGGTACGCCTTTATCAAAGACAACCAGTTCCTCTTTCGCATCACCACTATGTGCCGTGTGTTAAGGGTTAAGCCATCAAGCTATTACGACTGGCTAAGTCGTGATCTCAGCGACCAACAGATACATCGCAACCAGTCTGAATTACTGGTTAAAGCGGCTCACAATGAAACGAAAGAACGTTATGGCGCAGATCGACTGCATGCTCATCTAAGCGAGCAAGGCCATAACATTAGCCTGTATATGGTAAGAAGCATCAAAGAGCAACACGGCATTAAATGTCGTCGTCATAAGCGCTTTAAAGTCACCACCGACTCCAATCACAACAAGCTGGTCTATCCAAACGTACTGGATCAGAAGTTTGATGCTAAGCGCCCTAACGAGTCGTGGGTCAGCGACATCACCTATATCTGGACGAATGAGGGTTGGCTGTACTTAGCAGGGGTCAAAGACTTATACACCAAAGAGCTTGTCGGTTACGCTATTAACAAGCGTATGACCGCAGATTTAGTTTGCAAAGCACTAAATATGGCCATCAAGAATAAACGTCCAAGCAAAGGGCTAATCGTTCATTCAGACAGAGGCAGTCAGTATTGCAGTCACGCCTACCACAAGACCATTAAGCAGCATCAATTTATAGGCTCAATGAGCGGCAAAGGCAACTGTTTCGATAACGCTCCGATAGAAAGCTTCTGGGGCACATTAAAGAATGAGCTGGTATATCATCAAGACTATAAAACAAGGTTCACAGCCATCAATGATATTATCAGTTATATCGAGCTGTACTACAATCAGACGAGGATTCAAAAGGGTTTGGGCTATCAATCGCCAAGACAGGTGTGGTTTGATTATTATCGTCAAGCTGCGTAATTAAAATCTCCCAAGTTTATGTATACGGATTTGACGGCAGGGGTCAATAGTTTAAAACTTTTATATTTACGTGCGTTAGGACGTTACCTAGAAAAAATAAAAAACTTACACTGATTAAATTATTATGATTAAGTTTACTATTACCCTCGTCTTCTAAGTGTGGTTAGACCTTTGCCAAAATAGCTTAGTAGTAATAACAAGGTTATTATTATCAAGATAGGATAATTTCCCATAAGCATAAAGGGCGTGTTACCAACCCGTGCCTGTATCTCACCACGTAGTACAGTACGCTCAAACTGCGGTGCGCGTTTTACAATACGACCTTTATGGTTAATGATAGCGGTAACACCAGTATTGGTCGCTCGAATAAACCAGCGCCCGTTCTCAAGCGCGCGCATTTGTACCATTTGCAAATGTTGCAATGGTCCTGCTGAAGTGCCAAACCAGGCATCGTTAGAGACGGTCAACAAAAATTCAGTATCGATGGCATTTTTACGCGTGGTATCTGGATAAGCTACCTCATAACAGATAGCCGTCCCTATATTGTGTCCACGCACCTTTAGAGGTGACTGCTGATCACTACCACGACTATAGCTCTTAATATCCTGACTACCGGCCAAACTTGGGAAAATATCGAGCACGCCTTCAAATGGAATATACTCTCCAAAAGGCACTAGACGCTGCTTCTTGTATAGGCCTTCCGCTTCTACACCTCGAGCAATCACGCTATTGTAAAATGGGGGATACTTATCCGTACTGGCATTGAATGCCGCTTTATCCTTATAAGGGATACCAGTTATCCATGTCGTATTGGTCGCATTAGCCATTTCTATCATTTCACTAATAAAGCCCGCAGCCTCATCCTGAAACATAGGAATAGATGATTCAGGCCACACCACAACATCACGTCCCCACTCAGTGCGTGTTAACTTCGCATAAATCTTTAGCGTTTCTACTTGATACTTAGTCAGCCACTTTATATCTTGTGAAATATTACCTTGAATCAATGACACTGACAGATCAGGTGTGCCCTTAGGTTTTGTCCATTGCGGATTGACCAGCCATAATGATGTGCTAATGGCTAATAACAGTACAGAAACGATGGCATAACTACTGCGCCGAAGCAGTAGCTCTACTAAACTTGCAGCCAATAGTATGGCAACAAAAGAGACGGAAAAAACACCAGCAACGGGTGCTAAGGACGATAACCAATACTCTTCAGTAAATGCATAACCAACAAACAGCCACGGAAAGCCTGTGAATAACCAAGTTTTTAACCATTCTTGTAGCACCCAAAGAGCAGCAAATGAAAAGGGTTGTTTGCCTACCATACGGTTAAAGACTAGTGCTAACAATCCATGAAACAGTCCCATACCGAGACCCATCAATGCAATCATAATCAATGCGAGCCACGTTGGTGTATCGCTATAATCATGGATAGCAGTATAGAGCCAAAAGCCGCCGACGCACCATAGCCCCATACCGTAAGCTTCACCGATAATAAAAGCGCGACGACCACTCATACTTGTCACCAACAGCGCATATAAAATCGCTGGTGATACTATTGCTAGCGGCCAAAACCCATAAGGCGCTAGCGAAAATAAAAAAATAGCCCCTGCAAGCCATGCTGCTACTAGCGTAAGCGATAGCGGTAATTGATTTAAGTGAGTACTCAAACGCTTTTGTAGATTAATAGTAGACAGGCGCATCGCAAATTATCCAAAATTATGAGTTTTGAATTTTTAGTCAAAATCCAAAACTCGGATAGACCTGTTAATACTACAGGCAGCATTTCAAAATGAAAACTGCTTATGATACCAGTCCGCACTGCTCAATGGATAAATTTACGTACTCCGTTTGATGGGTTATTATGCTACATTACCAAACGATATGAAGTGTTACTTGACCTTCTATAGCTCACAATATCTACAGTACATGAGAGAGCACTATGACCCCCTTAAAAATAAAATCCAGTCTTATATTCAATCGTTATCTGTCTAAGGGGTTGCGTAGTACGTTAGTATTACTTGCCGCCTCATCACTATTTGCTTGTAGCCAACCGAGTAGTGGCGTATCTGATGCAAGCACAACATCGGCATCAACTGAAGATGTTTTGGCTGTTCCAAAGACAGCTGAACCAAACGTTATAAATACTCCTATGATGACATCAGTAAGTAAACCAGACCTACTAAAAAACGTCTCAGCCACTGTCTATAAAGATGCCAATTGCGGCTGCTGTAAAGAATGGATAAGTCATGCAGAAGATAATGGTCTAAGTGCAACCGCGCAAGATGTTGCGGACTTAGCCGTATTTAAAGAGCGCTACAGCGTTCCAAATGAAATGCGTTCTTGCCATACTGTAGTCACTACGGATGGTTACGTCTTTGAAGGTCATGTACCCGCTAAATATATGGCGCAGTTTTTAGAAAATCCGCCAGTACAAGCTATGGGTCTTGCCGTACCTGGCATGCCTGTTGGTAGCCCAGGTATGGAGTATCAAAATAAATTCATGCCCTATCAGGTTATGCAGCTCAATAAAGACGGGACGACCCAAGTTTATGCTGATATTGAATCGGTAGAGCAGCAATTATAGTGTGTTAGCAGTTAAGAATACTTTGATTATAGTGTTAGCGTTAAAAGTAAATGAGGCAGGTATAAGACTGTTCTATTGCTTATAAAATGATTCTTCATCAAAAAAATCATTAGCTATTGCGACTTTAAAAGCAAAAATAACTTTGAATTTGTAACTTTTGATGACAATGTAAGCGGATTTATCGGTTATTAACCCTTAAAATAGATAAATAATTAAGGGTTAATACAAGAATATACAGGATGTATCGAAACAATTACGTAATATTACATAAGCCAGTAGGGAATTAACATCTATATTAATATTATAAATTATTATATTATCTTAATAATTAGTTAGACCCTATATAGGGTAATTACTTCATCCAATAGAAAAACGTCTGAGGGTTAAATCTAAATTATAGATTTAACCCTCAGACGTTTTTTTGCTTATAAAACAGTAGAAATTGTGGTCAATCTAGTCAGCTATATTCTGTACATGTTACACAAACTTACATTGTAAAATGTGGGATATTAGCAATTTTTTCGACATCAAAAAAGTATTTTTGGGGTTTTTAAGGGGAATGACAGGCTAAACAACCTATGCTAAAGTCGGCTTTGTGTTTTGGTCAGCAGCTTGATTTGTAACAGCTTCGTAAGACTTCAATGAGCTGTGATCGCCAATAATCATTTTTTATATGAATAATATGCAGCAGAAGTATCAGTCACTATGACATATATATACTTGAGTTATTGAGATTTAATTGACTGCGCTGTTGTTGATAACAGACGATTTTGAATTAACCGTAGGTATTAGATTTATGAAACAGGCTTTATTGATTTTGTCAGTACTGGGTATGGGCATAGCACAAACGAGTGGTGCTGCTATCACAATCTCTCAAACAAATAATACCATCACCAATACTTCTGTGGCATCAAACTACGGTTCATCAAAAAACATCTATAGCACCAAAAGTGGTGCTTATGTTTCTAATAATGATGAAATTAGTCAAGCAATTAGCAACCTAAGTGCGCAGGCCAAGCAAAAAGAGAATCAGCTTTCATCATTAAACAGCCGCTTATACGCTGAAAAACAACAGCAGCAAGTCAATAAGGTTCCTGATAGCAATTCAGCACCCGCTATCGCTGCTGCTCGCGCCTCAAAAGTGGCTCTATCTAGCAGCTCTGGATACTGTGCCCGTTACGTACGTAAAGCACTACAATCAGCTGGTTATGAGTTCACTCCAAATCCTTCAGCCTATCAGTACGCTACTCGTGGCACACTTGAGAAAGCAGGTTTCAGCAAAATCAGCAATGATATGCCAACCCAAGTAGGTGATGTTATTGTCTATGATCGCTCATCAAAGCGTCCACATGGCCATATTCAAATTTTCGATGGTACAAATTGGATTTCTGACTTCCGTCAGAACAGTATCAGCCCATACAGTGGTGTCTATGCTTATACGACATGGCGTGATTCAAAATATGTGGATGACGCATCCGCATCAGATCGTAATATCTACCTTGCTATGAATGATAAATAAGACTTTCTAAGTCAGCACAACATAGTTGTTATTTCCTCCAACCCAGTAGGGCGTGTTGAACATTCACAAATAGTCTCTGTCAGTGCCATGGTTGAAGGTTCAACACGCCCTAGTGACTAGTGACTGTGCCCGATATGGTTATTCGCAGAGCTTTGCTGCTCTGATATGTCGCAGACCAATGCATCGCTATGGGCGCTGGTCTGCGGGTGTGACAAGCTTTCAACCTGAATGGTGGCGTGATGAATACCAAGCGCAAGCAACCCTTGCTCAAGATTGGCAATCAATACGCTGGCATCCGAGATTCTCATATCCCCATCGACCATCACATGGCAAGATAGCGCATTTAGCCCGCTGGTGATGCTCCAAATATGCAGGTCGTGGACTTGTTTTACTTGTGGATGGGCAAGCAGCTTGTCTTCCACATCTACCAGCGATATGCCTTCTGGCGTGCCCTCCATCAAGACATGTACCGAATCACGTACAACGCGGTAACCACTTACTAAGATAAGTACCGCGACGATCACCGACGCTGCGGCATCGGCCCAAACCCAGCCAAACCCCATCATCAGTAAAGCGGCGATGATCGCGGCGACAGAGCCCATCAAATCACTTAATACATGCAAGTAAGCGCTTTGCATATTGAGGTTGACAGGCTCTTTGGAATCATTGCTTTTATTTGCTTTTTCTTTATTTACTTTGTCTGCATTTGCTCCATGGCTGTGGGTGTGTCCATCGCTGCCGCTACTACCACGATGCATCAGCCAAGCGACCAAGATATTAACCAGCATACCGATGGTGGCGACGATTAGCATACCTTGGGTAGCAATCTCAGGCGGTGAGTTAAGGCGTTTGATCGCTTCATAAAAAATCATCAAGGCGATAATTACTAGCGTCGCACCATTGACGGTGGCCACGATAATCTCAAAGCGTTTATAGCCAAAGGTCTTTTGATGGGTGGCGGCTTTTTCGCCGATTTTAAATGCCATCAACGTCGCACCAAGGGCGATGGCGTCGCTGAGCATGTGTCCTGCATCAGAGAGTAACGCCAAGCTGCCTGTCAGTAAGCCACCAATCGCCTCGATAAACATATAGCCTGTGATGATCACAAAGCTAATCAGTAACGTACGCTGATAGCCTTTGGTATCTCTTGGTGCGGTGTTTTGCTCTAGGTGAGTGTCATGATCATGAGCGTCTTGATTGCCAGCAGTATAGTTACTATCGTTGTTTTTATAGACATCAATAGGCTCACTTGGAGGCAAATGCTTATTTTGCTTATGACTGGCATCTTCTTGACTCATAACGTTACTCAAATTTATTAAGACTTATGGTAAATAACTTCAAGGATTAATGATAAATCTAACATAGTCGAGTATTAGAAGCTGTAACGACGAGGTAAAAATGCAGCCAGTAAGCTATAGTCGATTCACTGCAAAAATGACATCGTGCTACTGGTATAAATTTTCCTTGCATGCTGTTATTACAGAGGCTGCGCAACATTCATTCCAGTAGCACTCTTCAATTTATCACCATGTTATTTTGAACTGACTAGGGCGTGTTGAACATTCATAATTTGAGCCAGATATAAGCACAAGCAAGAGCGACCGTATT
>CAUPWW010000030.1:0-6163 GCA_963515535.1 uncultured Psychrobacter sp.
CAATGGTAGTGTGGCCCAGGCCATGTGAGAGTAGGTCATCGTCAGCTCTCTATTCTTAAAGATATACCCCCTTCTGCTAATGTAGAAGGGGGTTTTCTTTTGTATTGAGTAAATTGTATGATAGTTATTGTCATAGGCTTTAGGTACACTACTGATATAGTGAATTTTCTCCTTAAGATAATAGGATAATAATATGACAACTTCAAAAGTAATTTATCAAGGTGATCTACGCACCACCGCTATCCACCTGCGATCTAATAATGAAATCATCACTGATGCACCTATAGATAATCAAGGCAAAGGCGAAGCCTTTTCACCGACTGATTTATTGGCGACTAGCTTAGCCAGTTGTATGTTGACGATTATCGGTATCAAAGCGCGTGATATGGAAATCGACATTGCAGGTACTAGCGCTGAGGTGACCAAAATAATGGCAGCTGAGCCAAGACGTGTCAGTGAAATACATGTCGAGATCACTTTTAATCAAAAGTTAGACGATAAAACGCAAAAGATATTCTACAACACGGCGTTAACTTGTCCAGTTGCGAAAAGCATCCATCCTGATATCATTCAAAGAGTGACTATTAATTCCAAAAACTAGTGACTTCTATAAAGGTGATTGATATGGCCAGCAAAACCTTACTTATCGTCGCGCATGCAACATCACCGAATACCAAAAAGCTAGCGCAAGCAGCCTACGATGGTGCTAATCACCCTGGTATAGATATCAACGTCATACTCAAATCTCCTCAAGATACGCAACCTGAAGATGTATTAGCAGCCGATGCATTATTATTAGGGACGACTGAAAACTTGGCCTATATGGCTGGGCTGACCAAAGACTTTTTTGATCGCTGTTATTATCCAGTGTTAGAGAAAAAGCAGGGCATGCCGTTTGCGCTATATGTTCGCGCAGGGCATGATGGTACGGGTACCAAGCTTGCCATAAAGACCATTACTACTGGATTGCGCTGGGAATGGATTCAAGAAGCGCTGATTTTACAAGGCGATTGGCAAGAGGTATTTACTGAGCAAGTCGAAGAGCTGGCGATGACACTGGCAGCTGGGGTAGAAGCGGGTATTTATTAATGGTTAGCGCTCGTTACTGCAAGATAATAGAGAACAGGAAAGAATATGAATAAAAGCAGTTCAATACGTAATCATCTATGTGACGCTGCAACCTTGCCGTTTTCTCAAGCGTGTGAAAATAATCAGCAGCCAATACTAGAAGTCTTACAGCAAGAGTTAAAAAATTCGCATCATGTCTTGGAAGTGGGTTCAGGGACGGGGCAGCATAGTATCTATTTTGCGCCACGTTTGACGCATTTACACTGGCAGACCAGTGATGTGTACGCCAATCACGCCATTATCAATGCTTGGCATGCTGCGTATCCTGCCCCGAATTTATATGCGCCGCTCAGCTTTGACGTAGCGTCTGATTCAATACCGATAAATAAGACTATCAATGCGCCTTACGATGCGGTATTTACCGCCAATACTTTGCATATTATGTCGTGGTTTTTAGTCAGTAAGTTATTTGAGTTGGTCGGTAATATGCTACCTTTAGAGGGAAAGTTCATCGTTTATGGACCCTTTAACGAAAATGGTCGTTATAGCAGTGATAGTAATCGACAGTTTGACTATAGTCTTCGACAGCGTGATAGCAACAGCGGTATCCGTGCTTTAGAGGACATCATAGAGGTGGCAGAAAAACAGCATTTACTGCTCATAAATCGCTATAAAATGCCCGCCAACAATGAAATATTAGTTTTTCAGAAAAAAGCTAACTTACTATAATATTTTAAAAACTCACTGCTATCTTCTAAGTCATTCTAATCATATTTATCCGCCAAAACCTTAAAATGCTTTTTATAGCGTTTAGTCACCCTTCATACATATCTGCTCATCAGCTTTTTCTGTCTTTATTCTCATCATGATTTCACTATAAAAAACGTGTCTGCAAACAGACGTGATTTGGCTGATGCGTAACCAAAAATCAACACGCTTAACGATATATGTGACATACCTAGGGCAGATTTTGAGTAATATAATTGATGAGCTTATCGATGCTGTCATGACTTAATGTCTAACAGCATTCTCATCTATCAAGAAACAATCGCGCTGAACACAGACAATTAAACGACATCTGAAGTCAAAGCTATCTCTAAGGATATAAAACTGTGTTGGTGCTTATTTGGTGGGCTATCTGTAGTCCATTTTACTCATTAGCTAGGATATTTTATGAAGAAGAATATTGATCATACCGACCCCGCTAAAAATATGAATACCGAACGTGGTAATGGCGGCGAAACGCATCAGCGTGCCGATGATAATACAAGAGCGATGACCACCCAGCAAGGTGTTGTCATTTCTGACAATCAAAACTCGCTTAGAGCCAATACTCGTGGCCCCACGTTATTAGAAGATTTTGTCTTACGCGAAAAAATTACTCATTTTGATCATGAGCGTATTCCTGAGCGTGTGGTGCATGCGCGTGGTAGTGCTGCCCACGGTTATTTTGAGCTGACTGAATCATTAGAAGAGTATACAACCGCAAAAATTCTTACCGAAACGGGTAAGCAGACGCCTTTATTTACCCGTTTTTCTACCGTAGCTGGTAATAAGGGTTCAAAAGATACGCCGCGTGATGTGCGCGGTTTTGCGGTAAAAATCTATACTGAAGAGGGTAACTGGGATATCGTCGGTAATAATATGCCGATTTTCTTTATTCAAGATGCGATGAAATTCCCTGATTTGGTACACGCGGTGAAACCTGAACCAGATCGCGGTTTTCCGCAGGCGGCCTCTGCTCATGATACCTTTTGGGATTTTGTCTCGCTAAGCCCTGAAACCATGCACAATGTCATTTGGCTGATGAGTGATCGCGCGCTACCGCGTAGCTTTGGTATGATGGAAGGCTTTGGTATTCATAGTTATCGTTTAATTAATAAAGATGGCAAGAGCACCTTTGTACGTTTCCATTGGAAACCGGTCCTTGGCGTACAATCGCTGATTTGGGACGAAGCGGTTAAAATCTCGGGGGCCGATCCGGATTATAATCGCCGTGATTTATTTGAAGCGATTAATAATGGTGATTATCCAGAGTGGGAGTTTGGCGTTCAGTTATTTACTGAAGAAGAAGCCAATGAGTTCCCCTTTGATCACTTAGACGCGACCAAGCTGATTCCTGAAGAGTTGGTACCCGTGCGCATCGTAGGTAAAATGGTACTGAACCGTTATCCAGATAACTTTTTCTCTGAAACTGAGCAAGTGGCTTTTTGCCCATCACATCTGCCACCAGGCATCGACTTTAGTAATGACCCATTATTGCAAGGTCGCTTATTTAGTTATCTAGATACGCAGCTGTCGCGTTTGGGCTCGCCAAACTTTGCGCAAATTCCGATTAACGCGCCAAAATGTCCGTTTGCTAATAATCAGCAAGACGGTCATATGCAAATGCAGATACCAAAAACTCGTACCCTGTATGATCCACAAAGTTTAGATCCTGAGCGACCACGTGAAAGCACAAAAAAAGGCTTTGAGTCGTTCCACGAGCAACTAGATGATGGCGTTAAAGGTCGCGTACGCGCTGAAAGCTTTGCGGACCATTATAGTCAACCGCGTATGTTCTATCGCAGCCAGACGCCAACTGAGCAAGCTCATATCGCTTCTGCTTACGCGTTTGAGCTCGGCAAAGTAGATACGCCGCATGTACGAACTCGAATGCTTGGTCATTTACTCAATATCGATAAAGATTTAGCAAATCGTGTGGCAACGGCATTAGGAATGAAACTGCCAGAAGCCATAGAGCCAGCAGCGCCAGTACAAGATTTGCCAACCTCTGAGCCGCTACAAACGATTGGTCGTACGCCAAAGAGTTTAAAGGCACGTATGATTGGTATTTTAGTCGCTGAAGGCTCAAAACATAGTGAGATTCAGAAGTTCGAAGAGGCGGCTATGGCAGAAGGCGCTCGCGTTAAAATTGTAGCACCAAATAAAGAAGTTACTTTAGATGATGGCACCATCATACAAGCTGATGAGCGTGTCGCTGGTGGTCCGTCAGTGATGTTTGATGCCGTGGTGAGTATCATTATGCCCGATCAAGCGAAGAAGCTGGCGAAAGACAGCGCAACGTTAGATTGGTTCAATGATGCTTATGTGCATTGTAAAGCGATTGCTTATTGCGGCGCGACCGATGAGTTTATCTTAAGCAAACTACCGATTGAAAAAGATGCGTTTGTCACGCCACTCGCTGAGCTTGATAGCTTTATTGAAAATGCCAAATCACGTTTGTGGGAGCGTGAGCCAAAGGTACGTGACTTGGCTTAACTTAACTGGTCTTTTATTTTGAGAACTAGCTTTTTTAATAATAAAAAACTCAGCCGCTGCGCTGAGTTTTTTATTTGGTGCCATTTTAAGTATCCTATGCATGCCTTATCAATAATTTTTCTCTAGCCACAAGCGTTCACTCAAAGACATTTATTTTAGGATAGCGAGCGTTATACTAAAGGACAGGTTTTTATCGTATTAGCAATGAAGTGAATAAATAATTTGTTAATAAATCATAGGAATGACAAGAAAAGCAGTCAAGGAAGATAAATGAGTTTATGTCAAATTGTACGTTTGGAGGGCTATATTCAAAGTAGCTATCTCGCGGTTTATCCAGATAAATTAATGCTATTGGACGGCGGTTGTCGCCCTGATGTGGCGCTGGTGCTTAGTTATATTAAAGATACGCTCAAGCGCCCTATTACTGATTTAAAAGTGGTGGTCGTCACTCATATGCATCCCGATCATGCCGGCGGCGCGCATAAGCTTAGAAAAGCGACTGGTTGCTTGATTGTCTCGGCTGCTAGAGAAACGCAGTGGTATAGCGGCATCGGCGGGCAAGTCATGCATTTGATTGATTTGGGCCTGGCTCACTATGTGGCCAAGCGACAAGGACGTCCTTTTAAAAGGCTTTGGTATCCTGCACACTTACATCCTGATTTGATAGTTAGTGATGGCGATACTATTCCGCAGTTTGATGATTGGCAGGTACTTGAGACGCCAGGGCATACAGATCGTGATTTATCCTTATTTCATCTGCCAAGTCGTCAAGTTTATACCGCCGATTTAATCATCAAGCTGCGCCATAAATTTGTCGCGCCATTTCCTATTTATGATCCCAAGGTTTATATCCAGTCGCTACAAAAGGTAAAAGACTTACAACCGTCTAATGTCATGATGGCGCATGGCTGTGAGTTGGGTATCGATGCCACTACTTTTGACAATCTAATTGCGCAAGCGCCTAAACATCGGCGCACCATTAAAGATACCATTAAGCATAAATTGCTTTGGCGCCAAGATGATGGCTTTAGCCTCCGTAAGCGTAAACGTTGAAAGCTAAAAACGTTTACGCTATAAACTAAAGCTTCACGAAAATAAAAAGCGCATAAAAAAAAGCCCAATCATTAAATGACTGGGCTTTCTTAAATATGGTGGGCCGACCGCGACTCGAACGCGGGACCAATTGATTAAAAGTCAACTGCTCTACCAACTGAGCTATCGGCCCTGAGAAGCGTTGAAAAATTGCATGACAATTTTAGCTTCGCAAGATAAATTTCCTTAAAGGGAAATTTATTAAAACTAGACATCAAAAACAATGTCTTTAAACTTATTACGCCACTACCGGATAGGGTAGCATACATGCTAAGGATACTGCTAAATATGGTGGGCCGACCGCGACTCGAACGCGGGACCAATTGATTAAAAGTCAACTGCTCTACCAACTGAGCTATCGGCCCTGAAGAGTGTATAAAAAAAGCACTGCTTTTTTAGCTCTGCAAGATAAATTTCCTTAAAAGGAAATTTATTAAAACCAGACATCTAAAAAATGTCTTAAGCTTCATTTCTTTATCTATGGATGAACCAATATCAAAAGAGACAATAAGCTTGTTTACCCGTTTAGATTATTTGTATCTCTAAACGTGAGAGCACATTATATATATAATTATGACAATTACAACCCCGAATGCTAAAAAAAATGCAAATCGGTGTAAATTAATCTTATTTTTTTAAATTTAAGCGTTAACTGACTTTTAGAGACCTTAGAATTTTATAAAAATTACCCCACTCTCAACTTCGAAAGTGATTGAAAAAAGAAGAGCACCTCACTAATCTA